>NZ_BAAGHZ010000003.1:0-1241850 GCF_054658695.1 Dongia sp. agr-C8
ATCCACCCGATGTGCGCCGCGCCGTCCCCGCGGCAGCAACGGCTCAATCCGAGCCCACTCCGCATCGCTCAGCCAAGTGATCCCCTTCATTCCAAGCCTCCAGCTGTTTGGAAGCTTGAATCACAATATCAATAATCAGGGAATCCCCAATTGAGTACGGACCCTAGCCCTCCGAAACCGGACGCGGCCGGAGCGCGCGGACGAAATCCGCGAACACCATCAGCTTGTCGACCCGCGCGTCGCTGCCGCAGGGCAGGATCACCGCCTCGATGAACAGGAAGTCCTTGTGCGGGCCGACGTAAGGCGGGCGCAAGAAGCGGGGGGCCGCATGCTCGACCACCCAGGCCTGATGCGCCCAGATCACGCTGTCCGCGCGCTGGTAGGCGACGCTCGACATGCGCACGCCGGTGAGATCCTGCATCAGGTGCATCCGTATCTTCGAACCGATCAGGCGATAGACGAAGTCGAGCGGCTCGCGCAGCACGTCGAAGAGGATGATGTTCGGAATGAGCCGCGGGACCTCCAGCGGCGGGTCGAAATCGCTGCGTGACGGCAAGGCGCGGTCGCGCTTGCGGGCCAGCCAATAGGCATGCCCCGCGCGGACGATTTCCGACTGGATGTCTTCGACCTTGTCCACGGCATATCCTGCCGTCCCCCGATCGACTATGCCGGAGAACGGCGGCTTTGTCAGCCGACGCTCAGCGCGCGCTCAGCCGACCCTGGGCACGCGCAAGGTGAACCGGGCGCCGCCGCCCGGATTGTCATCGACCAGCAGCTGCCCATGGTGGGCCGCGGCGATGCGATGGGTGATGGCGAGGCCCAGGCCGGCGCCGCCGGATTGCCGGCGGTCGGCGCGCCAGAAACGCTGGAACAGCAGCATGCGCTGCTCCTCGGGGATGCCGGGGCCGCGGTCCGACACCGAGACGCCGCCGCTCGGATCGACCTCGATCTCGACCTCGGTGCCGGGCGGCGTGAATTTCAGCGCGTTCTCGACCAGGTTGCGCAAGGCCTGATAGAGCGCATCGCGGTTGCCGCGCACCGGCACCGGATGCTCGGCGTTGAGCACGGCCACGTTGCGCCCGGCCTTCACGGCGAGCGGGGCCATCAGGATGGCGACTTCGGCGGCGATCTCCGAGAGGTCGGCCTGCTCGTCCGGTCGGATGGTCAAGGCTTCCAGTTGCGCCACCACCAGCAGCTGGCCGACCAGCTTGGTCATCCGCTCGACGTCGGCGCGCAAGGCGGCGGTCCGCGCCGGGTCCTGCATGCTGTCGAGATGCGCGGCGAGAATCGCCAGCGGCGTCCTGAGCTCATGCGCGGCGTCGGCCAGGAAGTCGCGCTGCGCCTGGAAGCCGCGGTCCAGGCGCTCCAGCGCGCCGTTGACCGCCTCCACCGCACCCAGCAACTCCTTCGGCAGATCGTCGGTCGGCAGGCGCACGCCGGTCTGCGCCGGATTGATCGCGCGCGCATAGCGCATCAGCCGTTCCAGCGGCTTCATCGCCCCGCGCAAGGTGAAGATCAGCGCGAGGATCAACACCAGCAGCATCGGCAGGGTGACCGGGAGATATTCGCCCAGCCACTCGTAGAACAAAGCGTCGAGCGCGGTCGAGGTGCGCGAGATCCGCCGCGTCACCTGCATGACCAGGGTGTCGCCGTTGATCTCGAACAGCTCGGAGAGGCTGCATTGGCGGTTGCGCGGGCGGGCGCGCTGCGGCCGCTCCTTACCCGCCAGGCGGCAGCTTTCGGTGACCTCGTCGATGGCCGGAGTTTCGATCGCCTGCAACTCGTCGGCATGGCGGCCGCCGGACAGCTTCACCGAGCCGTCCAGCGAGCGCACCATGTAGCCGATGCTGGGCGAGAGCATAGTCTCGTCCACTGTCACCCGGCCACCGTTATCGACGGCGACGGCGAGCTTCAGGGCGTGCAGGTCATCGATCAGCACGTCGAACGGAATCTCTTCCGAATCGGTGTGGTAGATCAGGAAGACCACCATGCCCGCGACCACGAAGAAGGCCACGAACACGGCGCAGAGCCGAAGGATCAGACGTGCTTGCAGCGAGGCGCGGTTGGAGCCCATGGCGCCCAATGTAGCGCCCGGGCCCGAGGACGGCGACCGGTTCAAGAGGTTTTCGGCGCGCGGAGTCGTCCCCCGCGCGCCAATCCCGTCAGCAACCACCGGGTCCGATCACCCGCGGTCCATGGCCATGTAGCCGACGCCCCGCACGGTGTGGAGCTGGATGTCGGCGCCGACCGAAATCAGCTTCTTGCGGAGCCGGGAAACCAGCACCTCCAGCGCGTTGGAGCCGACGTCGTCGTTGAAGCCGTAGAGCCCGTCCTCAATCGCGTTGCGGCTGACCACCTTGCCCGGCCGGCGCAGCAGGATCTCGAGCAGGGTGACTTCACGCCGGGTGAGCGAGACCGGCTTGCCGGCGACGGTGAGGTTGGGGCCGGTGGTGTCGAGGGTGACGTTGCCGAGGGTGAGCTCGACACCGAGCGCGGCGCCGGGGCGGCGCAGCAGGGCCTTCACCCGTGCGATCAGCTCTTCCATGGCGAAGGGCTTCACCATGTAGTCGTCGGCGCCGCCGTTGAGGCCGCCGACCCGGTCGTTGAGCGCATCGCGCGCGGTCAGGATCAAGACCGGGGTCTGGTCGCCGCGGGTGCGCATGGACTTCACGAGGCCGAGGCCGTCGCCGTCGGGCAGGCCGAGATCCATGATGGTGGCGTCGAATTTCACGCCGGCCAGGGCTGCGTCGGCATCCTGCGCGCTGGCGCAGCGATCGACGGTGAAGCCGCTGTCGTGCAAAGCCTTTTCCAGGAATTCCGAGAGACGATCGTTGTCTTCAACCAGCAGGAGCCGCATGTTTTTCCTAACTCCGATATATAACTGCCCCGCCGGTGCGCCCCGCACCGTCTCGATGTCCCGGCCGTCTCCCTCTCAAGGGGTCCGCGACCGGCCGTTCGAACCCGTGAACTGGCTGTAAGCTAACCGTCGTGCCTGACAGAATCCTTACGCGCTTTTCACATAGCCGGCCGGACCGGGCCGCACCCCAGGCGGCGCGCCCGATGCCTTCTTAACCTTTTGATTATGCAGACTCTTCCAATCGATCCCCTGCTTCCGCAGATCCGCGAGGCCTTGGCCCGGCGGGTCAATCTGGTGCTGTCAGCCCCGCCCGGGGCGGGCAAAACCACCCGGGTGCCGCCCGCCTTGCTGTCAGCGGCCTGGGCGGAGCAAGGCAGCCGGATCATCCTGCTCCAGCCACGCCGGCTGGCGGCCCGGGCGGCGGCCCAGCGCATGGCGGAGCAGCTGGGGGAAGCGGTGGGCGAGACCGTCGGCTACCGGGTCCGGCTGGACCGGCGGGTCGGGCCGAAGACCCGGATCGAAAGCGTCACCACCGGCCTCTTCCTGCGGCAGCTGCAGGGCGATCCCGAGCTCAAAGGCGTCGCCGCGATCCTGTTCGACGAGTTTCATGAGCGCACGCTCGACGCCGATCTCGCCCTCGCGCTGGCGCTGGAATCGCAACAGAGCCTGCGGCCCGATCTCAGGCTGGTGGTGATGTCGGCGACGCTCGACACCGCCGCGATCGCCGCCCTGCTGCCGGATGCCGAGACTCTTGCCAGCGAAGGCCGGACCTTTCCGGTCGAGACCCGGCATCTCGGCGACGGATCGGGACGCATGGTCGAGCGGATCGAGGACCGCGTCGTCAAAGCGGTGCTGCAGGCCATGCGGGAGGAGACCGGCGACGCGCTGGTCTTCCTGCCCGGCCTCGCCGAGATTCGGCGCGTGCAAACCGGCTTGGCAGAGCGACTGGCGCCAGATGACTTCGCGATCCTGCCCTTGCACGGCGACCTGCCGCTGGCCGAGCAGGACCTCGCGCTGAAGCCCGATCCCAAGGGCCGGCGCAAGATCGTGCTCGCGACCTCGATTGCCGAGACTTCGCTCACCATCGACGGCATCCGGCTGGTGGTCGACAGCGGGCAGAAGCGGCTGCCGCAATTCGATCCCACGACGGGGATGACGCGTCTCGGCACGGCGCGGGTTTCGCTCGCCGCGGCCAACCAGCGGCGCGGCCGCGCCGGACGCACCGCGCCCGGGATCTGCTATCGGCTGTGGAGCGAGGCCGGCGAACGCGCCTTCGCGCCCTATGACCCGCCGGAGATTCTCTCCGCCGATCTGACGCCTTTCGCGCTCGAGCTCGGCACCTGGGGCACCACCGATCCCAGGCAACTGGCGCTGCTCGATCCGCCGCCGGAGGCGCCGCTCGCCCAGGCGCGCGATCTGCTGCGCCGGCTGGGCGCGCTGGACACGCAGCACCGCGCGACGGCACATGGCAAGGCGATGGGCGAGCTCGGTACCCATCCGCGGCTCGCGCATATGATGCTGAAGGCGAAGGACCAGGGGTTGGGCTCGCTGGCCTGCGATCTCGCGGCCTTGCTCTCGGAGCGCGACCTGGTGAAGGGCCGCGCCGAGGACGCCGATCTGCGGCATCGGCTCGACCTGCTGCATGGCGAGGGGAGCTCCGAGCGCGGCGCGCGCGACCGGGTGCGCCGCTCAGCCGAAGCCTGGCGCAAGCAGCTCGGCATTGCGCTCGATCGCAATCCCTCGCGCGCCGCCGTCGGTGCGGTGGTGGCGCTGGCCTATCCCGATCGCCTGGCGCAACGTCGCGGCGGGCCGGGGCAGTATCGTCTCTCCAACGGCAAGGGCGCGCGGCTCGCCGAGACGGACCCGCTGGCCCGCGAAGACTTCCTGGCGGTCGCGGCGCTCGACGGCGACCGGCGCGAGGCGCGGGTCTTCCTCGCCGCGCCGCTGACCCTGGCGGAGCTCGAAAGCGACTTCGCCGAGGCGATCGAGACGGTCGAGGCGATCGCCTGGAATGCCCGCAGCGAAAGCGTGGAGGCGAAATCCGAGCGGCGGCTCTGGTCGCTGGTGCTGGAGGAGCGCGCCTTGGCGACAGCGTCGGGCGAGGCGGTCGTCGCGGCGATGATCGCCGGCATCCGCGCGATGGGTCTCGCCGCCTTGCCCTGGACGCCGGAGATCGAGGCCTGGCGCCAGCGCATCGCCTTTCTGCGCGCGGCCGAAGGCGAGGCCGGCGCATGGCCCGACCTCGGCGACGCCGCGCTGCTGGCCGGTCTCGAAGACTGGCTGGCACCTTTTCTTTCCGGGATCACGCGCCGCAGCCATCTCAGCCGCGTCGACCTCAAGGCGGCGCTGGAAGCCCGGCTCGACTGGAAGCTGAAGAAGAAGCTGGACGAGGCGGCGCCGACCCATGTCGCCGTGCCCTCCGGCTCGCGGATCGCGATCGATTACAGCGATCCCGCCGCGCCGGTGCTGGCGGTGCGGCTGCAGGAGATGTTCGGCGCGGTCGATACGCCGCGGCTTGCCGGCGGCCGCGTGCCGCTGTTGCTGCATCTGCTGTCGCCGGCGCGGCGGCCGGTGCAGGTCACGCGCGATCTCGCCAGCTTCTGGAAGAACGGCTATGCCGCCGTGCGCGCCGATCTCCGCGGCCAGTATCCGAAGCACTTCTGGCCGGAGGATCCGCTGCAGGCGGAGCCCACGGCAAGGGCGAAACCGCGGCCGCGGTAGATTGGATAGAATCTTTTCGGGGCTCCCAGCCTCCCCCGAAGCCCCCGCGGACGAATGTCCGCATTCGCGGACGGGGGAGGGGCGCACCGCGCTTGCCTCTTCCTCCCCGCCGACGCATCTCGGCCTTCGCCGACGGGCTTCGGGGGAGGTGAGGTGGGGGTGCCATAGACTCGATGCGGCTTAGAGTCCCGCCTGGTCCTTCAGGTCGCCATACTCGCCGGGTGGATTCACGAAAGGCGCGAAATGGGCCTGGCCGGCGACCTCGCGGTCATGGCCGAGCGCCCAATGCACCGAGGGAAAGGCGAGCTCCTTCCAGGGAATCTCGTCGAAGGTGAACATCCCGACTTCCGCGCTCTCGGGCCCCGGCGCGATGCCGGGCGCGGCCAGATGCGCGCGGTAGATCAGCTGCACCTGGCTCAAGCGCGGGATGGAGTAGACGGCCAGCAAAGCCTCGATCGCGATCTTCGCATTCGCTTCCTCGAAGGCTTCGCGCATCGCGCCTTCCATCGTGGTCTCATGCTGCTCCATGAAACCGGCGGGCAGGGTCCAGAAGCCCTTGCGCGGGTTGATCGCGCGGCGGCAGAGCAGGATCTTGCCGCCATCATGCACCACCGAGCCGACGACGATCTTCGGATTCTCGTAGTTGATGAAGCCGCAATCGACGCAAACCAGGCGCTCGAGGCTGTCGCCCTCGGGAATGGAGCGCTTGAAATTGCCCTTCGCCTGAGAAGCGTCGTCGCTCATTGTCTCTTCAGGGCGGCGACGCCGGGCAGGTCCTTGCCCTCCAGCCATTCCAGGAAGGCACCGCCCGCGGTCGAGACATAGGAGAAGTCGTCGACCGCGCCGGCATGGGCGAGCGCCGCGACCGTGTCGCCGCCGCCCGCGACCGAGAGCAACGATTTCGACACGGTGAGCGCGGCGGCGGCCTTCGCAGCCGCGGTCGTGCCCTGGTCGAAGGGCGGCGTCTCGAAGGCGCCGACCGGGCCGTTCCAGACCAGGGTCTTGCAGGTCTTCAGGAGATCGCCGATCTCCGCCGCGGATTTCGGCCCGATGTCGAGGATCATCTGGTCCGCCGGAACCGCGTTGATATCGACGGTCTTGGTGGCGACGCCGGCCTTGAACTCGCCGGCTGTCACCGCGTCCACCGGCAGCACGATGCGGCAATTCTTCTGCTTCGCCTGCGCGACGATCTTGCGCGCGGTCTCCGCCATGTCGCGCTCGGCCAGCGACTTGCCGACTTCCTTGCCCTCGGCGAAGAGGAAGGTGTTGGCCATGCCGCCGCCGATCACCAGGAGGTCGACCTTGCCGACCAGATTGCCGAGCAGGTCGAGCTTGGTCGAAACCTTGGCGCCGCCGACGATCGCCATCACCGGGCGCTTCGGGTTGCCGAGCGCGGCGCCCAGGTGGTCGAGCTCCGCCTGCATCAGGCGCCCAGCGACCGCGGGCAGGAGATGCGCGATGCCTTCAGTCGAGGCATGGGCGCGGTGCGCACACGAGAATGCGTCGTTCACGTAAATATCCGCCAGCGCGGCCAGCGCCTTGGCGAAGCCGGCGTCATTCGCCTCCTCCGCATCGTGGAAGCGGAGATTCTCCAGCAACAGGACGTCGCCGTCCTTCAGCTTGCCGACCGCCGCCTGGGCCGGCGCGCCGATGCAGTCGTCGGCGAAGGCGACCGGACGGCCGAGCGCTTTCGCCAGCGGCGCGACCAGCGGCTGCAGCGAGAATTCCGGCGCGCGCTTGCCCTTGGGCCGGCCGAAATGCGCCATCACGATCACCTTGGCACCCTTGCCGACCAGTTCCTTCAACGTGGCCGCGGACCGGTCGATGCGCGTCGAATCGGTGACCTTGCCGTCCTTCATGGGGACATTGAGGTCGAGGCGCACGATCGCGCGCTTGCCACGAAAGTCGAGGTCGTCGAGGGTGCGGAATTCGCTCATGGTCGCTCGGTTCCTGGGTGGATATCCATCTGGCCGGAAGGGACAAGCATCGCCCTGGGCCAAGTGCCATAGACGGCGGTAGATTGCAACCGCGCCACTCTGAAAGCTAAGATTCGCCCGTCATGGGGAGTATTTGATGGCGTTTCGCTCCGCGTTGATCACCGGTGCCTCCAGCGGCATCGGCGAGGCTTTCGCCCGCGGCCTGCCGCGCACGACGGCCTTGCTGCTGGCCGGGCGCGACCGCGATCGCCTGAGCAAGCTGGCCCAGGAGCTGACCTCGCCGGGCCGCGTGGTCCGGATCGTCACCGCCGATCTTTCGGATGACCAGGAGCGCGGCGCCGCGATCGCGGCGGCGGAGAGCGCCGCGGTCGACCTCGTGGTCAACAATGCCGGCATCGGCCGGCTCGGCCGGGTGATCGAGAACACGCCGGAGCGGGAATCGGAGATCGTGAAGGTGAACGCGCTGACCCCGGTCGAGATCTGCCGCGCGCTCATCCCGGGAATGCTGCGCCGCGCCGAGGCGCGGCAGAACGAGCCGGGCGCCCGCGCCGGAATCATCAACGTCTCCAGCGCCGCGGCTTTCGGCCCGATGCCGTACTTCGCCACCTATGCCGCCAGCAAGGCCTTCCTGTTGCATTACACCGAGGCGCTGGCGGAAGAACTCTCCGACCGGCCGATCGACATCCTGGCACTCTGCCCCGGCGCCACCAAGACGCGCTTCTTCGAACGCGCCGGCATCGAGCATCTCGGCTTCACCATGCACGAGCCGGACCGCGTGGTGCGCGAGGGGCTGCAGGCGCTCGGCCACCGCACAGTGCATATCGTCGGCCCCGGCAACTATCTCGCCACCGCCGCGATGCGGTTTCTGCCCCGGCGCATGGTCACCGCCGCGGTCGAAAGCGTGACAAGGAAGTGGAGCTGAGCGGCGGCGCTCAATCCAACGGATAGAACGCGATCTGCTCGGGGTTGAGGCCGGTCGGTTGCTCCGGTGGCTTGCCGTCGAATTCCAGCGGGCGGTAGACGCTGGCGCCGATGATGCCGTCACCGAGCGCGCCGTCTTCCGCCAGCGGCATCATGATCCGCTCGCCGGAGAAGTTGCGGTTGACCCGGCTGTAGATGAGACCGGTGCCGCGCAGGAAGGCCGGCTCGGTGACGATGCGCCGGTGCCAGGGGAAGAAGACCTGGTAGACCTCGGGCGTGAAGAACTCGGTCATATTGAGGCCGCGCGGCGACTTGCCGAAGGCGCGCACGATCTCCTCGCCGGCAAGCCGGCCGGTGAATGTGTCGGTGGCGCGGTCGTATTTCCATGACCAGACGTAGCGCAGGTTGCGGCCGATCGCGACCGGGTCGATGTCGCCCCAGGCCGGCATGCGGCGCGTGCCGCGCGCGTGGTCCCAGTGGCCGGCGATGGCCCGCAGCTCCGGCGCCGTGATGCTTTCGAAGAAGGCCTGGAAGCTCATGGCGCCCCGTCCGGGTCAAGGGGATAGAAGGCGACCTGCTCCGGCGTGAAGTCCGGACCGAGCGGAAGATTCTCGTTCGCGGGCGGCAGCGCGGTGTAGAAGGTGCCGCCGATGATGCCGTCGCCGGTCACGCCGTCTTCCGACAGCGGCAGGCTGATCCGCTCGCCGGCCATCGTGTAGCCCATCTGCGCAAACACCATGCCGGTGCCGTGAAAGAAGCAGGGCTCGGTCACCACGCGGCGGTGCCGCGGGAACACCAGGGCATAGACATCCGGCGTGTAGAACTCGGCCATCTGCATGCCGCGCAAGGACTTGCCGAAGGCACGGTCGATCTCCTCGCCGGCGAGGCGCCCGAGGAAACTGTCCGCTGCACGATCGTATTTCCAGGCCCAGACATAGCGCAGATGCCGGCCGATTCCGACCGGATCGATGTCGCGGAAGGCCGGCATGCGTCGGCCGCCACGCGCCGCCGCCCATTGCCGGGCGAGAGCGCGCAACGGCTCGGACTGGATGGACTGGAAGAAGGCCTCGAAGCTCATTGCCGGAGGTATGGCATGGCGGACCGGAAAATGCACCCCGGGGCCGGGCGGAAGGACGGGGCCAAATCGGTGAGTGACTTCTGTTTCAGAAGTCACTAGGATGGACCGATGCGCTGGGACGAGATCGACGATTCGCTTTGCGGACTGGCCCGCACGCTCGGCGTGATCGGCGACCGCTGGACCATGCTGGTGCTGCGCGAATGCTTCCTCGGCACGCGGCGCTACGACGAGTTCCAGCTGAACCTGGGCGCGGCGCCGCATATCGTCGCCGCGCGCCTCAGGAAGCTGGTCGAGCACAAGGTGCTGGAGAAGCGGCGCTACCAGGACCATCCGCCGCGCTATGAATACCGGCTGACCGAGCGCGGCCTCGAGCTCTATCCGGCCTTCATCGCGCTGATCGGCTGGGGCGAGAAATGGCTGAAGTCGCCCCAGGGCCCGGCCACGATCCGCACCCACAAGAGCTGCAACCACCGCCTCCACGTCGTCACCACCTGCGCCGCCTGCGGCGAGGCGATCACCGCGCGCGACGTCAAGGCGGCGATGACCCCGCGCTTTGCCGCCGAACGCGCCAAGCGCCTGGCCGCGGCAAAGAAAGCGAGCGCATGATGTCCCGCTTCAGCACGCCCTCTTTCATCACGCCGGGTCGCGTCGTCGCGGCCGGCGCCATCGTCTCGCTGATCGGCTATGGCGTGCGCGCCGATTTCGGCCTGTTCCAGGACCCGATGCTGGAGACCCGCGGCTGGAGCCGCGAGACTTTTGCGCTGGCGCTCGCCATCCAGAACCTGATGTGGGGCTTGGGCCAGCCTTTCGCCGGCGCCATCGCCGACCGCTACGGCGCCGGCCGGGTGCTGGTGGGCGGCGCCTTGCTCTATGCCGCGGGCATCGCGCTGGGCGCCGTGGTTGGAGGTTCCTTCGCCCTGCATCTGACGCTCGGCGTCATGACCGGGCTCGGGCTTTCGGGCGCGTCGATGTTCATCGTGCTCGGCGCCTTCGGCCGGCTGCTGCCGCCCGAAAGACGGGCCTGGGCCTCGGGTGTCGCCACCGCGGCGGGGTCGCTCGGCCAGTTCCTGTTCGCGCCGGTCGGCCAGGGCTTCATCGCCGCCTGGGGCTGGCCGGTGGCCCTGATGCTGCTCGCAGCGGCCGCCTTGCCGATCATTCCGGTCGCCTTCGCCTTGCGCAGCCGCAGCGAGCCCGCTGCGATGCCGCAAGCGGAGCAGAGCCTCGGCGCTGCCCTGCGCGAAGCCTCGATGCACCGGAGCTACTGGCTGCTCATTGCCGGCTTCTTCGTCTGCGGCTTTCACCTCGCCTTCATCCAGGTGCATATGCCGGCCTATATCGCCGGCTTCGGCTTGAGCCCCGCCGTCGGCGCCTGGGCGATCGGCTTCGTCGGGCTGTTCAACACGATCGGCGCCTATGCGGCCGGCGTGCTCGCCGGGCGCCGCAGCAAGAAGAACCTGCTCGCGGCGATCTATCTCGGCCGCGCGGCGGTCATTGCGCTCTTCGTGCTCACCCCCGTCTCGGTGCCAAGCGTGCTCGCCTTCTCCGCCGCCATGGGATTGCTCTGGCTTTCGACCGTGCCGCCGACCTCGGGCCTGGTCGCGCTGATGTTCGGGCCGCGCTACATGTCGATGCTGTTCGGCGTGGTCTTCTTCAGCCACCAGATCGGCGCCTTCATCGGCGTCTGGCTGGGCGGCTGGGCCTATGACGCCTATGGCTCCTATGCCCTGGTCTGGTGGATCAGCGTCGGGCTCGGCGTCGCCTCCGCCGCCTTGCATTGGCCGATCGCCGAACGGCCGGCGCGGACGGCGCTGCAAGTTGTCTGATGGGGCCGATCACCGCTTTGCCCTGAAGCTGCTGGCCTGGATCGCCGGGATCTGGCTCGCCGGGATGGCGCTGCTCATCGAAGCCGCCGCGCTGCCACCCGAAGCCAGCGGCAGCGTGATCGTGCTCTATCCGATCGGCACCAACAGCGCGGCGGCGGTGGCGGCGAGCGCTGCTGCAGGTGCGAAGCTGGTCTCGGCATCCTGGTTCGACAATGTGCTGGTGGTGGCGGACGATGCACCGGGTCTCGCCGGGCGCTTGGAAGAGCAAGGCGCGCTTGCGGTGTTCGAGAACATGTCCTTCGCCAGCTTCAGCTTCGCCGGCTGTATCGGCGCGACGGCGCGCGGAAATTAACCATTAATTTGCCTTCAGTTGGCGAGGATGGGAGACTTGGCCTTCCGCCATCGCTCCCGGGGGAGAGTTGGACGGCGGAACACGGAGACTGCATGGATTCCGCCGCGCCGTCCTATCCCTGGCTGAAGCATTATCCGTCCGAGGTCGACTGGGCGGCGCCGTTGCATGCCAAGCCGGTCTTCGCGCTGCTGGAGGAATCCGCGGCGCTGTTTCCCGAGAACGACTGCATCGAGTTCCAGGACAAGCGCCTGAGCTATGCCGAGGTCAAGGCCCTCTCCGACCGCGCGGCCAAGGGGCTGATCGCGGCGGGCTTCAAGCCCGGCATGAAGCTCGGCCTGTTCCTGCCGAACTGCCCCTGGTTCGTCGTCTTCTACTATGCGGGCCTCAAGGCCGGCGGCGTGATCGTCAATTTCAACCCGCTCTACGTCGAGCCGGAGATCGCGCGCCAGATCGAGGATTCCGAAACCGACTTCATGGTGACGCTCGATCTTGGCATTCTGCTGCCGAAGATCACGCACCAGATCGGGACCACGCGGCTGAAACACGTCGTCGTCTGCCCGATGGCCGAGCAGCTGCCCTTCCCGCAGAACTACCTGTTCCCGATCGTGATGCGGAAGTCGATCGCGCATATGCCCGAGGACAGGGGCTGCATCGCAATGAAGGACCTGATCGACAACGACGGCAAGATCGAGCTGCCGCTGATCGATCCCAAGACCACGCTCGCGGTGCTGCAATATACCGGCGGCACCACCGGCGTGCCCAAGGGCGCCGCGCTCAGCCACGCCAACATCTATATCAACGCCCGGCAGATCCAGCTCTGGTTCCATGCGCTGGACAAGCCGGAGACCAGGATCGTCGGCGTGCTGCCGCTGTTCCATGCCTTCGCCATGACCTGCGTGATGAACCTGGCCTTGGCCTTCGGCGCCTGCATGCTGCTGGAGCCGCGCTTCGAGGCGCTGAAGCTGCTGCGCCTCATTGCCCGCAAGCGCCCGAATGCGATGGCCGGCGTGCCGACGCTCTACAACGCGCTGCTGAACACGCCGGGCGCGGAGAATTTCGATCTCTCCTCGCTGGAGATCTGCATTTCCGGCGGCGCGCCCCTGCCGCGCGAGGTCGCCAAGGCCTTCAAGACCAAGACCGGCGCCGCCCTGCTCGAAGGCTATGGCTTGAGCGAGACCTCGCCGGTCACCTGCATCAACCCGCCGGCGCTGGGCTCCAAGCCGGGCTCGATCGGCCTGCCGGTCCCGGGCACGATCTGCGAGATCGTCTCGCTCGAGGACCGCAAGACCCTGCTGCCGACCGGAGAGACCGGGGAGATCTGCTTCCGCGGCCCGCAGGTGATGCTTGGCTATTGGAACAAGCCCGAGGCCACCGCCGAAGTGATCATCGACGGCCGGCTCCACACCGGCGATGTCGGGCATATCGACGAAGAGGGCTATGTCTTCATCACCGACCGCTTGAAGGAGATGATCAACTGCTCCGGCTTCAAGGTCTATCCGCGTCTCGTGGAGGAGGCGATCTACCAGCATCCCGCGGTCCGGGAATGCGCCGTGATCGGCGTGCCCGATGCCTATCGCGGCCAGACCGTGAAGGCGATCGTGGCGCTCAAGGCCGACGCAAGCCTGGGCGAGGAACAGCTCGCGCATTTCCTGGAAGACAAGCTCTCGAAGATCGAGAGGCCGACCCAATATGAATTCCGCGCCGATCTGCCGAAGACCGCCGTCGGCAAGATCCAGAAGAAGATTCTGATCGATGAAGCCGCGGCCGCCTATGCCGCCGCGAAGGAGAAAGCATGAAAGAGGCCGTCATCGCCGGCTATGTCCGGTCGCCCTTCCACTTCGCCAACAAGGGCGATCTCAGCAGGGTCCGACCGGACGACCTGACCGCCGCCGTGGTCAAGGCGCTGATCGCCAAGACCGGCATCGACGCGAAGGAGGTCGAGGACCTGCTGCTCGGCTGCGCCTTTCCCGAGGGCGAGCAGGGTTTGAACGTCGCGCGGCTGATCGCGCTCATCGCTGACTTGCCGCAATCGGTGGCGGGCGCCACGATCAACCGCTTCTGCGGTTCCTCGATGCAGGCGATCCACTCGGCGGCCGGCGCGATTGCACTCGGCGCCGGTGAAGCCTTCATCTGCGCCGGAGTCGAAAGCATGAGCCGGGTGCCGATGATGGGCTTCAACCCGATGCCCAACCCGGCGCTGAGCGACCGCCTGCCCGCCGCCTATATCTCGATGGGCACCACGGCGGAGAATGTCGCGAAGAAATACGGCATCAGCCGCCAGGAGCAGGACGCCTTCGCGGTCGAAAGCCAGGCCAAGGCCACGGCGGCGCGCCAGGCCGGCAAGCTCACCGAGGAGATCACCCCGATCCAGAACGGCAAGGACCAGGTGGTGAGCGACGGCTGTATCCGCGAGGGCACCACGCTCGAAGCCCTGGCCGGGCTGAAGCCGGCTTTCGACGAGAAGGGCGTGGTCACCGCCGGCACTTCCTCGCCGCTGACCGATGGCGCCGCCGCCTGTCTCGTGACCTCGGCGGACTATGCCAAGGCGCATGGCTTGAAGGTGCTGGCCAAGGTGAAGAGCATTGCCGTCGCCGGCTGCGCGCCGGAGATCATGGGCATCGGCCCGGTCGCCGCCACGCAGAAGGCGCTGAAGCGCGCCGGGCTCACCATCAACGACGTAGACGTGATCGAACTCAATGAGGCCTTCGCCGCCCAGGCCTTGGCCTGCATGCGCGACCTCAGGATCGATCCGGCGAAGGTCAATCTCGACGGCGGCGCCATCGCGCTCGGTCACCCCTTGGGGGCCACCGGCGCGCGCATCACCGGCAAGGCCGCGGCCTTGCTGAAGCGCGAAGGCAAGCAGTTCGCGCTCTCGACCCAATGCATCGGCGGCGGCCAGGGCATCGCGACGATCCTGGAGGCGGTGTGATGGCCACTCCCTTTTCGTCGTGCCCGGGCTTGACCCGGGCATCTCACGCCGCATGGGCACCAGACCCGCGGGTCGAGCCCGCGGGTGACAGCGTATGGAAGGAGGCGGTGTGATGACCATCGAGAAGGCCGCCGTCATCGGCGCCGGGCTGATGGGCAGTGGCATCGCCGCGCAGATCGCCAATGCCGGGGTCCCGGTGCTGCTGCTGGACATCGTGCCCAAGGATGCAACGGATCGCAGCGCCATCGCCAAGGGTGCGATCGACAAGCTGTTGAAGGCCGACCCGGCGCCGCTGATGTCGAAGGCGGCGGCGAAGCTGATCACGCCCGGCAATATCGAGGATGATCTCGCGCAGCTGAAGGACGTCGACTGGATCGTCGAGGCGGTGATCGAGAAGCTCGACGTCAAACAGAGCCTCTATCGCAAGATCGAGCCCTTCCGGAAGAAAGGCTCGGTGGTCTCCTCCAACACCTCGACCATCCCGCTGCAGACCCTGGTCAAGGACGAGCCCGAGAGCCTGCAGCGCGACTTCGTCATCACCCATTTCTTCAACCCGCCGCGCTACATGCGCCTGCTGGAGGTGCTGGGCGGCGCCAAGACCCGGCTGGATGCCGTGGCGGCGGTCAGCGATTTCGGCGACCGGCGCCTCGGCAAGGCGATCATCGCCGCCAAGGACACGCCGGGCTTTGTCGCCAACCGGATCGGTGTCTTCTGGATGCAGGCCGCGGTCAACGCGGCGCTCGACCTCGGCCTCACGGTCGAGGAGGCGGATGCGATCATGGGCCGGCCGATCGGCGCGCCGAAGACCGGCATCTTCGGCCTGCTGGATCTGGTCGGCCTCGACCTGCAGCCGCATGTCGACAAGTCGATGCGCGAAGCGCTGAAGCCGGACGACCCCTACCAGACCGTCCGCCGCGACTTCCCGCTGATGCAGAAGATGATCGACGACGGCTATACGGGGCGCAAAGGCAAAGGCGGTTTCTATCGCCTGCAAAGGAACGGCGCGGAGAAGATCAAGGAATCGATCGATCTCAAGACCGGCGAATACCATGTCTCCGACAAAGCGCGGCTTGAATCCGCCGACGCGGCCAAGGGCGGCTTGAAGGTCCTGGTCACCCATAAGGACAAGGGCGGGCAATATGCCTGGGCGGTGCTGTCGAAGCTGCTGAGCTACGCCGCCTCTCTGGTGCCGGAGATTTCCGACGACGTCGCCAATGTCGATCTCGCCATGCGCACCGGCTTCAACTGGAAGCGCGGTCCATTCGAGATGATCGATCAGCTCGGCGCCGCCTGGTTCGCCGAGAAGCTCGCCGCCGAGAAGATGCCGGTGCCGCCGCTGCTGAAGCTCGCGGCGGAGAAAGGCGGTTTCTACCGGGTCGAGGGCGGCCGGCTGCAGTTCCTCGGCACCGACGGCGGCTATCATGATCTCAAGCGCGCCGCGGGCGTGTTGCTGCTCGCCGACATCAAGCGCGCGTCGAAGCCGATCCTGAGGAACGGCTCGGCCAGCTTGTGGGATATCGGCGACGGCGTCGCCTGCCTCGAGTTCCACAGCAAGATGAACTCGATCGACCCCGACACGCTGGACATGGTGAAGAAGTCGGTCGCCCATGTCGGCAAGAGCATGAAGGCGCTGGTCGTGCACAACGAGGCCGACAATTTCTCGGTCGGCGCCAATATCGGCTTGGCCCTCTTCGCCGCCAACATCGCCATGTGGCCGATGATCGAGGACCTGATCGGCCAGGGCCAGGCCGCCTATAAGGCTGTGAAGTTCGCACCCTTCCCGGTGATCGGCGCGCCCTCCGGCATGGCCTTGGGCGGCGGCTGCGAAATTCTGCTGCACTGCGCCGCCGTCCAGGCGCATGCCGAGACCTATATGGGCCTGGTCGAGGTCGGCGTCGGTTTGATCCCCGGCTGGGGCGGCTGCAAGGAGCTGCTGCTGCGCAACCAGCCCGGCCCGAAGGATCCCAAGGGACCGATGCCGCCGGTCGTCGCGGCCTTCGAGACCATCTCGCTCGCCAAGGTCGCGAAGTCGGCGGCGGAGGCGAAGGAGCTCAAACTGCTGCGGCCGAGCGACGGCATCACCATGAACCGCGACCGGCTGCTGTTCGATGCGAAGCAGCGCGCCCTGGCCATGCTCGCTGCAGGATACAAGGCGCCGGAACCGCAGGAGCTGCGCCTGCCGGGACCGACGGCGAAGACCGCGCTGCAACTCGCCGTCGACGGCTTCCGGCTGCAAGGCAAGGCCCTGCCCCATGACGTCACGGTCTCGAACGCGCTGGCGGATGTGCTTTCCGGCGGCGCCACGGATTTCACCGCTGTGGTGACGGAAGACCAGATCCAGAAGCTGGAGAAGAAGGCGTTCATGAGCCTGCTCCGCACCGGCCCGACGCTCGCCCGCATGGAGCACATGCTGACCACCAACAAGCCGCTGAGGAATTGAGCGTGGCGCCCTTGCTGGTGACTCGCACCCCCACCCTAACCCTCCCCCGATTCGGGGGAGGGAACTGCACCGAGCTCCTCCTTCCCCCTCCCCCGAATCGGGGGAGGGCCGGGGTGGGGGTACGACGCATCGTTCGGAGTTAGATCATGCCCGCCTACAAAGCCCCGCTCCGCGAGATCAAGTTCGTGCTCTACGAGCTGCTGAAGGCCGACTCGCTTTCCAACACCGTACCGGCCTATGCCGAGGCGACGCCGGAGACGATCGACGCCATCCTCGAAGCGGCCGGGCAGTTCTGCGAGGAGGAGCTGCAGCCGCTCAATCATTCCGGCGACGAGGAAGGCTGCCATTTCGACAACGGCGTGGTGACCACGCCGAAGGGCTTCAAGGAAGCCTATGCCAAGTTCGTCGAGGCCGGCTGGCCCGGCCTGCCCTGCGATCCGGATTACGGCGGCCAAGGGCTGCCGAAGCTGATCAACTTCGCGGTCGAGGAGATGATCTGCTCGGCCAATCTCTCCTTCGGCATGTATCCCGGGCTTTCCAACGGCAACTACAACGCCATCCATGCCCATGGCTCGGATGAACAGAAGGCGCTCTATCTGCCGAAGCTGGTCTCCGGCGAATGGTCGGGGACGATGTGCCTGACCGAGCCGCATTGCGGCACCGATCTGGGTCTGTGCAAGACCCGCGCCGAGGCCAATCCGGACGGCTCCTACAATCTCTTCGGCACCAAGATCTTCATCTCGGCCGGCGAGCATGACCTGACCTCGAACATCATCCACCTGGTCCTGGCGCGAGTGCCGGACGCGCCGGCGGGAATCCGCGGCATCTCGCTCTTCGTCTGCCCGAAATTCCTGGCGACGGCCGATGGCGGCGTGGGGCCGCGCAACAAGGTCGCCTGCGGCTCGATCGAGAAGAAGATGGGGATCAAGGCCTCCTCGACCTGCGTCATCAATTTCGACGGTGCGCAAGCCTGGCTGGTCGGCAAGCCGAACAAGGGCATGTCGGCGATGTTCACCATGATGAACACCGCGCGGCTCGCCGTCGGCATGCAGGGGCTGGGCATCGCCGAGGCCGCCTACCAGGGCGCCGTCACCTATGCGCGCGACCGGCTGCAGATGCGGGCCCTTTCCGGCGCCAAGTTCCCGGAGAAGCCGGCCGATCCGATCATCGTCCATCCCGACGTGCGCCGCATGCTGCTGAAGATGCGCGCCCTCACCGAGGCCTCCCGCGCCCTCTCCTACTGGATGGGCATGGAGCTCGACATCGCGTCGCATCACCCGGATCCGGAGCGCCGCGCGGCAGCCGACGATCTGGTGGCGCTGCTGACGCCGATCGTGAAGGCGTTCCTGACCGATCACGGTTTCGACGCCGCCAATCTCGGCGTGCAGGTGTTCGGTGGCCACGGCTATATCCGCGAATGGGGCATGGAACAGCTGGTCCGCGACGCCCGGATCACGCAGATCTATGAAGGCACCAACGGCATCCAGGCACTGGACCTGGTGGGGCGCAAGCTCGGCACCGGGGTGGGGCGGATGGCGCGCCGCTTCTTCCACCCGGTCTCGGAATACATCGAGGCCACGAGCGAGAAGGCGGAGCTGCAGGAATTCGTCCTGCCGACCGCAAAGGCCTTTGCGAAGCTGCAGCAGGCGACCGCCTGGCTGGCGCAAGCCGGCATGGCCGATCCCGAGGAAGCGGGCGCCGCCGCGACCGATTACCTGCGGCTCTTTGCGCTGACGGCATTGGCTTACATGTGGTGCCGCATGGCCGAGATCGCGCTGGAGAAGAAAGGCGGCGACGAAGCCGCCTTCTACGAAGCGAAGCTCGCCGCCGCGCGTTTCTTCATGGCGCGGCTGCTGCCGGAGACCAACAGCTTGTTCACCATGCTGACCGCCGGCAAGTCGACCCTGATGGCGCTTCCGGCGGAGGCGTTTTGAGGGGTCGCTCGGCTCGACCGCATCTTACTCCGCCGCCCGGCCTTCTTTCCACGGCACTTGCGGAAACTCGCGGGCGGCTTCGTTGCGCTCCCAGTCGAACATGTAGTCGCGGGTGATCGGCACGGTGTTGATGCCGCGCGCCATCTGGATCTGGAACACCATGTTGTAGTCGTAGCGGAAGGAGAGCTCGCTGCCGATCAGGTAGAATTCCCACATCCGGCAGAAGCGCTCGTCGTAGAGCTTCTTGATCTCCTCGCGGTGCTTGTCGAAATTCGCGCGCCAGGCCTTGATCGTCTCGGCGTAATGCAGCCGCAGGATCTCGATATCCGTCACCCAGAGCCCGGTCTTCTCGATCCAGGGCGTTACTTCCGACAAAGCCGGGCTGTAGCCGCCGGGGAAGATGTATTTGCGGAGCCAGGGATTGGTGTAGCCCGGCCCGTCGCGGCGGCCGATCGCGTGCAGCAGCGCCGCGCCGGCGGGCTTCAGCAGCTTCTCGACCTGCTGGAAGAACTCGGGATAATGCTTGATCCCGACATGCTCGAACATGCCGACCGAGACGATGCGGTCGAAGCGCTCCGGCACCAGGCGGTAATCCTGCAGGCGGAACTCGACCTGGCCCTCCAGCCCGGCATCCTTGGCGCGTTGCTGGGCGACCTCGAGCTGCTCCTTGGAGAGGGTCACGCCGATGACCTTCACGCCGGCGGTCTTGGCGAGATAGATGCCAAGCGCGCCCCAGCCGCAACCGATGTCGAGCACCAGTTGGCCCGGCTCCAGCATGAGCTTCGAGGCGATATGGCGCATCTTGGCCTGCTGCGCCTCGCCCAGCGTGATGTTGAGCTTCGGCCAATAAGCGCAGGAATACTGCAGGCTCTCATCGAGGAAGAGCGAGAACAGCTTGCGGCTGAGGTCATAATGGTGCGCGACGTTCTCGCGCGCCCGACCGACCGGATTGTTCTGGTGCCACCAGCGCAAGACCCGGTTGAGCCCGTTGCTCAGCGCCTGGGTCCAGGCGCCGCTCAACTCATTGGTGTTGGCGAGCCCGATATCCATCAGGTCGTAGAGCGTGCCCTGCTCGATGGTGAGCCGGCCGTCCATATAGGCCTCGCCCACCTTGAGCCAGGGATTGAGCCCGATCTCCCAGCCGATCCGCGCGTCATTCAGGCGCAAAGTCACCTCCGGCGTGCCCGCGCCGTAGGAGGTCTTGCGGCCGTGGTGATCGATCAAATGGATGCGGCCCTGTTTCAGGCCGTGCTTCAGCAGGGTTCCGAACATTTCCCCATCATCCCCAAGATGGATAAGCGCCCTTGGGTGAAACACTAATTTAACCAAATCCGGCGCGTCAACGTGCCAGCCATGCGCCCCGCTCCAGGCTGATAACGGGTTGATGCAAGGGCGGTTTCCAGGATTCGAAACCTGGAATTCCGGGCGAGCGGGCAAATAAAACCCCCGGGGCCAACGGCTTGACACCGGCCGCCGAAACCCGCACAGATGCGCCCGCAATCGACGTTTTGGCTGGTCTTGGCGGCCCGGCAGTCCCCGCCGGCGGTTCTTCAAGCTTCCCATCACTGGTTGTTTGTGTGTGGACCATGCCGTGTCGCATGGTTGTTTCAAGCTTGAGGAGGCCGTTATGGCTCAGGGTACTGTGAAGTGGTTCAACTCCGTGAAGGGCTTTGGTTTCATCCGCCCGTCCGACGGATCCAGCGACGTGTTCGTGCATGTGACCGCGGTCGAGCGGGCCGGCATGAGCGGCTTGGCCGAAGGCCAGAAGGTCAGCTATGACCTCGCCACCGAGCGTGGCAAGACCGCCGCGGTCAATCTGAAGGCGATCTAAGCCCGACCGAGTGCTTCAAACGGGCGGTCGCCTTCCGGCGGCCGCCCGTTTTCTATTGGGGCGCGGCCGCCCGTATTCTTTTTCGGAGGCGGATGCCGGACTGATGCGCGAAGCCGAACTGCTGCAGCGCCTGCTCTATCGCGACGGGCTCTGCCTGATCATCGACAAGCCAGCGGGCCTGCCGGTCCATGCCGGCCCCGGCGGCGGCGACAACCTCGAAAAGCATCTCGACGCCTTGCGCTTCGGCCTGCCGCATCCGCCCGGGCTCGCGCATCGGCTCGACCGCGACACCAGCGGCTGCCTGGTGCTGGGCCGCCACCGCAAGGCGCTGTCGCGGCTCGGCAAGCTGTTCCAGAGCGGCGGGGTCGAGAAGACCTATTGGGCGGTGACCGCCGGCGTGCCGGCGGAAGCGCAAGGCGTCATCGACCGGCCGCTGAAGAAGGTCACCAACCGGACGGGCGGCTGGAAGATGGTGATCGATCCGGAAGGCCAGGCCTCGGTCACCGAATATCGCGTGCTCGGGACGGGTGACGGCCCCTCCGGTGGAAAGCTGGCCTGGATCGCGTGCCATCCGAAGACCGGCCGCACGCACCAGATCCGCGTGCACCTGGCGGCACTCGGCGCGCCGCTGCTGGGCGACCCGCAATACGGCGACAAGACGCCGGGCGAGCGGCCGCTGCATCTCCTCTCCCGCGCGGTCTCGTTCAAGCTCTATCCGAACAAGCCGCCGGTCAGCGCCGAGGCGCCGGTGCCGCCGCATATGCGCGCCGCGCTCAAAGCCTGCGGCTGGCGCGAGACGGTCAGTTGAACGGCGGCTGCTCGACCGGCTGCATATTGCGCTCGCGCTTGATCCGGTCATAGGCGTCGTTGACCGCCATCGCCCGCCGGGTGGCGAGCTCGACGAAATCCTGCGGCAGGCCGAGCGCCTGGATGTGGTCGGGATGCACCGAGGCGATGGCGCGGCGATAGGCGTCGTGCACTTCCTTGTCGCTCGCCTTCGCCGAGACGTCGATGATGTCGTAAGGATCCTTGGTCGCCGTGCGCTCGGCCGCGAACAGCTCGGTCAGGCGCTTGATGGCGTGCTTCTTGTAGATGACGATGGTGCCGTCGGTGGTTTCGAACGGAATGAACATCCGCTCGTCGTTCAGCATGTCGATGACGCGCATGTCGGGCGCCACGAAGACGAACAGGGTCTGCACCTTGCCGTCATCGAGCTCGACTTCGACCGCGTATTTGTTGCGCGCCTTCTTCTGCCCTGGGCTGAACATGGCGAGATACTAGACCGGCGTGCCGTTGCGGGTCATCCCGATTTGCAGAGAATTCGCACAAATTTTTCCGCTAAGTGCTTCATCGGTCTCACCGAATCGACAAACGTCACCGATCCAACGCTTGAATTTTCGGCGCGCCGTGGCGATAGTTCCAGCGACCGATAGATTATCGCACAACGATATTATGCCCAAGAACACCAGGCCGCACCCCAACGAGGTTGCGGATGTCCGGCTCTCACAGGATGCTCTGCGTCGCCTCTATCAGTTCCACTCCGCCTATGTTGCCGGCCGCCAGGGCGGGCGGCGCGCGATGCTGCGCCGCTGCAATCTCGGCGGGCTGGATTTCAGCCATATGAATTTCAGCGACGCGATCTTCATCGACTGCGACTTCACGTCGATCGAAGCCCGCGGCGCAAAGTTCACCGGCTCGATCCTGCGCAGCGCCCGGTTCGACAAGGCCGACCTGACGGCAGCGGACTTCGCCCGCGCCGATCTGCGCGGCGCCTCCTTCCTGGACGCACAGCTGGTCGATGCCGTGCTCGACCGGGTCGATCTCCGGATGGATTCCGAATCCGGCGATGAGAACGGCAGCTCGTTCAAGGGCGCCAATCTGACGCGGGTGAACTTCGCGGAAGCGAAAATGCGCAACGCCGACTTCTCCGGCGCGCTGCTGTCCGCGACCAACCTGATGGCCGCGGATCTGCGCGGCGCCAACTTCGCGCATGCCGAGATCAGCGACGCGGTGGTCGCCGGTGCGCATATGGGGGACACCGATTTCTCCGGCGCCATCATCGCCGGCAATATGAGCACGCGGCTGGACGTGTTGCGGATGAAGGGGCCGGAGTTCCGCCGCCTGAAGCCCGAGGACGTGGCACGGATGGTGAGCGACCACGCGATCTGGGTGAAGAGCCAGGGCAGCGAAGGCGCCCGCGCCGACTTCTCCTGCGCCGACCTGACGGCGGCCGATTTCTCCGGCCAGAATCTCTGCCTCGCCGATCTTTCCGGGGCGCTCCTGGCGGAAGCGCAGATGAGCGCCGCCCTGCTGATTGCCGCGAACTTCCGCGGCGCCAACCTGACCCGCGCCAACCTCGCGCATGCCGATCTGCGCGGCGCGAATTTCCAGGATACGCATCGCCGGGACATCGACCTCAGCAACACCAAGGTCGGGCCGATTCCCGGCCTTCCTCTCGCGACCCGCGGACTGTCCTAGGCTACCAGCAAAGCCCGACATAGCGGCCGCCCGCCTGCGCCGCGGCGGGCAGGCGCACGAGGTCGATCACGGTCTGCTCGGGCCGCAGCTTCGGGAAGGAGGCGCCGCCGAGATCGGAATGGGTGACGACGATGGTGTCGCCGTGGCGTGCCACCGCGTTCAGGTCGTCGGTCAGCCGCTCGGAGAGATGGGGGATATGCTGCTGGATATAAGAGAGGTTCGAGCCCATCAGCTTGGCGTAGTTGACGTTGGCGTCGAAGATCTTCAGGTCATAGCCCTTGCCGAACAGCCGCTCGGCCAGGCCAACCGCCGGGCTCTCGCGCAAGTCGTCGGTGCCGGCCTTGAAGGAGAGGCCGATCAGCCCGACCTTGCGGCTGCCGGCATTCATCACCAGCTCGGCCACGTTCTGGATGCTGAGCTCGTTCGATTCCGAGAGCGCGTTCAGCATCGGCAAATGGAGATCGCGGGCGCGCGCCCGGTAGCGCAACGCCCGGAGATCCTTCGGCAGGCAGGAGCCGCCATAGGCGAAGCCTGGTTTGAGGTAGGCGGTCGAGATGTTCAGCCTGCGGTCGGCGCAGACGATCTCCATCACCTTGTGGCTGTCGATGCCATGGGCCTTGCAGAGCGCGCCGATCTCGTTGGCGAACACCACCTTGGTCGCGTGCCAGGCATTGTTGGCGTATTTGACCGCCTCGGCGGTGCCGAGGTCGGTGACGTGAACTTGGCCGGGCACGTCCTTGTTGATCTCCTTCAAGACGCGCTCGGTCTCCGGGTCGGCGACGCCGAAGATCACGGCGCCGGCCTCGCGATAGTCGCGGATCGCCGAGCCTTCGCGCAGGAATTCCGGGAAGATGGCGAGACCGAAATCGCTGTCGGCGCGTTTGCCGGAGCTCCGCTCCAAGGCGGGCTTCACCACCTCGGCCATCGAGCCCGGCAGCATGGTGGAGCGGATGATGACCACATGGAAGTCGCTCTTCTTCGCCAGTGCCGCGCCGATGCTCTCGCAGACCCGTTCCACCTGGGCGAGATCGAGATTGCCGTTCCCGAGGCTGGGCGTGCCGACGCAGACCAGCGAGGCGGCACTGCCCATGACCGCCTCGGACGCGCTGGTGGTGGCGCGCAGCTTGCCGCTGCGGGCCCCTTCGCGCACCAGCTCGGCGAGGCCGGTCTCGACGATCGGCGCGACACCGTCGTTGATCATCTTGACCTTGGCGGGATTGGTATCGACCGCGACGACGTCATGGCCGTCGCCCGCCAGGCAAGCGGCGGAGACGGCACCGACATAGCCGATGCCAAAGACCGAAATGCGCATAGAGACCCCGAGAACGAGACGTTGAGATGATATTCGACGCGCGGCGGAGGCCTGTCTAGAAGGCATTCTTCCCGAAGACGCAGGCGGCGCTGGTCATGGCCAGGATCTTCAGGTCGAGCCAGAGCGACCAGTGGTCGATGTAATAGAGATCATAGGCGATCCGCGACTTCAGCGCCTCGGCGGTGCTGACCGCGCCGCGATGCCCCTTCACCTGCGCCAAGCCGGTAATGCCGGGTTTCACCCGATGGCGGAACGCGTATTCGGCGACGATCTCGTAGTTCAGCCGGTCGTCGACCCGCATCTGCAGCGGGAGCGGGCGCGGCCCCACCAGCGACATGTCGCCCTTGAGGACATTGATCAGCTGCGGCAGCTCGTCGAGGCTGGTCCGCCGCAGCAGGGCACCGAACGGGGTCACGCGCGGATCGTTGCGCTCGGTCTGGCGCCGGCCGCTCGGATCGTGCAGCGCCGTGCGCATGGTGCGGAACTTCAGCACCCGGAAAACCCGGTTGCCGAGACCGTGGCGCTCCTGCCGGAAGAATACCGGGCCGCTGCCGGAGAGCTTAACGCCCAAAGCCAGCATCAGCAGCAGCGGCGCCAGCAGGAGCAGCAGCAGCGCGGCCAGCGAGCGGTCGAACAGGTCCTTGATGAAGCGCTGCGAGGCGCGCAGCGGCCGTTGCGCCAGCGAGCGCATCTGCAGGCCGGCCATCTCCGAAGTTGTGGAATCCGGCACGCGGAAGCCGACCAGGTCCGGCGCGAGCGCGATATCGACCGGCAGCTGCTTCAACCGCTGCAGGATCGCGAGCAGCCGCTCCTCGGCGTGGTGCGGCAGCGCGATGATGATCTTGTCGATCGGCGCCCGGCGATAGTATTCGATGAGATCCTCGGTCGTGCCGCAGATGAGATGCGAAAGTCCCACCCGGTCCGGCCCGCGGCCGCGGCGGTCGTCGAACAGGCCGACCACCTGCACCACGTCGTCGGCATTGGCTTCGAGCCAGTTCACCAGCCGCTGTGCCGGCTCGCCCGAGCCGACGATCGCGACGCGATGCCCGGTAAGGCTCGCCTGCCGCCAGTGCTGCACCACGGGTCGCGCCAGGATCTGCAGCGCCAGCGCGCCGCCGCCGCTCCAGGTCGCCCAGGCCAACAGCCAGGAGGTGACCGGATGCGCTGCCGGCGCGTCGCCGGTGAGCACGCGGCAGATCAGCAGCAAGGCGAGGACCGGACCGGCGGTCCCGATCAGACTGAGCGCGACCTGCGCCGGCATCGAGCGGCGCATGATCTTCAGGCCGTCATGGATGTCGAAGGCGCGGGCCGCCGCGAAGAAGAAGGCGGTCGCGAGGCAGAGCGCGAGCCCGGTCTGCATGGTTGCCGGGCTGTCCGCCGTCAGCAGGCCGGCGCGATTCGCGAGCAGCAGACCCGGAATTGCGAACAGCGCGATATCGAGCACCAGGAACAGCAGGCCGAGGATCGGCGGTTCGATATAGAAGCGCGCGGACGGTGCCCCGGCGGCGTCTCCCACCCGACGCTTCTGCGCCGCCTGAAGAAACCACCCATCCATCCCAACCCACTCCCCGATCCAATGCGCCGAAGCCCCATGGCGGCTTGATCTTCGGCAAAATCCCGGCCGCGCGACTGACTGAGCCAGCTTCCACTGGCTAACGATTTAGAGCATGACGTTCACGCCGAGTGTGATCGTCGCGTGAACGAAACTCGCATACCATAATGTATCGCATCGTGGAATCCGTCTCTGGTGGCCTCCCCGCCCGGATGCGACGCGCCTATTCTGCCCGCGAAGACACACGGGCGAGGCGCGCTGTTCCTGCGCCTCCCCGGACGGAATTCCATCCGTCGGAAGCGCGTGTTTTCGTTAAGGAATCTGCGGCAAAACGGGTACAAATGAGCGCCGCCGACCGGGAGCGCGTCCCGGATGATCAGCTTGGGGAGAGATGAGCTTGAGTGCTTTGCCTTCGGTTCGGGAATTGCTGGCCGCGGTCTTCCGCAATGTGCGGTGGATCGCGCTCGCATTGATCGCACCGCCGGTGGTCGCCGTCATCCTGGCCTTCACCCTGCCAAAGGTCTACCAGGCGGACGCGAAGCTGTTGATCAAGCCGGGCCGCGAGTTCATGCCGGCCGCGAGCATGGGCCAGAACGAGTTCGCCCTGCCCTCCTCCTCCATGGCCGAGATCGTGAAATCCGAGGTCGAGATCCTGAACAGCAAGGATCTGGCCGAATCGACCCTGAAGAAGGTGTCGGTCGGCAGCCTCTACCCCGATCTCGCCGCGGCCCCGGAAGACGTGGCGCTCGAGCGCGCGGTCATGCGCTTCGAATCCCAGCTCCGGGTCGATCCGATCGACCTTTCGACCGTGGTCAACGTCGGGTTCCGGAGCAAGGATCCGGAGATCGCCACCCGGGTGCTGACGGCGCTGCTGACCGATTTCCAGGCGCGTCACGTCAACGTCTACAGCACGGGGCAGATCCAGCCGATCCAGGAGCAGATCGCCGCCAAGCAGAAGGATCTCGAGGCGCTCGACGCCAAGCGCATCGCCTACCAGAACCAGACCGGGGCTTTCTCGATTCCCGAGCAGCGCGCCAGCCTGATCACCCAGCGCGCCGCGGTGCAGACCCTGCTGCATGACGCCGAGATCAAGGAAAGCGCCTTGGAGCAGCAGGTCGCCTTCCTGAAAAAAAGCAAGGCCAACACGCCGAAGATGGCGGCGCTCGAGAGCGAGACCGATCCTTCGTCGCAGACCTCGAGCGAGGCCCTGCAGCAGTTGATGGCGCTCCGCCAGAAGGAGCAGGAGATGCTGGAGCGCTACCAGCCGACCGCGCCCGCCATGGTGCAGATCCGCGCGCAGATCGCCCAGGCCGAGCAGTTCGTGAAGCAGGCGCAATCGCCGAGCTCGACCAAGACCCGGACCGGCGCCAACCCGCTGCTGGCCTCGATCGACCAGCAGCTGCTGACCGCACAATCGGAGTTGACGCCGATCACCTCGCAGATCGAGGGTTACAAGAGCCAGATCGCCAATTTCGACGACCAGCTGAAGCAGCTCCAGGCGAGCGAGCTCGAGGTCAACAACCTGGAGCGCCAGATCCAGAGCCTGACCGCCGACCTGCAGACTCTGCGCACCAACCTGGAGCAGGCGCGGCTGGCCGAAAACATGGACCAGGCCAAGGTCTCCAGCGTCTCGATCATCGATGCGCCGCGACTGGAGCCCCGGCCGGTCTTCCCGAAGAAGACCTTCTTCGGCCTGGCCGGCGTCGCGATCGGCTTGGTGATCGCCGGGCTGATCGCGCTGATGTCGCTCTCCTTCGGCAACACGATCATCACCGTCGAGGGCGCGGAACGGATCTTCAGTGTCCCCGTCGTCGCGGCCCTGCCCGATCTGAAGCCACTGCCGGCGAAGTAGGCCGGCTTCTCCAGAAACGAGGCTCGATTGGACTTCGGTTGGTATCTCCGCCGGCTGCGCCGGATGTCGCTCGCCGAGATCGCCTGGCGCGCACGCACGGCCGCGATCCAGCAGGCCTGGCGCTTCGCCACGCCTAGGGGGCCCGCCGTTGGCAGCATCGCCTGGAGCGGCGCCAAGCTGCCCGCCCTGGTCGACGTGGGTCCGAGCGCCAGGCAGGGCGTGCTGCGCGCAGCGCAGGAGATCCTGGCCGGGCGCTGGAATATGTTCGGGCACAACTTCGACACCGCCACCGCCGATCCGGACTGGCATCGCGACGTCCGCACCGGCATCCGCTCCGATCCTCGGCGATATTGCTTCGCCGTGCCCTATCGCGACCCGGGGCAGGTCGGCACGGTCAAATATGTCTGGGAGCCGTCGCGGCTCCATCATGTCACGGTCCTGGCCGCCGCCTACCGGCTCTCCGGCGAGACGCGTTTCGCGCAACACGCGGCGACGCATCTCCGATCCTGGTGGCGCGCCAATCCGCCGCTCCAGGGCATCCACTGGCTGAGCGGGATCGAGATCGGCATGCGGCTGATCGCCTTCGTCTGGACCCGGCGGTTGCTGGGCGATTGGCCAGGCGTCGCCGATCTCTTCGAGCGCAATCCCGATTTCCTGCTGCAGCTGCATCACCACGAGCGCTGGCTGGCGGTGCTGCACAGCCGCGGATCCTCCGCCAACAACCACCTGATCGCCGAGGCCGCCGGCCTCTTCGTCGCCGCCACCGCCTTCTCCGGCACGCCGCTGCAGACGCGCTGGGCGGGCCTCGCCGCCGGCATCCTGGAACAGGAAGCCATCACCCAGACCTTCGCCGACGGCCTCAACCGGGAACTGGCCTTCGGCTATCACGGCTATGTCCTCGGGCTGTTTCTGCTGGCGGCGGCGGAAGGCGAGGCCGCCGGGCGGCCGCTCTCCGACGATTTCCGGCGCGTGGCAACACGGATGGCGGATGCGCTGGCCGCGAATCTCGGACCCGGCCTCGAGGCGCCGCGCCAAGGCGACGGCGACGACGCCGTCGCGCTGATGGTGGATGCGCCGGAGACGGGGCCATGGCCGCCGCTGCTGGAGCTCGCCGCGGCCCTGCTCGGGGCTTGCGACTGGTGGCCGAAGGTTTCGGGCGGTTCTGTCCTGGCGTCGGTCGTGGCGCCGCTTGTCGTCCATCGGCATCGCGGCGAGCTTCGACCCGGCAAACGCCCGAACCATTTCAAGGAGGCGGGCATCACCTTCCTGCGCACCGCCGACGACGCGATCTCGGCCCGCGTCGATCATGGACCGCATGGCTTTCTTTCGACCGCGGCCCATGGGCATGCCGATGCGCTTGCTTTCGAGCTCTGGATCGGCGGCCGGCCGGTGCTGGTCGATCCCGGCACCTATTGCTACCAGGGCGAACCGGCGTGGCGGCGCTATTTCCGCTCGACCCTGGCGCATAACACGCTGGAGATCGCGGGCGTCGATCAGGCGCTGCAAGCCGGTCCCTTCCTCTGGTCCACGCAGCCGACGACCTGGGTCGAGGCGATGAGCGGCATCGAGGCCGGCGATCGGGCGGAACTCACCGCCGCCCATGACGGCTATCGCCGCCTCGCGGCCAAGGTCACGCATTTCCGCAGCTTCGCCCTGGATCGGCCGGCGGAGACTCTCGTCATCATCGACCGGATCGAGGCTGCGGCGCCGGTGCCGGTGCGCCTCGCCTTTCACCTGCATCCCAGCGTGCAGGTGGCGCTCGCCGGCCATCGGGCGGCTCTCCATTGGCCGGGCGGTGCCGCGGTCATCGATCTGCCGGAGAAACTGTCATGGGCCTTGCACCGCGGCGAGGAGCGGCCGCCGCTCGGCTGGTTTTCGCCGGCATTCGGTGAGAAAATGCCGACCGCCGTGTTGATCGGATCGGGTGAGATGTCCGCAGGGGAAAGTCTCGAAACCAAGCTCGCGAACGGCGCTGCAGAAGCGCCGCGCGGCGCCAGTAGCTTTGGGAAGGTCTCCGCGTGAGCAAGAACCGCGTGCTGATCGTCGTCCAGAACCTGCCGGTGCCCTTCGACCGCCGGGTCTGGCTCGAGGCGACCACGCTGGCGAAGCACGGCTATCGGGTCAGCGTGATCTGCCCGAAGATGCGCGGCTTCAACGCCGGCCGCGAGACGCTCGAGGACATCGACATCCACCGCTATCCGCTGCCGATCGACGCCCAGGGCAAGCTGGGCTTCGTGCTGGAATTCCTCTGGTGCTTCCTGGCGACGGCGCTCTTGAGCCTGAAGGTGCAGATCGCGGGCCGCGGCTTCGACGTGCTGCACGTCTGCAATCCGCCGGAGACCTACTGGCCGCTGGCCTGGTTCTGGCGCGCCTTCGGCAAGCGCTTCATCTTCGACCATCACGATCTCTCGCCGGAAATGTTCGCGGTCAAGTTCGAGCGGCCGGCGACCCGCGAGGAAGGCGGCGCCCTGTTCAAGGCGCTGCTGTTCCTGGAGCGCATGACCTTCCAGGCGGCACAGATCGTCATCACCACGAACGAGAGCCACAAGCGCATCGCCGTCGAACGCGGCGGCAAGCGGGCGGAGGATGTGTTCATCGTCCGCTCCGGCCCCGATCTCTCGCGCTTCAAGGTCTACGAACCCGACCCGAAGTGGCGCCAGGGCAAGCCGTTCCTGATCGCCTATCTCGGCGAGATCTGCAAACAGGACGGCGTCGATCACCTGGTGCGCGCGGTGAAGATCCTGCGCGACGAGCTGAAGCGGACCGACGTGCATTGCATCTTCATGGGCGGCGGCCCGCACCAGAAGGCGATCGCCGACTATGCCGTCGAGATCGGCGTCCAGGAGATGTGCAGCTTCACCGGACGCGTCAGCGACGAAGATCTCTGCCGGGTGCTCTCGACCGCCGATATCGGCGTCGACCCCGATCCGAAGAATGCCTGGTCGGACCAGAGCACGATGAACAAGGTGATCGAATACATGTTCTTCGGCCTGCCGGTCCTCTCCTACGACCTGCACGAGACCCGCATCTCGGCCGGCGATGCCGGGATGTTCGTCACCGCCAACGACGAACGGGCCTTGGCGCAGGGCATCGCCGCCTTGCTGGACGATCCGGAGCGCCGCAAGCGGCTCGGCGCCGCCGGCCATGCGCGGGTGCGCGCCGTGCTGGCCTGGAACTATTCGGTGGCGCCGCTGCTCGCGGCCTATCGCGCGGTCTTCGGCGATCGCACGACTGTGGTCGCGCCATCGGAAGCCGCCAGCGCGGAGTCCGAGCCCTGATCCCCTTTCGCCTCTCCCTCGGCCATTGGTCGCCGGTCATCCGCCGCATCGACACCCCCGGCGAGATCGCGATCACCTTCGACGACGGGCCGGATCCCGCCACCACGCCGCATCTCATTGCGGCGCTCGCAGCGGCCGGCGCCCAGGCGACCTTCTTTCTCTGCGGCGTGCGCGTCGAGCGTCATCCGGATCTCGTGGCGGCCCTGGTCGCCGCGGGACACACGGTCTATGCCCATGGCTGGGATCACCAGCGCTACGGCCCGGCGCAAGCCGATGACGCCGCGCAGGCCATGGCGCGCACCGAGGCCCTGCTCGCAAGGCATCGGCCGACGCCGGCCACTTATCTCATCCGCCTGCCCTACAATGCCGGGCTGCGCGCCGCCGCGATCCACCGCGCGATGCGGCGCTTCCATCCCGATGTTCAATTCGCCTGGTGGAGCCACGCCATCGCCGATTATCGGATCGCCAGCCGGCCGCGACCGGAGGCAGAGATCCGCCAGGCCTGTGCGGAGACAACCGCGCGGCTGATGGAATCCCGCGACCTCGAAGGCGGCATCCTGCTGCTGCACGACGCCGCGATCACCGAGCCGCAGGAGAGCGCCATCGCTGCGACACTCCTGCTGCTGCCGGAAGTGCTCGCAGCGTTGCAGCAGCGCGGGTTGCGGGGCGTGAACTTGCAGCCCAAGCAGGCGACCTCGTCCACCGCACGCTTCATCTTCCGCTCGGCGGAGCCGGTGACGATCCAGCCTAGCTTTGCGGCATAGCCGCGCGCCAGCAGGCGGCGAGCTTTTCCATATATGGCGTGAAGTCGAGTTGCTGCGCGAAGCAGGCACGAGCATTGGCGCCGAGCTGGCGGCGCAATGCCGGATCGGCGATCAGGCGCTGCAACGCGCCGGCCAGGGCTTCCGCATCGCCGACCGGGATCATCAGCCCTTCGATGCCGTCATGCAGGATGTCCGGGGTCGACCCGACCGGCGTCGATATGACCGGCACGCCCCAGGCGAAAGCCTCGACCACGGCCATCGGCAGGCCCTCAGCCTCGGAAGGCAGGACCAGGACCGCCGCGCGGGATAGATGCGCATGCGCCTCGGGCTCGCCGAGCCAGCCGGGGAAGGTCACGCGCCCCGCCAGCCCCAGCCGTTCGACCTCGGCACGATAAGGCGCGGCATCGCCGTCGCCGGCGATCACCGCGCGCCAGTCCAACCCGCGCGCCGAGAGCAGGCCGAGGGCCTTGACCAGGACCGGCACGCCCTTGCGTTCGCCCAACCGGCCAAGAAAGAGAATCTCAGGCGGCACCGCTTCCGGCGCCCGCGGCGGCCGGGCGGCGCTGGCATTCGGCAGCACCAGGATGCGCGCATCGGGGAGATGGAAGGTCTCGGCGACGAAGTTCCGCCAGACGCTGCCGAGCACGATGACGCGCGCGGCGTCGCGGAACATGCGGTCGATCTGCGCGCGCTGAAGGGTGCCGACGCCGCGGTGGTATTCGTGGAACAGCGCGCCGTGCAGATGGATGACCGTGGCATGGCCCAGCCGGGTCGCGAGCCCGGTGAGGAACAGCTTGCGCAAGGTGCTGCCCATCGAGGCGAGGTTGACATGGCAAAGGCAGCGCCCGCGCGTCAGCCGATACCAGATGAGCGCGAGCGCCGCGGCGGCGCAGTAGAACGGCGAGAGCAGAATGTGCCCCTGGCCGCGGGTGGTGAGGAACTTGACCTCGAGATCGGGTGCCGCAGTGGCAGAGCGGCGGCGGATCTCGTCCATCAGGCGGTCGATCCCGCCCATGCCGCCGCGCCCGAGCGGCGTCAGGACCAGCACAGTCTGGCGCGCGCTCATGCGCGCGCGAGATTGCTGATGAAGACCGGCGCCTTGCCGTTGGCCAAGCGGTGCGGCGTGTCACGCACCTCGACCCGCACCTTCACCGTGCGCGGCGCCCGCTGATAGAAGTTGTGGCGGATCACTTCCAGGGTGTTCTCGGAGAACTTCCCGTTCGGCACCACCACCACCACCGCGGCGTCGAGCGACTCCTGGATGAGCTGCACCGTCGCCGCGCCGGTCACGCCGAGCGGAACTTGGTCCATGGTGTAGATCCGCGAGCCGTCGGCCAGCAGGAAATAGTCGGTGGTCCGGCCTTCGATGCCGAAGAAGGGATCGAGGCCGAGGGCAATGCGCTCCAGCTGTTCGGCGGAGATTCCCCCCGGCAGGAGCGCGATGTCGTCGGTGTCGTAGCGGCGCAGCGGCTGGCAGCGATTCCAGAAGCTGGTGCCGAGGATGCGGTAGCGCCCTTCCTCGATCTTCAGCAGCTCGGGCAATCCATAGGGAAAGATGAAGCGGTAGAGTCCGTCTTCAGTCGAGTAGGCGGCGCAGACCCGCTCGGCCATGCCGTAATAGTCGATCAGCGCGGCGCCGAAGCAATGCTTCACCCGCGCGCGCAGCCCCGGTCGGAGCATCTCCGACGAGGTGATCACCAGCTTCAACCCGAACGGCGCGCCGCGCTCGCTGGCGAGGTCGGTCAGCAGTTCGAGACTGCTGGGCAAGGCCAGCAGGACATCGGGGCGGAACTCCTTTAGCGCCCGCGCGAAATCCGGGTAGCGCTTGGCATTGAGATGCATCGAGGAGAGCACCAGCCGCTGCGGCCCGGACTGGCGCCAGAACGGCGGGGTCTCGTCATTCGGGTCCTTGATGCGGTCGATCCGGAGCACCGCGATCTTGGCGCGCGGCAGATCGATCCCGGCCTTGGCGGCCAGGTGATCGATCATCGCCTGTTCCATGGTCAGCGACTGCAAGGTGCGCACCAGCCGGAGCGGGACGCCGGTCGAGCCGCCGGTGGCGGCATGGGCGACCGGCAGCCAGCTGCGCGCCTGAAACGCGTCGGCGCGGCTCTGCAAAGTTTCCTTGACCAGGATCGGCTGCTCGCTGAGCGGCTGTTCGAGATTGCAGCCGGCATAGCCCGGCAGCGACTCCGCCCAGGCCCGGTTGCGCGCCAGCAGTTCTGCCGCCATGGCACGGCGCTCGGCGAGGGTCGCACTCTCGCCCTCGGCCAGCAGCCGGCGAAAGCGCCGGTAATAGAGCGGATTTCTTCGGATCAGGCGATCCGCCAGCGGAATGCTTTTTACGAAGGCACTCATCCATCCACCCTTACCGAGCGGCTCCCCCCGGAGCGCCGACCACCGGGCGCCGCCACTCGCCCGATAATCCGGTGAGAGATATAGTCACTTAGTCCTGCGCCGCACGCCGAAAATGCGGTCGGTGACGAAAAACTGATCGGCCTCACACGCTGGAACGGTTCCGGCCCGCGCCGCGCCTACTGCGGCTCGGGTGCCGGAGCGGAGAACAGAGGCGCCGCGGGACGATTCTCGTTGGTCTTCAGCGACCGCACGAAGACCACGTCGCCCGGCAGCATCGGTATGTCGTTGGCCGTGTTCACGCCCTGCAGCGCGTCCTGGAGGTTGACCACGGTGACCAGCGGCTTGCCGCCGGTCGAGTGGCGCACGATCGTGACGTTGCGGATATCGGCGGTCGGCAGGAAGCCGCCGGCCTGGCTGATGATCTGCAGCAGCCGCGCATTGCCGATCAGCGGGATCTGCGCCGGATTGCGGACCTCGCCCTGGACCACGACGGCGCTGGCGCCGAAAGTCTTCACGATGACGGCGAGGTCGGGGTTCTTCAACTCCTTGGTGTAGATCTTCTTCAGCTCCTCGGCGGCCTGGTCGGGCGTCATGCCGGCGATGGGGAAGTCGCCCACCAGCGAGAGCTGGATCTTGCCGTCGGGCCGGACCGGCACCGAGGTCGCGTTGTATTCCGGCGTGTAGAAGAAGGTGATGTCGAGCGTGTCGCCCGGCTGGATCTGATAGCCCTGGCTCTTGACCCGATCATATTCGGCGTTGAATTGGTTAATCGTGTTGGTCTTCACCTTCGGCGCGCAGGCGCCGACACCCAACATCAGAACCGCCAAGACCAGAACAATCGCTTGCCGCATTCGAGCGCCTCGCTCTCCGTGCATCAGGGTTAATGGAGGTTGTCGCCTTTTCCTCCACCCGGTCCTTTTGCACGCGAAGCCCTCGTTGCACAAGCAGGTGGCGGAAGACCGCGGGGCAGGCCTTGTCAGGAACCTGCCATGCGCGGGTGCAGGTTTTCACATTTCCCGCCGTTTCACCAGAACCTCGCAGACCGTCACGCCATCATGCCAACGCCCCTGACATTGGGGCTTCCGCGCGTGGGAAGTGCACCACCGGCGCGCTGCACCATGGTGATAGAAAAGGGGATTAGGGCGGGTTTCGGAGGTCGGTTTCTTGACGCCAATTCTGCGCTTCGTTAGAAACCTGAGGCTCCTTACTGTCGTTCCGGAGTTCCTTGCATCCGCCGGTGTCCATGATCGAACTTGGAACTTCGCCGCTCTCGAGTCAGGCGCCGGCATGTTTTTGTTCCTGAAACAGATCCCCGCCGCCGAACGGCTGATCAAGCGGAATCCCTTTTTCTACTCTGAATTTCGCGACGCCCTCGAGCAGATGGAGGACGCCGACCTCGAGACGCGGCGTGCCATGGCGGAAAAGCTGCGCGCCCGGGTCGCGCGCTGGGCCGCAAGGCTGCCGGGCTATCGCGATTATAATTTCGCGCGGCCGTTCGGCGAATGGCCGCTGTTGTCCAAAGCCCGGCTGCAGAACGAAGCCGGAGATTTCCAGCGCCGCACCCTGGTCCCCCAGGTCGATGTGGCGACCAGTGGAACCACCGGCCAGCCGCTGCGTTTGAAGCGTTCGATCCAGTCCCTGGCAGTTGAGCAGGCGATGTTCGATTGGATGGCCGCGAAAGTCGGCCTCGATTACGGCAACAGCCGGATCGCCGTGCTGCGCGGCGACGAGGTGAAAGACCCGAACGATCCCGCGCCGCCCTATTGGGTCGATGTCGGGCGCAACAAGGTCGTCTTCTCCTCGGTGCATCTCACCAACCGGACCTTTCCGCATTACGAGCGCAAGCTGCAGGAATTCCAGCCGGAGATCCTGACCTGCTATCCGAGCAGCCTCGAGTTGTTGACGCATCTTGCCGAGCCCAGGAACTCCTCGATCCGCTTCAAGCTCTGCATCACCTCGTCGGAGACCTTGGGCACCGGCCTGCGCGAACGCGTGAAGCGCGTCTTCGGCGCGCCGCTGCTGGACTATTACGGCCAGACCGAGCGCAGCTGCGCCGCCTATTCGCTCGAGGACGGGGTCTACCGGTTCATTTTCCCCTACGCCTATCCGGAGCTCATTCCCGGGCCGGACGGCAAGTGCAGCATCGTCGGCACGCCGTTCTGGAATCGCGCCCAGCCGCTGCTGCGCTATGACATCGGCGACATCGCGGTGCTGCCTGAGCAAGCCGCGGAGAGCGAAGGCGAGCGGGAGAAGATCTCGCTCGGCCTCTCGACCTTCAACGGCATCGAAGGCCGCCGCTCGGATTGCCTGAAGCTTGCCGATGGATCGCGGGTCTTCGGCCTCGACCGCGTGCCCTCCGGCGTCGATGGCGCGGCCTCGGTGCAGATCGTGCAGCTCGACCCGGCCGCGGTGCTGATGGTGGTGGTGCCGAATGCCCAGTACAGCGAGGAGACGCTGGCGATCCTCAAGCGCAAATTCTATCTCAAGGTCCCGCACAACGTGGACCTGCGGATCGACATCCGCGAATCTCCCTACCGGCTGGCCAGCGGCAAGGCGCCGGTTTTCATCAGCCAAGTACAAGAAACTGCTTGCTGATTTCTCTTTTGTGCAGTGCAATAGACTGCATTCAGTAGCGCCTGTAAACTTGCTCACCACCCTTCATCCCGACCGGAAAGGATGACCGTGTCCGAACCCAATCCGCGCCAGACCGTCCGCCCCGTGCCGCCCGTCATTCCGGTGATCCTCGCTGGCGGCGCCGGCAACAGGCTCTGGCCGCTCTCCCGCCAGGAATACCCGAAGCAGCTGATCGCGCTGATCGGCGACCGCTCGCTGGTCCAGGATACGGCGCTGCGCTTCGCCGATCGCAGCCGCTTTGCGGCACCGCTGGTCATCACCAGCGAGGCGATCCGCTTCACCATCGCCGACCAGCTGCAGGCGGTGGACGTGGCGCCGCTGGCGCTGGTGCTGGAGCCGGTCGGCCGCGGCACCGCGCCCGCCGTCGCGATCGCGGCCTTGCTGGCGCTCGAGGAGCATGCCGATGCGACGATCGTGGTGGCGCCCTCCGATCATTCGATCCGCGACGTCGCGGCCTTGCATGGCGCGCTCGACATCGCGGTGGCCGCGGCGCGGCAAGGCCTGCTGGTGACCTTCTCGATTCCGCCGTCACGGCCGGAGACCGGCTATGGCTATATGGAGCACGGCGCCGGCGTGGCGGGCGTCGACGGCGCCTTCCGGGTCGCCTCCTTCGTCGAGAAGCCGGATGCCGCGCGCGCCGAGGCGATGCTGCGGGGCGGCCGGCATTTCTGGAACAGCGGCATGTTCGTGTTCGGCGCCGCCTTCTTCCTCGCCGAGCTGGCGCGCCACGCGCCGGAGATCCTGGAAGCCGCCAAGGCGTCGCTCGCCGGCCGCACCTCGGACCTCGACTTCCTGCGCCTGGATGCCGAGGCTTTCGCCAAGAGCCCGTCGGATTCGATCGACTATGCCGTCATGGAGCGCACCGATCGCGCCGCCACTGTGCCTTTGCGCGCCGGCTGGTCCGACGTCGGCGCCTGGTCGGAGCTCTGGGCCATCTCGGAACGCGATCAAGACGGCAACGCGATGCGCGGCGACGTGGTGGTCGAGGATGCGAAGAACTGCCTGGTTGTGAGCGACCGCCAGCTGACCACGCTGGTCGGCGTCGAGAATCTGGCCGTCGTCGTCACCGACGATGCGGTGCTGGTCTCCGATCTCGCCAAGGCCCAGGACGTGAAGAAGCTGGTTGCGAAGCTGAAGGAGGCCAATCGCGACGAAGTGCAGAACCACAAGGTCGTGCATCGGCCCTGGGGCTTCTACCAGGGCCTGCACGACGGCGACGGATTCCAGGTGAAGCGCCTGACTGTGAAGCCGGGCGGCCGGCTTTCGCTGCAGAAGCACTTCAAGCGTTCGGAGCATTGGACGGTGGTCGATGGCATCGCCACGGTCACGGTCGGCGACAAGACCTTCCCGCTCGCGGCCAACGAGGGCGCCTATATCCCGGTCGGGACGCAGCACCGCCTGGAGAACAAGACCGACAAGATGATGACCCTGATCGAGGTCCAGTGCGGCTCCTACCTCGGCGAGGATGACATCGTTCGGCTCGACGACGTCTACGGCCGCAAGGACGAGGCGCCCGCCAAGGCCTAAGTTTCCTGGGGCCTAGGCGAAGCGCGCGAGGCGCCGCTTCACGACGCTGCGCAAGTTCATCGCGTCGAGCGCCAGCAGCACGGCGCCGTAGACCGCGCCGCCGCCGATCACAGCGGCCATGAGCGACAGGAGATCGTCGCGCCCATAGAACGGCCAGAGGAAGAGCGCCATTGCCAGCACGGCGACGGCGGTCTTCGCGGCATCGCGCCAGGCGATCGGCATCGCCATCACCGAACGCGCCGCCCAAGCCGCCGCCGCGAGGCCGATCGCGCCCGCGATCAGGTTGGCGATGGCGACGCCGACCGCGCCATAGCGCGGGATCAGCAGAATCTCGAGCAGCAGGTTGACCGCGGCGGTGACCGCGACCACCGCCAGCAGCCGGTGCGTCTTGTGGCCGAGCTGGAAAGCGTGGTCGAGGTAGTTGGCGCGGAAGCCGAAGAAGAAGGCGGCCAGCGCCATCCAGGCGGTCATGCTGGCGACCGGCCCGACATAGTCCGGGCCGACGAAGAGCTTGGCCAAGGTGGGCGAGACCATCGCCGCACCGACCGATGCCGGCAGCAGCAGCGCCAGAAGCAAAGTGCTGTTGCGCGAGAGCTGCCGTTCCAAGGCCGCCGCGTCGCCGCTTTCGACCGCGCGCACCGCGAGCGAATAGGTGGCGGAGCCGATCCCGGCGCCGATGGTGATGATCGTGGTCTGCGCCAGCTGGTAGGCCGCGGTGTAGAAGCCGACCGCGTCGGTGCCGATCATGAACTCCAGCAGGAAGCGGTCGGCCGCGAAGGACGCCGCGCCCAGCGCCCGCACCAAGGCCATCGCCCAGCCGAAGACGAAGAGCCGGCGCGCCATGTCCATGTCGAAGCGCTTCGGCAGCAGGCTCCAATGCGGGATGCGGAACAGCAGCCCGGCGACCAGCATTGCCAGGAAGCTGCTGGCCAGCACCGGATAGGCGCTGTGCCAGGCCCAGGCGGCGGCCAGGCCGAAGGCCAGGATCAGGATGTTGCGGATGAGATTCATCCAGAAATATCGCTTCGGGTTGAACCGCGCGACCTGGACCCGCGCCGCCAGCTCGAACCAGGCATAGGCCCAGCAGCCCGGCAGCGAAATCGCGATCAGCCATTCGTACTCGCGGTCCGGCGCGCCGAAGATCGCGGCGCCGATCAGCAGCACCGGCGGCACGATCACCAGGCTGGCGAGACAGAGAAGCAGGAAGGTCTGCACCACGGTCGGCATGAAGCGCGGGTCTTCGGCATTGGCCTGGAAGAAGCGCATGAAGCTCAGGCCGTGCCAGTCGAAGAAGATGCCCGCCACCAGCACGACGATGGTGAGCCCGAGGCCGTAGAGACCGAAGGCGTGCGGCGTCAGCAGCCAGGTCAGCGCCATGCCGGTGACGAAGCCGAGGCCGCTCGGCACCACCCGGCTCAGGATGTAGATGGCGCTGTCGCGGAGCATGAAGGGGTGGGTTTCTTTCTCGAGCGCAGGGCTGCGGTGCGGCGGGACGTAGGATACGCCCTAGTCATTGAGATCTAAGGCGAATTTCCACGATGGTGTGCAGATCGCCACTTTGGCCGTGATCCGTCGGCCGACCCCGCTTGCAGTATCGAAATTTTCATTGTTTTCCAGCAAGGTCGGTTTCGAAGTCATTATTTCGCAAACGCACACCGCGATTGGCCAAGCCGGGTCGAACGGATATAAAGCTTTTCACAATGGCAATCAAAGTAAGCCGGGGCAGTACGCCGAGGGGAAGGTTCGCGTGAGTAGTCAGAGCAAGCGCGTCCTGGTCACCGGCGGCGCCGGCTTCCTCGGGTCGCATCTTTGCGAACGGCTGCTCGCCGACGGCGCCGAGGTGCTGTGCGTCGACAATTTCTTCACCGGCCGGCGCTCCAACGTCACGCATCTCCTCAGCAACCCGCTGTTCGAGCTGATGCGCCACGACGTCACCTTCCCGCTCTATGTCGAGGTGGACGAGATCTACAATCTCGCCTGCCCGGCCTCGCCGATCCACTACCAGCTGGACCCGGTCCAGACCACCAAGACCAGCGTCCATGGCGCGATCAACATGCTGGGCCTGGCCAAGCGCGTGCGCGCAACCATCTTCCAGGCCTCGACCAGCGAGGTCTACGGCGACCCCAGCGTCCATCCGCAGCCGGAAACCTATTGGGGCAATGTCAACCCGATCGGCCCCCGGAGCTGCTACGACGAGGGCAAGCGCTGCGCCGAGACCCTGTTCTTCGACTATCACCGCCAGCATGGCCTCAAGATCAAGGTCGGGCGGATCTTCAACACCTACGGCCCGCGCATGCATCCGCAGGACGGCCGCGTGGTCTCCAACTTCATCATGCAGGCGCTGCAGGGCCGGCCGATCACGCTTTACGGCGACGGCGCGCAGACCCGCTCCTTCTGCTATGTCGATGACCTGATCGAGGGCTTCGTGCGCCTGATGGCGACCGATCCGGCGGTGACCGGCCCGGTCAATCTCGGCAATCCGAACGAGTTCACCATCCGCCAGCTGGCTGACGTGATTCGCGAAGTCGTCGGCAATGCGGTGCCGATCGTCGAGCTGCCTTTGCCGAAGGACGATCCCAAGCAGCGCAAGCCCGATATCACGCTGGCCCGCCAACTGCTGGATTGGGAGCCGACGGTGCAGCTCCGCCAGGGGATCGCGGCGACCGTCGCCTATTTCGACCAGCTGCTCTCGGCGAAGCTCGACCGGTCGCAGCCGCCGGAATTGCGGCAGGTGATCTAGCATGGCCGACGAGACCCATCTGCCGATGACCCAGGGCGCCGGCGCCAACCAGGTGGCGACCACGGCCGGCGCGCAGCTGCCGCAGTTCCGCGAACGCCACACCATCATCGAGAAGAAGATGGTGGATCGCGAGGCGCTGAGCGATATCGGCCGCCACCTCTTGAGCGTCACCGCCGCGGTCAATGCCTATGCCATCGAGAAAGGCTCGGTGATCCTGGCGATCTACGCGTCGCAGGCCGGCGAAGGCGCCTCGATCGCCGCCCGGGAGCTGGCGGTGTCGGTCTGCCGCTCGCCGACCAATTCGGTGCTGCTGATCGACGGCAATACCGGCCCAGCCGATCAGTGCAAGCATTTCGGCCTGACCTCGTCGGAGACGCTTTGGGCGGCCGCCCGCGGTGCGCCGATCCGCACCGTGCGGCTGACGGTGCCGCGGGGCGGCGCCTTCGACCTGGCCGCCCTGCCGATCGACGGCGCCAATGATCCCAGCGAAATCGATCTCCGCCTGCTGCCGTCGCTGTTCAACCGGCTGCGCAATGTCTTCAACATCGTCATCATCGACTGCCCGCCGGTGATGACCGGCGCCAGCTATGTCAGCGCCTCGGGCCTCGCCGATTCCTGCCTGCTGGTGGTCGAGGCGGGCCGCACCCGCATTCCGGTGGTGAAGCGGGCGATGGAAGAGATCGAGGCCGCCGGCGGCAAGCTCCAGGGCGTGGTGCTGAACCGACGCAAGCACTACATTCCGTCCTGGATCTACCGCCACCTGTAGCGGATTCCGCGTTCATGGCCAGTCCCGTCGCAACGGCGCCTCTCCCCGGCGCGGAAGCTGAATCCTCGCCCGCACTGCATCCGAGGCTGGCGCAGCCGGAGCTCTCCGTCGTCATCAAGGCGCTGAACGAGGCGGAGAAAATCGAGGCCTGTTTGCGCTCGGTGATGGCGGCGACCGATCCCGCGACCACCGAGATCATCGTCGCCGACAGCCTCTCCGAGGACGCGACGGTGGCCGTCGCTTCGCGCTTTCCGGTCAAGGTGGTGCAGCTCGCGCGGGTCGAGGACCGCGGCTGCGGCAGCGCCGCCCAGCTCGGCTTCCAATATGCGCGCGGCAAGCGCCTGCTGCTGCTCGACGGCGACATGGAGCTCGACCCCGGCTTCCTGCCGGAAGCGCATGCCGCGCTCGATGCCGACCCCAAGCTCGCCGGCGTCGCCGGCATGGTGGTGGACCGGGTGATGACCCTGGAGTTCCGCCGCCGCAAGGGCAGGCAATCCGGCAGCGACACGCCGGGCATCCACGACCACCTCAACGGCGGCGGCCTGTTCCGCATGGAAGCGCTGCGCCCGTTCGGCTATTTCACCGACCGCAATCTCCATGCCTGCGAGGAGCTGGAGCTCGGCATCCGCCTGACCGCGGCCGGCTGGAAGCTGCGCCGGCTGGACCGGCCGTCGGTCTATCACTACGGGCATTCTACCGCCGCCTTCCCGCTGCTGTTCCGGCGCTGGAAGACCCGCTACCTGCACGGCCATGGCGAGATCGTGCGGGCGAAGCTCGGCACCAAGCTCTTGCGGCGCTCGATGCGCGGCGCCTGGCTCTATTGCGGCGTGATCCTGTGGTGGCTGGCGCTGATCGGGTTGCTGGCCGGCGCCTTCTTCTCGCCGCTGCTGGAGATCTTCAGTGCGGTGCTGGCGCTGGTGCTGGCCGTGCCGATCCTGGCGCAATGCTGGCGCAAGCGCAGCGCGGTGATGGGCCTCTATTCGGTTGCGCTCATCAATTTCCACGCCGCGGGCATGATCGTGGGTTTTCTGACCCCACGCATAGACCCTCGGCAGCCGATCGACAGCATCGTCCGGCATCCTGAATCGTGATGTCGGAGTTCCAGCCGGACGAAATCGCGAAGCTGCAATCCGCCGGCACCAGCCTGGCGGGCCGGATCGCGACCGGCGCCGGCATCGCCACGCTGTTTCGCCGTCCGGTCGGCCGGCTCTGGCCGGAGATCGTGTCGGATACCGACCTTCGCCTCGCGATCGACGGCTACCTGGTTCATGACGGCAGGTTCCGGGTCGGCAGTGACGATGAAGCCCGCAGCGTCGCGCGCGCCTTTCGCGCCGACCCGGCAATGTTCATGGCCGGGATCGACAATGGCTGCTGCAACCTCGTGGCCCATGACGACGCGCGCAAGATCACCGTCATCGCCAACGACCCCACCGGTTGCCTGCCGCTCTATATCCATGTCGGCCGCGACAGCGTCACTTTCGCCAACGACTTTCCCGGGCTGCAGGCGATCTCGCCGCCGCTCGAACGCGATCCGCTGGGCTGCGCCGAGCTCTACTGGTTCGGCTACCAGATCGGCAACCGCACCATCTTCCGCGACGTCTTTCGCACCCCGCCGGGATCGATCCTGACCGTAGACTGGCGCGACGGCCGGATCGCGACCGAAACCTGGGCCAGACCGGCGACACCGCCGGCCCCGGCCGATGACGATGAACTTTGCGAGGTCGCCGCCGCGCTGATCGACGCGATGCGCACCGCCTGCCGCCGTCTCCACGTGCCGGAGCGGAACTACGGCATCAAGCTCAGCGGCGGCATGGACAGCCGGCTGATTGCAGGAAGCTGGCAGGATCCCGGCCTGCGCGCTTTCACCTATGCGGCGCCGCATACGATCGAGGAGCGGATCACCGGGCGGCTCGCCCGGGCGCTGGCGATCCCGCTCGAAACCGTGACCGTCGAAGGCGACTTCTTCTCCGGACTGCACGCCCCGCTCTACCCGAAGCATGCGCTGGCCGAGTTCTTCCACCAGGCGCTGACGCCGTCGATGCGGGAGGCCGGCATCGATTGCGCGCTCGACGGTCTCGCCGGCGACGTGCTGTTCGGCGGCCTCGCGCTGAAGCGCAAGGGCGGCTTGCGCGCCGCCATCCGGAATGTCTTCGGCATGGCGGGGCCGTCGCTCGGCACCGATGTGTCGAATGCGGAAGCCGCCGAGATCATCTTCAACCAGATCCGCGTGCCGGACGGCAGCCTGCCGGTCCTCACGGCCGGGGCGAGACAGGCGATCGAGGCATTGAAGCCAGAGGCGCTCGACGACATCGCCCGCGAGTTCCCGAACTGCGAGCCCGGCCTGCACTTCGACCGCCGCTACATCCGTTTTGCGATCCGCAACCGGATGCGCCGCGACGTGGCCTTGCAGGGTTCGCTTTGCCGACCGGAGGTGGAGACGATCTATCCCTTCCTCGACCGCGACGTTCAGGCGGTGGCGGCGCGGATCAGCAGCGCCCAGGCCGCCGGCAAGCGGTTCTATCGCCGGCTCTATCGCGAGCAGCTGCCCCGGATCGCGGGCGTGCCGCTCGATGATTCGCTGCTGCCGCCGGGCGCGCCCAACGCCGCGCATGTCTTCGCCCGCATCCTGCGCTACGGGCTCGAGACCGCGGGCTTTCGCGCAGCGTTGATCGCGGGGCGGAATCTCCGCTTCGGCCGGGTGAATGCGGTGCAATGGCCGCGCTGGATCGCCTTCGATCGCGACTTCATCGCCGGGATTCGCCGCTTCATGCAAACCACCGAGGCCTTCGATGCGGCCGGCTTCGACGCGGCGATCGAGCGGGTGCGCCGGGGTGCGCCGCTCGGCGGCAGCCGCATCATGCTGACCGCGAGCTACTGCGGGCTCGATAAAATCTTCGACAAATCAGCCGCTTAGAAGCGCTCGCGGGCTTGTGACCACCGTCACTGGATATCCGCCGCGGCAATACCAAAATCAAGTGTGTCGGGCGGTGTGCGCCGCCCGGCAGAGTGAGTGTTCCCTAAGTTTGCGATTGACTGTGAGGGTTTGGTGAAGGGGTCTCTGGAAGGACCCTGAAGCGCAAATCCCCGCCGGCGGGCATCAGCCCCCGATCGCCCGCCGGCGATCTTTTCCTTCCCCCTGAAATTCGAAATGCTGCCGCGCTGTGGAGGATGCCTCCACGTCACGAGGCGTCATGCCAAGACGAGTTTGCAGCGGTGTTACGGCTTCACCGCCACCAGCGCGAAGCCTTCCGGCAGGCTGGCGCCGTCGAGCTTCAGCGCGTCGCCTTCGAGCGGGATCTCGATCTTGGTCTTTTCGTCCAGCGTGAGGCGCACGGTGAGGCCGGTGAAGAGCTTCGCCGGGTCGTCGTCCTTGCGGTCGATGAAGACGCGGTCGGTGCCGTCCGGCTGGTCCTTCGAGACCAGCTCGAGCTTCGGCGCCCAGTCCAGCGCGGCATCGCTTTCGATCAGCGCCGTCGGCATGGTCACCAGGACCCGCTGCAGCGGCTTGGTCGTGGTCGCGTAGGAAATGACGATCTGCGCGTTCTCGGCACCCTTCAGCACGGTATCGTCCGCCGCGGTCGGCGCGGCGTGATAGGCGAGGATGCGCTCGTTCTTCCAGCCGCCCTGGGCGCCCAGGGTCGCCCATTGGCCGGATTCGCCGGCGCCGGTCGCGTTGAAGAGATAGGCGCCGTTCTCCAGGCTGTAGACGGCATAGGTCGGCTGTTCGACACAGCAGCCATAGCGCGTGACGGTGAGATAGGGACCGCTGGCCTTCGCCTCGTTGCCATCGGCCTCGATGGTGAACTTCGCCGCGCTCTTGCCGTCCTTGGTCATCGGGAAGGCGGTCACCTTCACCTGGGCCGAGACCGGCTCCGGTTCGGCTTCCAGACCTTCCTTGCTCTCATGCGCCTCTTCGATCAGCAGCAGCTGATAGAGGATCTCCGGCCCGCCGAGGGTCGAGGCCATGATGTTGGTCTCATAGCGCCGGTTGGTGATCGCGATGTCGAAGACATCGCCCTTTGCGGTGATCTTGATGTCCGAGGGCGCCTGTTCCTTGACCAGGTCCTCGGCGAGAGCCGGGACCGAGAGCATCAGGACGGAAGCGAGCAGGCTGGCCCGGAAAGCGGAAGAGCGCGACATGATAGTCCCCGAAAGTGGAATGCCCCGTTGGGTCGCGGGACCATCTCACTTCGTTCAAGGGGCTGCAAGCTGACCGCCCGGCTAATGCATGGCCCGGTGATCCGCGTCACTCCGTTGGGATTCAGCGGCCGAAGGCGTCTTCCAGGCCGAACTTGACGTAGGCGCCGCGCAGATAGACCGGCCGGAGGTAGGGCAGCGGGAAGCGCGGCGGCTGCCGGCGCAGCATCTTCGGCGCTTCCGGATTCCCGGCGCCGATCAGCCGGGCGATGGCGCGGCCGGACCAGGTGCCGAATGCAACGCCGTTGCCGTGATAGGCCAGCGCATAATAGGTCCCCGGCTCGTCCTCCCAGGCGCCGACATGCGGCACGAGATCCATCGCCAGGCAGACGAAGCCCGACCAGCGGTGGGTGATCTCGACCGCGCTCCAGGCCGGGTAGTAGCGCCGGAACGCCGCCTCGATCCGCGCCGACTGCTTCGCCAGCGCGCCCGGCTCCGCCGAGACGCCGCCGCGCCCGCCGAACATGAAGCGGCCATCGGGCAGCAGGCGGAAGTAATGCAGCAGGTTCAGGAGATCATAACTCGGCGCGGTCGAGGTCCAGCCGGCCTCGTTGCGCTCTGCTTCGGTCAGCGGGCGCGTCACCACGATCGAGGAGAGCGCCGGCAGCAGGCGACCGCCGAACTCCGGATGCAGATCTTCGGGCGTGTAGCCATTGGTCGCGATCAGCACCTTCGCCGCGCGCAGGCTGCCCTGCGGCGTGGTGAGCCGGTGGCCATAGGTCTCGCGCTTCCAGCCGATGACGGGACTCTGCGAGGTGAGGATCGCACCGCGCGCAGCGGCGGCGCGGGCGAGGCCGGTCACGTATTTGTAAGGGTTGAGGCCGAAGCCGACCTCGCCGGCGACGCCGCCGTGGAAATGCGGCCCGGTCAGGCCGCGCGCCCTCAGGCCGTCGCGATCGAGCAGCGTGGATTTCGCGCCGAAGGCATTGGCCATGAACTTCGCTTCCGTGGCGAGCTCGGCCACCATCGACTCGCGGTGCGCCAGCGCGACGTCGCCGGCGCCGGTACGATCGGCGTCGATGCCTTCCACTGCCAGCAGGTCCGCCACCAGCCCGACCGAATCCGCCTGGGCCTGGTAGAAGGCGCGCGCCTCCTCCAGCCCGTAGGTGGTGATGATCTTCTTCCAGCCGAGCTTCGAGCCACCCATGCAGCAGAAGCCGCCGTTGCGCCCGGAAGCGCCCCAGCCGGGGTGGGCGCGTTCCAGCACCACTGCCTTGATGCCGAAATCCTTGGCAAGGTGGTAGGCGGCGGAAAGCCCGGTGTAGCCGCCGCCGATGATCGCGACTTCGGTCTCGACCTCGCCCTGCAGCGGCGCGTAATCGGCGGGCGAAGACGCGACGGAATCGCGCCACCAGCTCGGCGCCGGCGTCGAAGGATCGAGCGCGGTCGGGTGGTAGAGGTGCTTCATTTCTCTTCCCGCGTCATCGCCGGGCCCAGCGGACGAATGTCCGCATTCGCGGACGGGGCCGGCGATCTTTCTCCGGCGGCGCGAGATGCCCGGGTCAAGCCCGGGCATGACGAGCTTGGAGTCATCGAATCATATAGACCTTGCGCACGGTCTCGTGGACGCGGCAGGTGCCTTTCCAGTCCTTCGGGAAGAAGGCGATGGTGTCCGGCTTGATCTCGATGACTTCGCCGCTCTCATGGGTGTAGGTGCAACGGCCCAGCAGAAAGTGGCAGAACTCGTCGCGGGTGACGTGGCAGTTCCAGTAGCCCGGGGTGCAGACCCAGATGCCGGTCTCGTTCTCGCCGTTCGGCCCCTTCGAGAGCAGCACGCCCGAGGTCATGGACTGGCCCTCGATCATGGTCGGCACCGGGCCCCAATCCTTCAAGGGTGCCGCGGTCTTCGGGTCGTAGAGAACAGGCGTGGTCACGGTTTCAAACTCCTAGCGCAGCATATAGGCATTGCGGATGGTCTCATGGACGGTGCAGACGCCCGACCAGCCCGCGGTGAAATGAACACAGGTACCGGGGCGGACCTCAATGACCTCTCCATCATCGCGCACATAGGTCGCACGGCCGGCGATGAAATGACAGAACTCATCGCGCGGAATCTTGAGCGGCCATTTGCCCGGCGTGCAGACCCAGAGGCCCGTCTCCGGCGAATTGCCGCCGACCGATGGATCCGGCCGCTTGTAGAGCAGGCGGCCGGAGGATTTCGACACCCCTTCGATGGCATCCGGCTGGACGCCCCAGTCGGCGAGGTCGTCGAAAGTGGTCGCGTCGGTGATATGCGGGGCGGAGGACGCGAGGTTGGTCACGGCTTGTAGGTCCCCGTGGTCGCGATCTCGGCCAGGATCTTGGCCGCCTTGTCGGTACCCTTGGCGGCCTGCATGTGCTTCGACACGTCGGCGAGCTTGGCGGCCATGGCCTTGTCCTTCAGCAGGCGGTCGATCATCGCGGCCAGCTCAGCTTCAGTCCAGGTATAGCGCGGCAGCTGGTCGCCATAGCCGGTGTCGTGGATGCGCGCGGCATTGTCGAGCCCGTCCCAGCAGAACGGCATGATGATCGCGGGCTTGGCGAAGAACAAAGCCTCGTTGAAGCTGTTGTTGCCGCCGTGGTGGATGAAGAGATCGACATGCGGAATGACGGCCGGCTGCGGATACCAGCTTTCCAGATGCACGTTGCCCGGCACGTCGCTGTATTCGCCGATATAGTCGCCGACATTCATCAGGAAGCGATAGGGCAGCTTGGCGAAGGCCGTGATCAGCCGCTTGTAGAGATCGACATCGGCCGCGCCCAGCGAGCCATAGGATACATAGATCAGCGGCTTGTCGTTGTTGACCTTGAACTGCGGCACCTCGTACTGGCCCTCGTCGCGCACGCAGCCTTCGAGATACTGGAACTGCTTCGGATCCAGCGGCATGCGTCGCTTGAAGGCGAGCGGCTTCGGGTAGAGCAGCAGGTTCATATGCGGCGAGGCCTCGAAGAACTGGCCGAGCGGATAGGGTTCGTGGCCCACTTTCGCCAGGAACTCGTTGAATCGCGCATGGACCGGCTTCACCAGCTCCAGGAAGCGGTCTTCGAAAGCCTTGAAGCCCGCCTTGTCGTTCTCGTGGCAGCCGGAGAGATGCGGCGGGATGTCGGGATCGGGGATCTCGTTTTCCGAGCAGGAGATGATCCGCCCCCAGGGACAGCCGGCGCGCTTGATCGCGGGAAAGAGAATCACGTTGTCGACCGCGACCAGGTCCGGCTTGATCCGCTGCAGATGCGCGTTCAACCCGTCCTCGGCGATGATTGCGCTGTCGACGATTGCTTCCCAGACCGGGATCACATAGGTCGGCAGCTGCTCGATCGGCGAGAGGCGGAAATGCGGCTGCTTCTCGGCGATGAAGTTGGCCCAGAACTTGGCGATCTCCTCGTCGGACATGCCGCCCGACATATCGACCAGGTTCTCCTCGAAGCCATACTTCGCGAAGACGCCCTTGAAGCCCTTGTCGCAGACGAAGACCGGGTTGTGGCCCTCGGCTTTCAGCTTCTGCGCGATGCCGACGCAGTTGAGAGCCGGGCCGAAGGCGGCCTCCGGAAACAGCACGATCGTCTTACCCATTCGGTCTCCCCTTTGGCCCGCCCCGGCTGATTCCCTGGCGGGCCGCCACAATAGTCGAATGCTGCGTCATTTCACCAGCAGGCGCGCATGCTCCGCGGCCCAGCTGCAATGGACCTGACGGCCATTTTCCACGCCCGCCGCCAGCCGGTGCGCCGCCGGCAGCCGCGCCACCAGCGGCAAGCCGCTGCCCGCCAGCGCCAGATGCACGATCATGTCCTGGCCCATATAGGCGGAGCCGATCACCTCGGCCGCCAGGGTGCCGGGCTGCGCGGTCTCGGACAGGATCACCCGCTCCGGCCGCACCGCGAGGCTGGCGGCGGTGCCTTCCGGCAAGGCATCGAGGCCCTGCACAGGCAGCGCCCCGAGTCCGCGGACCTCGAAAGCGCCGCCGCGACGATGGCCCTCGAAGAAATTCATCTGCCCGACGAAATCCGCGACGAAGCGGCTCTCCGGCCGTTCGTAGAGATCCCGCGGCTTGCCCAGTTGCGCGATCCGGCACTGGTCCAAGAGCGCGATCCTATCGGCCATGGTGAGGGCTTCCTCCTGGTCATGGGTCACGACCAGGAAGGCGATGCCGGTTTCCTGTTGCAGCCGTTTGAGCTCGATCTGCATCTTCTCGCGCAGCTTCTTGTCCAGCGCACCCAGGGGCTCGTCGAGCAGCAGCAGCTTCGGCCGTTTGACCAGGGCGCGGGCCAAGGCGACGCGCTGCTTCTGTCCGCCGGAGAGCTGATGCGGCTTGCGCGCGGCCTGGTCTATCAATTGGACGAGACCCAGCGCCTGCTCGACCCGCGCCTTCAGCCCGACGCCGCGCAGGCCTTCCATCTCCAGGCCGTAGGCGACATTGGCGAAGACCGTCATATGTGGGAACAGCGCATAGGACTGGAACATGAGATTGATCGGCCGCTTGTTCGGCTTCACCGCGGTGATGTCGATTCCGTCGAGGCGGATGGCGCCGCGGTCAGGATGCTCGAAGCCGGCGATCAGCCGCAGCAAGGTTGTCTTGCCGCAGCCGGAGGGCCCGAGCAGGGCGAAGAACTCGTTCGGCGCCACGCCAAGGTCGATGCCGTCCACGGCGCGGATGGTGCCGAAGCTCTTGGCGACGCTGGAAATCTCCAGAACCGCACTCATGCCTCGGCCTCGCGGTTGAGACGCTGCGAGAGAAACACCAGCACGAAGGAGACTCCCAGGACGATGGTGGCAACGGCGTTGATCTCCGGCGTCACCCCGAAGCGGATCATGGCGTAGATCTGCATCGGGAAGGTGGTTGAGCTGGAGCCGGCGCCCGCGGTGAAATAGGCGATGATGAACTCATCGATCGAGAGCGTGAAAGCGAGGAGCGCGGCGGCGATCACGCCGGGCGCGATCACCGGCAAGGTCACGCGGCGGAAGGTGGTGAACTGGTTGGCGCCGAGGTCGATCGAGGCTTCGACGATGGATCGGTCGAAATGCTTGAACCGCGTCCGCACCACGGTGCAGACGAAGGCGATATTGAAGACCGCGTGGGCGAGGATGATGGAATGCAGCCCCAGGGTCATCTTCAACAGCGAGAAGAAGGAGAGCAAGGCGATCGCCAGCACGATGTCCGGGATGATCATCGGCGCCGCGACCAGCGCCTCGAGCGCGGGATGCGGCCGGCGCTCCTCCATGCCCATCGCCAGCAAGGTGCCGATCACGGTGGAGATGATCGTGGAGACTAAGGCGACGATCAGCGAGTTCTGCACGGCGGACAGGATCTTGGCGTTGGCGGCGAGCTTGCCGTACCACTCGGTCGAGAAGCCGGTCCAGGCGGTCGGCAATCCGGCGCGGTTGAAGGAGAGCACGATCAGCACGACGATCGGGCCGTAGAGGAAGAGATAGACCAGGCCGAGATGCGCCTGCAGCCAGCGCTGCGCCGTGTTCATGCCCGCGCCTCTTCGTTGCCGCCGGCACGATGCACGAAGATCGCCTGCAAGGTCAGCAGCAGCATCATCAGGGCGACCAGCAGGAAGGCGAGGGTCGCGCCGAACGGCCAGTCCCGGGCGGTCAGGAATTGGTCGTAGATCAGGTTGCCGAGCATGGTCCGCTTGCCGCCACCGAGAAGATCCGGCGTCACAAAGTTGCCGATCGAGAGCACGAAGACGAAGACCGAGCCCGCGGCGATGCCGGGGAGCGTCAGCGGCAAGGTGATGCGCAGGAAGGTGCGCAGGCCGTCGGCGCCGAGATCGGTGGAGGCCTCGGCAAGCTCCGGCCCCAGCTTCGAGATCGAGGAATAGAGCGCCAAGATCATGAACGGCACATAGCCATAGACCAAGCCGGTCACGATGGCGAAGTCGTTGTAGAGCAGCGGCAAGGGCTCGGCGATCACGCCCATGTTGGCGAGTGCGCTGTTGATCAGGCCTTCGCGGTTCAGCAGCACGATCCAGGCATAGGTGCGGATGAGATAGTTGCTCCAGAACGGCATCATCACCAGGATCAGCAGCGGGATCTGCCGCGATTTCGGCGACTTGGCGATGCAATAGGCGGCGGGATAGCCGAGCAGCAGCGAGACCAGCACGGCGGTCAGCGCAATCCGCGCCGAATAGAGGAAGATGCCGGCGTAGAGCGGATCGGCGGCGCGGACGAAATTCTCCGTGGTGAAGGTGTAGTCGATCCCGCCATAGACCCCGCGCTCGAAGAAGCCGAGCACGAAGATCAGCGCGCAAGGGAGGATCAGCAGCGCGGTCAACCAGGCGAGGCCGGGGCCGAGGAGAAGTGCGCGGCGGGAGGTCATCGCATAATCCGGCACGAGACCCCCGGGTCAAGCCCGGGGGTGACGCATTCCTTTGGGTCGTCATTGCCGGGCTTTACCCGGCAATCTCTCACCAAGTGTCTCAATTCGAGGACGTGATCTCGGTCACCGTCTTCGACCAGAGCTTCTGCGCGTCGCCGAGGTCGCGCATCTGCTCGAACTTCAAGAGCTCCGCCGGCGTGATGCCGAGGTTCGGGTATTGCTGGACCAGCTTCGGGTCGAGGCCGTCCATCGCCGCCTTGTTCGGCACCTTGTAGAGGATGTTCTCGGCGACCCAGCGATGCACCTCGGGGCGGAGGATGTAGTTGATGAAGGACTGCGCCGCGTCCTTGTGCTCGCTGGCCGCGGTCACCACCATGGCATCGACCCACATGTCGCTGCCTTCCTTGGCGATCGCGTATTTGATCGCCGGGTTCTCGGCGATGCCGTAGTTGCACCAGCCGTCCCAGGCCTCCACCAGCAGCGCCTCGCCGGAGACCAGCTTCGAATAAAAGGTGGTGTCGTCATAGGCGAGCAGGGTCTTCTTGGTCTCGATCAGCAGCTGCTTGGCCTTGGCGACCTCGTCCTCCTTCGGCGTGTTGATCGAATAGCCGAGCGAGAGCAGCGCCGGGACCATCAGCCAGCGATCGGTCGCCAGCATGGTGGTCTTGCCCTTCACCGTGTCGTTGGGCTTCAGGAGGTCGTTCCAGCTGGTCGGCTCGGTGCCGACCTTGTCGCTGCGATAGCACAAACCCGTCGTGCCCCAGGAATAGGGCACCGAGAATTTCAGGCCCGGATCATGCGGCAGCTGCATTGCTTCCGGATAGAAATTCGAGAGATTGGGGATCTTGCTGTGGTCGAGGTCCGCCACCAGTCCCAGCTTGTGCAAAGCCTCGGCGAAGGGCGAGGAGACGAACAGCACGTCATAGCCCTTGCCACCAGAGGCCGTGACCTTGCCCATGATCTCTTCATTGGTGGCATGGACCGAAAGCTCGGCCTGGATGCCGGTTTCCTTGGTAAAGTTCGCCAGCAGTTCCGGCGGCATATAGGCGTCCCAGTTGGAGATGACGATCTTCTCCTGGGCCGATGCGGCGCTCGCGGCGAATGTGAACGCGACCGCGACGGCCGCGCCGAAGTGATGCTTTTTCATAATTCTCGTCCCTGTCTTGCTGCCCCGTTTGGTTCTTCCGCGCCGTCCCCGGAGCCGGAGGCCGCGCGCTGTTGTCAGCATTATTGCCGGCGGTGAAAATCGACACAAGAGTTTCACATCCGCCGCGGCACGGCGCGCCGGATTCCCGTGGCGGAACTTGCCCTTAGTAGATCGGCGGGGTGATCGCCCAGATCACGCGGGTGGTCTGCTTGCTGGCGCTCTCGAAGCGATGCCGCCGGGTGCTCTTGAAGCGGAAGGAATCGCCCTCTTTCAGGATATAGGCCTGGTCTTCGATCCAGAGCTTCATCGCCCCGGCGATGACGACACCCGCCTCCTCGCCCTTGTGCACGTAATGCTCGGCGCCCGAGGTGCCGCCGGGATCGAGGGTCACCAGCAGCAACTGGAGCGTGCCCGGCATCATCGGGGTCAGCAGTTCCTTGTGGCAGCCGTGCTTGGAAAGATTGAGCGTCGGCCGCGCCTTCCGCCGCAGGATGGTGCCGAGCTCCGACGCCGGCGGCAGCGCGCGGGTCTGGAACAGATCGGCGATCGGCACCTTCAGGCATTCGCTCAAACGCTGGAGCGAACGCACCGAGGGCGAACGCACGCCGCGCTCGATCTGGCTGAGATTGCCGATCGAGAGATCGGACCGCTCGGCGAGCTGCGCCAGCGACAGCTTCTGCGCCCGGCGCAGGGCGCGGATCTGCTGGCCCAGCCAGAGATCCTGGGCGCTGCCCGCGCGCGCGGCATCACGCGGCGCCCTGCGCCCGTTCGGGCGCTGCTCCTCGCCGTTGATCGTGACGACGGTTTCGCTGCGTTCCATCCCTCGGGCATAGCACAGGGCCGCGCATCCGGGCAAACGCTGACAAACGTCATGGTTGTCGAGCTGTATATTGGTCAATCGTCGAAGATTGTCAGCGCGCCGCAATCGGAATCGGCGACGAAGATCGCCATGATCTCCGCGGTGTCGGTCGGGCTGGGATTCTCGACCATGCTGTGGATGGTGCCCGGCGGCTCGAACCAGGTGCCGCCGATGCCGAAGCTGCCGACCGGCCCGTCATTCAGCTGAGAGCGCAGCGTGCCCTTGGTGACGTAAGCCGTGACCGAGCCTGGATGCCGATGCCGCGGCGTGAAGGCGTTGGGCGTGAACTCGACCAGCAATGTCGTGATCGACTTCCCCGGCACATTGGGCAGCTTCTCGCAGGCGATCGGATGCTGCACCGCGCGCGGTCGCGCCATGGCGTTGCTCTGTGCGCCGGACATCTCAACTGTGTGGCGGAGAGGCGGCCGCATCGCGCCGGTGACGGCGCGGCCACCGATCAGGACGGTGAGGCCGATGAGTGCGGCCGCAGCGATCGGCCAAGCCGAACGCGCGGGATCAAGAGCCGGTTCGAATCGTTGTTCCACTGACATGCCCCTCTCCTTATCTGCCAACCTAAGACGGATCGGTTCCGCCGCTTGTGACGGCTGCGGGCGCTTCGACTTTAACGCCTCGTTTACCATCACGGCCCTCGCTCGCACCGAGATGTGCGGAGTCTTCGGCCGAGCCGTCGACCGGCCACGTCATGTGATGTAGCTTAAGAACCTATCGGGAATCCCAGGCTGCAACCCATCGCGCCCGTATCATGGTGCAAGACCGAGGCATCTTCCTGTCGATCATGCCGGCGAGCCGAGGGGAGCGCCGGCTGGCGCTCACCATCCTCGCCGTCTCGCTCGGCGTCTTCGCGCTCTGCGTGCCCTTCGCGAAGACCGCGCTCAAGCCCATCGACGCCTTCATCCCGGCCTATGAATCCGCGGTCACGATCAACGACCTGATCACCACCGTCCTGCTGTTCGGCCAGTTCACCCTCCTCGGCAAGCGCGGACTCAAATACCTCGCCTGCGGCTATCTCTTCACCAGCCTGATGGCCTTCTGCCATCTGCTCTCCTTCCCCGGCCTGCTGACGCCGGCCGGATTCTTGAGCGGCGGCACGCAGACCACGGTCTGGCTCTACATGTTCTGGCATGCCGGCTTCCCGCTGATGGTGCTGGCCTATGCGCTCAAGGGCGATGCGGAGACGGACGGATCCGGCGTGCCGCGGGCGGTCGGCGCGGTTCTGGCAACGGTGGTCGCGATCGTCGTCACCACCACGCTCGGCCATGACCTGATGCCAGTCTTGCTGCAGATCGCCGAGGGCGCACCGCCCACTTACACCTTGGCCTATCGTGTCATCGTCGGCGCCATCGCCGGCTTGAGCCTGTTCGCATTGCTGGCGCTGTGGCGCCGAAAGGCGCGTTCGGTGCTCGACATCTGGTTGATGGTGACGATGTGCGCCTGGGTCTTCGACATCGCCCTCAGCGCCATGCTGAACCAGCGCCGCTTCGATCTAGGCTTTTATGCCGGCCGGATCTACGGCCTGATGGCGGCCAGCTTCATCCTGCTGGTGCTGCTGCTGGAGACGCGCGCGCTGTTCGCCCGCCTCGCCGGCTCGCTGGAGCGGCGCAACGCCGCCTTGCGTGAGAGCCAGGAACGGCTGCGGCAGCTGAACGAGACCCTGGAGCAGCGCGTCGAAGAGCGAAGCCGCGCGCTCGAGGCCGAGGTCGCCGAGCGCCAGCGCATCCATGAATCCATGCGCGAGACCCAGAAGCTGGAGGCGATCGGCCAGATGGCGGGCGGCATCGCCCATGACTTCAACAACCTGCTCACCGTGGTCATGGGCAATGCCGGCTTCCTCGAGGACCGGCTGGCGCCGGGGCTTGAACGCCAGGCTGCCGGCACCATCACCCGCGCCGCCGAGCGCGGCGCGCGGCTGGTGCGCCAGATCCTCGCCTTCTCGCGCCGGCAGGCGGTGAAGCCCGAGGTGATCGCGCTCAACGAGCGCTCGACCGAGCTGGTGGACATGCTGCGCCGCTCGACGCGCGGCGATATCCGCATCGTCGCCGATTTCGCCGCCGACCTCTGGCCGTTCGAATGCGACGCGGCGGAGCTCGAGCTGGCGCTCATGAACCTCTGCGTCAATGCCCGCGACGCCATGCCCTCGGGCGGCCTGGTGCGCGTCCATGCCTGCAACTGCCCCGGCGGCGCCGCACCCGATGCCGCCGCACCGGGCAACCGCGTCGGCGGCCTGGTGCCGAATGCCGACGGCACGCCGCTCGGCGATCATGTCCGGATCTCGGTGACGGATAGCGGGACCGGCATCGCACCCGAGGCGCTGGCCAAGGTCTTCGAGCCCTTCTTCACCACCAAGGAGGTCGGCAAGGGCACCGGTCTCGGCTTGAGCCAGGTCTACGGCTTCGCCCAGCAGGCGCGCGGCGCCGCCGAGATCACGAGCGCAATCGGTATCGGCACCACCGTCTCGATCATCCTGCCGCGCTGCACCGCGGCGGCCGAGGTCGAGGCGGCCGACCGCAAGGCTGGCAGCGATGCGGCCGCGCCCGGCACCGGCACGGTGCTGCTGGTGGAGGACGACGAGGACGTTGCCGCCGCCGCCATGACCATCCTCGGCATGATCGGCTACAAGGCGCAGCATGTGCCGAATGCCGGGACCGCTCTGGCGCTGCTGATCGGCGGCGCGCGCTTCGATCTCATGCTCTCCGACATCGTGATGCCCGGCGGCATGAGCGGCTTCGAGCTGGCGCAGAAGGTGCGCCAGCATTTCCCCTGGCTGCCGATCCTGCTCTCGACCGGCTATGCCAAGCCCGCCGCCGAGGTCCACCAGGCCGGCTTCGAGATCATCGCCAAGCCCTATAACGCCGCGTCGCTGCTCGACGCCGTCACCCGCGCCAGGCAGAACGCCGCCGGCGCGAGCGCGGAGATGGCTTAGCCGACGGCGTACACAGTCTGCGCTGCCGCGTGCCGCGTGCCGGCAAACGCCGGTCATGGCTCACGAGCCTGCGGGCTCGCGACGGCGGGTGCTAGGCCGCCAGTGAGGCCTCGAACAGCGCGCCGGGAATGCGCAGCCGCACCGTGGTGCCTTGGCCCGGCGTGCTCTCGATGTCCAGACTGCCGCCGAGGAGCAGCATGATGCGGTGAGCGAGGTAGAGTCCGAGGCCCGAGCCTTCGTGCCGGCGATCGAGCCCGCCGCGCACCTGGGAAAAGGCCGAGGTCACGTGCTTCAACGCCGCCGGCGCGATGCCGATGCCGTCATCGACGACCTCGAAGACAATGGCGTTGTCGGCCGAGGGCGCGGCCCGCAGCAGGATGTCGCCCTTCGGCCCGGTGAATTTGATCGCGTTGGAGAGGAGCTTCGCGATGACCTTGGCCAGCGCCTGGCGGTCGGATTGGATCGCCTCGGCGCCGGGCAGGACCTCGAAACGCAGCTGCTTCTCGCCGCAGGCCTCGGACTCGCGCGCGGCGAAGCAGCAGGCGCCGAGCAGGCTGCGCACCTCCACCACATCGGGCCGGATCTCGTATTGCTCGGCCTCGATGCGGGTGATGTCGATGATATCGTTGACCAGTTCCAGCAGGCGCTTGCCGCCGCTGTGGATGTCGCGGGCATATTCCACGTATTTCGGATTGCCGACCGCGCCCAGGCTCTGGTCGCCGATCATGGTCGAGAAGCCGATGATCGCGGAGAGCGGCGTCCGGAGTTCGTGGCTGATTCGCGCCAGGAACTCGTTCTTCGCCGCGGTCGCCGCCTGCAGCTCGCGCAACGTCGCATCGCGCGCCGATTCCATGGCGCGCTTGGCGCTCTCGTCGCGGAAGGTGACGATCCAGAAGGACTGTTCGTCACCGTTGCCCGCGCCGGACTGCGAACGGGTGATGGAGACCGCCAGGCCGAGCGCGCGGCCGCTCGGGGTTTCGACGGTGATTTCCGCCGCCGCGTCGGGCGCCAGGACCAGGCCCTTGAGGACCGTCTCGACCTTGTGTCCCGCCAGTGCGGAACGCGCCGTCTCGAACATGCGGGCGGCGGCGCCGTTGGCGACCAGGATGCAGCCCTCCTCGCTGGCGATCAGGATGCCGTCGGAGCTGTCGTTGAACACGCCCTCCATCAGCGCTTTCTGGCGCGCGGCCGAGGCGCGGTGCAACATGGCCGCGCGGGCATGGCGGCGCGCAGCCTGGATCAGCGAGAGCAAGGACCAGCCGGCGATGGCCGCCAGCCAGGGTGCGACGGCGAGCGAGACCGCGAAGGCGATCTGCAGCAGGCTGCCCAGTCCGAGCACGGCGAGCGCGGCGATGCCGGCGACCATGCGGGGCCGGCGCAGGCCGCGGGCGTCGAGCCAGATGCCTGCGATCATGAGGATGCCGAGGCCGAGCAGGGTCCAGATCCGGCCCGCGGGCACGATCATGCGGCCGCCGGCGACGCTGGAATAGGCCAGCGCCTGAACCTCGACGCCGGCAAGCATGGTGTATCTCGGCACGGCGAAGCGGTCGCCGAGTTCGAGAGCGGTGGCGCCGACCAACACCTTCTTGCCCTGGACCAGCGCGGGATCGAAGCGGCCCAGCATGATGTCGATGTACGAAAGCCGCGGGATCGAGCGCGGATCGATGCCGTAGTCGATCATGAATGCATTGGGTCCGGCGACGCGGGATCCGGCAAGCGCCAGAGCCATCGACCTCGGGCTGTTCGACAGCCGATCTTCGATCAGCCGATAGTGACGCAGCTTGCCGTCCTGATCGCCGATCATGTTGACGGAAGCGACCTCGGCATGCGCCTGCAAAGCCGGCAGTGGCCGGTTGACGACATAACCGTCGCCGCTCGGCTGCGCAAAGGAGACCAGCACCACCGGCGTGGCCGATTGTGCCATGGCCTCGGCAAGCGCCGCATCGGCGCTTGGTGACGATTGCCCGCTGAAGTCCACGTCGAAGGCGATCTTCGCGGCGCCGGCTTGCGCAAGACGCTGGATCAGCGCCGCATGATAGGCGCGCGACCAAGGCCACTTGTTCAGCTTCTGCAGGCTCTTGGCGTCGATCTCGACCAGGATGAGATCGCCGGCCGCCGGCCGCGACCAGAGTGAGTAGTTGAGATCGCCGAGCAGGCGATCGGCCTGCGTGAATGCCCCCGCGATCGTCAGCAGCGCCAGCGCCGGCCCGAAGCAGAAGCATGCCAGGCCGCGCCAGGAAAGCGCGGCCCAGGATCGAAGCTTCAGAACCGGATGGGCAGGTTCAGGCATGGCCCTGACGCGATACCCCAGCGTCGACGGTGGGCCTAACTGTTCTTGCCCTTGCCGGCAGGCTTGCTGTTGCTGCCATTCCCGCCGCCGTTGCCGTTGTTGCCGTTCCCGTTGTTGCCATTCCCGTTGTTGCCGTTCCCGTTGTTGCCATTGCCGTGACCGCTGTTTCCATTGCCTCCGCCGTTGTTACCATTGCCGGAATTACCATTGCCCCCGCCGCTTCCGTTGCCGTTGCCGGAATTGCCGCCACCTTTGCCGTTGCTGGAATTGCCGCTGCTGTTGCCGTCGTCACCGGAGCCGCCGGAGGCATTGTTGCTTGCCGGGGCCTCGGACGCGGCCTTGCCCGGCGCATTGCCGACATCGACGCCGCGATCGCGGGTCTCGACCGCGCCGCGCTGACCGGCACCGACAGAAGCGGAAGCGCCGGTGCGGCGGTTCTTCGCCTCGACGCGGCCTTCGCTCACGGTGACGGAGCTCTTCGATTGGCTGGCATCGACCGAGAAGGTCGTGCCCTTGACCACGGTCGCGAGCAGGGGCGCATCGACCTGGAAATGTGGCACCTTCTCCTTGGTCACATGGTATTCGACATGGCCGTAAGGCTGCTCGATCAACGTCGTCGAGGTCGGCTGCGGGTTGACGATCTCGATCCGGCTGTTCTCGGCCATGGTGACGAGGTCCTCGCCGCGGGTCAGCACCAGCGCGCCGCCTTCACCCGTGGTGAGGCGATCGCCGGGAGTGACATTGGCGCCCATGACGACGGTGACGGGCGCATCGCCCTTGCCGTGATCGACGAAGGCGTTGTTCGCCACCACCACCGACCATCCGGTGGTCTGGCTCGCCATCAGCGTGGGCGCGCAGAGCGCGGCGAATGCGAGAGCCACGGCGACGAGCGGATACAGGCGGGTATGGCGACGATGCATCTCTGAATCCTTGGCTATTCGCTCGAAACCGGGTGCCGCGTTCCGGCGACCGCTGCGATTCCGACAACAGCAGGCAATTTGTCCCACCAATCGCTAAAGCAGACTTAATTCCCGGGGCCGAAAAACCCGAATAACGGGCTGAAATGACGCTATAAATTTGGTCTGCATTTTAGCGATCGGGCTCCCGTCTCCCCAAGCCGCAAGCCGCCTGCTATGACAAGCCCATGGGATTGCTGGACAGAGTCATCACCCCGGGCATCGACCGCGCCGCCCTTGCCGAGCTTCGCGCGCAGGAGGAGGTCGCGTTCAGCGCACGCACCCCGAAATCCCGCGCCTGGCTGGAAGCGGCGCGGGCCAGCATGCCGAATGGCGTGCCGGTGGCCTGGATGGCGGGGCTCTACCGGCACAATTCGATCGTCGCCGCCGGCGGCGAGAGTGCCTTCTTCCGTGACATCGACGGCAACCGATATTGCGACTTCAACGTCTGCGACCTCGCGATGACCATGGGCTATGGCCCGAAGCCGATCGTCGAGGCGGTCAGCCGCGCGGTCGCGAACGGCGCGCACTTCCTGCTGGCCGTGGAAGACACCCGCTCGGTCACCGAGGAACTGGCGCGGCGGGTCGGGCTGCCGGCCTGGCAGTTCACCCTCTCCGCCTCGGCGGCGAATACCGAGGTCATGCGGATCGCCCGCTTCATCACCGGCCGCGCCAAGATCCTGATCTTCGACGGCCAGTATCACGGCCATATCGACGAATCGCTGGTGACCCAGCGCGGCGATGAAACGGTGCCGATCCAACCGGGCATCTCGGCGCGGATCGCCCGGGATTCGATCATCGTGCCGTTCAACGATCTCGCCGCCGCCGAGGCCGCCCTGAAGGCCCACGAGATCGCGCTGGTCATCACCGAGCCCGCGCTCACCAACTGCCTGCTGGTCGCGCCGAAGCCGGGCTTTCTCGAAGGCCTGCGCGCGCTCTCGACGCAATATGGCGCCCTGCTCTGTCTCGACGAGGCCCATACCTTCCAGTTCGCCTATGGCGGTCTCACCGGCAGCCGCAAGCTCGAATGCGATTTCGTGACCCTCGGCAAGGGCCTCGGCACCGGCGTCTCCTTCGCGCTCTACGGCATGACCCGCGCGATCGCCGACGTGATGGAGAAGCACCTCGACAGCGATATCGGCCTCGACATCGGGTCGAAGGGCCTGGCGACCGGCGGCACGACCTATGGCAGCGCGATTGCCGTGGCCGCGGCGAAGGCGGCCCTGGAACAGGTGCTGACGCCCGAGAACTATGCGCGGGTCGATCGCCTCGGCCGGACGCTGGCGGACGGGCTCGAGACCGTGTTCCGAAGACACGGGCTCGACTGGTGCGCCTTCCACCTCGGCCCGCGCTCCGGCTATTGCCTGAAACCGCAGTTCCCGACCAATGCCGAGGAAGCCTCCGAATCGATGGACATCGAGATGATCGACACGCGCCGCGTCTTCATGGCCAACCGCGGGGTCTGGGATGCGGTCGTCTCGGCCGGGCCGCAGGTCTCGTTTGCCCACGGCGCCGAAGACATCGCCCGCTATGTGAGCCTCGCCGACGATTTTCTTTCCGAGATCGTGCGGTAGACCATGATTGACCGACGGCCGCCCATGACCAGCAACGAGTTCGACCTGATCATCATCGGCGCCGGCGCGGCCGGGATCGCCGCGGCCCATGCGGCGCGCGATGCGGGCCTGAACGCGATCGTGCTGGAGGCGCAGGATCGGGTCGGCGGCCGGGCCTTCACCGATTTCGAGAGCTTCAGCCAGCCCTTCGACCACGGCTGCCAGTGGCTGCATGCCGCCAGCATCAACCCGCTGCGCCCGATCTGCGACCGCCTCGGCTTCCGCTATCGCCGCGGCGAGATCGATTTCCGGATCCATGACGGTCATTGGTGGCTGAACGATTCGATCGCGGCCGAATATGCCGCGATGTATACCGCGACCTACGAGCGGATCCACGAGACCGGAGAGGCCGGCGAGGATGTGTCCTGCGAGAGCTGCATCGATCCGGCGAGCCGCTGGGCCCAGCTCTTCCGCCAGAGCTTCGCGCCCTATATCTCGACGGAACCCCGGAACGCCTCGACGCTCAATCTGGCGCGCTATCGCGACACCGGCGAGAACTGGCCGGTGGAAGACGGGCTCGGCGCGCTGGTGAAGACCTTGGCCGAGGAGGTTCGGCGCGGGATCGAGATCCGCGTCTCCTGCCCGGTGAAATCGATCGACTGGGGCAGCGAGGCCGTCATGGTCGGCACGCTTGACGGCATGCTGTTCGCTAAGGCCGCGCTGGTGACGGTCTCGACCGCGGTGCTGGCCGGCGAGCGGTTGAAGTTCTTCCCGCTGCTGCCCGACTGGAAGCACGAGGCGATCGCCAAGCTGCCGCTGGGCTACGCCGAGAAGGTCGCCTTCGAGTTCGCAGGCGATCCCTTCGTCGGGCTGGAGTCGCATTTCGCGATGATGGATTGGCCCGACGCGCCGATGGGCTCGTTCCACATCCATCCCTTCGACCGGCCGATGGCGACGCTCTATCTCGGCGGCGTGCAATGCCGGGACCTGGCGCTGGCCGGCGAGGCGGCGATGCTCGACTACGGCCGCGAGACGGTGGCCAAACTGTTCGGCGCCGACGTCCTCAAGGACATCCGCCGGGTGAAGGCGACGAGCTGGACTACAAATGCCTGCATCGGCGGCGCCTATTCGGTGCTGGTTCCGGGCGGGGGCGAGGCCCGCGCCGCGCTGGCGCGGCCGATCGACGACAAGCTGTTCTTCGCCGGCGAGGCAACCTCGCCCGACGCTTTCCAGACTGCGCACGGCGCCTGGCAGTCGGGCCTTGATGCGATGAAGCAGATCCTGGCGACGGCGCAATTCGCCCGCTAAAGGGCCGCGCGCTAATCGTCGAGGCGGTCCAGCAGGGCGGCGAAGACCGGGCGGATCCGGCGCAGTTCCTCGATATGCGCGGTCGAGAGCTTGGTCAGCAGGCGCCGGCCCTTGGGGGTCAGCGCCAGCAGTACCTTGCGCCGGTCGGCGGCATCAGGCTGACGGGCCACCAGGTCGAGCTCCACCAGGCGATCGACCAGTTCCACCGTCGAATGGTGCTTCAGCAGCAGGCGCTCGGCCAGGAAGCCGACCGTGACCGACTGCCCTTCCGGCGCTCCGATGATCGACAGCATGGCCTGATGCTGCTGCGGCGTGAGCCCGACGCCCTTGGCGGCGCTGCCGCTGAACTCCAGGAACTGGCGCAGGGCATAGCGGAAATTGGCCAGGGCCCGATAATCCGCGGCCTGCGGCTTGCCCCGATCGGCCGCAGTCCCCTTCCCCTTGATCTCCGTCATCTCGCGGCCCGACTCTTTCCAATGCGCCATAAAACCCCGGCCCGGCCTTGCGTTGCAATGGTGGAAATTGGGGTACGGCCTTGCCGCAGCGGCCATTTCAAATTATATCGCATTACGATATAAATGTCCCGGAGCCGAGGCGCGACCATGCAACACCCCGCCGACACGCTGCGCGACTTCAGCACCGACCGCCGCCTCCTGCTGCTCGCCGCCATGGCGCTGGCGATCGGCTCGGCCGGGGCGGGCGCCGCCTGGGCGTTGACCCGGCTGATCGCGGTCGCCACCAACCTCGCCTATTACGGCCGGCTCTCCGCGGCGCCGGTCTCGATCGCCGGCAACCAGCTCGGGTACTGGGCGGTTCTGATGCCGGTGGCAGGCTGCCTGATCATCGGCCTGATGGCGCGTTACGGTTCGGAGAAGATCCGGGGCCACGGCATCCCGGAGGCGATGGAGGCGATCCTGATCGGCCGCTCCCGGATCCAGCCCAAGGTCGCGGTCTTGAAGCCGCTCTCCTCGGCGATCTCGATCGGCAGCGGCGGTCCGTTCGGCGCCGAGGGTCCGATCATCATGACCGGCGGCGCGATCGGCTCGCTGTTCGCCCAGCTCTTCCATCTCACCAATCAGGAGCGCAAGACGCTGCTGGTGGCCGGCGCCGCCGCCGGCATGTCGGCGACCTTCGGGACGCCGATCGCCGCCATGCTGCTGGCGGTCGAGCTGCTGCTGTTCGAGTGGAAGCCGCGCAGCTTCGTGCCCGTCGCCATCGCCGCCGCGGTGGCCGCGGCATGGCGGCCCTATCTGCTGGCCGGTGGAGTCCTGTTCCCGATGCCGGAAAGCGGCGCGCTGGATCCCTTCGGCCTGGGCCTCGCGGCGGCGCTCGGCATCGGCGCGGGACTTGCCTCGGGTCTCCTCACCGCGATGGTCTATGGCTGCGAGGATTTCTTCCAGCGCCTGCCGATCCATTGGATGTGGTGGCCGGCCTTCGGCGGCCTGGTCATCGGCCTCGGCGGACTGATCGATCCCCGGGCGCTCGGCGTCGGCTATGACAATATCCAGGCGCTGCTCGACGGCGACATGGATGCCCAATCCGCCTTCATCCTGATCGTGGTGAAGGCGGTGATCTGGGCGGTGGCTTTGGGTTCCGGCACTTCGGGCGGCGTGCTGGCACCGCTGCTGATCATGGGCGGCGCGCTCGGCGCCATAACGGGCGACATACTCCCCCTGAGCCCCGCTGGCGCCAATGGGGATGGCCTCTGGGCCCTGGTCGGCATGGCGGCGATGATGGGCGGCACCATGCGCTCGCCGCTGACCTCGATGATCTTCGCGCTGGAGCTGACCCACAACATCGGCGCCTTCCTGCCGCTCGCCGTCGGCTGCACCATGGCGCATGCCACCACGGTGCTGCTCCTGAAACGCTCGATCCTGACCGAGAAGGTGGCGCGGCGCGGGCATCACGTGCTGCGGGAGTACATCGTCGATCCCTTCGAGATCATGCGGGTCGGCGAGATCATGGCCCGGCCGGTCGACACCCTGCCGGCGCAGATGAAGATCGGCGAGGCGATGGCCTTCTTCACCGCGCCGGAATCGCCGCCCCGGCACAAGAGCTATCCCGTGGTGGACGCGCAGAACCGGGTGGTCGCCATGGTCTCGCGCGCCGACGCGCTGCGCTGGACCATGGAAGGCTGGGACAGCGAGAAGACGCTGGGCGAGCAGCTGCTCGGCCAGAACCTCATCGTCGGCCATGCAGACGAGCTGGCCGGCGCGCTGGCCGACCGGATGGCGGAAAGCGAGACCGGCCGGGTGCCGATCCTCGATCGCAGCGACGGCAGCGCGGTCGGCCTGGTGGCCCGCCGCGACCTGCTGCGGGTACGCGCCGAGGTGATCCGGCATGAGCGCGAACGCGCGCGGCTGATCCGGCTGCGCAACAATCCGGAGCGCATGAAGGGCGCGGCACGGCCGTAGAAGCAGAAGAGACAGCTTCGCCATGCCCGCTACCCCCCAAGTCCGCGGGCATCCATGGGTCTAAACCCGACCGCTAAAGAAGCCCATGGGTCTCCGCCCCGGTCCCCTGTCGAGCCGGGTGCGGAGACGGCGACCCCCATGCGGCTGCTCGGAATCAGCATTAGCCCTCTCTTAACGATCTCCCCGGCAAGCTTCTGCGTTTTTTCGGGGAGATCGGGGTCATGAACCGCAGCGCGCGGGCAAGCGAGGAGCGAGGCGAAGCAAGGCGGCTGCTGCCGCTGCGGATCTCGTCGCTGATCCTGATCTTCGCCGCGGTGCTGATCGCGGTCTTCACCTGCGCCATGCTTTATGTCGGCCGGCTCTCGTCCCAGGAGGCTGACCAGCAGGCCCGGGCCAGCGAGGTCAATCTCTTCCGCCACGTGCTGGCCAGCCGCTTCATCATGCTGGCGCGCGACCAGACCCAGGAATCGATCTGGGATGAATCGGTCCGCAACATCAGCCTCGACTTCGACCCGGACTTCGTCACCGACGAGACGGTGACGGCGCTCTGGTACAACTACGGCCTCGACCGCACCCTGCTGGTCGGCCCCGGCTACAAGCTGCTGGCCTATGCGCGCGGCAGCGAGGTCGATTTCAGCCCGACCGCCTTCACCCTCGACGCCGACCTGCAGGCGCTGATCGACCAGGCGGTCGCGCAATACATGAAGAACCGCATCACCATCAAAGGCGGCTTCAGCGCCCGCGCGGCGACGGTCGGTGACCGCGCCATCATGCTGAGCGAGATCGGCGAGATCTTCTCCGGCGCGTTCCAGACCATCGAGGGCAAGCCGGCGCTGGTAAGCGCCACCGCCATCGTGCCCTATGAAAACGAGGTCGCGCTGCCCGACGGACCGCCTGTGATCCTGGTCAACGCCAAGTTCATCGACACCGACGAGGTCTCCTATCTCCGCAGCCAACTCGGCTTCCAGTCGTTGGATTTCGTCGCCGCCGGCGGCGGCGACGCCCTCTCCGGCACGCGTGAGGACATCAAGACCCTGAGCGGCGAGGTGGTCGGCACCTTCGTCTGGCAGAATCCGGCGCCCGGCGCGCATATCTGGTCGGTGATCCTGCCGATCGTGGCGGTGATCGGCGGGCTGGTGGCGATCGCGGCCCTCTTCATGGCGCAGCGGCTGGGCAAGATGTCCAATCAGCTCGAGACCAGCGAGCGCCGCACCCGGCACATGTCGCGGCATGACGCCTTGACCGGCCTCGCCAACCGTCTTGCCTTCGGCGAGGCGCTGGAGGAAGCGGTGGCGGGCCTGCCCGACAAGGCCTTCGCGGTGATCGCCTGCGACCTCGACCGCTTCAAGGCGGTCAACGACAGCTTCGGCCATGCGGCCGGCGACACGGTCATCCGCAACGTCGCCGAGCGGCTCGCCAAGGAAGTCGGCGAGAGCGGCGTGGTCAGCCGCACCGGCGGCGACGAGTTCATCATCCTCATTCATGCCTTCACCGATAAGCGCCGCCTGAACCTGCTCTGCTCCGGCATCATCGACGCGATCCTGAAGCCGATCCGCTTGGACGGCGGGCAGCAGACCGATGTCGGTGTCAGCCTCGGCGTCGCCCAGGCGCCGCTCTGCGGCATCACCGGCTCGGCGGTGATGCGCGCCGCCGACGAGGCGCTCTATGCCGCCAAGCAGATGGGTCGCGGCCGCGCGGTCTTCGCCGAAGCGCTGGAGACGCCGGAGGATCCCGAAGCCACGCCGATCAAGGCGGCGGAGTAGCAAAGCAGACGCCCTCGGGCTGTCTGTGTGCATTAAGCGATTGTTTCGGCGGAGAAATCTGGCTTTCGAGCGGTTCTAGATTTTTTTCTTTGTCTGCGTCCGGTCTGCGATGCGGTGCACAAAAAGCCGCTACCTCCTTCACCACGCCGGCAACGAATCGTACTCTTTTTGTTCGCCCCGATCAACGCCGGCGGGCTTCGCGAAGTTTCCGCAATCTCGCCACAGAAGCGGCCCGTTGCCGGGCGATAACGCGAGCGGCAGGCTTCCTGCCGCCTTCTCCCAACATTCAAGGAAACCCCATGATCAACCGGCGAAGCTTCGGCCTTCTCGCGGGCGCCTCTCTCACGATGCTGGCACTCGCGCCGCGCCGGCCCGCGCTGGCGGACGCGGCCAGCCTGCGCGCGGCGATCGACGCCGCGGTGAAGCCGGTGATGGCGCAGTACGGCATTCCGGGCATGGCGGTCGGGGTGACGATCGACGGGCGGCGGCATTTCGCGGAATTCGGCAGCGCCTCGCCGCAGCAGAAGATCCCGGTGACGAACGCGACGTTGTTCGAGCTGGGTTCGATCAGCAAGACCTTCACCGCCACGCTCGCCACCCTGGCCGAGATCGACGGCAAGCTGACGCTCAGCGACACGGTGGGCGATCATGTCGCCGAGCTCAAAGGGAGTCCGATCGGCGCCGTGCGACTCGTCGATCTCGGCACGCATACGGCGGGCGGCTTCCCGCTGCAGCTCCCGGAGAGTGTGAAGACCGAGGCGGAGCTCATGGCATGGTATCGCGCCTGGAAGCCGAAATACCCAGCGGGCACGATGCGGGTCTATGCCAACCCGAGCGTGGCGCTGCTCGGCATCGCCGCGGCCCGTGCCATGGGCGAGAGCTTCACCCAGCTCGCCGATGGCCGCCTGTTTCCGTCGCTCGGCCTCAAGCGCACCTTCGTCAACCTGCGCGACGCCAAGGCCTATGCCTGGGGCACCAGCAAGAATGGCAAGCCGGTGCGTGCGGGCCGCGGACCGATCGCCGCCGAGGCCTGGGGCGTGGTCTCAACCAGCGACGACATGCTCCGCTATCTCGAGGTTGAGATGGGCATTGCGCGAGATGTGCCGGAGCCGCTCGCCCGCGCCGTCGCCGCGACCCATACCGGCTATTACCGCGCGGGACCGTTCATCCAGAGCCTGATCTGGGAGCAGTATCCGGCGCCGGTCGCGCGCGACGACATGCTGCGCGGCAACTCGACCCAGCTGATGGGCGCCAATCCCAACCCCGCGACGCCGATCGACCCGCCGATGCCGCCGCGCGCCGACGTCATCTTCAACAAGACCGGCTCGACCGGCGGCTTCGGCGCCTATCTTTTCGCCGCGCCGGCGCAGAAGCTCGGCATCGCGCTGCTGGCGAACCGGTTCTATCCGAATGAGGTTCGGACGAGGATGGCTTGGTCGGTGATGGAGGAGATGGTCGGGCGCATCAAGAACTAATCGAACGCCGCCACCATCGTTTCGATCGGCAGGAACAGCATGCGGCTGTCGGCGGGGCGCTCGATGAATTCCGCGCAGGCGAGGTAGAAGCGTGATGCCAGGGCGATGCGGCGCAGCGCATCCGCCAGCATGTCGGCGCCGAGGCCCCGGCCGGCATGATCGCGGCTGACCGCGAGCCGGCCAGAGATCGAGACGGGGATCACGTCCGGCGCATTGCGACGGACCTTGCCAGGGGCCGCGGCCCGTCCTTGGTCATGGCGACGAATACCACCACGTATACACACACTGCACTGTCAATACACGATAGCCGCACCCTATCGCCGCTTCCCCACCTCACGCGCCACGTCCAGGAAGGCGCGCAGCGCCGGGGGGACTTTGCGGTGGCCGGGGTAGTAGACGGCGACGCTCTCGGCGTATTGCAGCCAGGGGGCGAGGACTTCGCGCAACTGCCGAGCCTTCAGCGCCGGGGCGGCGGCGGGCGCGAGGACATAGGCGATACCCAAGCCCCGCACGGCGGCGTCAACCATCAGGTCTTCGTCGTCGAGCACGACGGCGGCGGGAACGTCGAGGGTGAGCGCCTGGCCGGCGCGCTCGAATTCCCAGCGGTAGAGCTTGCCGCCCGGCAGGCGGTGGCCGATGCAGCGATGATGCCGGAGGTCGTCCGGCGTCTTCGGGATGCCGGCCCGTTTCAGATAGGCCGGCGACGCCACGCAGAGGAAGCGCAGCGGCGCGCCCAGCGGGACGGCGATCATGTCGCGCGGGACCGAGCCCAGGAGGCGGACGCCGGCATCGAAGCCGCCGGAGACGATGTCGATGAGCTTGCCTTCGGCGACGAGATCGACGGTGACGTCGGGATGTCGCTCGGCCATCGCCGGCAGCACGCTGCGAACCAGCAGCGCCGCCGCCAGGCGTGGGGCGTTGATGCGGACGGTGCCGGCGATCTTGCCGCGGAAGGATGCGACACCGTCGAGCGCGTCGTCGACCGCGGCGAGCGCGGGCTGCAGATTCCCGAGCAGGCGGAAGCCGGCCTCGGTCGGCGCGACGCTGCGGGTGGTGCGGTTCAGCAGCCGCACGCCCAGCCGCTCCTCCAGCCCGCGCATCGCGTGGCTGAGGGTCGAGGGCGCGGTGCCGAGCTCGTCGGCCGCCCCGCGGAAGCTGCGGTGGGTGGCGACCGCCACGAAGGCGGTAAGGTCGTTGAGCGAGGGCCTGGGCATTGCTGTGGATTTTGCAGTAGCTTGTGCGGATTTCAACGCCTAATCGGCGGAATGCGGAGAGGCTATTTCTGCCTTCTCTCCGGCACGGCATAAGAAGGACCCAAGCCCATGTCACAGATTTCCAAACGCGACGCGATCTTCCCGGCGAACCGGCATGCGCTCTATGACCTGCACCGCTATTCGGCGGCGATCCGCTCCGGCGACCTGTTGTTCGTGTCGGGACAGGTCGGCAGCCGTGCCGACGGCTCGCCGGAGCCGGTCTTCGCCGACCAGGTGCGGCGGGCCTTCGCCAACCTGCGCGACGTGCTGGCGGCGGCGGGCTGCACGTTCGACGACGTGGTCGATGTCACCAGCTTCCACACCGATCCCGCGACACAGTTCGAGACCTTCATGGCAGTGCGCGCCGAGGAGATCGGCGTGCCGCCCTATCCGAACTGGACCGCGGTCGGCGTCAACTGGCTGGCCGGGTTCGACTTCGAGATCAAGGTGGTGGCTCGGATTCCGGCGACCTCCGCTCCGACATCCTCCGCCTAGAGCGGAGGAGCTTACTTGCGCAAGCGGCTGTCGAGGCTGAAGGCACCCGGGCCGGCGAAGACGAAGTAGAGGAAGACGAAGCAGTAGAGGATCGCCGCGTCGCCGCCGTTGTTGACCGGAAAGAAGTTCTGGCTCGCATGCGCCATGAAGTAGGCGACGGCCATCGTGCCGGAGGCGAGGAAGGCGGCGGGGCGGGTGAAGAGACCGAGCGCGATCAGCGCGCCGCAGACCAGCTCGATGATGCCGGCGAAGGCCGCCGGGCTGGCGAAGGTCAAACCGTATCCCGCCATCTCTCCCGCCGGAAAGGAGAGGAACTTCTGCGTCCCATGGGCCAGGAACAGCAGTCCCGACATGATGCGAAGAAGGCCGTGCATCTTGGGGGCGTGGGCGGCGAGCTGGCTGCTCATCATCGTCGGGCTCCTGTCGTCGGACTGGAGGCGACTCGGCGGCGCCGCGTCGCCAGGATACCCTACCTAATTGATTCGCAATTGCCGTGGCAAGCAACCTGACGGCCAGCGCCAGAGTGAGACCGCCGCACAGTTTCGCTCAGGGAAAGCTTTGCTTCGCCTTGCCTTCGGCCAGGGTCTCCCCGCCAGCGTCGAGGGCCTTGACGATGAACTCGTAGGTGTGGCTCTCGCCGCCCGGCGGGCAGGGCCCGTTATAGCCGTCCGTCAGCGCGCCCTTCGGGATGATGCCGGAGGGATCGGCGGGCACGGTGCCGCCGCCGTGGTTCCAGCTGCCCTTGTTGCGGTCGCGCAGGCGCACCTTGAAGCTCACCGTGCCGGCCGGCGCGTTGCCGACCCGGATCTCCGGCGAGTTGTGCGAGCAGCGGTCGCCGGCGTCGAATTTGAAGGTGACGGCAAGGTCGGCGGCGCGCGCGGCAGGGGCTGATAGGGCCGTGCAAGCCAGCGCGAGGCCGATGGCGGCGATCGACAGTCTCAGCATGATCTCCTCCCCGTTCCGCCGATACGTTGACGGGTCGGAGGGCGATCGCGCTTTGATTCAGCGCAAAGCCGGGAGCGCCGTGCCGGTTACTTCCCGAGCTGGCGGACGTCGGCGAGCTTGCCGGTGATCGCCGCGGCCGCGGCCATCGCGGGGCTCAAGAGATGCGTGCGGCCGCCGCGGCCCTGGCGGCCTTCGAAGTTGCGGTTCGAGGTCGAGGCGCAGCGCTCGCCGGGCTTCAGCTTGTCGGGATTCATCGCCAAGCACATCGAGCAACCGGGCTCGCGCCATTCGAAGCCGGCTTCAATGAAGATCTTGTCCAGGCCCTCGGCTTCGGCCTGCTGCTTCACCAGACCGGAGCCGGGGACAACCATCGCGTTGACGTTGGACGCCACCTTCTTGCCCTGGGCGATCTTCGCGACCTCGCGCAGATCCTCGATGCGGCCGTTGGTGCAGGAACCGATGAAGACGCGGTCGATCGCGACGTCGGTCAGCTGGGTGCCGGGCTTGAGGCCCATGTAATCCAGCGCGCGTTCCATGGCGCGGCGCTTGTTCTCGTCGGCGACGTCGCCGGGGTTCGGCACCTTGCCGGTGATCGGCAGCACGTCCTCCGGGCTGGTACCCCAGGTGACTTGCGGCGCGATGTCGGCGGTCGAGAGCTTGATCTCGGTGTCGTATTTGGCGCCGGGATCGCTGGGCAGGGTCTTCCAATAGGAGACCGCCTGCTCATAGGCGCCGGCTTTCGGGGCCATCGGGCGGCCCTTCAGGTAATCGAAGGTGACCTGGTCGGGAGCGATCAGGCCGGCGCGGGCGCCGCCCTCGATCGACATGTTGCAGACCGTCATGCGGCCTTCCATCGAGAGGCCGCGGATCGCGTCGCCCGCATATTCGATGACGTAGCCGGTGCCGCCCGCGGTGCCGATCTTGCCGATGATCGCCAGCACGATGTCCTTGGCCGTGCAGCCGAAGCCCAAGCTGCCGTTCACCTGGATCAGCATGTTCTTGGCCGGGCGCTGGATCAGCGTCTGGGTGGCGAGCACATGCTCGACTTCCGAGGTGCCGATGCCGAAGGCGAGCGCGCCGAAGGCGCCGTGGGTCGCGGTGTGGGAGTCGCCGCAGACGATGGTCATGCCGGGCTGGGTCAGGCCCTGCTCCGGGCCGATGATGTGGACGATGCCCTGGCGGATGTCGTCCATCGAGAAATACGGCACGCCGAAGTCGCGGCAGTTCTGCTCCAGGGTCTCGACCTGGATCCGGCTCTCCTCCTCGGTGATGCCCTTGGAGCGGTCGGTGGTCGGCACATTGTGGTCGGCGACCGCGAGCGTCGCCTGCGGCCGGTGCACCTTGCGGCCGGCATTGCGCAGCCCTTCGAAGGCCTGGGGACTCGTCACCTCATGCACGAGGTGGCGATCGATGTAGATGAGGCACGTCCCGTCATCCTGACGGTGCACCAGATGGTTTTCCCAGATCTTGTCGAAGAGCGTTTTCGGCATGGCAGTTGGGTCCAGAAGTTACTCGGATAGAGCCTTCGACCCCTCACCCCAGCCCTCTCCCGCAGGGGGAGAGGGGGATTCTCTTCGCTGCGGCGCCAGACGGACCAGAAAGGCTACCGCAACAGCGTCCCCTCTCCCCTTGCGGGAGAGGGACAGGGTGAGGGGTCGATGACTGCCTCAGTATTGATCGCCGACCGAAACGGTCAACGCCGCTCACAGCACTGCTGCCATGAGCGGAGCGCGTTACTCGCCGCTCGCCTGGGTGTTGTCCACGCGCTCGGAAATGCGGGCGGCCTTGCCGCGGCGGCCGCGGAGATAATAGAGCTTGGCGCGGCGGACGTCGCCGGAGCGCACCACCTCGACCGAGGTCAGGCGCGGCGAGTAGAGCGGGAAAATACGCTCGACGCCCTCGCCGTAGGAGATCTTGCGCACGGTGAACGAGGAGTTCAGGCCGGCATTCTTGCGGGCGATGCAGACGCCCTCGAAGGCCTGCACGCGCTCGCGGTCGCCTTCGACGACCTTCACGTTGACCTTCAGGGTGTCGCCGGGACGGAAGTCCGGCAGCTTCGCGGTTTCCTTCAGCTTGGCGACCTGCGCCGCTTCGATCTTCGTCAGGGTGGTCATTTCAGTCTTCCTTTCGTCTCGAACTCTTTTGTCTCAATGGTCTCTGTTTCTCATAGGCGGCCCATAGATCGGGCCGCCGCAATTTCGTCGCCGCTTCGGCCTGCGCCAGACGCCAGGCCCTGATCTTCTCGTGGTGGCCGGAGAGCAGCACCTCCGGCACCGTCCGCCCGTTCCATTCCGCGGGCCGCGTGTAATGCGGGTACTCCAAGAGGCCCCGCTCGAAACTCTCCTCCTCCAGCGTCTCCTCGGCGCCCATGACGCCGGGCAGAAGGCGGACGCAGGCATCGATCATCGCCAGTGCCGCCGGCTCGCCGCCCGAGAGGACGATGTCGCCGAGGCTGATCTCGAGCAGGCCGCGGGCTTCGATCACCCGCTCGTCGAGCCCCTCGTAGCGGCCGCAGACCAGAACCATCCCCGGCCCCGCGGCCCAGTCCCGCACCAGCGCCTGCTCGACCCGCTGGCCGCGCGGCGTGAGATAGATGGCCGGGCCCAATCCGTCCTGCGTCGCCGCTGCCAGCGCCGCATCGACCACATCCGGCCGCATCACCATCCCCGCCCCGCCGCCGAACGGCGTGTCATCGACGGTCTTGTGCTTGTCGGTGGCGAAGCTCCGGATGTCCGAAGTCTCCAGCCGCCACAAACCCTTCTCCAAGGCCTTGCCCGCGAGGCTCTGCCCCAGCGGGCCCGGAAACATCTCCGGGAAAAGGGTCAGCACCCGCGCCGTCCAGGGCCGACGCTGCTCAGTCACCTCCCTCTTCCTCCGCATCGCGGGCCGGGGTGACGAAGAAGTCTTCAGGCAGATCGACGACGATCTTCGACGCCGCGAGATCCACGACCGGGACGAAGCGGTCGGCGAAGGGCAATTCGAAATCGCCTTCCGGACCGCCGGCGATCGCGATGATCGCACCGGCGCCGTAGTCGGCGAGATCGACGACCTTGCCCAAGTTCCGCCCCGAGCGATCCTCGACCTTGAGGCCGATCAGATCGTGGGCATAGAACTCGGACTCGTCCTCGATCGCCGGCAGGGCCTCGCGCGGCGCGTAGAGCCGCTTGCCCTTCAGCGCCTCAGCGGCGTTGCGATCGGCGATGCCGTCGATCTTCGCAATCACGATCGTGTCCTTTGCCGCCTTCTGGCTGAGCTTCAGGTCGAAGCGGCGGCCGTCATCGTCGTAGAGCGGACCATAGGTGGCGATCGCCAGGGGATCGGCGGTGAAGGATTTCACCTTCACCTCGCCCCTGACGCCATGCACACCGGCGATCGCGCCCAACAGGATCATCTGCCTCTTGTCCTTCATCGCTCCGGATGAAAGGGCTTAGCTGGCCGGCGCTTCGGCGGCCTTGCCGGCGGCCTCGGCCGCGGCCTTGGCGCGCTCCTGAGCCTTCGCCTTCGGCTTGTCCTGCTTGGTCTGCTCGTGGCGCTTCGGCGCCTCCATCAGGCCGGCCTTGTGGAAGAAGTGCTGCACGCGCTCGCTGGGCGTCGCGCCCTTGGAGATCCAGTACTTGGCGCGCTCGGCGTCGAGCACGACGCGCAGCGGGTCTTCCTTGGTGAGCATCGGGTTGTAGGAGCCGATGCGCTCGACGAACTTGCCGTCACGGGCGAAGCGGCTCTCGGCCACGACGATCCGGTAGAACGGGCGCTTCTTGGCGCCGCCGCGGGCCAGACGAATCTTCAACGACATGGTTATTAGTCTCCTTTGGGAATCGAAACGTTGTGTTCAGGGTTCGGGATGGTGACTGCAGGCTTCGATCTTGTTGCCGTCGGGATCGAAGGCGAAGGCACCGTAGTAGTTCGGGTGATAGTGGGGACGCAGGCCCGGCTTGCCGTTGTCCTTGCCGCCGGCCTTCAAGGCCGCGGCGTGGAAAGCGTCGATATCGGCGCGGCGCTTGGCTTCGAAGCAGATATGCGCGCCGCCCTGAGCGTTCGCATGCGCATCGAGGCGCTCCGGCACGCCGATCCAGAAACGGGGGTGGTCGCTGCCGATCTCGCCATAGCCATGGGCGACGACACCCTCGCCGGGAATGTCCACGGTGAAGATGCAGGTGCAGCCGATGGTCGCCAGCACGTCGTCGTAAAAGCGTTTCGCGCGGGCGAGATCGGAGACGCCGACCGAGAGATGATCGATCATCGCAGCCCGCCCATTCCGCCGCCACCCAGGCCGCCGCCACCCATACCTCCCATGCCACCCTTCATCAGGGCGCCGAGGCCGTGGCGCATCAGGCCCTTCTGGCCGAGCTTGGAGACCTGCTTCAGCATGCGCTGCATTTCCTGATGCTGCTTCAGGAGCTTGTTCACTTCCTGCACGCTGGTGCCGGAGCCGGCGGCGACGCGGTTCTTGCGCGAGGCCTTGATGAGATCGGGGTTGCGGCGCTCCTTCGGCGTCATCGAGGAGATGATGGCGAGCGAGCGCTTCACATGCTTCTCGTCCACCTTGCCTTCGAGCTGCTTCTGCATCTTGCCGATGCCGGGCAGCATGCCCATGACGCCGGCGAGGCCGCCCATCTTCTGCAGCTGCTTCAGCTGCGAGGCCATGTCGTCGAGATCGAACTGGCCCTTCTGCATCTTCTTGGCGAGACGCTCGGCCTCCTCGGCCTCGGTCGTCTCGATCGCCTTCTCGACCAGGCTGACGATGTCGCCCATGCCGAGGATGCGGCCGGCCAGGCGGTCGGCGTGGAAGTCCTCGATCGCGTCCAGCTTCTCGCCGGTGCCCAGCAACTTGATCGGCGCGCCGGAAATCTGGCGCATGGAAAGCGCGGCACCGCCGCGCGCGTCGCCGTCGATGCGGGTCAAGACGATACCGGTGACGCCGACCTTCTCGCGGAACGACTTGGCGACGGTGACCGCGTCCTGACCGGTCATCGCGTCGGCGACCAGCAGGCTCTCATGCGGATGCACGGCGTCGCTGACCGCCTTCACCTCGGCCATCAACTCCTCGTCGATGGCGAGGCGGCCGGCAGTGTCGAGGATGACGACGTCGAAGCCTTCGAGGCGGCCCATCTGCATCGCCCGCTTGGCGATGGCAACCGGCGGCTCGCCGGGAACGATCGGCAGCGTCTTCACCATGGTCTGCTCGCCCAAGACGGCGAGCTGCTGCTGGGCGGCCGGACGGCGCACGTCGAGCGACGCCATCAGGACTTTCTTGTTCTGCTTCTCGGTGAGGCGCTTCGCGAGCTTCGCGGTGGTCGTGGTCTTGCCCGAACCTTGCAGGCCCAGCATCAGAATGGGAACCGGCGAAGGCGCGTTGAGCGAGATGCCGGGTTCTTGGCTCTCGCCTGCGGAAAGGGTGCGCGCGAGCTCGTCATGGACGAGCTTCACCACCATCTGGCCCGGCGTCACCGATTTGACGACCTTCTCGCCGACCGCGCCGACGCGGACGCGGTCGATGAAATCCTTCACCACCGGGAGCGCGACGTCGGCTTCGAGCAGGGCGACGCGGACTTCGCGCAGGGCCTCGTCGACATCAGCTTCCGACAGCGCGCCGCGCCGGGTCAGCTTGTCGAAGACACCACTCAGTCGTTCGGAGAGTTTCTCGAACATGCGCCTTTGAATCCGGGGCCAATTGCCCAAAACACGAATGCGCCCGCGCACGAAACTCGTGGACGGACGGAGCCCCTCGGGGCCAGCGGCCTAACAATTCCTGGGTTAAGCGGGGCGGAAACTAGGGGTTCGGGCGGCGGAAGTCAACCGCGGCAGGCGCGACAGAAAGACGTTATGGCGCAACGTCTTACCGCTGGTGCCAGATCATCCAGGCGGGCCAGCCGGAATTGACCGGCTCGGCATCCTCAGGCGAGGCAGGGAGCGTCTGCGCCGGGCGGGCGCCGCTGGGGTACTGACCGCCGGTGCTCAACACCGTCCCGTTCTCCCCCGTCGCGCCGTTGGCGAGATTTTCCAGCACTTCATCGGGGTCGCTGTACTGGCTTTGGGCACCGGGTCCGGGCGCGGGAGTGTCGGAGAAGGCCAGGGCGGCAGCGCTGGCGAGCCCCAGGGCAAGCGCGGAAAACAGGGCGAAAGCGGTCATTCGTATCTTGCAAAACTCCGAGTCCGAACCCCGGGCGCCTCACACCGCGAGCCACCGGCCGGCGCGGATCGTCGCAGCGACAGCTAACTAACTCCTTACAGTATCGAGATTTTCCGAATCTTAACCCGAAAAGGGTTGCATGGCCGCAGAACGTGCGCTGATGATGGCCCCAGTCGAATCCCAGGGGAGCTGGCAGCGGCGCGCAAGACCGGTCCAGCGGGAGACGGAAAAATGAGACCATGGTTGTTTGGCGCCCTGCTCGTTGGGGGTGCCCTTGGCCTTCAGACAGGGATGGCAAGCGCGGAAGACCTGCGCGATCAGCCCCTGGCCGAAATCCAGCAGCTGGCCGATGCCGGCCGGGCCGACGCGCAGCGCGAACTCGGCATCCGCTACGGCCAGGGCACCGGCCTGGAGCAGGACTACCGCAACGCGCGCTCATGGGCGAGCAAGGCCGCGAGCCAGGGCGATCCCTGGGCGATGCGCATCATGGGCCTGATCTATCTCGAAGGGCTCGGCGTCGATGCCGACAAATGGCGCGCGGTCGATTACTTCAAGCGCTCGGCCGATGCCGGCGACCTCTATGCGCAATACAACCTCGCGGTCATCTATTACGAAGGCACGCTGACCCAGCAGAGCTACGACAAGGCGATCGCCTGGTACAAGCGCGCCGCCGACCAGGGCAACACCATGGCCCAGCACAATCTCGGCCTGATGTACGCCAACGGCATCGGCACCGCGACCGATCGCGTCGAGGCCTATAAGTGGTTCATGCTGTCGGGTTCCGGCGACGCAATCGCCGCCACCACCGAGATGCAGGCGATCGCCCCGCGGATGACCAAGACCGAGATCGCCTCGGCCCAGGAGCGCGCCGAGCTTTGGCGCGCGAACCTGGAATGGGTGCCGTAGGCGGCGCTTCTCCGTTTCAACAACACCGTCTCCCGGCACTGGGTGCCGGGATCCACGCCTGGGCGGCTGAAGAAGGAAAGGCGTGGATCCCGTGACCAAGTCACGGGATGACGACCCCACTTATCAGCAACAGTGAGCCCTACGCCGCCGGCAGACGCGTCTGCGTGGTGGCGAGCGCGGTGCCGGTCGTGCGTGGCTGCGGCGGGGCGCGGCGCAGCGTGTGCAGTTCCATCTTCGCGTCGTCGAGGTCGCGCTTCACGGCGCGGAGCTGGCGGCGCTGGTTTGCGCCGGTGAACCACATCACCAGGACGCCGAAGCAGAAGCCGAACAGGATCAAGAGCAGGGTCAGCAGGAAGACCGGCACCGCGAAGTCCCAGGGCAAGGGCCAGAGATTGAGCGCCACCTCCTGGCGGTTCATCACCGCGAAGGCGGTGACGATGGCGATGATCGGAAGCGTCACGATCCAGGCGAAACGGCGCATGTCGATTCCTGCCCGATTGAACTCTGCCCACGCGGTCTAAATGCGGCGTGCCGGGATGGCAAGCTTAACCATGCCGCAGGTGGCTGCCGCATTCTACAGCCGGGGCTTGTCGAAGGGCTGGAGGCTATTCGCCGCCGGCAACCGGCGGCTTGCTCGCGGCCGGCCCTGATTCCGGTGCCTTCGCCGGCGTGGCCGTCTCGATCTTCGAGTTGAGGCGATCGCGTAACTCTTTGCCGGTCTTGAAGAAAGGCACAACCTTCTGATCGACCGCGACGGTCTCGCCGGTGCGGGGGTTGCGGCCCTTGCGGGCATCGCGCTGTTTCACCGAGAAGGCGCCGAAGCCGCGCAGCTCGACCCGATCGCGCTTTGCCAAGGCGTTGGTGATCTCTTCGAAGATCGTGGTGACGATCCGCTCGACATCGCGATGATAAAGATGCGGATTAAGCTCCCCGATCCGCAGAATTAGTTCGGATTTCGTCATCCTGTCCCCGCACGCCCGCCGCGTGAGGCAAAAAACTTGCCCGCGACCGGCCTTCCCCTGGTCACCCCGGGGGGCCGACCCCAGGAGTTTCAAAAGCGTGCCAAGGGAATCGAGCGCCGTCAAGGATAAGTCGCTCATTTTAATACGTTTTTTGGGCCTGGATCCGATTCCCCCGGATTCAGGCAGAAAAAAGGGCCGGAAGGGATGCCCTTCCGGCCCAAACACGCACTATTTTGTAATTTTGTTGCTGAGTGAGAGGCTTAAGCCGCCGGCCTCACTCCTCGTCCTTCTTGCCCTTCTTGCCCTTGGCCAGGGCCGCACCAAGGATGTCGCCCAGGCTGGCGCCGGAATCGGACGAGCCGAACTCCGCCATCGCTTGCTTGTCCTCTTCGACCTCGCGGGCCTTGATCGAGAGCGAGACCTTGCGGGTCTTGGCATCGATCTGGGTGATCTTGGCATCGACCTTCTCGCCGACGGCGAAACGGTCCGGACGCTGCTCGCTGCGCTCGCGGCTCAAGTCGTTCTTCTTGATGAAGCCGGTGAGGCCGTCGCCGACCGAGACCTCGACGCCGCCCTCGTTGATGGCGGTGACGGTGCAGGTCACGACCTCGCCCTTCTTCAGGGCGGTCGAGGCTTCAGCGAAGTTGTCCTTCTTCAGCTGCTTGATGCCGAGGCTGATGCGCTCCTTCTCGACATCGACGTCGAGCAGCTTCACCCGCACCATGTCGCCCTTCTTGAAGTCCTGCACCGCTTCCTCGCCCGGGCGCTCCCAGTCGAGGTCGGAGAGGTGGACCATGCCGTCGATCTCCGGCGTCAGGCCGACGAACAGGCCGAACTCGGTGATGTTCTTCACCTCGCCCTCGAGCTCGCTGCCAACCGGATGCTTGTCGAGGAAGCCCGACCACGGATTCTCCATGCACTGCTTCAAGCCGAGCGAGATGCGGCGCTTCACCGGATCGACGTCCAGCACCATCACTTCGACTTCCTGCGAGGTCGAGACGATCTTGCCCGGATGGACGTTCTTCTTGGTCCAGCTCATTTCCGAGACGTGGACGAGACCCTCGATGCCCGGCTCCAGCTCCACGAAGGCGCCGTAATCGGTGATGTTGGTGACGCGGCCCTTGAAGCGGCTGCCCACCGGATACTTTGCCTGCACGCCCTCCCAGGGATCCGCCTCGAGCTGCTTCATGCCGAGCGAGATACGCTGGGTCTCCGGGTTGAAGCGCACGACCTGGACGTTGACGGTCTGGCCGATGTGCAAGGCTTCCGACGGGTGGTTGATGCGGCGCCAAGCGATATCGGTGACGTGCAGCAGGCCATCGACACCGCCGAGGTCGACGAAGGCGCCGTAATCGGTGATGTTCTTCACCACGCCTTGCAGGACCTGGCCTTCCTTGAGGTTCGCAACCAGCTCGTTGCGGGCCTCGGCGCGGCTCTCCTCGAGCACGGCGCGGCGGGAGACCACGATGTTGCCGCGGGCGCGGTCCATCTTCAGGATCTGGAACGGCTGCGGCGTGCCCATCAGCGGGCCGACGTCGCGCACCGGACGGATGTCCACCTGCGAGCCCGGAAGGAAGGCCACGGCGCCGTTGAGGTCAACCGTGAAGCCGCCCTTCACGCGGCCGAAGATCACGCCGTTGACGCGCTGGTTGTCCTTGAACTGCTTCTCGAGCTGGGTCCAGGCCTCCTCGCGGCGCGCCTTGTCGCGCGACAGCATGGCTTCGCCGTTCTTGTCTTCCATGCGCTCGAGATAGACGTCGACGACGTCGCCGACCTTGAGCTCGGCCTTCTGGCCGGGCAGCGCGAATTCCTTCACCGCGACGCGGCCTTCGGACTTCAGGCCGACATCGACCAGGGCGAACTCGCCGTCGATCGAGACGACGGTGCCGGAGAGGACGCTGCCTTCGAGACCCTGGGCGGCGCCCAAGGTTTCCTCGAGCAACGCGGCGAAGCTCTCGCTCTCGACGCGCTCCTTGGTGACGCGGGCGGCTGCAGATTTAGCCATGTGGTATCAGTTCCTTTCAAAAACTATTCAGGCCAACCGGTTGTGTCCGGCGGTCTTGAATGGTGGATGCACGACGTGCGGGATTGCACGCCGGTGCGGGTTCAGATTTTGCGCGCGATGTAATCTTGGGCGAGGCGAAACACCTGATCGGCATCCAGTGCCGAAGTGTCGATGATCAGGGCGTCTTCCGCCGGCCGCATGGGAGCTGTCGAACGGGCCGTATCCCGGGCGTCCCGCTCCCGCATATCCTCCAAAACTCGCGCGTATATAGCGGCCTCGCCCTTCTCTTGCAACTCCTTGAATCGGCGCATCGCCCGGGCTTCGTCGGAGGCGGTGATGAAGAGCTTAACCATTGCGTCCGGGAGTACCACGGTGCCGATGTCCCGCCCGTCCAGCACCGCCCCCCGCTTGCCCGCCGGGGGGTGGGCGGCGAAATCCCGCTGCCAGTCCAGCAGCGCCGCCCGGACCGCGGGGATGGCGGCCACCTTGGAGGCAAGCCGGCCGGTGGCCTCGGCCCGGAGCTCGGGATCGGTCAGCAGCTCGGGGCGGAGCCGTTGCGCCGCCGCGACCGCCTCGGTCTCCGGCAGGTTGTCGCGCAGCAGGGTCAGGGCGGTGCCCCGGTAGAGCGACCCGGAGTCCAGATAGGCGAGGTTGTATTGCGCTGCGAGGCGCCGGGCGAGCGTGCCCTTGCCGGCTGCCGCGGGGCCGTCGATGGCGATGGTAAGAGTCATCGATTCTGGAGCCGGATGCCGGTGCCGATGCCGTTCATCAAATCGACGAAGGTCGGGAAACTGGTGTCGATCGGCGAACCGTCGTCGATGCTGACCGGCCGCTTTGCCGCGAGCCCCAGGATCAGGAAGGACATCGCCGGGCGGTGGTCGAGATTGACTGCGATCTCGGCACCGCCGGCCGGCGGCTTGCCATTGCCCTTGACGCTGAGCCAATCGGGACCTTCGGTGACCTCGACGCCGCAGGCCTTCAAACCGCGCGCCATGGCGCCGAGGCGGTCGCTCTCCTTCACGCGGAGCTCGCCGAGGCCCAGCATCCGGGTCTCGCCCTCGGCATAGGCGGCGATCACCGAGAGGATAGGGTATTCGTCGATCATCGAGGGCGCTCGCTCCGGCGGCACGGTGACGCCCTTCAAGCTGCCGTGCTTTACCTTGAGATCGCCGACCCGGTCGCCGCCTTCCACCCGCTCGTTCTCGACGGTGATGTCGGCGCCCATCTCCAGCAGGGTCTCGATGAGGCCGATCCGGTGCGGGTTGAGGCAGACGTTCTCGATCGTGAGCTCGGAGCCCGGCACCACCAGCGCCGCGGCGATCGGGAAGGCCGCGGAGGACGGGTCGCCCGGCACCACGATCTTGCGGCCGGTGATCTCCGGCTGGCCGATCAGCGAGACGGCGCGGCCCTCCTTGGTCTGCTCGACGGTCAATTGCGCGCCGAAGCCCTTCAGCATCAGTTCGGTGTGATCGCGGGTCGGCTCGGGCTCGATCACCGTGGTCACGCCGGCGGTGTTGAGACCGGCGAGCAGGATCGCGGATTTCACCTGCGCCGAGGCCACGGGGAGCTTGTAGGTGATCGGCAGCGGATCCTTGGTGCCGATGACCGCGAGCGGCGGACGGCCGCCGCTCCGAGACACGATCTGCGCCCCCATCAGCCTCAGGGGGTCCGAGACGCGCGCCATGGGGCGCGAGCGCAGGCTCGCATCGCCGGTGAAGAAGGTCACCATCGGGTATGCAGCCACCAGGCCCATCAGCAGCCGCGTGCCGGTGCCGGCATTGCCGAGGTCCAGCACCTCGGCCGCCTCGCGCAGGCCGCCGATGCCGCGCCCGCGGGCACGCCAGACGCCGTCCGAGCCGCGGGTCGCCTCGCCGCCCAAGAGGCGCATGGCCTCGGCGGTGCGCAGCACGTCCTCGCCTTCCAGCAAGCCGTGAATCTCGGTCTCGCCCAGCGCCAGGGCGCCCAGCATCAGCGAGCGGTGGGAGATCGACTTGTCGCCGGGCACGCGAATCCGGCCCCTGAGACCTTTCGAAGCGGTTCCGGACTGGAGCGGCCGGGGGAGAGAATGGGACTTGCTCATGGGCTCTTATGTCAGCTGCGGCCTTCAAGGCGCGCCTCTCTAGCATAAAGGCCGGGCGGGATGGAAATTCGGAACCGCGACACCGGCGGCATTTTGCCGGTTTTTTTGCCGCCATCCCCCATTGGCCATCCCGTGTTGACAGCGCCATTGTCACATGGCAAACGGCACCCCGACCCGCGGGGGTGCGGCGCCTCGAAACCGGCCTCCCCGAAATCGAATATGGAGAGGCCGAAGTGACCAAACCGGAATGGGGCACGAAGCGCACCTGCCAGAGCTGCGGCGCCCACTTCTACGATCTCCGGAAAGACCCGATCGTCTGCCCGAAATGCGGCGCCACCTATGACCCGGAGGCGATCCTGAAGAGCCGCCGCCGCGCGCCGGAGAAGGTCGTGGCGGTGAAGCCGGTGAAGGAGCCGGAGCTTCCCGATCCCGAAACCGATGTGGAGACCGATGACGCCGCGGAGGAGACCGACGACGTGATCGAGGATACCTCCGAGCTCGGCGAGGACGACGCCGATATTCCGGAGACGATCGAGCCGGAGGAGGAAGGGGAGCGCTGAGCGCTTCCCGGTCCGCCGGCGGATTTCGCTTGAAATGCCGGCGGGTCGCTTCTAGCTTCCAGCCGCTTTTACGCCCCCGGGTCCCAGACCGTCCGCGGGCATCGAGTTCGGGCCCATAGCTCAGCTGGGAGAGCGCCACAATGGCATTGTGGAGGTCAGCGGTTCGATCCCGCTTGGGTCCACCAGACGAAACCCCCGCTAGCAGGCAACTGCGGCGGGGGTTTTTTCTTTGGCTCAATGACTCCGGCTCAGGCTGCGGGATCCACACGGCCACACACGATGTTGTGGAGGTTCCCACCGCATATTCAGCGAATTTTAGGAATTCGGTGCTACAACGCTTCCATGTCACGAGAGATGGAACCCAACGATCCGTTGGCCGAACCCCTGGCCGAGGAGCGCGGCGGCAAAGGCCGGCGCTCGGTCGTGTTTCGCGTGCTGGACTTGATCCAGCTGGTCGCGGCCTCACCGCAGCCGATGACCCTGGCCGAGATCGGCACGCAGTTGAAGCTGCCGAAGCCGACCGTGCATCGGCTCTGCGTGCGGCTGGAAGAATCGAAATATCTGACCCGCGAGCCCGGGCGCTATCGCTATCGGGTGGGACCCGCGACCGAGCGGCTCGCCTTCAACGCGATCCGGCGCGGCTCGGCCAGCGTGCAATGGCGCGCGATCCTCGAGAAGCTGGTCGATGAGATCCGCGAGACCTGCAACTTCACCGCGCTGGCCGGCAACGAGGTCGTCTATGTCGAGCGCGTGGAATCGCGCTGGCCGTTGCGCATCCATCTCGAGACCGGGTCGCGGGTGCCGATCCACTGCACCGCGAGCGGCAAGCTGTTCCTGGCGATGATGGAGCCGGAGCGCCGGCGCCGCCTGCTGGACACCCTCAATCTCTCCGCGCTGACCGAGAAGACCATCACCTCGCGCAGCCGGCTGGAGACCGAGCTCGCCGAGACTGCGAGCCGCGGCTACGGCACCGACGACGAGGAATTCATCCTCGGCCTTGTCGCGATCGCCGTGCCGGTCACCGATCCCAAGGGGCGGCTGATCGGCGCCGTGGCCTGCCACGCGGCGAAGGCGCGGCTCGACCTCACCCAGGCGCTGCAGCACCTGCCGCGCCTGCGCGGCGCCGCACTGGATATCGGCCGCACGCTGGACTGACGCGTCGGGAGACCCGCGGGTCAAGCCCCCGGGTGACGAGCAGCAAGTCCCTTTAGAAGCTAAGCGCCGCCGGCGCTGAGGCGCGCTTCCGCGAAGCAATCGCGCAGGTCCTGCGCCGCGTCGGCGTAGCTTTCGACCGTCAGCAGGCGGTTGATCGTCGCGCCGTCCTCCGAGAGCGGCAGGATGACCCGCAGATAGGCGCTGCGCCGGGTCTCGCACTCGATCAGCAGCCGGTGCGCCATCGGCGCGCGGCAGGTAAGCGCATCGCAATAGAGGCGATGAATGAGCGCGCCGTAGGCCGGCGGCTCGAGATCCAGCGCACGCTTGTTGGTGAGTTCGGCGCCGTGGATCTTGAACAGGCCGGTGCCGGCGAGGCGGAAGCGGAAGTCGATCGGATCGGTGCTGACATCGACCAGCATCACCCGTGGCAACAGCGGCGCAATCTCGACCGGATCGATGTCGGCGCGGGTCGGCGCCAGACGCCCGGCGCATTTGCCAAACCAGTAGTCGAGGGCGAATTTGAGATCGGCATCGAGATCCGGATCGTCGAGCCGCAGTTGCATCGCGTCCAGCTGGGGCGCCGCGCCGCGCCGGCGGCCGGCGGCGAAATACCCGTCCAGACGGATCGCGCCGGCCTGTCCCGGCTTCGCCGCCTCGGGCTTGCCGGCTTCAACTTTTGCCGCGCCTGCCGATGTCGCCCCCATCGCGCTTCCTTGTTGGGCCCCGTTTTTCGCCCTTGGGCTTTACCCTCGGGGGCCGCGTCTGGACTTAGCGGGGCGCAACCTTACACGCGGCGATGGCAATGTCTACCCTGGCTGACGGCTGCGCTTCCCCGCAAAGATGCCGCCAAAGAGGCCGGGAAGCTGCCTCGCATATTGTATCCCGCCACAACCTAAAAATGATCTTCTGTGCCCATTCGCGGCGGGAACCGCCGCCGGGGCGCCAAGCTCAAGCGACAGCAGGCTTTTTTTCAACAAAAGGACGATTTTCTGCTGTGGATAGGCTTGTGGAAAGAGTGTGAATGACTTCTGGGATTGCGAGCGTGCCCCGGGTCACACGCCCGGGGAACAGGGAGCCGCTTGAAAAGTTAATTTCTCGGACCATTTACTGTTCATGGCGCCGGGCCCGGACTTCCGGGCGGGGCCGCCGCGATGGGCCGGAAGCGGGCATTGCGGGTTGCTCTAGAAGCTCGCTCGCATGGAGGGGCAGTAATGTCGAGACTATCGCTCTTCAACAGCCCATTGCTCTTGGGCTTCGATCATTTCGAACGCACCCTCGACCGGATCTCGAAGACCGGCGCCGAGGGCTATCCGCCTTACAACATCGAGCAGGTGAGCGACGAGGCCTTGCGGATCACGCTGGCCGTCGCCGGTTTCGCAATCGAGGACCTCGAGATCCAGATCGAGGACAACCAGCTCGTGGTGCGCGGCCGCCAGAAGGATGATTCCGACCGGATCTACCTGCATCGCGGCATCGCGGCGCGGCAGTTCCAGCGCAGCTTCGTGCTGGCCGAAGGGATCGAAGTGACCGGTGCCAGCCTTGATAACGGTCTGCTTTCGATCGACCTCGCGCGACCCAAGGTGGAACCCCAGGTCCGCAGCGTGCCGATCAAGAAGGCAGCGCAGCGGACGAGTGACCGGCCCAACGGAAAACCGGCGGCTGGCCCCGCGGAGATCGCGGTGACCGGCAGCGCCAAGAGCTGAACGCGGCAAACGCAATCGGAAGAACGACAGGAGTGAGGGGACGCCCCCCTTGGGGCATCCCAGGAGAAACAGCCATGGTATCGCTTGAACAGATCCGCAAGATCACGACCGAAGACCTGCTTTCGTTGGGCGTGAAGGACGTCGCCTATCTGAAGGACGTCGAGGTCGATGGCAGCACCGCCGTCGGCATCTTCGCCGCCAACGGCCAGCAGCTCGCCCTGCTGCCCGACCGCAACGCGGCGATCGCCGCCGCCGTCGAGAACGGCCTCGCCCCGGTCACGCTGCACTAAGCGCCGCATTCCCGGATACGGCTATCGGCATCAGGGCGGATAGCCGTATTTGTTCGGTCCGTCGCTGCCCCGTGCCAGGATCAGATAGAGCGTCGCAATCAGCGGCACGACTCCCATGGACTGCGAATAGCCGATGCTCCACTGCCCGCTCGAGCTGCCGCTCCAATGGATCGAAATGCCGCCGAAGAGCAGCATGGGCAAGAGAAACATCCAAAGATAATGCCAGCCGGGCAGGTCGAGGTCGTGCAGCCGCTTCACGACCAGCGCGAAGACGGCCCACGTCCAGAACGCCCCGATCACTACGACCGCGATCACCGCCGCCCCGCTTGGGTGTCGCGCGTTGCTGACGGCCGGGATCGCGAGCAGGGAGACGACCGGAATGATGATGATCCAAAGAACCAGCGTGTAGAGAAAGAACCGCCAGCGGCGGATCCGGCCGCTGAGAGCGAAATAGCCTTCCAGCATGATTCTCTAATACCGCGCTTCCCCTGTCCCGCGCGAATGCGGGGATGGCGGAGCTTAGCAAAAACGCGCGCGAAGGTAGAGTGGCAACTACACCCCTCAATGGGCGTCTTGCAGCTTCTCCATCTCTTCTTCGTATTCGTCCCGGCTGATGATGCCGGCATCCAGCGCGCGCTTGAGATCCGCGGCCGATTGCTCGGGGGGCACCATGCGGTTGTGCACGGTGGTGCTGGAGCCGCAGGAGGCGAGCAGCAGGGCGGTCGCGAGCAGCGCCGTTGCAGCTATCGCGATCGAGGTATGGGATCTCCTCATCGTCCGCCTCAGTCCTCGTCGAGGATCTTCTGGCGCTGCTTTTCGTATTCGCGCTCGCTGATCGCGCCCGCGTCATAGGCCTTCTTCAAGTCGATCAGCGCCTGGCCCTTGCTGACCGTGGTGTTGTTCACGGTCGAATCGGCGCCGCCACCGCCGCAGCCCGGCAGCATCAGCAGGCTGCTCAACGCAATTGCGATGATCGAAGTCCGGCTCAGCATCGCCTGCTCCCGCCCTGTAGTGCGACAGGGGGAATCTACGCCGGCCGCCGGCCCGGCCCAGATGGACCATGGTCCAAGGTTCGAAGCGGGCTCGCGCGGCTCAGCGTTCGCCGTAATCGTTGGGCCCATCGGTTCCCGGCCAGAGCAGCAGGAACAGGCTGACGCCGAGCGAGATCACGCCGCCGAGGATAGTCGCGGTGAGACCTGGAACCTGCATCCCACTCTTGGTCAGTGCCGCGCCAAGCCCGTTGCAGATCGCGGGCACCACGATCATCCAGGCGTAGTGCCAAGCGGAGAGATTGACGTCATGCAGCCGCTTCGCGGCGAGGCAGAAGCCGCCCCAGATGCCCATCGCGACCAGGATGACGATAATCGCGATGGTGACGCCCCGCGCGTCGGTCGCATTGCGCAGCGGCAGCAGCAGGACCAGGCCGAGCACCACCAGTACGGCGACCAGCAGCATCGAATAGCCGAAATAGGCCAGCCGCCCCATGCGGCCGCCCCATGAGAACAACGCGAACAGCATCGACACCCCCGAGGTTTCCCCGGGCCGCAATCTATCAAAGATTGCAGAGGCGATACAGTGAAGTTGCGAAGACCCGTGCGGTCAGGCGGCGTGACTGTGGGCGCGGTCGGTGAGGAGCGCGTAGATCGCTTCCGCCTGGTCGGCGCCGCGGAGCTTCTCGCAGATGCCGCGGTCGCGGAGCAGGCGGGACACGCGGGCCAGGGCCTTCAGGTGGTCGGCGCCGGCGCCTTCCGGGGCCAGCAGCAGGAAGATCAGGTCGACCGGCTGCTCGTCGATTGCCTCGAAGTCGACTGCATGGTCGAGCCGGGCGAACAGGCCGAACATCTGCTTCACGTCGGCGAGCTTGCCATGCGGAATGGCGATGCCGTTGCCGACACCGGTGGTGCCGAGGCGCTCGCGCTCCAGCAGCACGTCGAAGATCTGGCGCTCATGCACGCCGGTGATCTCGGCGGCGCGGCGCGCCAAGTCCTGCAGCGCCTGCTTCTTGCTCGAGACCTTGAGGCGCGGCATGACCTGCGCCGGTGACGACAGTAGATCCTCGATCTCCATGATCCCTCGTGCTCCATTCGGCTGGCGCCGATCCCATGACTGTGTCGGATCGGCGTGGCGGGAGGTTCGTCGCGATCTAGCTTCGCGCCGGCGATCCGACCCTGCGGGGCTCCGCGACCTCCGGCTTCGACGCCGGATCAACCCAACCGATATTGCCGTCGTTGCGGCGGTAAACCATGTTCAGCCCCCCATGCGCGCGATTATGGAACAGCATCGCCTGTGTCTCGGCGAGGTCGAGGCGCATGACCGCCTCGCCGACGGTGAGAGTGGGAATGTCCGCTTCGAGCTCGGCGACGATCAGCGCCGCATGGCCGTTGGCCTGGTCGGCGCCACCGCTGTCCTGCGTCGCCTCGTCGCCCATGTCCGGCGCCAGCACGAACTGCTTGGCGGCGTAGGAATCGGTCTCGGCGCGATGATGATCGCGCAGGCGGCGCTTGTGCCGGCGCAGGCGCTTGGAGATGGTCTCGGCCGCGATGTCGAAGGCGGCATAGGCGTCGCCGCCGTCGTCTTCCGCCTGCATGAGAATGCCGCGGCCGACGTGAACCGAGATCGCGCAATGAAACCGGTAGCCCTGCTTGGAGAAGGTCACGGTGGCTTCGATCGGGTTCGAGAAGAATTTCTCGAACATCCGGTTCAGAGCTTCGGCGACGTAGGTGCGCAACGCTTCACCAACGTCGATGCCTTTGCCGTTGACGGTCAGGTTCATCGCTTCTCGTCCGCTTGCCAATGATGGTTCGATGTGGGGAACTTCTCTATGGGGACCACGGGCGCCTCCAGGGTGAGCGCCGGACAAGTCCGCGGCAGCACCGTTTCCGCGTGCCGCCTCTCCATTGTCGCTGGGCACATTGCAGTCAAGGCTCGAACGCGCCCCCGCAAAACGGCCGGGACCATAGGAACCGTTCCCGGCGAAGTCAATACCGCCCCAGTCTCTTCGGGGTATCCTCGGGAGGATGCCCCTGGAAAACATGTGGCGATGATCAGGCCGAACGCAAGGCTTTCTCGCGCCGGCGCTGGACCGACGAAGGTATTTTCAACGATTCTCGATACTTAGCGACCGTCCGCCGGGCGATATCCACGCCCTGGCCCTGCAGGATGGAGACCAGCTTGTCGTCGGAGAGGATATCGTTCGCCGGCTCCGAATCGATCAGTTCCTTGATCCGGGACCGGACCGCCTCGGCGGAGTGGCTGTCCGCCCCGTTGGCGCCCTGAATCGCGGCGCTGAAGAAGTAGCGAAGCTCGAACAGGCCGCGCGGAGTCGCCATGTACTTGTTCGTCGTCACCCGGCTGACCGTGCTCTCATGCATGCCGATCGCCTCGGCGATGTCGCGGCGAATGAGCGGCTTCAGGTGCTGCACGCCGTGCAGCAGGAACATCTCCTGCTGGCGGATGATCTCGGAGGCGACCTTCATGATCGTGGTCGCGCGCTGATGCAGGGTCTTCACCAGCCAGTTCGCGGCGGCCAGGCGATCGCTGATGTATTCCTTCTCCGCCTTGCTCGAGGCCTTGGACGAGACCAGCGTGTGGTACTGCTGGTTGACCAGGAGGCGCGGCAGGGTGTCGGCGTTGAGCTCCACCGACCAGGAGCCGTCGGACCGGCGATTGACCAGGATGTCGGGGATGACGGTCTCGACCTCCGCGGTCTCGAAGGCGAGGCCGGGCTTCGGGTTCAGGGCGCGGATCTCGGTCACCATGTCGGCGAGATCTTCCGCGTCCACGCCGCACAGCTTCATCAGCTGGTTGCGATCGTGCTTCGCCAGCAGGTCGAGATGGGCGAGCATGCATTGCATCGCCGGATCCAGTCGGTCGCGCTCCTTGAGCTGCAGACCGAGGCATTCGGCGAGATCGCGGGCGAAGACGCCGCAGGGCTCGAACTGCTGCAGCTTGGCCAGCGTCGAATCGACCAGCGCCGGGGGACAGCCCAGACGCTCGGCAAGGTGCGCGAGATCGCCGCTGATGTAGCCGGCGGGGTCGAGCATGTCGATGATCTGCAGCCCGATGATGCGCTCGGTCGGATCGGTGACGTCGAGGTGGAGCTGCGCCTCCAGATGCTCGCGCAGAGTCTCGGGGCGCTGCGCGGTCTGCTCGATGCCGTATTCGCCGTCGCCGAAATCGCTGCGGCCGCCGGTGCCGCGCCAGGCGCCGTCATAGAGATCGCCGCCGGCCATGCTTTCCTGCGGCGCGCTCGAATAGGTGTTCTCGTAATCGGTATCGAGCGGCGAATTCTTCTCGTCGGGCATCGACTCCCGCGCGTTGTACTCGGCGGTGTCGAGCATGCGGTCGGAGGTCTCGGCAGAAGATTCCGCGTTGTCGGAAAAATCTTCCGCTCGCTCGGCAGAATTTTCTCCACTACGGTCGTCGTCGCCCCGATCGAGCAAGGGATTCTGCTCGAGCTCGGTTTCGACATAAGCGACGAGATCCTGGTTCGACAATTCCAGCAGCTTGATGGCCTGCTGGAGCTGCGGCGTCATCACCAGGGTTTGTGCCTGCCGGAGATCTATCCTCTGCGTAACGGCCATGAGGCCACGGTACTACAGGGAGAATCTTTCTCCAAGGTAAACACGCCGCACCTGCGGGTCGCGGACGATCTCCCTGGGCGTGCCCTCGCGAAGGACATGGCCCTCGTGGAGAATGTAAGCGCGATCGACGATTTCCAGCGTGTCGCGCACGTTGTGGTCGGTGATGAGCACGCCGATGCCGCGGTCCTTGAGGTGCGTGACGATGTCGCGCACGTCGCCGACCGCGATCGGATCGATGCCGGCCAGCGGCTCATCCAGCAGAACGTAGTTCGGCCGCATGGCAACGCAGCGCGCAATTTCCACGCGACGGCGCTCGCCGCCGGACAGCGCCATCGCCGGCGTGCGCCGCAGATGCTCGATCGAAAACTCGGCCAGCAGGCGATCGACCAGCGGCTTGCGCTTCGACCGGTCGCGCTCGGTCACTTCGAGCACGGTCATGATATTGTCTTCGACCGACATGCCGCGGAAGACCGAGGCTTCCTGCGGCAGGTAGCCGATGCCGCCGCGGGCGCGCTGATACATCGGGAGGTCGGTGACCTCCTCGCCGTCGAGATAGATGGCGCCGGCATCGGCCTTGATCAAGCCGGTGATGACATAAAAGCAGGTGGTCTTGCCGGCGCCGTTCGGACCCAGCAGGCCCACGACCTCGCCGCGCTGCACGCCGATCGAGACGTCGCGCACGACCGGCCGCCCCTTGTATTGCTTGCCGATGTGATAGGCGACCAGACCCTCGACGCCGCGCGGGTCGACGGTGACGCCGTTCACGTGGATGAGCGGATGGCCGTCGGCCGCCTTGGTGAAAGGCATCGGTTCGGGCGCATTGCCGTTGAGGCCCACGCCGCCGCCGGCCGGCGCGGCTTCGACCGCGACGCTCTCGTCGGCCGCGGGCCCCGGGGCGTGGGCGCGATTCATTGCACCGTCGCCGTGCTGTCGAGGGCCAGCGTGTCGCTGCCGCCCGGCGCGGCATTGGTGGACGGCGCCGGGACTTCCGAACCCTGATTGGAATTCTGCTTCGGCTGGATCGTGGTGCGCACGCGCTGGCCTTCGGCCGGCAGCAGGCGGCTGATCCCCTTCGCCATGTCGATCTCGGCGCGGGCGCCGCGGAACACGTTCTTGTTCTGGGTCAAGACCACGTTGCCGGTCAAAACGGCGATCTTGGTCGCCGGATCGTAGACCGCGCGCTGGCAGGTCGCGACCTCCTTGCCGGTGTCGATCTTGACGTTGCCCTCGGCCTTGACCTGGAAAGCCTCGCGCTTACCCTCGGCATTCTTGCGGAAATAACTGGTCACCTGGTCGCCGTCGATCTTGGTGCGGTCGCTCTTCAGGATGACAACGTCGCCCTTGGCGACCAGCGCATCCTGGTCCTGCCAGTATTCCAGCGCATCCCGCGCCGTCACCGTCTGCTCGGCGCTCACGATCTTCAAGCCGGAGCCGGTCATCACCAGCAGCCGCTTCGCCTGATCGTATTCGGCGCGATCGCCGTAGGCCGTCTGCGACGGGCTCATGATCCTGACCGCGCCCTCGGCGGTGACATGGTCGATCTGGTTGCCGCCGCTGCTATAGGTCGCGATCAGCCTGTCGGCATGGAGCTCCGACGTGCCCTGGACCGCGACCGCGTTGCCGCTCGCGGTGTAGGTCTGGGCCTCGCGGTTCCACTCGATGCCGTTGTCGGCACTGATCTCGATCGGCTGCGAGCCGCCGAAATCGAAGGCACTGCCGGAGGATTGGTCCTGCGCGAGGACGCCGAGCGGCGCGGCGAAGGCGAGTAGCACTGCCAGCGCGAGAAGGCGGAGCGGATTCATGATCCGCCTCCGGATTTCTTCGGGAAGAGCTTCAGGTAGGAGCGGCCGGTGAAGAGGATGGTCTTGCCGTCGTCCCTGATCTCGAAGCCCTGCGCCGCCAGCTGGCCGTCGGCGTTCTGGCCCTCGACCGGCTGGTTGCCGCTGGCCCAGTCGTTCTTCAGATCGACGGTGGCCGCGTCGGTCTCGAAGGAGAGACCGGTGTCGTGGAACAGGGTTACGTTGCCGCTCAAGTCCACCGTGCCCTGGTCGCGGTGAAAGACGCCGTTATCCGCCGTCAGCGCCACCCAGGCGCCGTCGCTCATGGTCATGTCGGCCATCAGCTTCTGCAGATTGATGACGTTGTCGGGCTCGTCCGCCGCCACGACCGGGGCCGGCGGGGCCGCCGGGGCGGATTCACCTTCGCCGTCGGCATCGCCCGTCGCGGCCGGCGGCTCGATCTTCTGCGGCTGCGAGGCGGATTCAGCGGTGATCGAATAGGGCCGGTTGCTGGCATCGACGCCGTTATACTGAACCTTCTGCACCTTCACATCGGAGGCGCTTTGCGAAGGCGTGTTGGTCTTCTCGCCCACCACCTCGATCGGATGCACGACCGGCACCTGGCGCGACCAGTAGGCGATGTAGGCGACGCAGGCGACCGCGATCAGCGGCAGGCCGATCTTCAGTGCGTTGATCAGGCCCTTGTTGCGCTTGCGCTTGAAGACGCGGCGGGGCGCGGACAGTTCGGGGATGTCGGTGCGATCCGCCATCCCTCAGGCCACTCCCGCTTTCAGGCAATCGTGCAGCCGGACGATGCCGGCGGGCTTCATCCCATCGCAGACGAACAGGCTGGTGATCGAGCGCTCGTTCATCACCCGCACCGCCTCTGCGGCCAGCGCGTTGGCGCGGATGGTGAGCGGACCCTTGGTCATCACGTCGCCGACCCGCTCGCTCAAGAGATCCGGGCCCATGTGGCGGCGCAAGTCGCCGTCGGTCACGATCCCCACCAGATCGCCGGCCTCGTCGATGACGCCGACGCAGCCGAAGGTCTTTGCGGTCATGATCAGGAGGGCATGCGACATCACGTCGTCGGCGCCGATCAGCGGCACCTCGTCGCCGACATGCATCAGATTGCCGACCCGGATCAGGATCTGGCCGAGCTTGCCGCCCGGGTGCAGGGCGTGGAAATCCTCGACGGAGAAACCCTTCCGCTCGAAGAGGCCGATCGCCAATGCATCGCCGAGGGCCAGCATCATGGTCGTCGAGGTGGTGGGTGCGAGACCCATTGCACCCGCTTCCGCGGTCTTGGGCAAGGCGAGGGTCACGTCGGCGGCGTTGCCGAGCGCACTTTCCGCCTTCATCGTGATGCCGATCACAGGGATATTCCAGCGCCGGGCGAAGCCCAGCATGTCGGAGAGCTCGGCGGTCTCGCCGGAATTGCTCAAGGCCAGCACCGCGTCCTTCGAGGTCACCATGCCGAGATCACCGTGGCTCGCCTCGGCGGGATGGACGAATTGCGAGGGCGTGCCGGTCGAGGACAGGGTCGCCGCGATCTTGCGCGCGATATGCCCGGACTTGCCCATCCCGGTGACGATGACGCGGCCGGTGACCGCGGCGAGGATATCGAGCGCCTTGAGGAGTTCCCCATCCAGACTGTCGGCGAGGCGGCGCAACGCGTCCGCCTCTTGGAGCAGCACGCGCTTTGCCGCGGCGAGGTCGTCGCGCCCGGCTCCGCCGAGCGACGCCGGTCCGCCGGTCGACAGCGGCGCCTCCGGCGCTCTCGATGCTTCAGCGCTAGCGGCGGCGTTCGGCACTTTGTTCATCCAATCGATTCCTAGCCCTCGCCCCCAAGGGTCTCCGCCCTCGCCCGATGGGCGCGTCCCGGGGGCCAATTTTCTCAGATATCCCTCGAAAACAGAAGGGATTTCCCAGCTCCGCCCCGGCCTATACCCGGAACCTCTCCGGAGCATGACAGGCCGCCCAACCTGTGGGCCATACAGGGTTAATTACGCTTCATCGCGACCAGCCCGGCGGGCCGCCGCAACCTCAGTGCGCGAAGATGTCCGGCTCTTCCCAGCCGAGCAGGTCGAGCTCGCCCCGAGTCGGCAGGAACTCGAAGCAGGCGGCGGCGAGCGCGGTCCGGCCTTCGCGCGCCAGCAACGGGTCCAGCTTCGCCTTCAGCTTATGGAGGTGCAGCACGTCCGAGGCGGCGTAGCGCAGCTGGTCCTCATTGAGGTCGGGGCTGCCCCAATCCGAGGATTGCTGCTGCTTGGACAGTTCGACGTCGAGCAGCTCCTTGCACAGGTCCTTCAACCCGTGCCGGTCGGTATAGCTTCGCGTCATCTTCGACGCGATCTTGGTGCAATAGACCGGCGCGACGCGCACGCCCAGATAGGCCTTCAAGGCCGCGACGTCGAAGCGGGCGAAATGGAAGATCTTCAGTACATTCGGGTCTTCCAGCATCGCTTTCAGCCGCGGCGCGTGGTGGAATTTGCCTGGCTCGGTCTTCGGGATCTGCACCAGGTGGCTGACGCCGTCGCCCGACGACATCTGCACCAGACACAGCCGGTCCCGGACCGGATTGAGGCCCATGGTCTCGGTGTCGACCGCGACCGAGCGGCCGAGATCGAGCCCCTCGGGCAGATCGCCTTTGTAGAGATGGATGCTCATTGCGTTACCCCGAAGGTTCCGCCCGTCCGGCGGTGGCCGAAAGTTTCCCCGATTCGGCGCGGGATCGGTCCGGTATAGATCATCGGAGCGATGGTGCCCAGGAGAGGACTCGAACCTCCACGACCTTGCGGCCACTGGCACCTGAAGCCAGCGCGTCTACCAATTCCGCCACCTGGGCACAGGCCGTTCGGTCGCCCGGAGCGCCCGGGCGTTTTGGCCGGCGCATTCTGTCCAGAAACGTTCTGAAGTCAATCATTAAAGCAGGCACCGAAGCGGGGATTTTTTCGTCCCTGCGACCGCGTGGAAGCCTTGCCCTGCAGGCGTTTACAAACCGGCATCCTTGGCACATATCTAGCCCTTATTCGGTAAAGGGATGGGGGCGAAGATGCGCGGCGAACTGGTAACGGTGTTCGGCGGCTCCGGCTTCATTGGCCGCTATGTGGTGCGGCGCCTGGCCCGAGAAGGCTGGCTGGTGCGCGTCGCGGTGCGGCGACCGGACGAGGCCTTGTTCTGCAAGACCGCCGGCCATGTCGGCCAGGTCGTGCCGGTCGCTGCCAATCTGCGCGACCCGGCCTCGGTGCGCGCCGCGATTTCCGGCGCTGCCGCCGTGGTCAACCTGGTCGGCATCCTGTTCCCGGCCGGGCCACAGCGCTTCGAGGCCGTGCACGCCGAGGGCGCGGCGAACGTCGCCGCCGCGGCCGCGGCCGCCGGGGTACGGGCGCTGGTGCAGGTCTCGGCGATCGGCGCCGACAGCCAATCCCCCGCCGCCTATGCGCGTTCCAAGGCCGCCGGCGAAGCCGGCGTCGCCAAGGCCTTCCCCGGCGCGACCATCCTGCGGCCCAGCATCGTGTTCGGGCCGGAGGACGACTTCTTCAACCGCTTCGCCAAGATGGCGCTGCTCTTGCCCGGCCTGCCGCTGATCGGCGGGGGCACCACGCGGTTCCAGCCAGTCTATGTGCTGGACGTCGCGGAAGCCATCGCCCGGGCGGTCGAGCACCCGGAAGCCCATGCCGGCAAGACCTATGAGCTCGGCGGCCCCAGGATCTACAGCTTCCGCGAATTGATGACGCTGATGCTCAGCGAGATCGGGCGCAAGCGCTGCCTCTGCTCCATTCCTTTCGCGATTGCCGCGCTGAAGGGTGCGTTCTTTCAGTCGATCCCCTTCATCAAGCCGCCCTTGACCGCCGACCAGGTGAAGCTGTTGAAACGCGACAATGTCGTGGGACCGCAGGCCGCGGGCTTCAAGGAGCTCGGCATCACGCCGACCGCGCTCGAGCCGATCCTGCCGACCTATCTCGATCGCTATCGCCCGCAGGGCTTCTACAGCCGCGTACAATGAGTCGTCATGCCCGGACTTGATCCGGGCATCTGGCGCCATTCGGCCCGAGATTGCCGGGTCAAGCCCGGCAATGACGCATGAGTTCTAGGAGCAGACCAATTCCGGCATGCGGTAGAGCGCGTAAATCAGCGCGCCGCCGAGGGCCACCCGGTAGAGCGCGAAGGGCGTGAAGCTGCCGCGGCGCACCCAGTACATCAGGAAGGCGATCGCCAGGAAGCCGACGATGCCGCTGATCGTGGCGGTAATGAGCGCGCGTTCGTCATCCACCATCTGCCGCGCGGCGATGCCGAGCCAGAAGCTGTAGAGCGCCGAAGCCAGCATCCAGGGAATCGAGAGCAGCAGCGCGAAACGCGCCGCATCGGGGCGCTCGTAACCGAGCGAGCGTGCGACCGTGATCACGATGCCGATGCGGCTGACGCCCGGCAGCACGGCCAGGCCCTGGAACACGCCGATGATCAGCGCCTGCACCAGGTTCATCTGGTGCAGGCGCCGCACCGTGAGCCCGGCCTGGTCCGCGACATAGAGCACCACGCCGAAGGCGACCAGCAGCACGGCGATGTAGATCGGCTCCCGGATCGTCACGTCGAGGAAGCCGCGCAGGCCGAAGGTGATAACGAAGGCCGGCAGCGAGGCGACCAGCAGGTAGAGGAGCAAGGCGCCGCCGGGGTCGCGCTTGCCTCGCAGGATCCGGAGCAGGCTGCGGGCCATCTGCAGGACATCCCGCCAGAGATAGACCAGCAGAGCCAGCAGCAGGCCGATGAAGCCTGCGGCGGCCGTCATGTGGTCGACGGCCGTCCAGCAGAACAGGCGTGCGAGCAGTACGACATGGGCTTCCGGATCGATGGGCAGGACCTCCGACACACTTCGGAGGATCGCCATGATCAAGATGTCGGCATTCGGCACTGACGCGTCTCAATCTGTAGGGGTCCGGACTTATAACATCGCGAATCGGCGTATTCACGCATCCAAATTAGTCCCATTTTGGTACTAATTATGCTGCTGACCGCCGCTGCTTCGCATCCCGTCACTCCAACAGGGACAATCGTTCGTAAGAATAGGTCATAATTTTTGTCCTATTGATCATTTTCCACTCGATGGGGCCGGGAATTTCGGTTAATTGTTCCCGACCGCGCGGCAGCCTGCCCTGTGCGCGGGATTGGCTTGCTCTTATGAGCCCATCGGCCGGGATGGAACGGGACCGCACATGGCCGAGAAGCTGCTGAAATTCGTCAATTTGCAGAGGGCGATGCCGGAGAAGCGGGATTCCTCCGCCCGGCGCAGCGATTTCGGCGAGATCTATGCCGAGTTCGCCGCCCCGGCCGCGGCGGCCCAGGCCAGCCGCTGCTCTCAATGCGGCGTGCCCTTCTGCCAAGTGCACTGCCCGCTCTCCAACAACATCCCGGACTGGCTGAAACTCACGGCGGAAGGGCGGCTGGAAGAGGCCCATGAGATGTCCTCCGCCACCAACACCTTTCCGGAGATCTGCGGCCGGATCTGCCCGCAGGACCGGCTCTGCGAAGGCAATTGCGTGATCGAACAGTCCGGCCACGGCACGGTGACGATCGGCGCGATCGAGAAATACATCACCGACACCGCCTTCGACATGGGCTGGGTCAAGCCGGCGAAGCCGGCGCGGGAACGCAAGGAATCGGTCGGCATCATCGGCGCCGGGCCGGCGGGCCTCGCCGCCGCCGATCTCCTGCGCCGCAAGGGCTACCAGGTGACGGTCTATGAACGGCACGACCGGATCGGCGGCCTGCTGATCTACGGCATCCCGAATTTCAAGCTCGAGAAGCCGATCGTGCTGCGCCGCGCTGAGCTGCTCCAGGAATCTGGCGTTACCTTCAAGACCAACTTCGAGATCGGCCGCGATGCGAGCCTCGACGAATTGCGCAAGCGGCACGATGCGCTGCTGATCGCGACCGGCGTCTACAAGGCGCGCGAGCTGCAGGCGCCGGGCTCTGGCGCGAAGAACATCGTCCCCGCGCTCGATTACCTGATCGCCAGCAACCGCAAGGGTCTCGGCGATTCCGTGCCGGCGTTCGACTCCGGTGCGCTCAATGCCGAGGGCAAGAGCGTGGTCGTCATCGGCGGCGGCGACACGGCGATGGATTGCGTCCGCACCGCGGTGCGCCAAGGCGCGAAGTCGGTGAAGTGCCTCTACCGCCGCGACCGCGCCAACATGCCGGGCTCGCAGCGCGAGGTCGCCAATGCCGAGGAAGAAGGCGTCGAGTTCCTCTGGCAGTCGCTGCCGCATTCCTTCCTGGACGACGCGCAGGGCAAGGTGCGCGCGGTCAGGACCACCCGCATCCATCTCGGGCCGCCCGATGCCACCGGCCGCCAGGTGCCGACGCCGATCGAGGGCTCCGACTTTGACGTCGAAGCGGACCTGGTGGTGAAGGCCCTGGGATTCGATGCCGAGGACCTGCCGAAGCTGTTCGACTCGCCGGCCTTGGCGGTGACGGCGGCCGGCACGATCAAGATCGACTGGCGCAGCCTGATGACGGCAATCCCCGGCGTGTTCGCAGCCGGGGATATTGTGCGTGGCGCTTCCCTGGTAGTCTGGGGAATCCGCGACGGGAGGGACGCCGCCATGAGCATCGACAACTACCTTTCGAAGGCGTTGCAGCATGCGGCTGCAGAATGATGCGGCGCCGTGCGATCCTCGCCTGGTTCCGACCCGTGTTCGGACCGGCGATGGCCTGCGGCCTCGCCGTCGCGGTCGTACTGCTCGCCTGCAGGGCCGAGGCCGCCGACATCGACCGCGAGCGCGCCAATGCCGCGCGGGCCTTGGCGCAACGCTATTGGCGCGAGGCCGGGCTCGACAAGCTGCCGGCGAGCTATGACCGCGCGCGTTTCGAGAAGGCGGTGGGCGGCGAGGACGATCCCTACAACATCGTCGCCGCGATCGCCGTGGCGACCCTGACCTCCAATCCGGAGCGCAAGGAGAGCGTGCTGCGCTATCTCAACGAGGCGCTGCTGCCCTATGCCCGGGCGCATAAGGAGCAGTATCTCTGCCTGGTTTCGGAGATCTTCTACAACTCGAGCTCCTCGAACAGCGAGTTGCAGGGGCTCTCCAAGGGCAAGAACACCAACGAAGGCGTGGCCATCGCCTTCATCGACTACGCCTATTTCCTGATCAAGACCGAGCGGGAACGCGACAAGCTGGGGCTGGTGCTGCCCGGCAACAGCGGCATCCCGGAAGCGGTCGCGAGTTTCAAGAAGACCCTGAGCCAGGATGGCGGCGCCATGATCCCCGAAGGCGCCGTCAAGCTCGGCTGCAGTCGATAGCCTCAACTCCCAGGACCCGTGTCATGAGCGCATCCGAAACCGAGCTCTATCGCCAGAACCTTGCCCACCTCCAGGCGCACGGCCTCTATGACCCGGCCGACGAGCATGATGCCTGCGGCGTCGGCCTGATTGCCACGCTGGACGGCAAGCCGCGGCGCGAAGTGGTGCTGAAGGGCGTCGAGGCCTTGAAAGCGGTCTGGCATCGCGGCGCCGTGGATGCGGACGGCAAGACCGGCGACGGCGCCGGCATCCATGTGCAGATCCCGCATGCCTTCTTCGAGGATTTCATCCGCAAGGGCGGCCAGGAGATCGGCCCGGCGAAGTTCGCGGTCGGCCAGATCTTCCTGCCACGCACCGATCTCGGCAAGCAGGAGCGCTGCCGGGTCATCGTCGAGCGCGAGATCCTGAACTACGGTTACACGATCTATGGCTGGCGCCAGGTGCCGGTGAATATCGGCGTGATCGGCGAGAAGGCGAACGCGAGCCGTCCCGAGATCGAGCAGATCATGATCGCCAACAACCGCGGCGTCAGCGAGGAGCAGTTCGAGACCGACCTCTACATCATCCGCCGCCATATCGAGAAGGCGTCGCTCGACGAGCATATCACCGAGCTCTACATCTGCTCGCTCTCCTGCCGCTCGGTCATCTACAAGGGCATGTTCCTCGCCGAGCAGCTCGACAGCTTCTATCCGGACCTCACCGACGAGCGTTTCGAATCGAATTTCGCGATCTATCACCAGCGCTATTCGACCAACACCTTCCCGACCTGGAGCCTCGCCCAGCCGTTCCGCGTCATCGCCCATAACGGCGAGATCAACACTTTGCGCGGCAACGTCAATTGGATGCGCGCCCATGAGACCCGGCTCTATTCCGCGGTCTATGGCGAGCATATGGCGGAGCTGAAGCCGGTCATCCAGCCGTCGGGCTCGGATTCGGCGGCGCTCGACAACGTGTTCGAGATCCTGACCACCTCGGAGCGCTCGCTGCCGATGGTGAAATGCCTGCTCATCCCCGACGTCTGGGACGGCCGCACCGCGATGCCGCAGCCGATCCGCGACATGTTCAGCTATTGCAACTCGGTGATGGAGCCCTGGGACGGGCCGGCCGCGATCTGCGGCTTCGCCGGCAACTGGGTGATCGCCGCCATGGACCGCAACGGCCTCCGGCCGCTGCGCTATGCGATCACCGAGGACGGCTTGCTGGTCGCCGGCTCCGAAGCCGGCATGGTCAAGCTCAACGAGAGCACGATCCGGGTGAAGGGCCGCTTGGGGCCCGGCCAGATGCTGGCGCTCGATCTCTCGCAAGGCAAGTTCTACGGCAACGACGAGATCATGGCCGATCTCGCTTCCGGCGAGGATTACGGCGCCTGGGTGAAGAACATCACCGTGATCGACGACCTCATCAAGCGGCGTCGCGGCGAGCCGGCGATCTTCGAGAAGGACTACCTGCGCCGCCGCCAGGTGGCCGCGGGCCTCTCGCTGGAGGACCTGGAGCTGGTGCTCCAGCCGATGGTCGAGGAGGCCAAGGAAGCCGTCGTCTCCATGGGCGACGACACGCCGCTGGCCGTGCTCTCCGAGCATTACCGCGGCTTGCAGCATTTCTTCCGGCAGAATTTCAGCCAGGTCACCAACCCGCCGATCGATTCGCTCCGCGAGAAGCGGGTGATGAGCCTGAAGACCCGGCTCGGCAATCTCGGCAACGTGATGGACCAGGACGAGGGGCAGTGCAAACTGCTGCAGCTCGACTCCCCCGTCCTCACCACCGCCGAGTTCCAGGCGATGGGCGCCTATATGGGCAAGAGCGGCGCCGAGATCGACTGCACCTTCGACGTGAACGGCGGCGACAACGCGCTGCGCGACGCGATCCAGTCGATCCGCCGCCAGGCCGAGGACGCGGTGCGCGGCGGCGCCACCCATCTGATCCTGACCGACGAGAAGGTCTCGGCCACGCGCGCGGCGATCCCGACCATCCTGGTCACCGGGGCCGTTCATGTGCATCTGCTGCGCCAGCAGCTCCGCACCTTCACCTCGCTCAACGTGCGGTCGGGCGAATGTCTCGACGTGCATCATTTCGCGGTGCTGATCGGCGTCGGCGCGACCACGGTCAACGCCTATGTCGCGGAGGCCGCGATCGAGGACCGGCGCGCCCGCGGGTTGTTCGGCGAGATGACGCTCGACCAGTGCCTCGACCATTACCGCAAGGCGGTTGACCAGGGCCTCTTGAAGGTCATGTCCAAGATGGGCATCGCGGTCATCTCCTCCTATCGCGGCGGCGCCAATTTCGAGGCGCTCGGCCTGTCGCGCACCTTGGTCGCCGAATACTTCCCGTCGATGGCCTCGCGCATCTCGGGCATCGGCATGACCGGCATCCAGCGCCGGGTGCTGGCCTTGCATGCTCGCGCCTGGTCGGAGGACTTCGTGGCTTTGCCGGTCGGCGGCTTCTACAAGTTCCGAAAGTCCGGCGAGACCCATGCCTGGGCCGCCGAGCTCATCCACATGCTGCAGAGCGCGGTCGCCTCCGAATCCTACCAGACCTTCAAGAAGTATTCGGAAGGCGTGTTCAAGGCGCCGCCGGTCGCGATCCGCGACCTGCTGGATTTCGTGCCGACCGGCAACCAGGTGCAGATCGACGAGGTCGAGAGCATCACCGAATTGCGCAAGCGCTTCGTGACGCCGGGCATGTCGCTGGGTGCACTGGGACCTGAGGCCCATGGCACGCTCAACATCGCCATGAACCGGATCGGCGCCAAGTCGGATTCCGGCGAGGGCGGCGAGTTCTCCTCGCGCTTCAAGCCGCGGCCCAACGGCGACAACGCGAACTCGGCGATCAAGCAGATCGCCTCGGGTCGCTTCGGCGTCACCGCGGAATACCTCACCAACTGCCGCGAGATCGAGATCAAGGTCGCGCAAGGGGCGAAGCCCGGAGAAGGCGGCCAGCTCCCCGGCTTCAAGGTGACCGTCGAGATCGCACAGCTCCGGCATGCGACGCCGGGTGTCTCGCTGATCTCGCCGCCGCCACATCACGACATCTATTCGATTGAGGACCTGGCGCAGCTGATCTATGACCTGAAGCAGATCAATCCCAAGGCCAAGGTCTGCGTTAAGCTGGTCGCGCGCTCGGGCATCGGCACCATCGCGGCGGGCGTCGCCAAGGCCAAGGCCGACGTGATCCTGGTCTCCGGCCATGTCGGCGGCACGGGCGCCTCGCCGCATACCTCGATCAAGTATGCCGGCGTGCCCTGGGAGATGGGCCTTTCCGAAGTCCATCAGGTTCTCACGCTCAACCGCCTGCGGCACCGGGTGAAGCTCCGCACCGACGGCGGCATCAAGACCGGCCGTGACGTCGTCATCGCCGCGATCCTCGGCGCCGAGGAGTTCGGCATCGGCACCGCCTCGCTGATCGCCATGGGCTGCATCATGGTGCGGCAGTGCCACAGCAACACCTGCCCGGTCGGCGTCTGCACGCAAGACCCGAAGCTGCGCGAGAAGTTCTCCGGCACGCCGGAGAAGGTGGTGAACCTCTTCAGCTTCATCGCCGAGGAAGTGCGCGAGATACTGGCCTATTTGGGTTATCGCACCTTGAACGAGGTGATCGGCCGCACTGAGCTGCTGGAGCAGGTCAGCCGCGGCGCCGCCGATCTCGACGATCTCGACCTGAACCCGATCCTGGCCCAGGCGGATGCCGGCGACCAGGCGCGCTATTGCACGCTGGAAGGCCGCAACGAGGTGCCGGACACGCTCGACGCGCAGATGATCAAGGATGCGACCGCCTTGTTCGAGGCCGGCGAGAAGATGCAGCTGCAGTACAATATCCGGAACACCTATCGGGCGATCGGCACGCGGCTCTCCTCGCATATCACCAAGAAGTTCGGGATGTTCGGGCTGAAGCCCGGCCATGTCACGGTGCGCCTGCGCGGCTCGGCCGGCCAGTCGCTCGGCGCCTTCGCGGTGCAGGGACTGAAGCTCGAAGTCTTCGGCGACGCCAACGACTATGTCGGCAAGGGCTTGAGCGGCGGCATGATCGTGGTGCGGCCGTTGCCGTCGAGCCCGCTGGTCACCAACCTGAACACCATTATCGGCAACACGGTGCTTTACGGCGCCACGGCGGGCAAGCTGTTCGCCGCGGGCCAGGCCGGCGAGCGTTTCGCCGTGCGCAATTCCGGCGCCGAGGTGGTGGTCGAGGGCTGCGGCTCCAACGGCTGCGAATACATGACCGGCGGCACCGCGGTGATCCTCGGCGGCGTCGGCGACAACTTCGCGGCCGGCATGTCGGGCGGCATGGCCTTCGTCTACGACGCGGCCGAGAACTTCGCCACGCATGTCAACGGCGAGAGCGTGGTCTGGCAGCGCCTGGAATCGGCGCATTGGGAAGCGCATCTGAAATCCCTGATCGCCGAACATGCCAAGGAGACGCAATCGAAGTTCGCCCAGCGCCTGCTGTCGGACTGGGCGCTGGAGCGCGGACGCTTCTGGCAGGTGGCGCCGAAGGAGATGGTCGGCAAGCTCGAGCATCCGCTGTCGGACAAACCGGCGAAGAAGCTTGCCGAGTGACCTCCCGCTCCGCGCCCGCGGCGTCATCGCTTTCGTCGTCGCGGGCCGTGGGGACGAAACGCGGGTCCTGCTGCTGGAACGGAAGACCGCGCCGGTCGGCGCCCGGTGCCCGGTTTCCGGCCGGATCGAGGCGGGCGAGAAAGCCTGGCAAACCGCCTTGCGCGAGATCGGCGAGGAGACCGGCCTGAACGAGGGCCGGCTCTACACCACGGGTGTCACCGACAGCTTCTACGATCCCGCCGCGAACACGATCGAGCTGATGCCGGTCTTCGTCTTCATGATCGCGCACGAAGAAGCCGTGACACTCGACGACGCCCAGAGCGGCCATGCCTGGCTGGACCTCGATACCGCCTTGGCGCAACTGACCTTCGCCGGACATAAGACGGCGCTGGAGGTCATCCGGCGCGACTTCCTCCGACGCGAACCTGATCCGCTGAAGCGCATCACGCCTTGAAATTGCCGCGTTCCTGCGTCACATAGCGGCCGGCATTTGGGGGCATCATGGCGAACGGCACGGCGCTTCTCTTCGATCTCGACGGCACGCTTACCGACACCGATCACCTGCATCTCGAGGCTTTCCGCATCCTGCTCCAGGACTTCGGCCGCTCGATCACGCTGGAGCATTACAAGGCGCGGATCATGGGGCATCCCAATGACGAGATCATGCGCGAGATGTTTCCGGACGAGACGCCGGAGCGGCGTATCGCCCTCTCCGATCGTAAAGAGCAGCTGTTCCGCGACCAGCTGGCGACCCTGACGCCGACGCCGGGGGTCATCGAGGTGTTGGACTGGGCCGATGCCAACGGCGTGCCCTATGCGGTCGTGACCAACGCACCGCGGGCCAATGCCGAGATGATGTTGCAGGGGCTCGGCCTCGACCGGCGCATGACCGAGCTCGTCATCGGCGACGAATTGGAGCGCGCCAAGCCCGATCCCCTGCCCTATCGCACCGGTCTGCAGCGGCTCGGCGCCACGGCCGAGCGGGCGCTGGCCTTCGAGGATTCGCTGCCCGGCATCCGGGCAGCCGCGGGCGCCGGGATCGCCACCTACGGCATCCGCACCGCGCATCCCGATGACGCGCTGCTGGGCTCCGGCGCGGTCGCGGCGATCACCGATTTCACCGATGCCGGATTGTGGGAGCGGCTGGAGGCGCTGCTTTAGCGATGCTGCCGCATCATCCCTTCTACTTCCTGCGCCATGGCGAGACCGACTGGAACAGGACGCGAAGGCTGCAGGGCCTGACCGACGTGCCGCTCAACGCCCGCGGCGAAGAACAGGCCGAGCTGGCACGCGCGGTCGCCGCCGGATTGGGCCTGAAGTCGATCGCGGTCAGCTCGCTCTCCCGCGCGCGGCGGACCGCGGAGATCGTCAACCGCGATCTCGGCCTGCTGATGACGCCTTACGATTCCCTGCGCGAGTTCGACGTCGGTCCCTACGAGGGCAGCACCGACGGCAGCTGGCTGGAGCACTGGTTCGCCGACGGCGCGGTCGAAGGCCCGGAAAGCTTCGGCGATTTCAGGAGGCGGGTGCTGGGCGGCATGATCGAGGCGCTCACCCTCGAACACCCGGTGCTGATCGTGGCACATGGCGGCGTGTTCTGGGCTCTGCAGCGGCTGCTCGGCTTCGCTGAACTCACCCATGCGCCCAACGCGGTGGTCGCGCGTTTCGAGCCTCCGGCCGCTTCCGGCGGTGCCTGGCGGATCACAATGCTCGGCTGATTTCCCCGTCATGCGCGGGCTTGACCCGCGCATCTTTCTCCGGTGGCACGAGATGGCCGGGTCACGCCCGGCCATGGCGATTTCATCATTCAGCGAGACGAGTCGCTAAAACTCGACTCGAATGCTTTTGCATAAACAAAGCTTCGCGACTCGGCGCGCATCCGCGTGTGCGTTCTTGGCTTGTGCTGCGGGGCTGCTGGCGGCACCATGATGGCGTATCGGACTCGGCGCCTGAGGAAAGCCCAGCTTGGAAGCGCAGGGACAAAAGATTCTGAAAGGCTTGGCCTTGGATGTCGGCGCGATGCGCCGGCTCGAGGAGCTGCATCGCAACTGGCGGCTCGGGCGCCCGCGCAGCCAGCGCATGATGCTGGCCGATTGCGACCTCCGGCGGCTCGACCTCAGCCTGATGGATTTCACCGACGCCTATTTCCTGCGCTGCAATTTCGAGCGCGCGAGCCTGCGTGGCGCCGTCTTCCGTGACGCGATTCTGACCGGCAGCAGCTTCGACGAGGCCGACCTGACCGGCGCCGTGTTCGAGCGCGCCGACCTGCGCGGCGCCGTGTTTCACGGCAGCGACATGACCCGCGCCTCTCTGAGCGCCGCGGACTTGCGCAAGGATTTCTCCCGCGGCACCGACGAGAACAGCGCGCCGGCCTGCCGCTTTCGGGGCGCCAGGCTGGAGCAGACGGCCTTCGTCGGGGCCAAGCTGATCAGCGTCGATTTCGCCGGCGCCTTTCTGCTGGAAGCGGATTTCTCCGGCGCCGATCTCCGGCGCACCAATTTCGCCTCGGCGCAGCTGCAGGGAATCCGTCTGGCCGGCGCCGAGCTGGAGGGCGCGGATTTCAGCGCCGCCGCGGCGGTGGATGAGTCGACCCGAGACCAGGTGCTGGCCGCTTCCTTGCCGGTCGGCTCGGCACCGAGGCTTCCAGTGAACGAGGTGCGCCGCCGCCTCGACGAGCATGCGCAATGGGTGGACAGCCTCGGTCGCACCGGTCACCGGCTCGACCTGGAAGGCTTCGACCTGTCCGGTTTCGACTTTCGCGGGGTCAACCTGGCCGCGGCCCGGCTGGTGCGCTGCCTGCTGTCGCGCGCCAACCTCAAGGACGCATGGCTGCTCGCCACCGATCTGAAAGGCGCCAATTTGTCGGAAGCCAATATGACGGCGGCCGATCTGCGTGGCGCGGATCTCAGCGATACCCATCAGCGCGGGCTGATCCTGCCCGGCGCGCGCACCGGGACAATACCGGGCCTGCCGCTGGCGACCCGCGGGTTGCGGGTCTAACGCGTCGGTGCCGGGCTTAACGGGTCCTCGTTAGCGCCGGCGGAACAGCAGGCTCGCCAACAGCAGGCCGCCGAGGCCGATCAAAATCGCCTGCCCGGGATTTTCCTTGGCATAACGGCCGGCCGACCTCGCCAAGCCCTGCGCCGCGTCAAGCGCTTCGCCGGCATGCTGCCGGGCGTAAGCGGCACCTTCGTTGAGCTTCTCCGAGGCCGCCTTGCGCGCGTCCCGGGTCGCCTCGTCGATCCGCTCGCCGGCGTGGTGGATGGTCTCGCGGGCGGATTCCATGCCGTTGCCCATCTTGCTGGTGGTCGTGCTCATGATTCGCCTCTCTTCTTCGCATCTTCCTTGCTGCGGTCGGTGCCGGGGTCGATCCCCGCTGGCTCATGCGCGTGATCGATGCTGGCGGGATTCTCCGGCATCGTTCCCGGCTTGCCTCTGCCCGTCATTTCCGGGCGCTTCGGTGAATGTCCCGGCATCTCGGGCTTCTTCTGGGTCGGCTGGGCGGACATCCGCGCCTCCTGGATCGCATTACCTCAGGAACAAGCGCCGCAATGGACATCGGTTGCGTCGCCTTCCCGAATCCGCGGGCGCGCGGACTGGCGAAGCGGCATTCGCGCTGCTATGTTCCGCCGCGAATCATGCGATGCCTCCTTCATCATCCGCTGCAGCCGCAATCCCGCCTTATTCGCCTGCAATTGGCGGAAAAGAAGCTCGACGCCGATTTCGTGGTCGAGCGGCCCTGGGACCGGCGCGACGACTTCCTCAGGATCAATCCGGCCGGCGAGGTGCCGGTGCTGATCGACGACAACGGCACCGCGATCTGCGGCTTCACGCCTGTCCTCGAATACTTGGAGGAGGCCTATCCCGACACGGCCGGCGCCGGCGTGCCGCTGCTCGGCCGGACCCTGCAGGATCGCGCCGAGGTGCGACGGCTGATCAACTGGTTCGACGGCAAGTTCGAGCGTGAGGTCACCCGCAACCTGCTGCATGAGAAGATCTTCAAGCGCTTCATGCCGAATGCCGGCGGCGGCCCGGATTCCAGCGCCATCCGCGCCGGCAAGGCCAATATCGCGATCCACCTGCAATACATCGCCTGGCTGACCGAGCGGCGCGCCTGGCTGGCCGGCCCGGCACTCAGCCTCGCCGACCTGATGGCGGCGGCGCAGCTTTCAGCGATCGACTATCTGGGCGACGTGCCCTGGGACGATCACGAGGGCGCCAAGGACTGGTATGCGCGGCTGAAATCGCGGCCGAGCTTCCGCTCGCTGCTCGCCGACAATCTCCCCGGCGCGCCGCCCCCGCCGCATTACGCGGACCTGGATTTCTAGTTCGCCTGCACGTCGATCGCCGCCAGGCCAGTGCGTGCGTTTTCGGCGGCGTAGGAATCCGGGGCGACTTCGAGCAGCTTCAGCCAGTCGGCGCGGGCGCCGTCCTTGTCGCCGGCCTCGGCACGCTGCGTACCGCGCTCAAGCAGCGCATCCGGGTCGTTGGGATCGGCTTTCAGGGCCATTTCGACGTTGTCCCTGGCAAGGTCCAGCTGACCAAGCCCGCGATAGGCCCGCGCCCGCAGGGTGAGGATTCCCCCTCGGTCGGAGGTGAGATCATAGGCAGCGTTGAGATCGTCCAGCGCTTCGAAATACTTCTTCTGGTCCCCGTAGATCGTGGCGCGCAGGACCAGCAGTTCCACGCTGTCCTTGTTGAGCTTCAAACCTTGCGCGATGTCGTTCAAGGCGAGATCGGGCTTGCCGAACTCCTTCCAAGCCACGGCCGCCTGAAAGAACAGTTGCGCCATCAACGGTGCCTTGACCTGCGACATGGTCTGGGCAATGCGCTCGAGCTCCATCGCCGCGTCGTCGTACTGTTTCAGTCCCATATAGGATTTGGCCACGCAGTGCCGCGCGGCATCGCCACCGCCGGCCTTCTCCCATTCCATGGCCTGTTTCAGGGCCGCCTTCGGGGTCTTGTCCGCGGCCTTCATGCAGGCCTGGTACTTCTTCTCCAGAGCCGCCTGGTCGTCGCCCTGCGCGCGTGCCAGGCCGGGGACAACAAGGAGGGCGAGCAGCAAGGCGATCGGAAGACGGCGCATGGCGTTCAGAGACATGTCCTTGTCAGGGTCGGGCCAGCCGGATATTGAGCAGCGGCGTGAAGATCAAGGGCGCCCGCCTAAAATGCAAGCCGGAAGGACATGACGCAAAAGCCGCACCTGTTCTGCTTCGGCCTTGGCTATACCGCCCTGGCGCTGGCCCGCGTCCTGGTTGGGCAGGGCTGGCGCGTGACCGGAACCTGTCGCCATGGCTCCAACAGCGATGAAGCGCGCGCGCTCGGTCTCGAAATCGTGATCTTCGACCGCGATCACCCGATCGCCGATCTCGACCAGCGCCTGGCCGGCGTCACCCATCTCCTGAGCTCGGTGCCGCCGGGCGCGCAGGGCGATCCGGTGCTGCTGGCGCACGGCGCCGCGATCGCCAAGGCCGCGCCGCGGCTGCAATGGATCGGCTACCTCTCGACCACCGGCGTCTATGGCGACCGGCAGGGCGGCTGGGTCGATGAATCGAGCCCGCTCACCCCCAGCGGCGAGCGCGGCCAGCGCCGGCTCGATGCCGAGACCGCCTGGCTGGCATTGCCGCAGCCGGCGCATCTCTTCCGCCTGGCGGGGATCTACGGACCGGGCCGCTCGGTGCTCGACACCATCCGCGCGGGCAAGGCGCGGCGCGTACTGAAGCCCGGCCAGGTGTTCAGCCGGATCCACCGCGACGACATCGTGCAGATCCTGCTCGCCTCCTTCGCGCGGCCCAATCCGGGTGCGGCCTACAATGTCTGTGACGATGACGCCGCCGACCCGGCCGAGGTCACGGCCTATGCCTGCAAGCTCTTGAACGTGGCGGCGCCGCCGGAAGTGCCGTTTGCCGAAGCCGAGCTTTCGCCGATGGCGCGCAGCTTCTACGATGACAACAAGCGGGTGCGGAACGACCGCATCAAGCGCGAGCTCGGCGTCACGCTGAAATTTCCGGACTACCGCGCCGGATTGACGGCGCTGCTTGCCGCGGAAAGCGCAACCAGCTCATCGACCACGGCGTAGAGCCGCCGCAGATCCTGCGGCCGCGACAGGCGGTGATCGCCGTCCTTGATCAGCTGCAACACGACGTCCGGTGATTGCAATCTGGACTGCAGCCGCAGCGAGACCGCATGCGGCACGTCCCGGTCCTTGAGACCGTGCAGCAGCCGGACCGGCACATCGATGGCGACCGTGCGGTTGAGCAACAGATGCTTGCGCCCGTCTTCGATGAGCGCCCGGGTGATAACGTATGGCTCGGGCGAATAGTCCGAAGGCTGCTCCAGTTTTCCATCTTTCAACAGGCGGGCGCGCTCTTCCTCCGGCAGATTCCACCAGATCAGATGCTCGGTGAAATCAGGTGCGGGCGCCAGGCCGATCAACCCCTTGATTCGCTCGGGCCTTGCCAGCGCCAGCAGCAGCATGATCCAGCCGCCCATGCTGGAGCCGACCAGGATCTGCGGGCCTTCGGTCAGGCGATCGAAGGCCGCCAGCGCGTCGGCGAACCACCGGGAAATGGTTCCGTCGAGGAAATCGCCGCTCGACTCCCCATGACCCGAATAGTCGAAGCGCAGGAAGGCAAGGCCTCGTGCGTGGCAGAAATCGTCGAGCGCGGAAGCCTTTGTCCCGGCCATGTCCGACTTGAAGCCGCTCAAGAAAACGATTCCGGGGGATTTCGTACCGTCTCCCGACGCGAAACGTCGGCGATAGGCAAGAAAGCAACCGTGTTCGATCTGCAACTGTGCGATGCCCGACTCGCCTTTTCGTGTGGGCTCGGGATCGATTTGCAATGGATTGGTCTCCGGCATCCCGGTAAAATACCTGACCAGCGAAATTCAGCACCATGTCAATCGACAGCGCCACCGGAACCACCGCTTTGAGCAGCCGCGGCTCGGCCAAGCGGCCGGCGCGCGCCGCCACCGTCCTGCATTTGCTGCGCCGACTCGACCAGAGCGGCGAGGCCCGCATGGCCATCGAGTTCGCCGCTGCGCTGAACGACATCGGCGGACGCTCGGCCATCGCCTATCACGCGGCCTCGGCGACGCACGAGTTGCAGCGCCACGGCATCCAGCCGATCGAGGTGAAGCTCGGCGGCCGCGCGCCGTTCAGCGGCTTCGGCGCGGCGAAGCGCCTCGCGAAACTGGTCGCCGAAAGCGATGTCGAGATTCTCCACGCGCATGGCCTCGATTTGCTGCTGATCGCGCGCGCCGCGGCGGCGGAGGCCGGCGTGAAGCTGATGATCGGTTTCTATGAAGACGCGGCGCGGGTCGCGCGCCTCTCCAAGCGCCAGCGCGCAGCACTCGAAAGCGCCGACGAGGTCACCGTGCTCTCCGAACTGGCCGGGCGCGAATTGGTCGACGCCATCCCGAACCTCAGGGATCGCGTGACGGTGATTCCCTTCGGCATCGATTTCAGCCGCTTCGATTCAGCCCAGGTCTCGGCGCACCGGGTGATCCAGCAGGCGCAGCTCTGGCGCGTCCCGGATGATCGCCCGGTGGTGATGCTGCCTGGGCGCTTCGCCAAGAACCGCGGCCACAGCGTGCTGGTCGAGGCGTTGAGCCTGATCCGCGACGTCGATCTTCGCTGCATCATGGTCGGCCCCGATGCCGAGGGCCCGGCCTTCCGCCACCAGCTCGGCAAGGAGATCGCCGTCCAGGGCCTCTCCGACCGCGTGCTGCTGGCCGAGGAATGCCGCGACATGCCGGCGGCGCTGATGCTGGCGGACGCGGTGGTGACGCCCTATCTCGAGCCCGGCGCGCATAATCGCGCGGTGATCGAAGCTCTGGCGCTGGGCCGGCCGGTGGTCGCCAGCGATTTCCCGGTGATGCGCGACCTGCTCAGCGGGAACGAGATGGCCTGGCTCGCCCCGCCGGGCGACGCGATGGCGCTCTCCTGGGCGATCCGCGAGGCGCTCGGCCTCGCGATCGACCGGCGCGAAGAGCTCAGCCGGCATATCATCGATATTATGCGCGAGCATCGCAGCCGCGAGCGCATGTGCGGCGCCGCGCTCGACATCTATCAGCGCCTGCGTCCGGGCGCCGCGGTCGCGGCCTAGAGTCAGCTGCGCGTCAGCCTATCTGAAACATTCCGAATCATTCGGTGATGCTGCACTGCGTGCGGCTGTGACGGCGCGCACGATGTCTCGTCATCGTCAAGCCGGCGCCGCATTCGCGCCGCATTCGATGATTAATCTCTCGCGCATGGTTGATCACGCCTTTGCGTGGAAACCAATGCAGGCCGGGGTCGTTGAGACCGGACTGCAGCGACCCTCGGACCGGTGGGGATGGTGTGCCGATCCGAGGTCAATCGAGACGACGATCGAGAGTGGGAGATTTGAAGATGACCATCGCCGCCAACCTGCACCGCACCCGCTTCTTCTTCCTGCACCACGGCGAGACCGAGTGGGATCGCGACGGCAAGCTCGCCGGCCGTATCAATGCGCCGCTGAACGGTCGAGGTCTTGCCCAGGCACGCCGCGCCGGCGAGATGTTGCGCCACGCCGGCATCCGCACCATCTGCACCAGCCCGCAGGACCGCGCCATGATGACCGCGGAGATCGTCGCGGCGCAGATCCATGCGCCGATCGTGACCATCGACGGCCTCAAGGATTGCTGCTTCGGCGACCATGACGGCGCCGCGGCCGGCGACTGGTTCACCGAATGGCGCCTCGGCGTGACGCCGGACGGCGCGGAATCGCTGAAGCGCTTCCGCCAGCGCGGCATCACCGCCATGAACGCGGCGCTGGCCCATCACGGCCCGGTCCTGGTCGTCGCCCATCCCGGCATCTACGCCGCCTTCCTGGAAGCGGCCGGCATGGCCGAGACCGGCGACTGGCTGACCGAGCATGCCGCCGCGCCGATCTTCCATCAGCCGCGCCACGCCACCCGCTGGCACACCGAGACGCTGGCCGCCTGAACCACCCCGACTTGACCATCCGCGGCGCTCTCCCGATATAGTTGCCATTCGAGGCAGCCTTTCGGGGGAGCGCAGCCATGGGCTGGCATATCGCACAGATCAACGTCGCCACCGCCGTCGAGGCGCTGGACCATCCCCAGCTCGCCGACTTCGTGGCACAGCTGGATGAGGTGAATGCGCTGGCCGACGGCAGCCCCGGCTTCGTCTGGCGGCTGCAGAGCGACAGCGGCAACGCCACCGACATCAAGGCCAGCGCCGACCCCAAGTTCATCGTCAACATGTCGGTCTGGTCGAGCGTCGAGAGCCTGTTCGACTTCGCCTATAAGAGCGCCCACCGCCTGGTGATGGCCCGCCGCCGCGAATGGTTCCAGCGCCCCGAAGGCGCCTACCAGGTGCTGTGGTGGGTCCCCGAAGGGCATACGCCGTCGGTCGAGGAAGGCCTCGCGAAGCTGGCGAAGTTGAACGCCGAGGGGCCGACCCCGGAAGCCTTCACCTTCAAAGCCCGCTTCCCGCAGCCGGACAAGATCGGCGACCCGGAGGACATGCAGCCGGAGCCCTACTGCGTCGGGTGGGAGTAAGCGGTGTGGACATGCCCGGTACGGCAGGAGCACCAACGGCATCCCGCATCGCGAACGCACTGATCACCGATGCGCGGCCTGTTCGAGGAACCAACTTTGTCATCTTGATCGGGATCTGGCCGGTCAGGAAATTCTATGGTGGTCTCTGGGTCGGCGGCCGCCTCAGTCTATTTCCCGATCGGTTGGAGTTTTCAGCCAACGACCTGAACCGCCGGATGACCGAAGGGGTTCTGGATCTGACCATCCCCCTTGATTCCATACGGGCAGTGCAAAGGCGATTCGGGATCGTTACCGGCATCATCGACGTCATCACCGATACCGGGCCAAACTCATTCCGTTGCTACGGCGCGGCTAGATTCACCGAAATGCTGCGATCGTGCCTCAAAGAGGCGCGGCCGGAGGGCTCATCCACCCCCCTTCCTTGACACCCCCCTGAATCCCACTAAATTCCCGGATTCCGGCCGTTTGGGCCGGTTTTTCGTGTTTGAGGATGCTTTTCAATGCCGACGATCACCCTGCCGAATGGGGACAAGCGCCCCTTTGATCGGCCGGTTTCCGGGGCGGAACTGGCCGCTTCGATCGGTCCCGGCCTGGCCAAGGCGGCGCTGGCGGTCAGCGTCGATGGCGAGGTGAAGGACCTTTCGCATGTCATCGAGCGTGACGCGAAAGTGGCGATCGTCACCAAGACCAGCACCGAGGCTCTCGAATTGCTGCGCCACGACTGCGCGCATGTTCTGGCGGAAGCGGTGCAGGAGCTCTTCCCCGGGACCCAGATCACCTTCGGGCCGGCGATCGAGACCGGCTTCTATTACGACTTCTTCAGGAACGCGCCGTTCACGCCGGAAGACTTCACGGCGATCGAGGCGAAGATGAAGGAGATCGTCGATCGCGACGAGAAGATCACGCGCGAGATCTGGACCCGCGACCAGGCCGTGAAGTGGTTCGAAGACCATGGCGAGCGCTTCAAGGCCGAATGGGTCACGCAGATCCCGGCCGACGAGGAGATCTCGATCTACCGCCAAGGCCAGTGGCTGGACATGTGCACCGGCCCGCATCTGCCGTCGACGGGCAAGCTCGGCAAGGCGTTCAAGCTGCTCCGGGTCTCCGGCGCTTATTGGCGCGGCGATCCGAAGAACCCGCAGCTGCAGCGCATCTACGGCACGGTCTTCGCCGACGAGAAGCAGCTGAAAGATCATCTCCACCAGCTGGAAGAGGCGGAGAAACGCGACCATCGCCGCCTCGGGCGCGAGATGGGCCTGTTCCACCAGCAGGAGGAAGCGGTCGGCGCCATCTTCTGGCATCCGAAGGGCTGGCGGCTCTATCGCAAGCTGGAAAACTACCTGCGCCAGCGCCTCGACAAGGCCGGCTACCAGGAGGTGAAGACGCCGCAGATCCTGGACCGGAGCCTATGGGAGCGTTCGGGCCATTGGGAGAAGTTCCGCGAGGCGATGTTCATCGTGCAGGACGGCGACGACAAGACGCTCGCCGTGAAGCCGATGAATTGTCCCGGCCATATCCAGATCTTCCGCCAGGGGCTGAAGAGCTATCGCGACCTGCCGCTGCGCTTCTCGGAATACGGCTCCTGCCATCGCAACGAGCCTTCGGGCGCGCTGCACGGCATCATGCGGGTGCGCGCCTTCACCCAGGACGACGCGCATATCTTCTGCACCGACGACCAGATCGGCGCCGAGTGCAAGAATTTCTGCGACCTCTTGCTCTCGGTCTACAAGGACTTCGGCTTCACCGACGTGAAGGTGAAGCTCTCCGACCGCCCGGAAGTGCGCGCCGGCTCCGACGAGGTCTGGGACCGCGCCGAGGCGACCTTGAAGGAAGCGACGGCGGCGGCCGGAGTCGAGTTCTCGATCAATCCCGGCGAGGGCGCGTTCTACGGCCCGAAGCTGGAGTTCGTGCTCCGCGACACGATCGGCCGCGACTGGCAGTGCGGCACCTTCCAGGTGGACTACGTGCTGCCCGAGCGGCTGGACGCCTCCTACGTCGGCGAGGACGGGGCCAAGCACCGGCCGGTCATGCTGCACCGCGCGATCTTCGGCTCCATGGAGCGCTTCATCGGCATCCTGATCGAGCATTATGCCGGCAAGTTCCCGCTCTGGCTCTCGCCACTGCAGGTCGTGGTCTGCACCATCGTTTCGGAGGCCGACGACTATGCCCGCAAGGTCCAGGCCGAACTGGAGAAGGCCGGGCTGGCTGTCGAGCTCGACCTCCGCAACGAGAAGATCGGCTACAAGGTCCGTGAGCATAGCCTGGCCAAGGTCCCGGTCGTGCTGGCCGTCGGCAAGCGCGACCAGGAGGGCGGCACTGTTGCACTGCGGTATCTCGGCGAGGAGAGCCAAAAGGTGGTCCCGCTCGGCGAAGCGGTGCGGACCCTGGCTGAGCAAGCGCGCTCACCCTTGGAAAATACTCATTGAGGACGCAAGGACCCGAATTGCGAGTCCTATCGGACATCTGCCATAATGCGGGCTGGATGACGTCCTTTGAGTGACATCGTTTGAGCGCCGCCACCCGTCGGGCCTGAGACCTCTCAGGACCCGCGGCGAGCGGCGTTTTATTTTTTGGCAAAACCGAAACAGGAGCAGACCATAGCCAGACCACCGGAGAAAGATAACGCGCCGAGCCGAGAGTCCGGTCCGCGCGTGAACGGAATGATCAACATTCCCCAGGTTCGCCTGGTGCTCGAAGACGGCACCATGCACGGGGTCATTTCGACCCGCGAGGCCATTTCCATGGCCCAGGAGATCGGCCTGGATCTCGTCGAAATCTCGCCGACGGCGAGCCCGCCGGTCGCCAAGATCCTCGATTACGGCAAGTACAAGTACGAGGCTCAGAAGCGCAAGAACGAGGCCCGCAAGAAGCAGAAGGTCATCGAGGTCAAGGAGATCAAGATGCGCCCCGGCATCGACACGCATGACTATGACGTGAAGATGCGCGCGGTGCACCGCTTCCTCGAGGAAGGCGACAAGGTGAAGGTCACCATGCGCTTCCGCGGTCGCGAGATGGTGCACCAGGAAATCGGCATGAAGGTGCTGGACAAGGTGCGCGCCGATCTTGACGCGGTCGCCAAGGTGGAATCCCACCCGCGGCTCGAAGGCCGCCAGATGGTCATGGTGGTGGCGCCGAAGTGAGCGCCACCATTGCCTAGCGCATGCGTTAGGCAGATATGAACGATCCGCGCCCGCCTTCGGAACCAGAAGACGACCAGAACCCGCGCCTCCCGGCGCGGGTCTTCGGCCAGGCGGTCGATGCCGGCTTCACGCCGGCGCCGCCGCCCACCCTGCCGCAAACGCCCACCCTGCTTGAGGAACTGCGGCCCTGGACCGGGCCGGAGACGCAGCGGCAGACCTTCTCACCGCCGGTTTTTGGCGCCCTCAGCATCATCTTTGGCGTGACCGCCTTCTACAAGGCGACCCTGCTGCTGGCGCCCTTGGCGCTGATCGCGGGCCTGCTGGCCTGCCTGAAGCGGCAATGGGGCTGGGGCCTGATCGGCATCGTCTCGGCGATCGCGGCGCTGGCGATCGACCCTTATTTCTGGGGTCTGGCGGGTGTGCTTTGGCTGGCGCGGGTGCTGGGGCTCTTGGGTTAGCGGCGACCCGCTGGAAAATCGTTGTAAAATAACCGCTTAGTTTAGCCTGCGGCAGATGGCCACCGCGGCCTCGCATTGCCATCATGCGCGTGCAAACACTTGTTTCCCGGGACCTCAGTCGCTATAACCCCGCGTCCCCTGCCCAGAGCGGTGGGAAAGGCGGCTACGGCTCAGGATAGGGCATGCCCAGGCCGCCGATGAGCAACCCGTACCCGAAGGAAGCAAAATGCCCAAGATGAAGACCAAGAGCGGCGCCAAGAAGCGCTTCTCTCTGACCGCGACCGGCAAAGTCAAATTCAAGCCGGCCAACAAGAAGCACGGGATGTCCAAGCGCCCGACCGACATGCGCCAGCAGAGCCGGCGCATGGAAGTCATGGCCGAGCCCGACGCCAAGAAGGTCCGTCGGTTCTTTATCCCGAACGGCCTCTAAGCAACGCGGATCTAGAGAGGAGCACCAGAAATGGCTCGTACCAAGCGGGGCGTCACTTCGCACGCCCGTCACAAGAAAATCGTCGACATGGCCAAGGGCTATGTCGGCCGCGCCGGCACCAACTACCGGATCGCGATCGAGAAGGTCGAAAAGGGCCTGCAGTATGCGTATCGCGACCGTCGCGCCAAGAAGCGCAACTTCCGCGGTCTGTGGATCCAGCGCATCAATGCCGGCGTGCGCGAGCACGGCCTGACCTACTCGCAGTTCATGAACGGCATCAAGAAGGCCGGCATCGAGATCGACCGCAAGGTCCTCGCCGAGCTGGCCGGCCATGAGCCGGCGGCCTTTGCGCAGCTCTGCCGCCAGGCCCAAGAGGCGCTCGTAAAGTAAGGCCGGGACAAGTGGCCCCGGCCCGTCTCGCCCTGATCCTCGTCGTCGCGGTTGCGGCCTTGACCGGCTGCGACCGCTACGCCGACGACATCGACGCGGTGAAGCGCGCCGAGAGCGTCATTCCCGGCAAGAACAACGAAGCGCTGGCGGTCGAGATCGCCGGCGCCCGCGGCACCGTGGAATGGAAGGCCGGCCCGGCCCCGAAATACGAAAGCGCGGACATCGTCGGCGTCCAGGCGGTGGTCAAGCGGATCGGCGCCAACGGCAACCGCCACGAAGTCGAGCTCGAGTTCATCAACAACCGGCAGACCAAGAAGGTGGCCTTCGACGGCGCCATTGTGGACGGCAAGAAGCAGGACATGCTGTCCGGCGCTCTGGCTCTCTTTTTGATGCAACTCGAATAGCCAGTTTCTCAATCTGTTGACGCAGGTGGGGGAGGCCGGTTATCCGGACCTCCCCTATTCTTTTGGGCCCTGTTCTTTTTTTGGGGTTATGAGCGGGATCATGCAGAATCTGACCGAGCTGGAAAGCAAGTGGAAGGGCGCCGCCGAGACGGCCGCCACCGTGGACGCCCTGGAGGCGATCCGCGTCGAGGCGCTCGGCAAGAAGGGCGAGATCACCGGGCTGATGAAGACGCTCGGGACCCTGGCCCCGGAAGAGCGCAAGAGCTTCGGCCAGCAATTGAACCTGGTGAAGGACGCCGTCACCGCCGCGATCGAGACCCGCAAGGCGGCGCTCGGCGACGCGGCGATCGAGGCCCGGCTCGCCACCGAGAGGCTGGACATGACCCTGCCCGCCCGCCCGGGCGAGGTCGGCCGCATCCACCCGATCAGCCAGACCATCGACGAGATCATCGCGATCTTCGGCGAGATGGGCTTCGGCGTCCGCGAAGGCTCGGACATCGAGGATGACTTCCACAATTTCGAGGCGCTGAACATCCCGAAGGACCATCCGGCGCGGCAGATGCAGGACACCTTCTACCTGCCGGCCAAGCCCGACGGCAGCCAGATGGTGCTGCGCACCCATACCTCGCCGGTGCAGATCCGCACCATGATGAGCGAGAAGCCGCCGCTGCGCGTGATCTGCCCGGGCCGCACCTATCGCGTCGACAGCGACATGACCCATTCGCCGATGTTCCACCAGGTCGAAGGCCTGGTGATCGACGAGAGCACGCATATGGGACATCTCAAAGGCTGCCTGCAGGATTTCTGCCGCGCCTTCTTCGGCATCGACGACTTGAAGCTGCGTTTCCGCCCGAGCTACTTCCCTTTCACCGAACCCTCGGCGGAAGTCGATATCGGCTGCGACCGATCCGGCCGCGAGCTGAAGCTCGGGGTCGGCAACGACTGGCTGGAGATCCTGGGCTGCGGCATGGTGCATCCCAAGGTGCTGAAGAATTGCGGCCTCGATCCCGAGAAATATCAGGGCTTCGCCTTCGGCATGGGGATCGAGCGCATCGCCATGCTGAAATACGGGATCCCGGACTTGCGCACCTTCTATGACGCCGATCTCCGCTGGCTGAAGCATTACGGCTTCCTGCCCTTGGACGTGCCTTCCGTCGTGGGAGGGCTGACGCGATGAAGTTCACGCTTTCCTGGCTGAAGACCCATCTCGACACGCGCGCCGACGCGGCCGAGATCGCCAAGGCGCTGACCGCGCTCGGCCTCGAGGTCGAAGGCATCGACGATCCCGCGAAGGCGCTGGCGCCCTTCGTCGTTGGCTACGTGGCCGAAGCGAAGCCGCATCCGAATGCCGACCGTCTCCGCGTCTGCCGGGTCGATACCGGCAAGGGCGCGGTGCAGGTGGTCTGCGGCGCGCCCAACGCGCGGACCGGCATGAAGGGCGTGTTCGCGCCGCCGGGCACCCATATCCCCGGCACCGGTCTCGACTTGAAGGCCGGCAATATCCGCGGCGAGGCCTCGAACGGCATGCTCTGCTCGGCCCGCGAGCTGGGCTTGGGCCAGGACCATGACGGCATCATCGAGCTGCCCGAGGACGCGCCGATCGGCATGAGCTTCGCGAAGTATCGCAATCTCGACGACCCGGTCATCGAGATCAAGGTGACGCCGGACCGCGCCGATTGCCTCGGCGTGCGCGGCATCGCCCGCGATCTCGCGGCGGCCGGCGTCGGCACGTTGAAGCCCTTCGCGCCGACCCATCTCTCGGGCACTTTCAAGAGCCCGATCCAGTGGCGGATCGATCCCTCCGCGGCGACCGGCTGCCCCTATGTCGCCGGCCGCTATTTCAAGGGCGTGAAGAACGGCCCGAGCCCGCAATGGCTGCAGGACCGCCTGACCTCGATCGGTCTCCGGCCGATCTCGGCGCTGGTCGATATCACCAATTTCGTGACCTATGACCTGGGCCGCCCGCTGCACGTCTTCGACGCGAAGAAGGTGGCGGGCGATCCGACCATGCGCGCGGCGAAGGACGGCGAGAGCGTGCTCGCGCTCGACGGCAAGACCTACGCGCTCGAAGCCGGCATGATCGTCATCGCCGACAGCCGCGGCCCCGAGGCGATCGGCGGCATCATGGGCGGTGAGGAATCCGGGTGCTCGCTCGAGACCACCGATGTCTTCCTCGAGGTCGCCTTGTTCGACCCGATCCAAGTGGCGCGCACCGGGCGCAAGCTCGGTATCCTCTCGGATGCGCGCTATCGCTTCGAGCGCGGCGTCGATCCGAAATCCGCCGGCTGGGGCGTCGATGTCGCCACCCAGCTGATCCTCGAGCTCTGCGGCGGCGAGGCCAGCGAAGTGACCGCGGCGGGCACGATGCCGAAGGGCACGCGCACGATCACCTATCGCCCGGCCCGGGTCGAATCACTCGGCGGCTGCGTCGTCGGCACCGAGAAGCAGCGGCAGTTCCTGCAGGCGCTCGGCTTCACGGTCATCCCGGCCAGCGCCGCCTGGCAGGTGACGACGCCTACCTGGCGCGCCGATGTCGAAGGCGAAGCCGATCTCGTCGAAGAGGTGCTGCGGGTCAACGGCTTCGACCAGATCGCGCCGGTTTCCATGCCGCGCAACGGCGCCTTGCCGAAGACGGCGGTGACGCCGGCGCAGAAGCGGGTCCAGGTGGCGAAGCGGATCCTGGCCAACCGCGGCATCGAGGAAGCGGTCACCTTCAGCTTCATGCCGGGCACGGTCGCTGCGCTCTTCGCCGGCGACAATGCGCTGATTCCGCTGGCCAACCCGATCAGCGCCGATCTCGACGTGATGCGACCCTCGATCCTCGGCAACTTGCTGCAGGCGGCCGGCCGCAACGCCGCGCGCGGGATTCCCGATGCGGCGATGTACGAGGTCGGCCCCGCCTACGCCAACGACACGCCGAAGGGCCAGCTCACCGTCGCGACCGGTATCCGGTCCGGCGCCTACAGCGAGCGGCATTGGAGCGGCAAGCCGCGCAACGTCGACGCCTTCGACGCCAAGGGCGACGCGGTCGCCCTGCTGGAAGCGCTCGGTGCCCCGGTCGAGAATCTGCAGGCGACCTCGGACGCGCCGGGCTATTTCCATCCCGGCCGTTCGGCCTCGCTGCGCCTTGGGCCCAATGTCCTCGCGGTCTTCGGCGAGATTCACCCGAAGGTCATGAAGGCGCTCGATCTCAAAGGTCCGGCGGTCGGCTTCGAAGTCTTCCTCGACCGCGTGCCGATGCCGCGTGCCAAGGGCACGGCGCGGCCCTTGCTCGATGCCTCCAGCTTCCAGCCGCTGGCGCGCGATTTCGCCTTCGTGGTCGCGAGCGAGGTCTCGGCCGAGAAGCTGATCAAGGCGGCGAAGCAGGCCGACAAGATCCTCATCACCGAGGTTTCGATCTTCGATGTGTTCGAAGGCGGCAGCCTGGGTGAGGGCAAGAAGTCGGTCGCCCTCTCGGTCACCCTGCAGCCCAAAGAGAAGACCCTGACCGACGCCGAGATCGAAGCCGTCTCCGCCAAGGTCGTCGCCGCGGTCAACAAGGCGACCGGCGGCGAGCTCCGGAAGTAGGAGAACGAGCATGCGATTTCGCGGCGCGGCATTGATCTCGCTTGTTCTGATCCTAGCCGGTTGCGCAGCACAGAGCCGCCCAAGCCCCGAAATTCCCATCACCGGCCGGGTGATCGGGTCCGGCGAGGTATTCAGGGGGTATTTCAAGGGCTCCATAAGCAGCAGCGGAACCGTCATGCTTTCAAGATCAGGCGGCGCTACCTGCACCGGCGACTATTCGAACGCCAGCCCTGGGCTTGGCGGCACGGTTGCTTTGACCTGCGATGACGGCCGCAAGGCTGATATCCTCCTCAACCAAAATAGGTACGGCAAGCTCTTCGGCGTCGGAGCTGTCGGCGACGATTCCTTCGTAATCGAGGAGTAACGCCCAAAGGGCTTCGGCACGATTGGGGATGATCTCTTCCGAGTGAACTGAGGCGAGCAACGAAGACGGCGCCCGGGAATCCGGGATGCCTTCCATTATCACCCAAAGTTCAGGCCGCCTTGCGCCGGCGGGCGGCGAAGCCGAGCACACCCAGCGCCGAGAGGAAGAGCGGGAGCGCCGCGGGGATCGGCGTCGTCGCCACCGCCACATTGGCGCTGATCGTGGCGCCGAGGGCGAATTCGGTCGCGCTCGGGTCGAGGATGCCGAACACCCGCAGCCAGTAGCTGCCGGCGAGCGACACCAGGTGATAGGGGGTCTGCGTCGCCTGGTCGAAGCCGGTCGGCTCCAGCACCGCGGTGGCGCCGCTCGGAAAAACGCCGCCGCCGACCGAGCCGGAGGTCGACCAAGTGGCATCCGGGCCGGTGTCGATCAGGTTGGGATTCGGGTTGGCCGGATCGGTGTAGAGCGCGGCAAGGTCGGCGCCGGTGAAGAGGCTGTTGTCCGGACCGGAGGGCGCCGCGTCATAGAACTGCATGTGCAGTTCCGAGAAGGCCGAGCCGCCGGTCGGACCGACGGTCGCCGTGATGGTGCTGTCCTGGCTGATCGAGAACTCGAAGAGGTAGTCGAAATAGTCGCCCGAGCTGGTGGCGCCGCTGCTGCCCAGGGCGGGCGGTGCCGCAACCGACACGGAAGTGCTCCCCACGAGATTGTAAGGTCCGTTGACGATCGACGTGATCGGCAGCGTGTCCGCTGCCGCCGGACTGAAGATGCCGGCCAGGGCCAGCGCGCCACCGGCGATCAACCCCATATGCGTGCGATTCATACCCTGCCCCTCTGTCGGTCCGTCACGGCGCCGATGCCGGTGTGCGACAAGGGTAAGCGGAGCCCGGACCCCGACGCGCCACGCATCTCATGGTCTCGCCGGGGCAATTCGTGACATCCGCTGCGTTGCGATCGCGGTTAACCGTGTTCGCTCGACAGAGCCTCGGACAGGAATGATAGTCTATGCAGGGGGCGCATCGGGACAGGTCGGGACATGACGGCGGAGCATCTCGCAGCGGGCGATGCCGGGGGCGATCGCGAGGGATCCGGCCGGCGGCTGAACGGCTGGAAGGAGATCGGCGCCTTCTTCCAGAAGAACGAGCGCACGGTGAAGCGCTGGGAGCAGCGCGGCCTGCCGGTGCACCGCCTGCCCGGCGGCGCGAATACCGCCGTGTTCGCCTATACCGGCGAGCTGGAAGCCTGGCTGAAGGGAAGTCGCGGCGCGGCGCCCACCAAGGACCCACCGTCGTCGGAACAGCGCCCGGCGGAAGCGCCGACCGAACCCAAGTTGCAAGCCTGGTATCGCCGGCCAGTCGCGGTGGCGGCGACGCTCGGGCTCGTCGTGGCGCTCGGACTGGCCTTGGCTATGGGTCCGCTCGCCCTGATGCGCGGCGGCGCGAATGAATCGGCTTCATCACGGCATCAACCGCCGGCCGAGGCGGCGCAGCTCTATCTCTCCGGCCTTTATCACTGGAACACGCGCACGGCCGAGGGCTTGCAGCAGTCGCTCGACGAGTTTCGCCGCGCGATCGCCCTCGACCCGGACTATGCCGCGGCCCATGCCGGGCTCGGCAACGCCTATAACCTGCTGGCGCAATATGGCGTGATGAAGCCCGGCGACGCATATCCGCAGGCCCGGGCGGCGGCGGAGAGGGCGATCGCGCTCGACCCCGAGCTCGCCGACGGCTACAGCGCGCTGGCCTTCGCGCTGTTCTACGGCTTCAAGGATCTGCGCCGGTCGGAGACGCTGTTCCAGCGAGCCCTGGCGCTCGATCCCAGTTCCGGCCGGACCTTCCATTGGTATGCGCTGGTGATGATGCATACCGGCAAGTTCGAGGAGCCGCTGCGCGCCATCACCCGGGCGCAGGAGCTCGACCCCCAGTCGCATGCGGTCCGCGCCAACCGCGGCCTCATCCTGTTTTATGCCGGGCGCAGCGCGGAGGCGATCGAGCTGCTGAGCGATCTCACGCGGAGCGCGCCCGGCTTCCTCGCGCCGCATTACTATCTCGCGACCATCTATCTCGACCAGCAGCGCTACGACGATTACCTCCGCGAATCGCTGAAGGCCGCGGAGATCGAAGGCAATGCCGCGCTCAAGGCCGAGATCGAGGCCGGCGCCGCGGGCTATCGCGCCGGCGGCGCAAAGGGTCTGTTCGCCGCGATTCTCGCCGTGCAGAAGAGCGAGCTGGCGGCCGGGCGCGAGACCGCCTTCAACGTCGCGCGGACCGCGGCCCTGCTCGGCGACCGCGACGCCGCCCTGGCCTCGCTGGAACAGTCGCTCGCTGGCGGCGAGCCCGATCTGCTGGGTATCCGGATCGATCGCTCGTTCCGGTCGCTGCGCGAAGATGCGCGGTTCCAGAAGCTCGCCGACACCGTGCTGGACTTGCGCTAGGACAAGCGCGACGCAGAGACAGAAGCGGCGTCCCGCCCATCGGGACGCCGCTCTGGCAGGACCAGCCGTGTATCAGGCCGCGGCGGCGGGTGCCGCGGTCTTCCGGCGCCAGCCCACGAAGCCGAACAGGCCCAGCGCGCTCGCAAAGAGCGGCAGGGCCGCCGGGATCGGCGTGGCGGCGACGGCGGTCGCTGCGATGGTCCCGCTGATCCCCGTCAGCATGTGGCCGCTGTTGATGTTCCCCGGAAGCAGGCCGAAGAGGCGCAGATAGTAGGTGCCGGCCGCCAGGCTCAGGGTGCTCAACGCGCCGCCGTTGGTGCTGCCCAGCGCCAGCAGGCCAGCCGTGTTGGTGAGGCTGAGCGGCGCGGCATTGGCATCGGTCAGCGAACTGCCCGCCGGCACCTGACCGGAGATCGGCGAGCTATCGAACAGCGCCGCGTAAGCGTTGAAGGCATAGGGCCCGTCGGGCGTCGCGGTGGTGGTGACGGTGACATCGCTGGCATCGGTCAGCGTGAAGGAGAAGACGTAGTCGTAATAGGTCTTGCCGCCGCCGAAGCTGGCGACATTGACGCCGGTGGCGCCGGCGCCAAAGTTCAAGTCCGGATCCGCCGCCGCAATCGAACCCAGCGCATTGATCGTGCTGGTCCCGGTCACGGTCGTGGCGCCGGCGGGCGAGGCCAGCGCCAGCATCACGGCGCCGACCAGGGCGCCCCAAAAAGCTATCTTCATGTCCGCTCCGTCTACTCAAAACTCGTGCGCGCCGGCCCGACCTGGGCGACGCAACGAATACGAGACGCGGTTGCGCGTTATTCCTTTGTTAACCACGATTCGGGGGCAGCGGGTAATTTCGTCCGCCCAAATAGCTGGCAGGAAATGTCAAAAGGGCTAAGGGCGGATGATTGTCTTCAGCCGGGCACTACCACCGGAGATCAGCCGCTGATAGGCCTCCGGCACGGCGTCGAGGCCGATCGGATCTTCGACCAGGCGCGACAGCGGTGCTTCGAGTTCCTGCAGCAGCCGCACCGCCGCTGGCAACTCGTCGCGGAAGGCGGAGCAGCCCTTGAGTTCCAACTCGCGCTCGACCACGGCAATGGCATTGATCGATGCGGCGCCAGCCGGGATGCCGACCAAGGCGATGCGGGCCGCGGGGCCGGCCAGGGCGATCAGCTTGCCAAGAACCGCGGGGACGCCGGTCGCCTCGATGGCGCAGTCGAAGGGCTGGCCGATCCACACCGCATCGAGCTCGACCGGAACGGCACCGGTGACCTCCTCAACGAGGGCGCGCCGCGCTTGATTGCGCTCGGCGAACAACACCGGGCCGAAGCCTTGGTGTTTCAACAGCAGGCAGGCCAGCCCGCCGACCGGGCCGGCGCCAGCCACCAGCACCGGCTTGCCCGAAACGGGCTCGGCGCGCTTGATCGCGTGCAGGGCGACGGCGAGAGGCTCGCTCAGCGCCGCCACCTGCGGCGGCACGGCGGCATCGACCTTCAGCAAGCCGCGGGCCGGCAGCACCACTTCCTCGGCGAAGCCGCCGTCGCAGACCTCGCCGACATAACCGAGCTTCAGGCAGAGGTTGGGGCGCCCCGCTGCGCATTGTTCGCAGCTTCCACAGGGCGCGCGGGAATCGGCGACCACGCGGTCGCCAGGTGCGAAGTCGGAGACGCCGGCACCGATCGCCAGCACCTCCCCGGTGAACTCATGGCCCGGCGTCACCGGAAGCTGCGCGATCCACTGGCCGGTCTTGAAGTTGTGGAGGTCCGAGCCGCAGATCCCCGCCGCCAGCACCTTCAGATGCACCGCGCCTGCGCCGGGTGCCGAAGGCGGCGCGATGTCCTCGACCGTCAGCTTGCCGATGCCGTGAAAGCGGACTGCGCGCATGATCGACCTTTCCTCGCGAAAGCGGAGCGGATCATGCCACCTTTCGCTGCCGCGCGGGAATGGTCATGGCGGCGACGCCGGCGATGACGCAGAGCAACCCGCCCAACGCGCTCGGCGCGAGGCTTTCGCCGAGGAACAGCACGCCGATTGCGACGCCGATCGGCACCCGGAGATAGGCCTGCGATGTCGTGCCGATCGATCCCAGCGTATGCAGCAGCCGGAAATAGATGGTGAAGGCGAGCGCAGTCGAGAAGACCGAGAGGCCGAGCAGCGCCAGGATGGAATCGCGCGACGGCGCCAGGATCCAGGGCTGCTCGAAGACGAGGCTGGCCGGGATCAGGATCGCGGCGCCGCAGAGCATCGAGCCGGCCGCGGGCAGCAGCGGATCGAGGCCCTTGAATCGCTTGCCGAAGATCGCCGCACCCGCATAGCAGATCGTGGCGGCGACGATCGCGAGCTGTGCCAGGAGCTCATGGCCGAGTCCGCCCAGGGCCTCGACGCCGACGATCAGGCCGATGCCGGTGATGCCGGCGATGACGCCGAAGAGTTTCCGCCAGGTGAGCGGCTCATGCCGGGTGATCAGGGCGGTAAGAAGAAACACGAAGATCGGCGAGGTCGAGTTGAGGATGGTCGCCAAGCCCGCATCGACCGTCTTCTCGGCCCAGGCGATCAGGGTGAAGGGCACCACGCTGTTCAAGCAGGCCTGGAACAGGAACTTCCGCCAGGTGGCGCCATCGCGCGGCAGGCTGAGGCCGCGCAGGCGCATCACGGCGAGCAGCAGGAAGCCGGCGATCAACGTCCGCGCCGCAATGAAGGTGATCGGCGGGATGGTCTCGACGCCGACGCGGATGAAACTGTAGGAGGCGCCCCAAAGCGTCGCCAGGACGAGGAGCAGCGCCAGTTCGAGGGCGAGATTGGGTGTGGTCGCGTTCACGATGCGCGTTGATACACAAAGAATGCGGTGGGGTCAGTGGGAGACTGTTCGATCGAGACCGAAGCGTTGTTTCGCACCCCCACCCTAACCCTCCCCCGGATCGGGGGAGGGGATTGCACCGAGCCTGCCTTCTCCCTCCCCCGATTCGGGGGAGGGCCGGGGTGGGGGTGCGAATCCGCGTCGCCACTGACAAATCACTGAAAAAGCTGCCTTTTCGCCGGTTGCGCGGAACCGTTCCAGCCCCTATCTTGCGCCGCACTCAGGAACCGACGCAGCCGACATGACCGACCTCGCGCATATTCGCAACTTCTCCATCATCGCCCATATCGACCACGGCAAGTCCACCCTCGCTGACCGGCTGATCCAGGCCTGCGGGGGCCTCTCCAGCCGCGAGATGAAGGAACAGGTGCTCGATAACATGGAGATCGAGCGCGAGCGCGGCATCACCATCAAGGCGCAGACCGTGCGCCTCAGCTACAAGGCGAAGAACGGCGAGACCTATCAGCTGAACCTGATGGACACGCCGGGCCATGTAGACTTCGCCTATGAGGTCTCGCGCTGCCTCGCCGCCTGCGAGGGCTCGCTGCTGGTGGTCGACGCATCGCAAGGCGTGGAAGCGCAGACGCTGGCCAATGTCTACCAGGCGATCGAGAACCACCACGAGATCGTGCCGGTTCTCAACAAGATCGACCTGCCCGCCGCGGAGCCCGATCGGGTCAAGACCCAGATCGAGGATGTGATCGGCATCGACGCCTCGGAAGCGGTCGAGATCTCGGCCAAGACCGGCATCAACATCGAGGGCGTGCTGGAGGCGATCGTCCACCGCCTGCCCGCTCCCAAGGGCGATGCCAGTGCGCCGCTCAAAGCGCTGCTGATCGACTCCTGGTACGACGTCTATCTCGGCGTCGTGATCCTGGTGCGCGTCATCGACGGCGTGATGAAGGCGAAGCAGAAGATCACCATGATGTCGAACGGCTCGGTCTACGAGATCGAGCGGGTCGGCGTCTTCACGCCGAAGAACGAGACCCTGCCCGAGCTGACGCCGGGCGAAGTCGGCTTCTTCACCGCCAGCATCAAGGCCGTGGCCGACGTCGCGGTCGGCGACACCATCACCGAGGAGAAGCGCCCGACCGCGAGCGCCGTCACCGGCTTCAAGCCCAGCGTGCCGGTGGTGTTCTGCGGCCTGTTCCCGGTCGATGCCAACGATTTCGAGACCCTGCGCGAGGCGATGGGCAAGCTGCATTTGAACGATGCCAGCTTCCATTTCGAAATGGAGACCAGCGCGGCTTTGGGTTTCGGCTTCCGCTGCGGCTTCCTGGGGTTGCTGCATCTCGAGATCATCCAGGAGCGGCTGGAGCGCGAGTTCAACCTCGACCTCATCACCACGGCGCCGAGCGTCGTCTATAAGATCCACAAGACCGACGGCACGATGATCGAGCTGCACAACCCGGCCGATTTCCCGGACGTGGTGCATATCGACCATATGGAAGAGCCCTGGATCAAGGCGACCATCCTGGTGCCGGACGAGTATCTGGGCTCGATCCTGAAGCTCTGCGAAGGCCGGCGCGGCGTGCAGATCGACCTCACCTATGCCGGCTCGCGCGCGATGCTGACCTATCGCCTGCCGCTGAACGAAGTGGTGTTCGATTTCTACGACCGCTTGAAGTCGGTCTCCCGCGGCTATGCCAGCTTCGACTATCACCTCGACGGCTACGAGGAAGGCGACCTGGTGAAGCTGAACATCATGGTCAACGGCGATCCGGTGGATGCGCTCTCCTGCATCGTGCACAAGTCACAGGCCGAAGCGCGCGGCCGCACCTTGTGCGAGAAGCTGAAGGACCTGATCCCGCGGCAGCTGTTCAAGATCGCGATCCAGGCGGCGATCGGCGGCAAGGTGATCGCCCGCGAGACGGTGAGTGCCTTGCGCAAGGACGTGACCGCGAAATGCTACGGCGGCGATATCAGCCGCAAGCGCAAGCTCCTCGACAAGCAGAAGGAGGGCAAGAAGAAGATGCGCCAGTACGGGAATGTCGAAATCCCGCAAAGCGCCTTCATCGCCGCCCTCAAGATGCACGAATAGGCGCCGGCGTCACACCCATCCTTCCTCCGAGCCGCGCTTGAGCTGCTGCTCGCTATCGGCTTAGCCGAGCCCGTGGCGCTTCGTTATCTGCAAAGCCACGCGTCGCTCGGCTCCAAGACCCGGCCTTCGTCGCCGCCCTATGATCCCAGTGCGGCCTTTCCGTGGGGATATGGGATAGGTCTTGCACGGAGCATTGCATGAAGACGACTGCCCTTGTCGGCTACTCCGCAGCGACTGCGCTCGCTCTGCTGAGCGGGGCCGTCGTGACCGTTTCGGTCCGCGCCGCTCCTGCCGATGATGATCCATGCGCCCAAGTGGATTGCGCGGCGCTCGACATCGGTCCGCTGGCCGCGGGTCCGGCCGCTCCGGCGGATTCATCCGGTTCATCCAGCTCATCCGGCTCCTCGAGCTCGTCGAGCTCAGATCGGCGGGGCAACTCGAACGGATCAACCACCAGCTCGTCCGGCGGCTCATCGGGCGGATCGAGCTCCGGTGCTTCCGACGGCACCAGCGGCGGCACCTCTGGCGGCACGAGCGGCGGCACCTCGGGCGGGACCAGCGGTGGCACCTCCGGTGGCACCAGCGGCGGTACCTCTGGCGGCACGAGCGGCGGCACCTCGGGCGGGACCAGCGGTGGCACCTCGGGGACGTCGGGCCAATCGAGCGGCACGTCCGGTCAGACCAGCGGCGGCACCTCTGGCGGCACCAGTGGCGGGACCTCGGGGCAGACCAGCGGCGGCACTTCGGGCGGGACCAGCGGTGGCACCTCGGGGACGTCGGGCCAATCGAGCGGCACGTCCGGTCAGACCAGCGGCGGCACCTCTGGCGGCACGAGCGGCGGGACCTCGGGGCAGACCAGCGGCGGCACTTCGGGCGGGACCAGCGGTGGCACCTCGGGGACGTCGGGCCAATCGAGCGGCACGTCCGGTCAGACCAGCGGCGGCACCTCTGGCGGCACGAGCGGCGGGACCTCGGGGCAGACCAGCGGCGGCACTTCGGGCGGGACCAGCGGTGGCACCTCGGGGACGTCGGGCCAATCGAGCGGCACGTCCGGTCAGACCAGCGGCGGCACATCGGGTCAGACCAGCGGCGGCACCTCGGGCGGCACCAGCGGCGGCACCTCGGGCGGCACCAGCGGCGGCACCTCGGGCGGCACCAGCGGCGGCACGTCCGGTACGTCGGGCCAGTCGAGCGGCACTTCCGGCCAGACGAGCGGTGGCACTTCAGGTGGCACCAGCGGTGGCACGTCGGGTGGCACCAGCGGCGGAACCTCGGGTCAGACCAGCGGCGGCACCTCGGGTGGCACCAGCGGCGGCACGTCTGGTACGTCGGGCCAGTCGAGCGGGACTTCCGGTCAGACGAGCGGTGGCACGTCGGGTGGCACCAGCGGCGGCACTTCGGGAGCGGGAGGCTGACGTGTTTCCGGCTGCAGACGGTCCATACCCGGCAGCAGGGATCCAATGAGACTGGTTTTTGAGCAGGAGGCCGGTTCCAGCAAGATCAGGGGGCTGGACGCGATCGAAGCTGCATCCACCCCGCATGGGCGACCCCGATCGGCCAGCGGTCTCTTGACCGGCGCATCGGGCGTGGTCGCCGCCCTCCTCAGCGCGTTCATGCTGCGGGGCTGGACGGAAACCGGTCCCGTCAAGACGCTCGCCGTGTTGTTCACGACCGCGGCGACGATGATCGCCGTGGATCTCATCGTCTATCGGGTGCAGCGCAATGCCGGAAGGGAAATGGCCCGGCCGTCGGTGCGTCCTCTCGACCTGCTCCGGGTCGTCCAGAAGCTCGTCGGCTTCTGGCTGGTGATTGGGGCGATCGCGGCTTTGTACGGGCTGATCCCGGAATACCAGGATGCGTTCTACGCGCCGTTCAAGCAGGCCGCGCTGCTATTGCTGCCGGCGCTTCTAATCGCGTCACCGTTCTACATCGCCTATGTGGACCGCCGGCAGGACGATCCGATCGATGCCTATGCCCAGCTCGCCATGCTGCTGGGCGGGATTCGGCCGGCGGATTGGGGTCCGCTGAAGACCCTGGCGCGGGGCTGGCTGGTCAAAGCCTTCTTCATTCCGCTGATGTTCGTCTATGTGAACAACGACCTCGTGCTGTTGTGGTCCACGCCGGCGATCGCGTCGCTCGACTTCAAGAACATCTATGAGCGGCTCTACGATCTCATGTTCCTGCTGGATGTGCTGCTCGCCACGATCACCTATACGCTGACGCTGCGAATCCTGGACAACCACGTGCGCAGCGTCGAACCGACCATCGGCGGGTGGATCATCTGCCTGATCTGCTATCGACCCCTGGTCGACGCCCAGGCGCCATACATTCAGTACGAAGTGGACAAGCTGTATTGGGGCGATGTGTTCGCGCCCTATCCGCTGCTCTACATGCTATGGGGCAGTGCGATCCTCTTGCTGGTCTTCGTCTATGTCTGGTCGACCGCGGCTTTCGGCCTGCGCTTCTCCAATCTGACGCACCGCGGCATCATCACCCATGGGCCGTATCGTTGGATGAAGCACCCGGCCTATCTTTCCAAGAACCTGAGCTGGTGGATGATCTCCGTCCCCTTCATCGCCGGCGCCGGGTGGGCGACGGCGCTCCAGTCCTGCCTCATGCTGGGTGCAGCGAACCTGATCTACTATCTGCGCGCCAAGACCGAAGAGCGGCATCTCGCGGCCGACCCGGTCTATCGCGAGTACCAGGCCTACATCGCGTCAAACGGACTGTTGGCGCGCCTGTTCGGTGTCGTGCCGGGGAATCGTGCCGACGTATCCGGTCGCTAGGCTATGCCGCGCCGGTCCGCCGCCTGCTGCGAACTTCGGTCGGCGTGCAGCCATAGCGCCGCCGGAACATCCGGTTGAAATGCGAGACGTCCGAGAAGCCGCAATCGAATGCAACGCTGCTGACCGATCGGCCGGACGAGTCCGGATCGCTGAGCGCCTCATGCGCGGCTTCGAGCCGCCGCTCCGTCACATACTCGGTGAAGGTGGCGCCGCTCTCCTCGAACATCCGCTGCACCGAGCGGGCGGTGACGCCGTGCCGCGCCGCCACCGCGTGGACCGACAGGCCCGGATGACGGCAGGATCTGCGGATGTCGTCCTGCATCACGCGGAGCCGCGCCGCCGCCAGGCCGCGCTGCCGCGCCAGCGCCGCGGCGTCGCGTGTCGCCCCCAGGGTCAGCGACAGCAGATCGCAGAGATGATTGGTGGCGGTGCGCTGCAGCGCCGGGTCGTTCGCGCCATGGCCTTCTTGCGCGATATCGAGATAGCGCAGCAGCATGCGCAACGCGGGATTGGCCGCCGGCACGCGGCGCGCGAACAGCGCCCCGATGTCCGGGACCAGCGGCGCCAGAACCGGTTTTGGCAATGCGAGGGCGACATAGCGGCACTCGCCCGCGAACGAAAGGCCCCCGACGTCGCAATGGCTGAACAGCACGCCATCGCCCGGCTCGATGTCGGTGCTGCGGCCGAGCTGGGCGGCGCGCGACCGGCAGGACAGCACCCAGACAAAGGACACGTTGTCGTTGGTCACCAGGCCGCGAAGGGAGTTGCCCTGGTCGACCTGGGACGTCGTGGCGCGCAGCACGCCGAACTGCGCGGAGCGAAAGATCGTCGCGCTTGCGCGAAACCCCTCGCGAATCCGGGGCACGATGTCGAGCTTCAGAAGCGTGCGGGCAAATTCCTCGCGCCATGCGGCGACGCGTTCGCGTTCCCGGAACGCTTCCGTGGAGAAGCGCAGCACCTGCGCATTGCCAGGGGCGGGACCGGAAGTTCCCGCGCCGACGCCCGCCATTTCGCACCTCTTCCCAAGCGAACCTGAGCCGCGACCCGGAGCTTGCACTCAGCCTAGCGCATTTCCTGTGCAACCGAGAGTCCGAACTTCGCGATCTGCAAAGCCGCGCGTCGCTGCAATCCAAGACCCGGGCCGCTGGTTGCCTATAGTCATCTGCATAAGGATGTGAACGCGCCGGAGAGACGCCGGCCAAGCACAAGTCCGGAGTGTGAATCATGATCCAACCAGCGCCGCGCTCGATTGCCCGCGCCCTTGCCATGCTTCTGGTCGCCGCGGCACTCGGCGGCGGTCTCCCGAGCGTCGCGCGGGCTTCCTCGGTCCTGCTGCTGCCCGACGCGACCTACTACAATTCCGTGCTGGTGACCGAGCCCAACGGCTTCCAGCATTTCCAGAGCACGGATCAGGCGACGCCCGGGCTCACGATCGCCGGCGGGAATCCCGGCTATGTGCCCCCGCAAACCTGGACCGTGACGACCGTCAATCATTACGAGTCCCCCCGGCTCGAGGCGCATGTGGTCGTGGACAGCGGCACCGCGGGGGCCGCGGGGTCGAACCTGACCTACTACGTCGCCTTTGCAGGCCCCGACGGCACCATCCCGGTCACGATCCGGGCGGCAGGCAGAACGAACCTGGGGACATTCGACAGCGACTATGTCGGTCTCCGCCGGGAGAACGTGGTCGACGCAACCCTCATCATGAACGAGTACCCCTCGGGGGATGAGGTGCTCTCCCTGAACGCGGAAAGCGATCTCAGCAACAACCAGGAAGCACACCTGTTCTCGCTGGATCAGCAGTACATGCTCAAGGCCAACACGGTCTATCAAGTGATCATGTACGCGACCGTCTATGCGGCTTACGGCCGTCTCGGCGACGCCTTTGTCGATCCCACCTTCACCGCACCGGCCGGATATTCGGTCTTGACCAGCGCCGGCATCGGCAATGGCGCCGTGGCCACCACGCCCATTCCCGGCGCCCTGCCGCTCTTTGCCAGCGGCCTCGGCGCCCTCGGCCTGTTCATCGGCCGGCGCCGGAAACAAGCGCCGACGCGCCCCCGCCTGATCGCGGCCACGAAATCCCTGACCTAGACCGGGCGCAGACCCGGGGCCTTTGCGCAGGCCGGCTCACGGCGCGATATCGCTTGCAGCGGCGGCGCAAGCGTGGTGGTTGTAGGCCTCAACCATGAAAGGGCCGCCGATGGGACGCACGCCGAACTATCGTTTCGACCGCATGCAGCGGGACAAGGCCAAGGCCGAGAAGAAGGCCGAGAAGGCCGCCGCCAAGGAAGCCAAGCGCCTCGCCGAAGGCGGCGCGCCGGCCGAGCCGGGCGACGCGCCGGCCGAATCGCCGGCCGACAAGGAATGACGCGTCCGATCATGGCCGCCGAAACCCGATCGCCGCGGCTCGCCGTGCTGATCGACGCCGACAACACGTCGCCCCGGATCGCGGCCGGGCTGTTCGAGGAAGTCGCCAAGATGGGCGAAGCGAGCGTGCGGCGCATCTACGGCGATTTCTCCAGCACGCGGCTGAAATCCTGGGCCGATCTCTTGAACAAGTATGCGATCGTGCCGCAGCAGAATTTCGCCTACACCACCGGCAAGAACGCCTCGGACATCGCGCTGGTGATCGACGCGATGGACCTGCTCTACAGCGGGCGGTTCGACGCCTTCTGCCTGGTCTCCTCGGACAGCGACTTCACGCGGCTCGCCGCGCGGATCCGCGAGCAGGGCGTCGATGTCTACGGCTTCGGCGCCAAGAAGACGCCGGAGAGCTTCCGCCAGGCCTGCCGCCGCTTCATCTACACGGAGAACCTGGCGCCGGAGGCGCCGGGGAACCTGGTGCCCGTGGCGGCGGCGCCGGATCGCGCCGCGCCGGAAGCGGCGAAGTCGTCGCTGGAGCCCGCCGCCGCCGCGGTGCCGCTGCTCAGCCGGGTGATCGCGCAGATGTCGGACGAGGACGGCTGGGTCAACCTGCGCGGCGTCGGCAACCGCCTCGCCAACCTGGCGCCGGATTTCGACCCGCGCACTTACGGCGCGGCCAAGCTCGGCGACCTGGTGACCAAGACCAAGGCCTTCGAGATCAAGCGCCATGCCGGCGGCGACATGCTGCTCCGCCCCAAGGCGCAAGCCGCAGCGCCGCTGCCCCATGCGGCAAAGACCGCCGCCGAGGTCGACGACACCGACGGCGTCGCGCGCACCACCGCCCGCCGGGGCACGCGGCGCCGTTCGCGCTGAGCCAGGCGGGCCGGGATGGCGCTCGTCGTCTACAACGGCGCGGAGATCGCGCTCGAGCCCTACGGCAACGGCGAGAGCGGCGTGACGGCAGTGGCGGTGCGCGAGGACTTCATGATCCTGCGCTTCCGCAACCGCGCGCGGGACACCTATGTCTACAACCGCGAGAAGCCCGGGCCGGAGCAGCTGGAGCGGATGAAGTGGATCCTGCACAAGGGCGCGGGTCTCACCACCTATGTCAACCGATACGTCCGCGACTATGCGGAGCGGATCGGCTAACTCGCCAGCGGCTTGCGCGACCGGCGACCCGTAGGCAGTTCGGAACCCCGTTCGCATCGCGCGCGTGAACAGCGCGCGGAACAGCGCCTCCGCCCGCTGCAAGCCTTCGTCGCTCAGCACGACCGATTTCGCCTTGTTGGCAGGGTCGGCGATCATGCGCTTGCGGTGCAGCCGTGCCAGCGCCTCCCAATCATGGCCCTTCCAGGCCCGCCGCCCGTCGTGGACCGTCAGCCACAGCAAAGCGAGAACGGCGTCGTCGATCTTGTCGGTGTCCGTTTCCATCTTGCTCATTCTTTGCGGAACTCCCTTCAGAGGATCGATATCGTCCTTCGATCCTGACCATGCACTGTCCATGCAGACAGCGGCGAGAGGCACAGATGTCCCTGCCACGAAAGCATGCAATGAACGCATGTCTTGCTCCTCGCGTCACGCGGAGACCGAATGATTCTTTTTCCTGGTCGGGGTCCTGTCGGGGTTGGGCGATTCTGTCGGGGTCCGGTCGGGGTTGCGTGATTCTGTCGGGGTCCGGTCGGGGTCGACCGATCAGTCTCGCGTTTCGAGAGAGCGGGAAGCGGAACTCACAATGTCAAACAGCGCCGTCGCATGAACCGCGATGGCGGCGGCCGGACCGCTTGAAGCGGATTCCGCGGCACCTTTACGCCCCCGGCGGCGAAAGGCCTGCCAACCCCAAGCGATTGCAGCGTTATCTCCGGCGGGCGCGGCCGGCCTCATCCTGCTGGGGTAAAGGGCCTGTAAAGGTTCCGCGTAGGATCCGGAGCAAAAACCGCGTGGCATTCGCCGGTGCACGGCCGTCTTCCGATCAGCCGTTGCGAAAGAGATTATAGTGTATTTTGCGCGCTCTCACAAACATCGGCGCGAGAAAACCCGCCGATCGGGCATGCGCCGAATTCGACGCGCGCGTTAGCCCGCGGCGGGTGAATGCAGCGGTCGATCATGCTCGGCGTTGTACAGTCAACTCTGAGCTGGAATGGCGAATTCAGTATCGTGTCTCCGGAACTCGCTCATGGATTGCGGCGCGCGGCGTATCATCTTCACGGCCCGGCCGGAGACCTACGCGGACTTGCACATGATCTGCGCCTTCACCTGGTGGCCCGCCGTCAATGACAAGGGCACCGGCCGGCTGCTCTGCAACAACGGGAAGAACGGCGACATGACTTACGACCGCACCGACCCAAAGCACATCAAGACCGTGACCAAGCTGGACAACGGCGGCCGGTTCGAGTTCGTCCTGCATGAGTACAGAAACTTTCCAAGCACGGAGCCGCTTCCGATGTGACGGCGCGGTTGGCGCCAGATACGCCACGAGCGAGACGCCACGGATTCAAGTAGCCCGAATTCAGTAGTGATCAATGAGGGTGGTCAGCACTGCAAGCCGTTCGCGCTCTATCGAACGTCACGCCGGTCGCCTCGTCTGTGGAATGGCTAGTCTTTCGTGGGCTTGCGCTGCGATCGCCTGTATTTGCGCATGAAGCTGCGGCGCTCTTTATCGGCTGCCGTCAGAAATCGGCGAAGAGTTCCGAATGCCCCAAATGGTATGGTAACGGTCACCTCAGACTCTCCTCGACCCACGCTTTCCCAGTAGGACAGAGTGATCGACCCGCCGAGTGATCTTCTCTCGATCATGACAGCATCCGTCACTCGCCGGGGATCTCCGTTGCTGGAAGCGCCGAGCCGGTAGACTTGCGTATTAGGAAGCTGCCTCCTGTTGGTCATGGATCATCTCATCGTCACTTTCAGCCTCAACCCTGCCACACCGACTAATCTAGTCGATAGTGAACTCGCGCCGTTCCCAACCGAAACCATGGGCCATCATGATCTTCCGGCGCGCTGTTTGGAGTAAACCGTGCATGGCTGTAAGGCACCTTATTGGTGTCGGCCGCTGGTGCCGAGTGCACCATTTCTGCGGTAGTGAGCGCTCGGATGTAGCTAGATGCGCCTTTGTCGCAGTAGGCAATTGCTGCATTCATCACCGATTGACCTTTGTCCGTCGCATAAAGAAGGGTGAAGCCTGGCTTTAGAAGCGCCTGACCAATGTAAGGCTTAGTGCGTTCGTTGTATTCGACATGCAGACCAAGATCAGAATCTGTGATTATGGCATACTTTGCTTCTGGCGTGTGATCAGGTCCAGCAACCGCCGCATGCTGTAATGCGTACCATCCAAGATTCTCAGCCTTGTCCGGCACGTTGTGAAACTCGAAGAATCCGAGCGCGCGAAAGAGAGTGGCGTCTGAATTTATCTTCTTGCATTGCGCGACGCACGCAACGGAAATACGACGATCAAAAAGCAATTCTTTCGGCGTGTTGGTGTCGATCGCGAAAACGACATCATACGCTTGTAGATGATGATCCAAGGCAGCTTGAAGGTCCTGTGAAACTACAGGGTGCTCGGTAGGTATTCGGACGAGAACTTTCTCGCCCTTCTCACGTTCACGCGACATCTCATGCCAACTTCTCACTGGGTTTAGCACCTGATCGCCATCAAAGAACGTTGGCGTCCCATCGTTTGATATTTGCACGCGTGTCGGGCGCACCCGTTTGCCAAAATCAAACCTCACCGACTCAAAGACCGGCTTGCGCTTCATGCAGCAATCTCTGAATTTTCGCCCGCTCTGGCACGGGCAAGGCTTCTTGCCGAGCGATTTCTTGGTCACTTGGCTAGACCCGTATCTCTTTCATTTCGCACCCCTATTGGGATCGTAACTACTCCGGGGGTCAGACATCAGCAGGATCCGTTGGGGACCTGCTCGCCCAACAAATCTCATGTTACATGCGAGCTAGCGAATAAATGAGGACTGTTGTTGGTGCTAAGATACTTCAACGAGACTGTGCTCGACTGCTGATCTATATTCTCGCCATACCGAGTTATAACAAATCGCTCGCCCACCGGTACAAACCGCTCATCCGCCGCGGCCGCTTCAGCGTCGTGCTTGACACCCGTGCGGCTGATCCCGAACACTCTCCGGCATGCCCAGTCGGCCGGGGAGAAATGGTCGGCGGGCGGGAGGGAGTTGGGGCTTTGCGGGCGGCCTCGGTTCGATGAAAAAGACACCGCGAACGGTTCCTGGGTTTTGTTGCGGGGCGGTTATCGGGTCTCGCGCTCGGCAGGGCCGCTGCTTCCTCCTCTGGTGAAGTTTGGGCGATTGCGTTTGGGCGCTCTCGTTGCGCGTCGTGGTCCACGGATTCCTTTCGTGCGGCGGAGGGAAAGGCGTGGAACCCGGAGGCAGATCCCCGGATCAAGTCCGGGGATGACGACAAGGTAGCGGGAGAGAGGACAGGCCTTCTGCGAATGCCCGGCTGATGGATGTTTCGGCGCCGCGCCTGCCTCACGCGCCGCGCCCTTTGGGAGGAGATGCTGCCATGGCTGAGCACACCAACAATTATCCGAAGCTCCACAACGCGATGTGGCCGGGCGTGGTCGGCAAGGGGGCGCCGGGGGCGGAGCCGTTTATCGGGCTCGATACCTTGCTGGAGCTCACCGCCAAGGCCGATGTCGATGGGGTGAAGTTCGACGGGGTCGATCTCTGGCTCGCCGATCCGCATGTCTCGATCGACAGCTCGAAGGACGACATCAAGCGCGTGGTCGACAAGATCGCGGGCTATGGGCTGAAGATCGGCTCATTCGTGGCGCCGATCTGGGGCGGGGCCGGCGGCGGGTCGGCGATGGGCTCCAAGGAGGAGCGCGCGAAGTTCGTCGAAGCGGTGCGCAAGGCCTGCGTGATCGGCAAGTGGATGCGCGACATGGGGATCCGCCCGACCGGCGGGGTGCGGATCGATTCCTCCTCCAGCGTCACCGACTGGGAGAAGGATCCGGCCGGCAACACCCGCAAGATCGCCGAGACCTTCCGCGAGGCCGGCAAGGTCGCGCAGGACCATGGCGAGTATCTGTTCGCCGAGGGCGAGATCTGCTGGGGCGGGATGCAGTCCTGGCGGAAGAATGTCGATCTGCTGGAGGAGGTCGGCATGCCGGGCGTGGTCGGCTATCAGGCCGACATGGCGCATTCGATGCTGTTCACTTTGGGCTACAACTCGGAAGAGGACCGGCTGCTGCCCAAGGATTATGACTGGAAGGACAAGGCGCAGCTCGATGCCGCCTATAAGAAGGTCGCCGATGCGCTGCGGCCCTGGACCTATGACTTCCACGTGGCGCAGAACGACGGCACGGTGTTCGGCTCCGGCGATCATGAGAAGACCGGGCGGCACGTCCAGGCCACCGATCCCAACGGCAAGCTCGATATCGCCAAGCATGCCGGCTACTGGCTGCGCGACGACCAGGGCGCGCTGACGAAGAAGATCCGGCACTTGAGCTGGGACGGCTGCATGTTCCCCAATGCGGTGATGATGCAGCAGCAGACCTGGAACGACGTGCTGGGCGCCATGCTGAAGGTGCGCGATGCGCATGGGTGGAGGGAGTAGGCACAACCGTCAACGACCTCTCCTCAGCCGTCACCCGCGGGCTTGACCCGCGGGTCTCGTGGGGAGTTCGCACCGGATGGAGATCCCCGGGTCAAGCCCGGGGATGACGAGCGAAAGGGCGGGAGTTCGCTCTTGAGAGAGATGGCCGGGTCAAGCCCGGCCATGACGCGTCGGAAAAAGTCAGGGAAGAAATCACGTGGCCAAGAAGCAGCTGAATATCGGGATCATCGGCGGCGGGTTCATGGGGCGGACGCATTCCAATGCGTTCCGCCAGGCGCCGGAATTCTTTGCGCTGGACTACCAGCCGGTCTTGAAGGCGGTCTGCACGCGCTCGGCCGAGGGGGCGGCGAAGTTCGCCGCCAACTGGGGCTTCGAGAGCTCGGAGAGCGACTGGCGGAAGCTGATCGAGCGCAAGGACATCGACCTGATCGACATTGCCTCGCCCAACGACACGCATGAGGAGATCGCCGTTGCCGCCGCCAAGGCCGGCAAGATGGTGATGTGCGAGAAGCCGCTGGGCCGCACCGCGGCCGAGGCCGAGCGCATGGTGGCCGCGGTCGAGGCGGCCAAGGTGCCGAACATGGTCTGGTACAATTACCGCCGGGTGCCGGCGGTGACCTTGGCCAAGAAGCTGATCGACGAGGGGCGGCTGGGGAAGATCTTCCACTACCGCGCCAAGTTCCTGCAGGACTGGACTATCTCCGCCGACGTGCCGCAGGGCGGCACCGGCACCTGGCGGCTGGATGCCAGCGTCGCCGGGAGCGGCGTCACCGGCGACCTGCTGGCGCATTGCATCGACACGGCGATGTGGCTGAACGGCGGGATCGAGACGGTGACCGGCGCCACCGAGACTTTCGTCAAGCAGCGCAAGCATGCGACGACCGGCCAGGTGGCGGAGGTGAAGATCGACGACGCCAGCATGTTCCTGTCGCGGTTCAAGAACGGCTCGCTCGGCATGTTCGAGGCGACGCGTTATGCCCGCGGGCACAAGGCGCTTTACACCCTGGAGATCAACGGCGAGAAGGCCTCGATCTTCTGGGACCTGCACGATCTCCACCGGCTGCAATGGTTCGACCACAAGGATGAGGGGCAGCTGCGCGGCTGGCGCTCGATCCACATCACCGACGGCGACCATCCCTATATGGGCCATTGGTGGGTGCCGGGGCTGCAGATCGGCTATGAGCATACCTTCATCCACCAGGCGGCGGATTTCATCGAGGGCCTCAGCAGCGGCAAGGCGGCGGCGCCGACCTTCCGCGATGCGCTGGCGACGGAGTATGTGACGGATGCGGTGCTGAAGAGCGCGGCTTCGAAGCAGTGGGAGACGGTGAAGGGGTGAGTTTGGTCGGAGAGACCGAGCGACCCCTCACCCCGGCCCTCTCCCTCAAGGGGAGAGGGGGACGTTGTCCGCGCTCCGCGCGTAAGTGATCAGAGCTGTCTGTAACAGCAGTGAGTAACACACCCCTCTCCCCCTGAGGGAGAGGGGGGTGAGGGGTCGACGGATTCATCCGAGTTGGGGGAAACGATGGCAGACACGGACAACCGCACGCCGGAGCAGCGCCTGAGGGATCTCGGCATCGCTTTGCCGCCGGCGCCGGGCGCCGCGGGCGACTATCTGCCTTACATCATCACCGGCAACCTGCTGATGACCTCGGGGCAGATGCCGTGGCGCGACGGCGTGCTGCAGTTCAAGGGGAAGATCGGCGGGGAGCTTACGCTCGAGCAAGGCTATCAGGCGTTTCGCTTGAGCACGCTCAACGCGATCGCGCAGGTGCGGAAGGCGCTGGACGGAAATCTGGATCGCGTGCAGAGAATCCTGCGGCTGGAAGGGACGTTCGGCTGCGCGCCAGGCTTCACCGATCACCCGAAGGCGCTGAACGGCGCCTCGCATATCGTCAACGAGGTGTTCGGGCCGCGCGGGTTGCACACCCGGATGGTGCAGGCAAACAACGAGATGCCGCTGGACTGCGCGACCTTGGTGGTGCTCACCGCGGAGATCAGCTAGGATACCCGCGAAACGGGAGATCCTATCATGCAAACGGCGGCGCCGACCCAGCCGGCCCTGCAAATTCGCCGCTTTCTGGCCAGCCTGGCGGCCGGCGTCTTGGCGGTGGTTGCGGTTATTGGGTATCAGAAGTGGATGGAGCGCAAAGCGACCGAGGAGGCACTGGCGACGGTCGCGTTTCGTATCCAACCCATGGCCGAGGACGTCGCGGCGGGCAGTTGCAGCATTCTAGCCTGGATCGACCACCTTCAGCACAAGCGGGGTCAGTCGCTGACGCCTGACCTGATCCTTTCCGACGCACGCGCGCCCTGGCAGAACACCAGTTCGATGTCGTCCTTTGTGACGTCGCTGCAAAATGAGATGCGAGAGGCGCGGGGTGCGGAGGCGCGCGCCGTCCAGGAGCAACTGACCTCGCTGGGCTTTGCCAGCCGCGATCTGCAGGACTCGGTCAACGACCTGCTGACCGCCCTCATCGCCGTCGACACGGGACGGCCCGCATCGGCGATTTCGAGTTTCGAGTCGGCGCGGGAACAGGCGAAGAAGGCAGTGGCCAACGCGCAAGAAGCCGGCAACCAGATTGCCGGCTGCGAAGACCGCTGAACGGCGAAAGATTTAGCTGCGCTGGCTGTGGTCCGGGCCGTGGGGGATGACGGCTTGCGCGGTGCCGAGGCAGAGGGTGTAGGCGATGGCGGCGACCACCGCGGTCATCACCCAGGCCGCGATCATGAACCGCGGCAGTGCCAGCCTGAAGCCCCGCATGTGACCTCCCCGATTCCAATCGGTCCCGACGTCACATCAGCTTAGGCGATGATTGTGAAAACTTCGTAACGGTTGGGCGGTCGGGGCCGCTGAAGCGGCGCGATTCGCACAATCCGGTGCGAGATCGCGTAGAATCTAGAGCTGCTTCGCCATCTCGCGCAGGTTGGCCTCGAAGACCTCCGGGGGTTGGCCGCCGGAGATCAGGTATTTGCGGTTGACGATGATCGCCGGGACCGAGTTGATGCCGGCCGAGAGCCACGCCTGCTCCTCCTGCCGCACGTCGGCGGCGTAGCGGTCGGAGGCAAGGATCGCGCGCGCTTCATTCGGGTCGAGGCCGACTTCCTGCGCCGCCGCGACCAGCACCTCGGGGTCGGCGATGTTGCGGGCGTCGGTGAAATAGGCGCGCAGCAGCGCGTGCTTCAATGCCGGCTGCTGCGCCGGATGGGCGACGCCGGCCCAATGCAGCAAGCGGTGCGCGTCGAAAGTGTTGTAGATCCGCTCCTGCGGATTCATGGTGAAGCCGACCGCGGCCGCGCGCTGGCGGATGTGCTCGCGCGACGCGGCGAATTCCTGCTTCGAGCGGCCGTATTTCTTCGCCAGATGCTCGTCGCGGTCCTCGCCCTCCGGCGCCATGTCGGGGTTGAGCTCGAAGGGCTGGAACTGGATCTCCGCCTCGACCTCGCCCTCCAGGCGTTGCAGCGCGGTCTCGAGACTGGCGAGGCCGACGGCGCACCAGGGGCACACCACGTCGGAGACGAAATCGATCTGCATTTTCTTGGCCGCCATTGCGGGCTCCTCTTTGTCGCTGCGGCTAATATGGCCGAAACACGCGATTACGCCAGCGCCTCGGCTATGCGATGCAGGGCGGCCAGGGTTGCGCCTTCCTTGACCGTGTCGGTGAAACTGGGCCAGGTCGAGAGCTTGACCACGACCATGTCGTGCTCCCAGGAAATCCAGATCAGCTGGCCGAAGACGCCGACGCACATCAAGGTTCGCGATTGCGGGTCCTCGAGCCAGAACTGGTTCTTGTAGGAGCCCTGGGGCAGGATCTCCCAGTATTGCGGGCCGTGGCGGCCGCCGTTGCGCGCGGCCTCGATCCAGGCCGACGGCACGATCCCGGCGCCGTTCTCCAGGATCATCTGGCCGAAGCGGCCGTAGTCGCGGAGCGTGGCGTTGAAGCCGCCGCAGGCCAGCGCATAGCCGGCGGAATCGACGGTGAAATTGGCGCTCTCCTCGACGCCGAGCTTCTGCCAGATCTCCTCGGAGACCAGCTGCGGCAACCGCTTCTCCGTGACGCGCTCCATGCAGAAGGCGATCACGTCGGTCTCGATCGAGCGGTAGTTGAATGCCGCGCCATGCGGGCGCTCGAGGGTCTTCAAGCTGAGGATCAGTTCCCAGATATGCGCCGGCCATTGGAAGTCCGGGTCGCTGCCGGGCGGGATCGGCTTCCAGCCGCAGGCGACGTCCATCTGCCCGACCTCGCAATAGCGGTCGGTGTAATCCTCGCTGAACTTGACGCCGCTGCGCATGTCGAGGACCTGCTGCAGGGTGGCACCCTGGTAGGCGGTGCCGGCGAGCTCCGGGAGATAGTCGGTCACCCGCTTCTCGGGATCGAGCAGGCCGCGGCCGACCAGGATGCCGCAGACCGCCGAGGTCACCGACTTCGCCATCGATTGCGAGAGATGCAGCGAACGCGCGGTCATGCCGTTGTAATAGCGCTCGATCCGGATGCTGCCGCCCTTCAGCACCAGCAGGCCGTCGGTGAAGGTTTCCTCGAGCAGGCCGGCGAGCGTGGTCCGGCCGCCGCTGCAGCTTATGATTTCGAGCGCGTCGAGGTCGCGTTCGTCGCGCGGCAGCTTCCGCGCGTGGCCGCCGCCGCGCCAGACCTCCCGGGTCGGCACCAGCTCGCGGATATGCTGGAAGGCCCAGCGGTTCCAGGGCGGCCGGTCCCAGTCGAGCTTCGGCACGATCAGGGACGGCGGCGATCCTTCCATGATGGCGGGACGCGGCTCGGCGTTCTTGTAGGATGGCATCAGAGCTCTGATCCCTTCAGACTGTAGTCATGGCGGTGGTCGCCGATCAGCCAGAGGATCTTGTCGAAGACCTGGAACGGGCTGGCGGTCGAGACGGCGCGGCCGGCCTCGGCGATGAGATGGATGATCTCCGGCCGGCAGCGGGTGTAGAGCGCGGCATGCGACTGGATGAAATCCTTGTAGTACCAGTGATCGACCAGCTTCTTGTCGCTGAAGTCCCAGCGCACATAGCCGTCATGGTCGTCGTAGCGCCGCTCCTCGACGATGCGTTCGTAGGGTGTCTCGAGCTGGACCGCTTTCAGGAGCTTCACCAGGAAGGCGATGCCGTTGACGGTCGCGCTGTCATAGACCGGCGCCGCTTCCGGAAAGCGGGCCCAGAGCAGGCGCGAGGTCAGCACCATGAAGCTGCGGCTCTTGTCGTCCCTGGCGACCGCGGCGCGCAAGGTGTCGAAGGCCGAGGAGAGCTCGGCGGCGTCCAGCCGGTCCAGGACCGGCAGAACCTGCCGCGCCAGGTGATCGGCCGAGGCCGGGCCGGTGCGGTGATAGGAGAGCCATTCCGCGAGCAGGGTGGCGCGTTCCTCGACCGGGCGGTCCTGGGCCGCGGCGGCCTTGATCGCCGCCTGGTCGCGCTGGAAGGAACCGGCCTTGAGATTGGCGGGGTCGAGCAGCGCCGCCGCCGCCTGGAAATAGCGCCGCACCAGTTGTGCCCAGACCGTCGAATCCATCACCCCAGTCCCCGAACCATCCCGTATTAACACTTTAGTCTCCGATTCGATCGCTGGCACGGGCTTTGCGACATCTGCGAAGCGACGGCATGAAGGGCAGATTTTGCCCGCTCCAAGGTTAATGAGGCAGGACAATGTCAGGGATCGGCGGATTGAGCTTCGGGATGGTGACCACCCCATCCTTGCGCCCGTCTTCAGGGATGACCCAGGCCGGCTTGGACGACGACGGCAAGGCCGGCAACGCGGCGGTCGATGAATTCCTGGCCTATATGAAGAAGTCGCTGGCCGAGCGCATGGCCGATGCCTGGCTCGCGGCCCATGGCCTCGACCGCGCGAAACTGAAGGCGATGAAGCCCGACGAGCGCGAGGCGGTGCTGAAGCAGATGGCCGAGGAGCTGAAACAACAATTGCAGCAGGCCACCGCCGCCGCCAAGTCCGCGCGCAAGACCGAAGCGGCCTGATTCACCATTGGCCGATTCATCATTTGGGGCGATTCCGTGATTTGACAGGGCGCCACGGCTGCGCCAGCGTAAGGCCAAAGATTTCCCGGGGGCTTTACAGTGGCAGAACGGTTGGCGGCGCGGCGCGGCGTTTGGCGCCGGCTCGGCTTTCTCCTCTTCCTGTTCGCGATGCTCGGCGCGGCTCTGTGGTCGGCTTCGGCGCAGGCCGATGATTTCGCGCTGCCCAAGGCCAAGACCGCCGATCTCCCGAAGCTCACCCTGCATGTCAGCCAGTATCACGTGGTCCATGCCAAGCCCGGCATGGAGGTCGAGCTGCTCGACATCGACGACGCGCCGCTCGGCGTCGGCCTCTCGCGCGAGGATTTCTGCACGGCGGCACTCCAGGGCACGGTCGAGGTCTCCGGCGTGCTCTACAGCGTCGCCGGCAAGGGCGGCGACAGCCTGGTCGACTGCGCCCTGCCGGAATTCTCCTGCCCGCGCTGCGCCGCCTTCGATCTCGGCAGCAACCGCTTCGTCAGGCTGACCAGCTCGGACGGGCTCGGCGCCAAGGCCTACGGCCTGGTCCCCTATCGCACCATCGCGGTCAAGTCCGGCCGGCTGAAACTCGGCACCGTGGTCTATATCCCGGCGGCGCGCGGCCTGAAGCTGCCGAACGGCCAGAAGCATGACGGCTATTTCCTGGTCGCCGATATCGGCGCGATGGGCGACAACCAGATCGACCTCTACACCGGCAGCAAGCCGCTGAAGTGGAAGATCCTCGGCAGCGGCACAAGGCACAGCCGCAGCGTCGCCGCCTATGTCATCACCGACCCCGCGGTGGTGAAGCCGCTGAAAGCCGCCCACAGCGCTTCCGCCAAGGCCGCTTTCGCCGAATAACGGGTCGGCATCATCCGGGAACCGAAGCGACCAGCCCCCGTTTCGAAGGGGGACGGACTCGCCTGAGGTCGACATGCATTTCATCGAGAATCACACTGGGAGTTCGGGCGTCGAATCCGTCGAGATCGGCGACCGTTCGATCACGGTGCGCTTCGCCGAGGGCGGGACCTATCTCTACGACCAGGTGAAGCCGGGCAAAGTGCATGTGGCGCAGATGATCGCACTGGCCCGCGCCGGCGCCGGCCTCGGCACCTATATCCGCCAGCAGGTCCGCAACAACTACGCCCGCAAGATCGACTGAGGGCCATGGTGGTCCTGGGGTGATCCAGGGCCGGCTGCGCGCCGTAGAGGGTGCGTGGCATGGCGCCGACCTGGATGATCATGAAAACCCTTGTCCTCCCCTATCTCGTTTCCGGACTGAGCTTTCTGGCGCTGGACGCGGTCTGGCTCAGCCTCATGGGGACGACCCTCTATCGCGCCCAGCTCGGCAACCTGGTGCTGGAGAAGTTCCTGCTGGCGCCCGCCATCGCCTTCTATCTGATTTATCCGGTCGGGATCGCGGTCTTCGCGGTCGGGCCGGCCTTGCAGGCCGCCTCCGGCGCCGTCGCGCTGGGATATGGCCTGCTGCTCGGCTTCCTAGCCTACGCGACCTATAACCTGACCAACATGGCCACCCTGCGCGGCTGGTCGCCGCTGGTGACCGCGGCCGACCTCGGCTGGGGTTCCTTCGCGACCGGCGCCGCCGCCCTGGCCTGCTTCTGGATCCTGCGCCTGCTGGGCAAGGGCTGACCGGTGACCCCGCCGCAGGTCGTCTGGATCACCGGCGGCGGCTCGGGGATCGGGCGCGCGCTGGCGCGGTCGCTTGCCGGCGACGGGCATGTGGTGGCGATCAGTGGCCGGAACGAAGCCGCGCTCACCGAGACCGCGACCGCCGCCCCAGAGGCGATCCACTGTCACCCGCTGGATGTCACCGACGGCGCCGCGGCCGCGCTTGTGGTCGCGGCCATCGAGACCGGGCTCGGGCCGATCGACATCGCCGTGCTCAACGCCGGCACCTACACGCCGATTTGGGTGGAGGGGTTCGACGCGCAGGTCTTTCGGCGCATGATCGAGACCAACCTGATCGGCGCCGGCAACACGATCGCGCCCTTGCTCGATCGCATGCGCCGCCGCGGCCGCGGGACCATCGTCATCGTCGCCTCGGTCGCCGGCTATGCCGGGCTGCCGGGTGCCGCCGCCTACGGCGCTTCCAAGGCAGCGCTGATCAACATGGCCGAGGCGCTCTATCCCGACGCAAGGCGATATGGCATCCGCATCGCCGTGGTCTGCCCCGGATTCGTCGAGACGCCGCTGACCGCGCAGAACGATTTCGCGATGCCGTTCCTGATGTCGGTGGACGAGGCTTGCCGGCGAATCCGCCGCGGCCTCGAAACCGGGCGTTTCGAGATCGCCTTTCCGCGGCGCTTCGTGCTGCTGCTGAAGCTCGCGCGGTTGCTGCCCTATAGCCTCTATTTCAGGCTGACGGCGCGGATGCTGTCATGAGCGCCGCTCAAGCTGCAGGTGCACGACGTCGATCTTGCCGAGGCTGAAGCCGACCTCGCAGTAGCGCAGGTAATAGTCCCACATGCGGCGGAACCGTTCGTCGAAACCGAGCGACTGGATCGCGGGCCAGTTCTCGCGGAAGCGCTCGCCCCAGAGCCGCAAGGTCCGGGCATAGTCGCTGCCGAAGCCGTCGTTCGACAGCACCGAAAGGCCGGCGCGCTGCGCCAAGGTCTCGAGGATCTGCCGCGTCGGCAGCATGCCGCCGGGGAAGATGTAGCGCTGGATGAAGTCCGCCGACTTGCGGTAGGACGCATAGCGGTCCTCGGAGATGGTGATGATCTGCAGCGCCGCCTTGGCGCCGGTCGCCATCCGGTCGCGCAGCACCTGGAAATAGACCGGCCAGTTGCGCTCGCCCACCGCCTCGAACATCTCGATCGACACCACGGCGTCGTATTCGCCGGTGCTGTCGCGATAATCCTGCAGGCGGATATCGGCCTTGTCGGCGAGGCCGGCGCGGGCGATCCGCTCGCGGGCGAAGCGATACTGCGCGTCGGAGATGGTGAGGCTGACCGGGCGGGCTTCAAGCTCGCCGGCCGCCATTTCGGCAAAGCCGCCCCAGCCGCAGCCGACCTCGAGCACCCGGCTACCCCGCTCGATACCGGCGAGCTCGGCGATGCGGCGATATTTCCGGCTCTGCGCCGCGGCGAGATCCTCGCTGTCCTCCGCAAAGCGCGCCGAGGAATAGGTCATCGTCTCGTCCAGCCACAGCCGGTAGAAGTCGTTGCCGAGATCGTAATGCGCGGCGATGTTGCGCCGGCTGCCCCTGCGGGTATTGGGCCGCAGCAGATGCGCCAGGCGGTTGACCACGCGCATGATGCCGAAGCCGGCGAGCTTCTTGTCCAGCACATGCTGGTTGAGCGAGGCAAGCCGCAGCAGCGCGTCCACATCGTCCACGCCGATCTCGCCCGAGAGATAGGCTTCGGCAAAGCCGAGCTCGCCGCCGAAGGCCATGCGCCGCAACGCCGCCCAGGTCTTGATGTCCAGCGCGACCTTGGGTCCCGCGGCCTGGCCGCGGTAATGCCGCGCCAGCCCATTCGGAAAACGGATCGACACTTCGCCGATCTCGAGCTGCGCGCAGCAACGGTGGAGGAATGCCGACCACAGGCCGCCGAGATCGGCACCGGTGGTCTCGGGAACGGAAGGCACCGGCGCCCGGTCGTCGGTCATTCTGGGCCTCAGGTTTCCAGTTTGGATTGGAGTTCGATCCCTCCAGTATTGCGCGTGTCGAGCCGAAGCGGAACGCCTTTGATCAGCAAACGGAAAGCTTCCCAGTGGATGGCCGCGATCACCTTGAGGGTCATCAGCGGATAGCGCAAAGCGAGGCCCAGGAGCGCCCGGTCCGACAGCCCGGCGCGCCGGCCGGCGAAGCCGGCCCGGAACAGCTTTCCGCCGCTATCCTGTTGATCGATATGGATGGAGACCCGATCCGCGGGCGGCAGGACCTGGAACCGGTAGCCGCCGCTCACGTCGTTGAAGGGGGATACATAGAAGGCCTTGCGGCAGCTCTGCCGCACCGCACCCTCCCCGCCCCCTTCGCCGTCATGGGGGAGAACATAGGCGTGGCGCTCTCCGAAGGTGTTGCTGACCTCGTAGATCACGGCCGCGAGACCGCCCTCGGCGCGGTGGCAGAAATAGACCGAGAGCGGGTTGAAGACGTAACCCAGGATCCGCGGATAGCAGAGCAGCGTGACCCGGCCGCCGGGGATGGCGATCCCGACGCCGGCGAGACGCTCGTCCACCCAGGCGCGCAGCGAAGCCGCGCGATCGCTGCCGTGGTCGCGGTCCATGAAGCTGAAGAGATTCCAGCGGTTGTGGCTGAACAGGGCAAGCCCTCGGTCGAGCGCGGGCAGTTCGTCGAGATCGAGCAGCAGGCTGAACACCCGGTAGCGGAAGGCATGAACCCGGGGCCGCAGACGCTTGTGATAGACCGTCCCCTCGTAGACGCCCGAGTGATAGACCCCTCGGCGCATGTCCGGCCCGGCGCTCACGCGGCGACCGGTTCGCGGGCCGCCGTGGGGAGAATGCAGATCCGGCCGGATTCCTCCGACACCTGCCAGGGCCGCCGCACGCCGCCCAAGGCCTCCGCCACCGCCAGCCCGGCCTGCAAGCCATCCTCGTGGAAGCCGGCCCCGAAATAGGCGCCGCAGAACCAGAGCCCGCCTTCGCCCTGCAGCCGCCAGAGCTGTGACTGGGCCGCCACCGCGCGACCGTCGAACATCGGGTGCGTATAGTCGAATACCGCGAACACGCTCTCCGCCCGCGGCAGGGTGGTGGGATTGAGCGTCACGAAGACGTCGCGGTCGAGCTCCAGCTGCTGCAAGCGGTTCATCCAATAGCTCACCGTCACCGGCCGGCTGGGGTCGGGCGTCTCGATCACGTTCCAGCTCGACCAGGCGCGGCGCGACACCGGCATCAGGCGCGGGTCGCTGTGCAGGATGGCGCGATTCGACTGATAGCGGAAGGCACCGAGCAGCCAGTTCTGGATCGCAGTCCGCCGCGCCAGGAGGCGCAGTGCCTGGTCGGCGTGACAGGCCAACACCACGGCATCGTAGCGATGGCGGGTGCCGTCGGAGTCGATGAGAACCGGGGCAGCGCCGGCGCCATCGGCCTCGACCGCGACGATGTCGCTGTTCAGGCGAAGATCGATCGGCGCATCGGCCAGCAAGGCCCGCACATAGGTCGTCGAGCCGCCGGCGACGGTGCGCCAGACCGGCCGGTCGCGGAATTTGAGCAGGCCGTGATTGGCGCAGAAGCGGGCGAAGGATTCGAAGGGATAGTCCAGCATGTCGCGCGGCGGCGCCGACCAGATCGCCGCGCACATCGGCAGCAGATGATCGGCGACGAAGGCCCGGCCGTAGCCGCCATGGGCCAGGAACTCGCCGAGGCTGCGCATCGCCCATTCCGGCCGGCGCGCCTGCAGCGGCGCCTCGCGGTAGAAGCGGGCGATGTCGCGCAACATGCTCCAGAAGCGCGGGCGCAACAGGTTGCTGCGCCGTGCCAGCAGGCCATCCAGCGTGCTGCCGGAATACTCGAAGGCTCCGCCATTCATCGACACGGCGAGCGACATCTCGGTCGCAATGGTCGGCACGTCCAGATGGCGGAACAACGCCGTCAGGTTCGGATAGGTCTGCTCGTTGAAGACGATGAAGCCGGTATCGACCGGCACCCCACCCATCGCCGGCGGCAGGGTGACGGTGTTGCTGTGCCCACCCGGCCGGGAATCGCTTTCATAGAGCGTCACCCGGTGGCGGCGCGCCAGCAACCAGGCCGCCGAGAGTCCGCTGATGCCGCTGCCGATGACCGCGATCCGCTTGCCGCCGGATCCGCCGGTTGACCGCGGCGCAAGACCGGGACCAAATGGGCTCGCGCCCGCCGAAATATCGTTCAGGGTCACAGTGCCGACCGCCTCCACCCAGAGAATTCATCTTCCCACTACGGTGCCTCTCAAGCCTTGGATCACCGGGCCTCGGATCACCGCGCGGGACGGTGATCCAAAGCTGGCCGGGCGGCGTATTCACCGGCATGCAAGTCGCCTTGGCACAGAGTCCCGGCCCGATCTTCCTGCGAGTCACCCCGCGGCCGTCGCGGCGGGCCGTCATGGGTAGCGAGGCACCCATGCCGGAGTCGAGCGATGCGGGACGGATGACGGCGCTGCTGCTGCGGGTCGCCGCCGCGGACCGCGCGGCCTTCGCCGAGCTCTACGGCCATTACGGCCCGCGCCTCAGGGTCTATATGCGCAAGCTCGGCGCCGATGCCGCGGCGTCGGAGGACTTGGTCCAGGAGGCGATGGCCGCGGTCTGGAACAAGGCCCGGCTGTTCGATCCCGCCAAGGCCAATGCCAGCACCTGGATCTTCACCATCGCCCGCAACCGCCGTATCGACCTGATACGCCGGGAGCGTCGACCGGAGATCGATGCCGAGGATCCGAGCCTGCAAGCCGAGGCGCCGGACTCCCCGGAGGAGACGATGATCACGCGCCGCAACGCGGCAGCGATCCGCGCCGCTTTGGCCGAACTGCCGCCGGACCAGGCCGAGGTGATCCGGATGTCCTTCTTCGAGGACCGGCCGCACGGCGCCATCGCCGCCGCGCTCGGCGTGCCGCTGGGAACGGTGAAGTCGCGGCTGCGGCTTGCCTTCCGCCGGTTCCGCAAAGCCCTTGGAGAGACTGAATGAGCCCGCAACATCACCCGGCAGAGGAATTCCTGCTGCAATACGCCTCGGGTGCGGCCACCGAGCCTTTTGCGCTGCTGGTCGCGGCCCATTTGGCCGATTGCGCGGAATGCCGCGCCGCCGTGGCGCAGGCGGAGGCGATCGGCGGTGCGCTGCTGGACGGCCTGGCTTCGGAGCCCGCTTCCTCCGCCTCCCTCGACGGCGATGTCACGAAGATCCTTGCACGGGCGGCCCGCCAGCCGCAGGCCGAGCTTCCGCCGCCGGACTCAGACCTGGTGGCGCCGCTGCGGACCTACCTCAGCGACTTCGATTCCGTCGCCTGGCGTTCGCTCGGCCCCGGCATCCAGCATTGCGTGCTCGCCAGGGACAAGCATGGCGCGGTCGCGCGCCTGTTGCGGATCGCGCCCGGTCGCGGCGTCTTCGCGCACAGCCATGCCGGCAGCGAGATGACCCTGGTGCTGGCGGGCAGCTATCGGTCCGGTGGCACGCAGTTCCGGCCGGGCGACGTCGAATGCGCGGACGAAGACACCACCCACCAGCCGGTTGCCGATCCCGGGGACACCTGCGTCTGCCTTGCGGTCACCGACGCCCCGCTGCGCTTCCGCAACCTGCTGGGCCGCCTGATGCAGCCCTTCATCCGGATCTGAGCGCCCGGCCGGTTCGGCCACCTTCCGCGATCCCGCGCCGGCCTGTGGACAGCATGCACCGATTCCTGGCGACCGCCTCCCTGCTGCTGGCCATCGGACTTAGCGCCTGCCGACCGGTGGATGCGCTCAATGCCTTGACCACCGACAACGGCTACCGGCTGAGCGCCGGCCTGCGCTACGGCGAGATCGAGCGCCAGGCGCTCGACGTCTACCGCCCGGAGAAGCCGCGCGCGGACCCGGCGCCGGTCGTGGTGTTCTTTTACGGCGGCTATTGGAACAGCGGCGAGCGGGGCGACTACCGCTTCATCGGGCAGCTGCTGGCATCGCAAGGCTTCGTCGTCGTCATCCCCGACTACCGCCTCTACCCGGCGGTTCGGTTTCCGGCGTTCCTGGAAGACGGTGCGGGCGCCTTGCGCTGGACCCATGACCGGGTCGCCGGCTATGGCGGCGATCCGCGGCGGATATTCCTGATGGGCCATTCCGCCGGGGCCTATAACGCGATGATGCTGGCCTTGGACCGGCGCTGGGCTTCCGCCGCCGGGTTCGACGCCGACGGACTCTGCGGCATCGTCGGCCTGGCGGGCCCCTATGACTTCGACTTCGACACCGAGCTCCTGCGCGGCGTGTTCGGCACCGCCAGGGACCGGGCAGAGGCCTTGCCGATTACCCATGCCGGGAATCCCAGCCCGCCGGTCCTGCTGGTCACGGGCGATGCCGACCAGACGGTCGATCCTGCCAACAGTGTCCGCCTGGAACGCCGCCTGGCGGCGGCCGGCAATCCGGTCCGCCGGCTCGATTATCCCGGCCTGGACCATACCGACGTGTTGCTGCAATTCTCCAGCTTCTGGACCGCGGACAACCCGATGCGCCGCGCGGTGATCGATTTCCTTTCCCACTGTCCTCGCCGCCCGGTCCCCTAGCCGTTAAGCGCCTCGCGCAGCTTGGCGGCGAGGTCGGCCTTGCGGAAGGGCTTGGTGATGAGCTGCACGCCATCGTCCAGCGCGCCGTTGTGCAGGATCGCGTTGCGGGTGTAGCCCGACATGTAGAGCACCCGGAGGCCGGCCTGGCGCTGCTGCGCCGAGCGGGCCAGCGCCGCGCCGTTCATGCCGCGCGGCAAGACCACGTCGGTGAACAGCAGGTCGACCCGGCCGACCCGCTCCAGCGCCTCGAGGGCGCTCGGCCCGTCGATCGCGGAGATGGTCTGGTAGCCGAGGCTCTCGACCATGCCGAGGACCAGCTTGCGGACGTCTGGATCGTCCTCGACCACCAGGATCACCTCGCCCTTGTGGTCCAGGTCGAGCGGCGTCTCGTGCGGCGCCGGTTCGGCCTCCGGCTTGTCGGCGAAGCGCGGCAGATAGAGCCGGACCGTGGTGCCGTGGCCGGGCTCGCTGTAGACCTTGATATGGCCGCCGGACTGCTTGACGAAGCCATAAACCATGGAGAGCCCGAGCCCGCTGCCCTGGCCGACCGGCTTGGTGGTGAAAAAGGGTTCGAAGACGCGCTCGATCACCTCCTTGTTCATGCCGGCGCCGGTGTCGGTGATCGCAATCATCACATAGGGGCCGGGCTTGACCTCGATGTTGTGGTCGGCATAGGCGGCGTCGAGCTGGGTATTCTCGGCCTCGATCGAGAGCGTGCCGCCGTTCGGCATCGCGTCCCGCGCATTGACCGCGAGGTTGAGCATCGCATGCTCGAGCTCGTTCTGGTCGATCCGGGTCGGCCAGAGGCCGGGTGCCATATGGGTCCTGACCTCGATGGTCTCGCCGAGCGCGCGGCGCAGCAGGTCGGACATGCCGGCGATCAGCACGGCGATGTCGACCGGCTTCGGGGCCAAAGGCTGCTGGCGCGAGTAGGCGAGCAGGCGCTTGGTCAAGGAGGCGCCGCGCTCGGCGGCGCGCAAGGCATAGTCGATCATCTCGGCGAGCTTCGGGTCGCCCTTCACCTTCTCGTGCACCAGCTCGATATTGCCCTGGATGATGGCCAGGAGATTGTTGAAGTCATGGGCGATGCCGCCGGTCAGCTGGCCGATCGCTTCCATCTTCTGCGCCTGGCGGAGCTGCTCCTCGGCGATGTTGCGCTGGGTGACGTCCAGCACCACGGCCAGGCGCGCGTTATGGCCCTCGATCGTGATCTCGTGGGTGAAGATGTCGACCGTGATGACCTCGCCGTTCTTGCGGCGGTGCCGCCAGTTGCTGCTCTGCTCATAGGCGCCGACGCCCTGCTCCAGGACCGACATCAGCCTGGCGACCTCCTCCGGCGGGCGGATGTCGGGCAGGCGCATCTTCAGGAACTCGTCGCGGGTATAGCCGTAGTTGGTGATCGCGGCGTCGTTCACCTCGAGGAATTCGAGGCTGTCGCGGTCGTAGATCCACATCGGCAGCGGGTTGCTGAGGAAGAGGTGGCGGAACTGCTCGCGGCTCTTCAAGAGCTCGACCTCGGTGGCGCGGCGCTGGGCGACTTCGCGCTCCAGCGCCGCGGTGCGTTCCTGGACCCGGCGCTCCAGCGCCTCGGTCATGTCCTTCAAGGTCGCGGTTGCGGAACGGTGCTCGCCGAGCTCCTTCTCCAGCAGCAGGTTGAGGCTCTTGAGCTGCTGCGGCCCGGGCAGCGCCAGCGCCTTCGGCATCAGGTCCCAGAGCATGACGGCGGTCAGGATCGAGGCGACCGCCGTCACCGCCTTGACCAGGCCGGCCATGCCGTAGTCCGGGTTCCACAGGGTCCAGACGTCGAAGACATGCGTGGTGCCGCAGGCGACAATGAAGATGCAGAACAGCACGAAGACCCAGCGGAAGGCGATGTCGCGCCGCTTGATCACGAAATAGGCCAGTGCCAACGGGATCGAGAAATAGGCGAGTGCGATCGCGGCGTCGGAGACCGTGTAGAGAATGAGCAGGTCCGACTGCCAGAGCAGGCATTGCCCATGCGGGGCAAATTGCTGGGTGTCGAAGAAGGCGCTGAGAAAGTTCATCCGAGCCTCGCGGGACGGCATTCCGGCCGGCCGGCGGAGCCACGAGGTGCGAGTGTCGGGGCGCGCCGGAAGGTCCTGGCCCCATAGTCTCTTTGGAGATTGATAGAAATCAAGTTACCCGGCGGAAAATCCGCCGGGTAACTCACGTTGGGTTGGCCGGGGACGCGTGGAAAGGCGGAGGGCCGGTCAGCGCTCCACCACCTTCGGCCGGCCGAAGATGAAGAACAGCAGCCCGAGGGCGCCGAAGAAGGACCAGGCCGGCGCCACCAGCAGCGGCGAGATGCCGAGATTCCAGAGCGGGCTCCAGACATGCTCGGTGATCAGCGACTGCACGATGTTGAGGCTGCGGGCGCTGACCAGCAACCAGAGGCTGCCCATGGTGATGTCCGGGGCGCCATAGGTGTTCATGACACTGAGCCAGAACTCGGCGGCGCCGAACATCAGGGCCGCGGCCAGCATCACCATGCCAATGATCCGTCTTACCGTCATGGGAGGGACTCCTCTGCCGAATTGCCTGCAGGAGGAGGCTACGCCGATGGACCGCGGCTGTCACGCGCAAATGGACGCTAAGCCATTGATTTATTTGGATAAAAACTGTAGAAAACTGCTTATAAACCTAACAAATAAATCGCAAACTCACCCCCCATGGGGTGGTTTTGGATGGGTTGCACCTCGATTGAGGCTCGGATAGTTTCCGCGCGCGCAGGAGGGGTGGCCGAGTGGCTTAAGGCACACGCTTGGAAAGCGTGCATAGGTGAAAGCCTATCGCGGGTTCGAATCCCGCCTCCTCCGCCATCCTACGCCCCTTCGGGGCTTCAGGTGGCCCATCCACCTGAGGCCCGTAGGGCGAAGGGTGGTCTCCCGAAGCCTTGGCGTGGGGAGACTGGTGCCGCTTGGTCCGCTATTTTTCCCTCCCGCGGTCACAGGCGGGATGGGGGTGGCCACCGTGTGGTGCGTCTACTTTCTCGCAATGGCGACAACTACGTCGGCTCAACCGACGATCTCAGTCGACGATTCGGCGCGCAATCCCGCGGCGAAGTGACGTCCACCAAGGCTTACCTGCCGGTGGCGCTCAAGTCCTATGTTGCCGTACCGAGCAAAGTCCACGCGCGGCAGCTCGAGGTCCATTTCAAGTCCGGCTCGGGCGAGGCTTTCGCCAAGAAGCGCTTGCTGCGCTGAAGGACGCGCTCACCCCGCGCTGTATTGGCGGGTGGCTTCCGGGTCGTCCGTGGCGAAGGGCAGCGACTGGAGCTCGTCCCAGAGTGCTGCGGGGATCTTCCATTCGGCCCAGGCGAGCGTCTCCTTCACCCGTTCCGGCTTGCTGACGCCGCAGATCGTCGACGTGATGCGCGGGTCGCGCATCGAGAATTGCAGCGCCGCCGCTCCCGGCGGGACGCCGTGCCGGGCGCAGACCGCCTCGACCCGCTTCACCGGGCTCAGCACTTCGTCGCTGGCCTGCTGGTAGACATAGCGCTTGAACGAGTCCGAGCCCTTGGCCAGCACGCCGCCGGCATAGGGCGCGGCGTTGAGGACCGCGATCCCCTTCTGCGCGGCGAAGGCGATCATCGGCTCGGCGTTGCGGTTCACCAGGGTGAAGCGGTTATGGGTGATGAGGGCGTCGAATTCCCAATCCTTCAGGAGCGGCATCATCACCGCGAGCGTGCCGGCCGCGAGGCCGATCGCGTCGCACAGCCCTTCTTCCTTCATCTTGACGAGGGCGGGCAGCGCGCCGTCCTTGCCGGTCACCTCGGCGAGCGAGCGGGCATGCTCCGGATCGTGCAGGTGCAGCAGATGCACGCGGTCGAGATGGAGTGCCTTCAGGCTCTCTTCCAGCGAGCGGCGGGCCTCGCCAGCGTCGAATTTGTTGGTCTTGGGGTCGCGGTCGAGCTTGGTCGAGATCACGAAACCCTTCGGCAACCCGCCGCGTTCGCGGATCACGTCGCCGATCCGCTCCTCGCTGCGGCCGAAGCCGTAGATCCGGGAGGTGTCGAGGAAATTGACGCTGCTGTCGAAGATCGTCCGCACCGTGTCATGGGCGCGCTCGAGCGGGACCTCATAGCCGTAGGTGTCCGGCATGCTCGAGAGAGAGGAAGTGCCGAAACAGATCTTCGAAACGTCGAGCTTCATGCGTCCCATGCGTGTTCCCCTGGCGAAATGTTGGCGGGAGGATAGCGCAGAGCGAAGAAGCCTACCAGCGATGCGACATGAAATAGGCGGCCGTGATCGCGATGTTGCCACCGATCAGCGCGAGGCCGATGATGAAGGTGCCGACGGTCGGGCCGATGACGGCGAACATCACCACCACGATCAGGGCCACCGCGGCATGCAGCGCGCCCCAGAACAGCAGGCGGCTGAAATCGTGCCAGAGACGTTGGCGGTCGGCGAGCATCTCCTCGTCCGTGGTCATGCATGCACCTCCTGCAGAGAACCTCCAGCCTCTGCGGGGTCAACCCGATGATGTCGAACCTGTTCCGAGCGGTCAGAGTGCCTGGCCGACCTGCTCGAAGAATCGGAGCAGGCGGAGATCCATCGGATCATCGACCGGCAGGGCCTGGGACGAGAATTTCGCGATCACCAGCTTGTCCTCGGGGTCGATGTAGAGCCATTGGCCGTGGATGCCGATGCCGGTCCAGGCGCCATGCGCATTGCCGGTGAGGTACCATTTGCTGCGGTAGCGGCCGTTCGGCAGCAGGCTCGCCATGTCGCCGCGCTGCCAGGCGGCGCGGTCGCCGTTGGTGAGGATGTCTTCGATCCAGGGCTTCGGCACGATGCCCTGGCCGCCCAGGCGCAGCATCTCACCGAAGCGGGCGAGATCGCGGAGCGTGGTGCAGATGCCGCCGGCCGAACGCGCGGCGCCGGCCTTGTCGATGGTGACGTATGCGTCGTGCGCGGCGCCCATCGGCTTCCAGATGAGCTCGGAAAGCAGCTCCGCATAGGGCCGGCCCGCGGCGCGCTCGATGATCCAGCCGAGGAGATCGGAATTCGGCGAGACGTAGTGGAAGCTTTCGCCATGCGGCGCCTGGCCGCGCGGCAGCGTGGTCAGGAATTGGTGCAGGCCGGGCGTCTGCGCCGGATCGGCGACGGGATTCCAACCCATCGCCTCGCGGTAGCGGGCGAAGGCGCCCTGGGGATCGAGGTAGCTTTCATCGAAATCGATGCTGACGGTCATGTCGAGCACATGCCGCACCGTCGCGTCGGCATAGGCCGAGCCCGCGACCTCGGGGATGTATCGCGCGACCGGCGCGTCCGGGTCGAGCTTGCCCTGCCCGGCCAGAATGCCGGCCAGGATGGCCGAGATCGATTTCGAGATCGAGAAGATGATATGCGGCGAGTCCGGCGAAAGCCCGTTCGCATACCATTCGTAGATCAGGCTGCCCCCGCGCAAGACCAGGAAGCCGTCGGTCTCGGTCTCGCGCAGCACCTGGTCGATGCTGAGGCCGTCGGGCAGCGCGTTCGGCACCGCCAAATCCTCGGGCAGCGGCTTCGACCGCGCGGGGTCGGTCGGGATCATCGCGACCGGGACCAGCTCGGAAACATGGTGGAAGGCCCAGCGATTCCAGGGCGAGCGGCGCCAGTTGGCGAGCGTGACGGTCTCGGTAGAATCCATGATGGTCGGCTTTCAGGCGAGGTAGGGCGCGTCTTCGCGCATTTCGATGAGGGTCGGCCGATCGGCCGCGAAGGCATCCTGCAAGGCCCGCTCGAAATCGGCAAGGCTGTTCGGCTGCTCGGTGCGGCAACCGAAGGCCTTCCCGATCGCGATGTAATCCGGGTTGAGCTGGTTGACGCCGATGGTCGGGATGTTGCGCGCCTTCATGCCGTCGCGGATCTGCGCCAGGCTGTCGTTGTTCCAGAGCAGGACGGCGAGCGGCAGCTTCTGCTCCACTGCGGTGCCGAGCTCCTGCAGGGTGAAGAGGAAGCCGCCGTCGCCCATCAGCGCAACCACCGGCCGCTTCGGCGCCGCCAGTTGGCCGCCGATTGCCGCCGGCAGGGCGAAGCCGAGGGTGCCGTAGCCGGCCGGGAAGAACCAGGTCTTCGGGTCGAAGGCGGGATAGAAGCCGTAGCCGGTATAGGCGAGCTGGGTCATGTCGGTGAAGACCATGCCGTCCCGCGGCACCGCGCGGCGGAGCGCTTCGAGCACCTTCACATGTTTCTGCTCCAGGGCGGTGAGCTTCGCGCGCTCGGCGGCGCGGCACTCGGCGATCTCGTTGCCGCCCTTGAATCCCGAGGTTGCCGCGCCGAGCTTGTCGAGGGCGGCGCCGATCGCGGCGAGGGTCACCTTGGCATCGGCGCGGATCGCGACCGCGCTGTCGTAGTCACGCGCCAGCACGGTGGGATCGAGGTCAATGCGGATCAGCTGGCCGCCCAGGGTGAGCGGGCTTTCAAGCCAGACATCGGGCTCGGCCAGTTCGGTGCCGACGGCGAGGACGAGATCGGCGGTGCCGAGGAAATCCTGGGTCGCCGGGCGGTCCAGCGTGACCTCGAAAGCCAGCGGATGATCGTCGGGGATGACGCCCTTGCCGGCGATGGTCGGAATGACCGCGGCGCCGATCTTCTCGGCGACGGCGACCAGTTCCTGCGCGGCGCCGACGCTGCCGCCGCCGGCAATGATGACCGGGCGTTTGGCTTTGCCGAGCAGGCGGGCCGCGTCCTCCGCCGCCTTCGGGTCGCAGAGCGGCAGCGGCGGCGCAACGCGGGCTTTCGCTTCTCTTCCGTCCGGCTGCTTGAACACGTCGAGCGGAATCGAGATGTGGCAGGGCCGCGGCCGCTCGGTGGCGAAGAGCGCGAAGGCGCGGTGCACCAGTTCGCGCACCTGGTCGGGATTCTGCGCCACCGCTGAGAAGGCGGTGATCGGCTCGGTGACCCCCGCCTGGTCGCGGATCTCATGCAGCATGCCGCGGCCCATGCCGAGATCCTTGGTCGCGGCGACGCTGGAGATGACCAGCATTGGCTGGGAATCGGAATAGGCCTGGCCGATCGGCGTCGCGGCATTGGTGACGCCGGGGCCGCTGATGATCAGGCAGACGCCGGGCTTGCCGGAGACTCTTGCATAGCCGTCGGCCATGAAGCCGGCGCCCTGCTCGTGGCGCACGCCGATATGCCGGATGCCGGCGCCGTCGAGGCCGCGATAGGCTTCCAGCGTGTGCACGCCGGGCATGCCGAACACGGTGTCGACGCCATAGGCGTTCAGCAACTTCATCAGCGCCGCGCCGGAAGCAATTTCCTTGGTCATATCCATCAATCCTTCAAAGCCTGCGCGAGGCCGGTATAGAGCGAGCCGGTTTCGTCGACCACGACCATCCAGTCACAGCCGAGCTCCTGGGCGAAGCTGCGTTCCGGCCGGGTCCAGGCCGGCATGATCCAGGGCTTGCCCGCCGCCTTCGCCGCGGCGGCGATGCGCCGGAGGTCGCGCTTGTCTTCCTCGGTGTTCTTGTAGGCGCCGCGGCCGGAGCTGAGAGACAGGTCGCTGGTGCCGGGGAAGCAGCCATCGACCGTCGGCAGCGCCAGGATCTTCTCCACGTCGGCGCAGGCCTCCTTCGACTCGATCATCGGGAAGCATTTGACTCGGCGGTTCTCGCTCTCATACCAGGCCTGGTTGACGCCGCCGTATTTCGCGGTGCGGGTGCCGGCGAAGCTGCGCAGGCCGAGGGGAGGATACTTGGCTGCGGCGCAGACCTCGCGCGCATGCTCGACGCCGAGGATATGCGGGATGATCACGCCATCGACGCCCATGTCGAGGGCCTGCTGGATCGGCACCACCGATGGTCCCAGCACCTTGGCATAGACCTCGCAGCCCAGGGCCTTGATGTAGGCGATCAGGCGGTCGGTGGGCTCGAGATCGAACAGCCCATGCTCGATGTCGAGCAGGAATTTCGAATAGCCAAGATCCCGGGCGATCTCGACGAAGATATGGTTTGGCGTGGTCAGCCAGACCGCGAGCTTGCTGGGATCGTCAGCCATGCACAGCTCCATCCAGCTTGTTGCGTTCGGCGATCATCTTGTCGATATCGACCAGGTCCTGCAGCTTCTTGCCGGCTCTGAGCTTGGCCAGCCATTCGCCCTCATCGGCCTGGTCGGCGAGCGCGGTCCTGGTGGCGCCGGCGACTTCATCGGGCGGCAGGGCCACGATGCCGCAATCATCGGCCAGCACCGCGTCGCCGGGGTTGACGGCGACGCCACCGCAGGAGACCGGGAGATTGAACGCGCCACCGAGGTTCAAGAGCTTGGTGGTGATCTGCGAGACGCCGCGGGCCCAGGTCGGAACGCCCTGCGCGCGGATCTCGGTGGGATCGGTCACCATGCCGTCGATGATGATCCCGGTCGCCTGGCGGATTTTCGCCACCGCCGCCATGAAGCCTCCCCAGCAGGCATGGCGGTCGTCGCCGGCGCGATCGACCACCAGCACGTCGCCCGGCCGCAGCCGGTCCATGGCGTAATAGAGCAGCGTCGAGTCAGGCCCGGGGATCGACAGCGTCACCGCCGTGCCGGCGATGCGGCGGCCGTCGAGGATCGGCCGCAAGGCGGGTGCCATAAAGCGATCGTGCAGATAATGGCCGATCGTCGCGACCTCCACCTTCTGCAGCTCGGTCATGGCATCGGCCGGCAGTTGCGGCGGCATCTCTTGGATCCGGTATGACTTGAAACTCATTTCGCTCACTCGGTGAGAACGCGGATGTCGGCAGTGCAAACGTAGAGGCTGCAGCGGTCGCCATGCGCGATGTCGGGGATATGGCGCCCGCTGTTTTGGATGCGGACAAAGACGGTCTCGCCGGAATCGAGCCGGACCTGATAGCGCCGGTCGGTGCCGATATAGATCGATTCCTGCAAAACGCCGTCGAGCTTCAGCAGCGGCGCCCGGGCGTTCTCATAAGGCGCGAAAGAGAGAGCCTCCGGACGGAAGGCCAAGGTCGCATCGCTGCCGGCTGCAAGATTCGCCGGCAGCTCGATTGCCGTGGCCTTGAGGAAGTTCATTTCGCCGATGAAGCCGGCACCGAACAAAGTGGTCGGCCGCTCGTAGATGCCGATCGGGTCATCGACCTGCAGCACCCGGCCCTTGTGCATGACCGCGATCCGGTCGCTCATGGTGAGCGCTTCTTCCTGGTCGTGGGTCACGAAGATGAAGGTGATGCCGAGCCGGCGCTGCATATGCTTCAGCTCGATCTGCATCTCCTTGCGGAGCTTCAGGTCCAGCGCGCCGAGCGGCTCGTCGAGCAGCAGCACCGCCGGCCGGTTCACCAGGGCGCGCGCCAAGGCGACGCGCTGCTGCTGGCCGCCGGAGAGCGCCGAGGGCTTGCGGGCGATCATGTGCTCCATCTGCACCAGCTTCAGCGCCTCTTCGACCCGTTGCTGGCGCTCCGGCTTGGCGACGCCCTTGACGTCGAGGCCGAAGCCGACATTGTCGCCGACGTTCAAGTGCGGGAACAGCGCATAGGACTGGAAGACGGTGTTGACCGGCCGCAAATGCGCCGGAATGCCGTTCATGCTCTGGCCGCGGATCAGCAGGTCGCCGGCGGTCGGCTGCTCGAAGCCGGCGATCATGCGCAGGGTCGTGGTCTTGCCGCAGCCCGAAGGCCCCAGCAAGGTGAAGAACTCGCCGTTGCCGATCGCGAGGTTGATGTCGGAAACCGCGTTGATCTCGGCCGAGGCCCCGGCGGTGCCGAAGCTCTTGGAGACGTTGCGCAGCTCGACGGCGGTATCGGTCATCAGAATTCGATCCAGAAAGCCGAAGAAAGGCGGCGGGGCGCGGGAGGATGCGCCCCGCCGTCAGGTATGGATGGTCACTCGGTGGCCTTCACCTTGGTCCAGCCGTCCTGGTAGTGTTTCATCGCATCACCGAGATCGAGGATGAAGTCGGCCTTGGCCAGCTTGTCGGCCGGCGGGAAGACTGCGGCGTTCTCGGCAAGCTCCTTCGGCAGCAGTTCTTTCGACTTCTCGACGGCGCTCGCCACCTTGGTGAGGGTCGTGACCTTGGCGGCGACTTCCGGCTTCAGGATGTAGTCCAGGAACTTGTAGGCGGCGTCGATGTTCTTCGCCCCCTTCGGGATCGAGAAGCCATCCACCCACATCGTGCCGCCTTCATCGGGCAGCACGTAATGCACTTTCGGATTCTGCTCGATCGCCTGCAGCACGTTGCCGCTCCAGGCCTCGACGATGCAGGCCTCGCCGGAGGAGACCAGGTCGGCGAAGTTGGTGCTGTTATAGCCGGCCAGCAGCGGCTTCTGGTCGATCAGGGTCTGGGTCGCCTTGGCGATCTCGTCGGCGTTGGTGGTGTTGGCCTTGAAGCCGTTCACCTGCAACCCGGCGATATAGGCCGCCAGCATGTTGTCCAGCATGTAGATGCGGCCCTTGTACTGCGGGTCCCAGAGCGATTTCCAGGAGCTGATCGGCTCCTTCACGCAGTCGGCGTTGTAGGCGAAACCGGTGGTGCCCCAGATGAAGGGAATGCTGACCTTGTTGCCGGGATCGAAGGAGATCTCCTGGAACACCTTGCTGAGGTTGCTCCGATTCGGGATCTTGGCATGGTCGAGCGGTTCGACCAGCCCCTTCTTCTCCAGGATCTGCACCGCGTATTGCGAGGGCTCGATCAGGTCGTAGCCTGCGGCGCCGGCTTCCAGCTTGGCGATCAGCGATTCGTTGGAGTCGAAGGTGTCGAGCGTCACCTTGATTCCGGTTTCCTTGGAGAAATCGTCCAGGATCGCCTGCGGGACCTCATCGGCCCAGGCATAGATATGCAGCTCTTGCGACCCCTTCGATTGCATGAAGAGGTAGCCGCCGGCCACCACCACGGCGGCGACGACGATCCCGGCCAACACTTTCTTGTTCATGATCCACCCTTTCTTCCTAACGGAAAGCCCCTTGACGTTACTTCTTCACAATGAGCGACAGGTGCCGCCCCATCACGACCACGACGACGAAGACGTTGAGCAGCACCATCAGCGCGCCCAGGGCGTTGATCTCCGGCGTGATGCCAAGTTTCAGCATCGAGTAGATCCTGAGCGGCAGCGGCGTGGTGCCGACCCCCGAGGTGAAGGTCGACATCACGAAATTGTCGAAGGACAAGGTCGCCGCCAGCAGGAAGGCGGTGACGATCGGCGGCAGCAGCAGCGGGAAGGTCACCCGCCAGAAGGCCTGCCATTCGTCGGCGCCGAGATCCGCCGCCGCCTCCTCCAGCCTCTTGTCGAGCGAAGCCGCCGCGGAACGCACGATCAGGGTGGCGAAGGGCACCGAGATCAGCACATGGCTGACGATCATGGTGAAATAGCCGAGCGTCACGTTCATCGCCACCATGAAGACCAGCAAGGCGACCGCCAGCACGATTTCCGGCAGCACCATCGGCGCCAGCAGCAGGGTGGCCAGCGCGTCGCGGCCGGGAAAGCGCCGGCGCACGATGGCGAGCGCGGTCAGCGCACCGATCGCCGTGCTGACCAGCGCGGAGACGAAGGCGATGACGGCACTGACCTGCAGCGCCTGCCGCAGGCCGCGGTCCTGGAACACCTCGCCATACCAGTCGAGGGTGAAGCCGCTCCAGACCACGGTCGAGCGCGAGGCGTTGAAGGAATAGATCACCAGCACCACGATCGGCAGGAACAGGAACAGATAGGCGAGCAGGGTGACGGCGGGCGAGATCCGGCCGAGCAGATGATGTTCGACCCAGATCCGGGTCTTCTGCCGGCGCGTGAGGGCGGAGTCGGTCATGCCCGCGGTCATGCTCTGGCCGCTTCGACGCGGCGGAGCGCGCGCATGTAGAGGAGGATGCCGAGCGAGGAGAAGATCAGCAGCACGACCGAAACCGCCGAGCCGAGAGGCATGTTGCGGAAGTCGAGGAAGAGCTGGACGATGAGGTTGCCGACGATGATGCTCTTGCCGCCGCCGAGCAGCACCGGGATGGCGAAGACACCCATCGAGGGCACGAAGACAAAGAGGCAGGCCGCCATCACGCCTGGTAGCGAGAGCGGCAGGGTCACGCGCCGGAAATTCTGCAATGGCCCGGCGCCGAGATCGCGGCCGGCCTCCAGCAGCGCCCGGTCGATCGGCTGCAAGGCAGCGTAGATCGGAAACACCGCCGAGGGCAGGAAGGCGTAGACCAGCCCGACCAGAACCGCGCCGTAGGTGCCGAGCATCCGGGCCGGCTCGTCCAGGATGGAGCTGGTGAGGACCGCATTGATCATCCCGTTGCGGCCCAGGAGCACGACCCAGGCGGAGATGCGAATGAGGAAGTCGATCCAGAACGGGATCAGCATCAGGATCAGCAGGACCGGCGCCCAGCGGCCCGCCCGGAAGGCGATGAAATAGGCGATCGGATAGGCCGCGAGGACGCAGAGTACCGTGTTCCAGAAGGCGAGCTTCACCGAGTTCCAGAAGATCGGCACGTAGAGCGGCTGGAACAGCTCGCGGTAGGAGTCGAGCGTGAAGCCCGGCACGATTCCGCCATAGGCATCGCGACCGGCGAAGCTGTAGCCGATCACGATAATCATCGGCACGATCAGGAAGACGGCGATTAGCACGGTCGAAGGCGCCAGCATCAGCAGGGTGACGATGAAGCCGCGCCGATTCGCCATGTCAGGCCTCGGCCGATTGTTTGGGCGAATCGGCATTGCGCGTCTGGGGCGCGATTCCGATCATGACCATGGGATCGAACTCGAGATGCCGGCGCATCGCGCGCTCGGCCAGATCGGGATCACCCGCCGTGATGGCATCGAATACCGCGACGAAGTTCGCGATCTCGTCCTTCACCAGGGTGATCGGGATCTTCGAGAGATAGAGGGTGCGGACCGAAAGGCCGTAGAAGCGCGTCAAGTTCGCGGCGAGGTAGCGATTCCCGGAAGCTGCGGCGATCAGCCCATGGAAGCGCTCATCGATCGCGAGATTCCAGGCGGGATCGCGGTTGTCCGCCGCGATCCCGGCGCGGGCTTCATCCAGCAATGCGCGCTGCGCCGCCAAAGCCTCCGGCGTCGCGCGCTCAGCGGCCAGCCTTGCGGCCTGGATCTCCATGGCGAGGCGCGCTTCGAAGATCTGGAACATCTCGGCCGCGGAGATCGTGGTGACGAAATAGCCGCGCCGCGGCACGACCTCGATCAGGTCTTCATGCGCCAGGCGCTGCAACGCCTCGCGCAGCGGCGTGCGGCCGACCCCGAGGCGCTCCATCTCGGCCGCCTCCTCGATCAGCGCCCCGGGCTTGAGCGCGCCGTGGATCACCAGCTCCCGCAGCCGCTCGTAAGCCGTATCGCTCTGCCGTATTCCCGATTTTGCCACGTTAAACTATTGTTTTTACTTTAATATATTAATAGTATGTCATAAATATATGCGCGTGCGCAAGCAGCCCGCGCGATCAACCGGGAGGTGCCGCAGGCCTATTCTTCCGGCTCGGCGATGAATTGCAGCGGATAGCCCTTGGACTGGGCCATGTCGGTGGCGCGGGTCGCCTTGGTCTCAGCGATGTCCTTGGTGAAGACCGCGACCACGCAGAGGCCCTTGGTATGCGCCGTGTACATCACCGCATGGGCCTGGTCCTCGGTCATGCGGAACTCGGCTTTGAGCACGCGCACCACGAATTCCCGCGGCGTGTAGTCGTCGTTCAGCAGGATGACCTTGTAGAGCCGCGGCTTCTCGACCTTGAGCTCCGGCTTGATGACCGGTTTGACGGTGAAGTCAGGCATCGGACGACCTCTGGGGACTCCCGTTACGCCATTCCCCCAAATCGCGCTTCCGCAGCCTAGTTCCATTGCGCGGCGATGTCACCTGTGCGGGCCGTCACAGTCCTGACGGCGGCTGTCACAAGACCCGGCCCGGCTCCGTCTTTCGGGGCAAGACACCAACCCAAACCAAAGGAGACTTGAGATGAAAGCCCGCCTGAACGCCTATACCGCCGCCCCCGAGACCATGAAGGCGGTCGCCGCGATCGAGCCCATCATCGCCGCCAGTGGCCTGGAGCATTCCTTGATCGAACTGGTGAAGACCCGCGCCTCACAGATCAACGGCTGCGCCTATTGCATCCACATGCACACCAAGGACGCCCGCGCCCATGGCGAGACCGAGGAACGGCTCTACCTGCTCGACGCCTGGCGGGAATCCCCGCTCTACACCGAGCGCGAGCGCGCCGCCCTGGCCTGGACCGAGGCGCTCACGCTGATCGCCGAGACCCATGCGCCGAACGAGGTCTACGAAGAGGTTCGCAAGCATTTCAACGAGGCCGAAACCGCCAACCTCACCACTCTGATCGGCGTGATCAACACCTGGAACCGGATCGCCATTGGCTTGCGCTATTTGCATCCGGTGAAGGCTAGGGCCGCTTAAGGAGAATGAATATGACACGCGAGTCCAAGATCCTCGCCGCCCTGGCGCTCGGCGCCGCCGCCTTGTTCTCCGGCTTCAGCGCGTCCGCGAGCGACGATGCGAATGCGCAGCAGATCTTCGCCAAGCTGCTGCCGAACGTGCCGGGCAAGGCGATGAGCGCGGTGGTGGTGAACTACGCGCCCGGCGGCAAGTCGGGGGCGCATCATCACGCCGGCAGCGTTTTTGCCTACGTTCTCACAGGGTCGATCCGCTCGCAGGTTTCGGGCGACGACGAAGCCAAGGTCTACAAAGCCGGCGAATCCTTCTTCGAGCCGCCGGGATCGAGCCACTTGGTCAGCGAGAATGCCAGCGCCACCGAGCCGGCATCGCTGATCGCGATCTTCATCGCCGATGAGGGCGCCGCGCTCACCGAACCGGGCGAAGCCAAGTAGCTACCTCCGTTCAGCGAACTTGACCACGCCGCGGTCGTTGTCGGCCTCGCCGTCGAAGATGGTGAAATAGCCGTTCATCAGCGGCAGGCCGAGGATCGCGAAGCCCGGCTCGCCTTGCGTCAAGGCGAGCTGGGCGAGGCCAGGCTTCGGCGCGTTCACCTGCCAATAGTCCTGCGGGCGGACCTTCAGGACCACGTCGGTCTTGCCCAGGCCCTGCAGGATGAAGGTGAGGTCCGGCCATTTCCCGAGATTGAGTCCATCCATCGGCACGCAAGGGTGCTTCTTGCGCGCGAGCGCCGCCTGCATCAGGCGCTGCTGGTCCGGTCTGAAGCGCGAGATCACGGCTTTGAGCAGGAGCGGACCGAGATCGATGCTGGTCGTGCCACTGTCGACAATCGAGTTCGAAGGATAGCCCGCCGGCGGCTGCTGATGCACGCTAAGCGGCGCGGTTTCGCCGACGATGATGGCCTTCAGGTTGGTGTTGTACCATTGCTCGGCCAGCACCTTCGCGGTCTGGAATTTCCCAGTATAGAACTCGCGGCATTGCGTGCCGCCGCCCAGCACCATCCAGCCCTGGTTCAGCGGATCGTCCGCCGGATTCCGGCTCGCTCGGTGGATACAGGAGCGCAAGGTGTAGAAGCCGAAGATGTCGGAGACGACCTTCAGTTGATCGAGGTGCCGCAGATAGGGCGTGATCTGGGTGTAGCGCCCTTCGCGGACCTTGGTGCTGCTGTAGCGATTGGCCGTGGTGTCCAGTGGCATCTCCCAGGCCTCGTCCAGCGGCGCATAGGCCAAGCCGAGAATGCCGTCGGTGCGGCCGAACATGCCCTTGGACTGCTCGGTGGCGAGCGCCAGATTGATGTTCTGCGCGGTGATGCGCTTGCCCTTGCGGCCGACCGCGACCGCGGTCTTAATCACGCCGCCCGACCAATGCGCGCCGTCGGAATAGCTCATGTATTGCGCGAAGCGGGTGGTGCGGTCGCCGGCCGCCAGGTCGGGTTGGTACTTGCGGCCGTCGATGGCGAAGACCGCACTGCCGCTGTCCAGCAGCACGTGCATCGGTTTCTGCCGTGGTCCCACCAGGATCATGCCGGTATAGGCGCCGTCGGCATGGACGTTGGTGATCGGGATCCGCGCGACCCGCCCCATGGGCGCACCTATCCGCGGCCCCCGCTAACCACGACCGACAAAGGGCATCTTGGTCGCCATCACGGTCATCGTCAGTACATTGGCCTCAAGCGGCAGGCTGGCCATATGGAGGACGGAGCTCGCCACATGCGCCACGTCGAAGGTCGGCTCGGTCTTGACCGAAAGGTCGGCCTGCAGCACGCCCTTGGTCATCGCCTGCGCCATCGGGGTGAGCGTGTTGCCGATGTCGATCTGGCCGCAGGCGATGTTGTATTTCCGCCCGTCGAGCGCAGTCGACTTGGTAAGGCCGTGTACAGCATGCTTCGACGCCGTATAGGGCGCCGAGTTCGGTCGCGGCGCCGTCGCCGAAATCGAGCCGTTGTTGATGATGCGGCCGCCCTGCGGGTTCTGGTCCTTCATGATCTTGAAGGCTTCCTGGGTGCAGTAGAAGACGCCACTGATATTGGTATCGACCACGGCCTTCCACTGTTCCGGCGTCAGTTCTTCCAGGTTGATCGCCGGGGCGATGGTGCCGGCGTTGTTGAACAGCACGTCCAGCCGCCCGAAGGCCGCCTTCACCTGGGCGAAGAGGGCGGCGACCGACTTCGGATCGGTGACGTCGGCCGGGATGGCGATCGCAGGCTTACCCGCCTCCGCCACCACCTCGTTCAGCGGCTCGGCGCGGCGGCCGGTGACAGCCAGGCGATAGCCCGCCTTGGCGAATGCGAGGGCGACCGCGCGGCCGATGCCGCTGCCCGCGCCGGTGACGAGCACGACCTTGCCTTGATCACTCATGGTTGGACTTTCTGTGCCTGTGGGATTCGGTCGGGCACGCTAGCGGATGGTGCTGCCCCTGCCAAGACCGAGCGCTAGATCTGAAACGCTCCGGCTGCATCAATCCCCTCCCCAACCTTCCCCCAATCTTGGGGGAAGGGAAGAGTGAGGCTGTCTAGCGCCGCAGCCGTTCAAAAGAGTCCCTTCCACCGAGATCGGGGGAGGGCTAGGGCGGGGGTTGATGCCGCCGCGGTGCTTTAGATTCAGCGCTAGATCTACCCAGCTCAAGCCGTCTTCGCCGCCTTGACGCCGAGCTCTTCCTCCATCGCCGCGCGCATCCTGTATTTCTGGACCTTGCCGGTGACGGTGGTCGGGAAGGCGTCCACGAAGCGGACGTAGCGCGGGATCTTCTGGTGGGCGATCTGACCGCGGCAGAATTCCTGGACTTCCGTCTCGGTCAGGGTCTCTCCGGCGCGCAGGCGCACCCAGGCGCAGAGCTCCTCGCCATATTTGGCGTCGGCGACGCCGAAGACCTGCACGTCCTGGATCTTCGGGTGGCGGTAGAGATATTCCTCGACCTCGCGCGGGTAGACATTCTCGCCGCCGCGGATCACCAGATCCTTGATCCGGCCGACGATGTTGCAGTAGCCGGCCTCGTCGATGGTGGCGAGGTCGCCGGTATGCATCCAGCGCCCGGCGTCGATCGCCTCGGCGGTCTTGTCGGCTTGCGCCCAGTAGCCGCGCATCACCGAATAACCGCGGGTGCAGAGCTCGCCCTTTTCGCCGCGCGGCAGGATCCGGCCCTCGGCGTCAATGATCTTCACTTCGACATGCGGGTGGACCCGGCCGATGGTGGAGACGCGTCGCTCGATCGGGTCATCGACCGCGCTCTGGAAGCTGACCGGGCTGGTCTCGGTCATGCCGTAGCAGATGGTCATCTCGCGGACATTCATCACCGCCATGACCTTCTTCATGAGCTCGATCGGACAGGGCGAGCCGGCCATGATGCCGGTGCGCAAGCTCGCCATCGAGAATTCCTTGAAGCGGGCATGCTCGAGCTGGGCAATGAACATGGTCGGCACGCCGTAGACCGCGGTGCAGCCCTCGCCAGAGATCGCCTCCAGGCTGGTCAGCGGGTCGAAGCCCTCGCCCGGATAGACCATGGCGGCGCCGGTGGTGACGGCAGCGAGATTGCCCATCACCATGCCGAAGCAATGGTAGAGCGGTACCGAGATGCAGATCTTGTCCTCCGGCGTCAGCGCGCAGCCGCGACCGACGAAATAGCCGTTGTTGAGAATGTTGTGATGGGTGAGGGTGACGCCCTTCGGGTTGCCGGTGGTGCCGCTGGTGAACTGGATGTTGATCGGGTCGTCGAATTGCAGGGTGTCGGCGAGGCGTTTCAGCTCCGCACGCTGGATATCTCCGCCGCGTTTGGGGACGTCGGCGAACGGGATGGTGCCCGGATTGTTGCCGGCGATCTGGATCACCATGCGCAGGCTCGGCAGCTTGGCGGCTTTGAGTGCGCCGGGTTTGGCACCGGCGAGCTCGGGCGCCAGGGTGTTCAGCATGCCGATATAGTCGCTGGTCTTGAATTGCGTCGCGGTGACGATCGCCGCGCAGCCCACGAGATTGAGCGCATATTCGAGCTCGGTCAGGCGATAGGCGGGATTGATCGTGACCAGGATCAGCCCGGCCTTGGCCGCGGCGAACTGGGTCAGCGCCCATTCGGCACGGTTCAAGGACCAGATGCCGATCCGCTCGCCGGGTTTCAGCCCGAGTGCCAGCAGGCCGGCCGCGAAGGCGTCGGCCTCGTCGCGGAGTTGCTTCCAGCTCCAGCGCGTGCCGGTGCCGCGATCGATTAGCGCCGGCCGATCGGGCCAGGCATGGGCAGCATCGTCCAGCGCCTGGCCGATGGTCTTGCCGAGCAGCGGCGTATCGCTGATGCCGCTGACATAACTCATCGCTTGCGTCATCGCATCCTCCCGTTAGAGGCGCCCCGTCTGCTGCGGGGCTTGAGCGGAAACCATACTACGCCCTGGCGGCGAGCGCCTGTGCGACCTTGGATGCAGGCGCGCGGTTGAGCTGCTGCAGCACGTTGCGGCCGGTCTTGGCCAGCCGGTCGAGATCGATGCCGGTCGCGATGCCCATGCCGTTCAGCATGTAAACGACATCCTCGGTCGCGACGTTCCCGGAGGCGCCCTTGGCATAGGGACAGCCGCCGAGGCCCGCGACCGAGCTGTCGACCACGGCGATCCCGAGCTCCAGCGCCGCCAGGATGTTGGCCAGGGCCTGGCCGTAGGTGTCGTGGAAATGCACGGCGAGCTGCTTCATCGGCACGTGCTTGGCCACGGCCTCGATCATGCGTTTGGCCTTGAGCGGCGTACCGGTGCCGATCGTGTCTCCCAAGGAGATTTCCTCGCAGCCCATGTCGAAGAGCGCTTTGGCGACGCGCGCGACGGCTTCCGGCGCGATCTCGCCTTCATAGGGACAGCCGAGCACGCAGGAGACATAGCCCCGGACCCGCCGCTCCTGCTCCAGGGCGCGCGCCGCCACCGGGCGGAAGCGGTCGAGGCTTTCGGCGATCGAGCAGTTGATGTTCTTCTTGCTGAAGCTCTCCGAGGCGGCGGCGAAGATCGAGATGTCCTTGGCGTTGGCGGCCTCGGCCGCCTCAAGGCCTTGCAGGTTCGGCACCAGGACCGGATAGCGCACGCCGTCTCGTCTCTTCAGGCCCGCCAGCACCGCGGCGGTATCCGCCATCTGCGGCACCCATTTCGGCGAGACGAAGCTCCCCGCTTCCACCGTCCTGATACCCGCCTCGACCAGGCCTTCGATCAGTGCGATCCGCGCGGCGACCGAGACGGGTGTGGGCTCGTTCTGCAAGCCGTCGCGCGGGCCGACTTCGACGATGCGGACGGAAGACGGCAGGCTCATGCCTCCTCCAGCACCAGGAGCTCGGCGCCGTCGGTCACCTGGTCGCCGGCGGCGAAATGCACGGCCTTCACCTTGCCGTCGCGCGGCGCCTTCACCGCATGCTCCATTTTCATCGCCTCGACGATGGCGAGCACCGCGCCTTTGCTGACCGCCACGCCGGCCACGACCAGAACCTTGGTCACGGTGCCTGGCATCGGCGCCAGGATCTTCCCGGTGGTCGCGGCATGGGATCCCGAGGGACGTCGCGGGTCGATCAAGGTCAGGCGATGCGTGGCGCCGTCGAGGAAGACCAGGCATTCCGTGTCGCGGCGCACCACGCGGCCCTTGCAGCGCGTTCCGCCGATGCGCGCCGCGGCCGCGCCGTCCACGTCCAAGGTCGCATCGGCCTCGACCGTGCCGTCCGGCAGGTCCAGGGCATAGCCCGACGCGCGGTAATGTGCGCGCAAGCTCAGCACCGCCTCGCCATGCTGGAAGACGAGGTCGGCATAGGCGTCGCGGTTCAACCGCCAGCCGGGCAGCCGCGCCCAGGGCGAATGCGGATCGCCGGACTGCGTGACGGCGTCGCGCTCGCCGGCGCGCAACACCGCGAGCGCTGCCAGCGCCAGTGCGTTGACCGGCAGCGGCGGCGCTTCCGGCAGCAGCTCGGCACGATGGCGCTCGATAAAGCCGGTATCGACCTTGCCGGCGGCGAAGTCCTGCTGGCGCAGGATCGCCTGCAGGAAATCGAGATTGGTGGCAAGGCCGCCGACTTCCGTTGCTGCGAGCGCACGGCGCAGGCGCGCGATGGCTTCGGCGCGGTCGGCGCCGTGGGTGACGAGCTTCGCGATCATCGGGTCGTAGTGGATCGAGACCGCGTCGCCGGCGCGGATGCCTGAGTCGACGCGCGCGTCGTCGGGGAAACGAAGATGATGCAGGGCGCCGGTCTGCGGCAGGAATTCCCGGGCCGGGTCCTCGGCGTAGAGGCGGACTTCCATCGCATGGCCCTGGATCGCGAGCTCGCTTTGCGTCTTCGGCAGCTTCTCGCCGCGCGCGATGCGGATCTGCCACTCGACGAGATCGAGGCCGGTGATCGCCTCGGTCACCGGATGCTCGACCTGGAGCCGGGTGTTCATCTCCATGAAGTAGAAGTTTTCGCCTTCCACGATGAACTCGACCGTGCCGGCACCGACATAACCGACCGCGCGCCCGGCTTCGACCGCGGCCTTACCGATGGCGGCCCGCCGTTCCGCCGAGAGGCCCGGCGCCGGCGCTTCCTCGATCACCTTCTGGTGCCGGCGCTGGATCGAGCAGTCGCGCTCGAACAGGTGGATGATGTTGCCGTGGCTGTCGCCGAAGATCTGCGCCTCGATGTGGCGCGGCTGGGTCAGGTACTTCTCGATCAACACGCGGTCGTCGGCGAAGGCGTTCTTCGCTTCGCGCTGGGCGGATTCCAGCGCGTCCTTGAACTCAGCGGCGCTGGTGGCGACCTTCATGCCTTTGCCGCCGCCGCCGGCCGATGCCTTGATCAGCACCGGATAGCCGATCTTGTCGGCGGCTGTTTGCAGGACTTTCAGCGACTGGTCGGCGCCGTGATAACCGGGCACCAGCGGCACGCCGGCTTTCTCCATCAGCGCCTTGGCTTCGCTCTTCGAGCCCATGGCGCGGATCGCAGAGGCCGGCGGGCCGATGAAGATCACACCCGACTTGGCGCAGGCTTCGGCGAAGGTCGCATTCTCCGAGAGGAAGCCGTAGCCGGGATGGATCGCGTCGGCGCCGCTTTCCTTGGCGGCTTTGAGGATGTTCGCCTGGTTGAGATAGCTTTCGCGCGGGGGTGCTGCGCCGATCTCATAGGCGGCATCGGCCAGGGCAACGTGCAGCGCGTTGCGGTCGGCCTCGGAATAGACCGCGACGCTGCGGATGCCCATGCGTCTCAGCGTGCGGATGATCCGGCAGGCGATCTCGCCGCGGTTGGCGATGAGGACGGTGTCGATCGCCCTCATTGCACCCAGCCCGGCTTGCGCTTCTCGAGGAAGGCGGCGACGCCTTCCTTGCCCTCGGCGCCGGCACGGATCGCAGCGATGCGTTTCGCGGTGTCTTCGATGATCTCGGGGCTGGGGGTCTGGTCCACTGCGCGCACCAGCAGCTTGGCGGCCGATAGTGCATGCGGCCCCGCCTTGCGGATCGCGTCCAGCCAGTGGTCGACGCAAGGGTCGAGCTCGTCCGCGGCAACGACTTCGTGGACGAGGTTCATGGCCAGGGCCTGCTCGGCCGAGAAGCGCTCGGCGGTCAGGAACCAGCGCCGCGCCTGTCGCGCGCCCATGGCGCGGATGAGGTACGGACTGATCACGGCGGGGATCAAGCCCAAGCGTACTTCCGTCACCGCGAATTCAGCTTCCGTCACCGCCACGGCAAGATCCGCACAGGCGATCAGCCCGATCGCGCCGGCGAAGGCGTTGCCATGCACCCGCGCGATCACCGGCTTCGGGCAGGTGTCGATGGTGTGGAGCAACAGAGCGAGGCGGCTGGCGTCGGCCAGGTTCTCCGCCTCGTCGAAGCCCGCCATACGCTTCATCCAATTCAAGTCGGCGCCGGCGGAGAAGCTCTTGCCGTTGCCGCGCAGCACCACGGCGCGGACGCTGTCGTCTTCGGCAGCGGCGGTGAAAGCGTCGGTCAGCTCGGCGATCAGCGCCTCGTCGAAGGCGTTGTGCACGTCCGGCCGGTTCAGGGTCAGCGTGGTGACGCCGTTCTGGGTTTCTACGATCAGGCTCACGCTCTAAACCTCACATGCGGAACACGCCGAAGCGTGTCTCCTCTGCCGGTGCATTCAGGCTCGCGGACAAAGCGAGGCCGAGCACGTTGCGGGTCTCGGCTGGATCGATGAGGCCATCGTCCCAGAGTCGCGCGGTCGCGTAATAGGCGTCGCTCTGGCGCTCGTATTGCGCGGCGATCGGCGCCTTGAAGCTCGCCTCTTCTTCCATCGACCATTTGCCGCCCTTGGCCTCGATGCCGTCGCGCTTCACCTGGGCGAGCACGTTGGCGGCCTGCTCGCCGCCCATGACGGCGATGCGGGCATTGGGCCACATCCAGAGGAAGCGCGGGTCATAGGCCCGGCCGCACATGCCGTAATTGCCGGCGCCGAAGCTGTTGCCGATGATGACCGTGAACTTCGGCACCGCGGCGCAGGAAACCGCAGTCACCATCTTGGCGCCGTCCTTGGCGATGCCGCCGCTCTCGTATTTCCGCCCGACCATGAAGCCGGTGATATTCTGCAGAAACACGAGCGGGATGCCGCGCTGGCTGCAGAGCTCGATGAAATGCGCGCCCTTCAGCGAGGATTCCGAGAACAGCACGCCGTTGTTGGCGACGATGCCGACCGGATAGCCCCAGATATACGCGAAGCCCGTCACCAAGGTCGCCCCGTAGAGCGGCTTGAACTCGTCAAACTCCGAGGCATCGACGATCCGGGCGATGATCTCGCGGACGTCGTAAGGCTGGCGGGGATCGGCGGAAACGATGCCGTAGATCTCCGCCGGATCATAGAGCGGCGCACGCGGCTCCCGCACTTCGAGGCCATGGCGCTTCACACGGTTGAGATTGGCGACGATCGATCGAGCCTGGCCGAGCGCCTGCGCGTCGTTCTCCGCCATGTAATCGGAGACGCCGGAGGTGCGGGTGTGCACCTCGGCGCCGCCGAGATCTTCGGCGGTCACCACCTCGCCGGTCGCGGCCTTCACCAGCGGCGGGCCGCCGAGGAAGATGGTGGCCTGGTTCTTCACCATGATGGTCTGGTCGGCCATGGCGGGGACGTAGGCGCCGCCCGCGGTGCAGCTGCCCATCACCACGGCGATCTGCGGGATGCCGGCGGCAGACATCTGGGCCTGGTTGTAGAAGATGCGGCCGAAATGCTCGCGGTCGGGAAAGACCTCGTCCTGGTTCGGCAGGTTGGCGCCGCCGGAATCCACCAGATAGATGCAGGGAAGATGATTGGCCTGCGCGATCGCCTGGGCGCGCAGGTGTTTCTTCACCGTCATCGGATAATAGGTGCCGCCCTTGACCGTCGCGTCATGGGCCAGGATCAGGCATTCGCGGCCCGAGACCCGGCCGATGCCGGTGATCATCCCGGCGCAGGGCACCTCGTCCTCATACATGCCCCAGGCGGCGAGTTGCGAAAGTTCCAGGAAGGGCGAGCCGGTATCGATCAGGGTCCGCACACGATCGCGGGGCAGCAGCTTGCCGCGCTTCAAATGCCGCTCGCGCGCCGTGGCGCCGCCGCCTTCGGCGACCTTGTCGACATTCCGCTTGAGGGTCGCCACCGCCTGCGCGAGCGCCTCGTGGTTCTGGCGAAAGCTCTCCGATCGCCGGTCCAGACTGGTTTCCAAACGCGCCATAGGCTCTCCCTGAATCGGCGCATCCTAGCGGTCTGCCGCCGCGAAAGTCACGCTGCGCCGCAGCAATTGCGAAATATTGCGTCCCGCCCGCCCCGCGAAACAACAAAGCGTCCGGCGGGTTGATGGAATACGCAAGGACCTTTGCGGGCTTCGTGATTAGATTGCGGAGAAATCGGCAAAGGCCCCTGCGACTCGGAGAGCGCGCAACCCATGCTCATTTCCCCCATCCGCGATGGCGTTCGGTTGGACGACGTCTACACCAAGACCAGCGGCCGCGTTCTCATGAGCGGGATCCAGGCCCTGGTCCGCCTTCCCATGGTGCAGAAGCGCCGCGACCAGGCCGCCGGCCTCAACACCGGCGGCTTTATTTCCGGCTATCGCGGCTCGCCGCTCGGCGGCTATGACACCGCCTTGGCCAAGGCGAAGAAGTTCCTGAGCGCGCATGACGTGATCGCGCAGCCGGCGGTGAACGAAGACCTGGCGGCGACCGCGATCTGGGGCACGCAGCAGGTGGGACTCTGGCCCGGCGCCACCAAGGACGGTGTGTTCGGCATCTGGTACGGCAAGGGCCCCGGCGTGGACCGCTCCGGCGACGTGCTGAAACACGCCAATGCCGCCGGCACCGCGAAGCACGGCGGCGTGCTTTGCCTCGCCGGCGACGATCACGGCGCCAAGTCCTCCTCGATCCCGCACCAGTCGGACCATGCCTTCATGTCGGCGGTGATCCCGGTGCTCTATCCGTCCAGCGTGCATGAATTCGTGCGCATGGGCCTGCTCGGCCTCGCGATGTCGCGCTATTCCGGTTGCTGGGTGGCGATGAAGGTGCTGTCGGACACGATCGAGTCCAATGCCGTGGTCGATCTCGACCAGGAGCAATGTTCCTTCGTCGAGCCGCCGAACTTCGTGATCCCCAATGGCGGATTGCATATCCGCTGGCCGGATGACCGCTGGTCGCAGGACCATCGGCTGCAGACCTACAAGGCCTATGCCGCGATCGAGTTCGGCAGCGTCAATGGCGTCGACCGCTTGATCATCGATGCCAAGCGCCCGCGCTTCGGCATCGTCGCTTCGGGAAAAGCGTATGAGGATGTGCGCGAGGCGCTGCAGCAGCTCGGCATCGACCGGGAGACCGGCGAGGCGATCGGCCTACGTCTGTTCAAGGTCGGCATGCCCTGGCCGCTGGCGCCGCACGGCATCCGGCAGTTCTCCGAGGGGCTGGAAGAGGTCCTGATCATCGAGGAACGGCGCGAGATCATCGAGAACCAGATCAAGCAGGCGCTGTTCAACTGGAAGACCGACGTTCGCCCCCGCATCGTCGGCAAGTTCGACGAGAAGGAAGTGCCCTTCCTGCCGCTCGACCGCGAGCTTTCGGAAAGCCTGGTCGCGCAGGCGATCGTCGCGCGGCTGATGAAAATGAGCATCCCGGACGACATCAAGGCGCGGCTGCAGGAGCGCCTCGCCTGGTTCACCGAACGCGAGCAGCGCCTGAAAGGCTATACGCCGATCGTCAACCGGATGCCGCATTACTGCCCGGGCTGTCCGCACAACACCTCGACCAAGGTGATCGAGGGCAGCCGCGCCGCCGCCGGCATCGGCTGCCACTTCATGGTGCAGTGGATGGACCGCCGCACCGAGACCTTCACCCATATGGGCGCGGAAGGCATCACCTGGATGGGCATCTCGCCCTTCACCACGGAGAAGCATCTCTTCACCAACCTCGGCGACGGCACCTATTTCCACAGCGGCATCCTCGCGATCCGCCAGGCGGTCGCCGCCAAGATCAACATCACCTACAAGCTGCTCTACAACCAAGCCGTGGCGATGACCGGCGGCCAGCAGGTCGATGGCGAGCTCTCGCTCGGCCAGCTGGTGCAGCAGATCCGCGCCGAGGGCGTGCAGCACATCACCGTCTTGAGCGACGATGTCGATGCGCTGCCGGTGGCCGAGTTTCCCGCCGGCGTCACGGTCTTCCCGCGTGAGCATATGGACCGCGCGATGGAGGAGTTCCGGGAGATCGAGGGCTGTTCGGTCATCGTCTATGACCAGGGTTGCGCCGCGGAGCTCCGCCGGAAACGCCATCGCAACCTGGCGCCGGAGCCCGAGGAGCGGGTCTTCATCAACAAGGCGGTCTGCGAGGGCTGCGGCGACTGCTCGGTGCAGAGCAACTGCATCGCGATCGAGCCCGCCGAAACGCCGCTCGGCCGCAAGCGCGAGATCAACCAGTCGGCCTGCAATGTCGATCTCTCCTGCCTGAAGGGTTTCTGCCCCTCCTTCGTCACCATCAGGGGTGCCAAGCCGCGCAAGGGCGAAGGCGTCGTGCTCGCGGACGCGGACCTGCCGGAACCGCCGGTGCCGCCGGTCCTGGATACGCCCTTCAACATCGCGGTGACCGGCATTGGGGGCACGGGCGTCTTGACCATCGGCGGCATCATCGGCATGGCGGCGCATCTCGACCAGAAGGCCGCCATGGTGCTGGAGGTCGCGGGCCTGGCGCAGAAGGGCGGCGCGGTCATCTCGCATATCCGCCTCTGCAGCGATCCCGACCACATCTCGACGCCGCGCATCGCGGGTGGCAGTGCGGACCTGCTGCTGGCGGCGGATTCGGTGGTGGCAATCTCGCGGGAGAGCATGGAGATGCTCTCAGCCACGCGCACCGCGGCGATCGTCAACGGGCATAATGCGCCGGTCTCCGCCTTCGTGCGCGACCGCGACTTCGACTTCCGCCAGGACGCGGTCCGGCAGGCGATCAAGGATTCGGTGAAGCCGGGCCTGCGGATCGTCGATTTCCACCGCTTCGCCACCAAGGTGATCGGCGACGCCATCGCCGCCAACATGATGATGGTCGGCTATGCCTGGCAGCTCGGGCTGCTGCCCTTGTCGGAAGCGGCGCTGATGCGGGCGATCGAGATGAACGGCGTCGCCATCGCCATGAACAAGACCGCCTTCCGCTGGGGCCGCGTCGCCGCCGCCGACCCGGAGCGGGTCGCCGAACTGCTGGTCCCGGCCAAGGACGAGCGGGCCGTCGCTGACATGACCCTGGACGAGATCATTTCGCACCGGGCGCAGCATCTGACCGCCTATCAGCATGCTGCCCTGGCGGAGAAATATCGCGCGGCGGTGTCGCGGATCCGCGCCGTCGAGGGCAAGCTCGGCAGCGAGGCGCTGACCCGCGCTGTCGCGATCAATTATGCCAAGGTGCTGGCCTATAAGGATGAGTATGAGGTCGCGCGCCTGCTGACTGATCCGGTTTTCGAGCGGGAGCTGAAGGAGACCTTCGAAGGTGACGGCAAACTCAGCTTCCATCTGGCGCCGCCGCTGATCTCGAAGGAAGACCCGGATCTCGGCCGACCGAAGAAGAAGCGGTTCGGCGAGGGGATGCGGATTCCGCTGAAGTGGGTGGCGCGGATGAAAGGCTTGCGCGGAACCGGGCTCGACTTCTTCGGTAAGACCGAGGAACGGCAGCGCGAGCGCGGGCTCATCAAGACCTATGAGGCGATGCTGGATGAGGTCGCGGGGTCGCTCAGCGCCGAGAACAAGTTCGCCGCGATCGCGCTGGCCTCGGCGCCGGACCAGGTCCGGGGCTTCGGGCCAGTGAAGATGGCGGCCTTCGATAAGTTCGATGCGCAATGGCCGCAGCTGCAGGCGCGCTATCGCGGAGTTCGCAAGGAGGCGACCGCCTCTGCTAAGGTCGAGAAGCAGCCGGCGCTTTAAGGGGAGAACCATGCGCAATTCGGGAAGCACGCTCGATTTCGATCTGGGCGACATGGTCGGCGCGCTGCGCAACCAGGTCGAAGCCTTCGCGGCCAAGGAGATCGCGCCGCGCGCGGCGGAGATCGATGCCAAGAACGAATTCCCGATGGATCTCTGGAAGAAGTTCGGCGATCTCGGCGTACTCGGGATCACGGTCGAGGAGGAATATGGCGGCGCCGGGCTCGGCTATCTCGAACATACCGTCGCCATGGAGGAGATCTCTCGCGCCTCGGCCTCGGTCGGCCTCTCCTATGGCGCGCATTCCAATCTCTGCGTCAACCAGATCCGCCGCAACGGCAATGCCGAGCAGAAGCAGCGTTACCTGCCCAAGCTGATTGACGGCACGAATGTCGGCGCCCTTGCGATGAGCGAGCCGGGATCGGGTTCCGACGTCGTTTCGATGAAACTGAAAGCCGAGAAGAAGGGCGACCGCTACGTCCTCAACGGCAACAAGATGTGGATCACCAACGGGCCGGATGCCGACGTGCTGGTGGTCTATGCCAAGACCGACCCGGCGGCCGGATCCAAGGGCATCACCGCCTTCCTGATCGAGAAGTCCTTCAAGGGATTCTCGACGGCGCAAAAGCTGGACAAGCTCGGCATGCGCGGTTCCAACACCTGCGAGCTGGTGTTCCGGGACTGTGAGGTGCCGGAAGAGAACGTGCTGGGCGAGGTCGGCAAGGGTGTCCGGGTGCTGATGTCCGGGCTCGACTACGAGCGCGCGGTTCTGGCGGCGGGTCCGATCGGCATCATGCAGGCGGCGCTCGATGTCGCCATCCCCTATGTGCATGAGAGGAAGCAGTTCGGCGCTTCGATCGGCACCTTCCAGCTGGTGCAGGGCAAGCTCGCCGACATGTACACGACACTCAATGCGAGCCGCGCCTATGTCTATGCGGTGGCCAAGGCCTGCGACCGGGGCCAGACCAGCCGCAAGGACGCGGCGGGCGCCATCCTGTTCGCGGCGGAAGCCGCGACGCGCGTTGCCCTGGATGCGATCCAGCTCCTCGGCGGCAACGGCTACATCAACGACTACCCGACCGGACGGCTGCTGCGCGATGCGAAGCTCTACGAGATCGGCGCCGGCACCTCGGAGATCCGCCGCATGCTGATCGGCCGCGAGCTGTTCGAGGAGACGGCTTAGGCACGCTTCCAGGCCCCGGGCAGCAGGGCGCAGGCCAGCGCGATCTTCACCACCTCGGCCAGCAGGAAGGGGACCAGGCCGTTGACGATCGCGGCCTGAAAGCCGATCAGGGTTGAAAGCCAGGCGACCCCGCAGACAAAGATCGCGACGTCGCCGGCGATGAAGATCGCCACGGCGCTGGCGACGCTGCGGCCCATGCCGCGATTGGCGAGATGGCCGACCAGGCCGGCCGCGATCAGGAAGCCGAAGAGATAGCCGGCGGTGGGTCCGGCGAGGATGGCGAGACCGCCGCCCGCGGCGAAGAACGGCAGCCCGACCGCGCCTTCCACCAGATAGGCGGCGACCGTCGCGAGCGCGAGGTTGCGGCCGTAGACGGCGCCGATCATCAGCACGACGAAAGTCTGCATAGTCATCGGTACCGGCCAGAACGGTACCTTCACATGCGCCGAGACGGCAAGCAGCAGGCCGCCGGCGATGACCAGTGCGGCCTGCTTGACGAGGGTGGTGCTGGCGCCGGACCAGATCTTGTCGGCAAGGGTCAACTGCATCGGTATTGCTTCCTTCTCAAGTCAATTCAACGCGGCGCGGACCTTGTTCAGCAGCGCCTCGCGGTCGTGGCGCGCCTGCAGCGCGCCGTTCATGTCCACCTTCACGAACTTCGCGGGTGTGTGCGGCTGCAACTGGCCGATCAGGTCCATGTCGGCGGAGATCACGGTGCCGACCATGAAATAGCCGCCGCCGGAGACCGCGTCGCGGTGCAGCACGATCGGTTCGGTGCCGCCCGGCACCTGGATCGAGCCATAGGGATAGCAGGCATCGACGATGTTCGAGGGATCGCTGCCGGCGCCGAAGGGCTGTTTCCTGGGCACGAACTCCAATGGCTTGCCGCCCTTGAAGCGGTAGCCGATGCGGTCGGCCTCCGGCGCCACTTTCCAGGTGTCGGCGAAGAATTGCACGCCGGCGCCCTCGGTGATGCGGTGCCAGTAGAGGCCGGGCAGCATGCGCAGTTCGGCCGGGTTGCCGGGCAGGCGGCGGAGACTGGCGGGAATGCTGCGGCCTTCCTTCGCGCTATGGGCGGCGGCGCCGACTTTGAGCGAGTCACCTGCGGCGAGCTTGCGGCCTTCATGACCGCCGAGCGCGCCCAAGGTGTAGGTCGAGCGCGAGCCGAGCACGACCGGCACGTCGATGCCGCCCTGGACCGCGATATAGGCGCGGGCACCGCTCTTCAGGAAATCGAAGCCGAGGGTCTGGCCGGCCTTGACCTTAAAGGCGGTCCAGGTCGGCTGCACCGCGCCATCGACCTTCGGCGGCAGCTCGGCGCCGGTAACGGCGACGATGGCGTCCGCGGAGAATTGCAGTTCCGGCCCCATGAAGACCGCTTCGAGCACCGCGGCGCCCTCCTCGTTGCCGACCAGCATGTTGGCCGCGCGGAGCGAGAAGCGATCCATGCCGCCGGAAAGCGGGATGCCGAGATGGTAGTAGCCGGGACGGCCGAGGTCCTGGACCGTGGTGGAAAGCCCGGGGTTGACGACCTTAATTGCCATAGAGGACCCCCATGAGCTTCTTGTTGGTGCCGTCGATGTCCTTCTGGAACTCGTCCAAGGAGAAGGTGACGTCGCGGATCAGCGGCGTGAACTTGCCGGTCTCGACATCGGCGACCGCCGCGTCATAGGCGGCCCGGTCGATCGGCTTCCATTTCACGATGTCGCCCGGGCGGAAGAAGACCATGAAGTCGCGGAGATACTTGATCTTCTGCTGCGGGTCGTAGATCGGCATCGGCGTGATGCCGAACATCTGGTAGCCGCCGGCGCCGCGCACCGAGTAGATGCAGCCGAAGCAGCCGCCATGGCCGACGGTCAATTTCGGGGTGTCGGTGCGGGGGCGGAGATATTTCGGCACCTCGATCTGCCGCTTGCGGTCGACCATCTGGTAGAGGAAGGGCAGGCCGGCGACGAAACCCACCATGGAGACGAACCAGGGCGCGCCGGAATGCGCCTTGATGAAGCCGTCGACGCCGTCGAGGTTGTTGATGCGCGCGGCGTATTCGATATCGGTGCTCTTCGGATCCTGGTGGCGCTCCCTGAACTTCATCAAAGTCTCGTGGGTCCAGGGATCGTTGTAGAGGACCGGGATCTCGACAATGCGGGTTTTGATGCTGGACTCCGCCTTCTCGGCGGCACCCTCCAGGCGCTTCAGCTCGGCCAGCATGTCGTCCGGCGCGATCACGTCGGGATCGAATTTGATCTGGAAGGAGGCATTGGCCGGGCAGATCTCGGTCACGCCCTTGATCCGGCTTTCCTTCACCGCCGTGGTCATCGAGAGGCTCTTGAAGAAGGCCTCCAGCGACATCTCCTCGTCCACCTCGACGAAGATATGCTCGTCGCCGCCAAAGGAATATCGGGTCTTCATGATCGCCCCACCTCCGCCTCTTCTTATTCCGCAGCCAGTTTCGTTGCGTTCGATTCGAGCCAGCCTTCCAGCCAGCGCGTGTGGAAGTCCGCCTTGGCCACCGCCGGGTCGCCTGCCAGCGCCAGATGCAGCGGCCGCGTGGTCTTCACGCCGCCGATCTCCAATTCATGGAGCGCGCGCGTGAGGCGCGCGATGGCCGCCGGCCGATCCTCGTCCCAGACGATCAGCTTGCCGAGCAGCGAATCGTAAAAGGGCGGGATCGTGTAGCCGGCGTAAAGCAAAGTGTCGAAGCGCACGCCGTTGCCGCCGGGCACGCGCAGGGTCGCGACCGTGCCGGGGCCGGGCATGAAGTTCTGCGCCGGATCCTCGGCATTGATGCGGACCTCGATGGCGTGGCCGTGCATCCTGATGTCGCTCTGCTTCAGTCTCAGTTTCTCGCCGCCGGCGATCTTCAGCATCTCGCGCACGAGATCGACGCCGGTGATGAACTCGGTCACCGGATGCTCGACCTGGATGCGGGTGTTCATCTCGATGAAATAGAAGTCGCCGCTGGCGTCGTCGTAGAGGTACTCGAGCGTGCCGGCGCCGCTGTAATGGACCGATTGCGCGAGATCGACCGCCGAGGCGCAGAGCCGGGCGCGGACCGAAGCCGGGAGGCTGACTGAGGGCGCCTCTTCCCAGACCTTCTGCCGGCGGCGCTGCAGCGAGCATTCGCGCTCGAAGCAATGCACCGCGCGATGGCCGTCGCCGAGGATCTGAACCTCGATATGGCGGGCGCGCTCGATCACCTTCTCGAGATAGAGCCCGCCATCGCCGAAGGCCGCTAGCGCCTCGGCTTTTGCCTGGGGCACCAGGCGCTCGAACTCCTCCTGGTTTGCGGCGATGCGGATGCCGCGGCCGCCGCCACCGGCTGCTGCCTTGATCATGATCGGGAAACCAGTGTCGGCGATGACGCGGCGCGCCGTCTCCAGGTCGTCGACGCGACCGTCGCTGCCGGGCACGGTCGGCACACCGGCGCGCATCGCCGCCTCGCGCGCCGCCACCTTGTCGCCCATCATGCGGATCGCGTTGGCGCTGGGGCCGACGAAGATCAGGCCGGCGACCGCGCAGGCATCGGCGAACTCGGCATTCTCGGCCAGGAAGCCGTAGCCGGGATGGACCGCGTCGGCGCCCGTCTTCTGGGCGGCGTCGATGATCGCCGGGATGTTGAGATAGGACTTGGCAGCCTGCGGCGGCCCGATCGCGATCGCCTCGTCGGCCAGCTTCACCGCCAGCGATTCGGCATCGGCGGTCGAGTGGACCTGCACCGTCGCGATCCCGAGCTCGCGCGCCGCGCGGATGATGCGGACCGCGATCTCGCCGCGATTGGCGATGAGGAGCTTCTTTATCGGCATGTCACGCGAGGTCGGCGAGCGGCTGGCCGGCCATGACGGCATCTTCGTTCTCGACCAGGAATTTCGCGATCTTGCCGGATTCAATCGCCTTCACCTCGTTGAAGGACTTCATCACCTCTACGAGGCCGATGACATCTCCGACGGCGACGGCATCGCCTTCGTTCTTGTAAACCGGCTGGTCGGGCGACGGCCGGCGGTAGAAGGTGCCGGGCAGCGGCGACAGGATCTGTTTGGCCATTCTTTACATCCCCTCAGAGAAATTGAGTTTGTGGCACCCCCACCCCAACCCTCCCCCGAAGTCGGGGGAGGGAGTCACAGGCGCGATGCAAAGCCCTCCCCCATCTTTCGGGGAGGGTTGGGAGGGGGTGCCGCGTGATAGCTGCATGCGAGTTACGCCGCGCTCAGGTACGGCTTGATCGCCGCGCGGACGGCCTGGCAGAGCTCGACCGCGTTCGGCGTGTCGGAATGGACGCAGATCGTGTCGGAGCCGACTGCGATGTCCTTGCCGCCCACGCTCTTCACCTTGCCTTCCTGGATGGCCCGGATCGCCTTGGCGGCGGCTTCCGTGGCGTCCTTGGCGTCGTGCTCGCGGGTGATGATCAGGCCGCCGTCGTCATTGTAGTCGAGATCGACGTAGAACTCGGCGATCATCTTATGGCCGCGTTCCTTGTAGATCTTCTCATGCAAGGTGTTGATCATGCCCATGAGCGGCACCTTGAAGACGTCGGCGGCATCGGCGACGGCATGCGCGGCATGTTCCATCCGCGCCGCCATGCCGTAGAGCGAGCCATGCGGCTTGATGTGGTAGAGCGTCATGCCCTCGGCCTCGAGAAAGCCCTTCAGTGCGCCGACCTGGTAGATGATGCAGTTGGCAAGCTCTTCGCGGCTGATCTTCATCTCGCGGCGGCCGAAGCCCTGGAGATCGGGCAGCGAGGGATGGGCGCCGACCTTGACGCCGTTCTTCTTCGCGCTCTGCACGGTCTTGCGCATGTGGTTGAAGTCGGAGGCGTGGAAGCCGCAGGCCACGTTGGCGACGGTGATCAGCGGCATAATGGCGTCGTCGTCGCCCATCTTGTAGAGGCCGAAGCTTTCGCCCATGTCGCAGTTGATCAATGCCATTTGTTCTTTCCTCCCTCAAGCCTTGCGGCCGATCAGCCGGCGGCGGAACTCGTCGGCGAAAGCGGCGAAGATCAGGATTGCGCCGGTGACGCCGATCTGCAGATAAGAGTTCACACCGGAAAGGTTCATGCCGTTCTCGATCACGCCGAAGAACACCGCGCCCAGCACGACATAGGGCACGCTGCCAGTGCCGCCGCGCAAGGATACGCCGGCGATGACGCAGGCGGCGATCGATTGCAGCGGCATGCTGGTGCCGATATTGGCCTCGCCGGTCTCCATCCGCGCGGTCAGCAGCAGGCCGGCGATGCTGGTCAGGCCCGCGCAGACCGCATAGGCCATGAACAGAGTGAGGCGGGTGTGGACACCCGACAGCGCCGCCGCCTTCAGGTTGCCGCCGACGGCGTAGAAATGGCGGCCGAGCCGGGTCCAGTTCAGCAGCAGATAGGCGGCGACGGCGATGATGACGGCGACCCAAACCGGCGCCTTCAGGCCCCAGAAGCCGCCGCTGCCGAAGGTGTCGGCAAACTCATAAGGGATGCCGCGCACCGGCGTGCCGGAGGTGAGATAGAGCGCGGCGCAGAAGCCGACCGAGGCCATGCCCAGGGTGACGATGAAGGGCGAGACGCCCAGGAGCGCGACGCCGACGCCGTTGACCACGCCGACCGCGAGGCCGCAGAGAAAGCCGATCGGCGCGCCGACGGCGATCGCCAGCCAGGGCTGGTCCGGATAGGCCGCCGCCACCCCCGCCATGCCGAGCGCGCTGGTGACGGAGGTGACGGCGAGGATCGAACCGACCGAGAGGTCGAAACCGGCGGTCAGCATGACGATCATCTGGCCGAGCGCAACGATGGTGAGATAGCTGGTCTGCCGCAGTACATTGGCGATGTTGTTGAAGGTAAAGAAATTGTCCGAGAGCAGGGAGAACAGCACGAGCGCGATGACCAGCAGGATCGGCAGCACGCCGATGCTGAGGAACAGCCGCACCAAGAGCTGGGTCTTGGCCTGCTGCTCGGATGGGATGGCCTGTTGCATCGTCATGCGGCTCTCTCGAAGAAATGGCTGAGGACGCGGTCCTCGGTGATCTGGCTACCCTGCAGCTCAACCTGGACCGAGCCGCGGAACATCACATAGGCGCGGTTGCACAGGTGCAGCACTTCCGGCAGGTCGGAGGAGATCAGCAGCACCCCGGCACCGGCCTCGCAGAGATCGGCGATCAGGCGGTAGATCGCGACCCGGGTCGAGACATCGACGCCGACGGTCGGCTCGTCGAAGACGAACAGCTTCACGTCCCGGGTCAGCATCTTGGCGATCAGCACCTTCTGCTGGTTGCCGCCGGAGAAAGCCGCCATCTCGCGCTGGAGATCGAAGGGGTGCAGCTTCAGCTGCTCGGCCAGCCGCGAGACGGTGTCCTTCTCGCGCCGGCGCTTCAGGAAGATGTTGCCGGAGAATTGCGGCAGGTGCAGCGAAGGCAATGAGGTGTTCTCGATGGCGCTCCGCGCCAGGACCAGGCCTTCCTTGTGGCGGTCCGGCGGCAGGTAGCTGAAACCCGCATCCAGCATGCGGCGGGTCTTCCAGCCGGTTACATCCGTGCCGTCGAACATCACTCGGCCCTTGGCCACCGGCAGGAGCCCATAGCAGGCGCGGGCAACCTCGGACTTGCCGCAGCCGACCAGGCCGGCAATGCCGACGATCTCGCCGGACTTCACCTCGAGGCTGACGTCGCGGACGCTGTTGTCGGCGGTGGTCAGGCGTTCGATCGAGAGCAGGGTCCTCGCCGGCGCATAGTTCACCTTGGGGAAGACCTGGGAGATCGGGCGGCCGGACATCATCTGGATGAGCGTCGCTTCGTCGGCGGCATGAGCATCGACCAGCCCGACCTTGCGGCCGTCACGGAGGACGGTGACGCGGTCGGCGATGCGGCGGAGCTCGATCATGCGATGGGTGATGTAGATGATGCCGACGCCGCGCGCCTTAGCCTGATGGATGAGCGAGAACAGGCTCTCGGTTTCCTTCTCGGTCAGCGATGCGGTCGGCTCGTCGAGAATCAGGACCGAGAGATCGGATCGGAAGGCCTTGGCGATCTCGACCATCTGCTGCTCGGCCCGGGAAAGCGCCTGCACCCGCCGGTCGGCGTCCAGGGGGAAGCCCAGGCGCTCCAGGAGCGCGCGGGCGCGCTTCAATTCGTTGCGGCGATCGAGGAAGCCGTGGCGCGTCGGCTCGTCGCCGAGGAAGAGGTTCTCGGCCACGGTCAGTTGCGGCACCAGGGAGAATTCCTGGAACACCGCGGAGATGCCGCGCGAACGGGCCGCGCCGACATCGGCGAGGCTGAGCGGCTCGCCGCGGAAACGAATCTCGCCGCGGGTCGGCGTATTGGCGCCGGCGAGGATCGAGATCAGCGTCGACTTGCCGGCGCCGTTCTCGCCGAACAGGGCGTGGACCTCGCCGGCGCGCAATTCGAAATCGACATCGACCAGCGCGTCGACACCGGGATAGTGCTTGGACAGGCCTTTGGTCTGAATGAGCAGCGACCCGGCGCCGCCAGCGGGGGCGGCGCCGGGCTGCTTGGCAATCGCGTCAGGGTTGGGCGCGATCACGGGACGCGACTACTCGACCGAGAATTCCGGCTTGAAGCCGTCCGGCGCCAGCGAGGAATCTCGGTCGAAGCTGTTCACGTTGTTGGAGTCGATCACGTAGAGCGCCGGCCCGACGTGCTTCTGGAACTCCTTGCCTTCCAGGATGCGAACCGCCTGATCGACGGCGACCCGGCCCTGGATGACCGCGGAGTCGGTCGGCGCCGCCAGGATACGACCGCGCTTGATGCCTTCATAGACGCCCGGGGTGAAGTAGTAGGAGAGGATCTTCACCTTGTCCTCGAGGCCGCGGTCGCGGACCAGCTGCATTGCCGCTTCCGCCGTGACCGCGGTGCCGACGATGTAGTTGATGTCGGGATGCGCGGTCAGCGCGTCTTCCAGAAGCGCCAGCTGGGCTTCCTTGCCGGTGTCACCGTATTTGGTGTCCACCACCTCGATCGCGCCCGCCTTCACGGCCTCGGTGAAGCCGGTATTGCCGGCCTCGACCCAGCCGGCGCCCGCGGGTCCGGGAAACCAGGCGACCTTCGCCGCGGTGCCGCCCTTCGGGTGCAGCTTCACCAGGTATTCGCCGGTCTTGCCGCCCATTTCGCCGAAGGAAACCAGCGATTTGGCCGAGAGCTTGTCGGAGGAGATGCCGTTGATCACGTCGATCACCGGGATCTTCTTGTCGGCGAGCTGGCCGACCAGGCCGTTCAAGCCGTCGAAGGAGATGGCGCCGATGATCACCGCCTGCGCGCCGCCGGCGACGCAGTTCTCGATCTGGCTGATCTGCTTGTTGAGCTCGGTGTAGCCGCCGGCTTCCAGCACCTGCATCGAGACGCCGGTGCGCTTGGCCTCGGCGATCACGCCGTAATCGACCGCCAGCCAGTAGTCGTCCTTCATATGCGGGAAGGAGACGCAGAGCTTGTGCTTCGCCGCGGCCTTCTCGACCGGGACGTAATCCATCGAGTGCCGCGCACTCGCCATGTCGAAGCTGTCCCAGACCTCGATTTTGTAAGGGTACCAGTCGGCCGCCAGCGCGACGGCGCTCGCCGAAACCAGGACAGCGGCACCCGCTGCCAATTGCAGTGAGAATTTCATGTTCGACTCCCTTGCCCTTCCCTGTGGGGACACGCGTCCCCATGACCCGGCTGCCTTTGCCGGAATCCGTCGCGGCGTTGTGCACCGCCGCATTTGTCACGATTTGGCGGGACCGGCTGGATATTTGTAAAGGGCGATATTTTGAAATAGGATTTCGGAAAATCCGAAACCTCGAACGAGCGGCGCGGCGCGGCTTTTCCGCGCTCGCCGGGGTGAGTCTGGAATGAGTTTAAATCTCCGTCAGATCCGTTATTTCGTCGCGGCCGCCGAAGCCGGCAAGGTCGTCGCCGCGGCCTCGGCGGTCGGCATCTCGCCCTCGGCGATCACCGAGGCGATCCAGGATCTTGAGGAAACCGTCGGCACGCCCTTGGTCACGCGCCATCGCGACGGGATCAGGGTGACCTATGACGGCTACGTCTTCCTGCAGCATTGCCGGAACATTCTCTCGGCGCTGACCGCTGCGACCTCGGCGGTGGGCCAGCACCGGCCGCGCGTCGCCGGCCGTTTGTCGATCGGCGTCACCATCACGGTTGCCGGCTATTTCCTGGCCGCACCCCTGGCGCGGTTCCGGCGCAGCTTCCCGGAGGTCGAAGTCACGATCCGGGAGCTCGGGCGCAATGTGATCGAGAGGCAGCTGGCGCAGGGCCAGCTCGATATCGGTATCGTGCTGGTTTCGAACCTGGAGCATGGCGACGCGCTGGAGACGCAGACCCTGGCGAAATCTCGGCGGCGGCTTTGGACCGCTACCGGCCATCCGCTGCTTTCGAAACCGCGCGTGACGCTGAAGGATGTCGCCCGGGAGCCCTATATCCAGCTCTCGATCGACGAGGCGGCGGCCACCACCCTCACCTATTGGTCCAAGTACAAGCTGAAGCCCAATGTCATCTTCCAGACCGATTCCGTCGAGGCGGTGCGCAGCCTCGTCGCCACCGGCACCGGCATCACGATCTTGTCCGACATGGTCTATCGGCCCTGGTCGCTGGAAGGCGACAAGCTGGAATCCCGCGAGATCGCCGCGGCAATTCCCACCATGGATGTCGGCTTGGCCTGGTCGCGCCAGGCGACACGGCCCGCGCCGGCGCAGGCCTTCATCGAGTTCTGCCGGATGGAATTCCTCTCCGGCAATCCGCGCTCGATGACTCTTTGAGAGACGACTGCGCCGCAGCATTGGTTCGGCGTTGACTCGCTCTCGCCTGAATCGATAGCGTTCTGCGTCTGCTGGTATGATAGGTAGACCAGGAATGCTTTCGGGGGCTCGCTACCCAACGGTGCGGCGGCGCCGGCTCTATGAGGATGTCGCCTCGGGGCTGGAGGCGATGATCCGCGACGGCGCGCTGTCGCCCGGAGATGCCCTGCCCTCCGAACGCGAGCTCACCCAGCAATTCGGCGTCGGGCGGACCGCGGTGCGCGAGGCCCTGTTCCACCTGCAGAAGCTGGGCGTCATCGAGCTGAAATCCGGCGAGCGGGCCAAGGTCACGCGCCCGACCCCCGAAGTGATGATGGAAGGCCTGGCGGGCGCCGCGCGCCACATGCTGGCCGAGCCCGACGGGGTGCGGAAGTTCCAGGATGCGCGCACCTTCTTCGAGATCGGCCTGGCGCGGCATGCGGCGAAACACGCGACCGAATCCGATATCCGGGCGCTGGCCGACGCGCTCGACCACAACCGGCAGTGCATCGGCGACCTCGCCAAGTTCGAGCGGAGTGACGTGGCGTTTCATTACGTGCTGGCGCTGATTCCGCAGAATCCGATCTTCACCGCCATGCATTCGGCGATCGCCGAGTGGCTGGTCGAGCAGCGGCATGTGACGCTCGCCTATCCGGGGCAGAACAAGATCGCCTACCGCGCCCATAAGGCGATCTACGAGGCGATCGCCGCGCGCGACGCCGACCGCGCCGAGCGGGTGATCAAGGCGCATCTCGACCAGGTCTCCAGCGCCTATTGGCGCGCGGTCACCGAGAACGGCGGGGAGACGCGGAAGTGAGCTTCGTGATCGTCGTCGATTTCAAGGTGAAGCCGGGCCAGATGGCCGCCTTCCGCAAGCTGATCGACGACAATGCGCGCGCTTCCGTGCGCGACGAGCCGGGCTGCAGCCGCTTCGACGTCTGCGCCGACCGCAAGGATCAAGAGCGCATCCTGCTCTACGAAATCTACGACGATCGCGCCGCCTTCGATGCGCATCTGAAGACCCGGCATTTCGCGGTCTTCAACGAGGCGAGTGGGCCGCTGGTCGCCGACAAGACCGTCGCCGAATACGACCTGGTCTGCGAAGGATCAGCCGCGTAAGCGGCCAAGAAATCCGGCGTCAAACGACGCTGAAAAGGGAGGGATGGATCATGAGCGACCGCGGCCTCAAGGCCATGGCCGGCAAGAAGAAGGCGAAGTTCGGGCATTTCGTCGTCGAGTTCGCGACCCCGGGGATCGGCCATATCCTGAAATCCGCCGGCTGCGACTTCGTGCTGTTCGACCTCGAGCATTCCGGCTTCGGCTTCGAGACGGTGAAGAGCGCGCTGCGCTATTTCGAGGCGGCCGATCTGCCCGCGATCGTGCGCGCGCCGTCGAAGGAATATCACCACATCGCCCGCGCCTGCGACATGGGCGCCGAGGGCGTGATGCTGCCGATGGTGAGCGGCGCCAAGGAGGCGCGGCATATCCTCGACTGCATGAAATACACGCCGGACGGCAAGCGCGGCGTGGCTCTGCAGGTGGCGCATGACCGCTACCGACCGGGCGCCGTGAGCGATAAGTTCAAGGCGGCCAACGCCCGCACAACCCTCTTTTGCCAGATCGAGACCGCGGAAGGCGTCAAGAACGCCGACGAGATGGCGCGGATGGACGGCGTCGATTGCCTCTGGGTCGGGCATTTCGACCTCTCGGTCTCGCTGGGGATTCCGGGGCAGTTCGACCATCCGAAATTCCTGAAAGCCATCGACACCGTCGCCAATGCCACCGCGAAGCACGGCAAGTCGCTGGGCCGCCTGGTGCCCAATGTCGAAACCGGTATCGAGCTCAGCTCGCGTTGGGGTTTCGACTTCATCTGCTATTCCGGCGACGTCTGGGTGCTGCACAACGCGCTGCAGGAGGCGGTGGCCAAGCTCCGCGCCGGCTGCAAGGGGAAGAAGAAGAAATGACGGCTCCTTTCCGCGTCGCGCTCTCCGGCGATTTCAAGAAGGCGGATGGCTCGCCGACCTTCCCGGATTTCGACGTCCAGCCGCTGATCAATACGAAGAATGTCGAGGTGGCCTATATCGGCGCCGACAGCCCGTTGAAGGCGGAGGAACTGGCGGATTTCGACGCGCTGATCCTGCTGGTGCCGCGTTTCGGCAAGGAGAGCATCCATCCCAATGGCCGGCTCTCGGTCGTGGCGCGATTCGGGGTCGGCTATGACAGCGTCGACGTGCAAGCCTGCACCGAGGCCGGGATCGCTCTGGCGATCACGCCGGATGGCGTGCGGCGGCCGGTCGCGGTCTCGATCATCGCCTTCATGCTGGCGCTGACCGGCAAGCTGCTGATCAAGGACCGGCTGACCCGCGAAGGCCCCGACGGCTTCAACCGCCGCGGCCAGCATATGGGCGTCGGCCTTGTCGGCCGGACCCTGGGTGCGGTCGGGATCGGCAACATCGGCGCCGAGCTCTTCCGGATGGCCAGGCCCTTCGACATGAAGTTCATCGCCCACGATCCTTTCGCCGACAAGGCCGTCGCCAAGGAGTTGGGCATCGAGCTGGTCAGCCTGGAGGACGTGTTCCGCCGGTCGGATGTCCTTTCGGTCAACTGCCCGCTGACACCGGAGACGCATCACCTGGTGAACGCCGAACGCTTGGCGCTGATGAAGCCGACCGCCTATCTCATCAACACAGCGCGCGGGCCGATCGTCGACCAGAAGGCGCTGACCCAAGTGCTGCAGGAGCGGAAGATCGCCGGCGCCGGGCTTGACGTCTTCGAGGTCGAGCCGGTGCCGGCCGACGAGCCGCTCCTGAAGCTGGACAACGTGATCGTGGCACCGCACGCTCTGTGCTGGACCGATCAGTGTTTCGCCGGAAACGGCGCCGCCGACGTGAAGGCGGTGCTGGACGTGATGAAGGGCCAGGTGCCGCGCGGCGTGGTCAATCGCGCGGTCCTGGATGATCCGCGCTTCAAGGCGCGGCTGGAGGCATTCAAGGCCCGCTACGGCGCTTGAAGACGCCGACAGGCCTTTTGAGGGGAGAATCTCGCCGCAGCGATAAGCGGCGCGATCGCGGCGGACGCAGGCGCGTCTCGCCAAACACTGGGAGGGTGCTATGAGTCTCGTCAAGAAGATGACATGGGCGGGCGCCGTTGCGGGCCTCGCTCTCGCGGCCTGGTCGCAGGCGGCCAGCGCGCAAAGCGCAGCCGAGACCGCGGTCAAGGCGGCGCAGCAATACAAGGGCACGACCATCAACATCGTCTGGGAAGCGGGCCTGCAATCGCTGGACCCGAAGAACTTCTCCGGACCCTTGTGGGAGAAGCTCACCGGCATTCACGTCAACGTGGTCGAGGTGCAGACCGCGGAGATGTTCACCAAGATCATGCAGGAATACCGCGCCGGAACCGGCGCCTATGACGCCTTGAACGTCATCCCGGCCTGGATGCCCGACCTCGCGCAGGCGGGCGCGCTCGAAGTGCTCGATCCCTATGTCGAGAAATACGGCTACGCAAAAGAGCTCGAGACGATCGCGCCGATCTATCGCGACAACCAGATGAAGGTGAACGGGAAGATCTACGGCTTCCCGGACGACGGCGACGTCTTCGTCATGTACTACCGCAAGGACATCTTCGACGATCCGAAGAACAAGGAAGAGTACAAGGCGAAGACCGGCAAGGATCTCGCCGTGCCGACCAACTGGGCGGATTTCGCCTCCGTCGGCCAGTTCCTGACCGACAAGCTGCAGCCCAACACCTACGGCGCCGCGTTCTTCCGCCAGCCACCCTACACCATGTTCATGTTCGAGGAGCGCTTCCGCACCGAAGGCGGCAAGTTCTTCGACGCGGACACGATGAAAGCGACGATCAACTCGGATGTGGGCGTGAAGGTCCTCACCGACATGCGGAACGAGAACAAGTTCATGCCGCCGGGCGTGGAGCAGTTCGGCTTCGTCGAGAACCTGGCCGCCTTCATGGCCGGGCAGACCGCGATGACCATCTCCTGGCCGCCCTATGGCCGCTGGGCCGCGGGCTACGGCACGGACGAGGAGGCGCTGAACTGGGTGCCGAAATCCACCATCGCCGGCAAGGTCGGCTACGCCCTGCCGCCGGGAGGCCATCCGGAGCTGGCCGCGGGCTTCGCGCTCTCGGTCGCCTCGACCTCGAAGAACAAGGACGCCGCCTATCTTTTCATCCAGTGGCTGAACTCGGAAGAGATCAGCAATCAGCGGGTGAAGCTGCCGACCGCGCTGCGCGATCCGTTCCGGACCGCGCAGTACACCGATCCCGGCTATCTGGCGCTCTGGCCCGATGCCAAGGATTACCTGAAGACGCTGAAGGACGCCTCTGAAGTCGGCCTGCTGGACCTCTCGCTGTTGCAGACCGACAAGTACGAAGAGGTGCTGCGCCAGTCGATCGGCAAGCTCTGGGCCGGCGAAGACCCGAAGGCGATCTTGGACAAGGCCGCGGCCGATTGGGACGCGATCACGGCCGAGATCGGCGTCGACAAGCAGAAGGCGGTCTACGCGGATTGGGCGGCGAAGTCCGGCGCCTATCCGAAGTGATCGTCTGAGTTTTGAATTGATGCAGCGAGTCTGCGGCACCCCCACCCCAACCCTCCCCCGAAGGCGGGGGAGGGAGTTTAAACGAGCCCTCCCCCATCTTTGGGAGAGGGTTGGGTGGGGGTGCCGCCGCTCGAACGCATCAAGCAAAGTCGCATCATGACCACCACCATCGACTCCGCCGCGCCGACCCGCGCGCCGGACCGGCATTTCAAATACTGGATCATCGCGCCGGCGATCTTCCTGCTGCTGCTGGTCGGCCTGTTTCCGCTGATCTACTCGCTGATTGTCAGCTTCCAGCATCTCACCATGACCGAGGCCGACACTTCCTTCGTGGGCCTGAAGAACTACGCGCATCTCTTTGTCGACACCCGGCTCTGGGAATCGCTGCTGCACACCTTGATCATCACGGTGATTGCGCTGCCGCTGGAGCTCATTTTCGGCATGCTGATGGCGCAGCTCTTCCTCGAGCCGATGCCGGGGCGGCAGGTCTTTGTCTCGCTGCTGATGCTCCCGGTGGTGATCTCGCCGATCGTGGCGGGTGCCATCTGGCGGCTGCTGCTCGACAACCGCTATGGTCCGATCAACCAGATCCTCGGCTGGTTCGCCGGCCAGCCGGTGACCCTGCTCTGGAACATCAACCCGAACCTGGTCTACCCGGCGATCATCTTCTGCGAGATCTGGCAGTGGACGCCGTTCATGTTCCTGATCCTGCTGGCCGCGCTCTCCAATGTCGACAAATCGCTGACCGAGGCAGCGGAGATCGACGGCGCCGGCTATTGGCGGGTCTTCGTCAAGATCGTGTTGCCTGCGATCTGGCCGGTGATGGCGATCGCGCTTCTGATCCGCGGCCTCGATCTCGTCCGCATCTTCGACATCATCTGGTCGCTGACCTCGGGCGGCCCTGGCACCATGACCGAAACCATCTCGATCTACACCTATGTCCAGGGCTTCCAGCAATTCGAGACCAGCTACACGGCAGCCATCGCCTTCCTGGTCATCGCGCTGCTGACGGTGATCGTCACCTGGGCGATCCGGCGCATGGGGCTCGCGAAATGAGCGCCGTGGAGATGCGTCCGCTGATGCAGCGCCCGGCCACCCGGCTGGCAATTCGCTATGCGATCGCCATCCTGCTGACGGTGCTGTTCGTCTTTCCGATCTACTGGCTGTTCATGATCTCGTTCAAGACGCCGGCCGAGATCTTTGCCTTCCCGCCGAAATGGTATGCTTCGCATTTCCAGTTCGGGAACTATGTCGGGCTGTTCAAGGACGGCGACGCAGTCTCGGTGCTGAACAGCCTGATCCTGGCCGGCACCAGCACGGTCATCGCCATGGTGCTCGGCACCATGGCCGCCTACAGCCTGGTGCGATTCAAGACCGGCGGCGAGAATCTCGCGGTCTGGATCATCTCCCAGCGCATGGTGCCGCCGATCGCGATCATCTTCCCGGTGTTCCTGCTCTACGTTTTCTTCGGCTGGGTCGATACCTATCACGGCCTCATCATCCTCTACACCGCCTTCAACCTGCCCTATGTGATTTGGATGATGCGCGGCTATATCGAGGACATCCCGCTGGAGCTGGAGGAGAGCGCGCTGGTCGATGGCTGGACCCGCTGGCAGGTGTTATGGCGCGTGGTGTTCCCGATGGCGCGGACCGGCCTGTTCGCGACTGCGGTCTTCACCTTCGTCTTCGCCTGGAACGACTTCATCTTCGCCCTGGTGCTGACCCGCACCGAGGTCATCACCTATACGGTGCAGGTCACGCATTACTTCGGCGGCCAGTCCAACTTCTGGGCCAAGATCGCCGCCATGTCGGTGCTCGGCACCGCACCGGTCTTCGTCGCAGTCGCCTTCATGCAGCGCTACCTGGTGCGCGGCATCTCGATGGGCGCGGTTAAGGGATAGCCATGTCCGATCTCAAGATCACCAAGCTCCACAAGCGCTACGGTCTGGTGCCCGCCGTGCGCGGCATCGATCTCGAGGTGCCGTCGGGCGAGTTCACCGTGCTGGTCGGGCCTTCGGGCTGCGGCAAGTCCACCTTGCTGCGCATGATTGCCGGTCTGGAGGACATCACCGAAGGCATGATCGAGATCGGCGGGCGCGTGGTCAACCACGTCCGGCCGCGCGACCGCGACATCGCCATGGTGTTCCAGAACTACGCGCTCTATCCCTATATGAACGTGTTCGAGAACATCGCCTTCGGCCTGCGGGCGCGGAAGACGCCGAGGGACGAAATCGAGAAGCGCGTCCGCCGCGCGGCGGAGATGCTGGCGATCACCAACCTGCTGGACCGGCTGCCGCGGCAACTTTCCGGCGGCCAGCGCCAGCGGGTTGCGATCGGCCGCGCCATCGTGCGCAATGCCAAGCTGTTCCTGTTCGACGAGCCCCTGTCGAATCTCGACGCCCAGCTTCGCGACGAGATGCGCTCGGAGATCAAGCGGCTGCACCAGGAGCTGGGCACGACCATGATCTATGTGACCCATGACCAGATCGAGGCGATGACCCTGGCCGACCGGATCGTGCTGCTGAAAGACGGGCTGATCGAGCAGGCCGGGACGCCGCTCGACCTCTACGAGCGGCCGGCGACGCGTTTCGTGGCGGGATTCCTGGGCTCGCCGAAGATGAACTTCATCCCGGCGGAATATGTGCGCGACGGTTCGAGTGCCGCGGTGAAATTCGTCGACGGTTCCACCCTCGCGCTGCGCAGCGGGCCGGATGTCGCCAACCACCCGGTTGTCTTCGGCATCAGGCCGCAGCATTTCAGCCGCGATCCCGGCAGCCTCTCCGGCCAGGCCGTCAAGGTGAAGGCGACGGTCGAGCTGTTGCAGCCGACCGGCTCCCGCGCTTTCATCACCTTCCCGCTGGGCGGCATGGCCGTCATGGCGGAGCTGGCCAGCCATGACGTGCAAGGCCCCGGCGAGAGCCTGGACCTCTATATGGATATCGGCCGGGCCGTGTTGATCGACCCGGTGACCGGCCGGGTGCTCTGAAATCCGAGGAGAAGAAGATGGCCGCCGCGAAACTCTCTCGCAACATCAGGCTGACCGGCACGGAATCGGTCGATCCCAAGAGCAAGACCCTGCGCGCCGGCGCCTTGAGCGTCGAGTTCGGCAACGGCGCGCTGCGCTACATTCGGGTCGGCGATGTCGAGGTGATCCGCGCCATCGCCTTCCTGGTGCGCGACCGGAACTGGGGCACCTTCAGCCCCGAGATCAGCAATCTGAAACTCAGCCAGAAGAAGGACGGCTTCGCGGTCCGCTATCACGCCCGCTGCGGCGACGCTTCGGCGACCATCGCCTATGACGCGACCATCACCTGCAACGCGGCGGGCGACCTCGATTTCGAGGCGACCGCGACGCCGGAGCAGGACTTCACCACCAACCGCACCGGCTTCGTCGTGCTGCACCCGCTGAAGGGCGTCGCCGGATTCCCGGTCGAGGTCGAATACACCTCGGGCAAGAAGCAGAAGAGCAAGTTCCCGGCGCTGGTCAATCCCGCCTGCCCCTTCACCGACATCCGCGCGCTGAAGCATAAGGTGATGGACGGACTTTCTGTCACTTGCCGGATGGAAGGCTATGCCTTCGAGATGGAGGACCATCGCAACTGGTCCGACGCCTCGTTCAAGACCTATGTACGGCCGCTGGGCGAACCCTGGCCGTACACCATGCCGGCGGGCAAGTCCTTCACCCAGAAAGTCTCGCTGCGCTTCACCGGCAAGATGCCGCGGCCGAAGAAGGCCGGGGCGGCGAAGAAGATCGACGTGACGCTCGGCCGTGCCGGCGGCGCGATGCCGGAACTGGGCGTCGCCGTGCCGATGGAAGAAGCGGCCGCATCCGTTGCAGCTGCGGGTGCGATCAGGGCGGCGGGGCCGAAGCATCTGGTCTGCCATGTCGATGCCCGCGAGTCGGATATCATTGGGCCGATGCGGAACTTCAAGCGCCTCGCCGATGCGACCGGCGCCGCGGTGATCCTGGAAGTGCTGCTGCCGGGGAAGGCGCCGGCGGAGCAGGAACTGGCACGCGTGGCCGCCGCCGCGAGAGAGGCGGGCATCAAGCCGGTTGCGGTCTCGACTTCGCCGGCCGTCGATCTCAAGGGGACATTGCCGGGCAGCAAATTCCCGGACGCCCCCAGCTTCGCCGAGCAGGCGGCCGCGGTGAAGAAGCTCTTCCCCGGTTCGCATGCCGGCGGCGGCATGTTCTCCTTTTTCACCGAACTCAACCGCAAGCGGCCGCCGGCGGGGGTGCTGGATTACGTGACCCATACGACCAGCCCGATCGTCCATGCGGCCGATGACGTCTCGGTGATGGAAACCCTGGAAGCACATCCCTATCAGATCAAGACCACGCGCAGTTTCATGGGCAAGACGCCCTATCACCTCGGCCCCAGCACGATCCCGGCGCGCAACAACCCCTATGGCGCCGCTTCGGTCGACAACCCGAACAACGAGCGGGTCTGTCTCTCCAAGATCGACCCGCGGCAGCGCGGCATCTTCGGCGCGGCCTGGAGTGTCGGCTATCTGAGTGCCTGGGCCAAGGGCGGGGTGCAGGTGGTGACTCTCGGCGCCACCACCGGTCCGGCGGGCATGGTCTACGCCAAGACCGCGCATGCGCAGCCCTATTTCGACGATCTCAAAGGCACGGCGGTCTATCCGGTCTATCACCTGATCAAGGATTTGGCGGCGGCGGACGGGGCGAAGCTGATCGCGACCGAGATCGGCGATGTGGGCAAGGTCGCGGCGCTCGCCTACAAGGGCAAGGCCGGCCCGGTGCTCTGGCTGGCGAACTTGACGGCACAGCCGCAGACGGTGAAGGTCTCGGGCTTCGACGGTGCGGCCGACATGGTGGTGCTCGACGAAGGCAGCTTCGTGAAGGCGACGACGGACTTGGCCTTCCTCGCGAAATCGGGCAAGAAGAACAAGAAGGTCGGCACAGTCGCCCTTCGTCCCTATGCCGTGACCCGCATCGCCGCAACGAAGTAATGCCCCTTATCCTCGGCTGTATCGCCGACGACCTCACCGGCGCGACCGATCTCGCCAACACGCTGGCGCGGCGCGGCATGTCCGTCGTGCAGACCATCGGCGTTCCTGCGCCCGGCACGGCTTTGCCCGATGCCGAAGCGATTGTGGTCGCGCTGAAGTCGCGCACCATTCCGGCGCGGGAAGCCGTCGCACTCTCGCTGCAGGCCTGCCGATGGCTCAAGACCGCCCGCGCGCGGCAGTTCTATTTCAAATACTGCTCGACCTTCGATTCGACCGACAAAGGCAATATCGGCCCGGTTGCCGACGCGCTGGTCGAGGAACTCGACGCCGGTTTGACCACGGTATGCCCGGCTTTCCCGGAGACCGGGCGCACCATCTATATGGGCCATCTCTTCGTCGGCAACCTGCTGCTGTCGGATTCGCCGATGCAGCACCACCCGCTGACACCGATGAAGGATGCGAATCTCGTGCGCGTGCTGTCGCGCCAGACCCCGGCGCGGGTCGATCTGGTGCCGATCACCACGGTCCGCCAGGGCGCCTCCTCGATCAGCGCCAGCTTTGGTTACCTCACGCGCAAGCTGGTACGCTATGCCGTCGTGGATGCGATCGAGGACGAGGACCTGATGACCCTCGGCGCCGCCTGCGCCGAGATGAAGCTGGTGACCGGCGGGTCGGGCGCGGCAATCGGCCTGCCGGCGAATTTCCGCCAGGCAGGACTGATCCCCGCGCGCGAGGCCGTAGCGCCCTTGCCCAAGGTCGGCGGCCTCGGTGCGGTGGTCGCGGGCAGCAGCTCGCAGGCGACCATGGGCCAGATCGCGACGATGCGCGCGCAGCATCCCGCCTTGGCGCTGGAACCGCTGAAGCTCGCCGAGAATTTCGAGCAGGGCGTCGCGACAGTGCTGGACTGGGCGAAGGCGGAGCTCCGGCGCGGCCCGGTTCTGGTCCATGCCGGCGGCACGCCGCAGGAGGTCAAGGTCGTGCAGGACAAGCTCGGCCGCGAACGCGCCGGCGAATTGGTCGAGCAGGCGCTGGCCCGGATCGCGCAAGGCCTGGTCGAAGCCGGCGTGCGGCGGCTGGTGGTCGCGGGCGGCGAGACCTCTGGCGCGGTGGTGCAGGGCCTGGGCGTGAAGGCGCTGCAGATCGGCCCGCAGATCGATCCCGGCGTGCCGGCCTGCCTCGCCATAGGAACCCCGCAATTGGCGCTGGCATTGAAGTCGGGGAATTTCGGCAGCGAGGACTTCTTCGTGAAGGCGCTGGAGGCGCTGCAATGAGTGAGGAGAGCAAGGCGCGCGACTCGCTGGCCGCTTTCGGCCGCTCGATGTTCGAGCGCGGGCTTTCCTTCGGCAGCGCCGGCAATCTCTCGATGCGGATCGACGGCGGCTGGCTGATGACGCCGACCAATGTCTCGCTGGGACGCCTGGATCCCGCGCGGCTTTCCAAGCTCGACGACAACGGCAAGCATGTCGGCGGCGACGCGCCGACCAAGGAGAGCCTGCTGCATATCGCGATGTACGGCGCGCGCAAGTCCGCCGGCGCCGTGGTGCATCTGCATTCGACGCATTCGGTCGCGGTCTCGGTGCTGGACGGGCTCGACCCCGACGATGCGCTGCCGCCGATCACCGCCTATTACGTAATGCGGGTGGGCAAGCTGAAGCTGCTGCCCTACTTCCCGCCGGGCGACCCGACCCTGGCCGATGCGGTCGGCGCGGTCGCCGCGGAGCATTCCAGCGTGCTGCTCGCCAACCACGGCCCGATCGTCGCCGGCACCTCGCTCGAGGCTGCGGTCAACGCGATCGAGGAGCTCGAGGAGACCGCCAAGCTCTATCTGCTGCTGCAAGGCCATGCGACCCGCTTTCTCAGCCGGGAACAGGTCGCGGCTTTGGTGGCGAAGTATCCGATTCCGTAACCAAGAGCGCGCAGCTTTCTCCAGTTGGGACCAGATCGCCGGGTCAAGCCCGGCGATGACGAGGAAAACGAAATGCCCCGCTTAGCCGCCAATCTTTCGATGATGTTTCCCGAGCATGAGTTCCTGGACCGCTTCGCGGCGGCGCGCAAATGCGGATTCGAGGCGGTGGAGTTTCTGTTTCCCTATGCGTATTCCAAGAAAGAGATCGCCGCGCGCCTGGCCGGCGCCGGCTTGCAACAAGTGCTGTTCAACACCGCGCAAGGCGATTGGGAGAAGGGCGACCGCGGCATCGGCGCCGTGCCGGGTCGGGAGGCGGAGTTCCGCGCGGCGATCGAGGAAGCGCTCGACTATGCCGATACGCTGGATTGCCCACGGCTGCACGTGATGGCGGGTCTCACTTCGGCCGGTGCCAATCTCGATACTTTTGCTGCCAATCTCGCCTGGGCGGCGCCGATCGCGAAGCAGGCGGGCGTCCAGTTGATGCTCGAGCCGCTGAACCCGGTGGATTTTCCGGGCTATGCGAACAGCAGCATCGACACCGCCTTGCAAACCATGGCGAAGGCGGCGTCGGACAATGTGTTCCTGCAATACGATGCCTATCATCTGCAGATGAGTCAGGGAAAGCTGTTCCAGACTTTCCGCGAGCATCAGAGGATCATCCGCCATGTGCAAATCGCCGGCGTGCCCGGCCGCAACGAGCCGGATTCGACCCAGGAGATCAATTTCCCGGCCTTGTTCACCCTGCTCGACGAGCTCGGCTATGCCGGCTGGGTCAGCGGCGAATACCGGCCGCGTGGCAAGACCACCGACGGACTCGGCTGGGCGAAGCCCTGGCTCAAGGCCTGATTGGATTCAGAGGGACGCAATATTCGGAGTGCCGCGTCGCGCGGCGGCGCCTAGGTGTTTCCGCAAGGAGACGTCATGCCGAAGCAAATCGTCGACCGTATTGCCGGACTGAATTGGGATGGCATCGCCGCCGATTTGGATGCGCGCGGCAATGCCACGACGGGGCCGATTCTCACCCCCGAGGAATGCGCCGGGCTGGCCGCGCTCTATGACCAGGAGGGCCTGTTCCGCAGCCGCGTCGTGATGGCACGGCATGGCTTCGGCAGCGGCGAGTACAAATACTTCGCCGCACCCTTGCCCGAGATCGTCGCTGCCCTGCGCACATCTCTCTACCCGCATCTGGCCGGGACGGCCAACCGCTGGCAGGGGCTGACCGGCGGGAACGCCTATCCCGCACGGCACGCCGATTACTTGAAGCTCTGCCATGCCGCCGGCCAGGCACGGCCGACCCCTTTGCTGCTGAAATACGAAACCGGGGACTACAACTGCCTGCACCAGGATCTCTATGGGGACCTCGCCTTCCCGCTTCAGGCGACCATCCTGCTGAGCGACCCGGACCATGACTTCAGCGGCGGCGAGTTCCTGCTGACCGAGCAGCGGCCGCGCATGCAGTCGCGCGGCGAAGCCCTGGCTCTGCAGCAAGGCGAGGCGGTTGTGTTCGCGGTCAACCAGCGACCGATCCAGGGGAAGCGCGGCATCTACCGGGTGACGCTGCGCCATGGAGTCAGCCGGGTGAAGAGCGGCCGGCGCTTCACCCTCGGCATCATCTTCCACGATGCCCGGTAACCCGCGACCTTTGGCCCAGGTGCATCGTCGCGCGATATAGAGTAGCATCGACGCCATGACCGAGATTCAGATCGGTGGCCGACGCTATAGCGGTCCGGCCTTTTTCAGCTTCGCCTTTCGGCCGTTCTTCTTCAGCGGCGCCTTGTTCGCGGGCATCGCCATTCCGGCTTGGGCATGCCTCTTCACCGGGCAGCTGGTGATCGCCGGCGATCCTCTGCGCTGGCATGCCCATGAGATGCTGTTCGGCTTCCTCGGCGCCATCATCGGCGGCTTCCTGCTCACGGCAATTCCGAACTGGACCGGGCGGCTGCCGGTCTCCGGCGCGCCGCTCGCCGGATTGCTGGGACTGTGGCTGCTGGGTCGTTTCGGCGCGGCGCTGCAGGCGACCGGCGTGATCTCGCCGGAAACCGGGATCGTGCTCGACCTGCTCTACTGGCTGGCGCTTTCGGGCACGGCCTTCCGCGAGGTCATCGCCGGCAGCAACAAGCGCAACCTGCCGGTGGTGGCGATGATCGCGGGCTTCGCTCTCGCCGACGTCGTCTCCTTCCTGCCCGATTGGACTTCCGTCGATCCGATGCTGGGGGTGCATCTCGCCATCGCGCTGGCCGCCACCCTGATCTCGCTGATCGGCGGGCGGATCACGCCGAGCTTCACCCGCAACTGGCTCGCCAAGGAGAAGGGCGAGCCCTTTCCGGCACCCTTCGGCCTGATCGACAAGGCCGCGGTCGCGGCAACGCTGATCGCCATGCTGGCCTGGGCCATCTTCCCGGAGGCGGCCTGGGCCGGCGGCCTGCTGCTGGTCGCCGCCGTGATCCAGGCGATCCGGCTGGCGCGCTGGCAGGGGCAGCGGACTCTCCAGGAGCCGCTCGTCGTCATCCTGCACCTCGGCTACCTCTGGCTGGTGGTCGGGCTGCTGGCCCTGGGCGCTTCGGCCATCGCGCCCGAGCGGATCATGGCGACGGCGGCGCTGCATGCGCTGACCGCGGGCGCCGTCGGCACGATGACCCTGGCGGTGATGACGCGGGCCAGCCTCGGCCATACCGGCCGGCCGCTCGTGGCCGACCGCGGCACCCAGGCGATCTATGCCCTGGTCATTCTCGGCGCCATCATCCGCGTTCTCGCCCCCTGGCTGCCGACCGATTATCCGGAGACCGTTGCCGTGGCGGGCCTGCTCTGGGCCGGCGGATTCCTGCTCTTTGCGGTGAAGTACGGGCGGTATCTGTTCTCGGCCCGCGCCTAGGGTTGCCTGACCCCGCCGGTTGGGCTAGTTCCTGCGCCAAGCAACGCCAGGAACGGAACCCACCATGACAAGCCAATGCCGCCGGCTGGACGGCCGCTTCGCCCTGATCACCGGTGCTTCGCGCGGGATCGGGCGCGCCATCGCCGAGCGCTTCGCCGCGGAAGGCGCCACCGTCGCCATCAACTATGCCGGCTCGAAGGCCGCCGCGGAGGATGTGCTGGGATCGGTGCAGGCGATCTCCGCCGAGAGCGGCTTCGCAGGCCGCCAGCATCGCGTCGTCCAGGCCGATGTCGGCAAGGCCGAGGCGATCGAGGCGATGTTCACGGACGTGCTCGGCGCCTGGGGCAAACTCGACATCCTGGTCAACAATGCCGGCATCCAGACCGAGGCGCCGAGCGAATCCTACCCGCTCAGCGATTACGAGCGGGTCATCGCCGTGAACCTCACCGGCGCCCTGCTCTGCTCCCAGGCGGCCTTGCGGCACTTCCTCGGCCGCAAGCGCGGCGTGATCCTCAACTGCTCCAGCGTGCATGAGATCATCCCGAAGCCGGGCTATATCGCCTATTCGATCAGCAAGGGCGGGATGGAGAACATGACCCGGACGCTGGCGCTGGAATATGCCGACAAGGGCATCCGGGTGAACGCAGTCGGGCCGGGCGCGGTCGATACCGACATGAACGCGCGCTGGATCAACGACCCGAAGATGCGGGCCGACGTCGAATCGCATATCCCGATGGGGCGGTCCGCATCGGCAGAAGAGATGGCTTCGGTCTTCGCCTTCCTGGCTTCCGACGATGCCAGCTACATCACCGGCCAGACCATCTTCGCCTGCGGCGGGCTGACGCTGTTCGGCGACTTCAAGAAGAACTGGTCGTCTTAATTGGAATCGTCATGCCCGGGCTTGACCCGGGCATCTGGTGCCATTGGGCGCGAGATTGCCGGGTCAGGCCCGGCAATGACGAGGAGAATAATTAGCGAAGCATCCGCTTCACCGCGGTCGCGACGCCACGCAGTTCCGCAAGACCGCGCAGCCGGCCGATGGCCGAGTAGCCGGGGTTCACCGACTTGTCGATGTCGTCCAGCATCTGGTGGCCGTGATCCGGGCGCATCGGGATTTCCTTGTCGTCGCGGCCGATGCTCTCGCGCTTCTTCTCTTCCTTCAGAACCTCGGTGATGACGCCGACCATGTCGACATCGCCGTCGAGGTGGTCAGCCTCAAAGAAGCTCTCCGGGTCGTCCTCCCGCTTGGTGGCGCGCAGGTGGAGGAAATGGATGCGCGAAGCAAACTCTTTCGCCATGGCGACGAGATCGTTGTCGGGCCGCACGCCGTAGCAGCCGGTGCAGAAGGTGAGGCCGTTGTTCGGGCTGTCGACCCGGTTCAGGATCCAGCGCGCGTCCTCTTGCGTGCTGACGATACGCGGCAGGCCTAAGAGCGGGCGCGGCGGGTCGTCCGGATGGATGGCAAGCCGCACGCCCGCTTCCTCCGCGATCGGCGTCATCGCATCGAGGAACTCACCCAACCGGTCGCGGAACTCGTCCTTGGTGACGCCGCGATACTTGTCGAGCGCCGCGCGCAGCATCTCGATCGTATAGCTCTCCTCGGCGCCGGGCAGACCGGCGATGATGGTGCGGGTCAGCTTCTCGCGCTGGTCCGGGGTCATCGCCTCGTAGCAGAGCCTCGCGGCTTCGATCCGTTCCGGTGTGTATTCCGCGGCGGCATGCTGGCGCCGCAGGATGAAGAGGTCGAAGGCGGCGAACTCGTTGGCGTCGAAGCGCAGCGAGAGCGAGCCGTCCGGCATCTTGTAGAAGAGATCGGTGCGGGTCCAGTCGATCACCGGCATGAAATTGTAGCAGACCGTGTCGATGCCGTTGGCGGCCAGGGCGCGGATCGACTGGCCGTAGGCTTCGAGATGTTTCTTCCAGTCGCCGGTCCGGGTCTTGATCTCCTCGGAGATCGGGATGCTTTCGACCACCGACCAGCGCATGCCGCCGGCCTTCACCTCGGCATTGCGCCTGGCGATGTCGTCCACAGCCCAGGCCGTTCCGTTCGGCACGTGATGCAGGGCCGTCACGATGCCGGTCGCCCCGGCCTGCCGCACATGCTGCAACGGCACCTTGTCCTTCGGCCCGAACCAGCGCCAGGTCTCTTCCACTGAAACTACTCCGTACTTACCAGGGCATCAGCCCCATTTGCCTCTTGCCGAGCTCGGTGAGGTCGGCAGGCGTCGCGCGGCCCTCGAAATCGACCTCGTAGTCCTCGGCCGAGAAGTCGGGCGCGCTCCGGCCGGTGAGGAAGGCGTCCTTCTGCTTCTGAAGATAGGCAGCGTTCTTGGCGCAGTAGGGCGCGGCGGCGATGTAGATCACGTTGCTGTAGCCCTGGCCGCGATGCTCGTCCTCGACCGCATGCACGATGTCGGGATGCCAGAACACGGTGTCGCCGGGCTCGACATGCGGGATCGAGGACAAAGCCGGGGTGAGCAGCGGGTGCCATTCCGGCTCGATCGAGAAGGCGCGCGCCGGCTCGGCGCCGCAGAGCATGTCTTCCGGCACGTCATCCATCAGCGGGCGCAAAAGCAGGTAGACCATCGCCTTGGTGATCGGCATGACCTGGAGCGTGCCGTCGTTGGGACCCTGCGGGGTCAGTGCGGTCCAGCCCTGGAAGCTGCGGAACATGCTGCAGACCGCGGGCGACGGGATCTCGTCGGTCTCGGCGCGGCCGGCGCCGTCGAAAGGCTCATAGGCGCGCCAGTTGCCGGAGAAGACATGGCGAAAGACATGCTGATACTCGTCGTCCAGCCACCGCTCGACCGAGCCCGCATCCATATGCGGCGAGAGGCCGAGGGTCTTGTCGCCGGGCTCGCGACGGCGGATGCGGTCGGCATAGAGCGTCTCGCGGTCGGGATCGAAGTATTTCTTGCCCTCGCCCTCGAATTTCCACAGCCGGTTCATGAAGGCGCGGGTGCGCGCCGAGTGCGGATGGGTGCGGGCCTGCATCTGCGGCTTCGACCAGTAGATGCCGAAGATCTGCGGCTTGTCGGATTTCAGCTTGCTGAAATACTCGTCCTTCACCTTCGGCGCCGGGCGGCGCTCGGTATAGCGATTCTTCGCGAGATACTCCCCGAGCTCGTCGTTCCAGGCGATGGCTTCGGCCTTGGGATAGACACCGCGCACCACGGCGACGCCGCGGCGACGCAGCTCCGCCTTGGCCGCCTCGGTCACCTTCTCATCGATGATGTCCTGGTATTCGATGATCGGCACGGTGTTGCCGCCCTTGACGCGGGCATTGGCCACGACCTCGACCTCGCGTTTGAGGTCGTCCTCGACCTCGGCCATGATCTTCTTAAGATCCGGAAGCTTGGCGCGCATGGCCCGCTTCGTGGTCTTGATGCTCTCGCCGATATTGTCGATGCGAATGTTCAGCATGTCTCACCTCACCTGAGGAATGCGCGTCAACCGATCCGGTTGCCGCTGGCGGGATCGAACAGGACCGCCTTGTCCATATTGAATGCGAAATGCGCGACCTGGCCCGGCCGCAAATCCGTATCGGCGCGCATCCGGGCCGTGATTTCCTGCCCGGCAATCCGGGTCACCACGAAGGTGTCGGAGCCGGCCGGCTCGACGATCTCGACCGGCGCGTCGACGCCGGCCACGGTCCTGGCGTTGCGATCGATGCTTTGGAGATCGCCGACCGCTTCCGGCCTGACCCCGAGGATGACCGCATCGCCGTCCCTGAGTAGGCCGATATTGGCGCCGGTCGGCGCCGCCAGGGTGACCGGCGGCGCACCGTCGGCCGCGAAGGCGATTGCGGCACCGCTGCCGTTCTTGACCACGCGGCCTTTCAGCAGGTTCATCGACGGCGAACCCATGAAGTCCGCGACGAACAGGTTGGCCGGCGTGTTGTAGATCTCGCTCGGGCTGCCCACTTGCTGCACCTCGCCGTCCTTCAGCACGGCGATGCGGGTCGCCAAGGTCATGGCCTCGATCTGGTCGTGGGTCACATAGACGGTGGTGGTGCCAGTCTGCTGGTGCAGGCGCTTGATTTCGACCCGCATGTCGATCCGGAGCTTGGCGTCGAGATTCGAGAGCGGCTCGTCGAACAGGAAGACGCGCGGCTGGCGCACCAGCGCCCGGCCCATGGCGACGCGCTGGCGCTGGCCGCCGGAGAGCTGGCTGGGGCGCCGGTCGAGCAGATGCTCGATCTGCAAGGTCTTGGCGACGCTCGCCACCGCCTTGTCGCGCTCGTCCTTCGGTACCTTCCGCATTTCCATGCCGAAGGCGATGTTTTCCGCCACCGACATGTTGGGATAGAGGGCGTAGGACTGGAACACCATGGCGATATCGCGCTTCGAAGGATGCAGGCCGTTGACCGGCTGCCCGTCGATCAGGATCTCGCCGGCGCTGACCGACTCCAGGCCGGCGATGGTGTTGAGCAAGGTGGACTTGCCGCAACCGGACGGGCCGACCAGCACCAGGAAGCCGCCCTTGTCGAGCGTCAGGTTGATGTTCTTCAGGACATCCACCGCGCCGAAGCGCTTGCTCAGTCCGTTGATCTCCAGAGCCGTCGCCATGGTCATCCCTTCACCGCGCCCGCCATCAGGCCGCGCACGAAGTAGCGGCCGGCGAGGATATAGACGATCAACGTCGGCGCCGCGGCGATGATCGCGGCCGCCATGTTGACATTGTATTCGACGACACCCGTCGAGGTGTTCACCAGGTTGTTGAGCGCTACCGTCATCGGCGCGTGATCCCCCGCGGCAAAGGTCGAGCCGAACAGGAAGTCGTTCCAGATGTTGGTGAACTGGTAGATCACGGTGACGATCACGATCGGCATCGAGTTCGGCAGCATGATGCGCCGGAAGATCTGGAAGAAGCTGGCGCCGTCCACCATGGCGGCCTTCACCAGCTCGGTCGGAAAGGCTTCGTAGTAGTTGCGGAAGAACAGCGTGGTGAAGCCGAGCCCGTAGACCACATGCACCAACACCAGGTTGACGATCGGGTTGCCGAAGCCGAAGGAATAGCCGGTGAGATCGCGCAGCGTGTTGCCGAAGCTGCCGAGATGGCCGAGGATCACCGCCATCGGGATGATGATCGACTGGAAGGGGATGAAGCAGGCGAACAGCATCATGCCGAAGACCAGGTTGTGGCCGGGGAAGCGCCACTTGGTCAGCACGAAGCCGTTCAGGGCGCCGAGCAGGGTCGAGATCGCGACCGCCGGGATCACCATCTTGATCGAGTTCAGGAAGTAGCCGCTGATGCCGGTCGTCTCCGAGACGCCGATCCGCGCCTCGCTCCAGGCCTGGATCCAGGGATAGAAGGTGAGCTCCTGCGGCAGCGCGAACATGTTTCCGCCGGTGACCTCATTGAGCGGCTTCAATGAAGTCATCACCATGACGCCCAGCGGCAGGATGTAGACCACGGCGAAGAGCAGCAGCAGCCCATAGATGACGATGCGCGTTACCATCGAGTGCCGGGTCGGCTCGGCCACCGAAGCGACGGTTGGATCGATCGCGGTCATGAGCGTTTCTGCCGCAGTTCGGAGTAGAGATAGGGGACCATGATCGCCGCGATCGTCATCAGCATGATGACCGCGCTGGTCGAGCCCACTGCCATCTGGTTCCGGGTGAAGGTGAAGGAATACATGAAGGTCGAGGGCAGCTCGGCGGCCCCGCCCGGATTCTTGCCGGTGACCGACAGCACTAGGTCGTAGGACTTGATGGCGAGATGGGTGAGGATGATGATCGCCGACAGGAACACCGGGCGCATCATCGGGATGATGATCCGGCGATAGGTGGCGAAGGTCGAGGCGCCATCGATCTGCGCCGCCTTGATGATCTCGCCGTCGACGCCGCGCAGGCCCGCCAGGAACATTGCCATGACGAAGCCCGAGGACTGCCAGATGCCGGCGATGGCCACGCAATAGATCATCTTCGACGGCGTCACCACCCAGTCGAAGCTGAAGCCCAGCCAGCCCCAGTCATGGACCGCCTTCTCGAGGCCGATGCGCGGATCGAGGAACAGCTTCCAGGCGGTGCCGGTGACGATGAAGGAGAGCGCCAGCGGATAGAGATAGATCGGCCGCAGGATTCCTTCGCCGCGGATCTTCTGATCGAGCAGGATCGCCAGCAGCAGGCCGAGCACCAGGCAGAAGGCCACGTAGAGCACGCCGAAGATCGCCATGTTGACGATCGCCGTATGCCAGTTCGACGGCGGATCGCTGGCAAAGGTCCAGTTCCAAAGCCGCTCATAGTTGGTCCAGCCCACCAGCTTCGTCGAGGCGAAGGCCTTCGAATTGGTGAAGCTCAGGAACACCGTCCACAGGTTGAAGCCGTAGACGAAGATCAGCACTAGCACGAAGGACGGCGCCAGCACGATGCGCGGCAGCCAGGCCTGGGCCTCCGCCCGCAGCGATCCGGGCTGCGGGTTGTCAATGAGTGCGGAATTGGCCAAAGCAGTTTTCATCGGCGCCTATCGCGGCAACGTCGGGGAGAGGACCCTCCCCCACGCGCATGGGAGGCACCCACGCATGGGGGAGGGCCGTACCGGTTTACTTCGCGGCGTCGATGGCCGCGAGCAGTTCCTTCACCGCGTCATCGGAGGACTTGATCTCGCCGTGGAAGAACTTGGTGACCACGTCGTGATAGGCCCCGGCGATGGCCGGCGGCTGGGCATAGTTCTGCGCCATCGAGCCGACGAAGTTACCGGCGGCGTTGGCAGCCTTGACGTCGGCGATGCCCTTCTTGCCGCAAATGTCGAAGTCGGTGTCGGGCACGTCCATGCGCGCCGGCACCGAGCCCTTCACCACATTGAACGCCGACTGGAAGCTCGGGCTCATGGTGGCGTCGGCCAGCGCCAGCTGCGCCGCCTTGCGGTCGGCGGAGACGTCGAACATGGCGAACATGTCGGTGTTGTAGATCACCGCGCCGTCGGTGCCGGGGAAGCGGTAGCAGAGGAAGTCGGTGCCCGCGACCTTCTTGGCGGCGTTGAACTCGCCCTTGGCCCAGTCGCCCATCACCTGCACCAGCGCCTCGCCGTTGATGACCATGGCGGTCGCGAGGTTCCAGTCGCGGCCGGCATAGTTGGGATCGGTGTAGTCGCGGAGCTTGGCGAGGTTGTCGAATGCCTTCTTCATCGTGTCCGAGGTCAGGGCCGACTCATCGAGGTCGACGAAAGCCTTCTTGTAGAAGTCGATGCCGCCGGTCGAGGCGACCACCGAATCGAACATGGTCGCTTCCTGCCAGGGCTGGCCGCCCAGGGCCAGCGGAATCACGCCCGCCTTCTTCGCCTTGTCGAGCAGGGCGATGAAGTCGTCGAAGGTCTTCGGCTCGGTGCCGCCGATCTTCTCCATCACCGCCTTGTTGATCCAGACCCAGTTGACCGAGTGGATGTTGACCGGGACCGCACCCCACTTGCCGTCGGTGGTGGTGAACTTCTGCAGCGCCGCGGGGATCGACTTGTCCCAGCCTTCCTTGGTCGCGAGCTCGGTGATGTCGCCGAGCTTGCCGGCCTCGGCATAATCGAGCGCGAAGTAGCCGAGGATCTGCGAAGCGGTCGGCGGATTGCCGGCCGCCACCATCGCCTTCAGGGTGGTCATCGCGGCCTCGCCGCCACCGCCCGCGACCGGCACGTCCTTCCAGGCATAGCCTTCCTTGGCGAGATCCTGCTTCAGCACGTTCAGCGCCGCGGCCTCGCCGCCCGAGGTCCACCAGTGCAGCATCTGCACTTCCTTGATGTCCTCGGCCTGGGCTGCTGCGCCCGCGAGCGACATGGCCGCAACGCCGGCCAGCAACATCGTCCGAAACTGAATCATAGATCCTCCCTACGGATTCTTCTCACTTGCCGGAAGCGGTCCGACGCCGTCTTTGAAATTCGCCTCAAGTCAAATCGCTCTGCAGCAGGATCCTTTCCACATGCTCCAGGTGCTCGCGCATCGCGCGGCGCGCCGCCTCGGCATCGTGCCGCGCCAGCGCCGCCACGATCACCGCATGATCGTCGACCGTCATGGGATCGTTGCCGGACAGGTTGGTGTGCCGGTTGAGCGCATCGAAGATCGGGGTCAACATATGCGTCCACAACCCGTCGACCAGATGCGCCAGCACCGCGTTGCGAGTCGCTTCCGCAAGGCGCAGGTGAAAGACGCGGTCGGCCGGCCGGCTGTCGCGACCGGCCTCGATGTCGGCGCGCATATCCGCAATCGCCTGCTCGAGCTGCTTCAGGTCTGCGGGCTGGATCGCGGTCGCGGCCATGTAGGCGATCTCGCCTTCGAGCATCTTGCGCGCGGCGATGAGATCGAACGGGCTCGGCCCCTGGTCCGGCAGCGAGGCCAAGGCGCGATCGGCGCCCTGCCGCGTCGATTTGACGAAGGCGCCGGCGCCGCCGCGCACCTCCACGAGGCCGGCGATCTCCAGCGCGATCATCGCCTCGCGCACCACCGGGCGGCTGACGCCGAGTTTCTTGGAGAGTTCGCGTTCGGGCGGCAGGCGGTCGCCCTCGCGGAACTCGCCGCGGTCGATGAGACCGCCGAGCTGCTCGGCCACCTGCTGATAGAGGCGTTGGGACTCAACAACCTGAAACGGCATTCGCCGTCCTTTTTCTCTCCCTGACGGGGCGAACCCTGCGCCCTGGGGTCGAGATTGGTCAACTGGAAAAGTGGCCTTACCAATTAATTCAGGAGACGCCGGCCTTTCGCATACGCAGCATGAGGCAGCGGCTTCCTTGACCGCGGTGGATTCCCTCGGGCAGGGTGAAAAACACCCTCGGAATCCAGGGGCCGGAGCGATTCATGACCGAGCAGCGCAGCGGTTTCATCTTCCGGCCCGAGGTCGAGACCCGGGCGCCCGCTGAACAAAATGCCCGGGATCGCGTGGCCTATCGGCGGCAGATCGCCTATCTCTTCGAGCATTCGGGGTTTCACCGTGCCAAATTGCGCGCGGCCGGCTTCGGCGGCGCCGATGCCGTTGGCGATCTCGAATGCATCGCCCAACTGCCCTTCACCGAGAAGGACGAGATCCGCGCCAGCCAGGCAGCGTCGCCGCCCTTCGGCAACCACTGCGCCGCGCCACCGGAAGCGATCGTCCGCATCTATTCGACCAGCGGCACGACCGGCGAGCCCTGCTACATGCCGCTCACCGCCAAGGACCTCGCGATGTGGATCGAGATCTCCTCGCGTTCCTACACCGCGACCGGGTTGCGGCGCGGGCTGCGCATGGTCTCGACCTACAACGCCGGCCCCTTCGTCGCCGGCGCGGCGATCGATGCCTTCGGCAATATCGGCGCCTGTCATATCCCGGTCGGCACCGGCAACACCGAGCGCCTGGCCCGCGCGATGCAGGTGATCCGGCCGGAAGCCCTGGTCTGCACGCCCTCCTATGCGCAGTATCTCGGCGAATGGCTGCGCGGGCGCGGGATCGATCCGGCCGGCCTCGGCCTGAAGCGCATCTCGGTCGCGGGCGAGCCCGGCGGCGGCGAGCCCGCGTTCCGCGCAGCGATCGAAGCCACGTTCGGCGCCAAGGTGTGCGAGGCCATGGGCATCGGCGATGTCTCGATCTCGCTCTGGGGCGAATGCGAGCACCAGCAGGGCATGCATTTCTGCGGCGGCGACTTCGTGCATGTCGAGCTGATCGATCCCATGAGCGGGGAGGCGCTGGCGCTGGAAGATGGCGCCGAGGGCGAGCTGGTCTATACCGCGCTCCAGCGCGAGGCCGCGCCGCCCTTTCGCTTCCGCAGCCGCGACCATGTGGTGATCTGGACCGCACCCTGCGCCTGCGGCCGCCGCACGCTCCGCACCCGCTGCATCGGCCGCACCGACGACATGCTGATCGTGCGCGGCGTCAACCTGTTCCCGACCGCGATCCGCGACGTGGTCGCCGGCTTCCGCCCGGCGGTGAGCGGCGCGCTGTTGATCAAGCCGTCCGCTCCCGGCACGCGCCAGGAGCCGCCGGTGCCGATCGATGTGGAGCTGGCTGAGGGCGGTGCGGCGCCTGCGGATCTCGCCGAGAGAATCGAGGCGGCGATCCGCGCCAAACTGGTCGTGGCGACCCGCGTCACCCTGGTGCCCTTCGCCAGCCTGCCGCGCAGCGAATACAAGACCAAGCTGGTGAAGCCCAACCTGGACAAACATTGATGGCACAACTGCCGAAGACCCATATCGCCACTTCCGATGCCGATTCGATCACCGTGCGCGGCCGCGATCTCGTCAACGAGTTGATGGGCCGGCACAGCTACACCGAGGTGCTCTATTTCTTGATCACCGGGCGCATGCCGAAAGCGGGAGAGACCAAGGTGCTCGACGCCTGTCTCGTTACGCTGATGGAGCATGGCTTGACGCCGAGCGCAATTGTCACGCGCCTGGTCGCCGACAATGTGCCCGACGAACCGCAAGCCGCGTTGGCTGCGGGCCTGCTCACGGTCGGCAACGTCTTCGTGGGCACGATGGAAGGCTGCGCGCGGGTCCTGAAGATCGGCGTCGAGACGGCGGGTGATGCAGAGACCTATTGCCGCGACGTGGTCGAGGCGCACCGCCAGGAACGCCGCGCCTTGCCCGGCTTCGGCCATCCGATCCACAAGCCGGACGATCCGCGGCCGCCGCGCCTCTTCGCGATCGCCGCCGAAGCCGGTTGCGAAGGCCGCTACATCGCGCTGCTGAAGACCCTGGGCGCCGAGCTCGACCGCCGGGCCGGACGGCATCTCACCATCAATGCGACCGGCGCCATCGCCGCCCTGCTGCTGGAGATCGGCCTGCCGCCCGAGAGCCTGCGCGGCATCGCCGTGGTGTCCCGCGCCGGCGGATTGGTCGGTCATCTCCTTGAGGAACGCGCGACCCATTCCGGCCGCGCGATATGGGAGCTGGTGGATGGCGCGATCTCGTACGAGGATCCGGAGGCTTAAGCCGCCGCGGTCTTGCCCTTCTGCCAACGGTCGAGAATGTCTCGAGCCTTGTTGGTCGCGGGATCCATCGCCTTGTCGTGACCGGGCTTCTTGGCGGTGAGCTCGATCACATAGCCGTTGGGATCGCGGAAGTAGATCGAGTCGATGAAGCCGTGATCGGAGATGCCGCGCACCTCGCGGCCTTCGGCCTTGCCCTTGGCCATCATCTTCAAGAGCGCCTCGTGCTCGACCTCGAGCGCGATATGGAGATCGAAGTCGTGCTGCTCCTTGAAGGTGAACGGCCGGTCCGGCGCCTCGAAGAAGGCGAGATAGGAGCCGTCGTCCATCTCATAGAAGGTGTGCAGCACGTCGGTGTCGCGGCCGGTCTTGGTCTCCTTGATCCAGAGCGAGCCGGCCAGCGGCAGGCCTAGAAAATCCTCAAAGAAGCGCCGCGTCTCCTCGGAGTCGCGGCAGCGATAGGCGTTGTGGTGGAGGCCTTTGATCATGACGATCCTCCTCGATTAAACCGCGGCGAACTCTTTGCCCTTGAGGCTGGCGGTCAACTCGTTGAATGGGCCGAACACCTCGGCATAGCCCGGCCGCTGCTTCATGCCGTCGAGCCAGCGCTTCACATTGGGATAGTTCGCGAAGTCGCAGCCGACCAGCTCGCCGCTGGTGAGAATGCCGAGTCCGAAATAGTCGGCGATGGTGATCCGGTCGCCCACCAGATGATTGCGCTTCGGGCCGAGGAGCTTCTGGTCGAGAATACCGAGCCAGCCTTGGCAGCGCTCCTTGGCCCAATCGAGCGTGCCCTTTTGCAGCTCGTCGCTGGGGCGCTTGTGGCCGGGAAACACCTGCGGATAGACCAGGCCATAGCCGAAGTCGCGGTAGAAGTTGACGTTGATCCAATCCATCAGCTCGTTGATCTTGGCGCGGGTCTTGATGTCGCCCGCCGGATATGCCGGCGATCCCGCCTTCTCCGCCAGATATTTCAGGATCGCCGAGCTCTCGGTCAGGATGAAACCGTCATCGTCGAGCACCGGCACCATCTTGCTCGGATTGAGGCTGGTGAACGGCTCCTTGACATGCTCGCCGCTGAACAGATCGACGGTGACTTCGTCGACCTTGATTCCGGCATCATGCACGAAGAACAGCACGCATCGACTGGTGGTCGATAGCGGATGGCAATGGAGCTTCATCGTCTCCTCCCCGACTGTCATGGTTCGAGCTTATTGCTCGTTATTCGTGCCAAGGATAGAAGCCGAAACGGGCAGAGTCCACCCGGCCCAAGCGGTGCGATTCCTGCTATTTCGGCAGGGTGACGGTCGCCTGAAGCCCGCCGTCCGGGCGGTTTTTCAGCAGGATATCGCCGCCATGGGCGCGGACGACGCTGCGCGCGATGGCGAGCCCCAGCCCTGCCCCGCCGGACTCCCGGTTGCGCGACGCCTCCAGCCGGTAGAACGGGCGGAACACGCGCTCGAGCTCGGCCTCGGGGATGCCGGGACCGTCGTCCGCGATGCCGATCTCGAACTCCTTCGGCGTCTGGCCGAGCCGCACCCGGGCCGACTTGCCGTAAACGACGGCGTTCTCGACCAGGTTGGCAACGGCACGCTTCAGCGCGATCGGCTGTGCCTCGATGCTCGCGTCTTTCAGCGCCGGATCGATCTCCAGCGTCACATGCGCCATGCCTTCGACGCTGTCGGCGACCAATTGCTTGAGGTCGAGCCTGGCGCGGGCTTCCGGATTGGCATCCTCGCGCGCCAGCGCCAAGGTCTCCTTGATCATGGCCTCCATCTCGTCGAGATCGCGCAGCATCTTCTCGCGCTGCTCCGGATCCTCGACGAACTCGGCGCGCAATTTCAGCCGCGTGATCGGGGTGCGAAGATCATGCGAGATCGCGGCCACCATCTGCATCCGGTCCTCGAGCAGGCGGCGGATGCGGCCCTGCATCTCGTTGAAGGCACGGGCGGCGCGGCGCACCTCGCTGGCGCCGGTCTCCTGCAAAGCCTCGGTGCGCCCCGAGCGGCCGAGCGCCTCGGCGGCCCGGGTGAGACTTTCCAGCGGGCGCGTGACCCGGCGGAAGGCGTAGTAGCTCAAGCCCAGCACCAGCAGCACGCTGGCGGCGGTCCAGGCGATGACGCGGATGGTGGCGAGCGGCAGCGATTCGATCGCCGCGAACTCGAAGTTGATCCAGGCGCCGTCCCGCAGCGCAATCGAGGCGCGGATCGGCATCAGGCCCCGGGCCTTCTGGTCGTCGGTCGGCGCCGCCTCGGCGACGCGGATCTCCTGCCAGCCGGTGCCGTGCAGGCGCTCCGCCACCGCCTTGGCCAGATGGCCGAGGCGGCGGTTGCGGACCTCGTCGTCGGGCACATTGGAGCGGCTGGTGACCTCGACGGTCATCGATGGGCCGCTGAACGACTGCGCGACGCTCGGGCGCAGCACCGGGGCGGTATGCTGCAGGAAAGTGGCGAAGGTCGCGACCCGCTCGGCGGCACGGAGATCCTCGATCTCCACGATCGCCTCGTTGCGGTCCATGTTGTGGGCAAGCGCGGTCAGCGCCTGGCTCGCGGCAAGCCCCGCGACCAGAATCAGCGCCAGCCATCCGAGGATGCTGTCGGGCGCGAAGCGCCGGAACTTCATGAGCCGGATTTCATGAGCGGCGGATTCGCGGATCCCTCTCCTGTCGCCGGATTGGCGGCCCCGGACGCGGGCTTGCCGCCGCGGGTCACTTCCGGCGCGAACATGTAGCCGCCGCCGCGCACCGTGGTGATGATCTTGGGCTCCGCCGGGTCGCGTTCCACCTTGCGCCGCAGCCGCCCGACCTGGACGTCGATGCTGCGGTCGAAGGGCTGCGCGGCGCGACCCTTGCACAAGTCGAGCAGCTGGTCGCGGGAGAGCACCCGGCGCGGCCGTTGCGCCAGCGCCGAGAGGAGGTCGAACTCGCCGGCGGAAAGATCGATGTCGTTGCCTTCCGGTCCGGTCAAGCGTCGGGCGCCGAGGTCGAGCTGCCAGCCGTCGAAATGCAGGATCATCGCGCTGTCGGCCTCGCCGATCGGCCGGCCGCCATCCTCGCTGCGGCGGAGCACGGCGCGGATCCGCGCCAGGAGCTCGCGCGGGTTGAACGGTTTCGGCAGATAGTCGTCGGCGCCCATCTCCAGGCCGACGATGCGGTCGGTGTCCTCGCCGGCGGCCGTCAGCATGATGATCGGCGTGCGCGCGGCACCGGCACCGGACGGGCCCGGGATGCCCTGGGCCCTGAGCTGGGCGCAAATCTGCAGCCCGGTCTCGCCCGGCATCATGACGTCGAGAACAATGAGGTCGATCTTCGCGTCGGCCAGGATCTTGCGCATGTCGCGGCCGTCGGCGGCGGTGCTGGCCCGGAAGCCGTGCTTCTGCAGGAAGCGCGAGAGCAGGTCGCGGATCTCGCGGTCGTCATCCACGATCAGGATATGCGGGGTCTTTTCCATCAGTCTTCTTACGCCTCGAAACGCTCAGATTCGGAGATGCCGAAAGGGTGCCGCGGTCATCTTGTAAGCGCGCCGCGCCGGCGCGACCGGAAAAGTGTAACCGATTGTAACAGCCTCTCCAGGCGTCGCAATTCGTTACCAATCGAGGCTTTGGTCGACATCGCGTTGCGGCGATAACACCCCAATATCCTTCGCAACAGAGCGGGGGCACTTCCCCAGCCTCGACACCTTTCCGGAGGATCCAGTCTAATGTTCGATCTCTTCAAACAGAACCGCGTGGCGCGCAAGCTGGCCTTGGCCGCGACCGCGGCCAGCTTCGTGGCGGTCCCCGCCTTCGTCGGCGGCCTCGCCCTCAGGGACGTGCCGGTGATCCAGCCGGCGCATGCGGAGACCAGCCTCACCGACCAGGCCGGCGGCGCCGTGCAGATGGTGCCGGCGACCTTCGCCGACCTCGCCGCGCACGTGACGCCCGCCGTGGTCAACATCTCCTCGACCCATGTCGAGACCGCCGACGTGCAGCAGCCCAACATGCCGGACCTGCGCGGCACGCCCTTCGAGCAGTTCTTCAAGCAGTTCATGGAGAACCAGGGCCAGGGCAGCAAGCCGATGAAGCGCAAGGCCACCGCCTTGGGCTCAGGCTTCGTGATCGACCCGACCGGCTACATCGTCACCAACAACCACGTGATCGAGTCCGCGACCGATATCCAGGTAACCACGACCGACGGCGTGGATCATCCGGCCAAGCTGATCGGCGCCGACCCTAAGACCGATCTGGCGCTGCTGAAGATCGAGACGACCAAGCCGCTCGCCTATGTCGAGTTCGGCGACAGCGACAAGGCGCGGGTCGGCGACTGGGTGTTGGCGGTCGGCAATCCGTTCGGCCTCGGCGGCACGGTCACGACCGGCATCGTCTCGGCCCGGAGCCGCGACATCCATGAAGGTCCGTTCGACGACTTCCTGCAGATCGACGCCTCGATCAACCAGGGCAATTCCGGCGGCCCGACCTTCGACATGAAGGGCAACGTGGTCGGCATCAACACCGCGATCTTCTCGCCCTCGGGCGGGTCGGTCGGCATCGGCTTCGCGATCCCGTCCAACCTCGCCAAGCCGATCCTGGCCGAGCTCAAGGACAAGGGCTCGATCCAGCGCGGCTATCTCGGCGTCGAGATCCAGCAGGTGACCCCGGAGATCGCCAAGGCGATCGGCCTCGACGAGCCGAAGGGCGCGCTGGTCGCCAGCATCCAGCCGGACAGCCCGGCGGCCAAGGCCAAGCTCGAGCCCGGCGACGTGATCGTCTCCTACAACAACCAGCCGGTCCACGAGATGCGCGACCTGCCGCGCCTCGTCGCGGAGACTGATCCCAACGCCAAGGCGGAGCTCGGCGTCTTCCGCGACCACAAGGAGATCACCGTCTCCACCACGGTCGGCAAGATGAAGGACGACGAGAAGGTCGCGAGCAACGACGCGCAGAGCCAGGACGACGGCGCTGCCGATTCGAACAGCGGCGTGCAGGTCTCGGCGCTCGGCGCGACCCTGGCGCCGGTCACGGCGCAGACCCGGCAGATGTTCAATCTCGAGGACGGCGAAAAGGGCGTCGTGGTCGCCGACCTCGACTCCGACGGCCCGCTGGCCGACCAGGGCATCCGCCCCGGCGACGTGATCAAGCGGGTCTCGGACTCCGCGGTGGCTTCGCCGGCGGACGTGAAGCGCCTCGCCGAGAAGGCGAAGGAGAACAAGGAGAATGTGCTGCTGATGCTGGTCGATCGCGGCGGCCGCAGCCTGTTCGTCGCGGTGAAGCTCGACAACGCATAACGCTGATCAGAGATAGGACCCTACGGGCTGCGGCCAGCCCCTGCCTCCACGCCCCGCGAGGCCGTAACCGGAAGGTCCTTTCGTCGGCGCGGGTTCCACCCCATCCCCCGGAACCCGCGCCGACAACCCCTAAAGCCCCCTGCCCAACCCCCACGACTGAAAAGCCCGCCTCGCAAGAGGCGGGCTTCTTTCTGCTGGGCCCTCAGCGCGTGTTTTCGTCGGTGAGCAGCTTGGTGAGAATCGCGCGCCATTGCGCGGTGGGCGGGCGGTATTTGATGTCGAGGCCGCGGGAATCGTTGGAGATCACGACGCCGTAGGTCGGCAGCCGGCGCTCCTTGCCCTGGAGATCCATGACGAAGGAGAAGTCGAGGCGCTGCTTCGGCGCGATCCAGTCCGGCGCGCCGCCGATCATCACCTCCTGGATGTTCATGCCGACGACCGGGTAGAGCTTCAGGTCGATCGACACTTGCATGCACTTCAGGGTGAAGCGCGGCAGGGTTGAGGCTACGGGATGCGACATGGTGCTTGCGCCGGGTCCAACAATCGTTCGACCCTAGAGAACCGCAATATGGTTACGAAACCGTTAGCCCCGAGCGGTTTCCCTCTACCGGTTCTTGAAGGCGGGTTTCCGCTTATCGACGAAGGCGGCCATGCCCTCCTTCTGGTCCTCGGTGGCGAAGCTGGCGTGGAACATCCGGCGCTCGAACTGGATGCCCTCGGCGAGCGTGGTCTCGAAGGCCCGGTTGACCGATTCCTTGGCCATCATCGCCACCGGCAGGGACATGGACGCGATCTTCTCCGCCGCCGCCATGGCCTCTTCCAGCAGCTTTTCCGCCGGCACCACGCGGGCGACCAGGCCGGCCCGCTCGGCTTCCGCCGCGTCCATCATCCGGCCGGTGAGCACGAGATCCATCGCCTTGGCCTTGCCGAGAGCGCGGGTCAGGCGCTGGGTCCCCCCGGCGCCGGGGATGATGCCCAAGGTGATCTCCGGCTGGCCGAACTTCGCGGTCTCGGCGGCGATGATGAAGTCGCACATCATCGCCATCTCGCAGCCGCCGCCGAGCGCAAAGCCCGCGACCGCCGCGATCACCGGCTTGCGGCATTGGGCGACCCGCTCCCAGCCGATGGTGATGAAGTCCTGGGTATAGACCTCGATGAAGCTCCGGTCCTTCATCTCCTTGATGTCGGCACCCGCGGCAAACGCCTTCTCCGAGCCGGTGATGACGATGGCGCCGATCCCGGCATCCGCCTCGAAGGCGTCCAACGCCCGGCCGAGTTCCGCCACCAGCGCGTCGCAGAGCGCGTTCAGCGCCTTCGGCCGGTTGAGGGTGATGAGGCCGACCCGGCCCTGGCTGGAGACGAGGATGTTCTCGAAGGCGGTGCTGCTCACGTGGGGGCTCACTGATTCTGGGAAGAGAGGGTGTAGCTGACGTTGACCGGGCCGGCGTCGGGACCCCAGACGTCGATCTTCAGGATCTCGTTCTTGCGGTGATAGGTGCCGGCCTTCTGGCGGTCCCAGCCCAAGGCCGGCAGGGTGTCGTCGTAGAAGTCGAGCACGGCGGCGGGCTTCAGGTTGCCGGTCGCATAGGCGTTGACGATCCGCCCCAAGGGCGTGTCGAAGACCGTCGCCTTCTCGACCTGCTCCTTCAGCCCCTCGGCCAGGGGCAAGTCACTGACCGCCTTCAGGTATTCGGCGGCCGAGGCGGGCATGGCGGCGGCGAGGAGCAGGATCAGGACAGCAATCCAGCGGCGCATTTGACCTCTCCGGAACGGGGGTGCCCCTTCTAGCCCGGATATTCGCCGGAGGCCAGTTCGCGCGAGAGCCGGGACCGGCTTCGCGATTCTGTACATGCACTGTCTATGCAGGCGGGCAAAAAGCGGCTGAGAACCGGACCCGTGCTGCGTCCGGGTTTGCCTTAGCAACGCAGTATAGTTCTTCTTTTGTTCGAGCGCAAGCGGCCATTCCAAGCTCGGCTTGACAGGCCCATACACTTCTGTATTTCTCGAAATATGAAAAAGATACTCGCCCTCGAAGCCTTCGGCGCACTCTCCCAGGAGACCCGGCTGGACATCTTCCGCCGGCTGATCCGCGAATTCCCGGAGCCGATGGCGGCAGGAGACCTGGCCAGGGAGCTCGACGTCCCGCCGAGCACGCTGTCGACCCATCTCGGCATCCTCAGCCGCGCCGGCCTGGTGAAGGCCGAACGGCAGGGGCGCACGATCCTCTATGCCGCCGACACCGAGGGCGCCCGCGCCCTGCTCTCCTACCTGATCAAGGATTGCTGCCGCGGCCAGCCGGAGATTTGCCAGCCGCTGCTGGAAGCCGCAACACCCGCCTGCTGCTGAATTGGGAGCGACCGAAATGGGTCTGGTCTTCAACGTACTCTTTCTCTGCACCGGCAACTCCGCCCGGAGCATCCTGGCCGAAGCGATCCTGAACCGCGAGGGCAAGGGCAAGTTCGTCGGCTATAGCGCCGGCAGTCAGCCGAAGGGCCAGGTGCATCCCTTCGCGATCGACCTCTTGAAGAAGCTCAACCACCCGACGGATCAACTGCGGTCGAAAAGCTGGGACGAGTTCGCAGCACCCGGTGCGCCGGAGATGGATTTCGTCTTCACCGTCTGCGACAACGCGGCGAGCGAGGTCTGCCCGATCTGGCCCGGCCAGCCGATGACGGCGCATTGGGGCCTGCCCGATCCGGCTGCGGCCGAGGGGTCAGAGGTGGAGCGGCGGCTCGCCTTCGCCGACGCCTATCGCCAGCTCAGCAATCGGATCTCGATCTTCACCAGCCTGCCGATCGCATCGCTCGATCGCCTGAGCCTGCAGCGGCGGCTCGAGGATATCGGCCGCAAATTCCCGGAATCGGCCTGATCATGTCCGCCTTCGAGCGCTACCTCACCCTCTGGGTCGGCTTGTGCATCCTGCTCGGCATCGCGCTCGGGCATTTCATGCCCGGCGTCTTCACCGCGATCGGCGGCGCGGAAATCGCGCAGGTCAACCTGCCGGTCGCGCTGCTGATCTGGCTGATGATCATCCCGATGCTGATGAAGATCGACTTCGCGGCCTTGGGCCGGGTCAAGGAGCATTGGCGCGGCATCGGCGTCACCCTCTTCATCAACTGGGCGGTGAAGCCCTTCTCGATGGCGGCGCTGGGCTGGCTCTTCATCGGCAGCCTGTTCCGCGACTATCTGCCGGCGGAGCAGATCGATTCCTACATCGCCGGCTTGATTCTGCTGGCGGCCGCGCCCTGCACCGCCATGGTCTTCGTCTGGAGCAATCTCTCCGACGGCGAGCCGCATTTCACCCTGAGCCAGGTGGCGCTCAACGACGTGATCATGGTCTTCGCCTTCGCGCCGATCGTCGGGCTGCTGCTCGGGCTTTCGGCGATCACCGTGCCTTGGCAGACCTTGCTGCTCTCGGTGCTGCTCTACATCGTCGTCCCGGTGATCATCGCCCAGGTCGCGCGGCGCAGCTTGCTCGCCGGCGGGGCCGAGCGGTTCCGCGCGGCGCTGGCGAAGATCCAGCCGGTCTCGCTGCTCGCCTTGCTGACCACGCTGGTCCTGCTGTTCGGCTTCCAGGGCGAGCAGATCATCGCCCAGCCGCTGGTGATCGGCCTGCTGGCGATCCCGATTCTGATCCAGGTCTATTTCAACGCCGGCCTCGCCTATCTGCTGAACCGGGTGACCGGCGAGGCGCATTGCGTCGCCGCACCCTCGGCCTTGATCGGCGCCAGCAACTTCTTCGAGCTGGCGGTGGCGGCGGCGATCAGCCTGTTCGGCTTCCATTCCGGCGCCGCGCTGGCGACGGTCGTCGGCGTGCTGATCGAGGTGCCGGTGATGCTGTCGGTGGTGAAGATCGTCAATGCCAGCAAGGGCTGGTATGAGCGCGGCGCGGGCGCGCGGGCACAGGCTGCGCTGGGCGGGGCCAGCGAAAGGGACTAGGACGAGCCGCCGTGCGGGCCGCATCCGTTGCCCGACGCCAGGTCTTCCAGGATCACGCAGGCACTGGCCGCACCGCCCGCGCAGGCCGCGTTTCAGCCTGCGACAAAGCGCGCGCGGTTGAGCTCGAGCGGCGCGAACCCTTCCCCTGTAACCATTCCGATCTTTCAAACGCACTGTTCTTGGCCGAGACAGGACCTCAAGCCGCTTGAGGTTCAAGAGAACAAGGAGATCGTGACATGAGGCTGCTGCGCCGAACCTTCCTGCTTTCGACCCTGCTGCTCCCCTTTGCAACGGCGCAGGCCGCGACGCGACAGAGTTTCGATCCCGCCGCCTTCCAGCAGGCGCAGGCCGCGGGCAAGTCCATTCTCGTTCACGTGACGGCGCCCTGGTGTCCCACCTGCAAGCGGCAGAAGCCCATCGTGGCGCAGCTCGAGCAGGACGCCAAGTTCGGCGAACTTATGATCTTCGAGGTCGACTTCGACAGCCAGAAGGATGCCCTGCAGCTGCTTCAGGTGCAGGCGCAGAGCACGATGATCGCGTTCAAGGGCAAGACCGAGACCGGCCGCGCGGTCGGCATCACGGATCCGGAACAGATCGAGGCGCTGATGGACAAAGCGCTCTGATGGCGCTGGCATTCCTGGCCGGCCTGCTCTCGACGCTCTCGCCTTGCGTCCTGCCGCTGTTGCCGGTCGTCTTCGGTGCGGCGGTCTCCGAGCACAAGCTGGCGCCGCTGGCCCTGGCGGCGGGTATCGCGCTTTCCTTCACCGGCATCGGCCTGTTCGTCGCGCTCGCCGGCTTCGCGCTGGGGCTGGATGCCGGCCTGATCCGCATCGGCGCCGCGCTCCTGATGATGGCCGTGGGTGTCGTGCTCGCGGTGCCGCCGATCCACGGCCGGTTGGTCGCCGCAGCGGGCCCGGTGAGCAACTGGGCGTCCGACCGGTTCGGCGGCTTCTCGGTTGCAGGCCCGCAGGGCCAGTTCGGCCTCGGCCTGCTGCTGGGCGCGGTCTGGTCGCCCTGCGTCGGGCCGACGCTCGGCGCGGCTTCCCTGCTGGCGGCGCAGGGCCGCAACATCGGCCAGGTGACCGGCACCATGCTGCTGTTCGGCATCGGCGCCGCGGTTCCGCTGCTGCTCGTGGGCCTGGCGTCGCGCAGGCTGCTCGACCGCTGGCGCGACCGCATCATGCTGGCGCAGTCATCGCTGCGCATGCTGCTCGGCGTCGTGCTGGTGCTGTTCGGCCTGCTGGTGCTGACCGGCGCCGACCGCAAGATTGCCACCGCGATCGAGAACGTGGCGCCCGATTGGTTGACAGGCCTGACGACACGCTTCTAGCCTGCCGCCGCCGTCCTGGTCGACCCGCGCTCAGTCTCGAGCGGGCGGGCGCCGCAGCGGTGCGGTCATCGCCAGCAGGACCATCCCCAAGGCGAAATTGCCGAAGGCGACGATCCCGACAGTGCCGAGCGTGGCTTCGGCGCCGAGGCCGGCGATCAGCACGGCACCCAGCGAAGGCGCGGCGGCCTGGGCGATCAGGCTCGGCATCGCCAGCTTGCCCATGATCGGCGCGTAATTCGCGGCGCCGAACAACGCCAGCGGCAGCGTCGCCCGGGCAATCGATTCCAGGCCGATCCCGGCGCCGTAGAGGATCAGCGCGACCGCGACCAGCGGGATGCCGGCCCAGAACAGGCCGAGGCCCAGCGCCATGAAGGTCACCGAGGCGATCTTGGTCCAGATCGGATGGTGGTAGCGGCTGATCAGCATCTCGGTGAAACGCGCGCCGACTTGCGCCGGACCGATCATCGCCCCCAGCGCAACCGCCGCACCGAGCGAGATGCCGCGAGCCTGGAGCAGGGTCATCAGATGGACGGAGATGAGGGTCGTCAAGGTCGAGCTGACCATGATCGCGACCGCGAGCAGGATGAAGATCGCGCGCAGGCGCTGCGGCTGCTGCGCGGCGGCCGGACTGACGAGGGCCTTGTCCGCTTCCGCCCAGGACGGCGCATACCGGTCGCCGATCGCGATCAGATAGAGCGGCAGCGAGAACAGGAGATGGATCGCGGCATAGGTGCCGCAGGCGCCGCGCCAGCCGAGTTCCGTCACCAGGAAAGCCGAGAGCGGCCAGCAGGCGGTGCTGGCCAGTCCGCCGAACAGCGTGAGCGTGGTGATGTGGTGGCGCGCGGCGTGGCCGTAGAGTCGGCCCAAGGTCGAGAAGGCCGCGTCATAAAGGCCTGCGCCCATCCCGAGGCCGATCAGAACCCAGGCGGCGATGAAGCTGGGCAGGTTCGGCGATAGCGCGAGGCCGAGCTGACCGCTGCCGATCAGGATCGCGCTCGCCGCCAGCACCGGTCGTCCGCCGCGGCGGTGGATCTGCCGGCCGACCAGCGGCGAGACCAGGCCGGCGATCAGCAGCCCCAGCGACAGCCCCGCGACGACCCAGGTCAGCGGCCAGCCGGTATCGGCGGCGATCGGCTGCGCCAGCACCGCGAGCAGGTAATAGGACGAGCCCCAAGCCAGGATCTGGGTGAGCCCGAGCGCGGGGACGATCAACTTCGGGGACGGGACCGCGACCGCAGCGCCTTCGGCGGTCGAAAGGGTCAAGCGGCGACGCCGCAGCCGCAGCCCTTCCGGCCTTCGTCCTTGGCGACCTCGTCGGCGACGCAGCAGGCATCTTCCCGCACGATCGCCGGACCGCCGCAGCATGCCGCGGCCTTGGCGGCGACCGGCGCGCAGCAGCCGGCACCGTCTTCGTCGAAATCAGTTTGGCAGATGCCGGTATCGGGCAGGACCAGCTGCACGTTGTCGGCGGCCACCATGTCGCCGGCGATCGCCGCCGCCACGGAGCGCGCCTGCTCATAGCCGGTCAGCAGCAGGAAGGTGGGCGCGCGGCCATAGCTCTTGACGCCGATCGTGTAGAAGCCGGGCTCGGGATGCGCGAGTTCGCGGTGCCCGTGCGGCTCGACCGAGCCGCAGGAATGCAGGTTGGGGTCGATCATCGGCCCCAGCAGCTTGACGCTTTCCAGCCAGGGATCGAGCTCGAGCCGGAGCTCGCGGGTCATCTCGAGATCGGGGCGCTGGCCGGTCGCGACGATCACCTCATCGACCACCGGCAGAGTGACGGGCTCGCCATCGACCCGGCCCGAGAGCGTGACGCCGTTGCCCGAGCGCGCGATGGATTCGGTCGCGAAGCCGGTGACCAAAGTGACCCGGCCGGACTCGACCAGGCTCTTCAGATGCTGGCCGAGCCTGCCGCGCGCCGCCAGCTCGTCCGCATCGCCGCCGCCGTAGATCTTCGCCATGTTCCTGCCGCGCACGACCCAGAGCAGCGTCCCGGCCGCTTCAAGCTTGGTCAGGTCGAGCAGCACGTTGATCGCGGAATAGCCGGCGCCGACCACGGCGACGCGCTTGCCCGCATAGCAATCGCGCTGGCGCCCCAGGATGTCGGGCATGCCATAGGCGAGATGATCCAGCGCCTCCGCCTCGCCGACCGCCGGCAGGCCGGAGGCGCCGAGCGGGTTCGGATTCTGCCAGGTGCCGGATGCGTCGATCACCACGCGGGCGAGATCGACGCGCTCGGCGCCGTCGCGCTTGCGGATGCGGAGCGCGAAGGGCTTGGTCTCGCGGCCGCGGCTCGCCACTTTGTCGATGCCCTGGCGCGAGATTGCCGTGACCTTGGCGCCGGTCTCGATCGCATCGGCGAGGCCGGGCACGCGGCTCAGCGGCGTGAGATAGCGGTCCACCAGATCGCCGCCGGTGGGCAGGGCATTGCCCTGCGGCAGCGACCAGCCCTCGGCCTCCAGCAGCCGGCGCGAGACCGGGTCGATGCTCTGCTCCCAGCTGGTGAAGATCCGCACATGCGCCCAATCCCGGAGATTGGCGCCGACCGCGTTCCCGGCTTCATAGACCCGGACGGGAATGCCGCGCGCGACCAGGTTCGCCGCGGCCGCGAGGCCGATCGGTCCAGCGCCGATCACGGCAATCGGGAGGTCGTTCATCGTCATCAGGCCACCTTCTTTCCGCCGGCGCAGGCCGCGTCCATACAGCATTCGTCGACCAGATAACCGACCAACCCGTTCATCGCGTCGTAGTTGGCGCGGCAGATCAGGGTCGTCGCCTGCCGCTCCTGGGTGATGAGCCCGGCTTCCCGCAGGTGCCGGATGTGATGCGATAGAGTCGACGCCGCGAGATCGAGCTTCGCCTGCAAGGTGCCGACGGAAAGCCCGTCCTGCCCCGCCCGCACCAAGGCGCGGTAGAGCTTCAGCCGAAGCGGGTTGCCGAGGGATTCGAGCTGGTGGGCGGCTATTTCGAGTTTCATGGAAATAAGATGCGCGCGAAGCTGGGCGCCGTCAAGGGGTATTTCGAGAAAAATGGAAATATAAGAGGCGACGTGCGCGGATTGCGGCACGGCAGAATCCGCACGGCTAGGACGCCCGGCGGGCGCTGCGGTCGATGGTGAAGAGTTCCTGCGGCTGGCCGACGCCGCGCAAGGCGTAGCGGCCGAGCGAGACCAGGTCGCGGCGGCGCGGCCCCGCCCCCTCGGCAAAGGCCGAGGAGACGATCACCCGCTGGTCCAGCGAGCGGCACATGCCGCCGATGCGGCTGGCCTCGTTGACCGCGGGACCCAGCACGGTGAAGTCGAGGCGGTTGGCGCTGCCGAAATTTCCGAACAGCAGATCGCCGCAATGGAGCGCCAGATAGAAGTCGGTGGTGCGCTGGCCCTGGGCCAGCCGCGCTTCGCTGAGCGCCGCGATCCTCGCCTCGGCGCGGAAGGCGGCATCCAGGGCGTTCGACCGCGCGATGCCCATGTCGTCATGACCGAAGATCGCGAGGATGCCGTCACCGATGAATTTCAGCACCTCGCCGCCATGCGCCTCGATCGATTCCACCAGGCAGGCGGCGTATTCGTTGAGGAAGCTCAAGAGATGCTCGCGCTCGACCTCGTCGGCGATGCGGGTGAAATGCTGCAGGTCGCTGTACCAGATGATGGTCTGGATCGCATCGGCCTGGCCGCGGTTGATGTTGCCCCCCAGCACGCGTTGCGCGGCGCCGGCGCCGAGATAGGTTTCCAGCAGGGTGCGGATGGTGCCGTGGAGCGCCCGGCTCTGATAGCTGAGCGCGAAGGCCGAGGCGACCCGATCGAGCTGCGCGATCTCGAGATCGCTGTAACCGCCGGGCCGGTCGATGGTCCAGGACGAGACCATGCTGCCGACCTTGCCGCTGACTTCCGGATCGCCGTTGCGGTGGATCAGCGCATAGTAATCCGTGCAGCCCTCCGCCTTCAAAGTATCCAGCAACTCATACTCGCCGAGGCGATAATCGCCGTCGAGGCGACGGCGCATGGAAGTCTCATTGCCCTCGACCAGGGTGCGAAACGGACTCTTCTCCCAATCCGCGAGCGAGACGCGGTCGTGGAAATATTCCTCGCGCTGCACCGGCTCGCCGCGCACCCAGCGAAAGCCGCGGGAATCGATGGTGGGATGCAGCAGGCCGGACCCCGCCGCGACACGTTTCAAGGGGAGCCCACCGGCGACGAAGCGATCGCAGAGACCCTGCAGCAACTCGCTTTCGCTGCTCCCGGCGAAAGCCGCCTGGATCAGCCAGTCCACGGCGGCGGTGACGGCTTGTTCCTGCATAAAATCGATAGCCCTTTGGGGTGACGCTGTCGTTCGCAGATGGTTAGCGCTGGCACTTCGGACAATAGAAAGTGCTGCGGCCACCCTGGGTGATGCGGCGGATTTTGCCCGGGCCGTTGGGGCAGGGCTGGCCTTCCTTCTCGTAAACCCGCCAGCGGTGCTGGAAATAACCGAGCTCGCCGTCGGCCTGGACATAGTCCCGCAGCGAGGAGCCGCCGGCCGCGACGGCTTCGTTCAGCACGGTCTTGATCGACCGGGCGAGCTTCTCGGCGCGGTCGCCCTGCACGGTATAGGCCAGGCGCTTCGGGCTGATGCCGGCGCGGAACAAGGCTTCCGAGGCGTAGATGTTGCCGACGCCCGCGACCACTTTCTGGTCGAGGATCGCGGCCTTGATCGAGGTCTTCTTGCCCTTCAAAACCGCGGCGAGAATCGGGCCGCTGAATTCATTGCCGAGCGGCTCGGGGCCGATGCCCTTGATCAGCTTGTGCTGCTCCAGCTGGTCGGTGCGGACTAGGTCCATCATGCCGAAGCGGCGCGCGTCGTTGAAGCGCAGGCACCAGCCGTCATCGGTCTCCATGATCACATGGTCATGGGTCTCGAGCGTCTCCGGCCGGCCCTTGGAGAGCAGCATCCGTCCCGACATGCCGAGATGCGCCAGCAAGGCATTGCCGTCGTCCAATTCGGCGACGATGTATTTCGCGCGCCGCCGCACCTTGATCACCTTGCGTCCGGTCAGTTTCTCGGTGAAGCCCTTCGGAAAGGGCCAGCGCAGATCGCCGCGCCTGGTCTCGACCTTGACCAGCTTGTGGCGCTCCAGCCTCTTCGCGAGGCCGCGGGCGACGGTTTCGACTTCGGGCAGCTCGGGCATGGGACCCTTGGAAAGGCGCTGGGGGATGTTCGACGGAAGTTCCAAACTTAGCGCGTCGGCTGCCGTGTTCCAAGGTCGGCCACTGCCAGCGCGTGTCAGGAGCGGAGAGAATCATTGCGGGGCACCCCCTCCCAACCCTCCCCCAAAGATGGGGGAGGGCTCCGCACCGCGCTCTGTTTTCTCCCTCCCCCGTCTTCGGGGGAGGGTTGGGGTGGGGGTGCCCCAGACTTGATGCCGCATCGCCGCGCACTGGCCTATTCAGACTCCCGCCGCTATTGTCCGGCGCATGAATGAAGGACAGCAAGAAACCTGGTTCGGCTTCCGCCGCGTCGATGCGGCGGAGAAGACCGAACTCGTGCGCGGGGTGTTCTCCTCGGTCGCCGGCCGCTATGACCTGATGAACGACCTGATGTCGGGCGGCATCCATCGGCTCTGGAAAGGGGCGATGATCGACTGGCTGAACCCCCGCAACGGCCAGCGCTTCCTCGATGTCGGCGGCGGCACCGGCGACATCGCCTTCCGCATCCACGAACGGGCGCCGGAGAGTGCGATCACGGTCTGCGACCTGACGCCGGAAATGCTGAGCGTGGGGCGCGACCGGGCGATCGACCGCGGCGTGCTGTCGGGGATCGACTGGGTCTCCGGCAATGCCGAATCGCTGCCGGTCTCCGAGATGCAATTCGACGCCTATACCATCGCCTTCTGCCTGCGCAATGTCGGCGACCAAGCCAAGGCCTTGCGCGAGGCCTATCGCGCGCTGCGGCCCGGCGGGCGGTTCCTCTGCCTGGAATTCTCGCATGTCGCGGTGCCGGCGATCGCCAAGCTCTACGATGTCTATTCCTTCAAGGTGCTGCCCTGGCTCGGGCAGCATGTGGCGCAGGACCGCGACTCCTATCAGTACCTGGTGGAGTCGATCCGGCGCTTTCCCACCCAGGACCACCTGGCCGGCATGATCGCGGAAGCCGGATTCCAGAACGTGTCCTATCGCAATCTCTCCGCCGGGATCGCGGCGCTCCATTCGGGCTGGCGGATCTAGATTCATGCTGCGGGCATTCCGGTCACTCTATCGCCTGTTCCAGATGGCGCGCAGCGCGGCGCGGCACGGGGCACTGTCGCCGTTCGAGGAAGCGCTGGCCGGCGCCGGCCTGACGCCGGTCGTCCTCTTCCTCATCCGCGTGATCTTCGGCCGGCCGGTCGGCGATCTCCGACCCGGCGAACGCCTGGCCAATGCGCTGAGCGAGCTCGGGCCTGCCTTCATCAAGTTCGGCCAGGTGCTGTCCACGCGCTCGGATCTCTTGGGCGAAGAGGTCGCGGCCGATCTCGCCAAGCTGCAGGACCAGCTGCCGCATTTCAGTTCCTTCGCGGCGCGCAGCACGATCGAGGCGGAGCTCGGCGCGCCGATCGATCTGCTCTACCTGCAATTCGACGACGTGCCGGTCTCGGCCGCCTCGATCAGCCAGGTCCATTTCGCGGTCACCACGCCGGATGCGGCACACCCCGAGGGCCGCGCCGTCGCGGTCAAGGTGTTGCGCCCCGATATCGAGCTCGCTTTCGCGCGCGACATCGACCTGCTGCTCTGGATCGCCGAGGTCATCGAGCGCACGCAGCCGAAGCTGCGCCGCCTCAAACCCGTCGAGGTGGTGAAGACCTTCGCGGCGACGGTGCGGGTCGAGATGGACCTGCGGCTGGAAGCGGCCTCGGCCTCGGAGCTCCGGGGGAATTTCGAGGGCGATCCCACCTATCGCGTGCCGGAGATCGACTGGAGCCGGACCGCGCGCCGCGTCATGACCCAGCAGCGGCTCTCCGGCATTCCCTTCGACGACGCGCCGGCGATGCGCGCGGCCGGCCTGGATGTCGACGAGATCCTGACCAAGGCCGCGGGCGTCTTCTTCCACCAGGCCTTCCGCGACGGCTATTTCCACGGCGATCAGCATCCCGGGAACATGAGCGTCGGCCTGGACGGCGCGATCCAGGTTGTCGACTTCGGCATCATGGGCCGGATCGACAAGAAGACCCGCTATTTCCTGGCCGACATGCTGATGGGCTTCGTCGAGCACGATTACGCGCGGATCGCCCAGGTCTATGTCGATGCCGGCTATCTGCCGGCCTCGCAATCGGTCGAGGACTTCACTTTGGCCTTGCGCTCGATCGGCGAGCCGATCCACGGCAAGCCGCTGGCGGAGATTTCCTTCGCCCGGATCCTCGGCCAGATCTTCGCCGCCGCCGAGACCTTCGACATGGAAGTGCAGCCACAGCTGCTCCTGCTGCAGAAGAACATGCTGATCGCCGAGGGCGTCTCGCGGCAATTGAACCCGCATCTCAACATCTGGCAGCTCGCCCAGCCGCTGATCGAGCAATGGATGATCGAGAATCGCGGACCGCAGGCGCGGATCGAGCAGGCGGGCGCGGAATTCGTCCACGCGATCGAGCGCCTGCCGGCGGTGATGCGCAACATCGACCGGCTGGTCGGCCACCTGGCCGAAGGCGGCCTGAAGCTCGATCCGGAAGCGCTGAAGGTCATCAACCGCACCGGCAGCAACTGGTGGCTCTGGATCATCATCGCCGTGCTGGCCGCGGGGCTGCTGTTCACCCGCTGATCACGTCTCCGGCGAGAGCGGCGGCGCGAAGCTGAAGGCCGTGCGCAGTTCGGCTTCGATCGCTTCGACCGCCGCCGTCAGGCGCTGCCGGCGATCGCCCCGCAGGACCACGAAGCGGCGCCCGGTCTCGGTGAGGCGGGCGACGAAGCGCTCGGTCATCCATTCCCGCGGCTGCGAGTCTTCGCGCAGGCCGTCCGGCGCGTAGGGCACATCGGCCGGATGGGTCAGCAGATAGAGCGGATGCCGCCGCGACGCCGCGATCGCCGCGACGGCCGCATTGTCGCCGCCGACATAATGCTCATGCCAGACCGTGGTCGCGAAGGCATCGGTGTCGCAGATGAGGATCGGCCCGCCCAAGGCCGCCGCCGCGTCCTCTTGCGCAAGCTGGGTCCGCGCCACATGCGCGAACTCGGCGCTTTCCCAGGGGAGATCCTCCTTCGCCGGCGGCGGCTTGCCGGCGAGCTGGGCCGCGGCGCGGGCGCGCGCAAATTTCTCGAGCGAATAGGCGCGGCCGAACTCCGCAACTGATCGCGTCAGGCCATGGGCGCCGCCGCGGGCCCGCCAATGGTCGGCGAGCGCGGAAACCAGCGTGGTCGTGCCGGTCGATCCGGCGCCGAGCACGACCGCGCGGAAGGCAAGCCCGGCACGGGTCGGCGCCGCCAGGTATTCCCAGCCGGCGACGAGATCGCGGCGGATCGCGCGGGCGGAGACCGGCACCAGGCGGCGATCGGGATCGACCGCGACAGGGACCGCCGCGAAGCGCCGCGCCAGCTCGGGCCCGTAGGCTTCGGAGCTGAAGACCGCGGTGACGCGCGGCGCCTCCAGGGCGGCGAGGCCCTCGCGCATCAAGGCGACATGCGCTGCCCAGGCCGCATCGCTTTCGAAGTCGACCGGGTGCTCGTCCATCACCCCGGTCACCCGGACGTTCGATTCGCCGGCATGCGCGTCGGCCAGCCAGGCGACGCGGTCGGCGAGCGGGATCGATTCCACCGCCGAGGCCATGACGACGACGCTCACGCGCCGGCAAGCCGCGGCGGCGGTGCGGATCACCAGGTGGTGGCCGAGATGCGGCGGATAGAACTTGCCGATCACCAGGGCATGGTCGCCGGCGCTCATGCCGCAACAGGCGTCGAACGCCGGCGCAGGTCCCGGAGCCAGTACCAGAGGCCGAAGCAGCAGATCACCAGGAAGACCGCGTAGAGACCGGCGAAGAACGGCAGCCCGCGCTCGAGATAGACCGGGATCGAGATGACATCGACCAGGATCCAGACATACCAGCTCTCGACCGCGCGCCGCGCCTGCAGCCAGGTGGCGAGCACGCTCAAGGTCAGGATCGAGGCGTCGAACACCGGCAGGCGGCCGTCGGTCCAGTAGGTGAGCGCGAGGTAAATGCCCGCGGTGGCGACGATCGTGACGGCGAAGGCGACCAGAAGATCGCGCCAGGGGCAGCGGATGACCGGCGCGGGCGTGCCGCCGCCGCGCCAATGGATCCAGCCGTAGAGGCTCAAGACCGCGAAGAAGACCTGCAGCGCCGAATCGGCGTAGAGCTTCACATGGACGAGGATCACGAAGGAACAGGCCACATTGACCAGGCCGACGGGCCAGTTCAGCACGTGGTTCCTCGCGGCCAGGGCGACCGTGACCAGGCCGGTGACGACGGCGATCAGCTCCAGCGCGCTCGACGGCTGGCCGAGCAGCGTGACCGGTGCGAACAGAAGATCGAGCATCGCCTCAGATTCCGCCGATCAGCTCGATCTTCGAGCCGTCGAAGAAGCGACCGAGCCGGAAGTCCTTCGGGTCCACCACCGGACGCGCGTTGGTGACGAGGTCGGCGGCGAGCTTGCCGGCGGCCGGGCCGATGCCGAAACCGTGGCCCGAGAAGCCGGTGGCGATCACGAAGCCCGGCAGGCTATCCACCGGCGAGATCACCGGCACCGCGTCGGGCGTGACATCGATCATGCCCGCCCAATGCTGCGCGATCCTGGCGCCGGCGAAGCCCGGATGGTCATCGATCAGGGCCTTGAGCGCGCCTTCGGTCGCCTTCCGGTTCGGCACCGGGTCGAGGATGCGCGTCTTCTCGAACGGCGTCACGTGATCGAGCTGCCAGCTGCGCGGCGTGTTCCATTCCTGGAGGAAGGCGCCGCTGAGATGGATGCGCAGGGCCTTCCATTGGCTGCGCAGGGCCGGCGCGAATTTGGTGAGATAGCGGAAGCTGGCGGGCACGATCTCGACATCGTTGGCATCGCCGTCCGCGATCGTATAGCCACCGTCGAGGCGCTTGCGGAAGGCGTATTTCGAAGACCAGGTCGCGGTTTCCGGCAGGCCTTCCAGCGGCTCGGTGCGCAGCACCGAGTTCATCACCTTCAATTGCGGCAGATCGATGCCGAGACTGCCGCAGAAGAGATTGGACCAGGCGCCGCCGGCCAGCACGACGCCGGAGCAATCGACGCGCCCGCGCTCGGTGACCACGCCGGAGACCCGGCCGCCCGCGCGCTCGATGCCGCGCACCGCGCAGTTCTCCATGACGACGGCGCCCTTGGCCTGTGCCGCGCGGGCGATCGCGGGGGCGGCCTTCTGCGGCTCGGCCCGGCCGTCGGAAGCGGTGTAGAGCGCGCCGGCGAATTTGGTCTTCATGCCGGGAAGGAGATTCGCGGTCTCTTGCGATGACAGCATGCGCGTGTCGAGCTGATAGGGGCGCGCGTGTTCGATCCAGCCGGCGTTGCGCGCGACCTCGGCTTCGTTGGCGCAGGTGTAGAGGATGCCCGCCCTGCGAAAGCCGGTCTCGCTGCCGGTGCGTGCGTTCAAGCCGTCCCAGATCCGCAGCGATTCGATGATCAGCGGCAGCTCGCGGGGATCGCGGCCCATCTTGCGGACCCAGCCCCAGTTGCGGCTGGACTGTTCCGCGGCGATCTTGCCCTTCTCGCAAAGCACGACCGAGAGGCCGCGCTCCGCCAATTCAAGCGCCGCCGAAGTGCCGATGATGCCGCCGCCGATGACGACGACGTCGGCCTTGGCGGGAAGCGCGCCGTCGCTGGTGATGCTGTCGGGTGTCGGACCCATGAACTGATGATTCCCCGGGATCAGAATGAAGGCGGCGGATACTAGAGGGCCGGCGGCTGCCGGCAAACCCGCCGCGATTTAACCATGCTGCGCCATTTTCCCCGCGGAAAGTGGGGAACGCGGCGACCTTGTCGGGGTTAAGCCGTTGGGACACGCCTCATACTCAATCCACGCAGCCTTGATGGTTAATTCCGCCAAACTTGAAAATAGTGCCTTTGCGGAATAAATACTGGCAAGAACTGTGGAATTTGGAGGTCCGATGCTGGCGGGGAAGCGGATTCTGCTGATCGTCGCCGGCGGCATTGCCGCCTACAAGACGCTGGAGCTGATCCGGCGCGGGCGGGAGCGCGGCCTTTCCTTCCGGGTGATCCTGACCAAGGGCGGCGCCGCGTTCGTGACGCCGCTGAGCCTCTCGGCCATCTCCGAGCACAAGGTCTACCAGGAACTGTTCTCGCTGACCGATGAAAGCGAGATGGGTCATATCCGTCTCTCGCGCGAGGCGGATCTGGTGGTCGTGGCACCCGCCACCGCCGATATCATGGCGAAGCTCGCCCACGGGATCGCCGACGATCTCGCCACCACGACCTTGCTCGCGACCTCGGCGCCGGTGCTGCTGGCGCCGTCGATGAACGTGCTGATGTGGCAGAATGCGGCGACCCAGGCCAATATCGCGATGCTGAAGGCGCGGCAGATCCGGATGGTCGGGCCCGATGCCGGGGATCTCGCCTGCGGCGAAGTCGGATCCGGCCGCATGGCGGAGCCCAACGACATCCTGAAGGCGATCGAGACCTTGCTGGCCGATGCCGCGTTGAAAGGTTTGCGCGCCCTGGTGACCTCCGGCCCGACTTTCGAGGCGATCGATCCCGTGCGCTATATCGCCAACCGTTCCTCCGGCAAGCAGGGCCATGCCATCGCCGCGGCGCTCGCACGCATGGGTGCGGAGACCATCCTGGTTTCCGGTCCGACGCGCTTGCCCGATCCACCCGGCGTCACCACCCGGCATATCGAGACCGCGGCGGAGATGCTGGCGGCCTGCGAGGCGAGCCTGCCCGTGGATGTGGGCGTGTTCGCCGCCGCCGTGGCCGACTGGAAAGTGGCGAAGCCTGCCAACCAGAAGATCAAAAAGGACGATTCCGGCCGCACCCCGGCGCTGGAACTTGCCGCCAATCCCGACATTTTACAGAGCATGGCGCAGGCTGGCTCCAAACGCCCGAAATTGGTGATCGGCTTTGCCGCCGAGACCGAGAATCTCATCGCCAACGCCCAGGCGAAGCTGGCGAAGAAGGGCTGCGACTGGATCCTGGCCAATGATGTCTCGCCGGACCGCGGCACATTCGGCGGCGACCGTAACACCATCCATCTGGTGACGAACGACCGCAGCGAGGATTGGCCGGATCTCTCCAAGCTCGAGGTCGCCGACCGCCTCGGCCAACGCATCGCCGCGCATTTTGGAAGAGTGAATGCCTGAGTCCGCCATCATCGTCAAAGTCACCCGCCTGCCCCATGGCGCCGACCTGCCGCTGCCGCATTACGCCACGGCGGAGAGTGCGGGGCTCGACCTGGTCGCCGCCGTCGCCGACGAGTTTCGCCTGGCCCCCGGGGAACGGGCGTTGATCCCGACCGGCTTCGCGATGGCTTTGCCGCCGGGCTATGAGGCGCAGGTGCGGCCGCGTTCCGGCCTCGCGCTGAAGCACGGCGTCACCACCTTGAACACGCCCGGCACCATCGACGCCGACTATCGCGGCGAGGTCGGCGTCATCCTGATCAACCACGGCCAGGAGGTCTTCACCATCAAGCGCGGCGACCGGATCGCGCAGATGGTGGTGGCGCCGGTCACCCGCCTGCAATGGTCCGAGCAGGCTACACTGGACAGCACGGCGCGCGGCACCGGGGGCTTCGGCTCCACAGGAATCAAGATTTCAGTATCGGAGGGTCTCCATGGATAGGGCGGTTGCCATGTTGCACCCTTCCAAGCGCCTCCTCTTCGCGATCGAGGCGGTGCTGGACATTGCCTATTACGGCGGCTCCCAGCCGGTGCAGTCCGGGGAGATTTCCGGCCGCCAGGGCATCCCCCGGCGCTACCTGGAACAGGTCTTGCAGCATCTGGTGCGGGCGGGCATCCTGGCGGGGCATCGTGGCCCGAAAGGCGGCTACATGCTGGCCAAGGAGCGGCGCCGCATTTCCATGGGCGAGATCGTTCGCGCGGTCCGCCAGTTCGAAGGCGGAAGCGATCCGGTCGAGACCGCTTCCGGATCAAGGGTCGGGCTCGAAGTCGTTCGTCCGCTCTGGCGCCAGCTGCAGCTCGAAATGCTGGCCAAACTCGATGCCGTGACGCTGGAGGATCTGTGCACCAAGGCGCAGAACGCCGGCATACGTTCGGACGCGCATCAACGTTTGGATTTCAGCATCTAGGCCCAAACCAGGCCTGATCATCGAGCTTCACATTCTTCTCAGGGGCGGTCATGACCGAAGCAGCGGCCCGGTTTCGCGGGCGGATTTACGACACCTTCTTGGACACCATCGGCGCGACGCCGATCGTGCGGCTGGCGAAGCTCGCCAAGTCGGAGAATGTGAAGGCCGATCTCCTGGCCAAATGCGAGTTCTTCAATCCGCTCTCCTCGGTGAAGGACCGGATCGGCCTCGCCATGATCGACGCGCTGGAGGCCGAGGGCAAGCTGAAGCCGGGCGCCACCCTGATCGAGCCGACCTCCGGAAATACCGGCATCGCGCTGGCCTTCGTCGCGGCGGCGAAGGGCTACCGGTTGATCCTCACGATGCCGGAGAGCATGTCGATCGAACGGCGCAAGATGCTGCGGCTGCTGGGCGCGGAGCTGGAACTGACGCCGGCGCCGCGCGGGATGTCGGGCGCGATCCAGCGCGCCGAGCAGCTGCTGAAGGAAATTCCGAACTCGATCATGCCGCAGCAGTTCAGCAACCCGGCCAACCCGGAGATCCACCGCAAGACCACCGCGGAGGAGATCATTGCCGACACCGGCGGCAAGCTCGATTACTTCCTCGCCGGCGTCGGCACCGCCGGCACCATCACCGGCGTCGGCGAGGTGATCAAGGCGAAGATTCCGGGTGTCAAAGTGGTCGCGATCGAGCCCGAGGATTCGCCGGTGATTTCGGGCGGTCAGCCCGGCCCGCACAAGATCCAGGGCATCGGCGCCGGCTTCATTCCCGACAACTTGAACCGCGCCATCATCGACGAAGTCCTCACCGTCTCGAATGCCAACGCCTTTGCGATGGCGCGCAAGGCCGCCCGGGTCGAAGGCATGCCGGTCGGCATTTCCTCCGGGGGTGCGCTCGCCGCCGCGTGTGAGCTTGGCCGCCGCCCCGGCATGGAGGGAAAACGCATACTTGTGATCCTGCCCTCTTTTGCGGAGCGTTACCTCTCGACGGCCTTGTTCGAGGGTTTAGAATAGCGGCCTATGTGTCGCACCGACCCTTGCAGCCCTCTCGGTCGTCATCCCGCGACTTGGTCGCGGGATCCACGCCTTTGCGTGCGACCGAAGAAAGGCGTGGATGCCGGGACCAAGTCCCGGCATGACGGTTCAGTGTGGAGCGACCACCGTACCCACCGAACCGAAAGCACCGCGTGATGCTCGAACTCAGCGACCGCCAGCTCGAACGCTATGCTCGCCATGTCATCCTCGACGAGGTGGGCGAGGAAGGCCAGGCCAAGCTCATCGCCGCCCGCGTGCTGGTGGTGGGTGCGGGCGGCCTGGGCGCGCCGCTGCTGCTCTATCTCGGCGCCGCGGGCATCGGCACCCTGGGCGTGGTCGATGACGACACCGTCGATCTCTCCAACCTGCAGCGTCAGGTGATCCACGACGAGACGACGCTCGGGATGCCGAAGGTCGACAGCGCCAGGCAGCGGCTGGAGAAGCTCAACCCCGACGTCACGGTGGTCACGCACCAGGAGCGGCTCAATGCCGAGAATGTCGAGCGGCTGATCGCGGGCTACGACATCATCGCCGACGGCAGCGACAATTTCCGCACCCGCTATCTGCTGAACGATGTCTGCTTCAAGCTGAAGAAGACCCTGGTCAGCGCGGCGCTGCTGCGCTTCGACGGCCAGCTCTCGACCTACAAGGCGCATCTCGGCGACGGCCACCCCTGCTATCGTTGCATCTTCCCGGAGCAGCCGCCCGCCGATCTCATCCCGCGCTGCGAGGAGGCCGGCATCTTCGGCGCGGTCGCCGGCGTCATGGGCTGCCTGCAGGCGACCGAGGTCTTGAAGGAGATTCTGGGCTTGGGCGATTCGCTCTCCGGCAAACTGATGATCTATGACGCGCTGGCGCCCGCCTTCCGCACCGTGCGCATCGCCAAGGATCCCGATTGTCCGTGCTGCTCCAGAATTTGAGCGCGGCGGGTGATGCAAGACCCGCTGATGTCCCAAGGCTATGACATCTGGACGCCGACGCTCCGGATCGTCCGCCCGACGGACAATATCGAGGCCTTGCTGCCGTTCTATTGCGAGGGGCTCGGCTTCCAGATCCTGACCCGGTTCGAGGATCACGAGGGTTTCGCCGGCGTGATCCTCGGCCATCCCGGACAGGCCTATCACCTCGCTTTCACCCATCACAAAGGCCACAAGGCCGGGCGCGCGCCGACCAAGGACAACCTGCTGGTGCTGTATTTGCCGCAGCGCCTCGCCTACCAGGCGGCGATCGGGGCGATGGTCGAGGCCGGATACAGGCCGGTCGCCTCGAACAACCCGTATTGGGACCAGTACGGCAAGACCTTCGAGGATCCCGACGGCTATCGCGTCGTGCTCACCAACCAGAGCTGGGACCGTTAGCGTTAGCGTTTTCCGGCCGGTTTGACCGCGTGGTGTGCGGGCGGAGATTTCCCGCCCGGAATCGGTGCGGATCGTCACGTTCCGGGTCAGATGTCACCAACCCCGCGGCCGGCGGCGCGACCGATTTCGGACGGCGTCCTGATCGTCAGGCGCGATGCTCCGAAGGAGGATCCCATGCCCGCTTTCATGCTCAAGCAGCTGCCCTGGTGGATGCAGGCACAGACCACGATCGGCGACGCCAGCGACAACACATTGTATGGCGGCAGCCTGGTCCACAATCTCATCGACGGCGGCGACGGCAATGACTCGCTTTGGGGCAATGTCGGCGACGATACCCTGCTCGGCGGCACCGGCCGCGACAACCTCTACGGCGGCAGCGGCAACGACACGCTCTGGGGCGGCGATGGCGACGACACCTGGCTGGACGGCCAGGACGGCGACGATCACGTCTACGGCCAGGCGGGAGACGACCTCGTGCTGGGGGGCGCGGGCGACGATTTCCTCTCCGGCGGCTATGGCAACGACACGCTGATCGCCGGCACCGGGCATGACGAGCTGCACGGCGAAGAGGGCGACGATACGCTGGCCGCGGGGGACGACGGCAGCCTGCTGTACGGCGACCAGGGCAATGACACGATCTTCGGCGCCGGCGGCACCGACATCGTCTACGGCGGCGACGGCGATGACGACGTCTATGCCTATGGCGGATACGACGAGCTGCATGGCGGCGCCGGAGACGACCAGCTGCGACTTTACGACGGCGGCGGGGCAGCCTTCGGCGACGACGGCAACGACTTCCTCGGCGGCGGCAACGACGTCGACGGGCTGTTCGGCGGTGACGGCGAAGACCTGCTGATGGGCGGCGGCGGCAACGACACGCTGTGGGGCGGTGCCGGCCATGACAACGTCGATGCCGGCGGCGGCGACGATTTTCTCATCGCGACCGTCGATGACATCCGCAAGGACGACATCCACGGCGGCGCCGGAGCCGACACGCTGTTCATCACCGAGGACATCTCGATCTATCTCGGCGTCGAGAAAGGCCACATCAAGGGCGTCGATATCATCGACTGCCAGAATGCGTCGGTCTCATTGCACCTGACGCCGCAGGATGTGCTCGACTTCACCGATTCCGGCTGGCTGCGGGTGTATGGCGAGGAACACGACAAGGTGGAATCACTGGGCAACAACTGGCACCAGGAAACCCCCTATCTCGACAACGGTCACGTGATGGACACCTATAGCGCCAGCGTGAACGGACAGACGGTCTACCTTTCGGTCGAGCAGTCGATCAACACGGCGATTGCCTGAGCTAAAGCGACGCCCCGTCGAACTGCTGCACCTGGAGCGCATCGAGATCGGCTTCCGGCACGCAGCGCAGGTTGATGGCGCGCGTGTCGGTGCCGTCCGGACTGATGGCGGCGCCGAAGACATGGATGCCACAGGTCTTGCAGAACTGGTGCGCGATGCGGTGCTTGTTGAACTTGTAGGCCGCGAGCGCGCCTTCACCCTGGTCGAGCTTGAACTTCGCGACCGGGAAGAAGGCCATCAGCACGCCTTTGCGGCGGCAGATCGAGCAGTTGCAGCTCATCGCCTGTTTCGGCAGATCGGCATCGACGGTGAACTTGACCGCGCCGCAGTGACAGCTGCCTTGGAACGCCATGATGCTTTCTCCCACGTCTTTTACGTGGTGGAAGCCTAGCACATCAGGCGAGCTTCAGCTCCATGTAGACCGAGGATTCGTTGTCCGGGTAATCGCCGAATGGGCCGCGGCTGGCGAAGCCGACCGAGCGGTAGAGGCTCAGGGCCTCGAGCTGCTTGTTGCCGGTCTCGAGCCGCAGCACACCGATGCCGCGTTCCTTCGCATGGCCGAGCAGGCGGTCGAGGATCAGGCGGCCGATGCGCCGGCCGCGCGCGGCGGGCGCCACATACATGCGCTTCACCTCGGCCCAGGCGAGGCCGGCCGCGTCGGCGGAGCGCAGCGCCACGGCGCCGAAGCCGAGCAGCCGTGCCCCGTCGCGTGCGACGTAGAAGGCGATGCCCGGCTGCTGCAGCGCCGAGATATCGAGCAGGAAGTTCTCGTCGGCGGAATAGAGCGTGGCGTAATAGCGATCCGCCTCTTCCAGGAGCGCGCGGATCTCCGGCTGGTCGGGATCCTCGATCCCGATCCGGACCGGCGACGATTCAGTGTTCAGAGCATTGCCTCCAGCACGCGGTCGGGCGGCTTGTGGCCGTCGGCGAAGGTCTTGATGTTGATGATGACCTTCTCGCCCATGTCGACCCGGCCTTCGATCGTCGCCGAGCCCATATGCGGGAGCAGGACGACGTTGTCGAGGCGGAGCAGCTTCGGGTTGACCGCAGGCTCGTGCTCGAAGACGTCGAGCCCGGCGCCGGCGATTTCCTTCTTCTCCAGCATGCGGGTCAGCGCATTCTCGTCCACGACCTCGCCGCGGGCAGTGTTGACCAGATAGGCGTGCTTCTGCATCAGCTTCAGCCGCCGCGCCGAGAGCAGGTGGTAGGTCGCCGGCGTGTGCGGGCAGTTGATGGAGATGATGTCCATCCGCGCCAGCATCTGGTCGAGACTCTCCCAATAGGTCGCCTCGAGCTGCTGCTCGAGGGAGGGATGGACGCGGCGGCGGTTGTGGTAATGCACCGAGAGGCCGAAGCCCCGGGCCCGCCGGGCGACCGCCGTGCCGATCCGCCCCATGCCGACGATGCCGAGGCGCTTGCCGGAGATCCGGTGGCCGAGCATGAACATCGGCCCCCAGCCCTTCCAGTCGCCGGAGCGGATCAGCCGCTCGCCTTCGGAGACCCGGCGCGCCACGGCCAGGAGCAACGCCATGGTCATGTCGGCGGTGTCCTCGGTCAGGACGCCGGGCGTGTTGGTGACGGTGATGCCGCGCTGCCGGGCGCTGGCGAGATCGATGTGATCGACACCGGTGCCGAAGGAGGCGATGAGGCGCAAATTGGGGCCGGCCTGGGAGAGGACGGCGTTGTCGATCCGGTCGGTCACGGTCGGGACCAGGACGTCGGCGGTCTTCACCGCCTCGATGAGCTCGGCCTGCTCGAGCGGCCGGTCCTCGAGATTGAGCTTCACCCGGAACAGCTCCATCATCCGGGTCTCGACGCTGTCCGGAAGCTTCCGCGTGACGACGACATAGGGCTTGCCGGGCATTGAGAGACCTCTCGGATGCGCCTCCCCCGGCGCTGGAACTCATGCAATAGCAAGCCGGGCGCCGCATTGTCCAGCGCTCGGCCCCGATCCCGCCAAAGGGTGGAAAATCCAATCCAAGTCGCGGCTTGACGCGAGTCCGATCCCAATTAGATTGGTCGGGAAATGCCCGATTCGCTCGCCGCGCGCGTCCTCTTCGGCCTGATGATGCTCGCCTGCGTCATTCCGGCGCAGCCGACCCATGCGCAGGAGAACCTGCCGCTGCCGCGCTTTGCCTCGTTCAAGTCGAGCGAGGTCAACCTGCGCGCCGGGCCGGGCGAGAATTATCCCAAGCAATGGGTCTACCAGCGCTCCGGCATGCCGGTGGAGATCTTCGAGGAATGGGACACCTGGCGGCGGATCCGCGACTACCAGGGCGTCACCGGCTGGGTGAGCGTCAACCTGCTGACCAGCAAGCGCATGGCGATCGTGATCGAGACCCGCCGGACCCTGCATGATTCCCCGAGCGAGGCCGCGCGGCCGGTCGCCGAGCTGGATCCCGGCGTGATCGCCCGGATCGAGGAATGCAAGGACGACTGGTGCAAGCTCGAGGTCAAGGGCTACGAGGGCTGGCTGAAGCGCAGCTGGATCTGGGGCGTCAACCCGACCGAGAATTTCAAGGAATGAATTGAAGCGTCATTGCCGGGCTTGAACCGGCAATCTCGCGCCGACCGGAACCAGATGACCGGGTCCCGCCCGCGAATGCGGACATTCGTCCGCGGGGCCCGGGCATGACGACCAGAATGTCGGCTCGGCTATCGCCAGGGCCAGCGGATCACCGAGAGAATATCGACATAGTCATCGGTCCAGACCCGCCCTTTCATGAGCACCGGGAAGCGCTGCCAGCGCGCATCCGTCGCCAGGGATCCGAGATCCGATTCGTCCCGTGCCAGCACCGCCCATTCCGAGGGGGAGATCAGACTGTCCGCCGGCGACGCGCCGGGGAAGAACTGAAAGCGCCCGACCAGGTTCCGGTCCGCCGCCAGCCGCGCGACCGCGGGCAGCAGCTCGATGTTTCGGTTCGAGAGATGCATCAGGAGCATGCCGCCGGGCTGCAGCTTGCTGATGTAGAGATCGAGAGCTTCCCGGGTCAGCAGATGCACCGGAATCGAATCCGAGCCGAAAGCATCGAGCACCAGCAGGCGATAGGAATCATCGGGTTCGAGCGCCAGCTTCAAGCGGCCGTCGCCGAGCACGACCCGTGCATCGGGCGTGCAGTTTTCCAGATAGGAGAAGTATTCGGGGTTGCGCGCGGTCGCGAGGATCGCGGGATCGATCTCGAAATAGGTCCAAGCCTCGCCGGGTTGGCGCAAGCAGGCCATGGCGCCGGCGCCGAGGCCGATGACCCCAACCGGCGAGACCGGTTGTGCCGCGCGCATCGCCGCGATCGCCTGCCCGGCCGGTCCTGCCTTCGCGTAGTAGAGCAGCGGCTCGCGCTGCCGCGCCGCATCGGTGAATTGCGCGCCATGGGTCGTGTTGCCATGCATCAGGAAATGTACCGGCACGGTATCCGACCCGCCGAGCTCGATCCGATGCACGCCGAAGAAGCTGCGATAGCGCGCCAGCTCCGGCCGAAGCGAGATGTCCGAACCGGCGGCCAGCACCGCAGCCGCCAGCAGAGTCATGGCGACGGGTTTCCGTCGCGCGGCAAAGCAGAGCACCGCCGCGACCGCTTTCGCCACGACCAGTCCTTGCAGCGCGCCATGCCCTGATGCAAAAGTCATAACGCCGCGCAGGACGAGGAACAGCGCAACCGCCGCGGCGAGCCATTTCCAATTCAGCCAGGCTTTCGGGTCGATGCCGCGCCCGATCGCCCAGAGCGCGATCGCGGCGAAGACGGCGAGCGGATATTCATAGACTCCCGAGAAGACGAGCGGCGCCAGCACCGCATTGAACAGCCCGCCGAGCGCACCGCCGAGCGACATCAGCAGGAAGAACTCGGTGAGCTGCCGGGGCGCCGGCCGCAACGCCACCAGCTCCGAATGGCAGCTCAGCGCCAGGAAAAACAGCAGCGCGAGGCCGATCGCGATCTGCGGCAGCCCGATGCTGGTTTCGAAGCCCGACACCAGGACCGCGATGGTCGCGACATAGGGAATGCTGCGCGCCACCCCTTCGCGTGTCAGCAGCGGCCGCCGCGCGAAGGCAATGACGAAAGTCAGCAGATAGACCATCAATGGCAGGATCCAGAGCAGCGGCACCGAGGCGATGTCGGTGGAGATCTGCAGGGTCACGCCGAGAAACAGGCTGGAGGGTGCCGCCGCGAGCGCCAGCCAGTGCAGGCGGCGCTTCCAGTTGAGGTCGCGCCCGGCATCGGGTGCCGGCATGCAGAGCACGACCGGCGGAACATATTGGCGCAACGTGACCCAGCCGCAGGCGATCAAGCCCGCCAGCAGGACCAGGTAGGTCGCCGCCCAAAACCCGCTCTGGTCCTTGAGGCCGAGCTCGGGCTCGACCAGGAGCGGATAGAGGATCAGCGCGGCGAGACTGCCGAGATTGCTGGCGGCGTAGAGGAAATAGGGATCGCCGGCATCCTTGGCGCCGGTCAGCGAGTACCAGCGCTGCAGCAAAGGCGCGGTCGCCGAGACCACCACGAAGGGCAGGCCGACCGTCAGCGCCATCATCAGGATGAGATCGCCTTGCGGCGGCCGATCGGCGGGCGGGGCCCAGGATTCCGGCACGACGACGGGCAGCAGGAAGATCGCGGCCACGGCGAGGAACGCGTGCGCCGCCATCTGCAGGGGCGGCTTCAACCGCGCGGAGATGACATGGGCGTAGAAATAGCCGGCGAGCAGCGCGATCTGGAAGAACAGCGAGACAGTGATCCAGACCGAGGCGGCGCCGCCGAGCTTGGGCAGGATCATCCGCCCCAGCATCGGCTGGATCAGGAACACCAGCCAGGCGCTGAGCAGCATCGTGCCGGCGAACAGCCAGGTGCTGCGCGAGGTCGGCGCTTGCGCTCCCACTCTCTCCCCCGATTCGGCTCGTCGCTAAGCAGCATACCGGCAAAGCAGGAGTCTGAGTATGCCAGTAGCTCCAGTCGTCATCCCGGGACTTGGTCCCGGGATCCACGCCTTTCCATCGAGCGGCACCCAAGGCGTGGATCCCGGCGCCTAGCGCCGGGATGACGGAAAGAGCGCGTTTAGACTGGATGCAAGAGGCTCAGGCGAAATCGCCGGCCAGTTCGGCGCGGATTTCTTCCGGGAGGACGGCCATGTGGCTGTATTCCGGGTGGCTGAAGCCGAGGATCACCTGGCGGTCCTTCGCGCGGAACAGGGCGACCTGCTCGGGCGTGAAGGGGAAATGGATGAACTGCACCGAGGAGGCCTTGCCCTCTTCGTTGGTGCGGTCCTGGTCGGCCTCGGGCACGCCCTTCACCATTTCGCCGTCGAGCTTGATGAAGGCGGTGTTCTCGACACCGCCCAACCGCGCCAGGAACCGCGCGCGGCGCACCGGGTCGTCGATCTCGAACATGACGGTCGCGGTCAATTCGCTGCCCTGGGGGATCAGCGGGTTGTAGGCGCGGAGCTCGTCCTCGATCTGCGCCTCGCCGCCCTTCTCGATATGCAGCATCTCCTGGACCTGCTGCAGCATGGTCTCGTAGCATTCGAAATAGAAGGTCGCGACCGGGCCGACTTCCATCCGCCGCTTGCGCTTGCGCGCGACCACCGCCTTGCGGAGTTCCGCGCGCTTCGCCGCGTATTCCGTGGGCGGCAGGATGTCGGCACGGCTGATCGCCGTCTTCTTGGCAGCAGTCATCGAAGAACTCCGAAGTTTCAGTTCAGCCCGTAGGCGCGGGCGAAGAGCTGGATCGGGTGCCAGGCGTGTTCCGGCGCCTTCCCGGCATCCAGCCGCTCCATGCCCTGGACGATATGCTCGCCGGCCAGGGGGCATTCCGAGGCGACAAAAGCCTTGCCCGCCGTGACCGCCTGGCGTGCCACCGGACGGCCGACCTTCAGCGCGGTCTGGAAGTTGCCCTTGAAGATGCCCCAGGAACCGCCATGGCCGGAGCAGCGCTCGATCACCGCGAGGTCGGCGTCGGGAATGAGCTTCAGCATCTCCGCCGCCTTCTGGCCCATGTTCTGGGCGCGGGAATGGCAGGCGATATGCACCGCCATCCCACCCGGCAGGGCGCTCAAGCCGGGCGCCAGACCTTCCCGTCTTGCTATATCGACCACGTATTCGCTGACGTCGTAGGTCGCGTCGGCGAGCGTCTTGATCCGCGCGTCGTTGGGCAGGATCAGCGGCCATTCGAATTTCAGCATCAGCGCGCAGGACGGGACCAGCGCGATCACGTCATAGCCGTCGGCGACGTAAGGCAGCAGCGCGTCGGCGACGGTCACCGCATGCTCGGCAACGCGGGCGACATCGCCGCGCTCCAGATGCGGCATGCCGCAGCAGCGCGGGTAGACCACCTCGGTCGCGACGCCGTTCCGCGCCAGGACGGCGCGGGCCGCGGTGCCGATCTCGGGATTGTTGTAGTTGGCGAAGCAGGTCGCGTAGAGCACCGCTTTGCGGCCGAAGGCGGGTGCCCCGGTGTTGACCTCGGGCTTCTCTTCGGCGGCGCGCAGCACCAGGGTGCGGCCGTGGAATTTCGGCAGATAGGCCTCGCGGTCGACATGCGCGACCTTTTCCAGCACGGCGCGGGCGAGGCCGTTCTCCGCGGCGGCATTGGCGAGCGGCGCCACGAGCGCAGCGGCCTTGCCGTTGCGATCGGTCTCGGTGAACTGCGCGCCGATCTTGTCTTCCTTGCCGGCCTTCAATTCGGCCGCACGGTAGCGCAGCATCAGATGCGGGAAGTCGAGCGCCCATTCATGCGGCGGCACATAGGGACACTTGGTCATGAAGCAGAGGTCGCAGAGCGTGCAGGCATCGACCACCTGCTTGTAGTCCTTGGGATCGACGCCGGCCATTTCGTCGGGCGAGGCATCGACCAGGTCGAACAGGCGCGGGAAGGAATCGCAGAGATTGAAGCAGCGGCGACAGCCATGGCAGATGTCGAAGACGCGGTGCATCTCCGCTTCGATCTTCGCCATGTCATAGAAATCGGGATCCTGCCACGCGATCGGGTGGCGGACCGGTGGCTCTAGGCTGCCTTCGCGCATCGCCCTATCCGAGAGAGGTTCGACCGGAGAGTAAGCATCGGCCGGACCGCCGCTCAAACCGAGCGGCGGCACCGGCGGATGTCATCAGCTGAAAGAATCAGCCGAGCGTGTCGAGCGCCTTCTGGAAGCGGCCGGCATGCGACTTCTCGGCCTTGGCCAGGGTCTCGAACCAGTCGGCGATCTCGTCAAAGCCCTCTTCGCGGGCGGTGCGGGCCATCCCCGGGTACATATCGGTGTACTCATGGGTCTCGCCGGCGATCGCCGCCTTGAGGTTCGGCGCGGTGCCGCCGATCGGGAGACCCGTCGCGGGATCTCCGGTCGCTTCGAGGAACTCGAGATGGCCGTGGGCATGGCCGGTCTCGCCCTCAGCGGTCGAGCGGAACACGGCGGCGACGTCGTTGTAGCCTTCGACATCGGCCTTTTGTGCGAAATAGAGATAGCGGCGGTTGGCCTGGCTCTCGCCGGCGAACGCCGCCTTCAGGTTGCCTTCGGTCTTGGAGTTCTTGAGGTTTGCCATTTGCTTGCTCCCTTTGCAGTGGCGGAGTCGTTTCTCGGCAGTGTTCTTGTTGAAACGATCTCAAGGCCGGGCCGGCGCAGAAACGACCCGATCCTCGGCGCGAATCATAGGCAGCCGAAACTGCCCCTGTCAACAGATTAGAACTACTCTAAAGCGAGCGTCTTGCGACTGAAATAAAAGGCGAAACGAGCAACCAGTTGTCAGTCGCGGGTGACGCGGACAATGACTTCGACGCGCTCGATGCGGGTCCCCTGCGGCGGGTCCGGCAGGCGCGCGAGGGCCACGGAATCCCCGGGAATGTCCTCGAGATGGCCGTTGGATTCGATGAAGAAGTGGTGGTGGTCCGAGGTGTTGGTATCGAAGTAGGACCGACCCGGCTGCACCACCACCTCGCGCAGCAGGCCTGCGGTGGTGAACTGGTGGAGCGTGTTGTAGACGGTCGCGAGCGACACCCGGACCCGCGCCGAAGTGGCTTCCTGGTGCAGCTGCTCGGCGGTGACATGGCGATCGCCGGCGTCGAACAGCAGCTTGGCCAGGGACATGCGCTGGCGGGTCGGACGCAGACCGGCGGACCGCAGCTTCTGGACCATGGGGGTGAAGGGGCGCGCTTCCATGACGGGAATATTGCCATATCCGCCGAAGGCTTGGAACCCGATTTTATAATCGTTAAAGAACCGGTCCGGATGTCCTTAGCCGCCCATATTGGCGAGCCGGGCCTTGGCCGCGGCGAATTCCAGCGTCCAATAGGCGCGGGTTGCCACCGCCGCCTGCAGTGCGCTACGCGCCGCGTCCTTGTCGCCGGAGAGATAGGCCCATTCGCCGGCGAAGAAGTTCAAGGCGCAGAGCTGCTCGAAGCCGGTGTTGGCGTCGCGGTCCTTCGCCGCCGCCTTGGCCTTCGCGAGCGGGGTGGCGCCGGAGAGCGTGTCATAGATCGGTCCCGGCCAGGCCTCGCCCGAGGCGCCCTTGCCGCTTTCGAGCGCGGCAGTGGCCCCGCCGGCATCGCCCTTCGCCTTCTTCGCGAGCGCGGCCCAGAGCGGCGCGGTCGGCGCGCTGGAGGCCGACGCCTGGCTCGCCGCGGCGTCGTTGTTGCCGGTGAAGTAGTTCACCGCCGCCAGGATCAAGGAGCGCCGGTTGGCATCGGCGGCGCTGCCGCGCTCGAGCGCAACCTTGGCCGCGGCGAGATCGCCGCGCGCGATGTTGATCTCGCCCAGCTTCTCGTAATAGAGCGCCGGGTCGTTGGGCACCAGCAAGGCGCGCTCGACCTCGAGCTTCGCCTTCTCGAAATCGCCGACCCCGATATAGGAGAGGCTGCGGTAAAAGACGATGTCGCTGTCCTGGTTGTCGAGCTGAGCCGCCTTCTCGAAGGCGGCGCGCGCTTCCGGGAAGCGGCGCTGGTCGAGCCGCACCAGGCCGATCCGGGTGTAGATCGAGGGATCGCGCGGCGCCAGGACAGCGGCCTGCTCGTATTTGCGGATTGCCTCGTCGCGGCGCTTCGCCTGGTTGAGCGCCGCGGCGAGATCGCCCAAGGCCGCGATCTTCGCCTTGTCATCGGTTGCCTTGGCGACCAGGCGCTCGCAGGCGGCGACGCGACCGTTGCCCGAGGCCGCGGAGGTCGGCTTGCAGATCTCCTCGTCAGGGCCGGTCGGTTCCGGCGCGGCAGCCGGCTCAGCCTTCTTCTTCTGCGCGACGGCGACCGGCTTCTCGCTCAGCACCGAGCGGTGCATGTAGCCGCCCTGCCCGGCGACCTCAACCCGCCACCACTTGCCGTCGGTGGAAAGACCGGTCGCTTTCACCTCGGTATTGGTCTTCAGCTTGGTGACCAGCGCCGCCTTGGAATCCGGCTCGGCCCGTACCTGGCCGCCGTTGGTGGCATAGAGCGTCGCATTCTGCGCGACGAAGGTCAGTGCCGGTGCGACGGCAGCAGGCTCGTTTGCGGGAGGCTCGATGGCGGCGGGCTGGGCCGGTTGCTCGACGGCGGCCGCTGGGGCGGCCGGCGCCGGGGCGCCGTATTGCTCGACCCTGAGCTTGGCGAGATCGACGAACTCGCCGTTCGGGTATTTCTCGAGATAGGCCTTGTAGTCGTCGGCGTTCTTGCTGGACTTGATCGAGTTCCAGTAGGCGATGTCCTGCTGCTGCGGATCCGCCGCCGGCTCGGCCGGTGCGGCTGCCGGCGCCGCCACCGTGTATTTCTTCACCCGCAGCTTGGCGAGATCGGCGAAGTTGCCGTTGGGGTATTTGTCGAGATAGCCCTGGTAGTCCTCGGCCTGCTTGCTGTCCTTGATCGCATTCCAGTAATCGAGCTCGCTCTGCGCTTGAACGGTCTGGACGGGCATCGCTGCGGATGGGTCGGCGCTCGCGGGCAGGCTCGGAAACGACGCCGCCAGGAGCAGCGCGAAAGACCATGCAAGCTTCGGATTCATTCGGAACGTCGCTCCCTGCTGATCGGTGGCGGTCGTTGACCCGAGCGCGTAGCTCACGCCGGTGACGCAGAGCCAACCGCATAACAGGATGCTCAACAGGGCGCGGCCGGCCAAGGCACGCATCGCCCGGTCCTCCCCCGGTGCCCGCCCCGACCGCCGGAGCCGGCGGCCTTACTTTACAACGGATTGCATCGGGACATAACCCTCGCCGCGCCCGGTCGGGAGGGAGACCTTGTACCAGCGCCCGTCGCTGCTCTGCGCGGTGGCGATCAGCGGCCCGCCCTGCTTCGCCTGAAAGATCGGCTGGCCGCCCGCGGCGTCGAAGATCATGGTGCCGGCGCGGACGTTGATGGTCTTGTAGATGTCGTTGAAGGACAGCGAAGACGCCGTTTGCTGCGGCTGGGGCTGCGGCATGGGCTGCCCCTGCGGGATGGTGATCCCGAATTGACTGGCCGCCTGCGACAGAAACTGCTGGGCCACATCGTTGCCTTGCGGCACGGAAGGCTGCGGTTCCGACGCGGCAACCGGCACGAGGGCCTCGGCGCCGAGGGTCTGCGGCTGGGCCGGTTGCGCCGGTGCGGCGGAAGCCATCTGCACCGGCTGCTCGGAGACCACGCTGTTGTGCATGAAGCCGGTCTGGCCGTCGGCCAGCACCACACGCCACCACTTGCCGTCGGTCGAGATGCCCGACGCCGTCACTTCGGCATTGGTCGGCAGCTTGGAGAGCATCTGCGCCTTGGAACTCGGCTCGGCGCGCACCTGGCCGCCGTCCTTGGCATAGACGGTCTGGTTCTGCCCGATGAAGCTGGGCCCCGCCGCCGGCTTGGCCATGGTCTGCGCGGCGGCATCGGGTTGTTTCGATGCGGTCTGCCCCGCATCAGCGCTCGCGACCTGGGTGCTGCCCCCCTTCAGCTCCGCGAGCTTGGCCTTCGCACGCTCGACATAGAGGCCGTTGGGGTATTTCAGCAGATAGAGTTCGATGGCATCCGAATCGCTGCCGTCGGCGACGCTGTCCCAATAGGTCTTTTCCACGGCCAAGGGATCATCCGCGGCGGGGGCGGCGGGCGTTGCCGGGGCCGGGGTGAGCGCAGCCACCTGCCCCGCCTCCGGCGGCTTGAAATAGAAGCGGCCGGTGAGCGAGGAGGAATCCCAGGGCGTCTGCGTGTTGCCAGTCGAGGCCAGCACCTTGGTGCGCACTTCCTGGAACACGTCGGCAATGGAGAGGCCGGGCTGGGTGATGACCTCCGCCAGGGCCGTTGTATAGGGGCTGTTGACGCCGTCGCCGTCCGCGGCGGTCGAGCCCGGCGCGGTCGAATAGGCGATGAAGCTGCCGCGCGGCGTCGCCTTGATCTCGGCCAAGCCGCGGCTGGCGCTGCGGGCGGAGCTCGGCAGCGGGTTGTTGCGGCAGGCATCGAGGATGATGATGTTCACCGCGCTGCCGGCGAAATCCATCTGCTGCAGCACCGTCGAGGCGGCGACCGCCTGCAGCGCCACATCGGCTTCGCGTTCGAGCTTGGCGTCGACCGGGATCAGGTAATTCTCGCCGGCCACCTGCACGCCGTGACCGGCATAGAAGAAGAGACCCGTGCCTTCGGAGCCCGCCGCCGCCAGCTTCTTGCTGAACGCGGCGATCGCCTGCTTGATCTGGTCCGCGCTGGCATCCTCCGCCTCGACCACGTCGAAGCCGACGCTCTTCAGCGTCTTGACCATCAGCTTGGCGTCGTTGGCGGGATTGGGCAGCGCCGGCAAGCCGCCCTGATAGGCCGAGTTGCCGATGACCAGCGCGACGCGCGGCTCGGCCAGCGCCGGATCCGCGAAGACCAACCCGAACGCGAGCGCACAGCCGGCGCTCAGAGCGCCCAAGGCTTTCACGCGACGCCGAGAGAAGGAAAGCTTCATGACTGTCAGGTCCCGCGCGGCCGGCGCGCTGAAACGACCGAACCGCGAAAAAAGTCCAGAGGAATGGCGAAGATTATAGGCCTATTCGGCACCAGCTCATAGCCGAGCCGGGGCTGCTGCCCCACACTCAAGTGCAAGAAATTTAACCCTAAATTGACAGCGGCGGTGCTTTGACGGCCTCAGCGCAAGGCCGCGCTTTCATCCATGCCGATGCGCCATTCCTCGGCCACCCCCAAATGGGGGTCTTCTGCGGCGGGCTTGAGCGCCCGCATCTCGGCCGACGAGCAAAGCCGTCCCAGGGCCCAGACCGCGGCCTCGCGGACGAGGGGCGAGGGGTCGGCAAGATGCGGCCGGGCGGCGGCCTTCAGCGCCCCGGCACCGCTGTTGCCGATGGCGATCAGGACGTTGCGCAGGAACCGATCGCGGCCGATCCGCTTCACCGGCGAGCCGGCGAAGCGCTGGCGGAAGGCCGCGTCGTCCAGCGTTGCCAGCTCGGCCAGCGCCGGCGCAGTGAGATCGGCGCGGGCTTTCAGCTCCGGCTGCACTGCGGCCTGGGCGAATTTGTTCCAGGGGCAGACGGCGAGGCAGACGTCGCAGCCATAGATCCGGTTGCCGATCAACGGCCGGAGCTCGCGCGGGATCGCGCCCTTATGCTCGATGGTGAGGTAGGAAATGCAGCGCCGCGCATCGATCCGATAGGGCGCGGGGAAGGCCTGTGTCGGGCAGGCATCGAGGCAGCGCCGGCATGCGCCGCAATGATCGCTTTCAGGCGCCTCGGCTTCGAGGTCGATGGCGAGGAACACCTCGCCGAGGAACAGCCAGGACCCGAGATCGCGCGAGACCAGGTTGGTGTGCTTGCCCTGCCAGCCGATGCCGCCGGCTTGCGCGAGCGGCTTTTCCATCACCGGCGCGGTATCGACGAAGACCTTCACCTCGGTCTTGTGGGTGTCGGCAATCCAGCGGCCGAGGGCTTTCAGCTTCTTCTTCAGCACGTCGTGGTAGTCGCGGTGCCTCGCATAGACCGAGATGTTGGCGCAGTCGCCCGGCAGATCGAGCGGCGCTTCTTCGGGTCCGTAATTCAGGCCGAGGACGACGACGCTTTTCGCCTCGGGCCAGAGCAACTTGGGATCGCCGCGGCGATCCGCCTTGGCGGGCATCCAATCCATCTCGCCATGCAGGCCCTGGGCGATGAAGGTCTTGAGATTCTCTTGTGCTTCCGGCGCGAGTTCCGCCTTGGCAAAGCCCACGGCATCGAAGCCGAGCTCCAGGGCTTTGCTGCGGATGGCGTCGCGGAGGCTCATGCTCCGCGCTATCCCCGACCGCGGTAGGGCTCGACCTTCTGATCCGGCACCCATAGATCGGCCGGCTTCTTGCCCTTCTCGAAGAAGACATCGATCGGCATGCCGCCGCGCGGATACCAATAGCCGCCGATGCGGATCCATTTGGGCGCGATCGCCTGGATCAGGTCCTTGGCGATGTCGAGCGTGGTGCCTTCGTGGAAGCCGCCATGGTTGCGGTAGGAATGGAGATAGAGCTTCAGCGACTTCGATTCGACCAGCCATTTGCCGGGCAGGTAGTCGATGACGAAATGCGCGAAGTCCGGCTGCCCCGTGACCGGGCAGAGGCAGGTGAATTCCGGCGCGGTGAATCGCACGGTGTAATTCTCACGCGGATGCGGGTTGGGCACGCGCTCCAGGGTCTTGACGCTGGGTTCGGCCGGCAGATCGCTCTTCGCGCCGAGCTGCGTGAGGGCGGTGTATTTCGACTTGGCCATTGCGTGTCTCCTACTCCGCGGCCTTCGAGCGGGCCGCGACCAGCGCCTCGATGACCTGGGCGACGCCGTCCTGGTCATTCGTGCCGGTGGTTTCGTAACCTTCCGCCATCACGTCGGGATGGGCGTTGCCGACGGCGACGCCGCGGCCGACAAAGGAGAGCATCGCGAGATCGTTCGGCATGTCGCCGAAGGCCACCACGTTCTTAGGGTCGACGCCGAGCCGCTTGCATGCATCGGCGAGGCCGAGTGCCTTCGAGACCCCGGCCGCGGCCACTTCGACGAAATGCATGCCGGAGAAGGTCACCGAGAGTTCGTTGCCCGCGACGGCGCGGACCAGCTCCGCCAAGGTCTCCACCGCGTGATCGGGGTGATGCACCGCGAGCTTGATCACGTCCTCGGCGCAGAGCGCGTCGATGTCGCCAATCTTCGGTGCGATTCCGCTGACCCAGGTATCGGGCCGCGGGAAATGCGGCTCGGTGCCGACATGATGGCCGTGCTCGGTGGCGAAGCAGACGCTCGGCTCGCGCTCGCGCAGGCGCAGGATGATGCTTTTCAGGACATCGCGCGGCACATGCCGGTTCTCGATCACGGCCTGTCTATCGAAATCGTAGAGAATGGCGCCGTTGGAGGCGACCCCTATGTTCTTGAGCCCGAGCTGATCCGCGATCGGCTGCATCGTGCGCGGCGGGCGGCCGCTGGCCAGCACCATCTGGAAGCCGGCCTTGACGGCCGCCTTGACCGCGGCGACGGTGCGTGGCGAGAGGCTGCCGTCATGGCGCAGCAAGGTTCCGTCGAGGTCGCTGGCGATCAACTGGATGTCGGTCACTCTTTCTCGCTTTCCGCTCGTTGGGCGTGGAAGTCGGCGACGAAGGCATCGAGATTTCCGGCCTCGATCGCACGGCGCAGGCCCTGCATCACTTCCTGATAATAATGCAGGTTGTGCCAGGTCAGCAGCATCGGCCCCAGCATCTCCTTGGCCTTGATCAGATGGTGGAAATAGCCGCGCGAATAGTTGCGGCAGGCCGGGCAGGTGCAATCCGGATCGATCGGACCGGTGTCGTCGGCGTGGCGGGCGTTGCGCATGTTGAGCTCGCCGCGCCGGGTGAAGGCGAGGCCGGTGCGGCCCGAGCGCGTCGGCATCACGCAGTCGAACATGTCGATGCCGCGCTGGACCGCGCCGACGATGTCCTCCGGACGGCCGACACCCATCAGGTAGCGCGGCCGATCCTGGGGTAGGAAATCCGGCGTGAAGTCGAGCACGCGGAACATCTCCTGCTGGCCCTCGCCGATGGCGAGGCCGCCGATCGCATAGCCTTCGAAGCCGATCTCGCCCAGCGTCTTCGCCGACTCTTCGCGCAGGTCCCGGTAGATCCCACCCTGCACGATGCCGAACTGGTGATAGCCCGCGCGTTCCCGGAAGGCCTTGCGGCTGCGCGCGGCCCAGCGCATCGAGAGGCGCATGGAATCCGCGGCCTGCTGCTCGGTTGCCGGGAAGGGCGTGCATTCGTCGAAGCACATGGTGATGTCGGCATCGAGCAGGCGCTGGATCTCGATCGAGCGTTCCGGGGTCAGCATGATCTTCGCGCCGTCGATATGCGAGCGGAAGGCGACGCCCTCCTCGGTGATCTTGCGGAGCTGCGACAGGCTCATGACCTGGAAGCCGCCGGAATCGGTCAGGATCGGCCCCGGCCAGTTGGCAAACTTGTGCAGGCCGCCGAAATGCGCGACCCGCTCGGCGCCCGGGCGCAGCATCAGGTGGTAGGTGTTGCCGAGGATGATCTCGGCGCCGGTCGCCTTCACCGATTCCGGCAGCATCGCCTTCACCGTGCCCGCGGTGCCGACCGGCATGAAGGCCGGCGTGTTGACGATGCCATGGGCGGTCTTGAGCTGGCCGCGCCGCGCCTTGCCGTCGGTGGCGAGGATCTGGAAATGACTCACGCGGCATTCTCCAAAAGACAGGCATCGCCGTAGGAGAAGAAGCGGTAGCCGCTGTCGATCGCGTGCTGGTAGGCCGCGCGCATTTTCTCGGTGCCGGCGAAGGCGCAGACCAGCATGAAGAGCGTCGATTTCGGCAGGTGGAAATTGGTCAGCAGCAGATCGGCGGAACGCACGGTCTTTCCCGGATGGATGAAGATATCGGTCTCGCGCGCGAAGGGCTGCAGCTTGCCTTGCGTATCGAGCGCGCTTTCCAGCAGGCGCAGCGAGGTGGTGCCGACGGCGACGATGCGCCGGCCTTCGGCACGGGCGCGGTTGAAGGCCGCGGCGGTCGCGGCCGAGACTTCGCCCCATTCCGCATGCATCTTGTGTTCGGCGATGTCGTCGACCTTGACCGGCAGGAAAGTGCCGGCACCGACATGCAGGGTCACCCGCGCCTGTTCGACGCCGCGCTGCTCCAGTGCGGCGAGGAGCGCGGGCGTGAAGTGGAGACCCGCGGTCGGCGCGGCGACGGCGCCTTCGCGCGCGGCGAAGATGGTCTGGTAATCGGCATCGTCCTCGGCCGAGACAGCCCGCAGCTTGCGGATATAGGGCGGCAGCGGCATCGAACCGATGCTGTGGAGTGCGGCCATGACCTCGGTCTCGGCGCAGTCGAAGCGGAGGGAGATTTCGCCGGAGTCTTTCTTTTCAAGAATGGTTGCCGTCAGTGCGGCGGCACCCCCTCCCCAGCCCTCCCCCGAAGACGGGGGAGGGAAAGGACGGTCTCGCTGCGCCCCTCCCCCGGCTTCGGGGGAGGTTGGGAGGGGGTGCGACTGATGACTCGCACCGAACGTGACGACATCCCCCAGCTTCAGCTTCTTCCCCGGCTTGGCGAAAGCGTCCCACTCCCGGGCATCCTCGGCCGAGCGGCGGATCAGGGTGACCTCGATCCGGGCCTCGCCCTTGCGGCCTTCGAGCTGGGCCGGGATCACCTTGGTGTCGTTGACGATCATCAGGTCCCCGGCCCGGAGGATCCCCGGCAGCTCGCGGACCGACCGATCCTCCAGCGCCGCCCCGACCACCAGCAAACGCGCGGAATCCCTGGGCTTTGCCGGGTGTTGCGCGATGCGGTCCGGGGGCAGGGGGAAGTCGAAATCGGCGGTTTTCAGGCCCATTGCGCGGGGCTATAACAGCGCGCGTTCGGGAAAGCCACCCCCGGAAATTCAACCCAGATCCGCCCGTTTGGGCCGCCCGATTGGACCCCCGAGACCTCGATGCAAACCAAGCTTCCCAAGGCCGAACATTCCACGCTGTATGTCGCGGTGGTGGCGTTCTTCGTCGCCGACCTGCTGATCTCCAACGTGATCGCGGTGAAGATGATCTCGCCCTTCACCGTGTTCGGCTATCCGGTGACGCTGCAGGCCGCCGACCTGATCTTCCCGGTCACCTATATCCTCGGCGACGTGCTGACCGAGGTCTATGGCTTCAAGCGGGCGCGCAAGGCGATCTGGATCGGCTTCGGCTGCAATCTCTTCGCCGCGGCGGCGATCTATCTCGGCCAGCAGCTCCCGGCCAACCCGGAATGGCACGACCAGGGCGCCTATGACGCGATCCTCGGCACCCAGTTCCGCATCCTCGGCGCCTCCTTCGCCGCCTATCTGGTGGGCGAGTTCGTGAACTCCACCATCCTCGCCAAGATGAAGGTCTGGACCGCGGGTCGCTATCTCTGGAGCCGCACGATCGGCTCGACCATCGTCGGCCAAGGCTGCGACAGCGCCATCTTCTGCACCCTCGCTTTCTACGGCGAGCCTTGGATGCCGAACGAGGCGCTGCTGAGCCTCATCATCTTTCAATGGCTGTTCAAGGTCGCCTACGAGACCGCGGCGACGCCGCTCACCTATCTGGTGGTGAATTATCTGAAGCGCCACGAAGGCGTCGACGTCTACGACCGGGACACCAAGTTCAACCCGTTCGCGCTGGCGGATTAGCCCTCGCCCGCCGCCACTCCGCCCAGGCGAAGAAGGCGATGGCGAAGAGGATGATGCCCAAGCCTGTGGCCTCCAGCGGCGCCGGGCGTTCGGCGAGCTGGATCCAGCTCGATGCGAGGCCGATCGCCGGTGCCAGCAGCACGCCGAGCGCCACCATGCCGGCTTCCAGGCGCGAGATCAGCAGGAACCAAAGATAGACCGCGACCACGGTCGCGAGCAGCGTCGTATAGGTGAGCGCGCCGATGAAGGGCCAGGTCCATTGGATCGCGTGCTCGCCGGGCACGAAGGGGATGAAGAGGCCCATCGAGAGGCCGCCGACCAGGAGCTGCCAGGCGGCGAAGACCGTCGGCTCGTCGCCGTGCTTCTTGTGGAAATGCTGGTAGAGCAGCACGCCGCTCGCCCAGCAGACGCCGGCGATGATCGCGAGCAGCACCGGCATCAATTGCGCGACGCCACCGGCCAGCGCCACCAGCAAGGTGCCGACGCCGGCGAGAGAAGCGGCGATCCAGCGCCGCGGCCCCGCGCGCTCGCCGAGGAAGAGGAAGCCGAGCAGCAGCACCCAGAAGGGCATGGTGTAGGTGAGGACGGCGCTCTTGCCCGCCTCGCCGAACTTCACGGCGATGGCGCCGAGGCCGAAATTGCCGGCGGTCTGCACGATGCCGACGATGATCGCGGCCTTCGGTGATTTGAGACGCAGGCTGCCGCCGCGCAGCTTCACGATCGCCAGCATCAGGGGCGCGGCGATGATGCAGCGGATCGCGGTGTAGGTCATGCCGCCGCAATAATAGAGGCCGATCTTCATCACCGCCCAGTGATAGCCCCAGATGATCGAGAGGCCGACGATGATGATGAGCGACATGCTCGGCGACAGCGTCCGGCTGCGGACGTCGCTTGCCATCGTCAGCCCTCGGCCTGGGCGGTGACCGGCAGCTTCTTGCGCTGGCTCAGAACCATGACGGCGATCCCGGTCAGGATCAGCGCCATGCCGACGGCGTCGGGCCCGGTCGGCCGCTCGCCCAGCTGCAGCCAGCCGGCGGCGATGCCGACCAGCGGCACGATCAACACGATCAGCGAGAGCACGTTGGCCTCGATCCGCTGCTGCAGCATGAACCAGAGCAGGAAGGCCACGGCGCTCGCCGGGCCGACATTGTAGATCAGCGCCAGGACGAGGCTGGTGGTCCAGTGCAGCGGCGCTTCCGGTACGATGAAGGCCAGTGCGGTCAGCACCACCCCGCCGATGCAGAGCTGCCAGGCGGTCAGCGTCAGCGCGTCGATCCGGCCGCTGTGACGGCGCATCAGCGCCTGGGTCACGATGGTGCCGGCGCCCCAGCAGATGCTGGCCGAGAGCGCGAAGACGATCGGCTCCCACGAAACCGCCTTGCCGTTCAGGAAGGTCATCACCATGACGCCGGTGAAGGCCACCAAGGTCGCCAGCCATTGCATCGGACGCGGCCGTTCTTTCAGGAACAGGAAGCCGAGGATCATCACCCAGACGGGCAGCGTGTAGTTGAGCACGGCACTCTTGCCGGCCTGGCCGCCGTGGAGCGCCATGGCGATCAGGCCTTGCGCCAACGCCGTTTGAAGCAGGCCTATTAAGGCCACGGTCCAGGGCTCGACGATCTTGAAGCTGCGCCGGAGAGCGAGCAGCACCAACCCCAGGATGATCGCGCCGCCGAGGCAGCGGATCGCGGCGAAGGCGACCGGACCGGCATCCGCCAGACCGATCTTCATCACCACCCAATTGTAACCCCAGCAGACGGCAAGGCCGAGCAGCAGCAGGAGCGATCCGGCATGCGATCGGGACAAGGTGGGTGATCCTTACTGGTGACTAGTCGCCGGTGACCAGGCGCTCGACCAGTTGCTTGACGGTGGGGATGAAGCCGTTCGCGTAGAAGGGATCGTCCTTGAAGCGATAGGCCTTGTTGCCGGCGAACATCAGCTGGTCGTCGATCTTGTCCGAGTGGCTGATCTCCTGCAGCGTCTTCTGGATGCAGAAGCTGCGGGGATCGGCCTTGCGGCCGGTGGTGCCCTGCTCGTTCTGCGACCAGTTGGAGAAATTGCAGGCCGAAAGACAGCCCATGCAGTTGATCTGGTCGGTCAGGATCTCGTTGGCCTTCGCGGGGGTCACGAAGATCAGGGTGGAATCCGGCGTGCGGAGCGCCTCGGTCAGGCCCTGGTCGACCCAGCTCTGGGCCCGGAGCTTGTCGGCCGCGGTCAAGTAGACCAAGCGGCCGCGGGCGCCGACCGGGAAGGGCCATTCATGCTCGCCGACTTTGTTCTGGCTGTAGGCGACCTGGTGCTCGGCCCGCGCTTTCAGCTCGTCGAGGAACGGGTTGCTGACCGCCGACGAATAGAAACCGGTCGGGCTGAAGCGGTTGAGATACACGTCGCCCTCGTTCAAGTGCAGCAGGCGCTGCTTCCAGGCGTCGGAGATCGGGCTCTCCTGGGTGAGCAGCGGCCTTGTGCCGAACTGAAAGGCGATCGGCCCCATCTCCGGGTTGCCGATCCAGTCGGCCCATTCACGCAGGTACCAGACGCCGCCCGCCATGATGATCGGCGTCTCGGCGAGGCCGCATTCGTCGCGCATCAGCTGTCTGAGCTCGAGCACGCGCGGATAGGGATCCTGCGGCTTCTTCGGGTCCTCGACATTGGAGAGGCCGTTATGACCGCCCGCCAGCCACGGGTCCTCGTAGACCACGCCGCCGAGCAGGTCGTGGAACTTGTGATAGGCGCGCTTCCAGAGCGCGCGGAAAGCCCTGGCAGACGACACGATCGGATAATAGTGGATGCCGTAATGGGCGCAGATCTCGGCGATCTTGTAGGGCATGCCGGCGCCGCAGGTCACGCCATGGATCAGGCCCTTGGCGCCTTCGAGCACGCCGTGCAGCACCCGCTCCGCCCCGGCCATTTCCCAGAGCACGTTCATGTGGATGCGGCCGCGGCCGTTGGAGGCCTCGTAGGCGATCTTCGCCTGGGTAATGCCGCCCTTGATCGCGTAGGCCAAGAGCTCCTCATGGCGCTCGCGCCGGGTCTTGCCGTGGTAGATCTGCGGGATCGGGTTGCCGTGCTCGTCGTAGGAATCGGCGTTGACGCCGGAGAAGGTGCCGATGCCGCCGGCCGCCGCCCAGGCGCCGGAGGATTCGCCATTGGACACCGAAATGCCCTTGCCGCCTTCCACCAGCGGCAGCACATCGATCCCCGACATCTTCAGCGTGTTCAGCGGCTTCAAACTCTTACTCCCAGGCAGATGGACTCGATGGTCCTTCATTCTCCGTCATGCCGGGACTTGGTCCCGGCATCCACGCCTTTCAACGGTGCGACTTCCAAGGCGTGGATCCCGGGGCCTAGCCCCGGGATGACGGCTCAAGCAGAGCCGTCAATTATACGCCTTTGGCCAAGCGGGCCAAGACGGCGCCGGGGGCGTCGGTGAAGACGCCGTCGGCGCCCCATTCGATCAGCCGCGCGGCGCGTTCCGGTGCATTGACGGTATAGACCAGCACGCCATAGCCGGCTTGGCGCAGCTCGGCCATCCAGCTCTGGGTGGCATGGTCGCTGTCGATGTTCATGGTGGCGGCCGCAACGCTGCGCGCCTTGGCCAGCCAATCGACCTCGCGGCCCCAGATCAGATAGCCACGCGGGAATTCCGGCGCCTCGGCCTGCGCCGTGCGCAGGCATTCCAGCTCGAAGCTGGAGATGAGCGGCTTCGGCTTCGATGCGGGCCAGAGCTGGCGCAGCTCCTGCATCACCGCCTTCGCCAGCGCGGCGTGGCGTTTCTCCGGGTCGCCTTTGATCTCGACATTGGCCATGAGGTCGAGTTCGTTGAGGAGTGCAATGGTCTCGGCCAGGGTCGGGAGCTTGGCACCCTCGAACTTCCGGCCAAACCAGAAGCCGGCATCGAGGGCTTTAAGCTCGGCGATTGATTTCAGGTGCGCCGGGCCTTTGCCGCTGGTGGTACGGTCGAGCGTGTCGTCGTGCAGCACGAAACACTGGCCGTCGGCCGAGAGACCGACGTCGAACTCGACCCACTTCGCGCCCTGCCTCGCCGCCTCGCGGAAGCCTTCCAGGGTGTTCTCGGGGGCGGCCAAGGCCGCACCCCGATGCCCGATCACCTGCGGCAGGTGCAACGCCACGCGGGCGTCTCCTACTCCGCCTGACGATCCGCGTTGCGCGCGGCGCGGCGCTCGGCGTCTTCCTTGGCGATCTGGTCGCTGATGTCGGCGCCGGTCGCCTGATCGACCACCTTCATCGAGAGCTTCACCTTGCCGCGGTCATCCATGCCGATGACCTTCACCTTCACCGCCTGGCCGACCTGCACGACGTCGCCGACCTGCTTCACCCGCTGCGGCGCGAGCTCGGAGATGTGCACCAGGCCGTCGCGGCTGCCCAGGAAGTTCACGAAGGCGCCGAAGTCCATGATCTTCACGACCTTGCCGTCGTAGATCACGCCCTGCTCCGGCTCGGCCACGATCCCCTTGATCCAGTTGATCGCCTTCTCGGCGGCGGCGGCATCGACCGCCGCGACCTTGATCGTGCCATCGTCCTCGATGTCGATCTTGGCGCCGGTCATCTCGGTGATCTCGCGGATCACCTTGCCGCCGGTGCCGATCACTTCGCGGATCTTGTCCTTCGGGATGTTGATGACGGTGATGCGCGGCGCGTTCTGGTTCACGCTGTCGCGCGCGCCGGTCAAGGCTTTCGCCATCTCGCCCAGGATGTGGAGCCGGCCGCCCTTGGCCTGCTCCAGCGCGATCTTCATGATCTCGGCGGTGATGGACGTGATCTTGATGTCCATCTGCAGGGCGGTGATGCCCTGGTCGGTGCCGGCCACCTTGAAGTCCATGTCGCCGAGGTGATCCTCGTCGCCCAGGATGTCCGAGAGGACGGCGAAGCGCTCGCCTTCCTTGATCAGGCCCATGGCGATGCCCGCCACCGGACGCTTCAGCGGAACGCCCGCGTCCATCAGCGAGAGCGAGGTGCCGCAAACCGTTGCCATCGAGCTGGAGCCGTTGGATTCGGTGATCTCCGAGACGACGCGGAGCGTGTAGGGGAAGTCGTCGCCCACGGGGAGCATCGGGCGCACGGCGCGCCAGGCGAGCTTGCCATGGCCGATCTCGCGGCGGCCCGGCGAGCCCATGCGGCCGGCTTCGCCGGTCGAATAGGGCGGAAAGTTGTAGTGCAGCATGAACTTCTCGCGGTACTCGCCCGCGAGCGCGTCGATGATCTGCTCATCCTGGCCGGTGCCGAGGGTGGCAACGACGAGGGCCTGCGTCTCGCCGCGGGTGAACAGCGCCGAGCCGTGGGCGCGCGGCAGCACGCCGACTTCCGAGACGATCGGGCGCACGGTCTTCAGGTCGCGGCCGTCGATCCGGCTCGAGGTGTCGAGGATGTTGCCGCGGACGATGTCCTTCTCGAGCTCCTTGAAGAGCTTGCCGACCAGCTCGGCCTTCTTCTCGTCGGTGCCGATCGCTTCCTTGGCCTTGGTCTTGACGTCGGCCACCTGATTGGTGCGGTCCTGCTTCGCGGTGACCTTGTAGGCGGCGGCGAGCGGCGCGGAGAACTGCGCCTTCAACGCGCTGTAGACTTCCTCGGCGGCGGGGTCCTTGTCGGCAAGGGCCCAGGGCTCCTTCGCCGCCTGCTCGGCCAGCTCGATGATCGCGTTGATCACCGGCTGGAACTGCTGGTGGCCGAAGTTGACGGCGCCCAGCATGACGTCCTCGGAAAGCTCCTGCGCCTCGGATTCGACCATCAGCACGCCCTCGGCAGTGCCGGCGACGACGAGGTCGAGCTTCGATTCCGGCAGGTCGCTGAGCTTCGGGTTCAGCACGTACTCGCCGTTGATGTAGCCGACGCGCGCGGCGCCGATCGGGCCCATGAAGGGGATGCCGGAGAGCGTCAGCGCGGCGGAAGCGCCGACCAGCGCGACGATGTCCGGATCGTTCTCCATGTCGTGGGAGAGGGTGGTGCAGACCACCTGGGTCTCATGGCGATAGGCGGCGTGGAACAGCGGGCGGATCGGGCGATCGATCAGGCGCGAGGTGAGAATCTCCTTCTCGGACGGGCGGCCTTCGCGCTTGAAGAAGCCGCCGGGGATCTTGCCCGCGGCGAAGGTCTTCTCCTGGTAGTTGACGGTCAGCGGGAAGAAGTCCACGCCCGGCTTCGGCGCCTTGGCGCCGACCGCGGTGCAGAGCACCACGGTATCGCCATAGGTGGCGAGCACGGCGCCATCGGCCTGGCGCGCGATGCGGCCGGTCTCGAGCACCAGCTTGCGGCCACCCCAGTTGAGTTCTTTCCGGAAAATCTTGAACATTCGTTGAGTCCTTTCAGACTCCCGACCCATCCAGATTGATCGGCGGGAGTTTCATACAGCGTTGCGACCGATGCGACGCCGGACCCGCGGAAGCAACGCTGCTCAAGTTTTGTGATGCGTTGCTTGCGTCGGCCCGGCCCCGAAAGATCCCGCTTGCCGGTCGCGGTAATTGGGCGGGATCCTGAATGCGACAATCCCGCCCCTTTGCAGGGACGGGATTGCTGGTGTCGTTAGCGGCGCAGGCCGAGACGGCTGATGATCTCGGTGTAGCGCGCGTTGTTCTTCTTCTTGAGATAGTCGAGCAGGCGACGGCGCTGTCCGACCATGACCAGCAGGCCGCGGCGGGAATGGAAATCCTTCTCGTGGCCCTGCAGGTGTTCCGTCAGATTCTTGATCCGCTCGGAGAGGATCGCGATCTGAACTTCAGGGGAGCCGGTGTCGTTGGCGCCCTTGGCGTATTCCTTGATGACTTCCGATTTCCGCTCTGCGGTAATCGACATCGGGTTTCTCCTTTCGAGAAATCTAAAGGTTCATCACGCGCACCGGGACGAGCTCGCCTGCTTCGAAACGGGTCAAAGCAACCAGCCTGCCTTCCGACATGGCGCAAACCATGTCGCCCGGGGCAAATCCCCGGATACGGTCGCGGTCTAGACGGTGGAGAAGCCCAACCGGTTGTCCGGACCGAAGGCGTATCGCCTCGGTGGCCGTCAAGGCCAGCGCCGGGATGTCGTCCAGCGCGGTCTCGATCGGCAAAACGTGCTTAAAAGCGGCGGGACTATGTCCCAAAGCCTTCAGGGGGTCCAGCGAAATCGCCCCCGCCTCGGTGAAGGGCCCGACCCCCGTCCGGCGCAGAGCTGAGACGTGACCGACCGAGCCCAAGGCCAGCGCGATATCCCGGGCTAAGGCCCTCATATAAGTGCCTTTTCCGCACTTTACCGCGAAGGTCGCATGGTCCGGGTCGGGCCGTTCTACGAGGGTCAGATCGTGGATTTCCACGGTCCGGGGCGCGAGCTCCACCACCTCCCCGTCCCGGGCCAGGTCATAGGCCCGCTCGCCCTGGACCTTGATGGCCGAGAAGGCCGGTGGGACCTGGGTGACCGAGCCGGTGAACCGCGGCAGGACCGCCCGGATCTCGTCGTCGGTCGGCCGGTGGTCGGAACGGGCGGTCACCTCGCCCTCGCCGTCATCGGTCGAGCGAGCTTCGCCGAATCTCAGAGTAAAACGGTAGGACTTTTCCCCGTCCATGACGAAGGACATGGTCTTGGTGGCTTCGCCGAGTGCAATCGGCAGCACGCCGCTCGCCAGCGGGTCGAGGGTGCCGCCGTGGCCGGCCTTCTGGGCATCGAACAGCCGCTTCACCGCCCCCACCGCCGCGGTCGAGGTGATGCCGACCGGCTTGTCGAGGATCACCCAGCCATCGACCTTCTGGCCCTTCTTGCGCCGGGCCATCAGTGTTCTTCTTCGTCGTTCCGGCGGTGTTTCGCACCCCCACCCCGGCCCGCCCCCGATTCGGGGGCGGGAGAAGAATCCCCCTCCCCCGAATCGGGGGAGGGTTGGGGTGGGGGTGTGTCTGTTTCGGCAGTATCGTCGTCTTCGAGCTCGAACTCATCGTCGTCGCCATCGGGCGCGAGGTCGCGGGCGACGGCGGGGTCGTGCAATACGGCTTCGATCCGGCTCGCCTCGTCGAAGCTCTCGTCGAGCTTGAAGCGGATGGTCGGCGAGAACTGCAGCCGCACTTCCTTGGCCAGCATCCCGCGGAAATAGCCGGCGGCGCGATTGAGCGCCTTGATCAGCGGCCCGGCGTCATAGCCCTCGACCGTGGCGCCCAGCGGCACCACGAAGGCGGTCGCGTTGCGGAGATCGGGGCTGATCCGGACCTCGGTCACGGTGACGCTCTTGCCGTAGAGATCGGGATCGTCGAGCCGATCCATCTCGAAGGTCAGGATATGCGACAGCGCATGGCGAATCTCTTCGCCGACCCGCAAGGGGCGCTGTCCGGTAGGGGTGGAGGATTTCTTCTTTCTGGGCATTTCCGCGCTGCAATTGCCCGGATCGCTCCCCGAGTCAAGCGCCCCGCGCGGAATACCAGGCCAGCGCCTGCGCCTCCGCCTGGTCGATCCAGGGCTGCTTCTCGGCGCCGTAGGCATGGGAATCGCCGGGATGCAGGTCCCGCGCGCGGCGCTTCACCGCGGCATAGGCGGCGGCCGCGCCCGGATGGGCGCGCAGATAGTCCCGAAAGGCGAGATGGCGGCGCGCCGCCGGCGACCCCATGGTGAAGAAATGGAGCTGCGCCACGCGGCGATCCCCGATCTCCGCCGTGCAGTACCGGCGCCCGGGAATGCCGACTTCGCCATGCCAGCGATAGCCGAGCGCTTCGACCGCCCCGCGCTCCAGATCCAGCGCGGTGAGATCGCTGACCAGCGGCATGAGATCGATGATCGGCTTCGCGATCAACCCGGGCACCGCGGTCGAGCCGATGTGATGCACGGCGAGCAGCACCGGCTCCAGCACCCGCAGCCGCGCGATGCGCTCCATCGCCTGGCGCGGCCAGTCGGGATGATAGTCGACGAGACGGACCGGAAACGCGCTGAGCATCCGGCGATGCTACCGCTTTCCGATCGCTGCGCCCACCTTCGCGCGGCGCCGACCGTTACCGTAAAGTACTTCCGCGCGCCTCGGCGGCACCGGAGACTGCCCGCGGCCGTCGGTCGAACGGCAGGTCTCGATCTGTTAGGCCCCATAAGGGAGCTGGCGCGGCGATGCTGCATTGGCGGGAAACGGGCCGGATCATCGGGGCGGCGGCCATCGGCGCGCTGGCGCTGTTCTCGCTTGGCGCGGCCGCGCAGGCGCAGGCCACCGGCGCCCCCGAGTGGCCGGCGGTGCGGATTCCGGACCTTTCCCAGGTCTTCGTCCTGTTCTTCGTCATGCTGGGCCCGATCAAGATCATCGCGCCCTTTGCCGTGATGACCAAGGACGCGTCGGAGAGCGCCTGCCGCAAGCTTGCATTCCAAGCTTTCGGCGTCTCCAGCGCCACCGCCCTGATCGCCGCCGGCGCCGGGCGCGCGATCCTCAACAACTGGAACGTTTCCCTGGGCGCGCTCCTGATTGCCGGCGGGTTCATCCTGTTCCTGGTCGCGCTGCGGCAGGTGCTGCAGCAATACGCGCCCGCGACCGACACGGAATCCGCGCATCCCGCTGCGCCGACCGGCAGCGCCGCCATTCGCCTGGCATTCCCGACCATCGTGACGCCCTACGGCATCGCCACCTTGATCATCGTGCTCTCGATCAGCCCGAGCTTCCGCTACGTCGCCGGCGTCGGCGCCGCGTTGATCGGGGTGATGGCGCTCGATCTCCTCGCCATGCTGTATGCGCGCAGGATCCTCAAGGCGATCGGGACGATGCCGCTGCAAATCATTGGCACCGTCCTGAGCGTCATGCAGGTGGCGCTCGGCGTCCAGCTGATGCTGGGCGGCCTGCGCACGATCGGGCTGCTCGGGCCACTGCCCACGTGAACGCAGATCCTGTTCCCTGGGATTCCGCCAGGTTGACTCATGTCAATGATTCGGCCGCCGAACCCGGATGTCATTCCATTCCGGCATGCCCGAAGTCTCCTGACCGGCGCCGGCAAAGATCATGAGGAAGAAGATGAGCAGAGACCAGACGCTCTCTCGCACAAAAGACGGCGCGGTCCAGGCCGCCGCGGCGGCGGCAGGGTCTTCCGAAGTTCCGGGACCGGATCGACCCTCGGCCGCATTGCGCGCGGCGGGAAGGGCGCTCCGCGACAAGCTTCCCCGCCACGACCAAGGCGTCTTCAAGCGCGACAAGAAGGTCGACGCACTCGCCATCCTGCGCGCCGGCGACCAGGGTCGCGTGAAGCAGCTGCTCCCGATCCGCTACGGCCGCATGCTGCAATCGCCGTTCACCTTCTTCCGCGGCTCCGCCGCGGTGATGGCGGCGGACCTCGCCAGGACGCCCAGCACCGGAATCCATGTCCAGGCCTGCGGCGATTGCCATCTGATGAATTTCGGCGGCTTCGCCACGCCCGAGCGCAACATCCTGTTCGACATCAACGATTTCGACGAGACGGCGCAGGCGCCCTGGGAATGGGACCTCAAGCGCCTGACGACCTCCTTCATGCTGGCAGCGCGCAGCATCGGCCTGCCGGATGCCAAGGGACGCGACATCGCGACCAGCTGCGCGCGCAGCTATCGCAAGCATCTCGAGGCCTATTCGGAGATGAGCCCGCTCGATGTCTGGTATTCCCGCATCACGCTCGACGACCTGGTGGAGGCGGCGCCGGCGGCGCTCAGGAAGTCCCATGGGGCCGCGCTGCAGGGCCGGATCAAGAAAGCGACGGCCGACAATTCCTCGGAGCTGGTCTATCCCGAACTCGCCGGCATGGTCGGCGGCCAGATTCGGATCCATGATGCACCGCCGCTGATATTTCATCCCGACGACATGAGCGCGGACGAGTGGCATGCGCTCCTGGAGGCTGGCCTGCGCGACTATCAGAAGACGCTGGCCGAGGACCGGCGCATGCTGCTGGACCAGTACCGACTGGTGGACGGTGCCGTGAAGGTGGTCGGGATCGGCAGCGTCGGCACCAGGTGCCTGGTCATCTTGCTCATGTCGGCCAACAACGACCCGCTGTTCCTGCAATGGAAGGAGGCCGGGCAATCCGTGCTCGAGCCCTATGCGGGCAAGAGCGCTTACCCGCATCCCGGCCAACGCGTGGTCATGGGGCAGCGGCTGATGCAGCCGGCCACGGATGTGTTCATGGGATGGGCGACCGGGCGCGGCGGCAAGCGCGGCTACATGCGCCAGCTGCGGGATGTGAAGATCAAGCCGCTGGTGGAGACAATGGACGCAGCGGCCCTGTCCTTCTACGCGAAGATGTGCGGCTGGGTTCTGGCCCGCGCCCATACCAAGGCGAGCGCGCGGGAGCTGGAGATCGCCGGCTATCTGGGTGGTCAGGACAATTTCGACGCGGCGATGGGCCGGTTCGCCGTCGCCTATGCCGACCAGGCGGAGCGCGACCACGCCATGCTGAAGAAAGCCGTGCGCGCCGGAAAGATTGCGGTCCACACCGAGGCGTAGCCCGGGACGGCTACTTCCGGATCGGCCCCTTCGGCGTGAAGTGCCGCGGGAACAGCATGGCGAGATGCGCGAGCGCGGTCTTGCGGGTCTCGTTCAAGGTCATTGGCGTCGAAGTCGAGGTGAGCTCCATCCAGAGCCCGCCGCCCAGCGCATCGATGCTGCGCGCGCAGATCCGCGCGTCATGGCCCTGGTAGCGCCCTTCCTTGATCAGCGCCGCGCAGAGCTCGGTCATCAGCCGCAGGTATTCGACATTCCGCGCGCCGAACTCGGCGAGGTATTCGCGCCGCAGCCGCCCCTCGGCCCAGAACGCCTTCCAGGCCATGATCTTCTTCGGGGTGCAGATGCTGGTCGCGAACTCGGCATCGGCCAGCACCCACAGCTTCTCGGCGGCACTCGGCCCGCTCGCCGCCAGCGCCCGCTGCCAGTTGTCGTGATACTCGCGCGCCACCATGCGCTGCGCCTCCAGCAGCAGCAGGTCCTTGGTGCGGAAATGCGAAAGCACCAGTGCGGTCGAGATGCCGATCGCGCGCGCGACATGCCCGATCGTGATCTCGGCGAAGCCGGTCTCGGCCAGCACGTCGAGCGTCACCTCGAGGATCTGCCGGCGGCGGTCACTGCCCTTCGCGCGCCGGCGCGGCGGAATTGCCGCCGCCGTGCTCCGCAACTCCGCCGCCTTGCCGCGCTTTCGCTCCATCGCGCGCACCATCCCATCGCCGTTTGACAGTCTGATTGCTAATTGACCGATGAGTCAGCGTCAATCCCAGGAAATCTTCGTGGCGCTCGGGCAAAGCGGTCATTAATCAATTGAAATAATTGCCATTATTGAGATCCGCTGGGCGCGGTCCTGAGCCAGCCGGTCTTGCCGTAATTGACTCTCCAGTTATAAAATCACCGAAACGGCCAAACGGGGGACAGATCATGGGAAACGGGATCTCGATGCAGCGCGTGATCGCCGCGCTGGCGCAGGGGCGCATGACGCGGCGCGAGGTGGTGAAACTGCTGATGGCGTCGGGCGCGGCGGCGACGCTGCTGCCGGGGCTCGGGCGCGCCGAGGATGCGACGGTCGGCGGCATTCCGCTGGCGCGTCCCGACCAGCCGGTCACGCTTCCCACCTTCCAGAAGCCGATCGAGAGCGGCTTGAAGCCGGAGAGCGGCGGCGACTTCTTCATCTTCAACTACGATGAATATGTCGATCCGAAGCTGATGACCGACTTCGGCAAGAAATACGGCGTCAACGTCGTGCTGAACATCTTCGCCGACATCGACGAGGCGATCAGCAAGCTCGCCAACGGCACGGTCGAAGCCGACGTCACCGAGCTCACCAACAACCGCATCGCCCAGGCGGTCGCCGGCAAGCTGCTGCAGCCGATCAACCACGACTATATCCCGAACCTGAAGGCCAATGTCTGGCCTTCACTGCACAGCCCCTACTACGACCAGGGCTCGCAATACACCGTGCCCTACACGGTCTATTCCACCGGCCTCGGCTGGCGCGCCGATCTGGTCGCCGAGGACATCGCGGCCATGGACAATCCCTGGTCCATTCTCTGGCAGGCCGAGAAGTACAAGGGCCATGTCGGCATTCTCTCGGATTCGCGCGAGGCGATGGTGCTGCCGATGCTCTATCGCGGCAAGCTCGACGTGAACACCGAGGATCCCGCGGCCTACGCGGCGGCGCTCGAAGACCTGATGGCGCTGATCCCGATCTGCAACCCGAAGATCGTCTCGACCGGCTATCAGACCCTGCCCGACGGCAACACCTCCCTCCACCATATCTGGTCGGGGCAGATGCTGGCGGCGGCGATGTACAACGCGCCGGACGGCTTCGATACCCACAAGCTGAAATACTGGGCGGCGCCCAAGGGCAAGGTGCCCGTGCAGAACGACGTCTGGGCGGTCACCGCCCGGTCGAAGAAGCCGGTGCTGGCGCATCTCTGGCTCGACTTCCTGCTGGACAACGACAATGCCTATCAGAACTTTGTGGACTACAACGGCTATCAGCCGCCGATCACTTCAATCACCGCGGAACGCCTGATCGCGGCCAACCTGATTCCCGACACCCTGCACAGCGCGCTGCTCAGCGCCGACGACTTCGGCCCGGGGACGCTGCAGGAAGGCCAGCTCACGCCGACCGGCCAGAAGCTGGTGCAGGAGGCCTACGCAAAGTTCAGCTCGGGCGCCTGAGCCTCGCGCCGCCCACTCGCTCGAGCCGGTTGCGGCAGTGAGCGCAAAAAACAAGGAGGCCGGATGTCACCATCCGGCCTCCTGATCTCTCACTTCGTCATGCGCGGGTGACGATGTCAGCTTAAGCCAGCGCCCGGGCGACTTCTTCCATCTCGAAGCATTCGATGACGTCGCCTTTCTGGATGTTGTCGTAGTTCTCGAAGGCCATGCCGCATTCGAAGCCTTCCTTCACCTCGCGGACCTCGTCCTTGAAGCGGCGGAGGGTCTTGAGCGTGCCCTCGTGGATCACCACGTTGTCGCGCAGCAGGCGCACCTTGGCGCCGCGCTTGACCTGGCCTTCGGTCACCATGCAGCCGGCGACCTTGCCGACCTTGGTGATGTTGAAGATCTCGCGGATCTCGGCGTTGCCCAGGAACTGCTCGCGCAGCGTCGGCGCCAGCATGCCCGACAAGGCCGCCTTGGCGTCATCCACCACGTTGTAGATGATCGAGTAGTAGCGGATGTCGACATGGTCGCGCTTGGCCAGTTCGCGCGCCTGAGGATTCGCGCGGACGTTGAAGCCGATGATGAGGCCGGCCGATGCCCGCGCCAGCGTCACGTCGGATTCGTTGATGCCGCCGACGCCGGAATGCAGGATCCGCACCGCGACCTCGTCGGTCGAGAGGTTGTTGAGGCTGTTGACGATCGCCTCGACCGAGCCTTGGACGTCGGCCTTGATCACCACCGGCAGTTCCTTCGCCTCGCCGGTCGCGATCTTGGAGAACATCTCCTCGAGCGTGCCGCGAGCCCCCGCCGCCGCCTGCTTCTGGCGGAGCTGATGCTGGCGGAACTCGGTGATCTCGCGGGCGCGGGCCTCGGATTCCACCACCGAGAAGACGTCGCCGGCCTGCGGCGTGCCCTGGAGACCGAGCACCTCGACCGGGGTGGCGGGACCGGCGGTCTCGACGTTTGCGCCGCGCTCATCGAGCATGGCGCGGACGCGGCCCCATTCGGTGCCGGCGACGAAGATGTCACCGACATGGAGCGTGCCCTTCTGCACCAGCAGGGTGGCGACGGCACCACGGCCGCGCTCCAGCTTGGCCTCGATCACGGCGCCCTGGGCCATGCGGTCCGGGTTCGCCTTCAAGTCGAGGATTTCCGCCTGCAGCAGCAGGGTTTCCTCGAGCTTGTCGAGATTCATCTTGGTCTTGGCCGAGACTTCGACGGTCAGCACGTCGCCGCCCAGCTCTTCGGTCACCAGCTCGTGGTTCAGGAGCTCCTGGCGGACCTTCTGCGCATTGGCGTCCGGCTTGTCCATCTTGTTGATGGCGACCAGGATCGGCACTTCCGCGGCCTTGGCATGGCGGATCGCCTCGACGGTCTGCGGCATGATGCCATCATCGCCGGCAACCACCAGCACGACGATGTCGGTGACATTGGCGCCGCGGGCGCGCATCTCGGTGAAGGCCGCGTGGCCGGGGGTATCGATGAAGGTGATCTTCTTCCCCGACGGGGTCGTCACCTGATAGGCGCCGATATGCTGGGTGATGCCGCCCGCCTCGTGGGCCGCGACATCGGCCTGGCGGATCGCGTCCAGCAGCGAGGTCTTGCCGTGATCGACATGGCCCATGATGGTGACGACCGGCGGCCGCGGCTGCATATGCTCCGGCGCGTCCTCTTCACCCTCGACACCGACTTCGACGTCGGCCGCCGAGACCCGGCGCATGCGATGACCGAACTCGCTGATCACCAGTTCCGCGGTGTCGGCATCGATAGTCTGGTTGATCGTCGCCATTACGCCCATTTTCATCAGTGCTTTGATCACGTCGCCGCCGCGCTCCGCCATGCGGTTCGCCAGCTCCTGGACGGTGATCGCTTCCGGCACGATGACGTCGCGCACGACCTTCAAGGCCGCGCCCTGATCCTGCATCAGCGCGCGCTTCTCCTTCTCGGTGCGGCGGCGGAAAGCCGCCACCGAGCGCGTGCGCTCCGAGGTCTCGGCGTCGAGCGCCTGGACGACGGTCAGCTTGGCGCCGCGACGGCGCTCGTCGCCGCGGGTGCGGGTCGGCGCGGGCTTCGGGGCCACGGCGGGACGACCCGGCCCGGCGACGCGGCGACGCGGCGCGTCGTCCGCTTCCTCGGTCGCCTGCTTGGCCATCGCCTTGTTGAGATGCATCTTGCCGACATGGGCATGGGCACCCGCATCGGCGGTCTTCTCGGCGCGCGCGGCCGTCACCGCCGCGGCCTGCGCCTGGGTCTCGCGCGCCACCTTGGTGGCTTCCTCGGCGGCCTTCCGCTCTTCCTCTTCGCGGCGGCGCTTGTCGACTTCGGCCTTCTCGCGCTCGGACCTTTCGGCGGCGCGCTTGGCCTCTTCTTCCTCGAACTGCTTGCGGACGTCCTCGTCGCGCTTGGCCTGCTCGAGCGCCTTGGTGCGGGCGACCCGCTCATGCTCGGTCAGGGTGTGATGCGGGCGATCGTCGACCTCCGGGGCCGGCGGCGGGGTGGTAAGGCCCAGCTTCGCCTCGGCCTCGTGCGGAACCTCGGTCATCTTGCCGCCGGCGCCCTGGGTGTAGGTGCGCTTCTTCTTCAGCTCGACCGTGACCGTCTTGGTGCGGCCATGCGGAAAGCTCTGGCGAACCTGGCCGCCATCGACCGTCTTCTTCAGCTCCAGCTTGCCCGGCGAGGACAGCTTGAGCGGTTTCCGGGTCGGGGCTTCGGTTTCGTTGCTCATCGTTGCTTCAGTTCCAGTTCCGCTTGGTCGCTTCGTTTACTCGGTTCGAGGCTGAGCCGATGCGTGGCCCGCACCGGCAACCCCGTCGTCAGAGAGTCCTTGTTGGCGCCGCAGCACCATCTTGAGGCGGTTGGCTAAGCCGCCCGGCGCAACCGCGACATGCACCGCGTGGTCCCGCCCGATGGCCCGGCCGAGCTGCTCGGCTGTCAGCGGCGACCATATCTCTACCCCAGGAAGGGTGTGTCGCGCCAGCTTTGCGCGCCCATCCGCCCCGGCATCCTTGGCTTCGATCAGCAAAACCGCCTTGCCGGTGCGCAAAGCGACATCGACCTTTTCGAAACCGGTCACCAAACTGCCACTTCGCCGGGCCAGGCCCAGCAGATCGACGACCTGCCGGTCGATGAGGCCCGCCACCCGGTCCACCAGATCGGGATCCGGCCTGACCGGTGCCCGCATCGCCTTGGCGAAGGCGTTCTTCTTGACCGCCTCGGCCAGGACCTTGCGGCTGGCGGTGACCCAATAACCCCGGCCGGGAAGATTTTCCGAAAGGTCCGGCACGATCGCATTGTCGGGCCCGAGCACGAAACGGATCAGCTGGTCCTTCTCCAGGGCCTGCCGGGTCACGATGCAGCTCCGCTCGGGCATGGAACGGCCGTCCGCATCGCCTTGCGGCGCCGCGTCTTCCCCGTCCAGGACCGTGGTCATCGCTGCTTCCATGCCGTTCCTTAGGCCTTCTTCTCGTCCTCAAACCAATGGGCGCGGGCGGCCATGATGATGGCGTTGGCGTCCTCGGTCGAAACCTCGAAATCCTTGAGGATTCCGTCCTTCTCGTCGTTGAGTTCGTCGGCGGCGAGGTCGGCGAGGTCGTCCAGCGACTTGATACCCTTCTCGCCCAGCGCGACCAGCATGGCCGGGGTCAGGCCCTCGATGGCGGCGACATCATCGGCAACGCCGAGCTCGCGGCGGCGCGCGTTCATGCGCTCGGCCTCGGCCTCGATCCAGGCCAGGGCCCGGGTCTTCAGCTCGGAGGCGACGTCCTCGTCGAAGCCCTCGATGCCGGCCAGATCCTCGGTCGGCACGAAGGCGACTTCTTCGATGGAGGTGAACCCTTCGGTCACCAGCAATTGGGCAATGACGTCATCGACATCAAGGGCGTCCATGAACATCTGCGAACGGGTCTTGAACTCTTCCTGACGCCGCTTGCTCTCCTGCTCTTCGGTCAGGATGTCGATGTCGAAGCCGGTGAGCTGCGACGCCAGGCGCACGTTCTGGCCGCGGCGGCCGATCGCGAGCGACAGCTGCTCGTCAGGAACGACGACCTCGATACGGCCCGAATCCTCGTCGAGCACGACCTTGGCGACTTCGGCCGGCGCCAGCGCGTTGACCACGAAGGTCGCCGGATCCGGCGACCAGGGAATGATGTCGATCTTCTCGCCCTGGAGCTCCTGGACCACGGCCTGGACGCGGCTGCCGCGCATTCCGACGCAGGCGCCCACCGGATCGATGCCGCTGTCATGGGAGATGACGGCGATCTTGGCGCGGCTGCCCGGGTCGCGGGCGACGGCCTTGATCTCGATGATGCCGTCATAGATCTCCGGCACTTCCTGCGCGAACAGCTTCGCCATGAAATCGGGATGGGTGCGGGAGAGGAAGATCTGCGGGCCGCGCGGCTCCTCGCGGACGTCGAGGATCAGGGCGCGGACGCGATCGCCGTTGCGGAAGGTCTCGCGCGGCAGCAGCTCGTCCCGGCGCAGCATGGCCTCGCCACGCCCGAGGTCCACGGTCACGTTGCCGAACTCGACGCGCTTCACCAGGCCGTTGATGATCTCGCCCTTGCGGTCCTTGAACTCCTCGAACTGGCGCTTGCGCTCGCTCTCGCGGACCTTCTGGACGATGACCTGTTTCGCGGTCTGGGCGGCGATGCGGCCGAAATCGATCGGCGGCAGCTCGTCGATGATGAAGTCGCCGACCTTCAGGCTGGCGTCGCGGCGGTGCGCGGCCTTCAAGGGGATCTGGGTCGCCTCGTTCTCGACGACCGTATCGACCACTTCCTGCACGCGGGTCAGCTTGATCTCACCGGTCTTGCGGTCGATCGCCGCCCGGATGTCGTGCTCATGGCCATACTTGGAGCGGCCGGCCTTCTGGATTGCCTGCTCCATCGCAATCAGCACTTCGTCGCGGTCGATGCTCTTCTCGCGGGCGACCGCGTCGGCGACCTGCAGCAGCTCCATCCGGGGGATGGCGATCGTGGTGTCCATGGCCATGGCTTCTTCTCTCTAACCTCGGTCTCTCAATTCAGGTTTTCTGGTTCGTCGTTGGCGCCACCGTCATTCGCCTCATGCGCGGCAATGAGATCGTCGGTCAGCACCAGCTTGGCTTTTTCGATTTCTTCCAGCGGCAGCGCGAGCGCCGCGCCTTCCACTTCGATCTTCACGCTCTGCGCTTCCAGGCCCAGCAGCTTGCCCTTGAAGCGCTTGCGGCCGTCGATCGGTGCCCTGGTCTCGAGCTTCGCCTCGAAGCCGGCAAAGCGCGCGTAATCCTTGGGCCGCGTCAGCGGCCGGTCGATGCCCGGCGAGGAGACTTCCAGCGAATAGGCGCCCTCGATCGGGTCCTCGACATCCATGACCGCGGAGATCGCCCGCGACAGATGCGTGCAATCGTCGAGCGACATGTTGAGCCCATCCTTGCGCTCCGCCATGACCTGCAGGGTCTTGCGGTGCCCGCCGGAGACGGTGAGGCGCACGAGCTCGTAGCCCATGCCTTCCACAGTCGGCGTGATGATGCGTTCGATCTCCTGGCTCAGCGCCATGCTTCTCTGTCAGTCCGTGTCGCTATTCCTCAGGCGCCGCATGAGAAGCGGGCAATAAAAAAGGCGGGCCGTTGGCCCACCCTTATCTGGATCTCATAACGACCCTGGGATTTGCCGGGAATATAGGCTTTTCCAGCGGCGAGGCAAGCGCGAAGTCAGGATCGTCGCCCGGGAAGGTTGCCTGCGCGCGCGGGTGCCGCCTTGCATTGACGGCGTCACCCGTCCGGAGAGGAAAAAAGATCCTAAACCATTGATATTATTGATAAGATGGCAAGAGAGCCGGAGCGGCGATACGGCATTTCGTACATGCGCTGTCTATGCAACCGGCGATGGCCGAGGCGGGCGCAGCGAGAGCGCAAAATGGAAATGTACTCTTTTTGTTCCAGTCGGTCAATCTGTCCTGGCCAGGGGCGCCCATCACAAGCGCTGCGATATTCCGAAATCCGGCGTAGATTAGCCCGTGTGGGACGGACCCTTTCCATGGGGGACCGAGATGGCGAGGGGCGTTCGAAAAGCAGCCGCCAAGCGGCGTCACCGTGGCAAGCCCAAGCCCGCAAGGACCAAGCCGCGCGCCAAGCCAAAGGCCAAGGCGAAGCCCGCGACCGCGGGCGCAATCACAAGGCGGGCCGCGCAGCGGCTGATCGCGCGCAGCATTGGGGTGCGCGACCCCAATCGAGCCTTCGAACCGATCGAGCGCGATCCCGGCCTGCTCTCGCTGGTGATCGAGGCGGCGCCGACCGCGAGCGCCGCGACGTTGCGCCAGCATCTGGAGCAGGTCTATGGCGACGTCAACCTGGAGCGCCTGTTTCCGGGCTACCGCGCCGGCGAAGACATCCCCTCGCTCAGGAACTACTACGTGGCGACCCTGCCGGCGGTCAGCCTCAGCAGTCTCATCGCCAACCCGCATGACATCGCCTATGCGGCGGTCGAGAAGGGCTTGGTCGCCGGCGCGGAGCCGGATCTCCCGGCCTCGCCGCTCAACGTCATCTGCAAGGACCCGCGCGCGGAATCCCACCCGGACAAGCGCTGGTCACTGACCCAGATGCGCGTGCCGCGGGCCTGGAACAAGCTGGCCGATGCCGGTAAGGATCGCGGCGGCGGGATCACCATCGGGCATATCGACACCGGGATAACCAACCACGCGCTGCTGTCCCGCCAAACCAACCCGATCGGCGGCTTCGACGAGATCCGGGGCACCCCCAGGGGCGAGGATCCGCTTCCGAGCGGCCAGAGCTCGGCGCTCGGCGAGTTCTTCGGCCATGGGACGCAGACCGCCAGCATCATCGCCGCCGATCCCGGCACCAATAGCACCGAGCTGAGCGGCATCGCGCCCGATGCGAAGCTGGAGCCGATGCGGGTGACGCGGTCGGTCGTCCTGGTCTCGCCCAGCATTGCCGCCCAAGGCATCGACCGCGCGGTGCGCCAGAACTGCGACATCCTCTCGATCAGCCTCGGCGGCGTCACCGGGACCGGCGTCTGGGCGGCAATCCGCAACGCCTATGCCCGGGACATGCTGATCTGCTGCGCCGCGGGGCAATGCGTGCCGGTCGTGGTCTGCCCGGCGCTCTATCCGCAATCGATCGCCGTCGGCGGCGCACGGCGCCGGACCGATGCCGGCGGCGGCATCATGGAGGGCCCCTGGAGCCGCAGTGCCTGGGGACGCCTGGACATCGCCGCCTCCGCCGAGAATGTCTGGAATGCCACGGCCAGCCGGCTACTGCCTTCAGAGGGCACCAAGCAATCGGAAGGGACATCGTTTGCAGCACCCGCGGTGGCGGCGATCGGCGCGCTATGGCTGCGCTTCCATGACGACAAGGGTTTGAAGGCGCGCTACCGCCGACGCACCGCGCTCAACCGTGTCTTCCGGCAAGTGCTCGCGGCTTCGGCGCGCATGACGCCCTATTGGCCGGACCATGGCTGGGGCCCTGGCATCGTCGATGCGGAAGCCGCGCTGAACGCCTCGCTGCCGCCGCCCGGGCCGCTGATCCCGATGCCGCAGTTCCTGCTCGACAACGACCAGCCGGATCTCTTCGGCCTGTTCGAGCGCATCTTCTGGGACCAGCCGGCGGCGGCGATCCGCGCCGTGCTCGGTCGGATGTTCGGCGCCGCCGATCCCGAAGCCTTGCGCGATCAGCTGCAGTTATACGGCGGCGAGCTCACGCGCTTGCTGCAGCAGACCGAGGAGAATTTCGACCGGGTGCGCGACGCCGTCGCCGCCGAAGCGCAAGGCCAGGCCGACCGCGCGGCGGAAGCGGCGCATCACGTCGCCCAGTCCGCCTCCGACAAGCTGCGCTCGGTGTTCGGCTAGGCGGCATCAAGCGCGATTTGGCGGCGCTCCCACTCACGCGCTATGGTATGCTGATCGTTGGCACCAGCCGAAGCAGCCTCGAATCTCGATGACGCAGCCGGACATCCAGGACGAGGCCGCCGCCGGACAGCGTGAATATGCCTTCGCCAAGGCCTATACCGAAGCGCGGGCTCGGCGCGGGCACGGGCGGCGATATCTCGCCGGCCTCGGATGGCTGGGTGCGATCGTATTGCCGATCCTCTACGCCGCGGTGACGCCTTGGCTGTCGGCCGGGGCCGCTCCGGCATGGATGCGTGCCACCGCGTATCTGGGTGAGGCTTTCACCATTCCCTTTCCGAAGCTGGGTATCGTCGCGCAGCAGATCTTCGGGTCCGATCCAGACGGCGCGTCGAAATTCCTCAGCATCGCCGGCGTCGATCTCCTTTGCATTGTCGGCGCCTGCCTGTGCGTCTTCAGCTTCCTGCCGCGACCACGCCTGCGCCCAACGGCAGACGGCATGCAGATCTCGTTCCTCAACGATCTCGCCAAGGGATTCCGCCTGGGAAAGAAGCGGCATGCGGTGAGGGTCGGGGGCGAGGCCGGCGGCCTGGCTTCCGCCATGCTCGTCGTCGCGCTCATTCTGTGGGGCCTTCACGCGCTGTTTCTGCAGCCGATGCAGAAGGGAACATTCTTCGCGGATGTCCGGGTGGATTGCGCGGTGAATACAGCTCCGCTGGAGCTGGAAGACACGGGCGAGCCCATCACGCCCAATTGTCTCGAGACCCAAGCTTGGGAAATCGCCTGGGGCGCCAGCTTCTCAGCGGTCGTGGTCCCGATCGCCCTGCTAATCGCGCTCAACTACGCGATCTATCCCTTCTGGCTCCTGAGCGGCCGGCCGACGCGGGATGACCGCGCCGGCCACTGAGGCCCTAGACCGCCTCCCACTTGCCGCTGTCGCCGCTCTTATAGAGCGCGTCGATGATGCGCATCTGCTGCACGGCGTCGGTGATCGGGAAGGGCCAGGCTGCTTCCTTGCGGACCGCCTTCGAGAAGGCCTCGGCCTGCAGCGTGTACTGGTCGCAGGGCTCGACGGCGATGGTTTCGATGCTGCTGCCCTTCAAGTCCTTGCCGCTGTCCTTGAATACCCGGCAGGGATAGCCCGGGGGCGCGTTGAACGGAATCTCGATCTCGATCCTCCCCTTGGTGCCGAAGACCTGGACCCGCTGGTAGGGGACGAGCTGGGTCGAGACCATGAATGAGAGCTGGCGATTCCCGGGGAACTTCACCAGCGCGCTGGCCAGGCGGTCGGTGCCGAACTTCGGATCACGGTCGATGATCGAGACCACGCGCTCGGGCTCCATGCCGAAGAACCAGCGGCCGGAGATGATGCAGTAACAGCCGATGTCGTAAATGCCGCCGCCGCCGATGTCGTTCATGTTGCGGACATTGTTGGGGTCGTCGTTGAAATAGCTGAAGCTGACCTGGACCGCGCGCACCTCGCCGATCTGGCCCTCGGCCACCAGCTTGCGCGCCGTCAGCCATTGCGGATGCCAGCGCACCATGAAGGCTTCCGCCACCAGCTTGCCGGAGGCGCGCTCGGCTTCGACCAGCTGCTCGGCTTCGGCGGCGGTCAAGGCAATCGGCTTTTCGCAGAGCACATGCTTGCCGGCTTTGAGCGCCTGGATCGTCACCGGCACGTGGAGATGATTGGGGAGCGGGTTGTAGACCGCCTCGATCTCCGGATCGGCGAACAGCTCTTCATAGGAGCCATAGGCCTTGGGGATGCCGAGCTGCTTGGCGGCCGCCTGGGCCTTGCCGAGATCGCGCGAGGCGATGCCGCGGAACTCGACGCCCTTGGCTTTGAGCATGGCCGGATTGACCTTCTCCATGCCGATCAAAGCCGTGCTGACGACGCCCCAAACCACCGGTTTCATCGCTCCACTCCCCTGTGCTGCATGTTCGGAAAGGCCGCGAGTTTAGGGGCTCGGTCCGGCTCCGTCGAGATGCTGGATCACGCCGCGGAGTTCGGCCAGAATGAATCGGAACCTGCCGGGGACATGACTTGCCGCTGATCGCTTCACCCGACGCCTCGCCGGAAACGGTCGGCCTGCTCCAGAGCTGGAAGCTGCCGGAGGGCGTGACCTTGGCGGTCGAGACCGGCACGGTCGACAACGACGCGCTGCTGATCGAGCGCTGTGCCAAGGCCGATGCGATCCTCCTGAACTGGGCAAAAGTCTCAAAGGCGGCGATCGAGGCCTGCCCCAACCTGAAGATCATCTCCTTCCTCGGCATCGGCGTGGACGGCTTCGTCGATTTCGACGCGGCGAAGGCACGCGGGATCCGGGTCGCCAATACGCCCGGCTACGGCGACCGCACGGTGGCCGAGCATGCGATCGCCTTGATGTTCGGCGTCGCCCGAAGGGTGGTGCAGTTCGACGGCATCGTGCGCGGCGGCGGCTGGGCCGAGCATCCCTCGGGCCTCGAACTCAAGGGCCGGCGCATCGGCCTGGTCGGCTTCGGGCCGATCGCGCGGGAGACTGCCCGCATGGCGCTGGGCTTAGGGATGGAGGTGGTGGCCTGGACCCGCAGCGCCGGCCGCTATCGCCGCAATTTCTCGACCGTGAAATTCATCGACCTGGCCGAGCTCTTCGCCACTTCGGATGTGGTGTCGCTGCATCTTTCGCTGAACGACGCGACCCGCGGGCTGATCGATGCGGTGCTGCTCAATACCCTGAAGCCCAACGCGATCGTCATCAACACCGCGCGGGGTGGATTGATGGACTACGACTGCCTGGAGAAGCTCCTGGCCGAGAACAAGATCTACGGCGCCGGGCTGGACGTCTTCCCGATCGAGCCGATGGCGGAGCGGCCACTGATGCATCTGCCGAACGTGGTGCTGACCCCGCATATCGGCTTCAACAGCACCGCGGCCCTGGAGCGGCTGGTGCGCGGCGGGTTGGACAATATCCTCAACTTCTTCGCCGGGAAGCCGCAGAATTTGATCGTCTGAAGCGCCTCATCTCGCGGGAGCAGATGGCCGGGTCAATCCCCGGAGCCAAGTCCGGGGACGGCCATGACGGCGAAAGGAAGGTTCAGGGCTGGCGCTTCAGGGTCTCGGTACCGGCCTTCTTCGGCGCGGCGATATTGTAGCTTCCGTCGCCGGTCTTCTTGACGCCGAGGCCGGCCCAAATTCCATCCAGAGTGTCGGCGTCGGTTGCCTTGTAGGCCACGACGCCGGGCAGCTTTTCCGGGTTGCTGCTATAGGCCACGACCAGCATGTCGTCGAGCAGGACGCCGACGCCGATGCTCGGCGGCTTGGCGATCGGCCAGTAGAAGACGAAGGTGTTGCCGGTGCGCTTGATCTCGATCGTGCCGGTGTAGTTGGTGAGGCCGTCGCGATTCTGCCCGAGCGTCACCTGGTAGGTGCCGCTGAGATCGGGCGAGCCTTCGAGCGTCTCCTTGCCCAGCTCCGACTTGAGATCGCCGCTGTCGACCCAGAGGCCTTCCAGCCTGCCGCCATTGACCTTGTAGACCGCGACGCCGAACTTGGTGTCGGCGCCGCCATAGCCGACGCCGATCTTGTCGCCCAGACGAATGCCGATGCCCTTATAGGCGGCGCCGCCGGCGAGCTTCCACAACACGATGTGGACCTTGCCGAGCTGTTCGATCTGGACCGCCGCCTTGTAGTTGCGACCTTGCGGATCGACGCCGGCGGCCGCGTATTTTCCGACCAGATCGTCCGCCGTCGCCGGGCCGAGCGCGGCAACGAGGAAGACCAGCGCCAGGAAGAGCCGGCGCATCAGTTTTTGTAGCCCGGGTCGATCCGGTCCAGCAGGCGCAAGAGCGCGCTCCAGGCGAGATCGTAGCCGTCGGGATCGCTCAAGGTACGGCCGTCGCTCGAAGGCAGCGGCGGCGCGTTGAACTGGCGCTCGGCATGCTCGCAGACATTCTTCGGCGGGATCAGCAGCGCTTGGCCGCCGGCTTGCGCCGTCAATTGGATCTCGCAGGCCTTCTCCAGGTAGTACATGCGCAGGAAAGCCTGCTGCGCGTCCTTACCGACGGTCAGGAGGCCGTGGTTCCGGAGGATCATCACCGACTTGGTGCCGAGGTCCGCCACCAGCCGCTTCTGCTCGTCGAGATCGAGGGCGATGCCTTCGTAATCGTGGTAGGCGACGTTGTTGTAGAACTCGAGGTTGATTTGGTTGACCGGCAGCAACCCGTCCTTCTGCGCGGCGATGGCGCAGCCCGCCTTGGTGTGGGTGTGGAGCACGCAATGGGCATCCTCGCGCGCGCCGTGGATCGCGCTGTGGATCACGAAGCCCGCCGGGTTGACCGGATAGGGCGTGGGCTCGACCGCCTGGCCCTGGAGATCGATCTTCACCAGGTTGGAGGCGGTGATCTCGTCGAAGAACAGGCCGTAGGGATTGATCAGGAAGTGATGCTCCGGCCCCGGAATCCGCATCGAAATATGTGTGAAGATCAGGTCGGTCATCTTGAAATGGGCGATCAGCCGGTAGCAGGCGGCGAGCTCGCGGCGCAGACGCCATTCCTCATCCGAGCGGGCGCTCGCCGGCGTGTTGGAAGCCGGAACGGGCTGCAGGCGGGTGGCGGCCATTTCATCCTCCGCGAGGGCAATAGCCCGGCATGCTGCCAGAACTCGCGGCGATTATGAAGCGGGTCAGTTCGGGCGGGCGGGCGAGCCCTCGGCGAGCACTCTGGCGACCGTCGCGAGGAAGCTTTCCGTGACGAAGGGCTTGGCAATGGTCGCGGCGGCGCCGAAATCATCCGCGACCTGAAGATAGTCGATGCGCAGCATCGGGCTGCCGCCGGAGATCGCAATGACCGGTGTTCCGGGCCAGCGGCGCTTGACCAGATTGAGGGTCTCGATCCCGTCGCCGTCCGGCATGAAGATGTCGGTGATGACCAGCTTCGGTCCCCAGTCTTCCAGCAGGCCGGCTGCAACCAGTCCGTTCTCGGCCGTGGTCACGGCGTAGCCGGCGCGCTCCAGCATCAGGGAGACGGCTTCCCGCACCGTCTCGTCGTCTTCGACCAGCAGGACCGTGGTTTTGCTGGCAGTCATCTCGTTCGCTGACATCTTCCCTCCCTCGGGCCGCGCGACGCCGGATCGGTACCGGCAAAGCCGCCCGGAAACTATCCGAATAGGTGTTAATTCCGCCTTAAATCACGCATGCCATCCTCGCCGGGGCGTCAACACGATTGGGCAGGAGTGGTCATGCGGGCATTTCGCCTTGTATTGGCAGCGGTTTGTGCGGGTTTCATCGGATGCGCGGCGGCGGCGGCACAGGACCAGCCGGAGTCCTTGGCCCTGGCCATCGGCACCGCGGGCTATAAGGTCACGGTCGCCGATCTGGAAAAGATGCCGCAGGCCCGGATCGTCACGGCGACCCCCTTCCTGCCGGGAAAGACCACCTTCGACGGCGTGCTGCTGCGCGACCTGCTGAAGGCCGCCGGGCTCGCTTCGCCGAAGCTGGTGATGACGGCGCTGAACGATTACAGCGTCGAAGTCCCGCTCAGCGATGCGGCGAACTACGACGTGATCGTCGCCTACAAGGTTGACGGCAAGTATATGCGGGTGCGGGACAAGGGGCCGTTCTGGCTGATCTATCCGCTGGACCAGCATCCCGAGCTGCAAAACGAAGCAACCGCCACCAAGATGATCTGGCAGATGAAGACGATCGGCGAAGAATGAAGCCGCGCGTCCTTCGTCTCTTTCACTGGATCCTGGTCGCCGCCGCCCTGACATCGCTCGCGGCAGGCACCTATCTCGCACAGGCGCTGATCCAGCAAAGCCAGCTGATCGAGCATACCTATCGCCAAGGCAGTTGGGGCGCCGTGCAGATGGACTCCGAGGCCCTGAAGCTGGCCTTGGCGCTCGAGCGCTTCCGTCGCGACCGGACGGCGGAAAATGCGCAAGCGCTGGATCTCCAGCGCGAGATCTACATCAGCCGCCTACTGTTCCTCCGGGATTCCGCGGAGGCTCACCAGATTCGTGCCTTGCCGCAACTCGATGCCGATCTCTCCAGTCTCGACGGCACCATGGGCATGGTCGATACGAGCGTGGATCACGTCATCGACGGCGACCGGGCGGCGGAGGATCCATTGGCCTCGCTGATCGCCGCGCAGCGGCTGAAGACGCGGAACATGACCCAGTATCTCCTGCTGAACGACTCGACCCTGCTCAATCGCGCACGCTTGAGCGAGGTGCTCGAGCAGATGATCGGCTCGGTGCTGCTGCTGCTGCTCGCCGGCGGCGCGCTGGTCTATCTCACGATCCGGCAGGCCGGCGCCGCGAAGGCGTCCGCGCGCGAGGCCAGGGCCGCACGCGCCGAGACCATCCGCCAGCGCGAGCGGCTGGAAAGCGCGCTCGACACCTCGGCCGACCCGTTCGTCGTCAGCGATCGCCAGGGCCGGGTGGTCTTTGCCAACCAGGCCTATCGCGCCTTGCTCGCCGGGCAGACCGCCAGCGCCGATCCCGGGGCGGCGCTCGACCGGCTGTTGCAGGCGGAGGCCCGCATGCTGGATGACAGCGACCCGGCGGCCGCTGCGCTCAAAGCGGACTTCCCGGCCCGGGTCACCACGCCCGCCGACAACTTCCTCGCGCGCCTCATCGATGGCCGGACCTTCCTCTATCGCGCCCATCGCGGCCCGGAGGGCGGGCTGGTGCTGATGCGCACCGATCTCACCGAGCGGACGCGTCTCGAGCGCGAGCGGGCCGAGTTCCGCGACCAGTTCCACCATGCCATGAAGATGGAGGCGATCGGGCGCCTGGCCGGCGGCATCGCCCATGACTTCAACAACGTGCTGACCGCGATCCTGACCTTTGCCGAAATGCTGAAGGCGGACCTGGCCGACCGGCCGCAGCAGCAGCGGATGGCGGACAAGATCGTCGGCGGCGCCACGCGGGCCTCCGGCCTGGTCAAGCAGATCCTGAGCTTCTCCCGCAAGGACGCCGCAAGCGAAGGTCGGATCGAGGCAGAGGTGGACGTGGTCGCCATCGCCAAGGAGACCCTGGCGCTGCTCCGCGCCACCACGCCCCAGAGCATGCTGACGTCTCTCACCGGCAGCGAATCCGCCGCGATCCGGGCCGATGCCGGGCAGATATCGCAGATCATCATGAATCTGTGCGTCAACGCCCGCGATGCGATCGGCATGCGGCCGGGCGCCATCGAAGTCGCGATCCGCCAGCCGGCCTTCGACCTTGCGGCCGACCGGATCGGCGCCAAGCACATGCCGCCCACCGGCGGCGCGCCGCTCGCGGTCGTGACCAGCACCGACGGTCGGACGCATTTCGTTCATGTCGGCACGCAGCCACCCGACCGGCCCTGCATATGCCTCAGCGTCCGGGACAATGGCGGCGGCATCCCGCGCGCGGTCCTGGAACATATGTTCGAGCCCTTCTACACGACCAAGGGATTCGGCCAAGGGAGCGGGCTCGGGCTCGCCGCCGTGCACGGCATCGTCCTGGGCCTCGAGGGGACCATCTCGGTCGAGACCAACGAGGGCCTGGGCACGACGTTCCGGATCTACCTGCCGATGACGCAAATGGCCAAGGCCGCCTGAAGCCGCCGCCCTGAACCTCCGCAAAACCGCATCTTGAATCCGGAGGGGAAATTCCGCATATCAGCGGCCGCAATCAGGCTTTTGCGGAGGAGTATCGGATCATGGTGGCGGAGCGGACCGCTGAGAAACACGGGTTCCAGGCGGAGGTCAGCCGCCTGCTCGACATCGTGGCGCATTCGCTCTACAGCGACAAATCGGTCTTTCTGCGGGAGCTCATTTCCAACGCCTCCGATGCCTGCGACCGGCTGCGCTATCTGAGCCTGACCCAGGCCGGCCTGCTGGGCGACGACCCGGATCTCGCCGTCACCATCACGATCGACAAGCCGAACCGGCGCTTGACCATCGCCGACAACGGGATCGGCATGAGCCATGACGAGCTCATTGCCAATCTCGGCACCATCGCCAAGTCGGGCTCCGCCCAGTTCATGAGCGAGCTCGAAGCCGAAACCAGCGGCGACAAGAAGGTCTCGCTGATCGGCCAGTTCGGTGTCGGCTTCTATTCGGCCTTCATGGTGGCGGACAAGGTCACGGTCACCTCGAAACGCGCCGGGGAAGACAATGCCTGGACCTGGGAATCCGAAGGCCGCGGCGAGTTCAGCGTGACGCCGGCCGAGAAGACGGGCCGCGGCACCGAGATCGCCCTCCACATCAAGGCGGGCGAGGAGCAGTGGCTGGACGGCGCCAACGTCTCCAAGGTCGTCGCCAAATATTCCGACCACATCGCCCTGCCGGTGCGGCTGAACGACGGCACGGGGGAAAAGCACGTCAACCAGGCGGCGGCGCTCTGGACGCGCTCCAAGTCGGAGATCACGCCGGAGCAGTATACCGAGTTCTATCACCACATCGCGCATGCCTTCGACGCGCCCTGGGCGACCCTGCATTTCAAGGCCGAGGGCAAGATCGACTATACCGGGCTGATCTTCGTGCCCAGCGCCAAGCCCTTCGACCTCTTTCACCCCGACCGCAAGCAGTCGCTGAAGCTCTATGTGAAGCGGGTCTTCATCACCGATCATTGCGAGGACCTGCTGCCGGGCTGGCTGCGCTTCCTCAAAGGCGTGGTGGATTCCGAGGACCTGCCGCTCAACATCAGCCGCGAGACCCTGCAGGCCAATCCGCTGATCGCCAAGATCCGCGCCGGCCTCGTGAAGAAGGTGCTGGGCGAGCTCGCCAAGGTGGCCGAGAACGAGCCGGAACGGTACCTCAAGTTCTGGGACAGCTTCGGCGCCGTGCTGAAGGAAGGCATCTACGAGGACGAGGCGAACCGCGCCGCACTCCTGAAGCTCGCACGCTTCCGCACCACGGCCGGGGATACGCCGGTCAGCCTTGCCGATTACGTCGGCCGGATGAAGGAAGGCCAGAGCGGGATCTACACGATCAGCGGCGACGAGGTCGAGGCGTTGCAGCGCTCGCCGCATCTCGAAGGCTTCCGCAAGAAGGGCGTCGAGGTGCTGCTGCTGACCGATGCGGTCGATGAGTTCTGGATGCAGGCGGTGAGCGATTACGACGGCAAGCCGTTCAAGTCGGCGACCCGCGGCGCCGCCGAGCTCGACGCGGTGAAGAAGGCGGACGGCGAGAAGGACGAGAAGCCGGAACCCAAGGCGGAAGGCATCGACAACCTGATCGCGCTGATGCGCCTCACCTTGAAGGACGCGGTCAAGGACGTGCGGGTCTCCGATCGGCTGACCGACAGCGCCTGCTGCCTGGTCGCGGCCGAGGGCGATCTCGACATGCATCTGGAAAAGCTGCTGCGCCAGCACAAGAAGCTGGAAGCTTCGCTGCCGCGGGTGCTGGAAATCAACGGCACCCATCCGATGATCGCCAGCCTGGCCAAAGCCGTCTCCAAGGGCGGCCAGAACAGCGCGCTCGACGACGCCTGCTGGCTGCTCTTGGACCAGGCGCGGATCCAGGACGGCGAGGCCCTGCCCGACCCGGCTGCATTTGCGCGCAGGATGAACGCTTTCGTGCAGCGGGGTTTGTGACAGGTCCGGTTCAGTCCGGAACCGCCTTGGCGCAATTGGAGATCACGAGGTCGATCGCAGCCTCGGCGCCGTCGAGGGTGAAGCTGCTGCGGTCGAGCGGGGCATCGGAATCGCCCATCACCAGCGTGACCGAGCGGTGCTTCTTCAGTGCCACCACGACCGCGGCGAAACCGGATTCGTAATCCTCGATGGCGTAGCCCGTGTCGCCGCTCATCCAGCGCTGCGTGAGCGTGCTGTTGCCATCCAATGTCAGCGTCACCGGGCGCCATGTCTCCTCGATGGACAAGCTGGAGCCGAACGTGACGCCGAGGAGCACGCCTTTCTGCTTCGAGGTGCAGCCGATCAGCAGCGCGGCGTCGCGCTCGACATTGGCGATACCGGCATGGGCATAGAGAACCCGGTCGCCCCGCCTCTCCACATGCGAGTACCAGGTGTCGGTCGGCGCGAATGCAGGAACCCCTTCACGCGATGGATTCCTGTCGCCGGTCGTCGGGGCCTGGACGCATCCGGCCAGCAGCAGCGCGGCCGCTAGCGGCAGCTGCCCGATCCGCCCACCCCGCATTCGCCCGCCCGCCCCATTGCCCTGCAACGCCCGATGGCAGCGAGTGTGGGGCTCACCTCCCGCCTTGTCAAACAACCGGATGCCGGCCGCGTCACTCCGCGATGTTCGCTTCCAGGATCTCGCTGCCTTCGAATCGGTCGGCGAGGATCCAGCGACCGGTCGGCGTGGTCGGGCCGCCCGAGGTGAAGCGGCGCAGCTTGTTGGCGTAGAGATACCATTTGCCCTCGCGCTGCTCGGCGGTGGTGACCTGGAACTCGTCCCAGACCCAGTGATACACGCTGACCACCAGGTCGCTGCTGGTGTTCTCGTCGATGCTGCCGGTCATCTTGTCGAAATGCTGCAGGTCGGCATTCACCACCAGCCGCTTCCACTGGTAGGCATATTCCGGTCGCTTCAATACCTCCTCGGCGATCGCGACAAGCTCGGCGCTTGATGAGCGCGCCTCTGGCATGCGCACCGAAGCCAGCGCCTCGGCATGGCTGCCTTGGTATTTCTCCAGCGCGCCGGCGATCTTGGCGCGCTGGGCGGCGCGGTCGGGCGCGTCGGTCCGCGCCACCGCCGCATCCAGCGCCGATGCCGCATCGACGGCGACCAGGCCGGCCGCGAGGTTGTTCTGGTATTCCTCGAACTTGCCGGCGCCGGTCATGAGGTTGGCCTGGTCGTCGGCATTGCCGGCATCGGCGTTGTTCAGCAGTTCGGCATAGGTGAGACCCTGCTGGACCGCGGCGTCGAGCGTGGCCTGGGTGTTCAGCAGCGACTGGTTGACCTCCTGCGGCGTCGTCACGGCCAGCGCCGCCTGGGAACGGTTGAAGCTTTCGATCTGCTCCGGGTTCAGCGGCACCTTACCGTTGATGCTGTCGAGCCAGGTGAGATCCTCCGCGCTCTGCCGGCGGATCTCGGCGATCGCCGCGCCGTAAGCCGCCGCCTCGTCCTTGGTCGCACTGCCGGCCAGCGGCGGCGGCACCTTGAAGGCGCGGGCATGGCCATCGATCTCGGCAAGCCGCGCATTCACGTCGCCATATTGCGCGGTGGCGGCGCCGGCGGACTGCGCGCGCTGGTCGATGGCGCCGGCGACCTGGGTGATGTCCTGGCCGAGCGCAATGACGCCGGCATCCTGCGGCGCCGCCAGGGCGTCGAGATCCGCGCGCAGGCCATCGAGATCGCGGCGCAGGCCATCGACCGTCTCCGCCACGACGAAGTCGGTCGAAGTCAGGGCATTGACCCGGTCGATCTCTTTCTGGAGCGCTTCCTTCAGCGCCGCGACCCGCTTCTCGACGATGGCGGATCTCAGCTTGGCGCGATGGGCATCCGTCGCCTGCCATTCCGGCGTGCTCTTGTCCGGCAAGGCGTTGAGGGTCTGGCTGATGCGGTCGAGATCGGCGAGGAAGCGCTCGCCGAGGCGTTTGTCCCCGGGCTGCATCGGCTCGACCTGGCGCTCGATCAGCGAGAGCTCGTGCTCGGCGCGTTCGACATTGACGTCGCCGCGGGTGCTTGGCGACGGTGCCGCGCCATCGCTGTTGGCAGCGGCGATCAGCGCGTTCATTTGCGCGACGAGGTCATTGTAGCCATTGGCCGCGGCGACCCAAGCGGGATCGCTGGCATTCTGCGAAGCGCTGAGCTCCCGCGCCAGCGCGTCAAGCTCGGCGCGCTGCTGCTTGATCTTGTCGATCTCGGAAGGCTGGGTCGAGGCGACCGCTGCTTTCAGCTGCTCGAGATGCGCCTGCGCGGCGGCGACCTTGGGATCGGACGAAGGCGCGGCCGGTTCCGCCGGCGCCGCGGGTTCCGCACCCGTCGCCCCGGGCTCAACAGGCGCGGCGCCCGGCGTCTTGCCGGCCGCGAGGTCGGCGAGGGCCGCCTCGGCCTTCGCGACGCGGTCGGCGGCAGAGGGGTAATCCGGATCGCTCTTGTCGGCGCCGTCGAGCCTCTGCTTGGTGACCGTCAGGAGATTCTGCAGCCGCTTGATGCCGGCACCCTGGCCCGGCGTCAGCGCCGAGATCTGCGGCTCCAAGCGGGCGAGATCGTCGAGCGCCGCCTTGACCGCGGCGTCCTGCGCCCAGGCCGGAACGGAAAGGACGGCGCCCGCGATTGCGAGGACCGCCCACACGCGCACCAACGCCAAGACCCGCGTCATCGCTTCCCCCCAATACGTGCAGGCGTTCCGCCTGTCGCCGCCACGCAGGAAAGAATACCCCGCGGCCGGAGCTTGGCAACGGGGCTTAGGGTTAAGACCCTACATCCGCTCCAGCATCAGCTTGGCGGCGGCGAGGTCCTCGATGGCCGTGCCGACGGATTTGAACAGCGTGATCTCATCGTCGCGCGTGCGGCCCGGATGCTTGCCTTTGCACAGGTCGACGAGGTCAGCCACGACCTTGCTCTCCTGGATGACGCCGGATTTCAGCGGCTGGACCAAGTCGCCGCCTTCCTTCAGCGCGCCGCCGCGGGTGTCGCAGAAGAGCGTCGCGCGCTTGACCGCCTCGTCGTCGGATTCGCGGAGTTCGGGCGTGTAGGCGCCCACCAGGTCGAGATGCGCGCCGGGCTTCAGCCAGGCGCCGCGGATCAAGGGCGCGGACGAGAGCGTCGCGCAGGAGATGATGTCGGCCGACCGCGCCGCCGCTTCGAGATCGGGCGCGACCTCGACGGCGATACCGGCCCTGGCGAGTTGCGCAGCTTTCGCCGCCGCCTGCTCCGGCTTGCGCGCCCAGAGCAGGGTCTTCGTGATGGGGCGCGCGGCGCGGTGCGCCTCGATCAGCGGGCGCGACAGCGCGCCGGCGCCGACCATGAGATGCGTCGCGGCGTCCTGGCGGGCGCAGAAGCTCGCCGCCAGCGCCGAGGCCGCGGCCGTGCGGCGCACCGTCAACGTGGTGCCCTCCATCAGCACCTTGGGGATGCCGGTGGCACCATCGAGCAGCAGATAGATGCCCTGCACCGCGGGGAGATGGCGGGCGCCGTTGCCGGGCGTGATGGTGACGAGCTTGACGCCGACCGACTTCCCGCCTTCCCAGGCCGGCATCAACAGCAGGGTCTGCTCCGGCTCGCCGGGGATTTCGACGGCGTGGTGATGGCGCACCGGCACCGTCCAGTCGGCGGCGAAAGCGGCCTTCAGCGCCGCGATCAGCGACGGGTAGTCGAGCTTGGCGTCGAGCGTCGCCGATGAGACGAAGGGAATGTTGTCGGTCATGGATGCCCCTGGTGTTGCGCGGGCAAGCTACGCGTTTTCGGCGCGTTCGGGAACCGGCCGCGCGGCTACCAGGCGTCGCCGAAGTCGAAGGCGACGGCGGCGACGATCGGGCCGTAGTCGGCGAGGTTGGCGATGATGGCGCAGCCGTTGGGATTGGCGGCCTTGGCCTTGGCGTCGAGCTTCAGCGGCAAGGTGCTGCGGCCGCCGTTCCAGACCGCCACCTTCTGCAGCGAGCGCACGGTGTTGAAGGATTCCGACTTGTGGCCATTGTTCTCGCCGCTGTTGATCGCCGACTCGTCCTTGTACTGGTAGGTGACCAGCCAGATCGTCGCCGGCACCGGCAGCTTCGCTTCGGGCAGTTCCAGCAGGACCTGGCCGGTCTGCGGGTCGCGCACCACCTCGATCGGGTACATCTTCTGGCGGGCCTTGGCCTCGCGGATCCGCTGCTCGATGATGGCGCGGTTGGCACCCTGGGCATCGCTGGAGCCGGCGACCACGACCTGCGGCGTGTAGACCATGTGCTGGCCGAGCGTCATCGCATAGGCGCGCTGGCGGCCGACATAGACGGGGTCGGCGAACTGATCCTTCCAGCCGATATAGTCCCAGTAGTCGACATGGAAGGAGAGCGGCAGCACGTCCTTCCGCCGCGCGAGCGTGCCGAGATAGGCATCGGCCGCGGGGCAGTTGCTGCAGCCCTGCGCGGTGAAGAGCTCGATCACGATCGGCCGCGATTCGGTTTCCGGGCGGATCAACTGGCGCTGCGGCGCGGGCGCGGCGACGCCGACCCCGGCCGCCGGCATGTTGGCGGCGGGGATCGTGCCTGGAGTCACCGCCTCGTAGCCCGGCGGGGGCGAGGGTTGGGTGCCAATCACCGGCACGCTGGGCGGCTTCGGCGTGGTGAGCGGCGTCGGCAGCGGCACCGCGGGCGCTTCCTGCGCCACGGCCGAACTTCCAAGATTCAAGGCCGCGAAGGCGGCCAAGCCGCCCGCGAGCAATACAACAAGGCCCGCACTCCGCCATTGTCTCAGGAGGGGGCCGTCAGGGTACCAACCGAAGCGCATATCGCCAGAACCTAAGTCCGCCAAGGAAGCAGCGGCCAATCACGTTCGGGTGACGGTGTAAGCCTCTGGAATTCCATGCCTTAAGACTAACCGGGCCGGGTGAAGAAAGGCTAAAAATCGGATACCCGTCCGTTGCGCTCCCAGTCTCCGTAGCGGGTCGGCTCGGGGCCCTTGGGGCCGCCGATCTCCTTGGGCAGAGCGGGCTTCGCCGCCGGGGAATGCGGGGGCGATTCGGGTGGGGTTGCGGGCATGGATTGGGGCGACTTCGGCTTCTCGGTCATGCGGCGACGCTAGCTTGAAAAACCCGGGCGGCACCACGATTTTCTGCGGGAAAGGAGATCGATACGTCCATGGGTTACGCACGCACCGCTCTGCTTCTTGCGGCTTTGACCGGCCTGTTCCTGGCCTGCGGCTGGCTGATCGGCGGCCAGACCGGCATGATGTTCGCCTTCGGCCTGGCGCTGGTGATGAATGTCGGGAGCTACTGGTTCTCCGACAAGCTGGTCCTGCGCATGTACGGCGCCCAGCCGGTGGAGAACACCGACTTGAACGCGATCGTCGAGGAGCTGGCGGCGCGCGGCGGCATGCCGGTGCCGAAGGTCTATCTGATCGACAGCGACCAGCCGAATGCCTTCGCCACCGGGCGCAATCCCGAAAATGCCGCGGTCGCCGCGACCCGCGGCTTGATGCGGCGCCTCAACCGCGACGAAGTCCGCGCGGTGCTGGCGCATGAGCTCGGCCATGTCCGGAACCGCGACAGCCTGACCATGACCATCACCGCGGTGCTGGCGGGTGCCATCGGCATGCTGGCGCAGTCGCTGTTCTTCTTCGGCGGTCTCGGCGGGCGCGACCGGGAATCGCCGCTGGGCGGAATCGGCGCGCTGCTGGTGATGATCCTGGCGCCGATCGCCGCGATGCTGGTGCAGATGGCGATCTCGCGCAGCCGGGAATACGAGGCCGATCGCGCCGGTGCCGAGCTTTCCGGCGAACCGCGCGCGCTGGCCTCGGCCCTGCACAAGATTTCCAACGCCGCGGCGGCGATCCCCAACCCGCGCGCCGAGCAGAATCCGGCCAGCGCGCATCTCTTCATCGTCAACCCGCTGCATGGCAGCGGGGCCGACAACCTGTTCTCGACTCACCCCTCGACCGAGAACCGGATCGCGCGGCTGCTGGCGATGGAAAGCGGCGCTTCGGCGCCGGCGCCGCAACCAACGCGGCCGGGGCGGAGCTTCATCCCGCAGACCGAGCCTTCGCAGCGCCCGCGCGGGCCCTGGGGTTAACCTGGAGGGCTGACCGCGAAACGCGCGCGGTAATCGTTGGGCGCGACGCCCAGACGGCGCAGGAAGGCGCGGCGCATCCGCTCCTCATCGCCGAAGCCGCAACCGGCGGCGATCCGCTTCACCGGATGGTTCGATCCGACCAGGGCCCGCGCGGCGGCCTCGACCCGCAGGGATTCGACCAGCTTGGCCGGCGTCAGCCCGTCGGCGCGATCGGTGAAGAGGCGCGCGAAGGTCCGCGGCGCCATGCCGGCTTTTTCCGCCAGGGCCGCAACCGAAAGATCGCCGGCGAGATTCTCCGCGACGTAGCCGGTGATCGCGTGGAGCGCATCGTCGCGCCTGCAGGCGCCGGCCTGGGCCAGGAGTGCGGCGCTGAATTGCGCCTGGCCGCCGGGGCGCTGCAGGAACATCACCATTTGCTTGGCGACGTCCATGGACAAAGCGGCGCCGTGGTCGCGCCCGATCAGCGCCACGGCGAGATCGATGCCCGCCGTCACGCCGGCGGAGGTCCAGACCGGGCCGTCCTCGACGAAGATCGGGTCCAGTTCCAGCTTCACGCCGGGATAGCGGGCGCGAAAGATGTCGGTCATCGACCAATGGGTGACCGCGCGGCGGCCTTCCAGCAATCCCGCCTCGGCCAGCAGGAAAGCGCCGGAGCAGACCGAGCAGCTGCGCCGTGCCCTCGCACCCGCCTTGGCGATCCAGCGCAGCAGCGGCCGGTCGAGGATGGTCTCCTGGATGAAGGAGCCGCCGGAGACGATGAGGGTGTCGATGCCGTCGGGTGATACCGTCCGCGCCCGCGTGGTCTCGACCACCAGGCCGGACGAGGTCCTGATCGGCCCGCCGGAGATCGAGACATAGCGGAGCTCGTAGAGCGGACCGCGCGCCGGGTCGTGACGGTTGGCGATCCCGAAGGCATCGGAGGGGCCGGCGATGTCGGTCGCCAGCGCGCCTTCGAACACCACGAAGACCACGTTGCGGGGTTTGGCAGGAAACGAGGGCATAACGTCATTTATGCCAAGACGCCGCGGCGGTAAACCGGAATCGCTCCACCGATGAAAGGATCGAGCGATGCTGGAACTCAGGCCGAATTGCGAATGCGGCGACCGCGACCTGCCGCCGGAGAGTACCGAGGCGCGGATCTGCACCTATGAATGCACCTTCTGCGCCGCCTGCGCCGAGACGGTGTTCGCCGGGGTCTGCCCGAACTGCGGCGGCAACCTGGTGCCGCGGCCGATACGCCCGGCGGCGAAGTTGCTGAAGGACCCGGCCTCGCAGAAACGGCAGCTCCGCTCCGGCCCCTGCGGCGCCCGCACCGCCGCCTGAGGCGGCGGCGCGGTGCGTTTCCGCTTACGGGTTGACGACCAGGTTGATGGCCGCGTCGAGCTGGGTCAGGCTGGTCCAGCCCTGGTTCTGGAACCCGTCGAACTCGATCGTGGCGCCGCTCCCGGCGAACTTGATCAGCAGATCGCCGTCATCCGTGCTGGTGACCTTGACGTTCGGATCCAGCAGATCCAGCACGCCGTTGAGGCCCAGCATGTCGTCCTCGGCCACGTTGAAGTCGGTGATGACGTCGTGGCCGGAGAGCGCCGCGTCGAAGCTGAAGCAATCCATCCCGGTGCCGCCGGTCAGGGTGTCATTGCCCTCCTCGCCTTGCAGCCGGTCGTTGCCCGCGCCGCCGTCCAGGACGTCATCGCCGGGCGCGCCGACATCATTGTAGTTGCTGTGGTCGCCGCGGATGTCGTCGTTGCCGCCGCCGCCGGAAATCCAGTCGTTGCCGCCTTCGCCATACAGCCGATCATCGTCGGCACCGCCATAGATCGTGTCGGCATCCTTGCCGCCGTGGATGCGGTCGCCATCGTCGCTGCCGTAGATGGTGTCGTTGCCGTCGTCGCCCTTGATCCGGCCGCCGTCCGTCCCGGCATAAATGGTGTCGTTGCCCGAGCCGCCATTGATCGTATCGACGCCGGCACCGCCGTAGATGGTGTCGTTGCCATAACCGCCGTCGATGTCGTCCCAGCCGGCGCCGCCATAGATCGTGTCGTTGCCGGACCCGCCGTTGATCGTGTCATCGCCGCTGGCGTTGCCGATGGGCAGGAGCACTTCGCCGTCGCCGTAGATCACGTCGTCGCCGGTTCCGCCCAGGATCGTGTCGTTGTCATCGCCGCCGACCAGGTAGTCGTTCTCGGTGCCGCCGTCGATCTTGTCTTCGCCGTCGCCGCCGTAGATCTTGTCCGCGCCGCCATTGCCATAGAGCTTGTCGTCGCCGGCATAGCCGTAGATCGCTTCGTTCTTGGCGCCGCCGATCAGGGTGTTGGCGAGCTCGTCGCCGTAGATCGGCCACAGGATGTTGGGCTGCGGCATCGGATTGCCGGGCAGATTGGGTCCGGGATTGCTGCTGTTCGAAGCCATGACACGTTCCTCCTCTTGTCCCCGCAGGGGCGGTGTGTACCAGTCCCCAGACCTGTCGCCGGGCCCTCCGGCCCGGTTTGCGCCGGAGGGCGCTTAAGCCAGGGGACTGTGAGGAGCGTCACGCCGATTCACCGGTATTCTCGGCAAGTGGCCGGTGTTTTGCCGGGTTTTTGCGCTGCAACCGGATGAATTGCGGTTCGGTGACCGTCAGGCGTCGGTCTGGGCCTTCGACCTGGCGCCAAAACAAAGCCACCCCCGCCGGTCAGGGCGGGGGTGGCTGGGGTAGGCCGCGGACCGGCGGGGCTACGGCTGGTAGGTGATGTTGATGGCGGCGTCGAGCTGGCCGAGATTGGCGTAGTTCGCCGCCTGGAAGCCGTTGAGCTCGAGCGTGGCGCCGCTGCCCGCGAATTGCAGCAGCACGTCGCCGTCGGCCGAGGCGCCGAGCGAGACATTGGGATCGTTGGCGTCGAGCACATGCTCCAGCACCAGCGTGTCCTCGGCGGCGTTGAAGTCCATGATCACGTCATTCCCGCTCAAGGTCGCGTCGATGTAGAAGCGGTCGTTGTCGGCGCCGCCCCACATCGTGTCGCTGCCGTCGTCGCCGAACAGCCGGTCGTTGCCGTCGCCGCCCGAGAGCAGGTCGTCGCCGTCGATGCCGTTGTTGTTGTAGGAGCCGTCGCCGTAGAGATCGTCGTTGCCGGCGCCGCCGACGATGACGTCGCCGCCGCCTTCGCCATAGAGGCGGTCGTTGCCGTCGCCGCCGCTGAGCCCGTCCTTGCCGTCGCCGCCGTAGAGCCGGTCCTGGCCGGCCTCGCCGTAGAGGATGTCCTCGCCCTGGTTGCCGTAGAGGAAGTCGTTGTCGGCCTCGCCGTGCATCACGTCGTTGCCGAGCCCGCCATAGAGGTCGTCGTAGCCGGTGCCGCCCCAGAGCGCGTCGTCGCCGCTGTCGCCATGGATCTCGTCGTTGCCGGAATTGCCGTAGACGCTGTCGTTGCCGGCGCCGCCGCGCAGGTAATCGTCACCGGTGGGCGTGCCGACCGTCGGATTGTTGAAGGTCTGGTCGGTGTCGCCGTAGATCGCGTCGTCGCCGTTGCCGCCCCAGATCGAGTCATTGCCGTGGCCGCCGACCAGGAGGTCGTTCTGGTCGCCGCCGTCGATCGAATCATTGCCGGCGCCGCCATAGACCTTGTCGGCGCCGCCGCCGGCGCTGATGACGTCGTCGCCGCCGTTGCCGTTGATGATCTCGTTCTTGGAGCTGCCGGTCAGCGTGTTGGCGAGCTCGTCGCCGTTGATGAACCAGTAGACCGGGATCTGGCTCGGGGGGAGGGTGCCGGGCTGGGTGGAGCCGGGATTGCTGCTGTTCAAAGCCATGACACACTCCTGTCTGTCCAAAGGGTGGGGTGCAAAGCCTCTCCCCAGACCCGTCGCAGGGCCGGACCGACAGGTTTCCGATGGCGGTCAGGAATGAAGTCTGGCTGTGACGACAGTCACGCCGGGGGGCACGCCAGGGGGCACGCCGATGGGGTCACGCCGTTTGGGGCAAGCGCCGGCGCCAGGCCAGGAAGGCCGCGCCGGCCAGGGAGACGAGGCCGAAGCCGAAGATGAATCCAGCCGCCCCCACCATCCCGCCATGGTCGGCGAGATAGGCGGCGAGCGGAGCGGCGACGGCGCCGCTGAGGAAGCTCAGGAGATAGAGAAGCGCATAGCCGCGGCCGCGGAAGGCCGGCGGCAGGACCAGGGCCGCGGCGGCGTCGCCCAGGGTCGCCAAGGCGAAGATCGCCATGAAGAGCAGCAGCAGCCCGGCGCCGAAGCCATAGAGACTGTCGGAGGCCATCAGCAGCCCGCCCAGCACTTGCATCGCGGCGGCCGGCGCGAGCAGCGCGAGCGCCGACCAGCGGGCCAGCAGGCGGCCGACCAGGATCTGCGCCCCGGCGCCGAACAGGGTGACGATCGAGCCGATCAGGCCGATGGTGCCGAGGCTTGCCGCGACCGCTTGCGGATCGGCGCTGAACGCCGCGCCGCGTTCGCTCAAGAGCTTCGGCAAAGCGATGGTGGCGAGGTTGAAGATCACGCCATCGACCGCGGCGAGGATGGAGAGGATGACCAGGGCGATGCGGATTGTGCCCGGCGCCGGCGCGGCGGATCGCGCTGCCGCTTCGGCATGAGCGCCGAAGCCGAGCCCAGGCGGCTGCGAGAACGCCAGGGCCACGGCGGCGATCGCCGGGATGACGAAGGCCGCGCGCCAGCCGAACAGCGCGATGAGGCCAGCGGTGGCCAGCGGCGCCATGGCGATGCCGACATTGCCGAAGACGCCGTTGAGAGCGAAGGCGCTGCCGGAGGCCGCGCCCCAGCCGGCGATCACGCTGTTGGCGACCGGGTGATAGATGGCGCCGGCGACGCCGATGCCGGTGAGCGCGACCGCCAGCCAGACGGCGCCGAGCCCCGGCGTCGCCGGCGCGAAAGCCGCCATCGCCAGGGTCGCGGCGACGCCCCAGGCGAAGAGCTTGAGCAGGCCCGGTGCGCCGCGCCGGTCAGCGAGCCAGCCCCAGGCGACGGCGAGCGCGCCGAAAGCAATGAAGCCGCCGGTCGCCAGCGCCAGCCGCGCGCCGTAGGTGGCGCCGTATTCCGGACCCATCTCCAGCGCCGCGGTGGCGAAGATCAGCATCGAGAAATGCGCGAGGAAATGCCCGCCGCCCAGCCAGCGCAGCTGGATCTTGCGGTGGGACTGGCCGGTCGGGAGATCGAGCGTGGTCGCGGTCATGGGCTGGAGAATGCCCTTTGATCGGGCACTGGTCGAGAGCCGGCGGGGCCTGCCGGCGCCGTGCGCCGCGCCCTCGGCCGGGCGCCGCAGGATTTCCTGCGCGACCGCGACGCCGTTCAAGGCTAGAAGACGGAATGGCAACCAGCAGGAAAACATCGCCGAAACCCGAGGTCTCCGCGCGCGGCCTGGCGCTCGACCTGATGGCGCGTGTCCTCGAGCAGAAGCGCCCCTTGGAAGACGCCTTCGAGCGACACCCCGACCTGGCTGCGCTCGAGAACCGCGACCGGCAATTCGTGCGGGCGCTGACCACGGCGACCTTGCGGCATCTGGCGCGGATCGACCGCATCATCGCGCTTTGCCTGGAACGGCCGCTGCCGGCGCGGGCGCGCAGCATCACCGATGTGCTGCGGCTCGGCGCCGCGCAATTGCTGGTGCTGAAGACGCCGGCCCATGCCGCGGTGGACAGCATGGTGGCGCTGGCCGCGGGGCTCGGCGGGATGGCAGGCTACAAGGGCCTGGTCAACGCGGTGCTGCGGCGGATCGCCAATGAAGGCGATGCGCTTCTGGCGCAAGTGCCGCCCGGCGCAGCGAGTCTGCCGGGCTGGCTCTGGGAGTCGTGGTCTGCGGCCTATGGCGCCGAGCAGGCGGCGGCGATTGCCGGCGCGCTGCTGGATGAGCCGCCGCTCGACTTCACGGTGAAGCGGCCGGTGGAGAGCGCGCAATGGGCGGAGGCCCTGCATGCGCGGATCCTCCCCGGGGGCACGTTGCGGCGCGCGCCGCATGATCCGGAACGCCCGCAGCGCCTCGACGAGGCACCGGGCTTCGCCGAGGGCGCCTGGTGGGTGCAGGATTTCGCCGCGGCATTGCCGGTGAAGCTGCTGGGCAATGTCTTCGGCCGGCGCGTGCTCGATCTCTGCGCCGCACCCGGCGGCAAGACCGCCCAGCTCGCGGCGGCCGGCGCCAAGGTGACGGCGCTCGACCGCTCGCAGGACCGGCTGCGCAGACTGAAGCAGAATCTCGACCGCCTCGGGTTGATCGCCGAATGCGACGCGGCGGATGCGACGATCTGGAATGCGGCGTCTGACTTCGACATCGTGCTGCTGGATGCGCCCTGCTCCTCCACCGGCACCTTGCGGCGGCATCCCGACGTCGCCTGGCTCAAGGACCCGCGCGACATCGTGAAGCTCGCCGCCGCGCAGGACCGGCTGATCGACGCGGCCCTGCGCCTGACACGGCCCGGCGGGACGCTGCTCTACTGCGTCTGCTCGCTGCAGCCGGAGGAAGGACCGGCGCGCATCGAAGCGGCTTTGGCGCGGCACGGCGATCTGCAGCGCGCACCGCTCAGCGAGAGCGAGGTGTTCGGCTTGCGCGAACTGCTGACGCCGCTGGGCGATCTGCGCACCCTGCCCTGCCATCTCCCGAGCGAAGGCGGCATGGACGGGTTCTATGCGGCGCGGCTGGTGAAGATTGCGTGATGCGCGCGGTTGATCCGAGCATCGCGCTCGCCGCACGCAACAATGCTGAGTGGTGCGACGCGGTCACGCGGAGCTGGGGTCAGCCTTGCCGCTTCGAGGCGGAGTTCTGGATCAATCCAGGCGAAGCGCCGCCCTTCTACCCGAACGCGGTGACCTTGGAACCACGCGAGCAGGTGCCGCCGGCGATCGCGTCGGCTCGGGAAGACTTCGCGGTCAAGGACAGTTTCGCCGCCCTCGATCTTTCGGCGCACGGCTATGCGCCTTTGTTCGACGCGACCTGGATCTGGCGCGACCCGCAGCCCGTGCAGCAATCGGACATCGCGCCAAGGCGGGTGCTGCGGGATGCGGCATCGCTGGCGCGCTGGGAACAGGCCTGGCGCGGTGATGAGACCGCGCTCGACCTGTTCCGGCCTTCGCTGCTCCAGGAGCCGGACCACGCTTTCATCGCCGCCGAGGTCGATGGGCGGATCGTCGCCGGCTGCGTCGCCAGCCGGTCGGCCGCGGTGGTCGGGCTCTCCAACCTGTTCGGGCCTGACGAGCTGGCCGCCGGATGCCTGGCCGCCGTCCAGGACTTCGCCCCCGGCCTGCCGGTGGTGGGCTATGAGCAGGATCCGGCGCTGGCACTGATGAAAAGCCTGGGATTCCAAGAGCTCGGGCCGCTGCGGGTGTGGCTCCGGTAGACCGGTTAAAGGGCTGAGATCTGCCGGTTATCCCCAAATTTCGCGTTTAGGATTGACGTCTGGTTAACCTTGCGCCGGGATAATCGGACGGGTTTTCACGGCACCTTCAGGCGGAACTCCACCATGGCCGATACCTGGGACATGTCCTTCCTGGTCGATCAGGCGACCCAGATCCAGGAGGCGCGGGGCAATCTCTCCCGGCATTTCGGCATGCTGCAGCAAGTGCTGATCGGCAAGCATCTGGTCAATTTCATCGGCGACGACGATCGCCTGCACGTCATGCGGATGATGGGCCGACTCTCGCAGCGGAGCTGGAACGAGGTGGTCCAGGTCACCTTGCGCACGCCGATGAGCGGCGAGAACAAGCTGGCACTCCAGGCGCGCCCGGGCTCCGGGCCGATGGCCTGGTGGCTGATGCTGTCGGAGAGCGGCGCCGAGAATGCGCGGCCGATCGCCGAAGTGAGCGACGGCGACGCGCTGGCGAGCGAGGATGAATTTTCCGCGGTGGCTGCCGCCGCGGCGGCCAGCGCCGGACGGGCGCTCGATCTCTCGGTCTTCCGCGCCCAGGCGCTGACGGTGTCGCCCTCGGGCGCCGGCCTCTCGGCCGCCAAGCATGCCGAGCTCGACCAGAAGATCGGCGAAACCTTGATCGACAGCGCGGCGGGCGGCGTGGTCTCGCGCCCGGAACCCGGCCATTACACGCTGATGCACGACAAGGACGTCGCGGCCGCGGACATCGCCGGCAAGATCACCGAGACCGCGGCCGAGGTCGGCGTTTCGGCCGACAAGCTCGGCCTCTCGCACAAGACCGAGGCGATGCCGGCGGATGCCGACGCCGAGGCGATGCGCGATCTGATGCGCAACATGCGCCAGAGCCTGTCCGGCCGGGGCGAGAACAAGTCGAGCGGCGGCTTCATGAGCAAGATGAAGAGCCTGGTCGGGATCAACTAGGCGCCGCTTCGCAGCGCCGCCTGCACCACCGCATCCAAGGCATTCAGGAAGCGCGAGCGGTCCGCCTTGGAGAAGGGCGGCGGTCCGCCGGTATTGACGCCGGTCTCGCGGAGATGGCGCCCGACCTCGCGCCCCGCCAGCGCATTGCCGATATTGTTCTCGGTCCAGAGCTTGCCGTTGGCGGCCAGCGCCCGCGCCTGTTTCTTCAGGCAGCGCGAGGCCAGCGGGATGTCGTTGGTGACGCAGATGTCGCTTTGCGTGATGCGCTCGGCGATCCAGTCATCGGCCGCATCGGCGCCTTCCGCCACGATGACCATCTGGATGCGCGGGTTGCCGGTGGGCCGGATCGGCCGCGAGCCGTTGGAAACGACGAAGACCGCGAGCCCGACGCGATCGGCCACGCGATAGACCTCCTCGCGCACCGGGCAGGCATCGGCATCGATGTAGATCGCGGTCATCATTCGTCCATATTGACTATTTCGTCCAAAATAGACATATTGTCGGCGGAGGTGCAAGATGCGCCAGTTTTCAGCGACCGAAGCCAAGCAGCGTCTCGCCGAGCTCTTGGATGCGGCCCAGAGTGAGCCGGTCGTCATTCGCCGTCAGCAGCGCGACGTCGCGATCGTGATGTCACCTCGAGAATACGACCGGTTGCGCGGCGCCAACATTGCGGAACTCCAGCGGTTCTGTGATCGCATCGGTGCGCGCGCGAAGGAGCGAGGGCTGACCGAGGAAAAGTTGCAGCAGCTCTTGGCCGATGACGACTGAGCTTCGAATCGTCATTGATACCAACACCTATGTCAGTCGCCTGCTTGATCCCGGATCCGTACCAGCGCAGGCGGTCGATCGAGCCTTCAACGACGGCACTGTCCTGCTGTCCGACGCGACGCTTGAGGAGCTTGCGGATGTCCTGGATCGCCCCAAGTTCGACGCTTACCTTTCGCTCGAAGAGCGCCGGACTTTCATACGGCTGGTCGGAAGCGCCGCGAAGATCATTCCGATCCATCGCCATTTCCAAGTTTGCCGCGACGCAAAGGATGACAAGTTTCTCGATCTCGCCGTCAACGGCGAAGCCAGCGTGATCATAACGGGCGACCAGGATCTGCTTGCTCTCGATCCGTTTCACGGCGTCGCCATCATCACGCCGGCAGCTTATCTCAAGCGATAATCACGACCTGCAGGCATCGGCATCGATGTAGATTTGCGGCATGCTTTGGGCCGGGCTCGGGCGTGAAAGTCGCAGATTCTGTGACGCGGATCATGCGAGGCGATCCGCCAGGCCTTCTAATATGACGGCATGAGGTCGGCCGGCAACGGCGAGCTTGCGATTCCGGCGGTGCGCCCGATCACCGCCTGGCTGGTGCTTGTCCTCTGCGTGGACGTGGCGGTGCAGTTCATCCGCCTGCAGCAGAGGGATCCCGCTTCCTGGCTGTTCTGGGACTATTCCGGGCGCGCCGCCGCGTTGCTGCTGCTTGCCGTCGATCCGGCGGTGCGCGCCGCGGTCTATCGGCGCGAGCGGCTCCAAATCTCCCTCGCGATCGTCATCAACTGGGGGCTGCTGCTGATCCCCATCACCTGGGTCGCGCTGATCGTGGGGCTTATCTGCGGCGCGCTGCTGCCCGAGCTGCGCCTCGGCTACTATCCCCGGCCGGAGGGCTGGTTGCGGGTGCTCGATCTCACCTTCGGCATCGCCCTGGTCGCCTGGCACGAGGAGATCGTCTTCCGGCGCGTGATGCGCTTGGCGCTCCAGGGCCTCGGCGACGGCCGGGCGATGATCCTCGTCAGCAGCGCCGTGTTTGGCGCTTATCACTGGTGGACGGGTGTGCCCAACATGATCATCGCCGGCGTCTTCGGCCTGGTCTTCATGCGGCTCTATTGCCGATCAGGCGCGCTTTGGCCGATCGTCGCGATCCATTACCTGGCGGACCTCTGGTTCTTCATCTGAGATCACGCCCAGTCGAGAATCACCTTGCCGGACTTGCCGCTGAGCATGGTCTCGAAGCCGGCGACGTAGTCCTTGACCGGGAAGTGGTGGGTCAGGATCGGGTTGAGGTTCAAGCCCGATTGCAGCATCGCCACCATCTTGTACCAGGTCTCGAACATCTCGCGGCCGTAGATGCCCTTGATCTCCAGGCCCTTGAAGATGACCTGGTTCCAGTCGATCGCGGTGTTGGCCGGAGGAATCCCGAGCAGCGCCACCTTGCCGCCGTGGTTCATATGCTCGAGCATGGTGGTGAAGGCCGAGGGCACGCCGGACATTTCCAGGCCGACGTCGAAGCCTTCGACCATGCCGAGCTCGGTCATCACGTCCTTCAGCTTCTCGCGGGTCACGTTGACGGCGCGGTGCGCGCCCATCTGCTTCGCAAGATCGAGGCGGTAGTCGTTGACGTCGGTCACCACCACGAAGCGGGCGCCGACATGGCGCGCGATCGCCACGGCCATGATGCCGATCGGACCGGCGCCGGTGATCAGCACGTCCTCGCCGACCAGGTTGAAGGCCAATGCGGTGTGGGTCGCGTTGCCGAAGGGGTCGAAGATCGCGGCCAGGTTCGAGTTGATGTTGTCCGGAATCTTGAAGGCGTTGAAAGCGGGGATGCTCAGGTATTCCGCGAAGGCGCCGGGTCGGTTCACGCCGACGCCGAAGGTGTTGCGGCAGAGATGGCGGCGGCCCGCGCGGCAGTTGCGGCAATAGCCGCAGGTGATGTGGCCTTCGCCGGAGACCCGGTCGCCGAGGTTGAAGCCGCGCACCTCCTGGCCCATGGCGACGATCTCGCCGACATATTCATGGCCGACATGCATGCCGACCGGAATGGTCTTCGCCGCCCAGTCGTCCCATTTCCAGATATGGATGTCGGTGCCGCAGATCGCGGTCTTGTGGATCCTGATCAGCACGTCGTTATGGCCGACCTCGGGCTCCTTGACGTCCTGGAGCTTGAGGCCGGGTCCGGCTTCGGTCTTGACGAGGGCTTTCATGGGATGTGTCTCGCGATGTAAGCGGGGAGAGCCTTCGACCCCTCACCCCGGCCCTCTCCCGCAAGGGGCGAGGGGATTCTTTTGGGCGCTTCCGCGCCGAAGGTTCCGATCGAGAATAGGTTGTGAAACATCCCCCTCGCCCCCGCCGACGAATGTCGGCCCACGCCGACGGGCGGGAGAGGGTTGGGGTGAGGGGTCGATGCCTCCATCCGCGTCGTCACTTGATCGCGCCCATCGCCTTGCCGACCTTCCCAAAGGCGGCGACGGCGCGGTCGATGTCTTCGGTGGAATGGGCGGCGCTCATCTGCGTCCTGATGCGGGCCTGGCCCTTGGGCACGACCGGGAAACTGAAGCCGATCACGTAGATCCCTTCCTTCAGCAAGGCGTCGGCCATCGCCGTCGCGAGCTTGGCCTCGCCCAGCATCACCGGGATGATCGGATGACCGGCGCCGGCCAGGGTGAAGCCGAGCTTGGACATTTCCGCGCGGAAGCGCTCGCCGTTGGCGGCGAGCTTCCGGCGCAAGTCGGCGCCTTCCTTCGATCCGAGGAGATCGAGCACCGCCAGCGAGGCGGCGGCGATGTTCGGCGCGAGAGAATTGGAGAAGAGATAGGGCCGCGAGCGCTGGCGCAGGAGATCGACCACCGGCTGCTTCGCGGAGGTATAGCCGCCGGAGGCGCCGCCCAAAGCCTTGCCGAGCGTGCCGGTGTAGATGTCGATCCGGTCGGCAACGCCACAGAGCTCGGGCGAGCCGCGGCCGTTGGCGCCGACGAAGCCGACCGCGTGGCTGTCATCGACCATGACGATCGCCTGGTATTTCTCGGCGAGGTCGCAGATGCCCTTCAGGTTGGCGATGATGCCGTCCATCGAGAAGACGCCGTCGGTCGCGATCATCTTGAAGCGGGCGCCGGCGGCGTCGGCCGCCTGCAATTCCCGCTCCAGCGCCGCCATGTCGTTGTTGGCGTAGCGGAAGCGCTTGGCCTTGCAGAGCCGCACGCCGTCGATGATGCTGGCATGGTTGAGCGCGTCGGAGATGACCGCGTCTTCCTCGCCGAGCAGGGTCTCGAACAAGCCGCCGTTGGCGTCGAAGCAGCTGCCGTAGAGGATGGTGTCCTCGGTGCCGAGGAAGGCGGAGAGCTTCGCCTCCAGTTCCTTGTGCAGGGTCTGGGTCCCGCAGATGAAGCGCACCGAGGCCATGCCGAAGCCGTGCTGGTCCAGGCCGCGCTTGGCCGCTTCGATCAGGCGCGGATCGTCGGCGAGGCCGAGATAGTTGTTGGCGCAGAAGTTGAGGACCTTGGTCCCGTCCTCCAGGGTGATGTGGGAATCCTGCGGCGTGGCGATCTTGCGCTCGGCTTTCCAGAAGCCGTCGGCGCGGATCGTGTCGAGCGTCTGGGTGACGGAAGCGAGGAAGGCGGCGTTCATGCGGGCGGAGGGGCTGTTGGGATGATGACCGGATATACGCCATTGGCCCGTCTTTTGGCAGGCCGGTCCAATGATTTTTCCACAAGCGGAGCGTGACGGCGTCGACTCGGGAATTGTCCCCCGCCGATCCGGGTCCGAAAAAGCCGGATTTCCGCGCCCCCGTTGGGCTTTGGGGCGGCGCCCAGAATGCCCCGTGACAGGCCGGGACGGCGCTGGTAATCCTCCCAGCCATGCAACAGCCGACCAGAATTGCGCCTTCAATTCTGTCCGCCGATTTCGCCCGCCTGGGCGCGGAGGTGGAGGCGATCGATGCTGCCGGGGCGGATTACATTCACGTCGATGTCATGGACGGGCATTTCGTGCCCAACCTGACCATCGGGCCGATGGTGGTGAAGGCGCTCCGCCCCCACAGCAACAAAGTCTTCGACGTCCATCTGATGATCGCGCCGGTCGATCCTTACGTGCCGGAATTCGCGGCGGCCGGCGCCGACATCATCACCTTCCATCCGGAAGCGGGGCCGCATGCCCATCGCACCGTGCAGCTGGTCAAGTCGCTGGGCAAGAAGGCCGGGATCTCGCTCAACCCCGGGACGCCGGTCGATGTGGTCGATTACCTGCTGCCGAATGTCGATCTCGTCCTGGTGATGAGCGTCAACCCGGGCTTCGGCGGGCAGAAGTTCATCCCGCAGGCGCTGGACAAGATCGCGGCGCTCCGGCGCAAGATCGACGCGGTCTCGGAAGCGCAGAACGGCCGGCCGATCGATCTCGAGGTCGATGGCGGGATCGCCGCCGACACCGCGCCCGCCGCGATCAAGGCCGGCGCCGACGTGCTGGTGGCGGGCACCGCGAGCTTCCAGGGCGGATCGGCGCGTTACGCCGAGAACATCGCACGCCTCAGGACGTGAGACCCCGGGTGGCCGACGGTCTCACCCGCGCAACAAACCCTGAGCCGAACGACGCCGAACGCGCCGCCGACCCCCGGTCGACTTCGGGCGCGGGCACTGCCCGACAGGGCACGCGCCCCGGCAACCAGCGCCCGCATCTCGTCTGGCCGCGGCTGCAGATGATGTTCGCGGAGCCGGCGGGGCTGATCCTCTCACAGGCGCGGCGCAAGCTCCTGCAGCCGCTTTATCGCAGCGGGCCCTATCGGCTTTCCTTGGGCCGCGTCGGCCCGGGGGATTTCCTCACTGCCTTCGACGCGGCGCCGTTCTCGACGCCCTGGCCGGCCGATGCGCAGGCAGGCCAGGCGATGCTCGCCGGCGAGTTCCGCTTTGCCGGCGAGACCGTGCGCGAGCCGCGGCCGTTGAGCCGGCCGACCGGCGCCACGCCAGCCTGGCGCGAGGGCATGGACCGTTTCGACTGGCTGAACGATCTCAGGGCCGCCCAGGCACCGCAAGCCGTCGCGGTCGAGCTGACCCGGCGCTGGCTCGGCGAGAATCTGCGCTATCGCGAGGACAGCTGGCGCGGTGACATTCTGGCGGCGCGCTTGCGGAACCTGCTGCTGAACAGCGGCCATCTTGTGAGCGGCGGCGACGCCGCGGCGGATGCGGGCTTCAAGGCGCTGCTGATGGGCAGTCTCTACCGCCAGGCCGCGCATCTGGCGCGCGCCTTGCCCGACGGACTCTATGGCGCGGCCCTGCTGGAAGCGGTGATCGCGCTGATGCTGGCCGGCCTGATGCTGCCGCGCGGCGAGCGCCTGCTGGTCAAGGGCCGCAAGCTCTTCGGCCGCGAATTGCCGCGGCAATTGCTGGCCGACGGCGGCCATGTCGAGCGCAGCCCGCAGCTGATGCTGGAGCTGCTGATCCGGTTGATCGATCTGCGCGATGTCTTCACCGCGGCGCGCCGGCCGCTGCCGGACTCGCTGCAGATCACCATCGAGACCATGGCCTCGGTGGTGCTGATGCTCTGCCACGGCAACGGCCAGCTCGCGCGGTTCAACGACACGGCGGAGCTCGATCCCAAGCTGGTCGAAGCGGCCTTGCGCCGGTCCGGCGGCAAGCTGCGGCCGCTCAACCAGCTGCCGCTGACCGGTTTTCAGCGCATGGAATGCGCGCGCACGCTCGTGCTGGTCGATTGCGGCGCGCCGCCGCGGCACGGGCTCGATTATCATGCGCATGCGGGGACACTCGCCTTCGAGATGTCGATCGACGGCGACCCGCTGATCGTCAATTGCGGCGCGCATCCCTGGTCCAAGGAATGGCAGCAGGTGCAGCGCACCTCGGCGGCGCATTCGACCATGATCGTCGACAACGTGAACTCGTCGATGCTGCTGCCGCCGAAGAAGGCGTTCGGCGGCGGGATCCGGATGGGCGGCATCGCCTTGAAGCCCGACATCGTCACGTCGCGGCGCGAGGAGACCAACGGCCAGATCTGGCTCGACCTCTCGCATAACGGCTATGAGGAAGGCTTCGGCCTCATCCACCGCCGGCGGCTCTATCTCTCCGCCAATGGCGAGGATTTCATGGGCGAGGACCAGCTGGTCGGCAAGGGCGGCAATTCCTTTGCGCTCCGCTTCCATCTTCATCCGGGCGTCCAGGTCTCGATCACGCAGAACGGCCAGGCGGCGCTGATGAAGCTCGCCAAGGGCTCGTTCTGGCGGATGCGGGTGCAGGGCGGCGAGCTCGCGCTGGCCGAGAGTGCTGCGATCGGCGCCGGCGGCAAGGTGCGAAGGACGCAGCAACTGGTGGTCTTGGGCGCGATCGAGAGCGACAAGACCGAGGTGAAATGGCTGATCCAGCGCGAGGGGGGACGAAGGTGAGCGCGTCTCCTCTTGCTCGGGTGTTTCGCACCCCCACCCTAACCCTCCCCCGATTCGGGGGAGGGGACTACAGCGAGACCGCCCTCTTCCCCCTCCCCCGAATCGGGGGAGGGCCGGGGTGGGGGTCCGTGACAACAGTTTCAAGCAAAGCATAGAGAGCTATGACAACCGACCGACCCATTCGCCGTGCACTGATTTCCGTCTCCGACAAATCGGGCCTCGAGGCCTTTGCAAAATTTCTGAGCAGCAACGGCGTCGAGATTCTCTCGACCGGCGGCTCGGCCGAGGCCTTGCGCAAGGCCGGCGTCGCGGTGATCGATGTCTCGGCGCATACCGGCTTTCCCGAGATCATGGACGGGCGGGTGAAGACCCTGCACCCGAAGATCCATGGCGGCCTGCTGTCGCGACGGGATTTGCCGAAACATGTCGAGGTGCAGAAGACCCATGGGATCGCCGATATCGATCTGCTGGTCTCGAACCTCTATCCCTTCGAGGCGACGGTCGCGGCGGGCAAGCCCTGGGAAGACTGCATCGAGAATATCGACATCGGCGGCCCGGCGCTGATCCGCGCCGCAGCGAAGAACCACGACTTCGTCACCATCGTGGTCGATCCCGCCGACTATGCCGTGGTGATCGCGGAGATGACCGCCAACAAGGGCGCGACGACGCTGGACACAAGGCGGCGCCTGGCCCGCGCAGCTTATGCGCGGACAGCGGCCTATGACGCGGCGATCTCGCGCTGGATGGCCGAGCAGGCCGGGGAAACCTTCCCGCCGCGGATCACTTTTGCCGGGACACGCGCGCAGGTGCTGCGCTACGGCGAGAACCCGCACCAGGAAGCGGCGGTGTACCTGACCGGCGAGCAGCGGCCTGGCATCGCGCTCGGCAAGCAGCTCCAGGGCAAGGAGCTCTCCTACAACAACTTCAACGATGCCGATGCGGCTTTCGAATTGGTCGCGGAGTTTGATGAGGGTGCCGCGATCGCCATCATCAAACACGCCAATCCCTGCGGCGTCGCCACCGGCGCCGACTTAAAGGATGCCTATCTGCGCGCGCTGGCCTGCGACCCGGTCTCGGCCTTCGGCGGCATCATCGCCGCCAACCGGGTGCTGGACGGCGCGGTCGCCGCGGAGATCGCCAAGATCTTCTCCGAGGTGATCATCGCCCCGGGCTTCACGCCGGAGGCGCTCAGCGTCCTGGGCGCGAAGAAGAATCTGCGGCTGGTCGAGACCGGCGGCATGCCATCGCCCGCGATGGCGGGGCTGACGGTGCGCACGATTGCCGGTGCATTGCTGGTGCAGACCAACGACGCGAAGAAGACCGGCGCCGGCGACTTGAAGGTTGTGACCAAACGCGCGCCGAGTCCGCGGGAGATCGCCGACCTGCTGTTCGCCTTCAAGGTGGCGAAGCATGCGAAATCGAACGCGATCGTCTATGCGAAGAACGGCGCCACGGTCGGCGTCGGCGCCGGGCAGATGAGCCGGGTCGATTCCTCGCGCATCGCCGCCTGGAAGGCGGCGGAGGCGGCGAAGACCGCGGGCGATGCGACAAGCTGGGCCAAGGGTTCGGTCGTGGCGTCGGACGCTTTCTTCCCGTTCGCCGACGGCTTGCTGGCGGCGGCGGAGGCCGGCGCGACGGCGGTGATCCAGCCGGGCGGCTCGATGCGCGACGACGATGTGGTCAAGGCGGCGGACGAGGCCGGCCTCGCCATGGTCTTCACCGGCATCCGGCATTTCCGGCACTGATGGAGAGCGGCGACCGGCGCTGCGACTTTCTCCCGAAAGATCCCGCGCGCCGGTGCCCCCGCTTTTCCCAGACCTCAGCCCCGGTGTTGGCCCGGTTTGTTGGTTGTGCGAGGCCGGTTATCGCGGATCACTGAGCGCGGTGCTTTGCGGTGGATCAAATTCGCTCTCCGAATCTGCCGGTCGATCGGGATCGACATCGGTTGCGCCACGATCCCGCGCCAGCGCCAGCGCGGCCCGACCGGCACGAATCCCATCCGCAGATAGGCTGTCAGCGCACCGGGCACCGAGCCCAGCGTCACCGTCTCGGCCGCGGGATGCCGCCGATGCACCGCCTCGATCAAGGCGCGCACCAGGCGCGCGCCGATGCCGCGGCCGTGCCAGTCTTCGGCGACATGAAGCTGCGTGATGTGCGTTTCGCTGCGCACCGCGCCGAAGCCGATGACGCGGCTGCCGGTCACGGCAACGAAGGCCGGCGACCAAGTGGGATCGGCAATGCCGTTCAGGCGCGCGCCGACCGGGCCGGGCTGCGCATTGGCGCGGAGGATGGCGACGCCCTCCGGCGTCACCTCGCGCGAGAGATAACGCGGGATCAGGGATTGGATCAGCGCCGCGATCTCCTGGTGATCGGCGGGGAGCGGCGCGCGGATGACGATCTTTTCCATCAGCCGTCACCCCCGGGCTTGACCCGGGGGTCTCTCGAAAGTTCGGCACGAGATGGCCGGGTCAAGCCCGGCCATGACGCACAAATGGATCAGGCCGCGTTCTTCGCCAGGCTGCGGAGCACATACGGCAGGATGCCGCCGTTCTTGAAGTATTCGACCTCGTCCGCGGTGTCGATGCGGCAGGTGACGGTGAAGTCCTGGGTCTGGCCGTTGGCGCGGCGGAGCTTCACCTTCACATCCATGCGCGGCTTGATGCCGCCGGCGATGCCGGTCAAGTCGAAGGTCTCGGTGCCGTCGAGGTTCAGCGACTTCCGCGTCATGTCGCCCTGGAACTGCAGCGGCAGCACGCCCATGCCGACCAGGTTCGAGCGGTGGATGCGCTCGAAGCTCTCGGTGATGACCGCCTTCACGCCGAGCAGCACGGTGCCCTTGGCCGCCCAGTCGCGCGACGAGCCGGTGCCGTATTCCTTGCCGGCGATGATGACCAGCGGCACCTTCTGCGCCTGGTACTTCATCGAGGCGTCGTAGATCGACATGACTTCGCCGGACGGCATCAACTTGGTGATGCCGCCTTCGGTGCCCGGCACCATCTCGTTCTTCAGCCGGATGTTGGCGAAGGTGCCGCGCATCATTACCTCGTGATTGCCGCGCCGCGCGCCATAGGAGTTGAAGTCCTTGGCATCGACGCCGTGCTTGATCAGGTACTGGCCCGCGGGCCCGTCCTTCTTGATCGAGCCCGCCGGGCTGATGTGGTCGGTGGTGATCGAGTCGCCCAGGATCGCCAGCGGCCGTGCGCCGGTGATGTCGCCCGCCGCGGCGCCGACTTCCTTGGTCAGGTGCGTGAAATAGGGCGGGTTGGCGACATAGGTCGACTTCGCATCCCAGCCATAGGTCATGCCCTTGGTGGTCTTGACCTTGCGCCAGTTGGAGTCGCCCTTGAAGACGTCGGCATAGCGCTTCTTGAAATCAGACGGCTTCACGAACTTGGCGACCGCGTCGGCGATCTCCTTCGAAGTCGGCCAGATGTCCTTCAGGTAAACCGGCTGGCCCTTCTTGTCGTAGCCCAGGGGATCCTTGGTGATGTCGACCTTGAGGCTCCCGGCGATGGCGTAGGCGACGACCAGCATCGGCGAGGCGAGATAGTTCGCCTTGCAGGCGGGATTGACGCGGCCTTCGAAGTTGCGGTTGCCCGAGAGCACCGCGCCGGCGACCAGATCGCCCTTGGCGATCGCATCGGCGATCGGATCCGGCACCGGGCCGGAATTGCCGATGCAGGTGGTGCAGCCATAGCCGACCAGGTTGAACCCGAGCTTGTCGAGCGCGGTGTTGACGCCGGCATTCTTCAGATAGTCGGTGACGACCTGCGAACCCGGGGCCAGCGAGGTCTTGACCCAGGGCTTGGTCTTCAGGCCCTTGGCGACCGCGTTCCTGGCGAGCAGGCCGGCGCCGAGCATGACGCTGGGATTCGAAGTGTTGGTGCAGCTGGTGATCGCGGCGATCACGACCGCGCCGTCACCGAGCTCGTAATCGGCGCCGCGCACCGAGACCATGCTCTCGTTGCCCTTGCGGCCGAAGACATCGGTCAGCGCCGACTTGAAGGCGGCCGAGACTTGCGAGAGCGGCACGCGATCCTGCGGGCGCTTCGGCCCGGCGAGGCTCGGCTCCACGGTGTCCAGATCGAGGCTCAATGAATCGGTGAAGACTGGGTCCGGGGTCTTCTTGTCTCGCCACATGCCCTGCGCCTTGGCATACTTCTCGACCAGCGCGATGCGATCCGGCTTGCGGCCGGTGGCTTTCAGATAGCGGATGGTCTCGGCATCGACCGGGAAGAAGCCGCAGGTCGCGCCGTATTCCGGCGCCATGTTGGCGATGGTCGCGCGATCGGCGAGCGGCAGATCGTCGAGGCCGGCGCCGTAGAACTCGACGAACTTGCCGACCACGCCCTTCTTGCGCAGCATCTGGGTGACGGTGAGGACGAGATCGGTGGCGGTGGCGCCCTCGCGCAGCTTGCCCATCAGCTTGAAGCCGACCACTTCCGGGATCAGCATTGAGACCGGCTGGCCCAGCATCGCGGCTTCCGCCTCGATGCCGCCGACGCCCCAGCCGAGCACGGCCATGCCGTTCACCATCGTGGTGTGGCTGTCGGTGCCGACCAGCGTATCCGGATAGGCGATGGTCGCCGGGCGCTTGCCCTTCGGTGCTTCCTTCTCCTTCGCGGTCCAGACCACCTGCGCCAGGTTCTCGAGGTTGACCTGATGGCAGATTCCGGTTCCCGGCGGCACGACGCGGAAATTGTCGAAGGCGGTCGAGCCCCAGCGCAGGAAGGCATAGCGCTCGCCGTTGCGCTCGTATTCCAGCTCGACGTTCTTCTTGAAGGCGCCGGGTCCGGCGAAGAAGTCCACCATCACCGAATGGTCGATGACGAGATCGACCGGCGAGAGCGGGTTGATCTTGGTCGGATCGCCACCGAGCTTCACCATGGCCTCGCGCATCGCCGCGAGATCGACCACGGCGGGGACGCCGGTGAAGTCCTGCATCAGCACCCGGGCCGGGCGGTAGGCGATCTCGCGGTCCGACTTCCGGGTCTTGAGCCAGGCACCGATCGCGCGGATGTCCTCGATGGTGACCGTGCGCCCGTCTTCGTAGCGCAGCAGGTTCTCCAGCAGGACCTTCATGGAATTGGGGAGGGTCTTCAGGTCCCCGAGCGTCTTCTCGGCGGCCTTCAGGCTGAAATAATCATAGGACCGGGTCCCGACCTTCAGGGTTTTGCGGGTCTTCAGGCTGTTGAGTGCGGCAGGCACGTAGCGTCTCCGATGCTGTCGCGCCTGCCCTTCCCCGGCATGGGCGCGCGGTGGAATCCGGACCCGGGCCCGAGGAGGGGGTGATAAACGCGAATCGGCGGAGAAAATGCCGATCGGCCGGGGTCGGAAGATCGTATATCACGCGATTGAGATAGCAGGGAGTGGCTTTGCAGAGAAGGCCTGCATCCCTTTCAGAATCCACGGGAATTCTCGGCCTAGCCCAACCTGCTGCAGGGCCGAAATCACAATTTTGCCGCAATCCGGTCTTATTGCGGCCCCAGGGCGTTGCGACCGTCCGTGCCGGACAGAGATCATCCCCTCTGTTTGAAACGGTGTCGGCCCACCGTCGCATTGCCCCCTTCACTTTAGGGGTGCCCCTGACCGACGGCGATTTCTTCGGTATCGCCGGAAGAGGCCGACGGGCAGCGTCGTGTTACCCCCGAGCGACGCAGCCCAGAACGGGTTCGACGCCGCGTCCCACCCCATCCCCTTGGGGGCGCGGCGTCGGCCCACTTTCTTCTCTCCAAGAATTTCAGCCGTCATGCGCGGGCTTGACCCGCGCATCTGTTGCCGGTGCGAACTCCGCACGAGACCCCCGGGTCAAGCCCGGGGGTGACGGCTTGAAATGGGAATGGCAGTGTGCGGCCGTGATTCGCACCAACCACTCCTGTGCCTGATGGCTCTCTTCCAAGGTGATGCGCTGGGCTGCCGGCGGGGCGAGGCCCTGATTTTCGAGGCGGTCGACTTCGCGCTCGAGCCCGGCGATGCGCTCTGGCTCTCCGGGCCCAATGGCAGCGGCAAGTCGAGCCTGCTGCGGGTGATGGCGGGATTGCTGCCGCCGGTCGCGGGCAGCCTCACTTGGGACGGCGCGCCGATCGGGCAAGATCGCGACGCGCATCGTGCCCGGCAACGCTATCTCGGCCATCTCGACGCGGTGAAGACGCATCTTTCGGTCGCCGAGAATCTCAGCTTCTGGGCGGCCTACTGGGAAATCGCCGCGCGCACGGTGCCGACGGCACTCGATCGACTCGGCATCGCGCATCTGGCGGAAGCGCCCGCGCGGCATTTGTCGGCGGGACAAAGACGGCGCCTGGCGCTGGCGCGGCTTGCCCTCTCGGCGGCGCCACTCTGGCTGCTCGACGAGCCTTCCGCCGCGCTGGATACCGACGGCATCGAGCGTCTCGCCGCCTTGATCGGCGAAGCCCGCCGCGCCGGCGGCATCGTCATCTTCTCCAGCCATGACACTTTGCCGGTCCCGGGCATGAAGCAACTGGCGCTCGCCGCATGAGCGCATCATGAGCGCCTTCGTCGCCTTGCTCCGCCGCGATCTCAGGCTCGGCCTGCGCCAGGGCATCGATGCGCTGGTGGTGGTGCTGTTCTTCCTGGTGGCCGGCGCGATCTTTCCCTTCGCGGTCGGCCCGGAGCCGGAGCGGCTGAAGTCGATTTCCGGCGGCGTGGCGCTCGCCATGGCGGCGCTGGCGGCTTTGCTGTCGCTCGACCGGCTCTATCAGAGCGACCACGAGGACGGCAGCCTCGACCAGATCCTGCTCTCGCCCCTGCCGCTGGAGCTGGTGACGGTCGCCAAGTCGCTGTCCCACTGGCTGCTGACCGGTCTGCCGTTGCTGCTGGCGGCGCCGATCCTGGCGATGATGCTGAAGCTGCCGCCCGAGGGACATATTCCTTTGCTGCTCTCCCTCGCGCTTTCGACACCGATCCTAAGCCTGCTGGGCGGACTCGGCGCCGCCTTGACTCTGGGGGCCCGGCGCGGCGGCGTGCTGCTGACTTTCCTGGTCCTGCCGCTCTATGTCCCGGCCCTGATCCTGGGGGCGGCCGGCCTTGATGCCAGCCTGACCGGCGCCGGCGGCAACGCACATTGGCTGATTTTGGGGGGATTGGACATCGCCGCCCTGGCACTTTGCCCCTGGGCAACCGCGGCGGCGCTGCGCGAGGTCACGCCTTAGCCGGCCTCCATCACATTTTCGCAAATTGGGAAATTTGCAACGATCTGTTGCTCTACTGCCACAGTGGAGTGCTTTCCGTCACATAGCGCTGTAGAAAACTGGAATCCCCATGGATTCCGCCATTTGAATCGGCTTATCTTTGCGCCGTGCAGCGGTTAATGCGCCATTGACGCCGTTCCGCAGCAACGCCTATGACCGAAGATTGTCCCAGGGGGTCTTAAACCATGAATCGCGATTTCAAGCTTCTTGTGCTTGGTTCCAGCCTGTTGGCCTTGACGGCCTGCGCGGCTCCGAACCGTGAGCCCGATCTCTCCAACATCAAGTCCAACGTCGACCAGACCCGCGAAGGTGACTTCGGGGACTTCCTGTACAACCTGGTCGAAGCCGAGGACAAGGCGCGCGAAGCGTCCGACATCAAGGCGAGCCTCGATGCCGATGCTCCGTACCTCTACACGAACCTGCCGCTCCGCAAGAAGGGCGTGCAGCTCTCTGAAGAGGCGCTGGACCATCGCAAGAAGGCCGAAGCTGCGCTGAACCGGATCCTCGATCCGATCCGCGCCCGCCTCGCCTATCTCGAATCCCTCCACGTGCCGCAGGATGTCGGCCCGCTGAAGGCGTCGATCTACTTCGCCACCGGTTCTTCGCGCATCACTGCCGAAGAAGGCGGCAAGCTCGCCCAGGTCGGCAACTTCCTGAGCCAGTACCCGATCTCGCACATCCAGATCGATTGCTACACCGACACGAAGGGCTCGACCGGCGCCAACAAGGAACTGGCCCGTCGTCGTTGCGCTTCGACCGTCGAAGCTCTCAAGAAGGCCGGCGTTCCGCTGGCGGCCACCGTCGCGACCGACGCGGTCGGCGAGCCGAAGGACAGCCCGGATAACACGGACAACCAAGAGAACCGTCGCGTTGACGTCATGGTTGCCCCGCACGGCACCTACAACAAGGGCATGTAATTGTCCTGACGTCTGGTCTGCTTCGGCAGGCGAGACGGCGAGAACTGCAAGGAACGGGCGCCACCCCTGGGTGGCGCCCGATTTCTTTTGTACTCACGTCATCACCGGGCTTGACGGTGAAGGGAAGATCCAGCGGCGGATCGTCGCCCTTTGGATTGATCTCGGGCATTTGACCCGGATCACTGTTGCCCGGGGCCCGATCGCTGTATAAATCCGGCCCATGTCCGGATCTGCCTTTCACCGATTTGCCAATCCCGGCAGGTTCTTACGCCTCGCCAGCAAGGTGCTGCCCTGGCTTGCCGCGGCGACCGCGCTGAGCTTTGCAGTGGGACTCTATTTCGCGCTCTTTGCCTCGCCGCCGGACTACCAGCAAAAAGACACCGTGCGGATCATGTATGTCCACGTGCCCGCGGCCTGGATCGCCATGTTCGCCTATGGCTGGGTGGGGCTCGCCTCCGCCGCTTCGCTGATCTGGCGACACCCGCTGGCCGATGTCGCCGCCGAGGCCGCCTCGCCGGTCGGTGCCGTCTTCACCTTCATCGCCCTCGTCTCCGGCTCGCTCTGGGGCCGGCCGATGTGGGGCACCTATTGGGTTTGGGATGCGCGGCTGACCTCCTTCCTGCTGCTGCTCTTTCTCTATCTCGGCCATCTCGCTTTGCTGAATGCCTTCGACGACCGGCAGCGCGGCCGCCGCGTCGCCGCGGTGCTGGCGGTGGTCGGATTGATCGATCTGCCGATCATCAAGTTCGCGGTCGATTGGTGGAACACGCTGCACCAGCCGGCGAGCGTGCTGAAGATGGGCGGGCCGTCGATCGACGCCTCGATGCTGCGGCCGCTGCTGATCATGGCGCTGGCCTGCCAGTGCTACTTCTTCCTCGTGACCTTCATGCGGATGCGGGCCCTGCTGCTGGAAGCGCGGCAGCGCACCCTCGCCTATCGCCGCAACACCGCGCGACCGCGCGCGCCGGCGACGATGACCGCCGGGGGAACGACGGGAGGCAGCGGCGCATGAGCGAGTTTTTATCGATGGGCGGCTATGCCGCCTTCATCTGGCCGAGCTATGGCGTCGCCGCGCTGCTGCTGGTGGCGCTGTTCCTGCTTTCCGCGCGCCGGCTGCAAGCCGCCGAGCGCGTCCTCGATGACCAAGACGGCGTGGAAGAAGAATGAAGCAGCGGATGAAGCGCAAGACCCTGCGGCTCTATCTGCTGGTGGCGAGTCTCTGCCTGCTCGGCGTCGCCGTCGGCCTCGCGCTTTTCGCCTTCCAGAGCCGCATCGTCTATTTCTTCAGCCCGAGCGACATCGCCGCCGACCGGCCGGAGCCCGGCCGCGTGGTGCGCGTCGGCGGCCTGGTCGAGGCCGGCAGCGTCGATCGCTCCGGCGACGGCTCGACCATCCATTTCAAGGTCACCGACCTCAGCAACACGGTCGAGGTCACCTATCGGGGCGTGCTGCCGGATCTCTTCCGCGAGAGCCAGGGCGTCGTGGTCGAGGGCGCCTACGGCGTCGATGGGAAATTCACCGCCACCGAAGTGCTGGCCAAGCATGACGAGAAATACATGCCGCCGGAAGTCGCCAAGGCCCTGAAGGAATCCGGCCGCTGGCAGGAAGGCGCCACCACCGAGCCGACGAGCAACACGGGCACAGCCACGGGGGCCAATCCATGATCGCCGAGTTCGGCCATTACGCACTCGTGCTCGCCTTCGCGCTCTCGCTGGCGCAGTCGGTGCTGCCGATGATCGGCGCGCAGCGGGGCTTGCGACCCTGGATGTCCTTCGCGCGGCCGGCTGCCTTCGCGCAGTTCGGTTTTGTCGGCTTCGCTTTCCTGGCGCTGGTGATCTGCTTCGTGCGCTCCGACTTCTCGGTCGCCGCGGTCTATCGCTATTCGCATTCCCAGCAGCCGCTCATCTACAAGATCGCCGCCGCCTGGGGCAATCACGAGGGCTCGCTGCTGCTCTGGGTGCTGATCCTGGCGATCTTCGGCGCGCTGGTGGCGCTGTTCGGCGAGAACCTGCCGCCGCGCCTCAAGGCCCGCGCGCTTTCGGTGCAGGGCATGATCGGCTTCGCCTTCCTGGCCTTCATGCTGTTCACCTCCAATCCCTTCGACCGCCTGTCGCCGGCGCCGCTCGAGGGCCAGGAGCTCAACCCGCTGCTGCAGGATCCCGGCCTCGCGCTGCATCCGCCGATGCTTTATCTCGGCTATGTCGGCTTCTCGATGACTTTCTCCTTCGCGGTCGCCGCGATGATCGAAGGCCGGGTCGATGCCGCCTGGGCGCGCTGGGTGCGGCCCTGGACCCTGCTCGCCTGGACCACCTTGACCGCCGGCATCGCGCTGGGCGCGCATTGGGCCTATTACGAGCTCGGCTGGGGCGGCTGGTGGTTCTGGGATCCGGTGGAGAATGCCTCCTTCATGCCCTGGCTGGTCGGCACCGCGCTGCTGCATTGCCAGACGGTGGTCGAGAAGCGCGATGCGCTGAAGGTCTGGACCATCCTGCTCGCGATCATCGCCTTCGGCTTCAGCCTGCTCGGCACCTTCCTGGTGCGCTCCGGCGTCATCACCTCGGTCCATGCCTTCGCCCAGGATCCGGCGCGCGGGTTGTTCATCCTGTTGATCCTCGGGGTCGCGCTGGGCGGCTCCTTCGCGCTGTTCGCCTGGCGCGCGCCGCACTTGAACGCCGGAGGCTTGTTCGCGCCGATCAGCCGCGAGGGCGCCTTGGTGCTGAACAACCTGCTGCTCTCCGTCGGCGCCGCCACCGTGCTGCTCGGCACGCTCTATCCGCTGGCCATGTCGGTGATCGGCGGCAGCGCGGTCTCGGTCGGCTGGCCCTATTACATCGTCACCTTCGTGCCGCTGATGGTGCCGATGGTGTTGCTGATGGCGGTGGGGCCGCTGCTCGGGTGGAAGCGCGGCGATCTGCCGGGGGCGCTGCAGCGCCTGGCGGTCGCCGGCGTGCTGGCACTCTTCGCCGCCGGCTATACGCTCAACCGCGAGGTCGGCGGCTCCTGGCTGGCGCCGCTCGGCGTGGCGCTCGGGGTCTGGCTGTTCGTCGGCACGTGCATCGAATGGATCGAGCGGGTGAAGCTGTTCCGAGTCCATCCGCGGGAGAACTGGAATCGCGCCCAGCACCTGCCGCGCCGCGCTTATGGCATGACCCTCGCCCATATCGGCCTCGCGGTCGCGATCGTCGGCATGACCGGCTCGGCGGCCTGGAAGACCGAGAGCGTCAAGACCATGCAGCTGGGCGAACAGGTGACGCTCGGCGACTACACCTATCGCTTCGACGGCGTCGAGCCGATCCGCGGGCCCAACTATCTCGCCGAGCGCGGCACCTTCAGCGTCAGCCGCGACGGCAAGCCCTACACCACGCTCCACCCCGAGCGCCGGCAATACGAAGTCCAGGAGATGCCGACCACCGAGGCCGCGATCGAATCCTCGATCCGCGGGGACATCTATGCGGTGATCGGCGACCGCACCGGGCCGCAATCCTGGACCGTGCGCATCTATCACCAGCCGCTGGTGCCCTGGATCTGGACCGGTGGTCTGCTGATGGCCCTGGGCGGCATCGTCTCCCTCTCCGACCGGCGCTATCGTGTCGGCGTGCCCAACCGCCTTCCCGTCGTGCAGGCGACCGGAGCCTGAGGAACAATGCCCTTGCGTCGCCTGCTTTACGCCCTGCCGATTCTGCTGCTGGTGCTGTTTGGCTGGCTGGCTTGGCGCGGCCTGGCGCCCGACCGCAATCCTTCGGCTTTGCCCTCGGCGCTGATCGGGCAGCCGGTGCCGCAATTCGATCTGCCGCCGCTCGATCCCGCCGCGGCGAGGCTCGCGACCGCCGACGTCGGCGGCCATGTCACCGTGATCAACTTCTTCGCCTCCTGGTGCCTGCCCTGCAAGGCCGAGCACCCGTTGCTCTTCGCGCTGGGGAAAGACTACGGCGTGCCGGTCTACGGCATCGCCTTCAAGGACAAGCCCTCGGCGACCGCCGCCTATATTCAGGAGCTTGGCAGTCCCTATGCCAAGATCGGCCTGGATGAGACCGGTCGCACCGGCCTCGACTTCGGCCTGATGGGCGTGCCGGAGACGTTCATCATCGACAAGGACGGCATCGTGCGCTATCGGCTGCCGATGCCGCTCGATCCTGACCGCATCCGCGACGAAATCGGCCCGCTGCTGAAGAGCCTGCAGCCGTGAAGACCTGGCTGCGCTTTCTCGCCGTCCTCGCATTGGTGCTCGGCGCGCAGCTGGCGCAGGCGGATCCGCAGGACCCGACCCGCGACCAGCCCTTGCCCGACCCGGCGATGGAAGCGCAAGCCCGCGCCTTCATGCGCGACATCCGCTGCGTGGTCTGCCAGAGCCAGTCGATCGACGAATCCGACGCCGAGATCGCGGCGCAGCTCCGCAACGTGATCCGCGAGCAGATGGCGGCGGGCAAGAGCCCTGACGAGATCCGCGAATTCCTGGTCGCGCGCTACGGCGACTTCGTGCTGCTGAAGCCGCCATTCAAGGCCTCGACCCTGCTGCTTTGGGGCGGGCCGTTCATCCTGGTTGCGATCGGGCTCGGCGTGATCCTGCTGCAGCGCGGGCGAAGGACCGCCGCGGCGCCGGGTGCCGGCCTGGCGCCGCCGGATTTGAGCGAGAGCGAACGCGCCCGGGTGCAGAGAATGCTGAAAGGCGAGGACGCATCATGATCCTGCTCTGGATCGTCCTCGGGGTGATGACCCTGGCGGCGGCGCTGATTCTCGCCTGGCCGTTGTTCGATTCGCGGCGTTTCAAGAACGACAGCGCCTTCGCGCTCGCCGTCTATCGCGACCAGCTGGCCGAGATCAACCACGATGCGGCGCGCGGCATCCTCGACGAGACGCAGGCGCGCGCGGCGCAGATCGAGATCGAGCGCCGCATCCTCGCGCTCGCCGACGCGCCGAAATTCCAGCCGGCCAAGGCCCCGGCGCCGGTGCTGATCGTCGCCATGGCGGTGGTGCTGCCCTTGGCGGCCTTCGGTCTCTACCTGCAGCTGGGAAGGCCGGATCTGCCCGGTTCGCCGGCGCAAGGTCTCGCCGAGTCCGTCGCCGCCTCGCCGGAGTTGCAAGCCCTGCAGCAGGCGGTCGAGAAAGCGCCGACCGATCCTGCCGCATGGCGAGCGCTCGGCGAAGGCCTGATGGCGGCACGGCGGCCGAGCGATGCCGCCAATGCCTTTGCCAGGGCCTTGGGCCTGGGCGACAAGGATCCGAAGCTGCAATCGCGCTATGGCTCGGCGCTGGTGCTGGCGGCGCAGGGACGAGTCGATGACAAGGCGAAGGCGGCCTTCAGCGGGGCGCTCACAGCCGATCCGACCGATCCAATCGCGCGATTCTTCTTGGGCCTCGCCAAGGAGCAATCCGGCGACGCAGCCGGCGCCCTGACCGACTGGCTGGCGCTGGAGCGCGACCTGCCGCCGGACATGCCCTGGCACGCCGACCTCACCCAGAACATCGACCGCGTCGCCCGCGAGCTCGGCAAGGATCCCGCGACCTTGCCCGGCCGGGCACCCGCGGCGAATGCGCCGCAGCAAGGCGGGGCGCCGAGCCAGTCCGATCTGGACGCGGCGGCGCAAATGTCCGACAGCGAGCGCCAGGCCTTCATCGAAAGCATGGTGGCGAAGCTCGCCGAGCGTCTGAAGAGCGAGCCCGACGATCTCGACGGCTGGATGCGGCTCGCCAAGGCCTACGGCGTGCTCGGCAAGCGCGAGGATGCGCGCGCGGCCTGGGCCAAGGCCTCGGCGCTGGCGCCGACGCGGCTCGACGTACAGCTCGATTATGCCAATGCGCTGATCGATGGCAGCAGCGATCTTTCGAAGACCCTGCCGCCGAGTTTCGCCGAGACCGTCACCAAGATCCGCACCCTGGCGCCGGACAATCCGCTCGGTCTCTATTACGGCGGGCTGGTGGCGCGCGCCGAGGGCGACAGCGCGTCCGCCAGGGAAATGTGGCTGAAGGTGCTGGCGCTCATCCCCGAAGGATCGGCCCAGCGCGAGAGCCTGCAGCACGAGATCGATTCACTCTCGAAGTGAGGCGAAGCGTCTGCCTGGTAGAACCGCGGATCAGATGACCTTCTTGAGCGCGCCGAGGAAATCGGCGACCGAGCCCGAGAGTCGGCCGCTGTGGGTCTCGAGGGCGGCGCTGGACTGGTTCAGCTGGGTCGCCGAGTTGCGGGTCTCCGCGGTCGCCCGCTGAACGCCGTCCATGCTGGCGGTGACGGTGGTCGCATTGGCCAGTGCCTGCTCGACATTGCGGGCGATCTCCTTGGTCGCGGCACTCTGCTCCTCCATGGCCGAGGCAATGCTTTCGGCGGCCTCGTCCATGGCGGCGATCACGCCGGACGCGGCGCGGATCGCGCCGGAGACGGCGCCGACGCCGCTTTCGATCTCGTTGACCTGGCTGGTGATCTCGTCGGCGGCACGGGCGCTCTGCCCGGCGAGATTCTTCACTTCGTTCGCGACCACCGCGAAGCCGCGACCGGCCTCGCCGGCGCGTGCCGCCTCGATCGTCGCATTGAGCGCGATCAGGTTGGTCTGGTCGGCGACCTCCTTGATCATGGCAACGACCTGGCGCACCCGTTCGGCGCTCTTGATCAAGGTTTCGGTGCGCTGGCTGGCCTCTTCGGTCTCGCGCTTGGCTTCATGGGCGATTTCCGCCGAGCGATGAATCTGCTGGTTGATTTCGCCGATCGAGGCGTTGAGCTGCTCGGTCGCCGTCGCGACCGTCTCCAGGCTGCTGCGGGCCCCGCCGCTGGCGTCGGCCGCCGCGACCGTGCTTTCGGCAGTTGCGCCGGCCGCGAGGCTCAGCTGTTTTGCCGTGGCGCCGATCTCCTGGGTCACCGCGGCGAGATCCGAGACGATCAGCGCGGTGTTCTGCTCGAAGGTGCCGCGCGCGGCGGCGAAGTCGCGGATCTTGCCCTGCATTGCGCCGGTCGCGGCGTTGATCGCCTCGGCGCCGTGCTGGTAGGCGCCGGACATGCCGGTTTCCACCACGCGGCGGTAGTAGACGTGCCGACTGACCGCCTCCAGCGACGCGGTCGCTTCGCGCACGAAGGCATCGGCGCGATCGATCACGTCGTTGGCCTCCCAGGCCAGCCGCTCGATCGGCGAATCGCCTTCGATGCGCGCAACGCGGGCCTCGAGGTCGCCCGCCTTCAGGCGGCTCAGCATGCCGGTAACCTGGGCGACCAGCCGGCGCTCACGGACCAGGCCGACCAGCGCCAGGAGCTGCAGCAGCAAGGCGACGCCGCCCAGGAACGCGGCGGCGGCCGAAAAGCCGAAGAACGCGACAATGCCGGCGATGAGGACGCCGGCGCCGGCGAGAACGGCCAGCAGCAATGGGCTAAATCGAGAAAATAAATTCGTCATAGGAAACCTTGGCGCTCTTCAATTTTTCGGTCAGGGCGGCGACGGCGGCATGCATGCCGTCCTTGCGGTTGGCATGGCTGTTCTCGATCGCCAGCAGCTCGGCATAGATCGGCTTGATCACATTGTCGATCGGCTCGCGGCGCGGCACCCGGCGATTCGAGTGATAGCCGATGATCTCGCGCTTCTCGTTGAAGCTCGGCGTCACATGGGCGAAGACCCAGTAATGGTCGCCGTTGGTCGCGCGGTTGAGTACATAGGCGAAGATCTCCTGGCCGGCCTGGATGGTTTCCCAGAGCAGCCAGAACACCGCGCGCGGCATGTCGGGATGGCGGATCAGGCTGTGCGGCGCGTCGAGCGTGTGACGCACGTCGAGATTGGCGATGTCGAGGAACGTGCGATTGGCATAGGTGATCCGACCCTTGAGATCGGTCTTGGTGACGATCACGTCCGACGGATCGAAAAATCGCTCGCGACCCGTCAAGGATCGGTCGATGGTCATGAAGCCTGGCTCCTTGGAAGCATAGGAAAAGTCAGGCCTATCCTTGGTCAGGGTGGTTAAAAAACCCTCAACTTCGTTGGGGATTTGCCGCGTGACGGAAGCGCGCAGGGTTTAAGCCTTGGCTTCACTTCGACGTGACCGGTGTCGGGCGATTTAAACTCGACTTGTAGCCACTGGTGTGTTCCGCCCAGTATTCCGCCATGTCGTCCAATCCGTCCCGTTTGTTGACACCGGCGCTCACGGCGCTGCTGCTTTGCGGCTGTTGGGGCGGCGGGACGGCACCACCGCCCCGGGAATCCGTGGTCAGCCATTTCGTGCGCGGCGCACCCGATCAGATCCAGACCACGATCGTCGATCCCCTGCCGGTGCAGGCGGCGGTGCTGCGGCTGCCCGATGGGCAGACGGTCGCCGCCTATCAGATCGATCGGGATCGCAACACCTATACCGATACCACGGATTACTATGGTTCCGGCCTCGGCGTCGGTGTCGAGGGCGGCTCCAATGGCGGCGTTTCCACTGGCGTCGGCTTCGGCTTCCCGCTGTTCGGCGGCAGCGGTCCGGACCAGCGCAGCCATTCCACCACTACCAGCACGCTCCGCTTCAAGGTGCCCGACATGGCCGCCTATCGCCGTGACTGGCAGCATTGGGTGCTGCACGTCGACCTCGACGACGGCGCCAACCGCCGCTCGATCGAGACCCTGCCGCCGGCGCCGCCGCTCGAATAGACCCCGGCCCGGAACCGCGTGACGGGAAGTTGGAGTAGCTCTATCATTCCGATGAACGGGGTGTTGGAGCGCCATGAACCAGCCTGTGCAGAGCTTCTCGACCACGCCGGTACGGTCCCTGCCCGCCGCCTGGTATTGCGATCCCGCGGTCTACGAAGCTGAGCGCGCGGCGATCTTCGCCAGGACCTGGCAGTTCATCGGGCCGGAAGCGGAGTTGGCGCGGCCCGGCGATTATCGCGCGGTGCAGATCGCCGGTTATCGCCTGTTCGTGATCCGCGAGCGCAACGGCCAGCTCCGGGCCTTCCACAATCTCTGCCCGCATCGCGCCGCCCCCTTGCTCAGCGAAGGCGACGGGCATTGCGACGTACTTCGCTGTCGCTACCACGGCTGGACCTTCGCCACCGACGGCCGGCTGATGGCGATGCCGAATTTCGGCGAGGCCGCCTGGTTCGACAAGCAAGCGCACGGCCTGATGCCGGTCCGGGTCGAGACCTGGCGCGGCCTGGTCTTCGCGTGCCTGGACGACAGCGCCGTGCCGCTGGTCGAGTTTCTGGGCGACCTGCCCGCCTTGCTCGAGCCCTATCCGATCGAGAGCTTCGGCAAGCTGGACCAGGCCGAGTTCGCGATGGACTGCAACTGGAAGACCTATACCGACAATTTCGTCGAGGGCTACCACATCCCCGGCATCCATCCGGGCCTGAATGCCGCGGTCGATATGTCGCGCTTCGAGACCACGCATCAGAAGGGCGTCGTGATCATGAAGGCGCCGCAGAAGGGCGGCTCGATCTACGGCGGACTCTGGCTCTGGATCTGGCCCAACATGACCTTGTCCGTCTACCCCGACGGGATGAACACCTCGCGTATCATCCCGACTTCCGAGACCCGCACCGAGCTCCGCTACGAGTTCTATTTCGCCGACCGGAGTCCAGGGCTGCTGGAAAAACACCGCGCGACGATCGAGACCAACTGCGAGATCGTGCGCGAGGACTTCGGCATCTGCGAAGAAGTGCAGCAGAATTTGAAAGCCGGCATCTACCGCGATGGGCCGTTGAGCCCGCGGCACGAGGACGGCGTGCATTATTTCCAGGACATGGTGCGGCAGAGTCTCGGCAATCATGTCGGCAGATAGGAACCGGCGCGTCGTCCTCGCGGCGCGGCCGAAGGGATTGCCAAAGCTTTCGGACTTCCGCCTCGAGGAAGCGCCGATCCCGCAGCCGCAGGACGGCGAGGTCCTGCTGCGGATCCAGTATCTCTCGCTCGATCCCTATATGCGCGGGCGGATGGACGATGGGCCCTCCTATGCGACGCCGACCGCGATCGGCCAGGAGATGGAAGGCGGGACCGTCGCGACGGTGCTCGAATCCCGGCATCCGGATTACCAGCCCGGCGAAACCGTGCTTTCCTATTCCGGCTGGCAGAGCCATGCCGTCGCCAAGGCTGAAGCGCTGCGCAGGCTCGATCCTAACGCGGCGCCGGTCACAACGGCTTTGGGCGTGCTCGGCATGCCGGGCTTCACCGCATACGCGGGTTTGCGCAATATCGGCAAGCCGAAGCCCGGCGAGACCGTCGTCGTCGCGGCAGCGAGCGGTGCGGTCGGCGCCATTGTCGGCCAGATCGCGAAGCTGCAAGGAGCGCGAGCCATCGGCATCGCCGGGGGCGCGGAGAAATGCGCCTTCATCCGCAATGAGCTCGGCTTCGACGCGGCGATCGACCATCGGGCGCCGGACCTGGCGGCGCAACTGGCCAAGACCTGTCCCAAGGGCATCGACGTCTATTTCGAGAATGTCGGCGGCCCTGTCTGGGACGCGGTCTTCCCGCTCTTGAACAACTTCGCCCGCATTCCAGTCTGTGGCCTGATCGCCCAGTATAACGATGTCCCGCCTTTTCCCGGACCGGACCGCTTCCCGGTGGTGATGGAGGACGTCCTGACCAAGCGCTTCCACATCCAGGGCTTCATCCAGTTCGACTACGCCGAGCAGCGCCCGGACTTCTATCGCGACATGGCGGAATGGATACGGGAGGGCCGGGTCAAGTATCGCGAGGACATCATCGACGGGCTGGAGAAGGCGCCGGAAGGCTTGATCGGGCTCCTGCAGGGCAGGAATTTCGGCAAGCTGATCGTGCGGGTCGCGCCGATCTAGCTGACACCACGCCCTAATATTGTGACTGCGGATTATACGGGAGATCGGTATTGCCGTAGTCGATGCCCATCGCGTGCAGGGCCGAAGTCACTTGCGCGCGGTGATGGGTGCCGTGGTTGAAGAGCTGCATCAAGGTGAACTGGCGCGGGTGGCTGCGCTCGCGGCCAAGGCGCGGGTGGTGGTAGCTCACCGTCTCGTCCAGCCAGGTCTTCGGCTGCAGGCGGATCTTGTCGAGCAGCATGGCATCGAAGGCGACGCGCTCCGCCCGCAGGGTCGCGTAGTCGTCGGTGACCTTGCGGTTGGGATCCCAGTCGCGCGGCGGCAGACCGCTCACCGTGAAATCCCAGAGCACGCGATCGACCATCAGGATGTGGTCGAGCGTGCAGTGGATGGAGCCGAAGAAGAGGCCACGGTCCTGCTTGCGGTCCGCGTCGCTCAGGCCGTCGCAGATGCCGTAGAGATTCTGGTTCTGCCACTGGCTGTAGAGCGCCATTTCCAGCGCCCATTCTTTCGTCCCATTGGCTTTCGTGCTCATTTCAGGCCGACCAGGCCGCGGAGCTTATAGAGCAGCTCCAGCGCCTCTTTCGGCGAGAGCTCGTCGGGATTGACTGCGCGCAAGGCGTCTTCGGCCGCGCTCGGTTCGGAGAGCTTCGTCGGTTCCGGCGCCGCGGCGGCGGCAAAGAGCGGCAGATCGTCGGCGAGACGGGTCAAGGCACTCGCCTGCTCGCCTTGCTCCAGCGTCTTCAGCACTTCCTCGGCACGCTTGATCGCGGCCGCGGGCACACCCGCGAGCTGCGCCACATGGATGCCGTAGGACCGATCGGCGGCGCCCGCTGCGATCTCATGCAGGAACTTCACCTCACCCTGCCATTCCATGACCTTCATCGTGTAGGGCTTCAACGCCGGGAGCCGCGCGGCGAGGCTGGTCAGCTCATGGTAATGCGTCGCGAAAAGCGTGCGGCAGCGATTGACCTCGTGCAGATGCTCGAGACAGGCCCAGGCGATCGAGAGGCCGTCGAAGGTCGCGGTACCGCGGCCGATCTCGTCGAGGATGACCAGCGCGCGGTCGCCGGCCTGATTGAGGATGGCCGCGGTCTCCACCATCTCGACCATGAAGGTCGAGCGGCCGCGGGCGAGATCGTCGGCGGCACCGACTCTGGAGAACAGGCGATCGACCACGCCGATCCGCGCCATCTTCGCCGGCACGAAAGACCCGATCTGCGCCAGGACGGCGATCACGGCGTTCTGGCGCAAGAAAGTGGATTTACCGGCCATGTTCGGGCCGGTCACCAGCCACAAGCGTCGTTCGGGGGAGAGGTCGCAGTCATTGGCGACGAAGGCACCGGCATTCTGGCGCCGCAACGCGGCCTCCACCACCGGATGGCGGCCGCCTTCGATCTCGAAGGTCCGGCTGTCGTCGCATTTCGGCCGCACCCAATCCTCGTCGCGGGCGAGAGCCGCCAAGGCGGCGCCGACGTCGATCAGCGCCAGGGCCGCGGCCGCCTCGGCGATCGGCGCGGCACGGGCGATCACCTCGGCGGTGAGATCGGCGAACAGGCGCAATTCCAGCGCCAGCGCGCGGTCGGCGGCATGGACGATCTTCTGCTCGAGCTCCGCCAACTCTCCGGTCGAGAAGCGCATGGCATTGGCCATGCTCTGCCGCAGCACGAAGCGGGGATCGCCTTTCAGCTTGTCGGCATGGACCGGCGTTGCCTCGATGTAATAGCCGATGACGTTGTTGTGACGGATCTTGAGGCTGGGGATGCCGCTCTCGCTCTTCAGCCGCGCCTCCAGCTCCAGCACCAGCTGTCGCGAGCCGTCGCGCAGCTTCAGCAATTCGTCCAGCTCCGGCGCATAACCGGGCGCGATGAAGCCGCCGTCGCGGCTCAAGAACGGCAGCTCGGCCTTCAATGCGCGGGAGAGACGGCCGACCAGCTCGCCATGATGGCCGAGACCGATTTCTGCGGCTTTCAGGAGCTTCGGCGCCGGGTTGCGGGGGGCGGCGATGACGGCGCGCAAGGCCGCGGCCTGTTGCAGCCCGTCGCGGATCGCCGCGAGATCGCGCGGGCCGCCACGGCCGGCCGTGAGCCGTGACAAGGCGCGCTCGAGATCCGGCACCTGGCGGAGCGCCTCGCGGAGAGCCTCGCGCAGCCCGTCGTCGCCCAGCAGGAACTGCACCAGGTCCTGGCGTTCGGCGATGGCGGCGGGGTCAGTGAGCGGCGCGGAAAGAAATTCATTCAGCAGACGCGCGCCCGCACCCGTGACCGTCCGGTCGATGGTGGCGAGCAGCGAGCCCGCGCGTTCGCCGGAGAGGGTGCGGGTGAGCTCGAGGTTGCGCCGGGTCGCGGCATCGATCTCCAGGATCGCGGCGGCGGAGATGCGCTTCAGCGCCGCGAGGCGCGGCATCTTGCCCTGCTGGGTGAGCTCGACATAGTCGAGGATGGCGCCGGCGGCGGCGATCTCGGCGCGGCTGAAGGCGCCGAAGGCATCGAGGGTCGCCGCACCCAGGAAGCGCTCCAGCCGCAGCCGCGCGTTCTCGCTGTCGAAGCGGCTGCCGGGCAGCGGCGACAATTGCCGGCGCCAGTCGCCGAAGACCTCGAACAAATCGGGTGTCGCCAGCAAACGGTCGGGCAGCAGGATCTCGTTGGGATCGAGCCGCGCCAGCGCTGCGGGAAGTGCCGGCTTCTCGATCGCCTGCACGAAAAAGCCGCCGGTCGAGATATCCACCCAGGCGAGGCCGAGGCCGCCGGCGGCGTCGGCGAGGGCGACGAGATAGTTGTGCGCGCGCGCTTCGAGCAGCTCATCTTCGGTCAGGGTGCCCGGCGTCACGATGCGGACGACCGCGCGCTTCACCACCGATTTCGCGCCGCGCTTCTTCGCCTCGGCCGGGTCCTCGATCTGCTCGCAGACCCCGACCTTGAAGCCCTGGCGCACCAGCTTGGCGAGATAGGCGTCATGCGCATGGACCGGCACGCCACACATCGGGATGTCGTCGCCGTCATGCTTGCCGCGCTTGGTGAGCGCGATGTCGAGCGCCGCCGCGGCCTTCACCGCATCCTCGAAGAAGAGCTCGTAGAAATCGCCCATCCGGTAGAACAGCAGGCAATCCGGATGCGCGCGCTTGGCCGCGAGATATTGCGCCATCATCGGCGTGACGGCGTTCTTTTCTCCCGTGGATTTGCCCTGGGGGGATTTATCCACAGGGGCTGGCGATTCCAGAGGTGGCGTCTGGTCGTTCATCCGATCCGATTAGCATTCCGCGGGGCGATCGGTCCATCCTTCGGCCCAGTTATCCGGCCTCCCTGTTGTCCGTTGGCCGGGGCTCGGCCATAGTCGGCCGGGGGACGAGTTAGGACGGGACCGAATGCAGGACTCGAAGGGCGACTCCGCGGGGGAGTCCAAGGGAGGCCTGCGCCTCTGGCTCCTCCAGGGGAAGACCTCCGGCGACAATGCGCAAGTCCTGGCGCTGGGCGAAAGCCTGGCCGGCGCCGGCTCGGGCTGGCAGGCGGAGATCAAGACCGTCTCGCCCGAGCTGCGGCAGGCGGCAAAGCGGCGCTGGCCCCGGCGTCCGGCGCTCGAAGTCTTCGCCGATGCCGGCATGGCGCCACCCTGGCCGGATGTGGTGATCGGCTGCGGCCGCACCCCCTGCATCGTCGCCCAATGGCTGAAGGAACTGAGTGGCGGCCGGCTCGTGCATGTGCAGCTCGGCCGGCTCGGCACCAAGCCGAAGGCGATCGATCTCATCCTCGAGACCGCGCAATACGGCGTGGCGCCGACCGCCAACATGATCTCGCTGACCTTGCCGATCGTGCGGCGCGACCCCGTGCGCGAGGCCGCCGCGCGCGAGACCTGGGAGAAGCAGCTCCAGGACCTGCCGCGGCCCTGGCTCGGCGTTCTGGTCGGCGGCCCAGCCTCGCCGATCCCGTTCGACGCGGCGGATGGCTCGCGCCTGCTGCGCCGGATGACCGAGCTTCGGCGGGTGCTCGGCGGCTCGCTGCTGATCGCCTATGGACCGCGTACCCCCAACCCGGTGCGCGAGATCCTGGAGCTCGGCCTTTCCGGGGATCCCTCCGAGAACCGGGCACATCGCGTGTTCGGCTGGCCGCCGCAGCAGCCCAATCCCTATCCGGCGTTGCTGGCGCTGGCCGACAGGTTCCTGGTCACCTGCGACAGCGCCTCGATGATCGCCGATGCCTGCGTGACCGGGAAGCCGGTCGAGATCTTCACCCTCGCGATGCCCGAGTATCTGACGCGCTTCTCGTCCCGCGGGCTCGGGCTCTCGATCGATGCGCGACGGCGGCGGCGGCATCGCGCCGGCCTGGCTCCAGACTTTCTCGACCGGCTGCGCGACTTCCTGGTGACGGAGCGCCTTCTCTTTCCTTATCGCGACATGCGCGACCTGCTCCATGTCTTGAACATGGCCGCCATTGTAGGCAGTCTGGAGGCGCAAGCTGATGAACCTCCGGTTGCAGGGAGGGGCAGGGCGCTGCAGGAGCGCGAGATCGCCGGCGTGAAGCAGCGCATCATCGGCCTGATCCGGGCAAGACAGAACGGGACGTGAGTATGAGTACGAAAGCACCGACCAAGATGCGCGCCGCGGTTTTGCGCAAGCTGAAGACCAGGCTGAAGATCGAGCGCCTGCCGATTCCCGAGCCGGGTCCGGGCGAGATCCTGATCAAGGTCGTGGCCTGCGGCGTCTGTCACAGCGATCTCCACGCGATCGACGGCGACTGGAATCCGGGCCCGGTCCTGCCGCTCATTCCCGGCCATGAGGTTACCGGCCATGTCGCCGAGCTCGGCGCCGGCGTCACCGGTTTCCGCAAAGGCGATCCGGTCGGCGTGCCCTGGATGTGGAGCGCCTGCGGCCATTGCGAGGCCTGCCTCTCCGGCATGGAGACGGTCTGCCGCAGCGGCCAGGCCACCGGCTATTCCAAGCCGGGTGGCTATGCCGAATACATGGTGGCGCGGGCCGATTTCGTGGCACGCCTGCCGAAACGCGCCGATCTGGTCGCGATCGCGCCGATCCTCTGCGCCGGCGTCACCACCTATCGCGGCCTGAAGCGCACCAACGCGCGGCCCGGGCAATGGGTCGCCGTGGTCGGCATCGGCGGGCTCGGCCATGTGGCCGTGCAATATGCCGTTGCGATGGGCCTGCGGGTGGCCGCGGTCGACATCGACCCGAAGAAGCTGGCGCTGGCGAAGAAGCTCGGCGCCGAGTTCCTGGTCAACGCCAAGCAAGAGAATCCGGTCTCGGCGATCCGCAAGGGTATCGGCGGCGTCCACGGCGCGGTCGTGGCCGCGGTCGCCACCCAGGCCTTCGAGCAGTCGATCGGCATGCTGCGGGCCGGCGGGACCGTGGTATTCCTGGGCCTGCCCGGCGGCAAGGCCGACGAGCTGCGCGCCTCGATCGCACAGATATCCGGCCGCGAGCTCTCGGTGCGCGGCTCCAGCGTCGGCACAAGGCTCGATCTCGACGAGGCGGTCGCCTTCGCGCTGCGGGGCGAGGTCGCTGCCAAGATCGAGACCGCACCCCTGAGCGCCGCCAATGCGGTGCTGAACCGCATGCGCCGGGGCAAGATTGTGGGTCGCGTGGTGCTGACCATCGGCTAGGCGAGCGAGGACGATGTCCGACAAGGAAGGGCATGCGCATCACGATCATGCCCATGATGAATCGAGCCCGCTCTCCGATATCGCGCTGCGGGTCCGGGCGCTCGAAGACCTGCTGGTCGAGAAAGGCGTCGTCGACCGCGCGGCCCTGGACAAGATCGTCGAGACTTATGAAACGTCGATCGGCCCCAGGAACGGCGCTCGGGTCGTGGCCCGGGCCTGGAGCGATGCCGGCTACAAAGCGCGCCTGCTGACGGATGCGACGGCCGCGATCGCCGAACTCGGCTATCGCGGCCTGCAAGGCGAGAACATGGTGGTGGTCGAGAATACGCCGGCGGTCCACAACCTCGTCGTCTGCACGCTCTGCTCCTGCTATCCCTGGCCGGTCCTCGGCCTGCCGCCGGTCTGGTACAAGTCGGCGCCCTATCGTTCGCGGGTGGTCAAGGACCCGCGCGGCGTGCTCCAGGAGTTCGGAGTCTCATTGCACCCTGAGACCGAGGTCCGGGTCTGGGACAGCACCGCGGAGATCCGCTACATGGTACTGCCGATGCGCCCCGCCTCGACGGCGGGTAAGACCGAGGCCGAACTCGCGCAATTGGTCACCCGCGACGGCATGATCGGGACGGCGCCCCTTTGAACACTGTCCATGACATGGGCGGCATGGACGGGTTCGGCCCGATCGCGCGCGAGACGGAGGAGCCGGTCTTCCATGCCGAATGGGAGCGCAGGATGTTCGCGCTCGCTTTCGGAATCGCCGTCGCCGTGCCGAAGACGGAGGACGACCACTTCCGACGCGAGATCGAGAGTCTGCCGCCGGTCACCTACTTGAAGGCGAGCTACTACGAGCTCTGGTACCGCGCCTACAGCGCCATGCTGCGCCGGCATGGCTTGCTGGGCGCGGCCGCGGCCAGCGCAACAGCGCCCACGGGGCTCAACCCACCGCTGACGGCAGAGCAGGTCCGGCCGGCGATCGAGGGTGGTGCCTCGACCCGCATGCCGGACGAAGGAATCGTTGCCCGCTTCAAGGCCGGCGACGCGGTGACGGCGCGCAACATCCATCCGACCGGACATACGCGCCTGCCGCGCTATGCCCGCGGCAAGCGCGGCGTCATCCACGCCGATCGCGGCGTCTTCAGCTTCGCCGACAGCAAGGCGCGGGGCGATGGGCCTTGCCCGCAGCATCTCTACACCGTGGCCTTCACCGCCGAGACGCTCTGGGGCGCGGGCGGGCACGCGGACAAGGTCTACCTCGACCTTTGGGACGCCTACCTGGATCCCGCCATTTCCGATTAGCGATTGTATACAGCCGCTTATGTCCCGCCGCTTGGTTCGGCGGCGGGGATGATGCAGTATTGCCCGATGCGCGCCAGCGGGCGAAGACCGGCAGCGCCACCACTGTCAGGACATGGCCCCGATGACCGCGATCAAGCCGACCTTCACCGAGGAAGACGCCCTCAGCTTCCACATGCAAGGGCGGCCCGGGAAGATCGAGATCATCTCCACCAAGCCGCTGACCACCCAGCGCGATCTCTCGCTCGCCTATTCACCGGGTGTCGCCTGGCCGTGCCTCCGGATCGCCAAGGACCCGAACGCGGCCTACGACTACACCTCCAAGGGCAACCTGGTGGCGGTGATCTCCAACGGCACGGCGGTGCTGGGCCTGGGCGATCTCGGCGCGCTCGCCTCCAAGCCCGTGATGGAGGGCAAGTCCGTCCTGTTCAAGCGTTTCGCGGATATCGATTCAATCGACCTCGAGGTCGACACCAAGGACGTCGACGCCTTCGTCAACAGCGTGCGCTATCTGGGGCCCTCCTTCGGCGGCATCAATCTCGAGGACATCAAGGCGCCGGAATGCTTCATCATCGAGCAGCAGCTGCGCGAATTGATGAATATCCCGGTCTTCCATGACGACCAGCATGGCACTGCGATCATCACCGCGGCTGGCCTGATAAACGCCCTGCATCTTACCAAACGCGAGATGAAGTCTACGCGACTGGTGATCAACGGTGCCGGCGCCGCGGCGATCGCCTGCGCCGAGCTGGTGAAAGCCATGGGTATGCCGGGCGAAAACGTCATGCTCTGCGACACCAAGGGCGTCATCTATACCGGGCGCACCGAAGGCATGAACCAGTGGAAGTCGGCGCACGCCGTGACCACCAAGCTGCGCAGCCTGGAAGAGGCGATGGCCGGCGCCGATGTCTTCGTCGGCCTCTCGGTCAAGGGCGCGGTGACGCCGGAGATGGTGCGGACCATGGCCAAGCAACCGATCATCTTCGCCATGGCCAATCCCGATCCCGAGGTGACGCCGGAGGAGGTCCGCTCGGTGCGCGACGATGCGATCGTGGCGACCGGACGCAGCGACTACCCAAACCAGGTCAACAACGTCCTCGGCTTTCCCTATATCTTCCGCGGCGCCCTCGACGTGCGCGCGTCGACCATCAATGAGACCATGAAGATCGCGGCGGCGCGCGCGCTCGCCGAGCTCGCGCGCCAGGATGTGCCGGACGAGGTCGACGCCGCCTATTCCGGACGCCGCCTGCGCTTCGGCCCGGATTACATCATCCCGGTGCCGTTCGACCCGCGCCTGATCTCGCATGTGCCGCCGGCGGTTGCCCGCGCCGCGATGGACAGCGGCGTCGCGCGGCGGCCGATCATCGACATGGAAAGCTATGTCGCCTCACTGAAGGGCCGGCTCGATCCGAGCGCCGGCTCGCTGCACATGATCTTCGAGCGGGTACAGCACAACCCGAAGCGCGTGGTCTTCGCCGAGGGCGAAGAAGAGAAGGTGATCCGCGCCGCGATCGCCTTCCGCGCCGCGGGCTACGGCACGCCGGTCCTGGTGGGCCGGACCGAGCGGATCGAGGAAACCATTCGGCAATCGAGCCTTACCGACGCGGCCAATCTCGAAGTGGTCAATGCGCGGGTCTCGCCGTACAACAAGCTCTATTCCGACCGGCTCTACAACCGGCTGCAGCGCCAGGGCATCCTCACCCGCGACGCCCAGCGCATGGTGAATCAGGACCGCAATATCTTCGCCGCCTGCATGGTGGCGGAGGGGCATGCGGATGCGATGGTCACCGGCGTCACCCGCAGCTTCTATGTCTGCCTCGACGATGCGACCAAGGTGTTCGACACCCGCGAGGGCCAGACCCTGATGGCGGTCTCGATCCTGATCGCGCGCGGCCGCACCGTGCTGATCGCCGACACCTCGGTGCATGAACTGCCGACGCCCGACCAGCTCGCCGACTTCGCCGTGCAATGCGCCTCGATCGCGCGGCACCTGGGGCATGAGCCGCGGGTCGCCCTGCTCTCCTTCTCCAATTTCGGCCATCCGCCGCGGGAGAAGGCCGAGCGCATCCGCGAGGCGGTGCATGTGCTCGACGACCGTCGGGTCGATTTCGAGTATGACGGCGAGATGCAGGCCAATGTCGCCCTGAACTACGGCCTGATGAAGGAGCTCTATCCCTTCTGCCGCCTGGGCGGCCCGGCCAATGTGCTGATCATGCCGGCGCTGCATTCGGCCAACATCGTCGCCAAGCTGATGGCCGAGCTGGGCGGCACGGCGATCGGCCCGATCCTGGTCGGCCTGGAAAAGCCGGTGCAGATCGTGCAGACCGGCGCCACGGTGAACGAGATCGTCACCGCCGCCGCCTTCGCCGCCCTGGCGACGACGCCGCTCAGCCGGTGAGCATGCCGGCCGCCGCGCAGATCCGCGCCGCGGTGGTGGAAGATTGCGACGCGCTCGGCCGGCTGCACGTCCGAGGCTGGCGCGAGACCTATTCCGGCCTGATGCCCGATTGGGTGATCGAGCGGCTGACGCCGGCGGAGCGCTCGCTGCAATGGCGCAAAGGCCTGGAGCGCGGCGCCCGGGGACCCATCGTCTTCATCGCCGAGGCGGAGGATCGCTCGCCGGCCGGATTCGCCGCGGCCGGCCCGGCGCGCGATCCGGCCTTTCCCTGGCAGGCCGAGATCTATGCCGTCTACGTGCTGCGGCGCCATCAGCGCCAGGGCCTCGGCCGCGCCCTGCTCCGGCGGCTGGGCGCGGAACTGGCCGCGCGCGACCGGCGCCGAACGGGGACTTGGGTCTTGAGTGGCAATGCCCCGGCCCGGTCCTTCTATGAAACGCTCGGCGCGCAGATGGTGCATCAGCGGGTCGACGCGTCCGAAGGTTGGTCTTGCGACGAGACCGCCTATCTCTGGGATGACTTCCCGAGCGCACTGGGCTTGGAGCCGCCGCGCTGAAGGAAGCCGCCGCGGTCACGGCATTGCCGCAGCCTTGGCCGCAAAGGCCTGCTGGAATTTGCCGAGCTCGGCGCCGTCGGCGTCGCTGACGGCGGTGAAGGCAAAGCCGGCCTGCCGCCAGGCAAGCACCGAGAAGCCATCGAGCTTGGCGAGGCGCGGCGCGCGCTCGCCCGCGGCCGGACGCATGTAGAGGCTGATCAGATGCGGGCCGGCGCCGTAGACGATGGCCGGCATGGCGCGGTCGAGCGGCACGTCGAGGCGGCCGCCGACCAGGGGAAAGCCGGCGTCGCTCAAGTCCGCGACCAGGGGTGCGATCGTGGTCTTGCCCGAGAACCACGGTTTCACCGTGTGCCGGCTCGACGAAGCGACATCGATCGCATGTCCGGCCAGGAGTGCGCGCTCATGGGCGTTCACGATGCCATGGAGCCAGAGGCTCTCTTCGCTCGGCTGCTCCAGATAGAAGGTGGTGCCGCTGGAGACCATCGCCACCATCGCCGCGGCCACCGCCAGCTTCTGCCAGCTCCAGCCGCGGCGACGGACCGGCGCCTCGTCCTCTAAGCCTGAATCGAGGCTGGATTGGATCTTCTGCTGCAACCCGTCGCCCGCCGGCATGCGGGTGAGCTCGGCTTGCAGGTGGCGGCGGATCTCGCGGAACTCGGCGAGGTCGGCGCGGCATTGCGCGCAGGTCTCGAGGTGCTTCTCGAAGGCGATGGCGGCGACGGTGTCGAGTTCGCCGTCGAAATAGAGATGCAGCGATTCGCAGTCCATGATGTAGCCGAGAGGATCGAACACGCTCATCCGACGGCCTCCTTCAGTTGGATCTGCAACAGCTTGCGGCCGCGGGCGATCCGCGACATGACGGTGCCGATCGGCACCTCCAGGACCGCGGCGATCTCCTTGTAGGAGAGCTCCTCGATCTCCCGCAACAGGATTGCCTCGCGGAAATCCGGCGGCAAGGCGGCGACCGCGCGGTCGATCTGGCTGCGCAATTCGCGGGTCTCCGATTGCTGCTCGGGCGAGGGCGCCGCTTCTTCGGGACGATCCGACTCCGCTTCCGCGGGATCGCCGACCAGGGTCAAATGACGTGGCCGGTTCCTCACCATCCAGCTGGCGGTTGTGTTGCGCACGATCTGGAGCAGCCAGGGCCGCACCTTCTCGCCGGAGAAGCGGTCGAAATACTTGAACGCCCGCAACACCGCCTCCTGCGCGATGTCCTCGGCATCGGCGCGGTTTCCGGCCAGCCACCAGGCGAGGTTCACCGCATCATCGAGATGCGGCAACACCATCGCGTGGAATCTGGATTGCCGCTGCCGCGCTGTATCGGTCTGCCGCTCGCCCACACCAACTCCGGAATGACGCCTAGAGATCCTGATACCTCGGCGTGCGCGATTTTATTCCCTGCGGCGAATCTTCGGAATAGCCGGCAGCATCCTTCGGTCTTCTGGGCGTTGCTCATCCCAGAAGGATTCCTCTCCATGTCGAACAGTGCCAAATCGGACAAGTCCGTCAGCTTGCTGGCAAGCCGGCGCGACCTGCTGCGTATCGCCGCCTTCGGCGGTCTCGCTTTCGCCTCGGGCCTGCCGGGTTTCAAGGCGGCCGCCGCGGCAGCGGACTTCTATTTCGTGCAGCTGAGCGATCTGCATTGGGGCTTCGCCGACCCCAGGGTCAACCCGGACACCCGCGCCAGCCTGGAACACGCGATCGCCGCCATCAACGCGGCGAGCCCGCAGCCGGATTTCATCGTCTTCACCGGCGACCTCACGCATATGACCAAGGATCCCGCCGAGCGCCGCAAGCGCATGACCGAGGTGAAGGCAATGCTCGGCAGCCTCGCCACGAAGAGCCATGTCTATCTCGCCGGCGAGCATGATGCCGGCGCCGACCATGGCGTCGCCTTTCAGGAAGTCTTCGGCGCGCTCAACCAGAGTTTCGACCACAAGGGCTTCCACTTCATCGCCCTCGACAACGCTTCCGATCCCAAGGGCGCGCTCGGGAAGGCTCAGCTCGAATGGCTGGCGGCAGATCTCAAGGCCCATGACGCCGAGACGCCGCTGGTCGTGCTGGCGCATCGCCCGCTGTTCGACCTGAAGCGCGACTGGGACTGGTTCACGCCGGATGGCGCCGAGGCCGTCCAGCTGCTGCGGCCGTTCCGCAACGTCACCGTCTTCTACGGCCATGTGCATCAAGAGATCACCCGGCCGGATGGCAACGTCCTGCATGTCTCGGCCCGCTCGGCGATGTACCCGCTGCCGGCACCGGGCGCCCAGCCGAAGAAGGCGCCTCTGCCCTGGGATCCCGCGGCCAAGGACCACGGCATCGGCTGGCGCCAGGCCGAGAGCGGCAGCCCGATCCGCTTCGACGACCATCCCACCGCCTGATTCCAAGAAAGGACTTCATCATGCGAGAGACTTTGCGCCTCACCCTGATCGCCGCCATGCTGCTGCTCGGGGCCGCTCCTCCGGTCGTTTCCTTGGCCTTTGCCGAGGACGACACCCCGACGCCGGACAATGCCGCCAATCCGGAATACATGGCGGTGAAGGCCGAGGTCGATGCCGGCGACTACCAATCCGCGCTGACCCGGCTGATGGCGCTCGACCAGGAGACGCCCAACGATCCCGACATCCTCAACCTGATCGGCTTCTCGCTGCGCAAGACCGGCCATGCGGACCAGGCGCTCGACTATTACGGCCGCGCGCTGGCGCAGAAGCCCGACCATCTCGGCGCCAACGAGTATCTGGGCGAGCTCTATCTCGAGCTGAAGCAGCCGGCGAAGGCGGAGGAGCGGTTGGCGGTGCTGCAGCAGGCCTGCGGCGACTGCGAGGAATACCGAGAGCTGAAGGGGAGGATCGCGCAGCAGGCGGCGGACTGAGGGACGACGAAGCGCCGTCGCGATACGATGCGGCGGCTCTTCGACATTTTTCCCAACAATCTCGCTTGGAGCGCGGCGATTTGCCGTCAGCCGATGCGCGCCGGAATATTCTTCGAGGGTGTTCGTTGAAGAAGCGGCGTAATCCACGCAGCGGGGCGCGGCGCGACTAAAGCCATAGATTCTAAGCTCCGGAACGCGAAAGCGCGAAGGAAGCGCGAGTTCGCTGCGTAGGAGTTCGCATCGTCGAGTGCGAACTCTACTGGCAAAGGCAGCTTCCCCCATTATGATTCAGCGCAAGCGTATCTTCGATTTCAGCGAACGCATCTCCGACCGCCTGTTGCACCACGCGGCGCAGATCGCCTTTCCCGGACGCGGTGAGCCGCTGCCGCCGGTGTTGATGATTGCCTTGCCGAAATCGGGCAGCATCTACCTTCAGCGCGCCCTGCGCCGCACCTTGCGCGTACCGATTCACCACATCGCCGCGGCCGGCATGTCCGGGGCCACCTTTCGGCATGCCGATCTTTGCCGCTTCGAACGTGGGAATGTGGTCTGCCGCGAGCACCTGCAGCCGCGCGACTTCACCCTGAAAGTGCTGGCGCGGCACGGCGTGCGCCGGGCGGTGCTGCATGTCCGCGATCCGCGCGCGGCGATCGTGTCCTGGACCCGGCACATGGACCGGGTGCTGACGAGCCGCGGGCTCCGCTCGGTCGAGCTTTCCTGCGAGCTGCCGGTACCGGAAGATTACGGCGAATGGAGCTTCGATCAGCGCCTGGGCTGGCAGGTGGCGCAAAAGCTGCCGGGCTTCGTACGCTGGATCGAAGACTGGCTGCGCCTTGCGGAAAGCAGCCGTGACGTCGAGATCCTGGTTACCGACTACGCCGAGCTCTGCGTCGATGCCGGTCAACTCGTGCGGCGGATCCTGGACTTCAACGGCATCGAGTACGATCCCAGCTGGGTCACCATGCCCTCGACCCGATACGGCAAGAACAACATCTTCAGCATCCTGGAGCCCTGTCGCTACGGCGAGGCCAAAACTCCCGACTGGATGGCACGGATGTCGCCGGAAGCGCTGGCTGCGGCGGACGCACTGGTTCCGGCGCGGCTGCGCGAACGTTTCGGCTGGACGAAGATTGCGAGCCGGGCGGCTCCGCACCGCCCGGCCTCGATGCTCAGTTCGACATCACGGTGATGTCGCGGAGGTAATAGGCGCCGCCGGAATTGATGAACAGCAGCCCGGCCATGTCGCCCTTGATCGAGGTGTCGGTCGCGGTCGCGACCTCCTTGTCGTCGAGCTTCACCGCCATCTTGCCCGCCGCGTCGCGGGTGAAGAGCAGAGTATGCGGCTTGCCGTCCTCGAGATTGACGATGCTGTTCAGGCTGCCCAGCGTGGTCGCCCCGGCCGAGGTCACTTTCTGAATCGCGATGCCCGGCGCCGCACCCGGCTGATAGACCATGCGATAGAGCGTCGAGCCCGAGGCCCCCTGATAAGCGCCGAGGTTGAGCCCGCCCTGCTTGTCCTTCGAGGTCAAGGTCACCTTGAGGCTGAAGGCATTCGGGATCTTGACCGGCGTATAGATCGAGGCGAACTGGTTCTGCGCGGTGCCTTGCTGGTTCGAGAGCAGCGCGCCGAGCACGTTGTTGAGATTGACCTTCTGCGGCCGCACCTTGCTGACCAGCCCCTTGTTGGTGCCGCCCTGGTCGATCGCCCAGGTGCCGGCGCTGACTTTCCAGGTCGGGTTGCTGGTGTAGTCGCCGTCGCTGAAATCGTCGGCGAAGATCTTGGTGGCCGGTGCCGCGGCACCACCGGAGTTCTGCATCGCCTCGTATTTCGCGACTGTCGCTTTAAGGTCCTCGAGGAAGTCCGGCGATGCCGCCTGCGACTGCTCCGCCGCGGCGATCTTGGTCTTCAGCTCCGCGATCATGCTCTTCATCTGCTGGCCCGCGGCGCCGGCCCAGGGCTTGTAGGTCTGGGTGGTGGTGCCGGCGGCGTCCTCGGCCAGGACGGCGGGCGTCGTCGTCAAGGCCATCAGGCTGACGACGCTCGCCGCAAGCAGCAGCCGAAACTTGTGATTCTGCGAAGTTTTCATGACATCCTCCCCTCGACCAATGGAATTCCGCTACTTTGGTTGCCGCTCGAATCGCCCGAGCGTGCTGCCTAGCATACAGCGGACATTATGTGGGCTCTCATGCGTTTGCCGAAGCTTATTCTGTCCTCGATCGGTGCCCAGGGCGGCCGCAAGGCCGAGGACCCGGCGCCGGCCGGCGGAGCGGATGCTCTGGTGAACGGGGCGGCCGTCGAATCGCTCGGCCGCATGCTGGAATCGATCCCGGCACCCCTCTTCGCCCTCGACCATAACCGCCAGGTGGTGGCCGCCAATGCCGCCGCCGGCAGGCTGTTCGGCGGTACCATCACCGGGCGCAACCTCTTGGCCTTCCTGCGCCATCCGCCGCTGGTGGACGCGGTCGAAGCCTGCGAGGCCGGCCGGTCGGTCGAGCCGGTCGATCTGCCGGAAAGCCAGGGCCGCAGCGGCCAGCGCCGGCTGGTGGCGCGCCTGCAGGCGATCCGGCCGCCGATGGCCGGGGCTTCGGTGATGGTGCTGCTGGAGGACATCACGGCGGCCGAACGGGCGCTCACCTTGCGGCGCGATTTCGTCGCCAATGTCAGCCATGAATTGAAGACCCCGATCGCGGCGCTGCTCGGCTTCATCGAGACGCTGATGGGGCCGGCGCGGGACGATCCGCTGGCGCGCCAGCGCTTCCTCGGCATCATGCGCGGCGAGGCCGAGCGGATGAACCGCCTGGTCTCCGAGCTGCTGTCCCTCTCACGCATCGAGATGAACGAGCATCAGCCGCCTTCGGGCCGGGCCGATCTCGGCAATATCCTGAAGACAGTGCGGGACAGCCTCTCCCTCAAGGCGGAGCAGCGGCAGATCCGGATCGCCTTCCCCGGCCTCGCCGAGCTGCCGACCATCCCGGGCGATTCCGACGAGCTGACCCAGGCAATCCAGAACCTGGTCGATAACGCGATCAAATACAGCCCGGAAGGCGGCGAGGTCCTGGTGCGCTTCGAGCGGATCGAGGATCCGGTCGCCTGCCGGGAGAAGCTGCAGGGCATCCGCTCGCCCAAGGCGATGATCTCGCTGAGCGTCGCCGACCAGGGCGAAGGGATCGGCAAGGAGCATATCCCGCGCCTGACCGAGCGCTTCTACCGGGTCGATGCCGCCCGCTCCCGGGAGCTCGGCGGGACCGGCCTTGGGCTTGCCATCGTGAAGCATATCGTCAACCGGCACCGGGGCAGCCTGGACATCGAGTCCGAGCCCGGAAAAGGCAGCGTTTTCACGCTGTTCCTGCCCGCCTAGGTTCAGCCACCGCCCGGAAGCCCGCGTGGAAATCCACCCGGGGCTTCGTCACGGAAGCGTCATACAAGGGCAACATTGGCGTCATTGGAGGGACTTAAATTGCCGGGCGCGGACAGGTGCGTCCGAGTCCATGGCGGCTGCCTTGGGCATTCATAAAACTGTCACAAAACGGTAGTATCTATGCCGAACAAAGCTTTGGACGCCGCGCACGAGAACCCGAACATGGCCCATGACCACACGGTGAAGAGCTTCGACGTCGAGCTGCGACGCCTGGTCCAGGAGATCGCCCAGATGGGCGGCCTGGCCGAGGAGCAGCTCGCCCAGGCGATCGACGCGCTGGCGCGGCGGGATTCCGAGGCCGCCACCAAGGTGATCGAGAGCGACCGCCGCATCGATACGATGGAGCACGAGGCGGGCAACCTCGCGGTGCGCATCCTGGCCCTGCGCCAGCCGATGGCGACCGATCTCCGCGAGGTCGTGGCCGCGATCAAGATTTCCTCCGACATCGAGCGCATCGGCGATTATGCGAAGAACATCGCCAAGCGCGCGCTGCAGCTCAACCAGCTCGGCCCGTTGCGTCCGGTCTCGTCGATTCCACGGATGGGGCGCCTCGCGCAACAGATCGTCAAGGACGTGCTCGACGCCTATGTCGAGAAGGACGCGGCGCTGGCAATGGCGGCGTGGCGGCGCGACGAGGAGATCGACGATCTCTACACCTCGCTGTTCCGCGAGTTGCTCACCTACATGATGGAAGACCCGCGGAACATCGGGCCTTCCACCCATCTGCTCTTCATCGCCAAGAACATCGAACGCATCGGGGACCACGCCACCAACATCGCCGAGACCGTCCACTTCCTGGCGCTCGGCCGCACGATCGACGAAACCAGACCGAAGGGCGATACCACGAATGTTGCAATCGATGGCTGACCGAACCCGTCCCGCCCATGCGGGGCGGGAGACCGATCGCGACCCCGCCAACCGGCCGACGGTGCTGGTGGTGGAAGACGAGCCGGCGCTGCTGGCGCTGCTGCGCTACAACCTCGAGAGCGAAGGCTACCGGGTCCTCGAAGCCAAGAACGGCGAAGAAGGCCTGACCCTGATCCGCGAGACCAAGCCCGACCTGGTGCTGCTCGACTGGATGCTGCCGTTCCTTTCAGGCATCGAGGTCTGCCGGCAGATGCGCCGGCTGCCCGACCTGAAGTCGATCGCCGTGATCATGCTCACCGCCAAGAGCGAGGAGGCCGACAAGCTGCGCGGCCTCGAGGTCGGCGCCGACGACTACGTGACCAAGCCGTTCAGCCCGAGCGAGCTGATGGCGCGGGTGAAAGCGGTCTTGCGCCGCGCCCGGCCGCAGCTCTCGACCGAGACGCTGGCCTACAAGGATCTCTCGATGGATCTTGCGACCCATCGGGTGAAGCGGATGGAGAAGGACGTGCATCTCGGCCCGACCGAGTTCCGCCTGCTCCGCTTCCTGATGGAGAACCAGGGCCGCGTCTTCTCGCGCGAGCAGCTCTTGGACCATGTCTGGGGCCGCGACATCTATGTCGAGCCGCGGACCGTGGACGTGCATATCCGCCGCTTGCGCAAGGCGATCAACATCGAGGGTGCGGCCGACGTGATCCGCACCGTGCGCGCCGCCGGCTATTCGCTCGACGTCGAGGGCTAAGTCGCTTCCGGCTTCTTATCGGAATGGCCGAGCGGCTTCTCCGGCGCGACCACGTCGCGCACGATCTGCTTCAGCAGCTTGATGTCGGGGAAGCGCCCTTCGGCCTTGCGCGACCAGAGCAGCTTGCCGCCGCTCCGCACCTCGAAGATGCCGCCAGTGCCGGGCACCAAGGTCACGCCGCCGATCTCGGTCTCGAAGGTGGTGAGCAGCTCCTGCGCCATCCAGGCCGCGCGCAACAGCCAGCGGCATTGGGTGCAGTATTCGATCTCGATCCGCGGAAGGTCGGTCATGCGGCCGGCGCCTGGTCCGGCACCAGCTTCTTCTCGTTGGGATAGAGACGCGTGATCCAGACGAGGAAGACCAGGCCCGGGATCGCCATCAGCGCCGTCGCCGCCCAGAACTCCACCCAGGGCATGTGGTCGGCGAGCCAGCCGCTGCCGCTCGACATCAGGGTACGGCCATAGGCCATGAACGAGGTGAGCAACGCGTATTGCGTCGCTGTGAAGGCGCGGTTGCAGAGATCGGAGAGATAGGCGACGAAGGCCGCCGCGGCGAGGCCGCCGGCGAGGTTGTCGGCGCTGATCGCAATGCCGAGCCAGAGCAGGTCGTGCCCTTGCATCGCCAGCATGCTGAACAGCAGATTGGTGACGGCCTGGAGCACACCGCCGATCATCAGGGTCTTGAAGACGCCGATCCGCGCCACGACAGCGCCGCCGACGATGGTGCCGAGCGCGGTCGCGAGCACGCCCCAGACCTTGGTGATGGCGGCGATCTCGACGCCGGTGAAGCCGATCTCGTTGTAGAACGGCGTCGCCATCGTGCCGCCGAAGGCATCGCCGAATTTGTAGAACAGGATGAAGATCAGGATGATCACCCATCCCGGCCGGCGGACGAAGTCCATGAAGGGCTGGACCACCGACCTGTCGATCCATGCGCCATAGGTTCCCCCGGGTATCATGCGCTGAACGGTCGGCGCCGTGGCGGCGTGACGATCGGGCTCCGGTACGAACAGGGTGAAGACGGCACAAATCAGAATGGCGCCGGCAAGAAACGCGAACACCACCTGCCAGCTGACGAAATCCGAGAGCGCAACCGCACCGGCACCGGCGAGCAGCAGGCCGATGCGATAGCCGACCTGGGTCGAGCCCGCGCCGGCGCCCTGCTCTTCCGGCTTCAGGATCTCGATGCGATAGGCGTCGACGACGATGTCCTGGCTGGCCGAGAAGAAGGCAACGGCCAGCACAACGATGGCCGTCATCTGCGGATCGATCGCCGGATCGGTGAAGCCGAGCGCGAAGATTGCCGCGGCGAGGAACAGCTGCAGCAGGAACAGCCAGCCCTTGCGTTGGCCGAGGAGCCGCGTCAGCACCGGCAGCGGCATCTGATCGATTGCCGGCGACCAGAGGAACTTGAAGGTGTAGGGCGTGCCGGCCAGAGCGAAGAGACCGATCGTGGTCTTGTCGATGCCGACTTTGGAGAGCCAGTAGGACAAGGTCGAGAGCGTGAGCAGGAGCGGCAGCCCACTGGCGAAGCCCATCACCAGAATGATGAACTGGCGCGGCTCCAGATAGACGGCGAGCGCCTGACCCCAGCTCTTGCGTGGAGTTGCCGTCGACTCGCTCATAGGTTCAGCTCCTTCACGCGGATGCTGAATCATCGCGGGTGATTCGGCAATCTCGGTTCTTGGCCAATCGGTTCTTGGCCAATCAGTTCTTGGAGTGCGCGAAGTCCCAGTAGAGGCGGCGCGCCAGGGAGTAGATGGCGCCGATCGGCTTCTCGCGGTCTTCGACGCCGGTCACCGGCAGAACCTTGCCGTAGTTGCCGGAGGAGAAGACCTCGTCGGCCTCCAGGACTTCCTCGAAGCGGAAGCTGCGCTCGTAGACCGGCACGCCGGCGGCGGTGAAGAGCTTGATCAGCCGCTGCCGGGTGATGCCGTTGAGGAAAGTGCCGTTCGGCGCCGGGGTGATGGCGGCGCCGTCCTTGGCGATCCAGAGATTGGCGGCGCTGTATTCCGCGACATTGCCCAAGGGGTCGAGCATGACCGCGTCGTCGAAGCCCCTGGAGACGGCTTCGCCCGCGGCGCGCCCGGCCTGGGCATAGAGGCAGACCGCCTTCGCATCGGTCGGCGCGCTCTCCGGCGAGGGGCGGCGGAACTTGGAGAGTGTCACGCGAAACGGCTTCGGCTCCGGCATCGGCGTCGCGGTCAGCGAGATCGCGATCCGCGTGCTGGCCGGATCGGGCTGCATCCAGCCGGCGGTCGACCACAGGAAGGGACGGATATAGAGCGCGGTGCCGCGCGGGAACTTCGCCACGCCGTCCAGCACGATCTCCTGAATCTCGCCAGCCGAGAGCGGCGAGGCGAGTCCCAAGTTGCGCGCCGAGCGCACCGCGCGGGCGCAATGCAGATCAAGATCCGGGGTCACGCCTTCGAAGGCGCGCGCGCCGTCGAACACGCCGCCCATCAGCCAGGTCGCGTGGTCGAAGGCCCTGAGGATGTAGGGATCGCCCTTCACCCAGCTGCCGTCTATGAAATGCAGCGCATCGGGCACGATGGCGCTCACGATAGATCCTCCCGGTACTTCCGCCGCACCCCTTCTCCACTCCGCCGGCTCACTGTCCGTCGGATTGTCAAACCTCGGGTGTCGCTTGGAAGTCTGACTGCGTTCAGCCGCCTTGCTGCGGCGTGGTCGAGAGGATCAACGGTAGCGGGGCCGGAGCCGCGCGGTCAAGCCAGCGCTTGATCGCAAACGAAACGGCGGCCAACCAGGGCCGCCGCACCGTCGTGAAACCGTTCGTCGCTGCCGAATTACTGGCTGGCCCAGAGAATGCGGGCGATCCAGCGGGTCTGCGCCGCAGGCACGTATTCGCCGGCGCCGGAGGAGGCCACCGGCTCGAGCAGCACGCCGTCGGCGTCCTGGCGGCCGACGCGGCGGATGCGGACCGAGCCGTCGCCGCTCTGCACCACGACGCGATCGCCGCGACGGATCTCGGCGCTGGGCGACACCACGACGACGTCGCCATCGCGATAGATCGGGTCGAGCTCGCGGCCGCTGATCTCGATCGCGAAGGCGCCGCGGTCGTTGACCGTGCCGAAGCTCATGCGGCCCCAGCTTTCGCCTTTCGGCTGGCCGTCGGTGCTGAAGCATTCGCCTTCGCCGAGGCGCTCCAGGGCGATGATCGGCAGGGCGCGCGCCGTCGGGCGCGCCGCCATGCGGCCGGCGCCGAGCGCATCGTCATAGCCGCTGGCGCCGCTGCCCGCGGCACCGGTCAGCTGCACGAAGCTCGAAAAGCTCTCGCCGGTTACCGCCAGAATCTTCGCGACCGATTCCGTGCTCGGCCAACGCGGCCGCCCTTCCCGGGTGATGCGCTTCGACGGGTTGAAAGCGGTCGGATCGAGGCCCGCGCGCCGCGCCAGGCCCGAGGCCGAGAGCCCGTGCTTGGCGGCAAGCCGGTCGATGCCGCGCCACACATCGCCATGCTGCAGCATCTGCGTGTGGATGATTGGATTGTTCACGCGCCCCTCCTCGTCATTCGGCTCGCTCGCCAACTTGGCCATCGTCATCTGCCAGTCCCCAGTCGCCCTGCTCCAAAGCACCTGCGCGAAGCAGGGCGGGTGTCACCGGCCACCATTGATTTCATGGGCCGGTGATAATCGATAATCGGGTCTGATACAGCGCCCAGGCCGCGGCAGCGGATCCGATTGACTCGCGAGGGCAGTTTAAAGATTCGGTCTTCAGGAATAAATGGCGCTACTGGGAAAAAGATGACGGTGCCAGCACAATTTGGTGCTGTTTTGGCAGATTTTGGTATCCAGTTGGAGCCACCCATTCGCAAATTGCGAAAAATCTGGTCTGTGAATGGTTATGCCGAACGCCAAGCCTTCGGTTCAAGTCTACAATCCTGTCACGCCTCGCTTTTTGCGAATCGCATGCAGCTGATAGCTTTTGCACAAGTCCTCTTCATCGGGGCCTCTTCAACAGGCCTCAGCAGCGGCGGTGGCGATGCTATATCAACGGGCTTTCCCGCTCCTCGACCGGATCGATCCGGAGCGGGCGCACCGGCTGGCGCTCGCCGCGCTGAAAACCGGCCTCCTCGGCAGCAATCGGCGACCTGACCCTCCCAGCCTGGCCCAGACCCTGTTCGGCATGGGCTTCCCCAACCCGGTCGGTCTGGCCGCCGGCTTCGACAAGGACGGCGAGGTCTATCGTCAAACGCTCAAGCTCGGTTTCGGTTTCGTCGAGCTGGGCAGCGTCACGCCGAAACCGCAGCCGGGCAATCCACGACCGCGGCTCTTCCGCCTCACCGCCGACCGTGCGGTGATCAACCGGATGGGGTTCAACAACCGTGGCATCGCCGCGATGGCGGAGCGGCTGAAGTCCCGCAACACGGCGCAGGGCATCGTCGGCATCAATCTCGGCAAGAACAAGGACCAGACCGACGCCGCCGCGGATTATGCCACAGGCACGAAGCTGCTGGGTCCGCTTGCCGACTATCTGGTGATCAACGTCTCCTCGCCGAACACGCCGGGCCTGCGCGCCCTGCAGAGTCGCGACGCGCTCGCTGCACTGATCGCAGCGGTGCTGGAAGCGCGCGCCACGCTCGCGCGTCGGCCGCCGCTGCTCCTGAAGATCGCGCCCGATCTGACCGATGCCGACCGCCAGGACATCGCCGAAGTGGCGCTCGCTTCCGGCCTCGATGGGCTCATCGTCAGCAACACGACGATTGCTCGGCCCGCCGGCCTCGATCCGCGCTTTGCGCAGGAAGCGGGTGGGCTCAGCGGCCGGCCGTTGTTCGAACCAGCGACCGAGATCCTGCGCGATATCTATCGCCGCACCGGCGGCGAGCTGCCGATCATCGGCGTCGGCGGAACCAGCAACGCCGCGGACGCCTATGCCAAGATCCGCGCCGGCGCCAGCCTGGTACAGCTCTACACCGCCCTGGTGTTCGAAGGCCCGGGCCTGGTGCAGCGGATCAAGCAGGGGCTCGCGGAGCTGCTGGCGCGCGACGGCTTTGCCAACATCGCGGATGCGGTTGGCGCCGATCATCATTGATGGTTTAAGGTGCTGTTAACCATCATGGGATAAGCCAGACGCCATGTCCTCGGGGCGCCACTTTCTTCTGCTGATCTTGAGCATTGCCGCGGCCGTCGCCGCAGCCTTGTTCCTGCCGCAGCAATTCCCGGCCACTGTCTCGCCGCAGATGGGCTATGTCATCGGCGGCTTCGTGTTCGTGATCGGCGCGCTGGTGGTCCTGGCGCTGCGCCAGCGCGCGACGCTGCGCCAGTGCGCCGACATCATGGGCCAGATGAACGAGACGATGGGCCTGATGATCGCCGATCAGCGCCGCGTCGAAGAGCAGGTGCTGAATATCCAGAGCGCTTTGAGCACGCTCGGCGCGGAGCCGCAGCGCGATGTCGGGGAAGTCGTCGCCGAGGTCAAAGTGCTGCAAAGCCTGATCGAGCAGCTCTATCAACAGCGCGGCGCCGCGGCGTCCGCGGCAGCGGCGGCACTGGCAATGCCGGCCGCTCCGCCGAGCCTGCGGGTGGTCGACAACCCGAACCTGCCGAAACGGCAGGAGCCTGCGAAGGCCACGCCGACGGCGGCCAAGGACGATGCGTCCGGCAGCACGGCGATGCCGCCGGTGATGCAGGGCCTGGGCGAGCGGCAGATTCTCGATCTCCTGCGCGACGGCCTGCGCGAGAACCGGGTCGAGCTGGCGCTGCAGCCGATCGTCAGCCTGCCGCAAAGGAAGCGCCGCTTCTTCGAATGCTATTCGCGAATCAAGGCCGCCGACGGCAAGATCCTGGTGCCCGAGCAGTATATCGAGATCGCCGAACGCCACGGCCTGGTGACCGCGATCGACAACATGCTGCTGTTCCGCTGCATCCAGCTGCTCCGGAAGCTGCGCAAGGCGAACGCAAGCGTCGGCTTTTTCCTCAACATCTCGCAGCGCACCTTGTCCGACCGCGACTTCTTCCGCGAGTTCATCAACCTGATGGCACAGAACGCCGAACTCGCGCCGGCGATCGTCTTCGAGTTTTCGCAGAAGGCCTGGGACAGCGCCGACAATACGCTGCACCGCGATCTCGACCGGCTGGCCCAACTCGGCTACCGCTTCAGCCTCGACAAGGTCACCCATCTCGACATCGACGTGCCCGGTCTTTCCAGCCGACACTTCCGCTTCATCAAGGTCGAGGCGACGCGCCTGGCGCAGGCAGCGGCCAGCGGCGCGATCGGCGACGATCCCAAGGCCTTCAAGCGCATGCTCGACTCCTATGCGATCGACCTGATCGTCGATCGCATCGAGTCCGAGCCCATGCTGCTCGAGCTTTTGGAGCTTTCCATCGACTTCGGACAGGGCTATCTCTTTGGCGAACCCCGGATCGCCAAACCGGACCTCGCCACTGCCGCTTCACAGTAGTTCATGCCCGATCCCTTCATTCTCAATCAGCAAGAGCCCGTCACCCGCATCCTCACCGGCCTTCGAGAGATCGCCGACAGCTTCGACCTCGTGCTCATGGACCTCTGGGGCTGCGTGCATGACGGCGTGAAGCCCTATCCGGCGGCGCTCGACTGCCTGGCGCGCCTCCGCGATGCCGGCAAGGCTGTCGAGATCCTGTCCAACGCGCCGCGCCGGGCCAGTGAGGTCGAGGCCAAGCTGACCGAGATGGGCGTCGACCGCGCGCTCTATACCGGCGTCTACACTTCCGGCGAAGAGACCTGGAAATACCTGAAGACGCGGCCCGACGGCTTGGGGCAACGGCTGGGCCGGCGCGTCTACGCCATCATGCCGGAGCGCGATGCCGGGCTGATCGACGGGCTGGACCTGGAGCGGGTCGATGAGGTCGGCGCGGCGAGCTTCCTGTTGGTGACCGGCGTCGAGGACGACAAGGCACAGGCCAAGGATTTCGACCCGGTGTTGCGGCTGGGTCTGAAGCAGAGCCTGCCGATGCTCTGCGCCAATCCGGATCTCATGGTGCATCGCGGCGGCGTCGAGGAGATCTGCGCCGGCGCGATCGCCCAGCGCTATGAGAATCTCGGCGGCCGCGTGGTCTATCACGGCAAGCCGCATGTGAAGATCTACGAAGCCATCTTCAAGGCGCTCGGCACCGTCCGCGGCCGTGCGCTCGGCATCGGCGATTCCTACCGGACCGACATTCGCGGCGCCAAGGATGCCGGCGCCAAGGGCCTGCTGGTCGCCGGCGGCATCCACCGCCGGGAATTGCTCTATGCCGCCAAGATCGACCCGAAGCAGCTCCGCGACCTGAACCGCGGCTTCGAGACCTTCCCCGATTACGGCCTCCCCCTGCTCGCCTGGTAGCGCTGCGGGAGTGATCTGGCCGCGCGCCGGCTGCGTATTTTAGGATGCCCCGTGGGGACGGCCTGCGGATTCCGGGGGAGACGAAGCGTGGGCGAGAGATCGGTCACCTGGACCTGGCATTTCGATCGGCCGCCGGCGGATATCTGGCCCTTGCTGGCCGATACCGCCCGGGTCAACGAAGCGGCCAAGGTGCCGAAACACGCCATCACGGAGATTCCGCAGCCCGACGGCAGCGTGAAGTACTTCGGCCGCGTGAAGCTGGGGCCGTTCGACCTCAGATGGCGCGAGAAGCCGGTCAACTGGATCAACGAGCAATGGTTCGAGCATTGCCGCAATTTCGAATCCGGCCCGCTGAAATCGCTTTGCGCCGAGCTCTCGCTGGCGCCCCAGGGTGAGGGCGCGGTCGGGCATTACAAGCTCTCCGCGGCGCCGGCCAATCTGATCGGCCGCATCATTCTCGCGACCGGTTTCTTCCCCTCCGCCGAGAAGACCTTCGGCCGGATCGCCCGCGAGGCAAATGCCTTTGCCAAGGGCGAGACTCCGGCCGCGTTCAGCTACGAACCGCCCGCGCCGAAGCCCGAGGTCGAGGCGCGCGTTGCGCGGATCGTGAAGGAGATCGACGCCTCGCCGAACGGCCATGGCCTCGCGCGAAAACTCGCCGACCATGTACTGCGGGCCCAGGAGGCGGATCTCTGGAGCCTCCGGCCGCTGAAGCTCGCGCGCGACTGGGACCGGCCGGCGCTGGAAGTGATCGAGCTCTGCCTGCAGGCGGTGCGCGCGGGCCTGCTGGAGCTGCGCTGGAACCTGCTCTGCCCGCGCTGCCGGGTCGCCAAGGCCTGGTCGGGCGGGCTCGACCGCCTGCCGGACGGCGCGCATTGCGGATCCTGCAACATCGACTATGGCCGCGATTTCTCGAAGAACGTCGAGGCGAGCTTCCGGCCGGCCGAGGCTATCCGGGTGCTGGAGAGCGGCGAATACTGTCTCTGGGGCCCGGTCTCGACCCCGCATATCAAGCTGCAGATCGCGCTCGATCCGGGCGAGACACGGGAGATAAAGGCGCAGCTCTCCTTCGGCCCGTATCGCTTGCGCACCCTGGAGGTCGGCCCGGAATGCGATGTCGACGCGGGCATCGAAGGCTTCCCGACGGTGATCCTGGAAGACGATGCGGTCGCGGCCGGCGTGCCGGCGCCACGCGGGATGATCCGGCTGGAGAATCGCAGCCGGCGCCTGCTCACGGCGATCGTTGAGAGCCGCGCCTGGGTGGCGGATGCGCTGACCGCCGACCGGGTCACGGCCTTGCAGGCCTTCCGCGACCTCTTCTCCGAGGACGTGCTGCGCCCCGGCGACGAGGTCAGCATCGGCCGGGTGACCCTGCTCTTCTCCGATCTCAGGGGCTCGACCGCGCTCTATCAGAAGATCGGCGATGCCACCGCGTATCATCTGGTGCGCGACCACTTCGCCTTCCTGGCGCAGACCATCCGCGACCACCAGGGCGCCATCGTGAAGACGATCGGCGATGCGGTGATGGCCGCCTTCGCCCGGCCGGAAGACGGACTCCAGGCCGCCATTGCCATCCAGCGCCAGGTCGCTGCCTTCAACCGCGAACACCCCGTTGGAGATGGTGATGCGGTGGCGATCAAGCTCGGCCTCCACCAGGGCCCTTGCATCGTCGTGACCCTCAACGACCGGCTGGACTATTTCGGCTCGACCGTGAACCTGGCGGCGCGGCTCCAGGGCCAGAGCAAGGGCGGCGACATCGTCTTGAGCCGGGAGATCGCCGAGGACCCGGCGGTGGCGCCGATCCTCGCCGGGCTCGCCGCCGAGGGCGTCCCAGCGGAGGCCGACCAGGCGGCCCTCAAGGGCTTCGCCGAGCCCCTGGCCTTCCGGCGGATAAATTTCCCCGATTGCGGGCCTTCAGCGGATAGTTCTTTGGTTTGAGCAGGTTACGTCGTCCCCCGATACACATAACTGGTTAACCTTCTTTTGCTCATACTGACCCTCCGTCCCTCGCCGCCGCCATGGGATCTTCCGCGCGGCCGGCGCTGGAACGCGCGTGGAGGCTTGGGGTAGATCGAGGGTGATCGGCGAAGTCGGCATGACAGGGCATGGCAGCGACCACGCGGCCCGGACGCGGGAACTCTGCGAGCGCGCCCGCGGCTCCAACGTCAACGAGAAGACGCTGCTGGCGACCGACTATCTCAATCACATCAACGAAATCGTCATGCTGTTCGACCTGGTGCCCGACGCGCCGGAATGCCTAGAGGATTGCAAGGCCTGGCAGCCGCTCTCCTACCAGGACCATTTCCGCGCCAGCCACATCGCCGACCGCGACCTCGCGATCGAGGCCTATGACTTCTCGCCGCCGGCCTACAAGGAGCCGTTCGACCAGCTGGTGGGCGAGATGAACCGGCTGGTCGCGATCAGCATCGAGAAGCTCGACGCCGCGCTCGCCGAAGGCAACGAGGACGTGACGCGCATGATCGCCGAACGTGCCTCGCGCAACCTGCAGGACCTGATCGGCCAGGCCAGCGCCGTCATCCACGGCACAGACCACGCGGTCGACCAGGCGCAGATCGACGCGCTGATGGAGTTTTGATCTCGAGCGACTACGACGCGATCCTGTTACCCGCGGCGAAACAGCGCGCGAGTTCCTCCGGCCGCGGTACCGCGATCCGCTCCATCTCCTTCGGTTCGAACTTGATCAAGCCGCCGGCATAGGTGCGACCCGATGCCTGCGCGACGTTCTCGCGCAGGAATGCTGCCAGGGCGTCGAGCACGGTATCGTCCAACGGTTCGCGCGGGTAGAGGCCATGGGCGATGTTGATATGGCGGGCGCCGCAGAGATTGCGCACGAAGGCCGGCGGGCGGCGCGCCATGTAGGTGCAGAGGATCGGCGCCGGGGCCTTCAGCTCGACCGACCACCAGGCCTTGCGGTGCTGCGCGATATAGCTGCGGTCGGCGCCTTGTTCGCGGGCCCAGGCGAGGAAGCGCGCGATCGCATCGCTCTGCACGGCGTCGAGATCGCGCGGCAGGTCGATCACGCGCCGCAACCGCGCGGGATCGCGCAGCACGTCGCCCGCCCGCAACTCATAGGCCTTGGTGATCGCGGGGAAGAGGAATTGCGGCGGCAGGTGCTCGCTGTGCGGGCCGGCGATCCAGACCGCGTTGCCGCCGGTCACCTGGCCGCGGTGCACGCGGCAGATCTCGCCCAATTCGATCCAGCCCGGCGGCAGGGCCGGCGCGGGGCGGGCGATCCGGCTCCAGCGCGGCGTGGCGGCCAGCGTCTCGCGCGGCACATCTTCGCCGCTGCTGAGATCGCCCAGCCTCGCGACGGAGGACACTCGGTCGACCCGCACGCGCGCCGGCCTCGCGCCGATCTCGAAGCCGGTGATGACGCCGGTGGTGACAGCGTCGGCGAAAGGCAGCGTCTTCGGGTCGAGCTGGTGCAGGCTGGTGATGCCGAGCGTCGAGGCGAGCAGCTGCCGCAGCGGCGCGCCGTAGTTCACGTCCAGCCATTCGGCGGCGGTGACGAAGCAACCGCGGTCGCCAGGCCTGGCCAGCTCCAAGGTCCGCAGGAAGAAATGCAGGTGAAGACCGGCAAGCCGGCTGGCCGCAACGCCGAGGCGCCGCGCGGTCGCCGCGTACCAGTCCTTCCATTCCGGCGCAATGCCGTGGTGGCGCAGATAGGGCGGGTTGCCGATGAAGAGCGCGCGACCGCTCGCCGGCGGCAGGTCGAGCGCGCGGTAGTCGCCGACCACCACGCGCGCCCTCTGCGTGAGGCCGCGCGCGGCGAGATTGGCACGCAACAGCAGGGCTGCGAGCGGGTCGATTTCGATGCCGACCAACTGCGCCGCGGGAAAGCGCTCCGCCGCCGCCAGCAGGAAACGCCCCGAGCCGGCGCCGGGATCGACGATCCGCGTCGGCGCGGCACCCTCCTGTCGCGCGCTCCAGTCCAGCATCGCCTTCACGATTTCGTGCGGCGTGTAGGTCGCGCCGAGGGCGCGTCGTTGCTTCGCGGCGCGGATCCGCGCGAAGGCTTCGCCCAGGGGATCGCCGCCGCTCGCGATCTCCGCGTGCCATGCCGCAAGTCTAGCGCCCGGCGGCTCGGGCGCGACGCCCGCCAGAATCTGCCGCTCGCCTGCCGACAAGGCGGCCCCCGGCCCGACCAAGGCCAGGCATGCGGCGATCAGCGCGGGCTCGGTTGCGGGCAAGCGAGACTCCCCATCTCGACTCGGGTGCAGGTGATGGGTAAATTCGCGCCCAAGCTGTCGACCGCGATCGGGGATGTCAAGGTAAGGCCCGGGGTTACGCCCGGGAGTAACGCCGGTGGCAAGCGGGACGGGCTGGGAACCTTCAGTTCACGCCGGACATTGGCGGAGCGGGTTCCAACACAGTGGGGAGTAGCAGCATGCATTTCGTCTTCGGTACGATTTCTCGGGTCCTTGTTCTGGCGGCGGTCGCCGCCTTGGCCGCCTGCGGCAGCAACGGCAACAGCATGAACACCTCCGGCCCCGGCGCCAATCCGGGCGACAACACGCGCATCGCGACCATTCCCGATGCGCCGGCCCCGGACACCGCCAGCCTGACGCCGGCGAACCAGACCTTCACCATCGCCAAGCATATCTGGGACGATTACCAGCTCTACCTCTCGCGGGTCGGCCGCATCGGCAACGGCTACTACGCCATCACCACCGACGGGATGGGCGGCGCCAGCTGGTCCTGCAGCGATGCACTCTGCGGCGGCAGCTACAACGGCAAGGAGCTGGCGATGCAGCAATGCCAGACCTCGAACCCGGGCAAGACCTGCATGATCTTCGCCAAAGACAACCATCCCCAGGTCAAATACGAAATCGCCCCATGAAGCGCATCGTCATCATCGCCGCCGCCCTGCTGCTCGGCAGCCCGGCTTTCGCGCAAGACGCCGCCAAGATGCAGATCACCAAGGCGGCCTGGCAGGGCTATCAGCAATACCTCAGCAGCGCGACCGAGCAGCGCCACACCTTCTTCGCCATGTCCAAGGACGGCCAGAACTGGGGCCAGTCCGGCTGCCCCAAGGGCTCCTGCCCGCCGGACGAGCAGGTGAAGGCCAGCGCCATGAAGCGCTGCGAGCAATTCAGCGCCGGCGTCCCCTGCCTGATCTTCGCCGAGGACCGCAACATCCTGGTCCCCTACGAGGTCAAGGAATACACCATGTACGGGCAGTAGAGCGCGCGGCCGGGCGTCACCGCCGCGGCCGAATCTCCGTCGAACCGGCGACCAGACCGCGTTCGCGCATGCGCGAGTCGATGTTGGAATCGATCTTTCGGGCCGCGGCATAGTCGGCCGCTGCTGCTGTCATGTCGCCGGCCCGCTCATGGGCGTAGCCCCGGCCGAACAGGTAATCGGCGTCTTGCGGCACCTCGGCGAGCGCCCGGTCCCAATCGGCGATGGCCTTCTTCCATTCTCCCAGGCGGACCCAGGCATAGGCGCGGCCGTCGCGGTAAAGCGGATCGTCCGGTTTCGCCGCCAGCGCCTTCTCGCAGTGCGGAAGCGCTTCGGTTGCGAAGCCGTAGAGAGCGAGCTGGAAGCAGACCCCGTCCTCGGTCGCCCCACCGGCCGGGGCGCGCTTGTACCAATCCCGAATATCGGCCGCCGCGCCGGTGACGTTGCCCGAAAAGAAGCGCGAGCGGCTGCGGTCCAGATAGGTCCAGGCGTAGTCCGGGTCGAGCTCGATCGCCTGGTCGTAATCCTGGAGCGCGCGGGCGTCGTCTCGCTTGCCGTAATAGGCGAGCCCACGGCTGTAATAGTCATAGGCCGCGTCCGGCCGCTGCTTCAGCGCCGCATTGCAGTCCGCGATCGCGGCATCGAAGCGGCCCAGCTTCTCATAGGCAAAGCAGCGATTGCTGAGAGCGTCGGCGTCCTGCGGGTTGAATTGGAGGGCCCTGGTGAAGTCGGCACCTGCCCGCTCGTAATCGTCCTTGTTCAGATAGGCGATGCCGCGGTTGTAGTAGGCATCGCCATAGCTGGGATCGGTACGGATCGCCTGGTCGTAATCCTCGATCGCCCGATCGGTTTCACCGAGCTCGTCATAGGCGTTGCCCCGGCCGGACAGTGCACCGGCGATCTCCCGGTCGGTGAGATCACCGGAGCGGATCGCGCGGGTGCAGAGCGAGATCGCGGTGTCATAATCGCCGCGCCCATAAGCATCGTCGCAGGCGTCGAGGTCATCAAGCCCGTCGGCATGGGCCGCGGCGGCCGATCCCGCCAACAAGAGCAAGGCGACGAGAACCCCGCCGCGCCGGAGTCGGCGCTTCCACATTCCCCGCACCAGGCACTCCTTGGCCAATTCATCATGAGATTAGGCCCAGGCTCGGCGGCCGGCCATTCAGCACGACGTCACAGCGTCACTATGGCGCGCTGGTGGCCCCTACCAGATTCCCTTTCTCTTTCCAGGCCTTAAGACCGAGGGGCCGTTCCTGGACTTCCCCGCCGGGCCTCTGTTATCGTTCATCGTGTTGCAGCGCAGAAAAGGCCGGAGATGGCGCGCCAGATGGTGGACGAACCCAAGCGCACGCTCGATGACTGGGCGAAGCTCGCAGCCTCGGAGCTGAAAGGCGCGGACGCGTCCAGTCTCGACTGGGTGACGCCGGAGGGCCTGAAGGTCAAGCCGCTCTATACCGCGGCCGATCTCGAAGGCCTGGAAACGCCCAATGGACCACTGGGCTCCCTGCCCGGCTTCGCGCCCTATACCCGGGGCCCGCGCGCCACGATGTATGCCAACCGGCCCTGGACTATCCGGCAATATGCCGGCTTCTCCACGGCGGAGGATTCCAACGCCTTCTACCGCGAGAACCTGAAGCGCGGGCAGATGGGCCTCTCGGTCGCTTTCGATCTCGCCACCCATCGCGGCTATGACAGCGACCACCCGCGCGTGGTGGGCGATGTCGGCAAGGCGGGCGTCGCGATCGATTCCGTCGAGGACATGAAGATCCTGTTCGACGGCATCCCCTTGGACAAGATGTCGGTCTCGATGACCATGAACGGCGCGGTCCTGCCGGTGTTGGCGAGCTTCATCGTCGCCGGCGAGGAGCAGGGCGTGCCGCTGGCCAAGCTCTCCGGCACGATCCAGAACGACATCCTCAAAGAATTCATGGTGCGCAATACCTATATCTATCCGCCCGCGCCCTCGATGCGCATCGTCGCCGACATCATCGAATACACGGCAAAGAACATGCCGAAGTTCAATTCGATCTCGATCTCCGGCTATCACATGCAGGAGGCCGGGGCGACGGCGGTGCAGGAGCTCGCCTTCACGCTGGCGGACGGACTGGAATACGTGCGGGCGGCGCTGTCGAAGGGCCTGAAGGTCGACGAATTTGCGCCGCGGCTTTCCTTCTTCTTCGCGATCGGCATGAACTTCTTCATGGAAGTCGCGAAGCTGCGCGCCGCGCGCTTCCTCTGGGCCAAGCTGATGCGCCAGTTCGATCCCAAGGACCCGCAATCCTCGGCCTTGCGCACCCATTGCCAGACTTCCGGCGTGTCGCTCACCGAGCAGGATCCCTACAACAACGTCATCCGCACCACGATCGAGGCGATGGCGGCGGTGCTGGGCGGGACACAGTCGCTGCACACCAATTCCTTCGACGAGGCGATGGCGCTGCCGACGCCGGCCAGCGCCGCGATCGCCCGGGCGACTCAGCTGGTGATCCAGGAAGAGACCGGCATTCCGCATGTGGTCGATCCCTTGGGCGGCAGCTATTACGTCGAGCACCTGACTGCCAGCCTGGCCAAGGCGGCGGAGGAGTTGATCGCCGAAGTCGAGAAGCTGGGCGGCATGACCAAGGCGGTCGAAAGCGGCATGCCCAAGCTCCGCATCGAAGAGGCGGCGGCGCGGCGCCAGGCGCGGGTCGATCGCGGCGAGGACGTGATCGTCGGCGTCAACAAGTACCAGACCGACGACCGCCACCAGATCGACATCCTGGACGTCGACAACAGCAAGGTGCGCGAGAGCCAGATTGCGCGCCTCAACACGGTCAAAGCCAACCGCGATGCCGGCGCGGTGACTGCCGCGCTGACGGCACTCTCCACCGCCGCCGCGGAAGGGAGCGGCAACCTGCTGGAGCTTTCGGTGGCAGCGATGCGGGCGCGCGCGACTTTGGGCGAGGTCTCCAGCGCCCTGGAGCAGGTCTACAGCCGCCACAAGGCGGAAGTCCGCTCGATCGCCGGGGTCTATGGCGCAGCCTATCGCGAGGATCCCGATTTCCAGATGATCCAGCGCAAGATCCAGGACTTCGCCCGGGACGAGGGCCGCCGGCCGCGCCTGCTGGTGGTGAAGCTCGGCCAGGACGGGCATGACCGCGGCGCCAAGATCATCGCCACCGCTTTCGCCGATATCGGTTTCGATGTCGATGTCGGACCCCTGTTCCAGACCCCGGAAGAAGCGGCGCACCAGGCTATCGAGAACGACGTGCATGTGATCGGCGTTTCCTCGCAGGCCGCCGGCCACAAGACGCTGGTGCCGCAGTTGATCGCGGCCCTGAAGGCATCCCAAGCCGACGACATCCTGGTCGTGGCGGGCGGCGTGATCCCGGCCCAGGATTACGACATGCTCGCCAAGGCCGGAGTCGCCGCGATCTTCGGCCCGGGCACCAATATTCCTAAGGCGGCGGCCGAAATCCTCCGCCTGATCCACCGCCGCGCGCAGGCTGCCGAGTAGGGGCTGCCGAATAGGGGTCGCGGAATAGGGACCTGGACCCGGCGGATTCGCGTTACCATTCCGCGCGTCTTCTGCGTCGACTTTCGCGGTATGACGCGCCAATAAGACTTCAAGCGTTTTGGGAGGCATCGGGTCGAGGCTCATGAACACCAACGATCGGATTCACCGGATCGCCGCCATCGCCGCGGGCAGCGTCAGCGTTGCCTGGGTGCTGCTCTACGGCTGGTACCTCTCGGCTTCGCTCGGGCTCGACACGCTGACGGTGCTGCCGCCCGAGCAGGTGGCCTCGATCATCTTCGCCCTGATCCTGGTGCCGGTGCTGGCTTGGGTACTCACCGCCTATTGGGTCCGCGGTCGCGAACTCGCCAGGCAGACCGATCGCCTCAACACCGCACTCGAACGGCTCACCATCTCCGACAACCACGCGACGCAGCGGGTCAATGATCTGGCCGGCGCGCTGAAGCAGCAGAGTGCGGAGCTGGAGCGCGCCAGCGCCCAGGCCGCCGAGGTGATCGACAAGATCCGCGGCCAGTTCAAGGACCAGACCGCCGAATTGCAGAGCGCCGCCAAGGCGGCCGAAGCCGAAGCCGCGGCGATCGATGTCCGGCTCGGCCAGCAGCGGCTCAACCTCGGCGATCTCGCCAAGACGGTCGCGCAGCAGAAGGACCTGCTGGTCGATGTCGCGGCCAACCAGGCCAAGATGATCCAGAATGCCGCCGCCGATGCCGCGCGCCATGTCGCCGATGCCTTCGCCGCCCAGCAGCCCGAGATGGAGGCGGTGGTGGACCGCATCCTGGAGCATGGCGGGGTGGTCAAGGCGGCGATCGAGCGGCAGATCGAGGGCCTGCGCAACGAGGCGCAGCAATCCGCCGCGGATTTCGAGAGCGCTTCGGACGGCATCGTGAAGCGGATCGACGCGGCCGCGGAGGGCCAGCGCCGCCAGGCGCAGTCGATGATGGATGCGACCGAGCGCCTCTCCGGCCTGTTCGGCAGCGCCGCCGACGAGGTCAGCGCCAAGATGGGCGAGGTTGCGGATGGACTGACCGCGCGCTTCTCCGAACGGATCGAAGCGGCGCAGCGCGCCTCGGTCGAGCACGAGGCCGCCCTGCAACGCGCCGCGCGCAGCCGCCTGGACGATGCCAACAGCCAGGCCGACACCTTGCTGAAGACGCTGGAGCAGCGCCTAGCCGCGATCACCTTGAGCCGCGGCCAGATCGCCGCCGCCGAGGCCGAGTTGCGGGAGCTGTTGGAGCGGCAGTCGAATTCGCTGGTCGACAGCGCCAAGGACACGATGGGCAACCTGCACCAGCAGATCGCCGCCGAGTTCGCCAAGATCAGCGAGGTCGTGCATGCGACCGAGGCGAAGCAGCGCGACTTCGACCAGATTTTGGCCCGCCATGTGGATTCGCTGGGCGATGCCATCACCAACAACGTGCGGGTGCTGGCCAACGCCACCGTTGCCGAGCGCGACAGGCTGGGCGAGGCGCTGCAGGCCGCCGAGGAGCGGCACAAGGCCCTCGCCAATGTCATGGGCGAGCAGCGCGACACCATGGTCGCGGCAGCCGAGGAAGCGGCGCAGAAGTTCAATGCCGCCTTGAAGCGGCACCAGGAGATGACCGCGGCCAATGCCACCGCCATCGTCGCCGACATGATGCGCAAGACCGGCGACGTGCAGCGCGCGATCCGCGACCAGGGCGACGGCGTGGTGACCGCGATGCGCGGACTGTCCAGCACTTTCATCGACAGCCTGAATCGGATCCTGGACCAGATCGGCAACGCGACCGAGCGGGCCCAGGCCGACAGCGCGGCGCTGGAGCAGGCGAGCCGAGTACAGATCGAGCGGATGAGCCATGCCGCCGAGATCGGGGCGCAGCATTTCCGCGGCCAGATGAACGAGATGATCGTCGAGGTCGAGGCGCTGACCAAGTCGGTCGCCGACCGGGTGATCGCGCATAACAACGACGTGAAGACCGTGATGCGCGCGGAATCGGACGCCTTCGGCGCCAGCGCCGAGCGCGCGGCGCAGCTGTTCGGCCGGCGCGTCGCCGAGCTCGCCCGCGAGATCGAGAATGCCAGCGGCCTGGTCAAGGAGCGCACCGAGGGCCTGGAGCAGGTCGCGCACAGCCAGGGCGATCGCCTCGCCGCGGCCGCGCATGAGGCCGGTCAGCGCTTCCGCGCCGAGATCGACAGCCATGAGAACCGGCTGCAGACGATCAACGACGCGGCCGCGGCCCAGGCCCGCGGCCTCGCCGAGCAGGTCGATGGCCTGGCCGGGCGTCTCGCCGCGGCAGCCGACATGGTCGGCGAGCGATTCGGCAAGCGACTGGAGGCCGAGCAAGAGGCTCTGCAGCGCCTCGCCGAGGCCACCGACCAGCGCGGCCTCGCCTTCCAGCAGGAAGCCGCCTCTCAGGCCGAGCGGCTCGGCCAGGCCAGCGAGGATCTGCTGGCGCGCTTCGCCCAGCGGGTGGCCGAACTCCGGAGCGAGATCGACCGCCATGCCGGTCGGCTCGGCGACCAGGCCAACTCCGCCGCCGATCGCCTGCGCGAGCGGATCGACCTCCAGATCCGCTCCATGGGCGAGGTCGCAGCCGCGGTCGGACGCCGCACCGACGAGATCGACCAGATGATCCGGGCCGAGGCCGAGCGCATGGAGGTCGCGACCAACACTGCCGGCGACAAGTTCCGCGCCATCTTCCACGATGAGAGCGAGAAGCTCGGTGAACGCGCGGTCGCTTCGGCGCAGCTCCTCAAAGAGCGGATCGAAGCCGAGATCGCGGCCTTGTCCGAGCTCTCGCGCAATGTCAGCAGCCGCGCCGACGAGACCGACCAGCTGCTGCGCGGCGAGAGCGAGCGGCTGGCCGCGACGGCGAGCACGATGTCCGACGGCTTCCGCGCCAGCTTCGCCGCCGAGACCGGCAAGCTGGACGAACGCGCCGCCGCGGCGGCAGAAATGCTGAAGCAACGGATCGAGGCGCAGATCAGCAGCCTCGAGGCCCTGTCGCAGACTGTCAGCCAGCGCTCCGACGCGACGGAGCAGACGATTCGCGGCGAGAGCGAGCGCTTGACCGCGGCGGCAGGCAGTGCGAGCGATCTCTTCCAAGCGGCAATCAACCGCCAGGCGGAGCTGCTGCGCCAGCTCGCCGGCGACATCACCACCACGACGGAGGCGGTCGGCACCCGAACCCAGGAGATCGGCGCCGCCGCCCAGGCCCAGGCCGAGAAACTGATCGCGACCGTCTCCGACAGCGCCCAACGTTTCGGCGACCAGGCGCGCGAACATGCCGAGCTGCTGGCGGGCACCGGCGTCAATGCGGCGCAGAAATTCCTGGAACGGATCCGCGGCGAAACCAACGCGATCCAGGCGACCCTCAGCGCGATGCTGGAACATGGCGAGCGGATGTCAGTCGCGCATCGCAACCAGACCACCGATCTCGCCAGCGCCAGCCAGAACGCCGCCGACCGCGTGGAAGAGATGCGCTCCGCCCTGGCTGACCAGGCACAGCAGGCGGTGACCGCCGGCGAGGAGGCGCAGCGCCGCGCCACCGCCGCCGGGGACACCCTTGTCGAGCGCAGCGAGGAGGCCACCAAGGCGTTGATCGCCCACCTCGGCGACCTGACGCAGCGGGTGCCGGCGCTGATGCATGCCCAGGCCGACGGCGTCCGGCAGGCGAGCGAGGCCGCGGCGCAGAGCGCCACCCTGCTGCACGAGACCTTGCAGCGGCAGAATCGCGATCTCGCCGATGCGCTGGAGCAGACCAACGACGCGACCCAGATCGTCAAGGAGGCGCTCGCCGCACAGATCGGCGAGATGACCGATACCGCGCATAAAGTGACCGACGAGGCCCGCGCCATCGGCGCGGTGCTGCGCGGCGAGGTCGAGGGGCTGGCGCAAGTGACCGGCAACGCGTCGAGCGCCGCCGCGCAGTTGCAGGACGACATGCGCCGCCATGTGACCGAACTGGACGCGGTCGCCCAGCGCGCGCTCAATGGCGCCGAGGCCCTGCGGCAGAATGTCGAGCGCCAGGCCGAGCTGCTGCGCGCCGCGGGCCGCGAGACCGGCGAGCGCTCGGCGCAATTGGCCGAGCTCTATCACGTCCACGCCCAGCGTCTCGGCGAAGCGGCCGATGTCGCGACCGCGAGCCTCAACGCCACCGGCAAATCGATGCAGCAGCATGCCGAGACCTTGCACAGCATGGTGACGGCCGCGACCGAAAACCAGAAGCAGCTGACCAGCGCGCTGGAGGCGCGCGTTGCGCTGGTGGACAAGGCCGGCAGGCATGGCGAGCAGGAGATCGTCGGCCTCGGCCAGGGCCTTTCCAGCATCGCCGAGTTGCTGCGCCGCACCACGACCGAGAGCGCCGCCCAGGCGGAGGCGGTGATCAAGTCCTTCCGCGAGGGCGGCGAAGCGTTGGCGGAGGTCTCGCGCCGCACCGCCTTGCAGATTTCCGGCGTGAAGCTCGCGGTGGACGAGCAACTTCGAGAGCTGACCGAGATCTCGACCCAAGTCGCCTCGCTGGCGCAGACCGTCCGCAACCAGCTGCAGTCCCATGCCCAGGAAGTCGCCAGCGTCGCCGCCACCGCGCGCGCCAGCACCTCGGCCGCCCGCGAGGACACCGCCGAGATGGGCAAGATCATGGAGGTGCAGCTGGCCTCGATCTCGAACGCGACCCAGGAGCTCAATCGCCAGCTCAGCCTGATCACCGCCGATGTCGATCGCAAGGTCCGCGACATGACCGACGCCTCGATTCGCGCGGTGGCGCGGGCCAGCGGCATCGGCCAGGGCTTCGAGCAGCAGGCCGACAAGCTCACCAAGCTGATAGAGACCGCCAACGTGAAGGCGACCGAGCTTACCGAGAAATTCCGGGCGCAGAGCGCCGAGCTGAGCACCGCCTCGGCCACCGCCGTGGAGCGGATCGGCCAGCTGCAGAAGACCCAGGCCGTGATCAGCCGCGACGCCTTCTTGAAGGCCGCGACGCAAATGATCAGCGAGCTGAACGGCATCGCGCTGGACATCCACGAGCTGCTGGACAGCGAGATTCCGGACGAGATCTGGAAGAAATACCGCGAAGGCGACCGCTCGATCTTCGCCCGGCGCCTGTTCAAGTCGAAGGACAGCTACGTAGTTCCGGCCCTGGAGCAGCGCTACCAGCGCGATGAGCGCTTCCGCGACCTGGTGGACCGCTATGTGGCCAAGTTCGAGACCCTGCTCGGCCAGTCGCAGCAGGCTGACAACGAATCCGTGCTCTCGGCGGCGTTCATCACCGCCGATGTGGGCAAGCTCTACCTGATCCTGGCCAAGTCGCTCGGACGGGCGGTGGAGCACTGAGCCGGGGCTTGCGGAATCTCCTCCGAACGCCTTAATTCAGTCGTCATGCCCGGCTTTAGGCCGGGCATCCACGAGTTTGGAACGGCCGCAGGGAAACTCGTGGATCCCCGGGCCAAGCCCGGGGATGACGACCGAGTAGAGGATCCGCCCCATTTCCATGACCCAGGCTTCGTCCCCCGGCACCCGCGGCTCGCTGAAGAGCCTGCTGCCCTATCTCTGGCCCGCGGGCGAGGCCGAGCTGAAAACCCGGGTGGTCCTCGCTTCGGCGTCACTGGTCGTGGCCAAGATCGCCAATGTCTATGTGCCGATCGTCTTCAAGCACATGGTGGACGCCCTGGGCACGCCGGGCGCCCTGGTCGCCTTGCCCTTGGGGCTGCTGGCGGCCTATGGCCTGGCGCGGGTCATGGCCCAGGCTTTCGCGGAGTTGCGCGACGGCATCTTCGCCAAGGTGGCGCAGCGCGCGATCCGCTCGCTCGCCTTGAAGACTTTCCGCCATCTGCACGCGCTCTCCTTGAGCTTCCATCTCGAGCGGCAGACCGGGGGCCTCAACCGTGCGATCGAGCGCGGCGCGAAGGGCATCGAGTTCCTGCTCTCCTTCCTCCTCTTCAATGTGATCCCGACCCTGGTCGAGATCGGCCTGGTCGCGATCATTCTCTGGACGCTCTACGACTGGCGCTTTGCCGCAATCACCGTGGTGACCATCGGTCTTTACATCGCCTACACGCTCCGGGTGACCGAATGGCGGATCAAGCTCCGCCGCACCATGAACGAAAGCGACCAGTCGGCCAACACCAAGGCGGTCGACAGCCTCCTCAATTTCGAGACCGTCAAATACTTCAACAACGAGGAGCATGAGGCGCGGCGCTACGACGAAGCGCTGAAGACCTATGAGACCGCCGCGGTGCGCTCGCGGGTCTCGCTTGCGGCGCTGAACATCGGCCAGGTAGTCATCATCGCCATCGGCTCGACGCTGATCATGGGAATGGCCGCCGCGGGCGTGGTCTACGGCGAGAACGGGCGGCACCTCACCGTCGGCGACGTGGTGCTGGTCAACGCCTATCTGCTGCAGCTCTACATGCCGTTGAACTTCCTCGGCACGGTCTATCGCGAGATCCGGCAGTCGCTGATCGACATGGAGGCGATGTTCTCCCTGCTGGCGATCGGCGCCGCGATCAAGGACGCGCCCGATGCCAAGCCGCTTTCCATTCCGGCCGGCGAGGTCCGGTTCGAGGATGTCGCTTTCGGCTACGACCCGCGCCGGCCGATCCTGAAAGGCATCAGCTTCACCGTCGGCGCCGGGCAAACCATGGCGATCGTCGGACCCTCGGGTGCGGGCAAGTCCACGATCTCGCGGCTGCTGTTCCGCTTCTACGATGTCAATGCCGGGCGGATCCTGATCGACGGCCAGGATATCCGCGGCGTGACGCAAGCCAGCCTCCGTGCCGCGATCGGCATCGTCCCGCAGGACACCGTGCTGTTCAACGACACTGTCGAATACAATGTCGGCTATGGCCGTCCCGGCGCCACGCGGCCAGAGATCGAGAATGCGGCGCATCTCGCTCATATCCACGACTTCGTCGCGGCTTTGCCCGACGGCTACCAGACCAAGGTCGGCGAGCGCGGCCTAAAGCTCTCCGGCGGCGAGAAGCAGCGGGTCGCGATCGCCCGCACGATCCTCAAGGCGCCGCCGATCCTGCTGTTCGACGAGGCGACCTCGGCGCTGGATTCCAGGACCGAGCGCGAGATCCAGGCCAACTTGATGGAGATCTCGCGCCGGCGCACCACGCTCATCATCGCCCACCGGCTCTCGACGGTGATCCATGCCGACGAAATCATCGTGCTGGAGGAAGGCCGCATCGCCGAGCGCGGGCGGCACGAGGACCTGCTGGCGATGAATGGCCGCTACGCGGCGATGTGGCGGAGACAGCAGGAGGCGATCGATCGGCCGGATCTCGCGGATGTCGATGCATCGCCGCCGGCAACCGCGCCGGTGCCGGCGAAGTGAGCGATCTCTGGTGAACGGAAGACGGAACTGCGAAGATCGGACCAGGATTCGTCACCGCGCTGGATCGACCGACGAGCTCATGCCTGCAAGATCTGCGGCTGCATCAACCCCCTCCCTAACCCTCCCCCGATCTCGGGGGAGGGGATTTGGCAATTCACGATGAGCGGCGCGAAGTCCCTCGCCGAACGCGTTATCGCCGGCGACCGGCGCGCGCTGGCGCAAGCCATCACCCTGGTGGAATCGACCCGGGCGGATCATCGGGCGGAGGCGGAAGCCCTGCTCGACGCGCTGCTGCCGAAGACTGGGAAGGCCTTGCGCATCGGCATCTCCGGGGCGCCGGGCGTCGGCAAGTCCACCTTCATCGAGGCCTTGGGCCTGCATCTCATCAAAGAGGGCAAGCGGCCCGCGGTGCTGGCGGTCGATCCCTCCTCGCGCCTCTCCGGCGGCTCGATCCTGGGCGACAAGACGCGGATGGCGGAACTGGCCAAGCGCAAGGAGGCCTTCATCCGGCCATCGCCCTCGGGCTTCGGCAGCGATGGGCTGGGCTTCGGCGGCATCGCACGGCGGAGCCGCGAGGCGCTGCTGGTCTGCGAGGCGGCGGGCTTCGACCCGATCCTGGTCGAGACCGTCGGCGTCGGCCAGTCCGAGACCGCGGTCTCGGAGATGACCGATATGTTCTTGCTGCTGCTCCTGCCCGCGGCGGGCGACGACCTGCAAGGCATCAAGCGCGGGATCATGGAGCTGGCCGATCTCGTCATCGTCAACAAATCCGACGGCGGGCTCGAGACCGCGGCGATCCGCACGGCTTCGGACTATGCCCATGCGCTGCGGCTGATGCAGCCGCGGCACCGTGGCTGGAAGCCGGAGGTGCTGCGCAGCTCGGCGCTGAACGGCATCGGCATCGCCGAGATTGCGGCGAAGGCGGAAGAGTTTCGCGTCGCGCTGGACGAAACCGGCGAGCGCGCCGCACGGCGCCGCGAGCAGGCGGCGCTCTGGTTCCACCGCGAGCTCGGCCTCTCGATCATCGAACGGATGACTGGAGATCCCGCCGCGGCCGAGACGCTGCGTGCCGTCGAAGCCAAGGTCTCGCGCGGTCAGCTCGCCCCGGCGACGGCGGCGCGGCAGGTCATCGCCACGCTCCTGAAAGCCCCGCGCTGATATCGCCGGCCGACAGCCGCTTGGGGCGGGTAGCTTACGCCGCCTTGCAACCTTACCGGCTGATCTGGATGGGAAAGAACCAATTGGTTCTGGGATCTTTATCCCAAGAACATCGATTTTTGCACGGTATACAGCCTGAATTTTAAGAAGGTCATAACCTTCTTCCGCAATCATCAGCCACTTGTGCACGCAATGTGCAAGCGGGTCTATGCGGAGAGAGGACTATGAAGACGGGCTTCGGTGTGGCGGGCAAGCTGGCGCTGGCGATCTCGCTGTTCATTGTTCCAATCGCCGTCCTGCTCTACCTGCTTTACCAGTCACAGCAGGTTGCGATCGCCTTTGGCGAGAAGGAAGCTGTCGGCAACGATTACCTGACCGCGCTCCGCCCGGTTCACGCCGCGATGGTCGATCCTACGAAGGAAGTCGATCCTGCCGCCCTGAAGGCCGCGATTGCCAAGGCCGAGGCGGATTTCGGCGCCGAGATGATGACGGCCGACCAAGCCAAGGCCGCCATCGACTCACTTGATGCCGACCCGCGCGACACCACGGCGATGCGGGCGCTGATCAACCAGGTCGGCAACATCTCCAACCTCATTCTCGACCCCGATCTCGACAGCTACTACGTCATGGACCTGGTGCTGCTGAAACTGCCCGAGCTGCTGGATTCCGTGCACCGGACGGCCGCCTATGCGCAGACCAAGACCGGCGCCGAGAAGCTCGAGATGAAGGACATGGCTGGCTTCCTGCAGCTGATCGGCAGCCTGCAGGCGACGCTCGACGGCGCCAAGTTCTCGCTGCAATCGGTCTATGACGGCAACGAGAAGTTCGGCAACGAGCCCAAGGATTCCAAGCAGCGCCTCGACCCGCCGGGCCAGGCGATGTTCGGCGCAATCGGCAAGCTGATCGAGACCTTCAATGCCTCGACCCTGGCGGGTGGCGCCACGCCGCTCACCGCCGAGGGGATCACCGCGCTGGAGACTGCCGCGCGCGAAGCCACCGTCGCATTTGCCGACCAGTCCGCCGGCGTTATGAACGACCAGTTCGACCGCCGTATCGCGATCTTCTATATGCAGCGCTACAAGTCCTTCGGCATCGCGATCGGCCTTTCGCTGCTCGCGGCGCTGGTGATCTTCTTCGCGATCCGCTCCACCGTGCTGAAGCCGATCGGCAGCCTGACCGGCACGATGGGCCGCCTGGCCGAGGACGACACCACGGTCGACGTTCCCATGCTCACCCGCGGGGATGAGCTCGGCGCCATGGCGCGCGCGGTCGGCCAGTTCAAGATCGGCATCGAGAAGCGCGTGGCGCTCGAGGCCGAGACCCGCGCCGAGCATGCGCGCCGCGAGGAATCCTTCAACGCCATGCAGGCGCTGGCACGCCGCTTCGAAGGCGAGATCAAGCAGGCCTTGGGCGAGATGGTGACCCGCACCGGCACCTTGCGCCAAGCCTCCGGCGTGATGGGCGAAGCCGCCGCTACTTCGGGCGAGCGCTCCAATTCCGTGGTCGAGCTGGCCGGCATCGCCGCCGGCAATGCGCAATCGATCTCCGCCGCGGTCGAGGAGCTCTCGGCCTCGATCGGCGAAATCGGGCGACAGGTGCATGGCGCCGCGGAAAGCGCCGAGACCGCCGCCAAGGACGGCGCCGCCGCCGCCGAGATCGTCACCGGGCTGACCCGCACCGCCGACAGCGTCGCCGGCATCCTCAACATCATCCGCGAGATCGCTGACAACACCAACCTGCTCGCCCTGAATGCGACCATCGAGGCGGCGCGCGCCGGGGAAGCCGGCAAGGGCTTCGCGGTGGTCGCCAATGAAGTGAAGGGCCTCGCCAACCGCAGCGCGCGGGCGACCGAGGAGATCCGCGCTCAGATCCAGGCGGTGCAGGAGATCTCCGGCTCGGCCGCGGCCTCGATCTCGCAGATCGTCGGCAAGCTGGATGCGATCCACAGCGCCGCGACCGGCATCGCGGCGTCCGTGACCCAGCAGAACGCCGCCACCCACGAGATCGCCAAGAACGTGACCGAAGCCTCGAAGCGCCAGCAGGAAATGGCCGGCCTGGTCGGCGACGTGAAGAATGCAGCCGAGACCACCGGCGCCGAATCCAGCCAGGTCAACAGGGTGGCCGGCGAGGTCGCCGACAGCGTGGATTTCCTGAAGGCCAGGGTCGATGGCTTCCTGAAGGAGATGCTCAGCACCAGCGAAAGCCGGCACGGCAGCGGTTCGACCGGGGCGGCGCGGCAGGGAACGGCCGCCTAGGACTTTCAGCCCTTCCCTGCCGCCCGCCGGCCCGGGTTTTCAGCCCCTAAACCTTGACGGCAGCGCCGGAACCGCCTAAAAACCCGGCCGACCGCGTGTCCGGCCGTCGCTCAAGTGTCCGACCCTGACCGCAAGATATTGATCCAAAAGGACTAAGATTATGGCTCGTCGCTGTGGCATCACCGGCAAAGGCGTCCAGGTTGGCAACAATGTCAGCCACGCCAACAACAAGACCAAGCGCCGCTTCATGCCCAACCTGCAGGTCACCCGGCTGCTCTCCGACGCGCTGGGCCAGCAGGTGCGCCTGCGCCTGACCGTCAACGCGATCCGCACCATCGAGCATAATGGCGGCCTCGACGCCTACCTGCTCGGCACCTCGGACCTGAAGCTCCCGGCCGAAGCCAAGCGACTGAAGCGCCGGATCGAGCGCGCGCAGGCCGCGAAGGCGGCGTAAGCCGCTCTTTTCCAAGAGTTAAATCCGGATCCGACCGCCCCGCTTGCGCGGCGCGCAAGCCTGTTGTCATGCCCGTGCGTGTTGTGAGCCCTGGGCCGCCCCGCTAGATTCCGCGGGCAATGGCAGCGAGTGGACACCCCATGCAGACGAAGCTACCGGCCGACGCCCCGATCATCGGCGTGCCCATGTGCGTCAAGCACCTGGACAACCACAACTTCCACACCGTTGGTGAGAAATACCTGACCGCGCTGATTGAAGCGGCCGGCGCCTATCCGCTGTCCTTCCCGGCCCTGGGCGAGGCGATTCAGCCCGCCGCGCTGCTCAGCCATCTCGATGCCGTCCTCTTCACCGGCAGCCCGTCCAACGTGGCTGTACACCACTATGCCGGCGCGCCAGACCGCGCGGACAGCCCGCAGGATCCCGGCCGCGATGCAATCACCCTGCCGCTGATCCGCGAAGCCCTTGCGCAGAAAGTGCCGATCCTGTGCATCTGCCGCGGCTTCCAGGAACTGAACGTGGCACTCGGCGGGACCTTGCACACGCGCATCCACGAGCAACCTGGATACAGCGATCACCGTGGCCGCATCGACGTGCCCTTCGACGAGATGTATGGGCCGGCGCACCCGATCGAGTTCACGCCCGACGGCGTCTTCGCCAAGCTGATCGGGAAGACTTCGACCATCGTCAACAGCCTGCACTGGCAGGGGATCGACCGCGTCTCCGATCGGCTCGTGGTCGAGGGCCGCGCGCCGGACGGCGTGGTCGAGGCGGTGCGCGTAAAGGATGCCGGCTTCGCGCTCGGCGCTCAGTGGCACCCGGAATTCCGCGCCATGGAGAATCCCGATTCACTGAAGCTGTTCCAGGCCTTCGGCGCCGCGGCGCGCGAGCGGGCCCGGCAACGGCGTGCGCGACAGCCTGCCGCAGCCTGAGCAAACCGGTCCGCGACAAAACCCGACTCAAGTTTCTGTGAGCCGCGGAAATGCTGGCGAATCAGGCGTTTGCAGTTATGCGGTTTGACTCCCTCTGACATGCAAACAACTAGGCTGTGGCGCCTTGATATCGGGTGTATCAACCACATCTATCAGAACACTAGCAGTGACCGCCGGCGCAATGCCGACGGTTAACCGGAAGCGGTCTCCCCCACCGCAACCGGACTCCGACAACGGAGTATAGAACGCCCGGTCCTCCCCTGGCCGGGCGTTCGCTTTTGGAGCGAACGACCAGCCAATGCTTGAGCGAGGCGCGCGAAGCGCGCTGGCCGGGCGTTCGCGTTTGTGGCAATCGTTTCGCCGCCGAATCACACGAACACACGAAACGAATTCTTCATGCGCATCGTCAGTTGGAACATCAATTCGCTCCGCATGCGGATGGAGCTGGTGCGACGCCTCATGCAGCAGGAGCAGCCGGACGTGGTCTGCCTGCAGGAGATCAAGGTCGACGATCCCTTGTTTCCGATGGATGACGTGAAGAGCCTCGGCTTCGACCATGTCCTGCATCACGGTATGAAGGGCTATAACGGCGTCGCCATTCTCTCGAAACATCCGATGCAGACCCGCGCGCCGCGGAACTGGTGCCTGAAGAACGATTCGCGGCACGGCGTCGTGCTGCTGCCGGGCGATGTCGAGCTGCACAACTTCTATGTTCCGGCCGGCGGCGACATTCCCGATCCCGCGGTCAACGTGAAGTTCGCGCACAAGCTCCAGTTCCTCGATGAGATGCGCGACTGGTTCAAGACCGAGAAGCGGTCGGAGAATGCGATCATGGTCGGCGACCTCAACATCGCGCCGCTGGAGCACGACGTCTGGTCGCACAAGCAGCTCTTGAAGATCGTCAGCCACACGCCGGTCGAGGTCGAGAAGCTGAACGCGGTGCAAGCCGCCGGCGACTGGGTGGATGGTGTCAGGCACTTCACGCCGGAGACCGAGAAGCTTTATTCGTGGTGGAGCTATCGGGCGCCCGACTGGCAGAAGGCCGACAAGGGCCGCAGGCTCGACCATATCTGGGTCTCACCGGCGATGAAGAAGCGGCTGAAGGCGGCGAAGATCCTGCGCGAATCCCGCGGCTGGACCCAGCCCAGCGACCATGTGCCGGTGATCGTCGATCTGGACTGACGGGCGACGGCCGAAGGCGGTTGACTAGGATCAAGGCCGATCCCTTTGACAGGCTCCGCGCGGCCAACTGAAAGCAAAGCAAAGGTTTTTCCACCCTCGACGCGGACCTGCGGTCGTCTCGGCGCAAGATCGGCGCGGGGCGGAAAGCCGCGGAATTTCACACCGAGGTAAACATCTGTTAGGAATTCAGAGGCAGTCTTGGAGGATGGGAGTCACATCACCCCTCCAGCCGGCCAGCGGGGCCGATCCGAGCGGCCGCGCCAGGGCGCGCGCAACGCAGCGCATGGCACAGCACCGCTTCTGGCGGCCGGCGATCATTCTCATTGGCCTGCTGATCTCCGCCGCCGTCGCCGGCGTGGTCCATGACATGCTCGGCGAGGAAGCGGCCGCGCAGCGCGAGATCGCCCGTCAGTCGCTGGCGGCGGGACTGCAGAGCCACATCGAACGGGAGCTCGAGTTCGCGCAATACTTCCGCGGCCTCTATGATTCATCGGACTTCGTCAGCGCCGACGAGTTCCGGCGCTTCGCCGAGCTCGATCTCGACATCCGGAAGAAGAACTGGTGGGTCAAGATCGGCTGGGCGCCGCGGGTGAGCGCGGCCGAAGCGGAGGATCGCTTCCCGTTGACCTATGTCGAGCCGATGCCGAGCGGCGAGAAGCTCGGAGAGGATATCGCCGCCGATCCGGAAGACCGCACCGTGATGACGCGCGCCGCCGCCCTCGGCCAGATGCTGATCGCGGCTCCACGCCCGATGACCATCGCCGGCCACCGCACCATGGCAATCCGGGCCTTCTTGCCGGTGTTCAAGGGCACACCTTCGAAGCGACAGACCCCGCTGGACGGGTTTCTGGTCGCCACCATCTCGCTCGAGGGCTTCTTCAACCAGTTCCTCAGCGACGCCTTCGTCGACAGCTCGCTCTCGGTCAGGATCTTCGACGGAGACACCCTGGTCTTCGCCAGCGGCACCGCTTACGAGACCGTAGCACCCACTAAGCTGAAGGTCGCCGACCGCGAGTGGCTGCTGGAAGTGGACGGCCAGGCTCAGCCGATCCAGTCCGGGCTCTGGCTGCCGGGCTTGATCTTCACGATCGGGCTGGCGCTCACCATATTGCTCTATCTGCGCCTGCTGCGGGCCGACACCGAATACCAGCGCATCGCCGAGGAGGTCGGCATGGCGACCGCCGAGCTCGCCAATGCCAACCACCGCCTGGCGGAGCGTTCCGCCGCCCTGCAGCAGGTCGCCGACGATCTCAGCCGCACCTCGCAGGAAGCGCAATTCGCCAACGCGGCGAAGACCGTTTTCCTCGCCAACATGAGCCACGAGCTCAGGACGCCGCTCAACGCGGTGATCGGCTTCTCCGAGATGATCGCCAGCCGCGCGCTCGGCGAAAATTCGCAGCGCTACTTCGAATATGCCAGCGACATCCGGGCCAGCGGCCGCTACCTGCTTTCGATCATCGAGGACCTGCTCGACATGTCCCGGATCGAACTCGGGCAGATGCAGCTGAAGGAGGAGCCGACGTCGCTCGCCGACGTCGCCGGCGACGTCGTGAAGTTCCTCACCCTGCGCGCCCGGGACAAGCGGATCGAGATCCGCCAGGAGGGCCTCGACAACCTGCCGAAGGTGATGATCGATCCCAAGGCGATGCGGCAGGCGCTGATCAACCTGCTGACCAATGCCGTCAAGTTCTCATCGCACGGCGCCGAGGTGATGATCCATGCCGAGCTCGAGACCACCGGGGTCGCGCTCTCGGTGATCGACCGCGGCCTCGGCATCAAGGCCGAGGAGCTGCCGCGAATCTTCGAGCCGTTCTGGCAGAACGAGGCCTATCGCCGCCAGACCAAGGAAGGGATCGGCCTCGGCCTCGCCATCACGCAACGCCTGGTCCAGGCCCATGACGGATCGATCGAAGTGCAAAGCCGCGAGGGCGAAGGCACCACCGTCACCATCCACCTGCCCGCCAGCCGCATCATCCGCAGTACCCCGAAGCTCTCGGTGGTCGGTCAGTAGACGTCTTCTACGCGCGCCACACCACCGGAAACCAGTCTTCGCGCAGGCGCTCCCCGCTGTGCTGGTCGATGCCGGGAAAAGGCGGCGAGGTGCGGCCGGGGCGCTCCAGGAAGGTGACGTCGTCGCCGACATAGCGGGCGGAGAAGGCGCGGCGGCGACTCTGGCCGACATTGCCCGGCGCGCCGTGCACGCAATGGAAATCGAAGACGATCGCATCGCCTGGCTCCAGCGCCGAAAAGAGGATCCGCGGGTCGTCGTCGCCGATCGCCGGCATGTCCATGAAGTCGTCTTCCGAAGCGTAGAAATTCTCGTTCGAGGCCCAGCGCTTGGGGCGCACCAGCTTCGGCCAGAGATGCGAGGCCTTGACCGCGCGGAGCGTGTTCGCCTCGGTGACCGGATCCAGCGGGATCCAGTAGCTCGCGGTCTGGCGGCCGGTGACACAGTAATAGGGCATATCCTGGTGCCAGGGCGTCGGCTTGGCGGTGCCCGGCTCCTTCACCAGGATATGCTCGTGGAAGATCTGGACCGCGCTGGCGCCCATGACGCGCCCGGCGATTTCCGCCGCGGGTGAGTTCAGGATGAAATCCTTGAACTCCGGGATGCGCTGCCAGTTGCAGTAATCCTCGAAGAACCGGCCGCGCTCGCCGTCGCCGACATTCTCGATCGCGAAGGGACCTGGCGCGGCGAGGTTGCGTTCGAAGCCGGCGCGCAAGGTCTCAACCCAGTCCGTGAAGGCGCCGCGGATGACGACGACGCCGTCCCGGGCATAGGCCGCCCGCAGGTCGGCGAGGGTCGGCGCTGAGAGCGGGGCTGGCGGCATAAATAAGGTCCTCGTTGACCACGCGGTTTCGCGCCAACCTAGGCGGCGGAAGCGGACCATGGCAAGGGCGGCCGGTTTCTGCCTATGATACCGCCACTGCCGGTTGTCTCTCGGGGGATAACGCCATGGCGACAGAAGAAGCCCAAGCCATCGACACGGCGGAGATGCTGGAGAAGGAACGCCGGGCGGTCGAGGCCCTGCGCGAGAAGGAGACCGACGGGCCCTGGCTCGGCCTGGCGCTCTCCGGCGGCGGGATCCGTTCCGCCTCCTTCGCCATGGGTGTGATGCAAGGGCTGCATGCCCGGGGCGTCATGAAGAATTTCGACTATCTCTCCACCGTGTCGGGCGGCGGCTATATCGGCGCCTCGCTCAGCTACTTCCTGGTCGAGCACGGGCGGCGCAACCCGAAGAACCAGGACTTCTGGTTTCCGTTCGGCGAGCGCGGCCAGAGCGGCGCCCGCGGCGATCGCACCATGACGCCGATCTGGAACGTCCGGCACCCGGACGTCTCCAGCAATCTCGCGGTGCAGATCGTCAGCTTCATCCGACAGCATGCGCATTACCTGACACCGACGCCCAGGCTCGGCATCTTCGCGCTGGTCGCCAACGCGCTGCGCGCAGTGCTGTTTTCGCTCGGCATCTATTTCGCGCTGCTGGTGATCGTCATGGTGCTGGCCTTCGGGACCGGCCTCGTCATCCGGCTGCCGGAGCTGGGCCGGGTCAACCTGTTCGTGGTTCTCGGGCTGCTCGCCTTGCTCGGCTCGGTCGCCGTTACCCTGGCCTATTCGGTCGGCAGCTTCTTCGTCAAATACACCAAGGGCCATGACAGCGAGACCGGCGAGCCGATCCGGCGCTACTATCATCGCTTCACCATTCCGCTCACGGTGGCGCTCGGCCGGCTGCTGCAGGCCCAGATCGCCTGTGTCGCGCTGGGATCGCTGCCCTTCGCCTATGGCTGGGCCGAGCGGCATGGCGGTGGCGACCTCTATGGCGCGATTTCGGTCGCCATCGCCTATCTCGGTACCTGGCGCGAGAAGCACGCGACGATCATCGGCAAGCTGAAGGAATCGGCGATCTGGAAGAGCGTCTGGCCCTATCTCTATGCCGTGCTCGCGATCTACGGCATCCTGTTTCTGGCCTATGGCGCGGCGCAGTATATTGGCGATCCGTTCGGCACCAACTGGATCTGGTTCGCCGCGCTGGTGATCCTGGCGCTGCTGTTTGCGCTGGTCACCAACCTGAACCTGGTCTCGCAGCACCGGATGTACCGCGACCGGCTGATGGAAGCCTTGTGCCCGGACCCCAAGAGTGTCGAGAAGGGAATCTGGCATCCGGCGAAGATCGCCGACGCGCTGCAGCTCTCCGTGCTCGCCGGCGGCGTCAACAGCGGCAAGAAGAAGAAGGAAGACCCGGCGATCCGGATCGTCGGACCCTATCACCTGATCAACACCGCCCTCATCATCCCGGATTCGGAGAAGCCCAAATACAGCGGTCGCGGCGCCGACAGCTTTGTGCTGTCGCCGCGCTTCTGCGGCAGCGACGCCACACATTGGCTGCAGACCGAGCAGTATATGGACGACCAGATGGTGCTGCCGACCGCCATGGCAATCTCCGGCGCCGCGCTCAACGCGCATTCAGGACCCGACGGCAAGGGCATGCTGCGCACACCGCTGATCTCCTTCCTGGTGACGCTGTTCGGCGCCCAGCTCGGCTACTGGGCGCCCAATCCCGGCAAGCCCGACCAGATGCAGCAGACCGCGAACTATCTGCGGCCCGGCCTTTCCGGGCTGCTCGGCTACCGCATGGACGAGCATGGCGGCTTCCTGCAGCTCTCCGACGGCGGCCATTTCGAGAATCTCGGCCTCTACGAGCTCGTGCGCCGCAAGATGGACCTGATCCTGGTCAGCGATGGCGGCCAGGACGGCGACTTCACCTTCGCCGATCTCGGCAATGCGATCGAACGGGTGCGGGTCGATTTCGGCGTCAACATCCGCTTCGACGACGAGTGCTACACGCTGGAAGGCGTGCTGCCCAAGCCGCGCGACGCCAAGAGCGAGACTTGGCGCATTAAGTTCGGGCTGGCCAAGCGCGGCTTCGCCCTGGCCTCGGTCTGGTACCCGGACCGCCAGAGCTGCGGCGTCCTCGTTTACGTTAAGGCGACGATGGTCGATGGGCTGCCGAGCGACCTCTATGCCTACAAGGCGCAGAATCCGGAATATCCCGACCAGTCCACGCTGGACCAGTTCTTCGACGAGGACCAGTTCGAGGCCTATCGCGAGCTCGGCTACAACCTGGTGAAGCAGATGTTCGCGGAATTCGCCGAGGAGCAGGCGACCGCGGCACCCGAGAGCCTGCTCGCCACCGCCGTCACCTTCCTGGCGCCCGACTGAGCCGCCTTAGCTCTTCGCCGCCACCGCGTCGCGCAGTTGCTCGTTCATATGCTCCAGGCGCTGCGCCAGCACCCGCATCACCTCGAGCGAGATCGAGGGGAAGTCGGCGACCATGCGGTAGAACAGATCCTTGGTGATCTTCAAGGTGGTCAGGGATTCGGTCGCCTGGATCGTCGCGGTGCGCGGCACGTCGCACAGGATGCCGATCTCGCCGACGAAGGCGTCCTTGCCGACCTCGGCCACCTTCAAGGGGCCGCTGGGCGTCTCCACCAGCACGTCGGCCTTGCCGCCCAAGACGATATAGGCGGCATCGGCCTGGTCGCCTTGATGGAACAAGGCCTCGCCCGGCATGTACTGCGCGCGTTCGGCCGCGAAGGCGAGCAGTTTCAGCTTCGCGGGTTCGACCTTGGCGAACAGCGGGATCCGCTTCAAGGCCTCGACATCGTCTTGTATACCCATCTGTCCCTCACTCGCTCAGACCAACCGGCGCAAGCCGAATTGGCGTAAAACCAACCCTTGTTTATTGCGCCGCCGCGGCGACCGTGCCGACCATTTCGCGGAAGCGGCTGCCGTCCTTGTCGAGCTCGGCGACCTCGCCCTGCTCGATGACCCGGCCTTCTTTCATGATGATGACACGGTCGAACAATCTGGCCAGCGCGACGTTGTCGGTGATCAACACCAACGCACCGCCCTCCATGATCTTGTTCACGCGGTCCGCAAGCCGCCGCTGTGTCGCATCGTCGAACACGGCGAGGCTGTTATTCAGGATCAAGAGTCGTGGCCGCTTCAACAGGGCCCTGACCAGCGAGGCGCGCTGCCGTTGCGCGGTCGAGAGCCGTTTCCCGCCTGGCCCAACATTGTAGTCGAGGCCGACCTCGATCACCCGTGGCCGGAGCTTCATCCCGTCGATCACCTCGGCGATCACCCGACCGATCTTCTGTCCGGCCTGGGCCTGGCCGTAGACCAGGCGGCCGAACAGAATGTTGTCCTGCACCGAGGCCTGGCTGTTATAGGCCTCCGGATCGTAGAACTCGATCGACTTCCGGAGGCTCTCCGGCAGTTTCTCCGCCAGCGCGTGGCGCCCCTCTAGCAGCTTCTCTTCCATCTCGGCGTCGATCAGGTCGAGGCGATGGCGGGCCTCGATATAGGGGAAGGTCAGACGCACGAAGCGGAAGCGGTCTTCGCGCTGGATCTGCTCGGTGCTGAGGCGCCCGGTCCGCTGGATCAGCTCGCGGTACATCGGCAGGTCGTCGAATGAGATGAAGGCGTATTGCTCGAAGAACGGATGGCCGGGAGGCAGGTCGGCGAAGATTTCGACCATGGTCTCTGCGATCTTGCGCCCCATGGTCACGAGGTAGTCGCCGAGGCCGAGGCCGCGCAAGGTGCTGCGCAGGTATTCGTTGTTGGCGAGATTTTCGGGTGCGAAGTCCGGGCCGACCGCGGTGCCGAACAACAGGTTCTCCGCCACCGTCATATTCTTGTTGTAGCGCGCGGGGTCGAAGGGATCGACCAGGCTCGCCACGTCGGGGCGCTGCAGCCTTTCGCGCAGGCTGCGCCGCGCCTCCAGGAACTCGGCGGCGATGTCGGCGTCGCGCACCGCGTCGAGACGGCCGCGCAAGCCGAACTGATAGACGTCCTCGTCGAACTCCACCGCCTTCAAGAGGGTAACGATCCGGCCGTAAAGCTCGGGCAGGTCGGCGACGCCGGCGCCTTCAAGATCGAGCCAGTCGTCGCCGGGATCGAGCCAGGGATTGCCGGCGCGCTTGGCCTCGCGCATGCGACGCTCGAAATGCCGCTGGCTCTCGCCCTCGTAACGCGCCGGCACGACCGGGCGGTGCTTCAAGCCGTAGCTCAAGTTGTCGCGCAGCGAGAGCGGGAAGAAATAGCTCTCCTCGCCGACATAGGCGAAGCGACGGCCGGTCACCGATTCCGGCAGTTGCGTCAGGTCATGCACGCCGTACTTGATCTGGCCGGCGATCGGCAGCGCTAGACGCCCCAGCAGCAGGCCAAGGTGCTCCTTGCCGCTGGCGCCGGTGCCGATCACCGCGACATGGGCATCGGGCGCGATCTCGAGGCTTACGTCCTCCATGAGGCGCACGCCGGATTCGTCTGTGAAGGCGAGGTTGCTGGCGACCAGCGTCCCGGCATCGACGTCCTGCGGCGCATCGATCGCCTGCAGCTCCGGCGCCAGCATGCCATCGGGATTGAACTGCTCCATCACCTGATCATACTTGACCTGCACGTCCTGCCGCTGCTGGTCCCAGTCGATCAGCTGCTTGATCGGGTCCGGCAGGTCCTTGTAGGCGTTAATCGCCGCCAGCAGCGAGCCGGTGTCGAACTTGCCGTTCAAGGCGAGATAGCCGCCGATCAGGTAGAACAGGAACGGCGTGGTGGCGGCCAGCATGTTGTTCAGGTACTTGACGAAGAACTTGCGCTTGTAGAGTTCGAAGCGGATCAGGAAGATCGTGCCGAGGCGGTCGATGATATCGGCGCGCTCGAAGTTCGATGTGTCGTTGGTGTGAATTTCGACGGCGCCGTCCACGCTCTCGGCGATGCGGCCGGCCAGCGCCCGCGCGGTGATCTGCCGCTCGCGCGCCAGCAGCCGCACCTTGACCCTGAGCTTGGGGATGATCGCCATCTGCACCGCGAGGATCGCGAAGGTGAGCCCGCCCAGCCAGAAGTTCTGCAGGAAGATGAAGTAGAGCGCGGTCAGCGCCTGGCCCGCCAGCATCGCCGGCTGGATGAAGGCGTCGCCGATGAAGCCGCCCAGCGGCTCCACCTCGTCCTTGATCATGGTGGCGATCTCGGCCTGCTTCACCTTGCGGAAATGGCCGAGCGGGAACTTGAGGATCCGGTCGTAGAGTTCGAAGCGGAGCCGGCGCAGCATGCGTTCGCCCAGGCGTCCCTTCTCGGTGTTGACCCACTGCTTCATCCAGCCGTTCAAGACGACGAAGAACAGATAGGAGAAGCAGAGCGCGAACAGGTACTGCATCTGGTCGAGCGGGATGCCGGGGAAGAGAGTGATCTCCGGCATGCCGATCGTGGGATAAGGGCCGAACGAAATCTGCATGAACGGCAGGGTATCGAGGTGGGCGTCGCCGACCTTAAAGGCCTGGCCGCGGATGCCGTCGTTGACGATGCGCTTCGGCAGATCGAGGGAGATGAAGTAGAACACCTGCAGGAGCAGGACGATCGCAAGGATATAGACTTGATCGCGCCAGGAATGGCGCCAGATGTATTTGAAGAGATTGCGTTCCATCGCCCGATCCAAGGTCGCGGATACTGCCGTCCCCCCGGCTGGGCCGCGACCTCATGGACAATAGGGCGGCCGGCGGTCGGTCGCAAGCGATAGGACCCGGATCAGGCCGGATTTGCCCTGGGCATTCCCCAAAGCGATCAAGGATTTATGCCGTGGAGCCTGTCCCGAAACTTTGACTTTCACCGCGGAAACCCGCTGTGCAATACTCCGCCCGCGCAGGCTTCGCGCACTTGGTAATCCGGGACGCGGCAGTCGGGGGATGGACGCGTGACGCCAGGAACAAGGCCAATGGATAAGCGGGACGCCCGCGTTCTCATCTACAGCCACGACACCTTCGGCCTTGGCCATTTGCGCCGCTGCCGCACCATCGCGCATTCGCTGGTCGATCTGGAGAAGGACCTCTCGGTCATCATTCTCACGGGATCGCCGATCATCGGCAGCTTCAACTTCCGCGCCCGCGTGGACTTCGTGCGCATCCCCGGCGTGATCAAGCTGCGGAGCGGCGATTATACCCCGCTCTCGCTGCTGATCGACATCGAGGAGACCCTGGAGCTCCGGGCCTCGATCATCCGCCACACCGCCGAGATCTTCGATCCCGACATCTTCATCGTGGACAAGGAGCCTTTGGGCCTGCGCGGCGAGGTGCACGATACCCTGGTGATGCTGAAGGAGCGCGGCACCCGCCTGGTCCTGGGCCTGCGCGACATCATGGACGAGCCCGCCGCGCTGGTCCCGGAATGGGAGCGCAAGAAGGTGGTTCCGGCGCTGCGCGATCTCTACGACCAGATCTGGGTCTACGGCCTGCCGCAGATCTGCGATCCGCTGGAAGGGATCGAGCTGCCGAAATCGGTGCGGCGGAAGATGATCTATACGGGTTATCTGCACCGCACCCTGCCGCATGGCCCCGCCTCGACCGCGCCGCTCGCCAAGATCGACGAGCCGTATCTGCTGGTCACCACCGGCGGCGGCGGCGACGGCGAGGATGTGGTCGACTGGGTCCTGCGCGCTTACGAGAACGACCCGCACCAGCCGCATCCGGCGCTGCTGGTGCTCGGGCCCTTCATGCATTCCGACCGGCAGTCGGAGTTCATCCAGCGTGCCGCCAAGCTCGAGCAGGTCGAGGCGATCACCTTCGACGCACAGATCGAGCATCTGATGGCCAAGGCGATCGGTGTCGTCGCCATGGGGGGCTACAACACCTTCTGCGAGATCCTCTCCTTCGACAAGCGCGCGCTGATCATCCCGCGCACAAGGCCGCGCATGGAGCAGTATCTGCGCGCCACCCGCGCCAAGGAATACGGCCTGGTCTCGATGCTTGAGGATGACGGCACGCGCGACTGGAAGCAGATGGCCACGGCGCTGCGGCAGCTGCCGCAGCAGGCCTTGCCGAGCCAGGTGGTGCTGCCGGGGCTCATGGACGGCCTGGCCAACATCAACCGTCTGGTCGACCAGACGATCGACAACGCGCCGGTCCGCACGCCCCGCCCGCGCCTCAGGCTCGCCAGCCGCCGCGCGCGGTAGCTGCGCGCTTCGAACTCAATTGATCGCTGGTGATTCGTACCCCCACCCCGGTCCTCCCCCGATTCGGGGGAGGGGGAAGAGCGACTGCGCCCGGCTCCGATGCGGTCCCCGCCCCCGATTCGGGGGCGGGTTAGGGTGGGGGTGCGAGACACCCTTGGCGCATTCATGACCGACGAGATCATCTTCATCCTCAAGGGCTATCCGCGCCTTTCGGAGACCTTCATCGCCCAGGAGATCCGAGCGCTGGAGCAGCGCGGGATCAAGATCCGAATCGTCTCGTTGCGCTTCCCAACCGACAAGCACGTGCATCCGGTGCACCGCGAGATCACCGCGCCGGTCGCGTATCTGCCGGAGTATCTCCATCAGGAGCCGCTCCGTGTGCTGCGCGGCTGGTGGCAGGCGCGGCGGTTGCCCGGATATGCTCGCGCCTTCCGGCAGTGGATCGCGGACTTGAGACGCGACTTCACCACCAACCGCGGCCGGCGCTTCGGCCAGGCCTGCGTGCTGGCGGGCGAACTCGGCGATCCGGCCGGCTGGCCGAAGCGGCTGCATGCGCATTTCATCCACACGCCGGCCTCGGTGGCGTATTACACGCATCTGATGACCGGGATACCCTGGAGCACCTCCGCGCATGCGAAGGACATCTGGATCACGCCGGACTGGGAGAAGCGCGAGAAGCTCGCCTCGATGGACTGGCTGGTGACCTGCACCGAGACCGGGCACCGCGCGCTCGCCGCGTTGGCGCCGGCGCCGGAGAAGACGGCGCTGGTCTATCACGGCCTCGATTTTTCGCGCTTTCCAGAGCCGCGGAGCCGGGCGGCGAAGACACAAGGATCGTTCACCTTGCTCTCGGTCGGGCGGCTGGTGCCGAAGAAGGGTTATGCGGGGCTGATCGAAGCGCTCGGCAAGCTGCCGAAGGATCTCGATTGGCATTTGCGCCATGTCGGCGGCGGACCGCTGAAGGACGAGTTGCAGGCCGAGGCACAGGCCTTGGGTATTGCCGGGCGCATCACCTGGCTCGGTGCGCGACCGCAGGAGACCGTGCTGGAGGAGTATCGCGGCGCCGATCTCTTCATCCTGAACAGCCGGATCGCCGAGGACGGCGATCGCGACGGCCTGCCCAACGTGCTGATGGAAGCGCAGAGCCAGCGTCTCCCCGTCATCGCCACCAACCTCGCCGGCATCCCGGAGCTGGTGATCGACGGCGAGACCGGCGCGCTGGTGCCGGCCGATGACGCGCCAGCCTTGTCACGGGCGATCGAGCGATTGTTGCGGGATGCAGGCTTGCGGGAGCGGTTGGCGGCCGCCGGTTACCAGCGGGTGCGAACGCTGTTCGCCATGGACCGCGGCATCGCCGATCTCGAGCGTCGCTTCAAATAGCTTACTGCGGCGGCGCGCCGAGCAGTTCCAGCATGGTGCCGAGCGCCGCGCGGAGATCGTCGCGGGTCCTGGCGGCGGCGATGTTGAGCCGCACCGCGTTGGGCGGCTCGTCGCGGCCGATCGAGAAGGGGTCGGCGCGCATCACCAGGACGCCGCGTTCGGCGCAGGCCTGGGCGAAGTCGCGTTCGCGCCAGGAAGCCGGCAGGTTGAGCCAGGCATGCGGCGCATAGGCCTGGTTGCGCAGATCGTAGCCCGCCAGCATCGCCGAGGTGAGCGCTTGCCGCTCGAACAGCTCCTGCTTCTGCGATTCGATGATGCTCTCGACCGCGCCGGCTTCCATGAGCATGGTCGCGGTCAGCGCCGACAAGGGGCAGATGTTCCAGCAATCGACCCGGAAGGCGGCGACCACGTCGGCGGCGAGCGCGCGCGGCGTCAGCGCGAAGCCGATCCGCAGGCCCGGCGCCACGCATTTCGACAGGCCGGCGATATGCACGGTGAGCTCCGGCTCCAGGGCGGCGAAGGCAGGGGCCCGCTCTTCCACCAGCGGCGCGTAGACGTCGTCCTCGAGAATGAGAACGTTGTGCCGCCGCGCGATGGTGGCGAGCGCGCGCCGGCGCGGTTCCGGCATGCTGATGGCGGTCGGGTTGTGCAGGCTCGGCATCACGAAAACCAGGCGCGGCTGCCACCGGAGGCAAGCCTCGTCGAAAGCATCGGGCCGCATGCCGTGCTCGTCCATCGGCAGGCCGCGCAGGATCAGGCCGCGCGCGCGGCAGATGGCGACCAGGCCCATGTAGGTGACCTCGTCGGCAATCACCACGTCGCCGGGCCGCGAGACGCTGGCCAGCACGCAGGCAAGCGTATGCTGCGCGCCCATGCCGACGAAGAGCGACGAGGCATCGGCAGCCGGCACGAAGTCCTTCATCCACAGCGCCGCCGCCTCGCGCAGCCAGATCGGCCCTTCGGCCGGCTGGTAATCCTTCAGGCTCGCGTAGCGCCGGTCGCGCGCCAGGCGCGGCATCACGTCGGCCAAGGCGTCGAGATAGCCCGCGGTCGCAGGGCGGTTGACCGAGAGATCGATCACGCCGCGCTCGTCGGAGGGATTGGACTGGAAACGGCCCGCGCCGTTGCGGAAATCGAGAATCACCGTGCCGCGTCCTGGCCGCGTCTCCACCAGGCCGCGACGCTTCAGCGTGTGGAAGGCGCGGGTGATGGTGGTGACGTTGACCTTGAACTCGGTCGCGAGGTCGCGGTGGTTCGGCAGCCGATCGCCGGGCTCGAGCTCGCCACGCGCGATTCGCGCCGCGATCGAATCCGCGATGCGCCGATAGATCGGCGGCTCGGCAATCGGCTCCCCGAGCCCCGACCGAAATGAAATTCCCAGTTCTTCCATTCAACCCCGCCCCTGATTTCGCAAGTTGTATGGCCGGATATCTGGACGCCGCGTCATATTGGGTGTTCTGAGCTTTGCGGCGACGCACCGTCCGCCTATCTCGACAAATCGCACCATTTCTTCGAATGGTTCGCGCCTGCGAGACAGGAGTTTCATTAAGCGTTGACTCCATTCAAACGGTAACATAGCGTTGAGTCAATTGTGTGGTCAGACAATATCGAAGGCAATGACCACGCCGACCGGAGCGGCTGAATTAAATGGCGCCGGTCGCCTATAAAGTTCTGACAGGTTGAGGCCCGGGCTTCCGGGGAGTGACATTGCAGCAGATCGCCCGCCTTCGCTGTGCATTGGGGCGTCCGGAACGGATCTTCGATCCGCGCCGCGGGCGGCCGCATTCGCATCGACGTTAGCGGGGCATAAGGGGGCACGCATCGAACGATGGCCGAGGTCAGGACGAGTGGCGGTAAAGAGGACTACGTTCAATTCGTCGGCGTGCAGAAGACCTATGACGGCGAAACCCTGGTCGTCAAAAATCTCGACCTCAACATCCGGGCCGGCGAATTCCTGACTCTGCTGGGCCCCTCGGGCTCGGGCAAGACCACCACCCTGATGATGCTGGCCGGCTTCGAAGTGCCGACCCATGGCCGCATCTTCCTGGACGGCACCCCCATCGACCACGTGCCGCCGCACAAGCGCAACATCGGCATGGTGTTCCAGAATTACGCACTGTTCCCGCACATGACGGTGGAAGAGAACCTCGCCTTCCCCCTGAACGTGCGCAAGGTCGGCAAGGCCGAGGTCGAGGCCCGGATCAAGCGCGCGCTCGGCATGGTGCAGCTTTCGCATCTCGGAAAGCGCCGCCCGGCACAGCTTTCCGGCGGCCAGCAGCAGCGCGTCGCCCTCGCCCGCGCGCTGGTGTTCGAGCCGAAGCTGGTGCTGATGGACGAGCCGCTGGGTGCCTTGGACAAGCAGCTGCGCGAGCAGATGCAGCTCGAGATCAAGCATATCCACCGCAATCTCGGCGTCACCGTGGTCTATGTGACCCACGACCAGAGCGAAGCGCTGACCATGTCGGACCGGGTCGCGGTGTTCAACGACGGGGTGATACAGCAGCTGGCCAGGCCCGACGACCTCTATGAGCGGCCGCAGAATTCCTTCGTCGCCCAGTTCATCGGCGAGAACAACCGCATCAAAGGCAAGGTGGTGGCGATGAACGGCAGCGGCTGCCAGGTCGAGATCGAGGGCGGCGGCAAGATCGAAGCGGTGCCGGTCAAGGTCGAGGGTGTCGGCGCTCCGACCACGCTTTCGCTGCGGCCAGAGCGGGTCCGGCTCAATCCCGTGAACGGTCATTGCGCCAACGTGTTCCAGGCCAAGGTCGAGGAGCTGATCTATCTCGGCGACTTCACCCGGGTGCGGGCGACGGTCTGCGGCAACAGCGAGTTCATCATCAAGGTGCCGAATGCCGACGGCGCGCCGGATCTCGTGCCCGGCGCCTCGATCTCGGTCGGCTGGAAGAAAGAGGATTGCCGCGCGCTGGACGCCGCGCAGTGAGCCTTTCGTTTCGTGAATCTTTGAGGGCGTAGACAAGCAACCGCCGGAAGCAATCCGGCATAACAGGGAGAGAGGGAATGAAAGCATTACCATGGCTTTGCGCCGCGCTGCTGGCGGGTGTTTCCGCCACGGCGATCTCGGTGCCGAAGCAAGCATCGGCCGAAGACACCTTGACCGTGATTTCCTGGGGCGGCGCCTATCAGGAGAGCCAGCGCAAGGCCTTCATGGAGCCTTTCGCCAAGGAGACCGGCACCAAGATCAACGAGGGCGAGTATAACGGCGAAATCGCCAAGATCCGCGCCATGGTCGAGTCGAAGAGCGTGACCTGGGACGTGGTCGACGTCGACACGCAGACCGCGCTGGCGGCCTGCGCCGAAGGCACGCTGGAGACCATCGATTGGGCCAAGCTCGGCCTCGACCGCTCGAAGTTCATCGGCGGCGACATCGTGGATTGCGCGGTGCCGAACATCCTCTATTCGACGGTCATCGCCTATGACACGACCAAGCTGAACCCAGGCCCGACCACGATCAACGATCTGTTCGATCTCCAGAAGTTCCCGGGCAAGCGGGCGCTGCAGAAGAATCCGTTCGTGAATCTCGAATGGGCGCTGCTGGCCGATGGCGTGCCGATGGCCGATATCTACAAGACGCTGAACACGCCGGAAGGCGTCGACCGCGCCTTCAAGAAGCTCGACACCATCAAGAGCCAGGTGGTGTGGTGGGAATCCGGCGCGCAGCCACCCCAGCTCCTGGCCGACGGCCAGGTGGTGATCGCCTCGGACTGGAACGGCCGCTTCTTCGATGCGGTGAAGAAGGACAAGAAGCCGTTCAAGATCGTCTGGGACGCGCAGGCCCCGGACTGGGATTGGTGGGCGATGCCGAAGGGCGGTCCGAACCTTGACGCCGCTTACAAATTCATCGCCTGGTCGAGTCAGCCGGACCCGATGGCGGAGCAGACCAAGTACATCTCCTACGGTCCCGCCAACAAGGACGCCGGCCCGAAGATCGATCCGACGGTGCTGCCGGATCTGCCGACCGCGCCGGACAACATGAAGAACGTGCTCTACGTCGATCCGCAGTTCTGGGCGGACAACGGCGACCAGCTGCGCGAGCGTTTCAACGCCTGGCTGGCGAAGTAGCCTGACCACCGGGAGGGGGCGGCAACGCTCCCTCCTTTCTTTTGTTCAAGCGCGCAAGCATGACCGCCGTCACCGAGAACATCGGACTGGATATCGCCACCGACCGTGACGCGCTGAAGCGGCGCCTGCGGGCGGTCGAACGCAAGCGCCGGGTGCGCGCGCTGGCGCTGGTCGCGCCGCTGTTCCTGTTCATCCTGCTCTCCTTCGTGGTTCCGATCGGCGACCTGCTGCGCAACGCGGTCTACGATCCGTCGATCCACAAGCTGATGCCGAACACCGTGGCAGCGCTGGCGGACTGGGACGGCAAGGAAGTCCCGGGCGAGGCGGCCTTTGCCGCGCTCGCCGCCGACCTCGCGGCCGCCCAGAAGGAGAAATCCATCGCGCTGATCGGCAAACGGCTGAATTACGAGATCTCCGCCATCCGCAGTAAGATCCTGGTCAGCGGCCGCAAGGCCGCGCAGCTGACCCAGGGCCCCTACAAAGAAGCGATGATCGGCATCGACAAGATCTGGGGCGAACGCGACACCTGGGCGGTGCTGAAACGCGCGAGCGCGAGCTATACCAGCTTCTACCTGCTGGATGCGCTCGACCTCGGCCAGGACGCCGACGGCAATCTGGTCTCCACCCCGGAAGAGCGCGCGATCTACATCACGCTCTATCTCCGGACCTTGAACATCAGCATCACGGTGACGGTCGCGACCTTGCTGCTCGGTTTCCCGCTGGCTTATCTGCTGGCGAACCTGCCGACCCGGACCAGCAACCTCCTGATGATCCTGGTGCTGCTGCCGTTCTGGACCTCGCTGCTGGTCCGGACCACGGCCTGGTTCGTGCTGTTGCAGGACAACGGAACGATCAACGACGCGCTGCAATTCCTGCATCTCACCGACGAGCCGTTGCCGCTGATCTTCAGCCGCTTCGGCACGGTGGTGGCGATGACGCATATCCAGCTGCCCTTCACCCTGCTGCCGATCTACAGCGTCATGAAGACCATATCGCCCTCTTACGTGCGCGCCGCGCGCTCGCTGGGCGCGGGGCCGTTCCATGCCTTCTGGAAGATCTATTTTCCGCTGACCGTGCCGGGCATCGCCGCCGGCTGCCTGCTCACCTTCATCCTCTGCCTCGGCTACTATATCACCCCGGCCCTGGTCGGCGGGCCGACCGACCAGATGGTCTCCGGCATCATCGACCGGGCGATGAACAGCGAGAACAACTGGGGCAAGGCCTCGGCATTGGGCGCGATCCTGCTGACCGCGACCTTGATCCTCTATTTCATCTACAATCGCCTCGTCGGCATCGACAAGATCAGGCTCGGGTAGGAATGGCCCTCAGTCCTTACGCATCGCCCGCCGAACGCACCTGGCATGTGGCGCACCGACTGATCTGCGCCGCGGTGCTGCTGTTCCTGATCGCGCCGATCATCGTGATCATGCCGCTCTCGTTCAACTCGGAGTCCTACTTCACCTATCCGATGCCCGGGCTGTCCCTGCAGTGGTACCGCGAGTTCTTCACCAACCCGCGCTGGATGGATTCGGTGGTGATGAGCCTGCAGATTGCCTGCTCGGTGACCATCCTCGCCACCACGCTCGGCATCCTGGCCTCGCTCGGACTTTCGCGATTGAACATGCGTGGCAAGGCGGCGATCATTGCGATGCTGCTGATGCCGATGATCGTGCCGGTGATCATCAGCGCGGTCGGCATGTACTTCTTCTACGTCTCGCTCGGCATCCTCAACATCACCTGGGCGCCGATCGGCCTCATTCTGGCGCATACCGCGCTGGCGGCGCCCTTCGTGGTGATCAGCGTGACCGCGACCTTGAGCGGCTTCGACTACAACCTGATGCGGGCCGGCGCCAGCCTGGGCGCGCCGCCGCACACCGTCTTCTTCAAGGTGGTGATGCCGCTGATCCTGCCCGGCGTCATCTCGGGCGCGCTGTTCGCCTTCGTCACCTCCTTCGACGAGGTGATCGTCGCGGTCTTCCTGGCCAGTCCGGAGCAGCGCACGCTCCCGAAGCAGATGTTCAACGGGATCCGCGAGAACATCAACCCGACGATCACCGCCGCCGCCACCCTGCTTATCCTGGTCTCGGTTGCGCTCTTGACCTCGCTGGAGCTGCTGCGCCGCCGGCAGGAACGGCTGCGGGGCATCCGGAACTGATCCTCTCGGCTTGGCGCAATGCGGGTCGCACCTGTAGAGTGCGGCCATGCGGATCGCCTTCTATGCGCCGTTGAAAGCCCCCGATCATCCGGTGCCCTCGGGCGACCGGACCATCGCGCGTCTGCTGGTGGCGGCGATGAAGCAGGGCGGTGCCACGGTCGAGATCGCCAGCCGCATCCGCAGCCGCATCGCCGAGCCGAGCCTCGACGCCCAGCAGGCGATGGCCAAGAAGGGCCGCGCCGCGGCGAAGCGCCTGATCGCCAAGTACCGCGCGCGGCCGAAGCGGCAGCGGCCGCAGGCCTGGTTCACCTATCACCTCTATTACAAGGCGGTGGATTGGATCGGGCCGGAAGTCGCCAGGGCGCTCGAAATCCCCTACTTCCTCGCCGAGGCGAGCCATGCGCCCAAGCGCGCCGACGGCCCCTATGCCTTCAGCCATGAAGCGGCGGAAGCCGCGATCCGGGCCGCCGATGGAGTTTTCTGCCTGAATCCGATCGATCGGGGCTGCCTCGAGCCTCTGGTCGGCAAGCGCCGGCTGATCGACCTCGCGCCCTTCCTCGACCTCGCCGACTTCACCAAGCGACTGCCGGCGCGCGCGACGATGCGGGCGAAGCTGGCGCACGACCACGGCCTCAACGCGGACGAGCCCTGGCTGCTGGCGATCGGCATGATGCGCAAGGGCGACAAGCTCGCCTCCTACCGGTTGCTGGCGCAGGCCTTGCAGCATCTCGACCGGCCCTGGCAGCTCTTGATCGTCGGCGACGGCGAGGCGCGGGCCGAGGTCGAGCGCGCCTTCAAGCCGGTGGCGGGCGGCGTGTTCCTGCTGGGCGCCAGGCCGCGCGAGAAACTGCCGGAAATCGCCGTCGCCTGCGATCTCTGCGTCTGGCCCGCGGTCAACGAGGCCTTCGGCATGGCGCTGCTCGAAGCCCAGGCCTGCGGTCTCCCGGTGGTGGCCGGCGCCTGGGGCGGCGTGCCGGCGATCATCGTCGACGGCAAGACCGGCTGGCTCTCCAAGCCGGGCGATGCCACCGAGTTCAGCGCCGATCTCGACTTTGCGCTCGATGCCCCGCTCGCCCTGGCGGGCCGGGCGGCGCGGGCCAATGCACTCGCCAGGCATGACATCGCCGGCGCCGCGCGGACGCTCATTTCCAGTATCAGGAAGACCATCGGGAAATGACGGCCCCTGGGTCCGAAGCGGGCTTGCCGCTGGTCGCGATTCGCCACGCGCCGACCGAATGGAATGCCGCGAGGCGACTGCAGGGGCGGACTGATGTCGCGCTTGGCGCGGACGGCATCGCCGCAGCGAAGGCCTGGCGGCCGGATCCCGGCTGGACCGCCCATCGCGTGCTGGCCAGTCCCTTGAAACGCGCGCAAGAGACCGCGCGGCTGCTGTTCCCGGGACGCGAGATCGCGCTGGACCCGCGGCTGATGGAGATGGATTTCGGCACCTGGGAAGGACGGTCCCTGACCGAACTGCGGGCGACGCCGGGGGCCGCAGCGGCAGAGCGCGAGAGCCTCGGCCTCGATTTCAGCGCACCCGGCGGCGAGACGCCGCGCCAGGTCCAGGCGCGCCTTCAACCGTTGCTGAGCGAGATTGCGGCGGCGGGCGTGCCGACGGTCATCGTCACGCATAAGGCGGTTTTGCGCGCCCTGCTCTCGCTGGCGACCGGCTGGAGCTTCCTCGGCAAGCCGCCGGTGAAGATCAAGGCGGACAGCGCGCATCTCTTCCGGCTCGACGCGGATGGGAAGATCCGCGTCGAGAAGATGAATGTGTCGCTGCTGGCGGCGCCGAAATGACGCCGCGCGTGCTCATCCATGTCCAGCATCTGCTGGGCATCGGGCATTTGCAGCGCGCCGCCGCGATCGCCGGCGTGCTGCAGGAGCGTGGCGCGAGGGTGGTGCTGGCGACCGGCGGCGTGCCGGTGCCGCAGGTGGAGGCCGCGTTGGCGCAGCGCGGCGTCGAAGTCGTTCGGCTGGCGGCGGCGCGGGCAGCGGATTCCAGTTTCTCGGCGTTGCTCGATGAGCACGGCAACGCCATCGACGAGGCCTGGCGGGCGCGCCGGCGCGACGCCTTGCTGCAGCTCTTCGCCGAAACGGCGCCCGACGCGCTCATCACCGAGATGTATCCATTCGGCCGGCGGCCGTTCCGCTTCGAGCTTAAGCCCTTGCTGGAAGCGGCGCGCAGCAGAAGGGGCCCGCCGTTGATCGCCAGCTCGGTACGGGACATCCTGGTTGCCAAGCAGAAACCGGGCCGCGCCGAGGAGATGGCCGAGACCGCGCGGGACTTCTACGACCTGGTGCTGGTGCACAGCGACCCAAACCTCGTTCCCTTCGAGGCGACCTTTCCCCTGGCCGCGACCATCCAGGACCTGATCCGCTACACCGGCTATGTCACCGAGGCGAAGCTGTCGACGGCCTCGGCCGACCGGAGCGCGGGCGAGATCCTGATCTCCGCCGGCGGCGGCGCGGTGGGGCAGCCGTTGCTGAAGGCCGCGCTGGCTGCGCGCGCCTTGTCGTTCGAGCGGGCGCGGCCCTGGCGGCTGATCACCGGCGGCAATCTTCCGCAGGCGGCGTTCGAGCAACTGGAGCAAGAAGCACAGGGCTTCATCGTCGAACGCTTCCGCACCGACTTCAAGGAGCTGCTTTCGCGCTGCCGGGTCTCGGTCTCGCAGGGCGGCTATAACACCGTGCTGGAGATCCTGGCGACCCGGACCCCGGCGGTGGTCGTGCCCTTTGCCGAAGGGGCTGAGAGCGAGCAGACCGACCGGGCGCGGCTGCTGCATGAGAAAGGCCTGTTGCGCCTGCTCCCCGCGCCGGCGCTCGATCCGATGCGGCTGGCGGAGGAGATCGACCGCGCGTCTGTGATGGCGATCCCACCCTTTACCATCAATCTCGATGGTGCCCGGCAATCCGCCGCCCTTATCCTCGACGCCTTGGCAAAGAGGGCGGCGTGACCGGTTGGGGCGATCTGGCGCGCGAATGCGACATTTGGGGCGCAGCAGGACGGACGGCCACCTGGTGGTGGCGGGACGACGACGCCGTTGCGGCGACGCCGGCGCTCGACCAGTTGCTGCGGATCGCGGACGGGCCGATCTGCCTCGCGGTCATCCCGGCCGGCCTGCAACCGGACCTCGCGCCGCGGCTGCGGCAAAGCCCGGGGACGGTGGTGCTGCAGCACGGCTATCAGCACCGCAACCATACCCCCGAAGGCGGTCGGAAAAGCGAGTTTCCAGACGAACGGGACAGCCAACAGATCGCGCAGGATCTTTCGGCTGGGTTCCGAAAGCTTTCCGCTGCGTTCGGGGACCAGTTCCTGCCGGTTCTGACGCCGCCCTGGAACCGGATCGGCGGCCGGGCCGTCGCAATCCTGCAATCGATCGGCTTTATAGGGCTGACCCGCTATCTCCCGCGGACCGCGCGCGCGGTCCATGGGGTGAACCAGGTGAACACACATGTCGACGTTATGGATTGGCGGGGCAAGAATGGCCCGCCGGGGGGATTTCTGGGGGAAGGCGCCTGTCTCGACCTGTTGATCGGCCATCTCCGGGCACGGCGCCTGGGCGAAGCCGATGCCGACGAGCCGACCGGGATCTTGAGCCATCATCTTGTTCATGATCCGGCCACTTGGCGTTTTCTCGAGAAACTGCGAGATTTCCTTGCGAATCAAGCGGCAGCACGTCTGCTCGACCCGTCTGCCGCGTTCATGGGGGGTAACACCCCAACAGGGAAGCTTTCGGGATCCGACGCATAACATGGTCGAGCTGCGCTATCCGGTTTCAAGCCTGGTCTATGACTACCTGCGGGGGATCTTGGGCCTCGGCATCAGCGTGGTGATCATGCAGTCGATCGACGCCGATACGCCGATCTTCTGGGTGATCCTCGGCCTTGCCGTGTTGTTCCTGGTCTGGCTGGCCAATACCGCATTGCGGCATGCGAGCCGGATCCGCTTCGACGAAGAGGGGCTGCACAGCATGCCCTGGCCGAAGAAGAACATCGCCTGGAGTGGACTCGAGGAGATGGCGCTGCGCTACTATTCTACGCGGCGCAAACGTAAGGATGGGTGGATGACGCTGACGCTGAAGTCTGGCAAGCAAAAGATCGACATCGAATCCACCCTGCCGCATTTCGCGGACATCGTCGCGCGCGCCGCCTATGCGGCCAAGCAGGCGAATCTGCCACTGGACCAGATCACCATCGAGAACATGGACGCGATCGGCGTCAAGGTGGACGCTGCGTGACCGATCTCCTGAACGTTAAGGACCTCAAGGTCGATTTCGTCCTCGACGGCATCGTCATTCCTGCCGTGCGCGGCGTCTCATTCCGGGTGCCCAAGGGCAAGACCGTGGCACTGGTCGGCGAATCCGGTTCCGGCAAGTCGGTCTGCGCCCAGGCCATCATGGGAATCCTGCCCAAGGTCGCGAACATCACTGGTGGCCAGATCCTGTTCGATGACTCGGCGCGCCTTGGAAAAGAAGGGGGCCAAGGCGTCCTCGACATCGCCCAGCAGCCGCGCAACGGCGCGGTCATGCAGAAGCTGCGCGGCGGCTCGATCTCGATCATCTTCCAGGAGCCGATGACCTCGCTGTCGCCGGTCCACACGGTCGGCGACCAGATCGGCGAAGCGCTGCACCTCCATCGCCAGGTGAGCAAGGCCGAGGGTACTGCGGCGGTGCTCGAGATGCTGCGCCTGACCGGCTTTCCGGATCCGGAGCGCGCGCTCAAGACCTATCCGTTCGAGCTCTCCGGCGGTTTGCGCCAGCGCGCCATGATCGCCATGGCTCTGGTCTGCCGGCCGGCCTTGCTGATCGCCGACGAGCCGACCACCGCGCTCGACGTCACCTTGCAGGCGCAGATCCTGAAGCTGATGTCGGATCTGAAAGCCGAGCTCGGCATGGCGATGCTGATGATCACCCATGACCTGGGCGTTGTCGCCAACATGGCCGACGAGGTCGTGGTCATGTATCACGGCGAGGTCCAGGAATCCGGCACCGCGCAGGACATCTTCACCCACCCGGAGCATCCTTATCTGCGGGCGCTGCTGAAGGCGGTGCCGCGCTTCGGCATGGAGCCCGGCGAACGCCTGACGCCGATCCGCGAGATCAAATCCAAGCCGACCGGCATGTTCGCGGACGCGAAGGCGCTGCCGAAGGATGGACCGGAAGTCGACTTGCCGCTGCTCTCGATCGAAGGCATCTCCAAGACCTATCGCATCCGCAAGGGCGGCTGGATGGGCGGCGGCGATCGCGTCATCCATGCGGTCGCCGATGTCGGTTTCGAAGTGAAGCGCGGCGAGTGCCTGGGCCTGGTCGGCGAATCCGGCTGCGGCAAGACCACGCTCTCGAAGCTGATCATGCGCGCGATCGATCCCGATTCCGGGGTGATCCGCTACAACGACCACGGCAAGCTGGTCGATGTGCTGCGCTTGCAAGGCCGGCCGTTGAGCGAGTTCCGCAAGAAGATCCAGTTCGTGTTCCAGGATCCCTTCGCCAGCCTCAACCCGCGCATGACCGTGCTCGACATCATCAGCGAGCCGCTGGTGATCCATAACGTCGGCACGCCGAAAGAGCGGATCGAGATGGTGAAGGAGCTGATGTCGCTGGTGGGCTTGAACGTGAAGCACCTGCGCCGCTATCCGCACAGCTTCTCCGGCGGCCAGCGCCAGCGCATCGGCATTGCGCGCGCATTGGCCCTGAAGCCCGACCTGCTGATCTGCGACGAGCCGGTCTCCGCGCTGGACGTATCGATTCAGGCGCAGATCCTCAATCTGCTGAAGGATTTGCAGGCGCGGCTCGGGCTCACCTATATCTTCATCTCGCACAATCTCGCGGTGGTGGATTACGTCGCCGACCGTATCATGGTGATGTGCGCCGGCCGCGTGGTCGAGTTGGCGCCGGCGGCCAGCCTGTTCAAGAACCCGGTGCATCCCTACACCAAGGCCCTCCTGGCCGCGGTGCCGGATCCCTCGCTCACCCATCGCCTCGACTTCGAGAAGCTGATGGGCGGCAAGGCCTCGGTACCGGCCGCCTGGCCCGCACCCTTCACCATCGATGCCGACAACCAGCCGAGCCTGGTCGATATCGGCGACGATCATTGGGTGCGCGCCGCGATCAGCATCCGGAGCGCGGCATGAAGCTCCGTTCGCTCGTTCTCGCCGCAGGCCTGCTGTTCGCCGCAAGCGCCGCAAGCGCCGACTGGATCAGCCCGCCCTACTTTGCCAAGGACGAGCAGGAAGGCGAGCTGCCGCCGATCGCCGAGCGGCTGCCCGAGCATCCGGCCGTCGCCACGATGCCGGAGCAGGGCCAGCAGGGCGGCGAGCTGAAGACGCTGCTGGCCAGCGCCCGCGACAACCGGCAGATCTCCTACTACTCCTACGCGCGCCTGGTCTGCTACGACCGGAATTACAAGCTGCAGCCCGACATCCTTGAGAGCTACGAGGACAAGGACGACAAGGTCTTCACGCTGCACTTGCGCAAGGGGATGAAGTGGTCGGACGGCAAGCCCTTCACCACCGAGGACTTCCGCTATTGGTGGGAGGACGTCGCCAACAATCCCGAGCTCTCGCCCTCCGGTCCGCCGAAGGATCTCATCGTCAACGGCAAGCCCCCGGTGGTCGAGTTCCTCGACGAGACCACCGTGCGCTATTCCTGGGACGCGCCCAACGCCGACTTCCTGCCGAAGCTTGCGGGTGCCGCGCCGCTCTACATCTACCGCCCGTCTCATTACCTGAAGAAATTCCACGCCAAGTACGCCGACCCGGAGAAGCTGGCCGAAGCAGTGAAGGATGCCGAGCAGCCGAGCTGGGCCGGCCTGCACAACCGGCGTGACAATATGGGGCGCAACGACAACCCGAAGCTCCCGACCCTCGATCCCTGGGTCCTGCGCACCAAGCCGCCGGCGCAGCGCTTCGTCTACACCCGCAATCCCTATTACTACCGGGTCGACCAGGCGGGGCATCAGCTCCCCTACCTCGACCAGCTGATCGTCGACGTGGCGGCCTCCTCGCTGATCCCGACCAAGACCGGCGCCGGAGAGACCGATCTCCAGGCGCGCTATCTCCGGTTCGACAACTACACCTTCCTCAAGGTCGGCGAGAAACGCGGCACCTATTGGGTGCGGCTCTGGGACGACGGGCGCGGCAGCAATCTCGCGCTCTTTCCCAACCTCAACACCAACGACGATGTCTGGCGCGAGCTGATGCGCGACGTGCGGTTCCGCCGTGCCCTCTCGCTCGGCATCGACCGCCACGAGATCAATCAAGCGATCTATTTCGGCCTCGGCAACGAGGGCGGCAACACGCTCATTCCGGCGAGCCCGCTGTTCAAGCCGGAATATCGCAACGCCTGGGCCAATTTCGATCCGGTGCTGGCCAACCGCCTGCTCGACCAGATCGGCCTCACCGAGCGCGACGAGAACGGCATCCGCCTGCTGAAGGACGGAAGGCCCGCGCAGATCATCATCGACATCGCCGGCGATTCCACCGAGGCGACCGACGTGCTGGAGCTGATCAAGGACACTTGGCACACGATCGGCATCGATCTCTATCCCAAGCCCTCGCAGATCGAGGTCATGCGCAACCGGATCTTCTCCGGCGACGCGCAGATGTCGCTGTCGAACGGCATCGACAATGGCTTCCCCTCCGCCGATATGAGCCCGCAGGACTTCACCCCGACCACGCAGCAACAATACCAGTGGCCGAAATGGGGCCAGTATCTGGAAACTGGCGGCGAGGACGGTCAGAAGGTCGACCTGCCGGAAGCGACGAAGCTGCAGGACCTGATGGGCCAGTGGCGCCGCGCGGGAGACAGCGCAGCGCGCGCTCAGATCTGGGGACAGATCCTGTCGATCTGGGCGGACCAGGTCTATACAATCGGCACGGTCGCCGGAATTCCGCAGCCGGTGGTCGTCTCGCGGCATCTGAAGAATGTGCCGGAGCGCGGCATGTGGGCTTTCGAGCCGGGCGCGAGTTTCGGCGTCTACAAGCCGGACACGTTCTGGCTGGACGCGCCCGGCCCGCTCAGTCCGGTGGCGGAGAAGTAGTCGGAGAAGCCGGCAGGGGAGTGCCGGTGCGTGCGTTAAGAGACTTGGTCTAGGGGATTCGATGCTGCGTTATCTGGTCCAGCGGCTGTTCGTGATGATACCGACGCTGCTGGTGATCAGCTTCCTGGTCTTTGCGATCATCCAGGCGCCGCCCGGCGACTTCCTGGAAAGCATGATCGCCGAGCAGCAGTCGCGCGGCGAGAACGTGAACAACGACAAGATCGAGTTCCTGCGTCACACCTACGGCCTCGACCAGCCGTTCTACCTGCAATATCTGCACTGGATGTTCGGCAACTGGGATGGGCTGAAGCACGAGGGCGGCGGGCTGATCTTCGGCGACATGGGCTATTCCTTCGAGCATATGCTGCCGGTGACCGAGGTGATCGGCGATGCACTCAGCCTCACCGTGCTGATCTCGATCGCCTCGATCTTGTTCGTCTGGGTCGTCTCCTTCCCGATCGCGGTCTATTCTGCGACCCATCAATACGGCTTCTTCGACTATGTCTTCACCTTCCTGGGGTACCTCGGCCTTGCCACGCCGAGCTTTCTGATCGCCCTGGTGCTACTCTACTTCGCCAACATCTGGTTCGGCACCTCGGTCGGCGGGCTCCTCGACCCGCAATACATCGACCAGCCCTGGAGCTGGGGCAAGTTCGCCTCGCTGATGGAGCATATGTGGGTGCCGGTGCTGGTGATCGGACTGCCGGGCACCGCCGGCATGATCCGGCGGTTGCGCGCGAATCTGCTCGACGAGCTGAACAAGCAGTATGTGGTGACCGGCCGGGCCAAGGGCCTGCCGCCGTTCCGCCTGCTGGTGAAATATCCGCTGCGGATCTCGCTCAATCCCTTCATCGCCGACATCGGCAGCCTGCTGCCGGAGCTCATCTCCGGGTCGGTCGTGGTTTCGGTGGTAATGTCGCTGCCGATTACCGGGCCAATCCTGCTCGCGGCCCTGCGATCCCAGGACATGTACCTCGCCGGCTCCTTCCTGATGTTCATGGCGCTGCTGACGGTGATCGGAATCTTCGTTTCCGATCTGGCCCTCGCCCTGCTCGATCCCCGAATCCGCTTCGGCGCCGGGGGCGGCAAATGATCGAGATGAACGCCGATCCCCAGCCGCTGAAGCACAGCGTCTCGCAGGCGCCCTTCGATCCCTATTCGGTCGAGGTGGTCACGCCGGAGCAGGAGAAGATCTATCTCGCCTCGCAATGGCGGATGATGTGGCTCCGCTTCAAGAAGCACCGGCTGGCGGTGGTCTCCGCGATCGTGCTGGCGGTGATGTATGTCGCGATCCTGTTCGTCGAGTTCCTGTCGCCGTACAATCTTCATTCGCGCAACGTCGATTCGATCTTCGCGCCGCCGCAGCGAGTCCACCTGTTCGACAAAGGCGAGTTCATCGGGCCCTTCGTCTATGCCTATGACTACAAGCTCGACATGGAGACGTTGAAGCGCGTCTATACGCCGAACCCCGAGAAGCCGCAGCCGATCCGCTTCTTTTGCCGCGGCGACAGCTACAAGTTCTGGGGGCTGATCGAGGGACAGACCCACCTTTTCTGTCCGCCCAACGGCGGCACCCTCTTTCTCTTGGGCTCCGATCGGCTGGGGCGCGACATGTTCTCGCGAATCCTCTACGGCATGCGGATCTCGCTCACCATCGGCCTCGTCGGCGTGACGGTCTCCTTCGTGCTCGGCATGCTGCTCGGCGGGCTGGCCGGCTATCACGGCGGCTGGGTCGATGACCTGGTGCAGCGCGCGATCGAGATCCTGCGCTCGATCCCGCATCTGCCGCTCTGGCTCGCGCTGGCGGCGATCCTACCGGTGAACTGGTCGCCGCTGCTGATCTATTTCGGCATCACCATCATCCTCGGCCTGATCGACTGGACCGGCCTGGCCCGCGCAGTGCGCTCGCGGCTGCTCTCCTTGCGCGAGGAGGATTTCTGCGTCGCCGCCGAGCTGATGGGCGCCAGCCCCGGCCGCATCATCTTCCGCCACCTGATGCCGAGCTTCATGAGCCATCTCATTGCCTCGGCGACCCTGGCGATCCCCGGCATGATCCTCGGCGAGACTGCGCTCTCTTTCCTCGGCCTCGGCATCCGGCCGCCGATCGTCTCCTGGGGCGTGCTGCTCAACGAAGCGCAGAATATCCAGGTGGTGGCGCTGTATCCCTGGTTGATGCTGCCGATCGTTCCGGTCATCATCGTGGTGCTCGCCTTTAACTTCATGGGCGACGGCCTCCGCGACGCGGCCGATCCCTACAAGTAATCCGCGGAGGAGACGATGACGCCGACCCTCGCCATTCTCGCGATTTCTGGCGCCATCGCGGTCGGCGCCGCCAGCCCCGGGCCGAGCTTCGTCATGGTGATGCGCACCGCCCTGGCCCGCTCCCGCGCCGACGGTGTCGCGGCGGCCTTCGGCATGGGAATTGGCGGCGTCATCTTCTGCACCCTCGCCTTGCTCGGCATGCGTGCGGTCTTCGCCCAGGCGCCCTGGCTCTATCTCGGTTTCAAGGTCGCGGGCGGCGCCTACCTGCTCTATCTCGCCCTGCGCATGTGGCTGGGCGCCCGGCAGCCCTTCATCGCCGAGGCCGGCGCCGCGGCGCGGCCGCAGGTCCTGAAGAGCTTACTGCTGGGGCTTGCGACCCAGCTCAGCAACCCGAAGACCCTGGTCTTCTACGGCAGTGTCTTCGCGCTGCTTCCGGCAGACCTGCCGACTTGGAGCTATCTGGTGCTGCCGCCGGTGATCATGGCGATCGAGACCGGCTGGTACATGATCGTGGCCCTGGTCTTCTCGCTCCGGAGGCCGCGCGCCGCCTATCTGCGCTGGAAGACCTGGGTCGACCGCTTCGCGGCCGGCGTCATGGGCGCGCTCGGGCTGAAGCTGATCTTCTCCTCGGCCAAGGCCTAGCCAACCGCACACGTCCTTAACCACCCTGCGACAAGGCGCCCCGCCGGTTTAACCACGAATGCCACAACCGGGGATTTAATCCGGCTTGACCCCATGAGGGCCTGAAGTAGTATCGGATTTCGAGGCATCTTCGTGGGGATATCATCCATGTTGCGTATTCTGGGCGCCGCGCTGGTTGCGGTGCTGCTTGCCGGCTGTGCATCGTCGCTGAGCGGCGATTATGCGCGCGGCAAGGGCAAGACCCTCTCGGTCACCAAGGACGTCTGGGCGGGCTATCAGGAATATCTCTCCCTCATCAGCGGCACCAATCCCGGCGATTTCGTCGTCGCCGCAGTTGACGGCGTGGCGCTGGGCTATACCGCCGGCTACTGCCCGGCGGCGGGCTGCCTGATCATGGGCGGCAGCCGGCACAACAAGTTGATGAACGAGTGCCGGAGCTACGGCCCGGGCGTGGAATGCATCCTGTTCGCCCACAGCTCGGACATCCTGGTCGACTATAAGATCGTCGAGAACATCAATTAGCGCCGGCTCTGCCCCGCCGCCTCCCGTCGAGGTCGCGGCGTCGCGCCGATTGACAGGCTGACGCCCCCTCGCTATTCCCAGCCGGACCCTCGGCGCGGACCGCCGATCGAGCTTGGGAGTGACAGCGCCCGATGAGCGCAAGCAAGAATCGCGATCTGGCGTTCATCCTGGGCGCGGGCAAGACCGCCACGACCTCGCTCTGCGGCATGCTGAACAGCCATCCCGACGTCTTCATGATGTGCGAGGTGCTGCTGAACAACAGCCATGTCTCGCGCTACGGCACCAAGCTGGTGAAGGCGCAACCCGAGCTGCTGTCCTGCTTCTTCCGTCCGGCCGGCGCCGACAAGCTGGAGAACTACCGCCGGGCTCACGAAATCCTGCGCGCCCACGGCTTCGCCAGGCAATGCTTCGGCGACAAGCTGGTCGGGATCGATTCGAACTACGCGAAGGATTTCAAGGATACCCGGGTCATCTACAGCGTGCGGCGGCTGCCCGAATGGATCGCCAAGGATTCCGTGCGCGCCTGGTTCCCGCTCGACGTCGACGTGGTCCCGTTCGCGACCCAGTATACCAAGCATTTCGTCGAGAGCTTCCTGATCCCACGCATCTACCACGTGCGGATGGAAGCCTTTCTGAAGAAGAACGCGAGCGTGGTGCGGGACATCTGGCAGTTCCTGGAGATCGATCCGCCGGCGAGAGCCGAGCTCTGGTGGGAGACGATCGGCCATTACCCCTCGGGCGACCCCAAGGGCGCCTTGAACTGGTGGCGCGGCCATGCCTCGAGCGCGGTGGCCCCCCAGGACAACGACACCCAGGCGCAGATCCGGCAGAACGCCTTCTGGGCCGAGATCATGCCGATCTTCAACAAATACTACGACGGCGTCGGCCAGAGCTTCGCCCGCGCCGAGATCGAAGCCGACCTCGAGACGCTGCAGACGATGATCGGCCGGCACCGGCAGCCGTTCGAGACCTGCTTCAAGGTGGCGGATTCCGAAAGCCGCAACCGCCGCTTCAAAGACGAGCGGGCCGCGGCGAAGAAGAAAGGCGTCGGCCGGATCCTGCGGGCGATCGGCCTGAAATAGCCGCGCCGATCAAGGCACTCGTTACAACCTAGGATTTTATCCGCGCTTGATCTTCCGGCGCGCCTGAGTAGTAATGTACTCAGTCGAGTTCGCGTGGGGAGTGGGGTTAGGATGCTGGAATTTGTGGGCGCCGCGATGCGGGCGGCACGGCCGGCCGCGCGCGTGGGTGTTCTCACCCTGGTGGCGGCGATCTTTCTCGGCGGCTGCGTCAGCGGTTACAAGAGCGAGTATGACAAGCCGGACGGCAAGGTCTTGCTGGTCAGCAAGGACCACTGGGCGGATTTCCAGAAGTATCTGGGCGACATCGGCAGCACCCGGGATGGCGCCTTTGCCATGGGCGTCAATCAGGGCCACAGCGACGGCTGGGCCAGCAGCTCCTGCCCGATCGACGCTTGCTATGGCAGCAACACCGCCACCGAGGTGATGCGGCGCTGCCGCCAAGGCGGCGAATGCGTGCTGTTTGCCATCGATGACCGGATTCTGGTGAACTACAAGATCGAAGAGTAAGTGCTGCGCGCGCCGGCGCGTCACGGCACATGAATCCACCATAAGGAAAGAGCTGAAATGTTGCGCATTGCCGCCGTGCTGGCTGCCGGGCTGCTGTTGACTGCCTGCGCGTCTCCTTTGAGTGGCGAATATGCCGGGAGCAACGGCAAGACCTTGCTGGTCACCCAGAAGGTCTGGGGCTGGTACAAGGAATATCTCACTAAGATCAGCGGCGTGAACCGCGGCCTGTTCGTCGTCGCGGTTTACAACGGCGTCGCGTCCTCGGCCTACTACTACTATTGCCCGGGCACCAGCTGCCTGTCGGCGAACTACAGCAAGAAGGCGATGGACGGCTGCAGGAGCTACGGCGCCGAATACGAATGCATCCTGTTCGCCAACAGCGGCAGCGTCGTCGTCAACTACAAGGTCATGGGCGAATAGCCCGCGGATCGACCGAGGAAATTTCCCGATGCTGCGCATTCTCGGCGCCCTGATCCTGTCGGGCCTGCTGACGGCCTGTGCCTCCTCCTTCCCCAGTCCCTACGACGCGCCGGAAGGCAAGGTCCTGATCGTCCGTGGGGTGGAATGGAAGGAGTTCGAGACCTATCTCTCGATGATCGGGAATACGCGTCCCGGCGCCTTCGTCATGCACGTGACCAACGGGCAGACCGACGAGTTCAACTACAGTCTCTGCGAATATGACTCCTGCTACGGCGGTCCGGCCTATGCCAATGGCGCAATGAATCGCTGCCGTAAGCGTGGTGGCGGCGAATGCGTGATGTTCGCCGACAACCGCGACATCCTGGTGAACTACAGGATTGCCGAGCAGCCATAGAGGCCAAGGCGCCGGCTGGGGCCTCAGTCGGTGATCGCGATATGCCGGCCTTGTGCCGCGACGCGACCGAGCCAGTCCTGGATCGCCGGATAGCGCCTGAGCTCGAAGGCGCCGCCCTCCTCGGCAACATGGGTGTAGGCGTAGAGAGCGATGTCGGCGATCGAGTAATCATTGCCGGCAAACCAGCGATGATTCCTCAAATGTCCTTCCATCACGCCGAGCGCGCGCTCGCCGCCGGCGATCTTGGCCGGCAACAGCGGCTCGTTCTGGGGCGTCTTGCCGAGATGCGCGACCCAGTGCCGGACCACGGCGATGGTCGGCTCGTGGCTGTATTGCTCGAAATTCATCCACTGCATCGCCTGGCCCTGGTCCCAGCGATCGCTCGGCCAGTATTTCGTGCCCTGTGCCAAGTAGAAGAGGATGGCGTTGGATTCGAACAGCACGCGGCCGTCGGGGAATTGCAGCGCCGGCACCTTGCCGTTGGGATTGATCTTCAGGAATTCCGGCGTCCGGGTCGAGCCGTCATCGACGTTGAACTCGATCCGCTCGAAGGGAATTCCGAGATGATGCAGCAGCAGCCGCACCTTGTAGGCGTTGCCGGAAATCGCGCTGTCATAGAGCCGATGCATCTCATCCTCCCCGTCCCGAAGACGGCCGGACCATCGCAAGCGCGGCGCCGACCGGCAATAGAGGTTTCCTCACAGCTGATGTGAGGGGAAGTGGAGAAATGTATGGGTGCAATCAGTCCAGCGCGACCATCCGGCCCATGTTCTGGCCGCCGAGGATATGGATGTGATAGTGCGGCACCTCCTGCCGGCCGTCGGCGCCGGTATTGGCGATGACGCGGTAGCCGGTCACCGCGACACCCACCGCCTTCGCCACCTTGCCGATCGCACGGTGCATGGCGGCGAGCTCGGCATCCGAGGCCTTCTCGGAGAAGTCCTGGGCGGAGACGTAGGGTCCTTTGGGAATGATCAGGACATGGACCTTGGCCTGGGGACGGATGTCTTTCAAAGCGAGGACATGCTCGTCCTCATAAACCTTGTCGCTCGGAATCTCGCCGCGGATGATCCTGGCGAAGATGTTGTTCATGTCGTAGCTCATGGCGGCCCCCATAACCGTCAGCTCGGATTTTCCAAGGTGAAGCGCTGCGCGTCGTCATCATAGGCGAAGATTTCGGCGAAGCGGCCCCAGTTTATCACGCTCCGCAGAGTCATTTCAGCCGCTTCCCGCGTCATATGGTCCTGCAGCTCCTCGCTGAATCGGCTCTTCGGCGCCGCGCGGTTCGGGCGCTCGTCCAGCACCCGCCGGATATGCGCGGCCAGCGGCAGATAGGCGATCAAATGCTGGGCGAAGATCCGCTTCTTCTCGGTGATCTCGGACTCGGCGAAGCGACGGCCGGCTTCGGTCAGGCGGATATCCCCGCCCTCGAGCTCGACCAGGCGCAGCATCTGCAGCGTCTCGGCGACCGGGAACAGTTCGTCGATCTCGAGCTGCAATTGGCGGGCAATCTCGGGCAGGTCGGCGCGGCCGGAATAGGGCCTCTCCGCCACCGCCTCGGCCATGCCGGCCAAGAGATTGGTCGAGACCCGCGGCAGGATGGTGGCGATACCCGTGCCCGGGAATTTCTCCGCCCGGGCGAGCGCTGCGACCGGGTCCTGGCGTGCGGTCATCGCCACATAGATTTTTTCGACCAGGGCGCGGAAGGCGGGATCCTGGCGGTTGCGGGGATGCGGCAGGTCCACCTTCAGCTCCAGCAGGATGCGGCCGGGATTGCTGGCAAAGAGCAGGATGCGGTCGCACATCTGCACCGCTTCCTCGATGTTGTGGGTCACCAGCACCACGGCCTTGATCGGCAGCTGGCCCTCGGACCAGAGGTCGAGGAAGTCGGTGCGCAACGTCTCGGCGGTCAGCACGTCCAAGGCCGAGAAGGGCTCGTCCATCAACAGGATGTTGGGGTGCGTGACCACGGCGCGGGCGAAGCCAACCCGCTGGCGCATACCGCCGGAGAGCTCGCGCGGGAAGGCGCTCTCGTAGCCGTCGAGGCCAATCATGTCGATCGCGGCCAGCGCGCGGCTGCGCTTCTCCGCGGCCGCGACGCCCATCGCCTCGAGGCCGATCTCGACATTCTCCAGCACGGTCAGCCAGGGGAAGAGCGCGAAGTTCTGGAACACCATGGCGATGCCCGGCAGCGGACCCTGAACCGGCTTCCCCAGGTATTCCAGCGCGCCGCCATTGGGCCGCGAAAGACCGGCGATCAGGCGCAGCAGGGTCGACTTGCCGGAGCCGGAGCGGCCGAGCAGACCCACCAGCTCACCCTCCCGCAGGCTGAGATCGACATTCTCCAGCACGACCAGCGGCTCGCCGTTCGGGCGGCGGAAGCTCTTGTTGGCGCCATTGACGGCGAGAATTCGCTCACCAGGCATGGAACATCTCCTCAGTTCATCCGGTACTTGCGCTCGGCCAGGGCGAAGAGCGGCCGCCAGAGCAGCCGGTTCAGGCCGATCACGTAGACGATCATCACCACGATCCCCAGCACCACGCGGTCCATGTCGCCTTGCTCGGTCGCCTGCGCGATATAGGCGCCGATGCCATGGGCCTTAAGGTGGCGGTCGCCCCAGCTCACCCATTCGGCGACGATCGCGGCGTTCCAGGAGCCGCCGGAGGCAGTGATCGCGCCGGTGAGATAGAAGGGAAAGACGGCCGGCAGAGCAAACCTGCGCCACCAGAGCCAGCCCTTGAGGCCGAGATTGCCGCTCGCGTCCTTCAAGTCGCGCGGAATCGCCGAAGCGCCGGCGATCACGTTGAACAGGATGTACCACTGGGTTCCGAGCGCCATCAGCGGCGAGAGCCAGACATCGGGATCGAGATCGAGCGCGACGATCGCCGAGACCGCGAGCGGGAAGAGCAAGTTGGCCGGAAAGGCCGCCAGCATCTGCGCCACCGGCTGCAATGCCGCGGCGAGGCGCGGCCGGAGCCCGATCATGACTCCGACCGGCACCCAGACCAGGCTGGCGAGCGCAATCAGCACCAGCACCCGCACCAGGGTCGGCAGGCCGAGCAGCAAGGCATGGACGATCTCCCGCTCGGGAAAGGTCCGGTGCAGATGGAGGGCGAAGACGCCCAGGCCGACGAGGCCGGCCAGGATCAAGCCGGCATTCCACAATCGGTCGCCGATCGGCCGCCGGCAATCGGGCTCGGGCACGGCGACCTGTCGCGCGGCGTCGAGACGCGTCCAGCGCAGCGAGGCATCGAAGCCGGCCAGCACGGGACGGCTCGCGTGGTCGATCAGGCTGGAGCGCTGCAGCACGGTCAGCATCCAGGCCGCGGCCGCGGCGTCTCGTCCTCCTCCCCGGGGCGGAAGCGGTCCGACCAGGCGACCAGCGGGCGGAACAGGAGCTGATCATAGATCAGGATCACTGCCAGCATCACCGCGATCGCCCAGTAGATCGCACTCAAGTCTTGGTCCGCCACGGCGACCGCGATGTAGGAGCCGATCCCCGGCAGCAGGAGATTGGTCGAGCCGACATTGATCGCCTCGCAAGCGACCACGAAGAACCAGCCGCCCGACATCGACATCATCATGTTCCAGATAAGGGCCGGGGCAGCGAAGGGTACTTCCAGCCGCCAGAAGCGCATCCAGGCGGAGAAGCGCAGGCTGCGCGATGCTTCCTTGAGATCGTCGGGAATGATCTTCAGCGACTGATAGAAGCTGAAGGCCATGTTCCAGGCCTGGCTGGTGAAGATGGCGAAGATCGCCGCCAGCTCCGCGCCCAAGGCATGGCCGGGCGCCAGGGCCATGAAGGCGGTGACGGTGACCGAGATGAAGCCCAAGACCGGCACCGACTGCAAGATGTCGAGCATGGGCACCAGCACGGTTTCTGCCCGGCGGCTTTTTGCGGCGAGGCTGGCGAAGGCGAAGGTAAAAATGAGCGAGGCCGCCATCGCCGCCAGCATCCGCATGGTCGAGCGCAGCGCATAAAGCGGCAGGTTCCAGGGCGAGAGCGAGATCGGCGCGCTCTCGGCCGCCATGGGCGCGGCCATATGCCGGCCGGCATCGGCGAAAGCCAGCAGAAAGGCGAGGATCAGCCCGGCGGCGACCAGGTCATGGAGATTGAAGCCGCGGCGCGCCCCTTGGACGGCAACAGGGGAGGATTGCCGCAACATCGGCTCTGCTCCATCGTCGTCGTCCTTTGCAAGAGTGGGTATGCGCCGTGCACTTAGTGCCGGCGCCGCAGGGCGTCAAATTGAATCGGGCGGATGATACCGGCCGTTACACGAAAGACGGTGGCGCTCAGTCCTTCGCGCGCGCGGCTTTCTCGGCGATGCCGGAAATGCCTTCGCGGGCACGGAGCGCGGCCCAGACTTCGTCGGGCTTCACGTCGAGCGCCGCCCAGAGGACCAGCAGGTGATAGAGCAGGTCGGCGGATTCCGAGATGACGCCGTCCTTGTCGCCTTTTACGCCCTCGATCAGCGTCTCGACCGCTTCCTCGCCGAGTTTCTGGGCGATCTTCTTCTTGCCCTTGGCGAAGAGCTTGGCGGTGTTCGATTGCGTGGGATCGGCGCCGCGCCGGGTGAGGATCACCCGGTAAAGCTGCTCAAGAACATTGTCTTCCGCCATGAACGCCCCCTAACGCACCAGCCGCATCGGCAGGCCGGCTTTCGCCATATGCGCCTTGGCCTCGGCAATCGTATAGGTGCCAAAGTGGAAAATGGATGCGGCCAGAACCGCGGTCGCATGGCCGTCGCGGATACCTTCGACCAGATGGTCCAGCGTGCCGACGCCGCCCGACGCGATCACCGGCACGGTGACCGCATCGGCGATCGCGCGCGTCAGCGCCAGATTGTAACCGGCCCGGGTGCCGTCACGGTCCATCGAGGTGACCAGCAGCTCGCCGGCGCCGTTCTCGGCCATGCGTTTGGCAAAACCTACGGCGTCGATACCGGTGGCGTTGCGGCCGCCATGGGTGAAGATCTCGAACCTGCCCGGTACCGTCTCCTTGGCGTCGATCGAGACCACGATGCACTGGTCGCCGAATTTCTGCGCCGCCTGTTTGACGAAGTCCGGGTCGCTCACGGCCGCGGTGTTGATCGAGACCTTGTCGGCACCGGAGAGCAGCAGCTTGCGGATGTCCTCGATCTTGCGCACGCCGCCACCGACGGTCAGCGGCATGAAGCAGGCTTCGGCGGTCCGCTGCACCACGTCGTAAAGCGTGTCGCGGTTGTCCGAGGAGGCGGTGATGTCGAGGAAGCAGAGCTCATCGGCACCAGCCTGGTCGTAGACCCGCGCTTGCTCGACCGGATCGCCGGCATCGACCAGGTTGACGAAGTTGACGCCCTTCACCACGCGCCCATCCTTCACGTCGAGACAGGGGATGATGCGCATCTTCAGCATGCCCGAACTCCCCTTAGGCGGCCTTCAAGGCAGTGATCGCGGCGCGCAAGTCCAGTCGGCCATCATAGAGCGCGCGGCCGGCGATGACGCCGGCGATCCCGCCGCCGGCCTTCTTCGATTGCGGCAGCACCGCTTTCAAACGGTCGAGGTCTTCGGGACCAGCGACCCCGCCCGAGGCGATCACCGGGATGGTAAGGCGGGACGCGAGCTCGGCGGTGGCTTCGGCGTTTACGCCCTGCAGCAGGCCGTCACGGTCGATGTCGGTGTAGATGATCGCGGCGACGCCGGCATCCTCGAAGCGGCGGGCGAGGTCGAGCGCCGTCACATCGCTGGTCTCGGCCCAGCCCTCGACCGCGACCCGGCCGGCCTTGGCATCGATGCCGACGGCAATGCGTTTCGGAAAGAGTTGCGCCGCACCCTTCACCAGCTCCGGCTTCTTTAGCGCGACGGTGCCGAGGATGACGCGGGCGATACCCTTCTTCAACCAATCCTCGATCCGCGCCAGGTCGCGGATGCCGCCGCCGAGCTGCACCGGGATCTTCACGGCCTTGAGGATGGCTTCCACCGCGGCGGCGTTGACCGGCGCGCCGGCAAAGGCGCCGTCGAGGTCGACGAGGTGCAGCCATTCGGCGCCGTCGCGCAGGAACTTGCCGGCCTGGTCGGCGGGGTCGGCGTTGAACAGGGTGACCTGGCCCATGTCGCCTTGGCGCAGGCGCACGCATTGGCCGTTCTTGAGGTCGATCGCGGGGAACAAGATCATTGGGGACGCCACTTCAGGAAGTCGCCGAGAAGCCTCAGGCCGACGGCCTGGCTCTTCTCCGGGTGAAACTGCACGCCGAGCATGTTGTCGCGCCCGATCGCCGCGACCACCGGCCCGCCATAGTCGATGCGCGACAGCACGTCTGCGTCATGATCGGCGACGAAATGATAGGAATGCACGAAATAGGCGTCCGCGTCCTTCGGCAGGCCCCGCAAGACCGGATGCGTCGAGGCGGTGAGGTTGTTCCAGCCGATCTGCGGGATTTTCAGGCTCGCGTCGCTGGGCTTGAGCTTGACGACCTTGCCCTTGATCCAGTCGAGGCCGCGGTGCTCGCCATATTCGATGCCAAGCGTCGCCATCAGCTGCATGCCGACGCAAATACCGAGGAAGGGGCGCTGCTTGTTCAGCACCGCCTCGTTCAGCGCCTCGATCATGCCCGGCAAGGCTTCGAGCCCCGCCTTGCAATCAGCAAAGGCGCCGACACCCGGGAGCACGATCCGGTCGGCGGCCCGCACGGCCGCGGGATCGGCACTGACCGCGACGTCGATGCCGCTGCCCTTCGCCGCTTCCATGAGCGCCTTGGCGGCGGATTTCAGATTTCCCGCGCCGTAATCGACGACCACGACGGCCATGTCAGGCTTTCAGCGTTCCGCCGAGCACGCCCTTGGTCGAGGGGATCGCATCGGACTTGCGGGGATCGATCTCGACCGCAACGCGGAGTGCGCGCGCGAGGCCCTTGTAGCAGCTCTCGACGATGTGGTGGTTGTTCTCACCGTAGAGGTTCTCGACATGGAGTGTGAGGCCGGCCGCCTGCGCGAAGGCCTGGAACCATTCCTTGAAGAGCTCGGTGTCCATCTCGCCGAGCTTCGGCTTGGTGAAATTCACCTTCCAGATGAGATAAGGCCGGTTGGAGGCATCGAGCGCCACCCGCGTGAGGGTCTCGTCCATCGGGATCATGGCATCGCCGTAGCGGTTGATGCCGCGCCGCTCGCCCAAAGCCTGAGAAACCGCCTCGCCGATGGCGATGCCGGTGTCCTCGGTGGTGTGGTGGAAGTCGATGTGGAGATCGCCCTTCGCCTTGACGGTGAGGTCGATCAGGCTGTGGCGCGAGAGCTGCTCCAGCATATGGTCCAGGAAGCCGATCCCGGTCGCGATCTCGGACTTGCCCGAGCCGTCGAGATCGACTGAGACCGAGATCTCGGTTTCCTTGGTCTTCCGTTGAACGCTCGCCTTACGCCCGAAAGCCTGCATCGAAGGGGTCCAATACCTTGCCAAAGCCGTGCTGGGCGGGTTTCTTACCAGCGTTATCCCGAGAGGCCAAGCAGCCGCAGCTTGAACGCCCCAGTTGAATCCCCGGCCTCGTTAACCTATTTGAGCCCCATGTCGCAGAACTCCTCCCAAGACGCCGCCGCCCACGGCCTTTCGCCTTGGCACGGCACCACCATCCTCTTGGTCCGCAAAGGCCCGGAAGTCGTGCTGGCCGGTGACGGCCAGGTGACCGTCGGCCATACGGTGATGAAATCCAATGCCCGCAAGCTCCGGCGCCTCGGCAAGGCGGATGGCCCCGGCCAAGTGATCGCCGGGTTTGCCGGCGCGACCGCCGACGCCCTGACCCTGTTCGAGCGGCTGGAGGGCAAGCTGGAGCAGCACCCGGGCCAGCTGGCGCGCGCCTGCGTCGAGTTGGCCAAGGATTGGCGCACCGATCGCTACCTGCGGCGTTTGGAAGCGATGATGGCGGTCGCCGACAAGTCGGTCAGCCTGGTGCTGACCGGGACCGGCGACGTCCTGGAGCCGGAAGACGGGCTGATCGGCATCGGCTCCGGTGGCGCCTATGCGCTGGCGGCGGCGCGGGCTTTGATCGACCGCGAGGAGCTCGACGCCGAGGCCATCGCCCGCAAGGCGATGCGGATCGCCGGCGATATCTGCATCTACACCAACCACAACGTCATCCTGGAAAAGCTGTAACGCCATGGCCGAACCCGCGAAGAAGCTTGAAGCCCCGGCCGAATCCGCCGCCGCGGCGCTGACCCCACGCGAGATCGTGTCGGAGCTCGACCGCTTCATCGTGGGGCAAGGCGAGGCCAAGCGCGCGGTCGCCATCGCGCTCCGCAACCGCTGGCGCCGGCAGCAGCTTCCCCCGGAGATCCGCGACGAGGTCATGCCGAAGAACATCCTGATGATCGGCCCGACCGGCGTCGGCAAGACCGAGATCGCGCGGCGCCTCGCCAAGCTCGCCCAGGCGCCGTTCCTGAAAGTCGAGGCCACCAAGTTCACCGAGGTCGGCTATGTCGGCCGCGATGTCGAGCAGATCGTGCGCGACCTGGTGGAGATCGCGATCGCTATGACCAAGGAAAAGGCGAAGCGCCAGGTGACCGCGAAGGCCGAGGGTCTGGCCGAGGAGCGCGTCCTCGATGCCCTGGTCGGCACCGATGCCAGCGCCGAGACCCGGTCCAAATTCCGCCGCATGCTGCGTTCGGGCGAGCTCGACGGCAAGGAGATCGAGATCAACGTCAAGGATGCGGGCGGCGGCAATCTGCCGACCTTCGACATCCCCGGCATGCCCGGCGCCAGCATGGGCATGATCAACCTCAACGAGGTGCTGGGCAGCGCGCTGGGCGGCGGGCGGCAAAAGCCGCGCCGCATGACCGTCGCCGATTCATACGAAGTGCTGATCGCCGAGGAGAGCGAGAAGCTGCTGGACCAGGAGAAGGTGACGGCGGAATCGATCCGCGCGGTCGAGCAGCACGGCATCGTCTTCCTCGACGAAATCGACAAGATCTGCGCCCGCTCCGAGCATGGCCGGGTCGGCGCCGATGTCAGCCGCGAAGGCGTGCAGCGCGACCTGCTGCCGCTGATCGAAGGAACGCAGGTCTCGACCAAGCACGGGCCGGTCAAGACCGACCATATCCTGTTCATCGCCTCGGGCGCCTTCCATCTGGCCAAGCCCTCGGACCTGCTGCCCGAGCTGCAGGGCCGCCTGCCGATCCGCGTCGAGCTCAACGCGCTCACCCGCGAGGACATGAAGCGCATCCTGGTTGAGCCGGAAGCGAGCCTGATCAAGCAATATGTCGCCTTGCTGAAGACCGAGGACGTGACCCTCGATTTCGCCGAGGACGCGATCGACGCCCTGGCCGATCTCGCCACCGACATCAACGCGACGGTCGAGAATATCGGCGCGCGGCGGCTTCAGACCGTGATGGAGCGGCTTTTGGAAGAAGTCTCCTTCACCGCCAGCGAGCAGAGCGGCAAGACCATCCGCATCGACGCCCAGATGGTGAAGGACAAGGTCGCACCGCTGGCGAAGAACGCGGACCTGAGCAAGTTCATCCTGTAAACCCTTGCGTCATGGCCGGGCCCGACCCGGCCATCTCCAGCCGGCTTCGCTCGGCACGAGACCCGCGGGTCAAGCCCGCGGGTGAAGGCATAGGTCATCCCGCGTAAAGCAGCCAGACGCCGAAGCCGAGGCCGAAGAGGATGCGATACCAGGCGAACGGGGCGAGCCCGTAACGGCCGACGAAGCCGATCAGCCCTTTGACCACCGGGATCGCCACGACGAAGGCGGTGACGAAGCCGACCGCGATCAGGCCCAAGCCATCCGTGGTGAGGTCGTGGCGCGCCTTCCAGAGGTCGAGCACGCTGGCGCCGAGCATGGTGGGGATTGCGAGGTAGAAGGTGAACTCGGTGGCGATCCGGCGATCGACGCCCAGGAGCTCGCCGCCGAGGATGGTGGCGCCGGAACGGCTGATGCCGGGGATCATCGCCAGCGCCTGGCAGAAGCCGATCCCCAGCGCCGTCTTCATCGGGATGTCCTCGATGCTCTTGTAGCGCGGGCGCGGCGCGATGCGCTCGATCACCAGGATCACGATGCCGCCCAATACCAGCGTCACGCAAACCACCCAGGATGAAAACAGTTTCTCCTTGATGAAGTCGTGAAAGATCAGGCCCAGCACCACCGCCGGCAGGAAGGCGAGCAGGACCGCCAGGGCGAAACGCCGCGCGCCGGGTTCGCTCGGCAGCCCGACCAAGACCTTCCACAGCCGACCGAAATTGAAGACCACGACCGAGAGAATGGCACCAAGCTGGATCACCACCTCGAAGACCTTGCCCGTCGTGTCCTGGAAGCCGAGCAATTCACCAGCCAGGATCAGATGTCCGGTTGAGGAGATCGGCAGGAATTCGGTGAAGCCCTCGATCGCGCCAAGGATGATGGCCGAAATCCAGTCGTTCATGAAACCTCAGGGAAAGGCAGGGGAGGGCTGGGACGAGGCTTACGCGAACGCAGGCGAACCGGCAAGGGTTCCCGCTATGACAGCGTGTGACGGGAAGCTGACATCACTTGCCGAGCTGCTTCAGGATCGCCTTCAGCGCCAACTCATCCAGCGCCTTGATCTTCGTCCGCAGCCGGTTCGCCACCTCGGTCGCGAGCGGCGAGAGTCCGCGTGTGTCGATGCTGGGCTTGGGATCGGAAAGCTCGGCCAGGGCCTTCAGCTCGTCGACCTCCTCCCAGGCGAGATTGAAATAGGCCGCCACCTGCTGCACGAAGCCCGGCTTCGGCTGCGCCCGATGCCCATGCTCGAGGGCGGAAAGATAGGCCGAAGAGACTTTGAGCGCCCGCGCCATGTCCTTGAGCGCACGGCCATGCTGCTGCCGGAGATCGCGCAGGCGCTGGCCGAAGGGAGTCATCGGCGCTCCTCCTTCTTCCGCTTCAGCAGTACGTAGAGTGCGCCTTCGCCGCCGTGTTGCGGCTCGGCGTAGTCGAAGGCGAGGACGTGGCGGCGCAAGCTGGGCTCGTTGAGCCAGCGCGGCACGTTCTCGCGCAGCACGCCGGATTTCGCGCCGGTGATGCCCTTGCCGGTGATCACCAGCACCATGCGTTTCCCGGAAGCGTGGGCGCGGGCGAGGAAGTGGTGCAGGTCGTCATGCGCCTCCTGCTGGGTGCGGCCGTGGAGATCGATCTTGCCTTCGATCGGCGTCTTGCCGCGGCGGAAGCGCTCGGCCTGCCGCTTGTCGATGCCGACCGCGTGGCCGTGCGTGAGTTCGTGCGGGCGTGATGGCGGCGGCATGACGGGTGCCGGCGCTTTCGGCGGCGGCGCCTTGGTCTTCGGCTTGGCAGGCTTCGGGACGGGCTTTTCCGCAGGCGGCGGCAACGGCTTCGGCTCGGACTTGCGGCGCCGCTTCAGCGGCGTCGCGGTCTTGGCGATCATCTGCCAGAGCGCCCGCTCTTCGTCGCTGATCGGGCGGCGCGCCATCCGGATTCAGAGGGTCGGGCGCGCAGAGGGTTTCGGGGCATCGACCAGGATGACATGCAGCCGCTTCGGGCCATGCGCACCCATCAGCAGAATCTTGCCGATATCGGCACTCCGAGACGGCCCGGTCACGAAGCTGACCGTACGCGGCATGGCGCCGTTGGAGAGATCGCCGCCCTGCTTCGCGCGGAGCGCGGTCCAGCCTTCCTCATAGGTGCCGACCAGCTCATCGGCATAGACGACGGCGATGTGGGTTTCGGGCAGGAAGTGCAGGGTGTTCGGCGTCGCATCGCCGGAATGCACTATCAAGGTGCCGGTCTCGGCGACGCCGGCCAGCACCGGCGTGACCGCGGCGGAGTCGTGGCCGTCGCTGGCGCCGCTGCTGGTTTCCAGCAGCGGCTGGCTCTTCCAGTCGAGACCTTGGACCCGCGCGTCGGGTGCCAGCTTGATCTGCGGCGGAAGGTTGCGGCCCCGCAAGTACTCGGCGACCGCGGCGGGTACGTCCTCGGCGCGCGCGACCTCGGCCACCGTTGCGGCTGCGGCTTCGGCCTGCTTGCGGAACAGATCGACCAGCGCGCGGCCGGTCTGCTGGCCGCGCTGCGGCACCAGGGGTGCCGGCTTCGGCGCGCCCCTGGTGGGCGAGCGGGAGACGCCAGCACGGATCGTCGCCAGCATGCGGTCGCGATCGGTGCTCATGCTTTGCGGGCCTTCCACTGGTCGTGAAACGTCTTGCCCTGCGGCACCGGAAAGTCGCGATGCTTGGTCCAGCCGCCGGCCAGCGGCAGGGTCGTCAAGCTGCCGCGTCCGTCGGCGATGACCTTCAAGAGTCGCAGGCCCCAGCGCGCGGCGATGCGATAGAGCGCCGGGTGCTTCGCGAACCAAGCCCAGAGTCCGAGACCCGCGCGTTGCGTGGCCGGCGTGATGGCGCGGGAGAATTCCTCCTCGCGCCAATGGCGCAGCAGCTTCGGGATCGGGATCCGCACCGGGCAGACGGATTCACAGCGGCCGCAGAGCGACGAGGCATGCGGCAGGTGCTTGGCGTTCTCGACGCCGACCAAGGCCGGGGTCAGGATCGAGCCGATCGGGCCGGGATAGACCCAGCCGTAAGCATGGCCGCCGACCGCGTGATAGACCGGGCAGTGGTCCATGCAGGCACCGCAACGGATGCAGCGGAGCATCTCCTGCATCGGGCCGCCGAGATAGGCGCTACGCCCGTTGTCCAGCAACACGACATGGAAGGCCTTCGGCCCGTCGGGATCCGTCTGGCGGCGCGGCCCGGTCGAGAAGGTGACGTAGACCGACAGCTCCTGGCCGGTGGCCGAGCGCGGCAGCACGCGGAGCAAAGTCATCGCATCCTCGAGGGTCGGCACGACCTTCTCGATCGAGGTGATGGCGATGTGCATCTTCGGCAGGGTCTGCGTCAGATCGCCGTTGCCCTCGTTGGTGACGATCACCGTCGAGCCGGTTTCCGCGATCAGGAAATTGGCGCCGGTGATGCCGACATCGGCCTCGAAATACCGGTCGCGCAGCTTGGCGCGCGCCTCGGCCATCAGCGCTGCGGGTTCTTCGAGGGAACGGTTCGCGTCGAGATCGGTGTGGTGCTCGCGGAAGGTCTCCTCGACCTGGCGCTTGGTGACATGCAGGGCCGGGCCGATGATATGGCTCGGGATCTCGTGGCGGAGCTGGATGATGTATTCGCCGAGATCGGTCTCGATGGGCTCGATGCCGTTCCGCTCGAGGAAATCGTTGATGCCGATCTCCTCGCCGATCATGGTCTTGCCCTTGGTGACCGTCTTGGCATTCGCCTCGCGGCAGAGCCGGAGCACGGTCTGGCGCGCGGTCTCGGCATCGCTGCACCAGTGCACCTCGCCGCCCGAGGCCTTCACCTGGGCCTCGAACTGCAGCAGGTACTGGTCGAGATGGCCGAGGATGTGGTTCTTCAGGTCGCGCGCGCGGTCGCGCAGGAGCTCGAACTCGGCGAGGTTGTTGGCGGCCTTCAACCGGTTCGGGATCGACTGGACGCGCAGGACGCTCAGGGCTTCCTGCAGCTGCGGGTTCGCGATCGCCTTGGTGGATTCAATCGCGAAGGCATTGGCGTTGGGCTGCACCATGGCGCTATTCCGCTTCCCCGATCGCGGCATGGTCGGTCATACCGGCGAGCACTTCGGCCACGTGGCGCACTTTGACGGCACTGCCTTCGCGCTTCAGCTTCCCGGCGATGTTCATCAGGCAGCCGAGATCGCCGGCCAGCAGGGTGTCGGCGCCGCTGGCCGTGATGTCGGCGGTCTTGCGCTCGACCATCTTGTTGGAGATGTCGGGAAACTTGACGCAGAAGGTGCCGCCGAAGCCGCAACAAGCCTCGGTCTCGGCGAGTTCCGAGATCTGCACGCCTTTCACCTGGCCGAGCAGATCGCGCGGCTGCGTCTTGACGCCCATTTCGCGCAGGCTCGAGCAGGAGTCATGATAGGTGACGCGCGACGGAAACGAGGCGTCGATTCTGATCTTCGCGACCTCGACCAGGAACTGGGTGAGTTCGTAGCTGCGCGCGGCGAAAGCGACGGCGCGCGCGGCCCATTTGGGATCGTCGGCCAGCAGCTCCGGATAGTGGCAATGCAGCATGCCGCCGCAGGAACCGGAGGGAGCGACAATGTAGTCGTAGCCCTCGAAGGCCGCGATGGTGTTGCGGGCGATCGCCTGGGTGTCGGCACGGTCGCCGGAATTGTAGGCAGGCTGGCCGCAGCAGGTCTGCGCTTCCGGCACCTCGACGGTGAAACCCGCCTGTTCGATGAGTTTCACGGCGGCAAAGCCGACCGAAGGGCGGAAGAGATCGACCAGGCAGGTCACGAACAGGGCGACACGCTGGCCCTTAACGTGACCCTGGGATGCAGGCGGCATACTCAATTCGGTCCGTCGGTGTTGAGCTCGCTGACGGTCAAGGTGTTACGCGTCGCCACCGTTTTCGGCAACAGGACATAGTAGCGGCCGCTGTTTTTCATCCGCCCGGCAAATTCCAGGGCGGTCTCGCCGGTGCCCCAGAAGAGGTCGCCGCGGATCGGGCCCTTGATCGCCGAGCCGACGTCCTGGGCCACCATCAGCCGCTGCAACGGGGAGCCGTCCGGGGCATGGGTGTCGAGCCAGACCGGAACGCCCAGCGGCATGAAGGCGGGGTCCACCGCCATGCTGCGGGTCGGCGTCAGGGTGACGCCCAGCGCGCCCGCCGGGCCGGTCGGCATGCCCGCCGTGGTGTCGAGCTCGCGGAAGAAGATGTAGCGTGGGTTCTTCTGCATCCAGGTCCTGGCCTCAGCCGGGTGCGCCTGCAGCCAGGCCCTGACCGATTGCATCGAGGCCTGGCCCTTCGGGATCAGGCCTTCCTGGATCATCAGCCGCGCGACCGGGACGAAGTCCTGGCCGTTGTTGCCGGCATAGCCGATCCGGGTGAGCTTGCCGTCGGGCAGCTTCACCACACTCGAACCCTGGATATGCAGCATCCAGGCATCGACCGGGTCCTTGAGCCACATCAGCTCCAGCCCCTTGCCGGCCAGCGCGCCGTTGTCGATCTCGGCGCGGGTATAGGTGACCGGCGGGTTCGGCGCCTTGTAGAGCGGCACGGTATAGGCACCGCCGCGCGCCCGCGCGCCGTCGAGCTCGGTCTCGTAATAGCTGGTGAAGAGGCCCTGGTCGGTGGTGCGGTCGAGCGCGCGGTAGGGCTGGAAATAGGTCTTCAAGAAGATCGCCATGCCGGTGTTGTCGCCGGCTTGCAGCTGCATCGCCGCGTTGCAGGCGGGGCGCCAGTCGGCGGCCTGGCCGCCGAGCTTGCCGATGGCTTTCTCGTCCGGCCATTTCGCGAAGGCGGCACAGCTGTTCTGCAGCGCCGGCAGCGCCTCGGAGAGGCGATCCTGCTCCCAGCCGGGCAGAGAGTCGAAATCGGTCGCGACCAGCGCGAGGCTGTGATCCGGCGCTTCGCCGACCCTCGGCGTCGCGCAGGAGGCGACCAGCATCAAGAGACCGAGCGACGCCAGCGTGAAGGAATGCCGGCCGTGATGCAGCAGCTTGCGCAAGGCGGCGAGCTGCGCCGCCTTGCGCGCGGCGCGCTTCTTGGCGACGGGATGTTTTGCGGCTTTGCGCTTGCCCTTATGCGGGGCGCCCGGGCGGTGCGGCTGGCTGCGGCGCTTTCCCGGGCGGCGATGCTGTCCGGCCTGCCGAGCCTGCATGTTTCCCCCTAGCGCTCAGGCTTAGTTCGGGCTTTCGGTGCCGATCAGGACCCAGTTCGGATCGCGCGCCGTCACCGGGCGGCTGAAGGTCCAGATGTCGGTGATGGTCGCGACCTCGTTGGGATGGCCATCGACGATCCGGCCTTCGCTGTCCTGGGTGACGTTTACCTGCTGCGAGATGAACTTCACCTTGATCCGCGCGTCGGGGCCCTTCATCTCGGCGTCGAGCAGCTCGAGGCCGATGATCCCGACCAGGGTCGTCTTCAGGGTCTCCTTGCGGCGCAGGCGGTCGCTGATGGCGGAACCGAATTGCTGCATGACTTCCGGCGCCAGCAGCGGCTTCAGCCCGTTGGCGTCGCCGGCGGCAAAGGCTGTCAAGATCATGTCGAAAGCGATCTTCGAGCCGGCCAGGAAGGACACGGCGTCGAATTCCGGATCGGCGGCGCGGATCGCTTCCAGCCCCTTGCGGGCGGATTCCGGAGATTGCGCGATCACCGCTTCCAGCTGGCGCTGCTCGCGCGGCAGGACGCTGCGCTCCTCGCGCGGCTGCGGCGCGTCCTCGTTCGCCGGCGCATCCAGACGCGGCGCGCGGCCCGCCGGCTCGCTGTTGGGCGTTCCGGTCGGCGCGGAGCCGGGCTTGGTCATGAAGGGATCGATCGAACGCTCGTTGCCGGTGCGGCGGCCCAGCACCGTATAAAGCTTCCAGCCGAGAAACAGGGCGAGGGCGGCGAAGATAATCAGATCAAATCCGGTCACGGTGCGGTTCGATGCCTATCTATCTGAACAGGAAACTCTATCTGAGCAGGAAACCCCGGCCTGGACGGGTGGTACGGCCCGCCGGAACAGAGTAAACCATTGATTTCCATTTTACATAGGAAGCCTTGGCCCCGCCAACAACTATGACCCGTTTCGTGACCTTGACCGCCGTCATGCTGCCTTTCCTGGAAATCCCGGGTTTTGTCCTGGTTTCCACTTGGATCGGCGTGATTCCGATGCTGGGCCTGGTGGTCTTGGGGGTGATCCTCGGCATCATGGTGATCCAGCGGGTGGGCTTGAATGCGGTGGTAAACCTCCGGCTGGCCGTCGCCCGCGGCGAGGAGCCGGGCCATACCCTGATCGACGCGGCCTGCTTCGCGTTGGGGGGCTTCTTGCTGACCATCCCCGGTTTCATCAGCGATATCATCGCGCTCTTCCTGTTCCTGCCCTGGACCCGCAACTACCTGCTGCGCCGGGCGGCCCGTCACTTCGACGTGAAGATCTATGGCACTGGATTCGGGGCGAGGCCGGAGCCCAGGACCGGCGCCGGCGGCGTGATCGAGGGCGAGTATTCGGTGGTGGATTCGGAAGCGCCCGAGCCCGACCAGCCGCGATTGAAGGATGGATCTTCCGGCCCATGATCCTGATCCGCCACGGCGAGTCCGAGTTCAACGCCGTCTTCAACCGTACCCGCAAGGACCCCGGCATCGCCGACCCCAAGCTCACCGCCCAGGGCAAGGAGCAGGTCCGCCGCGCGGCGGACCGGATCCGGCGCGACGGGCATCCGGTCCGGCGCCTGATCACCAGCCCCTACACCCGTGCGCTCGAAACCGCCGCGATCCTGGCCGAGGTGCTGAAGCTGCCGGTCGAGGTCGAGCCGATCGTGCACGAGCATGCCTGCTGGACCTGCGATATCGGCACGGCCGTCAGCGCGCTCTCCGAGCAATGGCCGGCGCTGGATTTCAGCCATCTCGAAGAGATCTGGTGGCCGGAGAACGAGCCACATGAATCGGTGCACCGACGCTGCAACGATTTCCGGGTCAAGGCAGCGCAGCTCAACGACTGGCGTCATGTCGGCGTGGTCAGCCATTGGGGTTTCATCCGCACCCTGACCGGGCTCGACGTGAAGAATGCCGAGGTCGTGGAGTTCGATCCCACCTTGCGGCCATGAGCCATCCGATCATTGAGACCCCACGCCTTATCCTGCGTCGCCTGGCGAACTATGACGCGCCGGCCTTGCATGAAATGCTCTCGGATCCGGAGACCATGCGCTTCTGGTCGACCGTTCCGCATGTCGAGATCGCCGAGACCGAGGCCTGGATCGCCGAGAGCGTCGCCGCCACGTGCCGCGGCGATGCGCATGACTTCGCGGTGCTGGTCGAGGGGCGGGTGGTCGGCCGCGTCGCCTTCTGGATGGGCAACGAAATAGGCTTTCTCTTTCACCGCGACGTCTGGGGCCAGGGCATCGCGCGCGAAGGAGTCGGCGCGCTGCTGCGCCATGGCTTCGACACGCTGAAATTCACCAGTGTCCGCGCCGATGTCGATCCGGGGAACATACGCTCGCTGGCTTTGCTCGGGCGCTTGGGCTTCAGGCGCACCGGCTATGCCGAACGCACCTTCAAGATCGGCGAGACCTGGGTGGACAGCGTGTACTTGGAGCTGAAGGCGGGCGAGTTCGTCGCCGCCTAGAAATTCTCCGTCCATGGCCGCACTTCCATCTCCGTGCTCCAGGCGCTGCGGTGCTGGCGATGGACGGCGAGGTAGGTCTGCGCGATGGCGTCGGGGTTGAGCCATTTGTCGTTGGCGGAGACACGGTCGGCCGTGGTGCCGGCGATGCCGCCGTCGATTACGAAATGCGCGACATGAATGCCCTTGGGCTGGAGCTCGCGGGCGAGGCTTTGCGCCAGCCCCCGCAAGGCGAACTTCGCCATCGCGAAGGGTGCCGACTGCGCATAACCCTTCACGCTGGCAGAAGCGCCGGTGAAGAAGATCGAACCGTTACCCTTGGGCAGCATGCGCTTCGCGGCCTCCTGTGCCACCAGGAACCCACCATAAGCCGAAGAGATGAGGGTCTTCTCGACCTCGGCCGGATCCAGCTCGACGAAGGGGCCCCTGGTGCGATAGCCGGCGTTGAAGACGACCAGGTCCGGCACCGTGCCGATCTGCTCGAACAAGGCCTTCACGTCGGCCGGCTTGGTGGCATCGCAGGCGACCGCCTTGGCTTCCGTCTCCTTCACGAGGTCGGCAAGCTTCTCCGGATGGCGGGCGGCCAGGACCAGCTTCATGCCCTCGGCGGCAAGGATCCTGGCAAGGCTGGCCGAGAGGCCGGAGCCCGCGCCGACGATGACGGCAAGCTCGCCCGGGTTTGCATTCGCCATTCTAATCTCCTGTGATTTCAGAGGTTTAAAGCGAAGATGCCGGCCACTTCGGCCCGTCGCGGTTGCCAAGCCCAGGCGAAGGTGCTAGCGGGAGCGCCGATTCCGAACATGCTTCGCGAAACGGTCCCGTCCAAGGGCCAGGCGAAAAAATACACGACTTCAAGATCAGGGACCCTCATGGCCGACCAGACCCCCTCCAATCCCAGCGGCACCCAGCCCGGCAATGCCGCCGACGCCGCCGCCCAGGCTGCCGCCCCGCTGACCGTGGTGCATCAGTACCTGAAGGATTTTTCCTTCGAGAACCCGAATGCCGCGAACGGCTTCCAGCCGCTTTCCACCATGCCGACCGGCTATATCCGGGTCGATGTGCGGGTGAAGCCGATGACGCCGCCGGACATCGAGGTGTCGCTGTTCCTGGCCGCCGAGGCGAAGATCGGCGAGACCACGATCTATGTGGTGGAGAGCGAATATGCCGGCGTGTTCCGCCTCGGCCGCGTGCCGCAGGAGCATATGCTGCCGCTGATCATGATCGAGGCGCCGCGGCTGCTGTTCCCGTTTGCGCGCCAGCTGATCGCGACCGCAGTGCAGGCCGGTGGCTTCCCACCGCTCTACATCAATCCGGTGGATTTTGTGCAGCTCTACCGCGACCGCCAGCCGGACCTGCAAGAAGCGATCAAGGAAGCGCAGGGCGGGGAAACCGCGAAGGCCTAGCTAAGTCCTAACCCGTCATGGCCGGGTCAGGCCCGGCCGTCTTGTGCCGCCGGAGAGAGATGCGCGGGTCGAGCCCGCGCTTGCCGGCTTGTTATGCCTTCAGCCAGATCGCGTCCTTGATCTTGGCGAGAAACGCCTGATGCGCCGCGAGCTCTTCGGGACTCGGCGCATGGGGGCGGGGCGGGCGCACCGGCAGCTCGATTCCCGGTGACGCGCTGCGCCTTCCGCCGGTGAAGTCGAGATCGACGCTGACGCTGACTTCCTCGGTCAGGATCAGGCCGGCCTGGCGGCCACCCATCAGCTCCAGATAGACGTCGGCCAGCAGCTGCGCGTCGAGCAGGGCGCCGTGCAGGGTGCGGTTGGAATTGTCGATGCTGAAGCGCTTGCAGAGCGCATCGAGGCTGGCCGGGGCGCCGGGGAATTTCTTGCGCGCCATCGCCACCGTGTCGATCGCGCGCTGAAAGGGAATCGCCGCCTTGCCGGCGCGCTCGAGCTCGACATTGATGAATTTCATGTCGAACTCGGCGTTATGCGCGATGATCGGGGAATCGCCGATGAATTCCAGCAGCGCGTCCGCGACCTCGGCGAATTTCGGCTTGTCGGCAAGGAATTCCGCCGAGAGCCCGTGCACCTGGAAGGCCGCCTGCGGCACGTCCCGCTCCGGGTTGACGTATTTCCAGAAGCTCTTGCCGGTCGGCACGTGGTTCATGAGCTCGAGGCAGCCGATTTCCACCAGCCGGTCGCCATTGACGGCGTCAAAGCCGGTGGTTTCGGTGTCGAGCACGACTTCACGCATCGAGCAGCGTCTCCGTTGAGTCCAGCGTCCCAGGGTCTATCGAGTCGACGCGTTGAAATCGAAGATGCCGCCCGTAGAATCGGCTGGCAAGCGTGGAAACCGCCTCCGGTTCGCCAGTGGTGAGGCAGACCGGCGCGACCGGGTCCCGCGCAAAATCCTTCATTTCCGGATGGCGGAAGAGATAGGCGACCATCGCGGCGGCCACCCGCGCCGGCTGGCTCAGGATCTGGGTCTCCGGCGGCAAGGCGCCGCGAAACAAGGCTTCCACCAGCGGGAAATGGGTGCAGCCCAGGACCGCCTTGTCCGGTGCCTTGCCGAGGCGTTGCAGCAGCGCGTTGACGTGGCGCGAAACCGTCTCGCGGAGCGCCGTCTCGGAGGCGCCAGACTCGATCATGCCGGCGAGTTCCGGGCAGGCCTGCTGCGTCACCACGATGTTCGGCGCGCGCAAGGAGATCTCGCGCGGATAGAAACCACTCTCGACGGTCGCCTGAGTCGCGAAAACGGCGACGGTCTCGACCGGACGGCGCGCTTCACCCGGACCGGCGGTGGAATGCCAGGGCGTCTGGGCGATCTCCTCGATCATCGGCGCGATGACGCCGAGGATCCGCCGGTCGGGATAGTACATCGGCAACCAGTCCTGCTGCAGCGGCCGGATCGCGGCTGCCGTGGCGGTGTTGCAGGCGAGGACGACGACGCGAGCCCCGGCGTGGAACAACAGCGCGACGCCGGACCGAGTCAGCGCCAGGATTTCCGCGGCGCTCTTCGGCCCGTAGGGCGCATGCGCATTGTCGCCGAGATAGAGGAAGCGCTGGCGCGGCAGACGCGCGTGCAGGGCGGCCAGCACGGTAAGGCCGCCATAACCGCTGTCGAAGACCCCGATCACTTGAACTTCTTCAAGATGCGGGCGAGGGCGACGCGCGAAGCGCGCTTGCCCATGCCAGTCTGCACCACGAAGTCGGCGCATCGGCGTTTCTCCGCATCCGGCATCTGCTTGCTCGCGATCTCATCGAGCCGTTGGCGGCTCATGCCCGGACGCTTCAATACCCGCTGATCTTGGAGAAATTTAGGCGCGGTCACGACGATCACGGCGTCGCAACGCTTTTCGCCTCCGGTCTCGTAGAGCAGCGGGATGTCCAGCACCACGACCCGATGCCGGCGGGCCCGCGCGCTGCGGAGAAAGATCCGCTCCTGTTCGCGCACCATGGGATGGAGGATGGATTCCAGCCGCTTCAACTGGGCCGGATCTGCAAAGGCCCGACGCCCCAGTTCCTTGCGGTCGATGGCGCCGTCGAGCGCCGTGCCGGGGAAGGCCGCTTCGATGAAGCCGACCGCGGCGCCGCCATGGTTCATCAGCCGGTGCACGCTGGCATCGGCGTCGTGCACCGGAACGCCCATCTGCCGCAGGGCCTGAGCGGCGGTGGATTTCCCCATGCCGATCGAGCCGGTCAGGCCGAGGATGATCACGGGATGTCTTTCAACACGAAATCCCTGAGCGCTTGCGTCACCTGGGGCTCGACGCCGAACCAGGCGGCGAAGCCGGGCCGCGCCTGGTGCAGCAGCATGCCGAGCCCGTCCACCACGGCATTGCCGCGCGCCCGGGCGGTGGCGAGCAACGGCGTTTCCAGCGGCACATAGACGATGTCATAGACGGTCGCCGATTTCGGCAGGGCGTCGAGATTCATGTCCAGCGCCGGCTGGCCGGCCATGCCGAGCTGGGTGGAATTCACCAGCAGGCCGGCGCGTTCGAGCGCGGCCTCGCGGTGATGCCAGGTCACCACCTTCAGGCGGCCGGCAAGATCGCTGCCGAGCGCGGCGTCGAGTGCCTCCGCCAGTTCCTCGGCGCGGCGCTGGGTGCGGTTGGCGAGCAGGATTTCCGGCACGCCGGCTTCCAGCAAGGCGACGATGATCGCCCGCGCCGCGCCGCCGGCGCCGAGCAGCAAAGCGGGGCCTGCGTGGGGCTGCCAGCCGGGCTGGCTCGCCTGCAGATGCGCCAGGAAACCGAAGCCGTCGGTGTTGTCGCCGAGGATCGAGCCGTCATCCCGGACAATCAGCGTGTTCACCGCGCCGATCCGTTCGGCGACGCGGGTCACTTCATCGACCAGGCCGAGCGCCGGCTCCTTATGCGGCAGGGTGACGTTGCCGCCGCGAAAACCGAAACTCGGCAGCGCGCGGATTGCCCGGGGCAGGTCGCGCGGGTGGGTCGCAAAGGGGATATAGGCGCCGTCGATCCCATGCTGCGCCAGCCAGAAACCGTGCAACCTGGGCGAGCGCGAATGATCGACCGGATAGCCGAAGACTCCGGCGATCTTCGATTTGCCGGTCAGCGTACGGGTCACTGAGAGAGCCTCGTCGTTCATCGCGGCAGCATGTTCTGTTCGCGCAGGATGTCCAGCACGGGGAGCAGCGGCAGGCCAAGGATGGTGAAGAAATCGCCATCGATCTGCTTGAACATCTGCGCGCCCAGGCCTTCCAGCTGATAGGCCCCGACCGAGCCGAGGACCGCGTCGCCCGCCTGGCCAAGATAAATGTCCAGGAAGGCGTCTGTGAAGGCACGCATGGTGAGGTTCGCGGCGCCAGCATGATGCCAGATCCGCTGCCCGTCACGCGCCAGGACCGCGGCGCTGGTCAAGCGGTGGGTCTTGTCGCGCAAGGCCAGGAGCTGGGTCCTGGCGGCGGCACGGGATTCCGGCTTGTCGAACCAGACACCCTTGCAATCCAGCATCTGGTCGGCCCCCAGCACCAGCCGGCCCGGCCTGGCGCGGCTGACCTGCAGCGCCTTCAGTTCGGCGAGGGCAATGGCCGCGGTTTCGACCTCGGCTTTCTGCCGCTGCAGCGAGAGCTTCAGCTCGGATTCATCAACCCGGGCCGGGACGATTTCGATCGCGACACCGGCTGCGCGCAGCATCTCGGCGCGCGCGGTGCTGGCAGAGGCGAGGATGAGAGGCTGGGACGGCACTAAGCTTCGCGGACCGCCGCCAAGCCACGCTTCTCGCGGTGCTCGTGCAGCAGCTGGATGATGCTGGCGGCGGTTTCCTCGATCGAGCGGCGGGTCACGTCGAGGACGTGCCAGCCATGCTCGCTGCAGAGTCGCCGCGCCTGCACCACTTCTTCGCGGACCGCGGCGAGATCGATGTAGTCGGAATCCTCGTCCTTAGCGATCATCTGCATGCGGTTCTTGCGGATCTGCACCAGCTGGCTTGGGTCTTTGGTAAGGCCGACCACCATCGGGTTCTTCACCGTGAAGAGCTCGGCCGGCAGCGGGCAGCCGGGCACGATCGGCACATTGGCCGCCTTGATGCCGCGGTTGGCGAGATAGACACAGGTCGGCGTCTTCGAGGAGCGGCTGACCCCGACCAGGATCACATCGGCATCCTCGTAGTTCCGGGCCGACTGGCCGTCGTCGTGGGCAAGCGCATAGTCCATTGCCGCGATGCGGTGGAAATAGTCCTGGTCCATGATGTGCTGGCGGCCGGAGAGGCCCTTGGCGGTTTGCCCGAAATGCGCTGCCAGGGCGGTCATGACCGGATCGAGGACGGGAACCAGTGTGACGCCGAGGTCGCGGCAGCTCGAGACCAGCAGGTTTCTGAGCTTGTCGTCGACGATGGTGTAGAGGACCAGGCCCGGATTCTGCTGGATGCCCTGGAGCACCTTCTGCATCTGGCCGGTGGTGCGGATCAGGGTCCAGGAATGCTCGATCGCGGTCACTTCCTCGAACTGGACCAGGCAGGCGCGGGTGATGCTGTTCAGCGTCTCGCCGGTCGCATCGGAAACCAGGTGGATGTGGAAGCCGGTCGGCATCGGTCTCTCTCGTTCGCGAGGCGCGGGTCAACCCGGTGCACAAACCCGGGATAACTCCCCGACAACCCTGGGACAAAAGCCCAGTTTATGCACCTTCATGGGTTGTCCCCAGTCATGGCATTGCCCATCTCCAGGATCAACCCCCGGCACGGGTGACATCTTGAATCACGTGAATCCCGGGGATCGTCACGGCGACCGATTTCATCCCGGTTTTCCCCGTTATTCGTCCTCCTGGCGTCTTGCGGATTCACCCGGTGTTATCCTTCGGATCAGGTCTCGCCGGTCTGCGATTCCATCCGCAGGAATTGCGGGCATGAGATAGAAGACCGGGGATTACGACGATTCACCGCACATCTACTTCATCTACCTCTCTAGATTCTCTTTAAGTGTAAGAGTAGGAGGGACGGAGTTCTCCCTGGTCCTGCCGAGATGACCCAGCCCAAAGCACTGCCAAAGGTTTTGATCGATACTTTGCATGGTCGCAAAACCGACCGGACCCCGATCTGGCTGATGCGCCAGGCCGGGCGCTATCTGCCGGAATACCGGGCGCTCAGGCAGAAGGCTAAAGACTTCCTGGATTTCTGCTACACGCCGGAGCTGGCGGTCGAGGCGACCTTGCAGCCGATCCGGCGCTATGACCTCGACGCCGCAATCCTGTTCTCGGACATCCTGGTGGTGCCCCATGGCCTCGGGCAGAAGGTCTGGTTCGAGGAGGGTGTCGGCCCGCTGCTGGACCCGATCGCGGGCGCGGACGAGCTCAACCGCTTCGAAACCGGACGTATGGTCGAAGCCTTGGCGCCGGTCTACGAGACTTTGCGGCGCCTGAGAGAAGAGCTGCCGAAGGACCGGGCCCTGATCGGCTTTGCCGGCGCGCCCTGGACGCTGGCCAGCTACATGATCGAAGGCGGTTCGAGCCGCGACTTCGCCAAGGCCAAGCTCTGGGCCTATGGCCGGCCGGAGAGCTTCCAGAAGCTGACCGACCTGCTGGTGGATGCGGTGGCGACGCATCTGGAAGCCCAGGTCGCGGCCGGAGCCGAGGCACTGCAGATCTTCGATTCCTGGGCCGGGGCGCTGGATAGTGCGGGAATGCGACGCTGGTCGCTGGAGCCGATCCGGGCGATCGTGGCGCGGCTGAAGCGGACGGCGCCGAATGTGCCGGTGATCGTCTTCCCGCGTGGGGTCGCGACCGGCTATCGCGATTTCGCCGAGGCCGGGATCGGCAACGCCATCAGTCTCGACCAGCATATCGATCCCGCCTGGGCGCACGATGTGATCCAGAGCAAGACAGTGGTCCAGGGCAATCTTGACCCGCGCTGGCTGGTGGTGGGCGGCGACGGCATGCGCCAGGCGATCCACCGGATTCTCGACGCGCTGGGCCAGGGTCCGCTGGTGTTCAACCTCGGTCATGGCTGCGTGCCGGAGACGCCGCCGGAGCATGTCGCCGAGCTGATCGAAACGGTCCGCAGCGCGCGATGAGCAGCAACCGGCGCATCGCGGTCGTGCTGTTTAATCTCGGCGGGCCGGACAATCCGGCGGCGGTGCAGCCCTTCCTGTTCAACCTGTTCAACGACCGCAACATCATCGACCTGCCCGGCATCCTGCGCTGGCCTCTGGCGAAGCTGATCTCCAGCCGGCGGGCCAAGGCGGCGACCGCGATCTACCAGGCGATGGGTGGCCGCTCGCCGATCCTGCCCAACACCGAGCGCCAAGCGGCGGCCTTGCAGGCGACTTTGGGTGATCTCGGCGAGGTGCGGGTGTTCATCGCTATGCGCTATTGGCATCCGCTGACCGAGGCGGCGGCGGCGGCGGTGAAAGCCTTTGCGCCGGACGAGGTCATCCTGCTGCCGCTCTATCCGCAATTCTCGACCACGACGACGGAATCCTCGAACCGGGTCTGGCGCGACGCGGCCAGGAAGCTGGGACTCGAGGCGCCGCAGAAGCTGATCTGCTGCTATCCCTCGGAGCCGGGCTTCGTCGCAGCGGTGGCCAAGGTCACTGCCGCGGCGATCGCGCGGGCGAAAGCCAAGACTGCGGCGCCGGTCAAAGTGATCTTTTCCGCCCATGGCCTGCCGAAGAAGATCGTCGATCGCGGCGACCCGTATGTCGCGCAAGTCTCGGCGACGGTGCATGCGGTGGTGGACAAGCTCGGCCTTGCGGCGCCGGAATGGATGGTGGCCTTCCAGAGCCGGGTTGGCCCGCTGGAATGGGTTGGCCCGCCGACCGATCATTCGATCGAGGAAGCGGCAGCGGCCGGCAAGGCGGTGATCGTGGTGCCGATTGCCTTCGTCTCCGAGCATTCGGAAACTTTGGTCGAGCTGGATATCGAATATCGTCACCTCGCCGAGAGGCGCGGAGCGGTCGCCTATGAGCGCGCGCCGACCGTTTCGGAGGAGCCGGATTTCATCGCCGGCCTGGGGCAGCTGGTGCGCAATGCCTTGAACGACCCGAAACGCGTTCAACCGGGTTCGGGCGCTCAGGTCTGTGCCGACTGGCCGCGCTGCGCCTGCCAGCAACAGGGGCTGTAGACGATGCTGTACAACTGGCTGCTGGCGCTGCACGTCATCGCCGTGATCGCCTGGATGGCGGGCATGCTCTATCTGCCGCGGCTGTTCGTCTACCACGCGCAGGCTCTGCAGAAAGGCGGGGCTGGAGCCGCCGCGCTCAGCGAGACCTTCAAGGTGATGGAGCGCCGGCTGCTGCGCGCCATCATCAACCCGGCGATGATCGCAGCCTGGCTCCTGGGGCTGTCGCTGGCCTGGCAGGGGGATCATTGGCTGGAGGGCTGGTTCCACGCCAAGGTCGTACTGCTGATCGGCATGCAGCTGATCCACGCCGCCCTGGCACGCTGGCGCCGCGCCTTTGCCAGGGACGCCAACATTCACTCCGAGCGCTTCTACCGCTTCATGAACGAGGTCCCGACCCTGCTCATGATCGGGATCGTGATCCTTGCAGTGGTGAAGCCGTTTTGACGCGAAAGCCGAACCCGGTCGGCAAGATCACCGAAGGCGGCGCTGCCGCCGGACGCTAGGGGCACGGCCGATTGTATGACGGCCAGCCAGACATTCGCCGGCCGCCGCCCTTCCAAGCAATCAGAACTCCCGGCGCTATGCCCCTTGAAACCGCGCACGAAATTGCCATTTGACTTTGCATGGTCACTCCGGTATCGCCATGGGTAGCACCCTGGCAGGACCAATCGTTCCTCGCTCCCCCACGATATAATCCGTGAGTCTGGCCCTAAGACCTGGGCTTTGAGCGAGGGACCGGACCCGTCCAGGACGCGGCCTTCAGAAGACCGGTCATCAAACCCGGCACTCTTTCAGGATCGGGCGAACCGGAATCGGTCGCGCCGCGTCCCACTCCCCAGAAACTGCCCCCCTTTCCGCGCGTTTTCCCCACAAGAACCAAAGACCTACCGAAACCACATGAATCTCCAAGAACTGAAGCGCAAGACCCCCGCCGAGCTGCTGGAGTTTGCCGAGAGCCTGCAAATCGAGAACGCGAGCGCGCTCAGGCGCCAGGACATGATGTTCGCGATCCTGAAGCAGCTCGCGGAGAACGACACCGCCATCTTCGGCGACGGCGTGCTGGAAATCCTGCAAGATGGGTTCGGCTTCCTGCGCAGCCCCGAGGCCAATTACCTCCCCGGCCCCGACGATATCTATGTCTCCCCCAGCCAGGTGCGCCGCTTCGGGCTGCGCACCGGCGACACGGTGGAAGGCCAGATCCGGGCGCCGAAAGATGGCGAGCGCTACTTCGCCCTGCTGAAGGTCAACAAGATCAATTTCGACGACCCGGACAAGCTCCGACACCGCATCAACTTCGACAACCTGACGCCGCTCTATCCCGACGAGCGCTTCAACATGGAGCTCGAGGGCAAGGGCGATGTCGAGATGCCCAAGCGCGAGGAAGAGGCGCCGGCGATCAAGGTCGAGCCCGGCAAGCGCATGGAGCTCTCCAAGGGCAAGCTGCGCGGGTCGCGCGAATCCCACGATACCCAGAAGGTGGACATCACCGCGCGGATCATCGATCTCATCTGCCCGATCGGCAAAGGCCAGCGCGCGCTGATCGTGGCGCCGCCGCGGACCGGCAAGACGGTGATGCTGCAGAACATCGCGCATTCGATCGCCGCCAATCACCCGGAATGCTACCTGATCGTGCTCCTGATCGACGAGCGGCCGGAAGAAGTCACCGACATGGCCCGTTCGGTGAAGGGCGAAGTCGTCTCCTCCACCTTCGACGAGCCGGCGGTGCGCCACGTCCAGGTTGCGGAAATGGTGATCGAGAAGGCCAAGCGCTTGGTCGAGCACAAGCGCGACGTGGTCATCCTGCTGGATTCGATCACCCGCCTCGCCCGCGCCTACAACACCGTGGTCCCGTCATCGGGCAAGGTGCTGACCGGCGGTGTCGATGCCAACGCGCTGCAACGCCCGAAGCGCTTCTTCGGTGCCGCGCGCAACATCGAGGAAGGCGGCAGCCTGACCATCATCGCGACCGCGCTCATCGATACCGGCAGCCGCATGGACGAGGTCATCTTCGAAGAGTTCAAGGGCACCGGTAACTCGGAAATCATCCTGGACCGCAAGCTCTCCGACAAGCGGACCTTCCCCTCGATCGACATCACAAAGTCCGGCACCCGCAAGGAAGAGCTGCTGGTGGACAAGGGCACTCTCTCCAAGATGTGGGTGCTGCGCCGCATCCTGATGCCGATGGGCGTCACCGATGCGATGGAATTCCTGATCGACAAACTGAAGCATTCGAAGACCAATTCGGACTTCTTCCAGTCGATGAACCAATAGGGAAACCCCCCAGCGGCGCGACGAACCACCCGGTTCGGCGCTTATGACGAGCCCCGCGCTTGATCGACATCAGGCGCGGGGCTGTTCATGACAAATTAACGCTGTCTCACCGATCCTGGCATTGCTTGCTGGTCGCGGGTGGTCGCGCTACCTCTTTGGGCGGACTTGCGGCGGCGGCGCGACTGGACCGGGGATGCTGCGGATGCGGTTGGCGAAGGGGGGCACGGCGGGGCGAAAGCTCAGGGGCCGGATCGCTGCGATTGCAGTCGGCGGCGCCCTGTTGCTGGCCTTTTCCGCCGGCGCCGAGCCGCTGCCCAAGCCGTATGGCGGCGAAATCATCCTCACCATCAACGGCGCGATCGCCAATGGCAATGGCGATGGCGGTGCCTATTTCGACCTCGAGCTGCTCAAGACCCTGCCGGCGCGCGTGCTGGTGACCGAGACGCCCTGGACCAAGGGCAGGCATAGTTTCACCGGCGTGCCGCTCGAGGTCCTGATGGCGGCGGTCGGCGCCACCGGCAAGACGGTCACGGCCTATGCCCTCAACGACTATTCGGTCGACCTGCCGGTGGATGATGGCAAGAAGCACGGCGCGCTGGTGGTCTACCTGTTCGACGGCAAGCCGATGCTGCCCTCGGACCGCGGTCCGCTCTGGATCCTCTATCCGTTCAGCGCCCGGAAGGAGACCCAGTCTGAGACCTATTACCAGCGCGCAGCCTGGAACCTCTATGCGATGACGGTGCGCTGAATGCATGCACCGCCGCTCATCCTGCACCACTGGCGCAAGATCTTCATCGCCGGCCTGGTGCTGCTGGCGGCCCTGGTGCTGTGGTCGGCCAAGGAAGTGGCGGTCAGCATCAATACTTTGCGCGCCAACGAGCTCGACAATGTCGGCTGGAATGCAAGCCAGCTCGAAGTGCAGCTGGTAAAGCTCCAGCACCTTCTGGCCGAGGCCAAGGCGGGCAACCCGCAGCGGCTGCTGCTGCAGCGGCGCTGGGACAATTTCCTGAGCCGGGTCGATCCGCTGGATGCCGCGATCACCCCGGACCTCGATGCCCGCCAACCGGATTTCGCGCCGACCTTCAAGGAGGTCAAGGCTGGCATCGCCGAGATGGAAGCCTATGTGCGGGTCCGCAACGGCAACCTCGTGCAATCGGCCGACGTGCTGGAAGCGCCGGCCACCGCGCTCGCCGTGCCGATCCGGCGGCTGGCGGTGATGGGCGACCAGTATTGGGGCCAGCTGGTCGAGCGCCGCCGTGGCGCCCTGGTGGACAAGATCCAGTTGCTGGCCTTTGCGCTGGGCGGATTGCTGCTGCTGCTCTGCGCCAACCAGGTCGTCATCCTGGCGCAGCGGCGGCGGCTTCACGCGATGGCGGGCGACCTGCAGCGCGCGCTCACCGCCGCCGACCAGGCCAATGCCGCCAAGACCAGCTTCCTCGCCCGCATGAGTCACGAGCTCAGGACGCCGTTGAACGCGATCATCGGCTTTGCCGAGGTGATGCAGACCGAGATGTTCGGCCCGGTCGGCCATCCGCGCTACAAGGACTACGCCACCGGCATCCATGCCTCCGGCCGCAATCTGCTGGGGCTGGTGGATTCCGTGCTCGATGTGTCGCGGATCGAATCCGGCAGCGTGCCGGTGACCCAGGAACTGGTGGCGCTGGACGAGCTGGCGCGCAGCTGCGTCACCGCGATGCAGAACCAGACCCGCAACGGTGCCGTCGAGATCGCCAACGTGGTGCCGGAGGATCTGCCGCGGGTGCGGGTGGATCCCGAGCACCTCCGCAAGATCCTGCTGCAGCTGCTGGAGAATGCGGTGAAATTCGGCCCCAACGGCTGCCATGTCGAACTGGGTGCCCGCCGTGGCGATGCCGGCAAGCTGGAGATCTGGGTCAAGGATGACGGTCCCGGCATCCCCGCCGCCGACCTCAACAGCGTGCTGGTGCCCTTCAACCAGGTGCGCAACCATCTGGTCTTCCAGCATGAGGGCCTGGGCCTGGGCCTGCCGATCGCGAAGTCCCTCACCGAATTGAACGGCGGCGAGTTCGAGCTGACCAGCCAGCCCGGCCACGGCACCGAGGCCCGTCTGCGCTTCGACGCCGCCGCATAAGCCACGTTTCGGCCCCAGTCCCGCCGCGATTTTCGGCTAAGCTGCTTGCGGGGTGTTCGACCGCAAGTGGGGCTGCTGCAATGACGTGCATATCGCGATGGATCGTCTCGATCCTGCTGGTCCTGTCGCTTGCCGCCTGTGCGGCAAGCGATGGTGCTGGCACCAACACCGGTGGCGCCGGATCCTCCCTGGAATCCGCGATCGTGATCGAGGCGAAGAACGAGATCGAGGGTGTGCGCGCGGAGTATAGGTGGATTCGCGACCACATGCCGGGCTGGCGGAGTGGAAACCAGCATCTGCTCAACGAGAATGGCCGGGTCTACGACATGATCGAGGTCAGCCGCGGTGGCGAAACCCGCGAAGTCTATTTCGACATCACCGGCTGGTTCGGGAAGTGGGAATAGAGTCTGGCCGCGCCACCAAGAGGCATGATGCCTGGCATGCATCGATTGCATCGCCCTGGAGCGAGCGGGGCAGCGCCGATCCGGTAAAGCTCCGAATCTTCAAACCATGCCCCAACGGCATCGATCTCCTGATTAGGCTTGGCTGCAATCGATGCTGTCGATCCGGGGAGGAGACATGGCGGGGCGTGGTTTGCGGAGGCTCTTGGTCGCACTGGCGCTGTTCTGGACTATGACAGGGGGCGCCGAAGCTTCGACGATCTATACCTACAGCTTCAGCGAGGATTTCAACTACTCGCTGGGCGCCGGCTACCTCTATCCCACCAAGCTCACCGGCGGGTTCACCGGCGCTGCCGATGCTACCGGCCATATCAGCCTGACCACTCTCACCGACTTTCACTTGACCTTCGATTACGCGCCGGGAGGCCTGCCGGGCCTTGCCTTCGGCAGCTATGCGGGCCTGCCGGATTACTTCTCGTTTCTGGTCGGGGACACCAGCGGCAGCACGCTCGCCTTCCAGTCTCCGCTGCCGATAGGATTGTTCTCGACCGCGACAAGCACGGTCTGCGTCGGGGCGGCAGTGGCACCATTGTGCAATGGCGGAACGCCGCGCGGCGTCGTTGCCATCTCGTTCGGCGGAGCTCCAGCAGGCATCTTTGCCCGCAGCGAGGTGGCGCCGGTCTTGACTCTGGCCTCGTCTTCCACCATCGCCACGACGCCGATTCCAGGGGCGATGTTGCTGTTCATGACCGCGGTTGGCGGACTCGGTGCGGCGAGCCTGCGCTGGCGAAGGCGCGCTGCAGTCTCATCATGAAAGAGGGCGGCGGATCGCTCCGCCGCCCCAACTGCAACGCGATCCGAAGGTTCGCGTCTACTTCATCGTTTTCACTTCTTCCCAGACCTTGGTGTATTTGTCGGCATCGACCTTCTGCAGCATGATGCCGGAGTTCAGGGCTTTCTCCGGGTCGGTGATGCCGATGGCGGCGACCGCCTCGGGCTTCGCCATCTCGAAGGCCTTCCGGTTGCTGTGGCCGTAGCTGAAATCCTCGATCAGCCGCACGCCGGTTTCCGGCGACAGCCAGGCGTCGAGGAAGTCGTAGGCGGCTTCCTTGCTGGCCTTGCCGGTCGAGAGCAGGGTCAGGCCGCAGAGCCAGGTGAAGATGCCTTCCTTCGGCACCGCGTAGGCCGCCTGGATGCCCTGCTCGCGCAGGGTCTTCGGCGTCTCGTTCCAGGCATAGGCCGCGACGATTTCGCCGGAAGCCAGCGCCTGGTTGATTTCGGTCGGGTCCTTCCACAGGAAACGCGCGTTCTTCACCACCTTCTCGACCAGCGGCTTGGTTGCCTCGAGGTCCGCGTCGGTCATCTCGAAGATCTTCTTTGGGCCGTAGCCGAGCAACAGGCCGGCGATCTGGGTCACGACGTAGTCGTCGGTCATGGCGACACGGCCGGCATACTTGTCATCGGTGAAGATCGACCAGCTCGGGTCCTTGTTGAAATCGGCATCGACCAGGTCCGGCCGATAGCAGATCGACGAGTTGCCCCAGTCGCAGGGCGTCATCACTACGTTGCCGTCGACCACGACGCCGGGTGCCTTCTGCAGGGCGGGGAAGACGTCCTTCCAGTTCGAGAGCTTGGAGGTGTCGATCGGCTCGGCGATCTTGGCGTCGGTGAAGCGGAAGACCGAATAAGTGCAGGGATGCATGATGTCGGCGTTGAAGCCGCCGCGCACCTTCTGCAGCGCCTCTTCCTCGTTGGCGAAGATCGAGAAGTTCGGCGCCTTGCCGTGCTTCGTCACATAGGAGGAGAAGAGATTGTCGACGTCGTAGCCGCTCCACTCCATGCAGGTGAGTACTTCTTCCGCCTGGCCGATCCGCGGCAGCATCACCATGCCGACGCCGAAGGCCGCGGCCCCCCGCATCATGTCGCGCCGGGAAACCTTGCCCTGTGCCATCCGGTCGATGAATTTCAGCTTGTTCATAATCGTCTCCTGTTGCCTTGATTTGCCCTGTTGCCGCTTTCTTTTTGAATGCTTCTTCAATTCTTCAATTTGACATCCGCGCGTAAATCGCTGTCAATGAAGTTTCGGACCCGATTTTCAAATCCGGCGGCCGGAAGAGCTGCATTGGGAACCGAACCCGCGTCGTTAAGAGAGCGGGCCACAGGGCAGGTGGATGGCTGAGACCAGTGTAGAATTGCCGGCACCGAATCCCCCAAAGGGATCGGCGGGTACCCGGACCAATATTGGTTTGCTGCAGCGGCTGGAATGGGTCCGCGGCTACTTGTTAATGGCGCCGACCATCCTGCTGATGGTCGGGCTGCTGATCGCGCCCTTGGCCTCGCTGCTGCTGCGCAGTTTCTGGAGCCAGCACGGCTTCGAGCTCGACCCGACCTTCACCTTGAAGAACTACTGGGCGCTGATCGCCCCGTCGGACAAGGTGACCTGGTGGTCGGGCATTCCCTTCCCGCTCGAAAACCCGGCCTACGCGATCGTGATCGTCAAGTCGTTGGCGCTCTCCTTCGCCGCGACCGTGGCGGTGATTCTGATCGCCTACCCGATGGCCTATTTCCTGGCCTTCAGGGTGACCCGGCACAAGATGCTCTGGTTGATCGTGATCACGATTCCGTTCTGGACCAGCTATCTGCTTCGCGTCTTCGCCTGGAAGATCATCCTGGGCTTCAACGGCGTCATCAACAGCTTCCTGATCTGGGTTGGGATCATAGACAAACCGCTCGAGTTCCTGCTCTACAATCCGCTCTCGGTGGTGATCACCCTGGCCCATGCTTGGGTCGCCTATGCGATCCTGCCGATCTACGTGAGCCTGGAGAAGATCGACCGCTCGCTGCTGGAAGCCGCGACCGATCTCGGCTACCGGCCCTGGGAGCGCTTCCTGCGCGTGACCCTGCCGCTTTCGCTGCCGGGGGTGATCGCCAGCACGCTGCTGGTCTTCATCCCGACGGTCGGTGATTACGTGACGCCGAGCCTGGTCGGCGGCCCGACCGGCGTCATGGTCGGCAACACGATCCAATCCCTGTTCGGCCAGCGCAATGACGGGCCGCTCGGCGCCGCACTCTCGGCGGTGGTCATGCTGATCGTGACCATCATCGTCTGTCTGTTCCTCTGGGCGGTGGGCTATCGCAAGATGCAGCAGCGAGGGGCCTGAGCGAATGACCCGGCATCATCCCCAATGACAAGACGGTGGGACTTCCTGACCTTCTACGGGCTCGGCTTCGTCGTCTTCCTCTACGCGCCGGTCCTGCTGCTGCCGCTGTTCTCCTTCAACGACAACATCTTCGCCATCTTCCCGCTGAAGGGCTTCACCCTGAAGGCCTATGCGCAGCTGGCCGATGACACCAAGTTGCAGGCCGCGGTCTGGAACAGCATCACCGTCGGCTTCTGGGTGGCGATCGTCAGCACTGCGCTCGGCCTGCTTGCCGCCATGGCGGTGACGCGATATCGCCTGCCGGGCAAGGGGCCGGTGGTGGGCACGATCATGCTGCCGCTGGTCATCCCCAGCATCATCCTCGGGGTGGCCTTGCTGGTGCTGGTGCGCCAGGTCTTCGACATCGAACTCTCGCTCTGGTGCGTCGCCGCCGGGCACATCCTGCTCTGCACGCCCTTCTCGATGCTGGTGCTGATCTCGCGGCTCGAAGGCTTCGACAAGAATCTGGAGGAAGCGGCCCAGGATCTCGGCGAGAACGGCTGGATGACTTTCTGGCGGGTGACCTTCCCGCTCGCCATGCCGGGCGTCATCTCCAGCCTGCTGATGTCTTTCACCACGTCCTTCGACGAATATGTCCTGGCCTTCTTCCTTTCCGGGATCGACCAGACTCTGCCGATCTATCTCTGGAGCATGCTGCGCTTTCCGCAGCGCCTGCCGATCACCTTGGCACTCGGCAGCAGCATCCTGATCATCTCCACCATCGTCGTCGTCGTATCCGAGGTCCTGCGGCGCCGCGGCGTCCAGTCCGAAAAACCGAGCGGGTTGTAGCAATGCCTGAAGTCAAGACCGACGCCATCATCTCGCTGCGGCATCTCTCGAAGAGCTTCGGCCCGGTCAAGGCGGTCGATGACATCAGCTTCGACATCCGGCGCGGCGAGTTCTTCTCCCTGCTGGGGCCGTCGGGCTGCGGCAAGACCACCTTGCTCAGGATGTTGGCCGGCTTCGAGCAGCCGACCGCCGGCGATCTCTTGATCGACGGCCAGCAGATGGCGGGCGTGCCGGCCTACAGCCGCCCGACCAACATGGTGTTTCAGAATTACGCGATCTTTCCGCATCTCAATGTCGCGGAAAACATCGCCTTCGGGCTCCGGAAGCGCGGCTTTTCGAAATCCGACATGGCGAAGCGGGTCGAGGAAGCCCTGGCGCTGATCAAGATGGAAGGCTATGGCGGCCGCGCCAGCAATCAGCTCTCCGGCGGCCAACGCCAGCGCGTGGCCTTGGCCCGCGCGCTGGTCTGCCAGCCGAAGGTTCTGCTGCTGGACGAACCCCTGGGCGCCTTGGACAAGAAGCTCCGCGAGGAAATGCAGATCGAGCTCCGGCAGCTGCAGCGCAGCGTCGGCATCACCTTCGTCTTCGTGACCCACGACCAGGAGGAGGCGCTGGCGCTCTCCGACCGTATCGCGGTCATGTCGCGCGGCAGGGCGCTGCAGATCGAAAGCGCGACGCGGCTCTACGAAGCACCGAACTGCCGCGAGGTCGCCGAGTTCATCGGCTCGATGAACTTCTTCCCGGGCACCCTGCGCGATGCGGCCGGCGGCCGTGCCGTGGTCGATGCCGGGCCTTTGGGTTCGTTGAATGCGATGCTTGAGGGTACGCCGCCACCCTTGGGGGCCGCGGTCTCGATCGCGGTGCGGCCGGAGAAGCTGCGGCTCGCCTGGGACCGGCCGGCGGGCAATGCCAATGCGGTGGCGGGCAAGGTCAACGCCCAGGCTTATTTCGGCGACCGCAGCCACTTCTACATCTCGGTGCCAGGCAGCGAGCGTCCCATCGCCGTGGCGCACCAGAATGTCGACCGCAGCCTCGAGGATGTCGAGACCATCGGCCGCCCGGTCTGGCTCACCTTCCCCGCCGAAGCCGCGGTGCTGCTGACGCGCTGACGCGCGGCCTGCGCAGCGCCGGAATATCTTCTCAGCGCCGTTCCCATTTTCGTTAACGTCGCTTCAATTAATCCCTGAGCAAACTCGCTTTAATTGCGGCTTTGTTTGGGGTTGGACGGCATGAGACCGCGCGTTCTGTTTCGCGGCGTGTGCGCCGGGATGCTGATGGGGATCGGCGTCGCGACAATCGGTTGGCCCGGTGGTTCGAGCGTCATGGCGCAAGCCGCGACGCCGGCCGGCACGATTCTGGTGATCGATGGCAATGTTTCCGGCGGCCAGCCCGCCGCCTTCGACCTGGCGGCGCTGAAGGCTCTGCCTGTCACGCGTATCACCACCATGACGCCTTGGACCGATGGCGAGAATCTCTACGAGGGCGTGAAGATCCGCGACCTGCTGGAGCGGCTGGGGGCCGAAGGCCAAAGCATCATCGCCGACGCGGTCGACGACTATAAGGTCAAGATCCCGATGGAGGACGTCCGGGACTACGACGTCATTGTCGCCTACGCGGTCGACGGCAAGCCCTTGCCGGAGGACGACAAGGGCCCGCTCTGGATCATCTATCCCTATTCCGAACATTCCGGGCTGCAGAAGGATCTCTACTTCTCGCGCAGCGTCTGGCAATTGAACCGGTTGACCGTGCAATGAGCATGAGCGGACGCACTACCTTCAGCGGCATGCCGGCCGCCCGCAGCGCCATGTTGAGCCGGCGCCGCGGCATCTTGCGTGATGTCCTGATCGCGATCGGGATCGCTGCCATGGTGATTGCCGCCGGCTGGATCGGCAGCCGGGCCGTGGATCGCCTCGACTCTCTCCGTAACGCGCCGCATTACAACATCACCTGGATGGGAACCCAGCTCGAGACGCATTACACGCGGTTCGAGGCCTCGGTCGCCGCCTCGCTCGCCGGGCATGACGATCCGCAGGAGCTCGCCGACCGCTGGAATTCCTTCCAGACCTGGGTCCATGTGGTGAGCGCGGGCGACGCGCGTGCGCAGCTCCCGCAGGACGAGATGTTCAAGATCGAGCTGAGGCGGATCGCGACGCTCGACGGCGAGATCACCGGCCTGGTCGCGGCCACGGGCTCGTTGAGCGCCGCGGCGCCGGAGATCTATTCCATCTTGCGCGCAACCGAAGGCTCGGTGCGCCGCATTGCGCTCGCCAGCTATCAGCAAGGCCTGCAGACGGTGAATGCCGAGCGCGGCCGGATCGAGGTTGATTTCGGCCTGCTGGCCGGGATCACCGCGGCGGTGCTGCTCTCGCTGCTGATCCTGGTCGCGGTGCTGATCCGGCACCGCCGCCGGCTCTGGTATGTCGCGCACGAGCTCTCCGCCGCGAAGCTCCGGGCCGAGGTCGCCAACCGGGCCAAGACGGAATTCCTCGCCCATATGAGTCATGAATTGCGCACGCCGCTGAACGCCATCATCGGCTTCTCCGAGATCATGGCGCTGGAGGCCTTCGGCCCGCTGGGCGAGCCGCGCTACCGGAACTACGCAGCTGACGTGGTCGGCGCTGGGCGGCATCTGCTCGGCCTGATCGACGGCGTGCTGGACATCGCCCGGATCGAGAACGGCAAGATGACGCCGGTGCCGCAATCGGTCGATGTCCATGAGCTCGGCAACGCCTGCATCGGCATGATGCAGCAGCGCGCCGCGGAACGCGGGCTCGCGCTGCTGGGCGATCTCGACGGCGAGCTGCCGCGGTTATTCGTCGATCGCAAGCATCTGAAGCAGATCGTGCTGAACTTCCTCGGCAATGCGGTGAAGTTCACCGAGCCCGGCGGCAGTGTGACCTTGGGCGCGCATCGCACCCAGGACGGCCAGCTCTGCATCTGGGTCAAGGACAGCGGCATCGGCATCGCCGCCGGCGATCTCGAACGCGCGCTGCAGCCCTTCGGCCAGATCGAGAACAGCCAGTCCAGGACACAGATCGGCTGGGGTCTCGGACTGGCGATCTCGAAGTCGCTGGCCGAGCTCAACGGCGGCACGCTGGCGCTCGCCAGCAAGCCCGGCCAGGGCACCACCGCCAGCGTGACCTTCCCAGCGCCGGCGCTGGCCCGCGCGGCGTAAGCGTTACGGCAGCAGGATCGTCGCGCCGGTCGTCTTCCTGGCCTGCAGATCGCGATGTGCCTCCGCCGCGTCCTTCAGCGGATAGCGGTGGCCGATCTGGATCTTCACCACGCCGCGGTTGACCACGTCGAACAAGGCGCTGGCTGAGAGCTCGAGATCGGCGCGGCTGGCGATATAGTGGAACAGGGTCGGCCGGGTCAGGAACAGCGAGCCCTTCTGCGAGAGCAACAGCGGCGGGATTTCCGGCACCGGGCCAGAGGCGTTGCCGAAGGTCACCATCATGCCGCGCATCCGCAGGCAATCGAGCGAGGGCAGGAAGGTGTCCTTGCCGACGCCGTCATAGACCACGTGGACGCCCTTGCCGTCGGTGATCTCCTTGACCCGCTTCACCCAGTCTTCGCTGCGGTAGTTGATGACGTGGGTCGCACCCAGCGATTTGGCGATGGCGCATTTCTCCGGCGATCCTGCGGTGCCGATGGTGACCGCGCCCAGGCTGGCGAGCCACTGCATCGCGATGGTGCCGACGCCGCCGGCGGCGGCATGGAACAGCACGAAGTCGCCCGCCTTCACCGGATAGGTGCGGCGGAGCAGGAACTCGACCGTCATGCCCTGCAGCATCATGCCGGCGGCGGTCTGGAAATCGACCGAATCCGGAAGCTTGATCAGGCGCTCTGCGGGATAGTTGCGGTAGGTCGCATAGGCGCCGTTCGGCGCCGAGCAATAGGCGACCCGATCGCCGGGCTTGAACTCGGTGACGCCGGGCCCGATCGCCTCGACCACGCCGGCGCCTTCCAGGCCGAGACCGCTCGGCATGGTGAGCGGATAAAGGCCGCTCCGCTGATAGGTGTCGATGAAGTTGAGGCCGCAGGCATGGTTCTTGATCGTGACCTCGCCGGGACCTGCCGGCGGCACCTCGACCTCTTCCCAGCGCATGACCTCGGGTCCGCCCGTTTCATGGATGCGGATGGCATTCGCCTTCATCGCTTTACTCCTGGCTGCAATAAGGAGCGGCGACTCTGGCGCGATTGGCCGCGGAATGGAAGGGCGAAGCGCCGCCGGCTAGCCGATCACCGTGTGGCTGTGGCCCCACCATTTCGGCAGCGGCGTGACGCTGTCGATGAGATGGGTGCCCGCCTGGAGCTTCATCAGGCCGTTCCAATAGCCGGTCACATGCCAGGAGGCACCGTCCGGTGAGAGCGCGACGCCGCAGGGCCAGCGCAGCCCATGCTGGTCGGTCCGGATGACCTTCTTGACGGCGCCGGTCGCCCCGTCGAACAGCGCGATGCGGTGCGTGGCCGGAAAGGTCATCAGGATTTCATCAGCCGTCGCGTCGTAGAGCACGGAAAGTCCATGCCGGGTCATCGGCAGGTTGTCCGAGAGCAGCGGCTCGGCCTGACCATCGACGACGCGAACCGGCCGCGAAGCGAGATATTCGAATCCATGCTCGGCGCTCGGGTCCGGTTCGAGGCCTGCCGCTTCCGGGGAATCGGCCCAAGCCATCTTCGCGGTTACCGCGAAGATGCGATCCAGCCGCTTGCCGCATAGATGCCGGAGCTCGGCGGTCGGATCCGTCCCATCGATCCAGGACAGCAGCTTGCCGCTGGCGATCTCGATGACGGCGATGCCCGGTGCGATCGGGTCCGGCAGATCGGGATTGTCGTCCGAGGAGCCGGCGACCGCGGTGCTGCCGTAATTCGCCACCACCATGTGGCGCCCGTCTTCGGTGATCTGGATCTCGTGCGGGCGAATGCCGTGGCCCGGCAGTTCGCCGACCGGCGCGAGGGTGACCGCGTCGCGGATGACGATGCGTCCCGCCAGCCGTGCGATATCGCTGGCGCGATCGCCGCTCTTCGGGTCGGCCGGATGGCGCTCGGCGATGGCGACGTGCTTGCCGTCCGGCATCACCGCCGGATGGCCGCCGAAGCGCCAGCCTTCCCGAACCGGGCGAACCAGCGCCGTCATGTCGAGGCTTTCCAGATCGAAGCCGACGACGGTGTCATGCTCCATGCCGGAGAAGATGCCGACGCCGAGCGGGCGCAGCACCTGCAGGCCGTGGCCGCGGACCGGGAACACGGCGCGCTTGGGTTCGGCGCCGGGCTCCGAAAGGTCGAACATGTTGAGCGCGGTACGGTTCTCGGTCCAGCCGGCCGGGACCTTGCTGACCTCGGGCAGGTCGACCAGCAAGGTGTCGCCTTGGCGGGCGAGCTCGGTGCGGTAGCCGGGCACGAACAGCCGGCGCCGGGTATCGACGCCGGCTTGTGCCGCGCGCTGCAGCGGGCCTGCTGTCGCGATCGCGCCGAGTGCTGCCAGCGCGCTCTTCAATGCAATCCGCCGTGAAAAGCTGCGCCTCATGATGACCTCCTCAGCCCTCACCCCCGCCGCCGCCACCACCGCCACCCCCGCCGCCGCCACCCCCGCTGCCGCCGCCGGTGCGCGGCTTCTTGGTCGGCGTCGTCGTCGGTGCGTTGGTCGGTGGAACCGGACTGGTCATCGGATCGCTCCAGTCGCTGTAGCCGCCATCGCCGGTGTGATGCGTGGTGCTGTTGGGGCCGAGATAGTTGTCGGAGGTCCAGGTGTCCTTGACCCTACCGTCGGGTCCTTTGATCTGCGTAACGGTGTAGGTGTGCAGGCTACCGTAGTCGATGCCCGGCACCCGATAGCCGCTGTAGGTATGGACCTCGATCGTGTGGTCGGCGGGAATCTGCCCATTGTTCTGCATGGTTTGCAGCTTGTCGGCGATGGCGCGGCCGCGGGTGGTCGCCGCGTCGACGCAGCTGCCGCCCGACCCGTTGAGCACGTTGGTGTAGATCGTGGTCCGCGGCGTGCTGCTGACCGCCGAGCTGATTTCTTCGCCGACATGGTCGGCGTCATAGGGTGCTGGCGGCGGTGCCGGGAGCTCCGTGGTGCCGCCGGCGACGCCGGGTTCGGTCGGCTCCGGCATCTGCGACGGTTCCGGAATGGAGGGGGGCGGCATCATCGAGAATTGTTCTTGCGGCGGCGGCGCGCAGCCGCCGAGGGCCGCCGCGGAGAGCAGCGCAATCGTTGCAAAGCTGGCGGTGCGGAAATCGATTCTCTTCATGGCCGGGCCCTCACTTCTTCACGCTGTAGTTGGCGATGGCGAAGGCGCCCTTGGTGGGCGAGCCCTTCATGACGAACTCGAAGACGGCGACCGAGGCCCCGCCCTGGTCCTGCACGGAGTAGTTGGCGCGGTCGAACACGGTGAGGTCGAGCGGCAGCCGGTATTGCTGCGCGAAAGCGACGAGCTCGTCGAGATTGGCGGGCCAGCGCTTGTTGGCGCCGCTGAAGCCGGTCAGCGCGTCGCGGACATGCTGGACGTCGCTGTCGTTCTCATTCTTCATGCCGGCGAAAAGCGGCTTCGCTGGCGAGGCCGCTTCGGCCGCGAGCCCCAGGCCGTAAGTGAAAAGACCGGCCAGCAGTGCACTGGCCATCATCCAACGTTTCATGATCTCGCCTCGCGAAAGGATTTTCCGATGCTGGCCGTCGCAAACATGGCTGAGCAGCCTGCGACTGAAATCCTTAGCGGCGAAGCGGTGCGGGCGATTTGCGTTTAGTCAAACTTAGGACAAATCCGCCTGGCGGACTCCAAACGCGGCGCTTTGCCGCGCCGGGGCGGTCAGGCGGCGGCGCGTTCCACTTCCGTCCGATAGGCGACCAGCTCGGCGATGGTGAGCACCGGGAAGCCGTGGCGGCGGGCATAGCTTTTTGCAGCTTTGCTGCGCAGCATTTCACCGTCCTTGGTCATCAGCTCGCAGATGACCGCGGCCGGTTTCAGCCCGGCGAGCCGCGCGAGATCGACCGAGCCCTCGGTATGGCCGCGCCGCGTCAGAACGCCGCCGGGATTGGCGCGCAGCGGAAAGATATGGCCGGGGCGGATGAGGTCGGCGGGCGTCGCGCGTTCCGAGACCGCGGCGCGCACCGTGACCAGCCGGTCGGCGGCGGAAACGCCGGTGCTGATGCCGTGCCGCGCGTCGATCGAGACGGTGAAGGCCGTGCCGTTCTTGCATTCGTTGCGCGCCACCATCGGCGGCAAGTCCAGCCGCCGCACTGTCTCGTCGTCGAGGCAGAGGCAGACAATGCCGCTGCCGTCATGGATCATCCGCGCCATCACATCGCGGGTCAGGGTCTCGGCGGCGAGGACAAGATCGGCCTCGTTCTCGCGGTCATGGTCGTCCAGCATGACGACCGGGATGCCCGATCGCATGGCGGCAATGGCGGCATCGATGCGCTGGTTGAGAAGAATGGTCATTGTGAAACGCTCCTCGCACTTCAACAGGTTGCGACAAACGTTTCAGGGCGAACGCCTGACAAGACGGATTCCGCGCGCGGAATCGCTCATCGGACGTTGCGTCTTCTTCCATCCGGACTTTAACCGTCGGCCCAGGACTGGCATCGGGAGATGCGTCACCTGATCTGCTGACCCGCGATCCGAGGATCGCGGCGCTCGCGGGCTCGGATTCTTAAGAACCCTTACCGCCGGTGGGGAGTTTCACCCCGCCCTGAAGACGTGTAACGGGATGAAAGTGGCAAGTCCGCCGCGCCCCGTCAAGACAGGGTTATCTCGTCGGCGGGATGAGGAAAGCGCGCTTCTATTGATCGAGCGTCGTGACGGCCCGCCGGTTCTGGCTCCAGCAAGCCTCCTCCGCCTCGGAGCAGACCGGTCGCTCCTTGCCGTAGCTGATCGTGTTCAGGCGTCCGGGATCGACGCCGAGAGCCGCGAGATAGCGGATCACGGCTTGCGCCCGGCGCTCGCCGAGCGCGATGTTGTCGCAGCATCGGGGCGATCTTTCGGTTGGGGGTGGTTAGTTGCTGAGCGCGGTGACGCCGCGGCGGTTTTCGGCCCAGCAGCTGTCGGAGGCGTCCGGGCAGACCGGCTTCTCCTTGCCGTAGGAGACTTCCGAAAGCCGCGATTTATCGACCCCGAGCGCCACCAGGTAGTTCAGCACCGTGGTCGCACGCCGATCGCCCAAAGCCAGGTTGTATTCGCGGGTGCCGCGCTCGTCGGCATGGCCCTCGATCGTCACCATGTGCTGCGGGTATTTCTGCAGCCAGGCCGCCTGCTTCTGCAGGATGCCCTGTGCCTCGGCATTCAGCGAGTAGCTGTCGGTGTCGAAGTGGATCGTATTGCCGATCTGGGTCTCGAATTCCCCGGCACTGCCCGGGCCCATGCTGGCGCTCTGGACGCCGTTGTCGAGCCCGGTGCCGGTCACGCTGTCGGCGCCCGTGCCGGAGAGCTGCGACATGTCGTTCGCCGCCATGTTTCCGCCGGTATCGGATCCGCTGCTCCCGCAAGCGGCAAGCAGCAGCGCAGCGCCGAGCGCTGACATCATCCTGAAGTTCATCGAAGTCCCCATAAGTTGCGACTCGGAATCGTCGCTTAGCGGTTGCAAAGCTGCAAGGTAATCGGGGCGATCTTGAGGCGAAATTCGGGCGTGCGGTGACAAATCGGGGGGATTTTGGCGTCGACTTCGGGCGTCGAGCCTCAAATTCCGCGCTGAGACTTCATGGCTAACGTCGGGAATTAAGTCTCGACTCGGCTTGTCCATCCTTTCCAGCCCCGGTAAACTCTATGCTTAATAAATCGTTAACACGTGGATCGCGCTGTTAACGCGGGGGTCGAAACGGGGAGACAGCGGCCGGCCGAAAACCGTTATTTCGCGGGGGGTTACGCGAAGGCGGAGCAGCTTGGCCGGGCGATCGGGCATGACGGGGGTCGCACCGAATACCGAAGATGCAGCGCCGGAGCCGAAGAGCCCGACGGCGGCCCCTGCCCTTGGCCCGGACGGAACGCCGAATGTCGTCCCGCGCATCCTGACCGCCCAGCCGGGTCAGGTGGTCGAGCTGCCCTTCACCTTGGCCGCGGCGACGATCGCCTTGCGCGACGGCGATCTCTACCTGCAATCCGGCGACCAGCTTGTGGTCATCGAAGGCTATGGGCCGGCGCTGCTGGCCGGCAGGGCGCCGACCGTGCTCGATCCCCGCGGCGATACCCTGGCGCTGGAGACGCCCGAGATCCGGCCCGGGAACGAGATCATCCTGACCGATGCGCCGGAGCCGCCGCCGCCACCGGCGGCGTTCGCCACCGCCGGGGTGAAGCCGCCGTATTTCGGCGGCGCGCTGCTCACCGTCTTCGATCCCGTCTCGGGAACGCTGCTGCGCAGCTTCCGCTCCGTCGGTACCGGCCGTGAGGATGCGGGCTTCGATGGAAGCTCGACATTGCGCGGCACCGGATCGCAGGTGCCGGATTTCGAGGACATCAACCTGGCGCGGACCAGCAACGGTCCCACCCTGCCGACGCTTGCGCCGGGTCCCTTCGAGGCGAAGGACGATGCCGGTGGCGTGCTGCGTGGGCTCGGCACCGGCAATGTGATCGCCGGATGGGGCGGCGCGCCGGATCTCACGGCCGGCGGCAGAGTCACTGAAGCGGCGGGGATCGGCGCCGCGATTCCGGTCACAGCTTCGGGCGTCGACGTCGCCGGCCAGTTTGGAAAGTTGCATGTCGCGGCCGATGGCGGCGTCGGCTACCAGCGAACGGTGGGTTCGGTCACGGATCTCGCCGCCTTGCCGAACGGCGCGCTCGATCTCTTCACCTACACCCTGGTGAACGGCGACGGCCGCAGCGACACGGCGACGCTTTCGATCCGCGTGATGCCGGAGACGGTGGTCGCCGGCAATGCGACCGGCACCGGCAATGACGAAGCCCTGGTGCTGCAGGCCGGCGCCGCGGGCCAGCTCTCCGGCCTCGGCGGCGAGGACCGGCTGTTCGGCGCGAGCGGCAGCGACACCCTTTCGGGCGGCGACGACGACGATTTTCTGCAAGGGGGTTCCGGCGACGACGCGCTGCTCGGCGGCGATGGCAACGATACGCTGGCCACCGGCAGCGGCATCGACAGCGCCGATGGCGGTGCCGGCGATGACATATTCGACCTCGCCGGCAATCTGACCGCGGCGGATACGCTGACCGGCGGCAGCGGCAACGACATCCTGAAGCTCGACGGCAACTACGCGGCGGGGGTCATCTTCGCCGCGACCACCTTGAGCGAGGTCGAGCGCATCGAGCTCAAGGCCGGCAACAGCTACAAGCTTACCCTTGCGGATGCGAATAACGCGGTCTCGCTGACGGTCGACGGCAAGACGCTGACCGCGAGCAATGTGCTCACCCTGAATGGTGCCGCGGAGACCAGCGCGGCGCTGATCGCCGAGGCCGGCGCCGGGAACGACGCGCTGACCGGTGGCGGTGGTTCGGACCAGCTCGACGGCGGCGCGGGCAACGACACGCTGACCGGCAATGCCGGCGCGGATGTGCTGACGGCGGGAACCGGCAACGACACGCTGAGCGGCGGTGCCGGGAACGATCGCCTGCTACTGGCCGGCAATCTCACCGCGGCGGACAAGATCGACGGCGGCGCCGACACCGATACGCTCGCGCTCGACGGCAACTACGCGGCGGGCGTCACCTTCACGGCGACCACGCTGGTGAATGTCGAGGCGATCGCCCTCGCTGCCGGCAACAGCTACAAGCTCACCTTGAGCGACGCCAGCAACACGACGGGCCTCGTCCTCGAGGGTTCCGCGCTGGCGGCACCCAACAGCCTCACCGTCATCGGCACGGCGGAGACCGCCGCCGCTCTCTCCGCCACGGGCGGCGCCGGCGACGACGTGCTCACCGGCGGCGCCGGCAAGGACCTGCTCTCCGGCAATGCCGGCAATGACGTGCTGACCGGCAACAACGGCGACGACAGGCTGATCGCGGGGAGCGGGACCGACAGGCTCGCCGGCGGCAACGGCAACGACGTCCTGGATCTCGGCGCCGGCCTGGATGCGGCGGACAAGATCGACGGCGGCGCCAACGCCGACAGCTTGAAGCTGGACGGCGATTACGGCGCGGGCGTGGTGTTCGACGCGACCACGGTCACCAATGTCGAGACCTTCCTCCTCGCCGCCGGTCACGACTACAACCTGAAGCTCACCGATGCCAACAACACGACCGGGATCAAGGTCGATGCCTCGGCTTTCGCCGCCGGCAACCGGTTGGTATTCGACGGCGCTGCGGAAACCGCGTCGCTGCTGAATGCGACCGGTGGCGCCGGGGACGATGTCTTGATCGGCGGCAGCGGCAACGACACGCTGACCGGCGGTGCCGGGGCCGATGCGCTGACCTCGGGCGCCGGCAATGACATGCTCTCGGGCGCGGCCGGCGATGACGTCATCACCCTGAACGCCGGCCTCACGGCGGTGGATAAGATCGATGGCGGCGCTGATTTCGACATCGTCAGGCTGGACGGAAACTACGTCGTCGGCGTGACGCTGAGTGCCACCACCATCACCAACGTGGAGCAGATCGAGCTCATCGGCAGCAGCTACAAGCTGGTGCTGAATGACGCGACGGCGACGACCGCGCTGAAGGTCGACGGCACCGCGCTCATCGCCGGCCAGGTGATGATCATCGACGGCGCGGCCGAGACCGGCGCCGCTTTGACCCTGCTGGGCGGTGCCGCGAACGATACCATCGGCGGCGGCGGCGGCGACGATGTGCTCTCCGGCGGCGCGGGCAACGATACGATCACCACCGGCGCCGGCATGGACAGGGTGAGCGGCGGCACCGACAACGACACCATCGTGCTCGCCGGCAACTTGACCGCGGCGGACGCGATCGATGGCGGCAGCGGCACCGACACGGTCACGCTCAACGGCAATTACAGCGCCGGTGTCACGTTCGGGGCGGCCACGATCAACAATGTCGAGACCGTCACGCTCGCCAACGGCTTCAGCTACAAGCTGATCCTCAACGACGCGACCAACGCCCTGGGCCTGACGGTCAACGGCGCGGCCCTGGTCGCGGCCAACGCGCTCTATCTCGACGGCAGCGCCGAGGCCGGCGCCGCGCTCACCGCGATCGGCGGCAGCGGCAACGACACGATGCTGGGCGGTGCCGGCGATGACGTGCTGACCGGCGGTAGCGGCACCGATCTGCTGCGGGCCGGTGCCGGCACGGACACGCTCTCCGGCGGCAATGGCAACGACACCCTGTATCTCGGGGCCGACCTTTCCGTCGCGGACAGGATCGACGGCGGCGCCAACACCGACACCCTGTTGCTGGACGGCGATTATGCCGGCCTGACGCTGACGGCGACCACGGTCACCAATGTCGAGACCATCCAGCTCGCGACCGGCCATGATTATGGACTGACCCTGGACAATGCCAACAATGCGGTTGGGCTCACGGTCGATGGTTCCGCCCTCGGCGCGGTGGACACACTATCCCTGAACGGCGCGGCGGAGACGAGTGCGGCGCTGACCGCCCGCGGCGGCGCCGGTGATGACATGCTGGTCGGCGGCGCGGGGGCGGACATCCTGCAGGGCGGCGCCGGCAACGACCTGCTGATCTCCGGCGCCGGTATCGATACGCTGCAAGGCGGCGCCGGCGATGACGTGCTCGATCTCGGCGCCAATCTGCTGGCGACGGACAAGCTCGATGGCGGTGCGGACAGCGACATCCTGAAGCTCAACGGCAACTACTCTGCCGGCCTCACCTTCATGGCGACGACCATTGTCAACGTCGAGGCGATCGCGCTCGCCGCCGGCAACAGCTACAAATTCACCCTGAACGATGCCAACGCGACGGCATCGCTCGCCATCGACGGCAGTGCGCTCGCCGCGAGCCAGGTGCTGACGGTCAACGGCGCTGCGGAGACCGCGGCGGCTCTGCTGCTCAGCGGCGGCGCCGGAGACGACGTGCTGACCGGCGGCGCCGGCTCGGACTTGCTGAAGGGTGGCGACGGCAATGACAAGTTGACCACCGGCGCTGGCAACGACTTGGTGGATGGCGGCAGCGGCAATGACACCATAGTGCTGGCCGCAAACCTGACCGCGGCGGACCAGATCGACGGCGGTGCCGGCAACGACACGGTCACGCTGTCCGGTAGCTACGGTGCCGGCGTCGTCTTTAGCGCGACGACCCTGACCAATGTCGAGACGCTCACGCTGGCGGCTGGCAACAGCTACAAGTTCACGCTGGACGACGCCACGAACGGCACCGGCCTCACGGTCAATGCCGCCGCCCTCGCCGCGACCGCCGTGCTGACCCTGGATGGTTCGGCGGAGATCAGCGCGGCGCTGATCGTGACCGGCGGCGCCGGCAATGACGTGATCACCGGCGGCGCCGGAGCGGATGTGATCACCGCGGGTGGCGGCATCGATAGCTTGAGCGGCAATGCTGGGGCCGACAGTTTCATCCTCGGCGGCAGCTTCACCGCGGCGGACCAGATCGACGGCGGCGCGGACCAGGACAAGCTCAGCCTCAACGGCAACTATGCAGCCGGCATCGTCTTCAACGCGACCACGCTCGCCAATGTCGAGACCATCACTGTCGCCGACGGCAACAGCTACAAGCTTACCTTGAACGATGCGACCAATGCAGCCGGGCTCAGCATCGACGGCTCGCTGCTCGGCGCCACGCGTGTCCTCACGGTGAACGGCGCGGCCGAGACCAGTGCGTCACTGGCTGCGACCGGCGGTGCCGGCAACGACGTGCTCACCGGCGGCGCCGGATCGGACGTGCTGAGCGGCGGCGCCGGCAACGACCTGTTGACTACCGGCGCCGGCGACGATGTCGTCGATGGCGGCGCGGGGAATGACACGATTGCGCTCGGGACGAACCTGACCGCGCTCGACCAGATCGACGGCGGCGCGGACACCGATACGCTGACCCTCTCCGGCAACTACAGCGCGGGGGTCGTTCTCGGCGCGACGACGGTCAGGAATGTCGAGACCATCTCCGTCGCGGCGGGCAACAGCTACAGGCTGACCCTGGATGACGCGACCAACGGCAGCGGCCTCACGGTGAATGCCGCTGCCCTGGCCGCCGCCAATGCGCTGACTCTCGACGGGGGCGCCGAGCTTAGCGCGGCCCTGACGGCCATCGGCGGTGCCGGCAATGACACGATCACCGGCGGTGCCGGGGCTGACAAATTCACCGGCGGGGCCGGCAATGATACCTTGAGCGGCGGCGCTGGCAGCGACACTTTCACCCTCGGCGGCTTCTTCACCGCCGCCGACCGGATCGACGGCGGCGCCGATGCCGATACGCTCAGTCTCAACGGGAACTACGCGGCAGGCGTGGTCTTTAGCGCGACCACGCTCACCAATGTCGAGACCATCACCGTCGCCGACGGCAACAGCTACAAGCTCACTGTGAACGATGCGACCAATGCCGCGGGCCTTAGCATTGATGGCGCATTGCTCTCGGCCACCCGCGTTCTCACCGTCATCGGCACGGCGGAAACCAGCGCGGCGCTGTCCGCGACGGGCGGCGCCGGCAATGATTCGCTGACCGGCGGCGCCGGCGTCGATACGCTCACCGGCGGTGCCGGCAACGACACCCTGGTCGGCAATGGCGGCGGCGATACGCTCGTGGGCGGTGCTGGCAATGATACGATGACCGGCGGCACGGGCGCGGACACCTTCCAGTTCCGCTTCGCCGAGCTCGGCAAGGACACGGTCACCGATTTCAAGCTGGTCGAAGGCGACCGGCTGGTCTTCACCCAGGTCCTCGACGGCGCGGGCAACGACATCCAGGACCTGATCGATGCCGGCTTCTCGGCCGTGGCTGCCGCCGGCAATTGCGTCATCAGCTGGAACGGCGGGGCTTCAACCCTGACCTTGACCGGCGTCGGCGGCTCGGTCGCCAGCATGAACGACCTCGGGACCCTGCTCGGGCCGCAGCTCCAGGTCACTCATTGATCGTCACGCCGCCGCCAGCTGCGTCGACAGCGCGGCGTCCAGCGCTTTCGGGTCGGTGATCGGCAAGCCGCAACTTCGGTTCCGGCAGAGATAGGCGGTGGCCTTGCCGTTCTGCTGGGTCTTGCCGGACGCGGGATGCGCTGCGGGCAGCGTGGTATCGGGCGGCACCACCTGGAGCAGCCGGTCGGGCAGCGAATGCCGCATCGCCGTCTTGATCAGGTCGATCGTGTCCGGTGCGTCATGGGCGCCGATGATCACCACTTCCAGCGCATTGGCGAGGAAGGCCGCGTTGTTGAGGAAGGTCGAGAGCGGGAAGAAATTGCGCTCGACCTCGCCGCTGAAGGCCGCGACCAGGGCGCGCGCGCGTTCCTCGAAGCGCGCTTCGCCGGTCAGCAGGAAGAGCCGCGCCAGCACGCCGACCATGACGCCGTTGCCGTTGGGCACCGCGTTGTCGGCGGCGGATTTCGGCCGCACCACCATGTCCTTGGTGTCGTCGGCGGTCATGAAATAGCCGCCGCTGGCCGGATCCCAGAAATGGGCGTCAAGCAGCGCGGTCAGCTCACGCGCGGCGTCGAGATACTGCACCTTCGCCGTCGCCTCGTAGAGCGCCAGCGCCGCGCGGGCGAGATTGGCGTGATCGTCGAGCGTCGCCGGATGCGCCAGCTTGTCCTTGCGCCAGGCGTGGTAGAGCCGCCCGTCCTTGAACATGTGCCGGCGGATGAAGGCGAAGGCGTCGCGGGCGAGGTCGATCCAATGCGGCTCCTCGAACACCAGGCCGGCTTCGACCAGGGCCGCGATCATCAGCCCATTCCAGTCGGCCAGTACCTTGTCATCCCAGCCCGGGCGCACGCGCTCGGCCCGCGCGGAGAGCAGGGTTTGCCGCGCGCGCAGCAGGCGGGCCTCGCCCGCTTCGTCCAGGAGGGCGGGTTTTTGCGAGCGGTTGAGAATGGAGAGGCCTTCCCAATTGCCGCCGGGTGTCACGTCGTAATGGGCGCAGAAGAAGTCGGCCTCGTCGCCGAGGGCGGCGTCGATCTGCTTACGGCTCCAGACGTAGAAGCGTCCCTCCTCCCCCTCTGAGTCGGCGTCGAGCGAGGCGGCGAAGGCGCGGTTGGTCTTCTGGTCGGGGCCGGTCAACATTTCGGCCTCGAGCCAGTCGATGGTCTCGCGCACCCTGGCCTCGTAGAGCGGGTCCTTGGTCTCCTGCCAGACCAGGGTCAGCAGCGCGATGAACTCGGCATTGTCGTAGAGCATCTTCTCGAAATGCGGCACCAGCCAGTCGGCGTCGGTCGAATAGCGCGCAAGCCCGCCGCCGAGATGATCGTAGATCCCGCCCTGGGCCATCTGCGTCAGGGTCACGGTCACGGCGTGGCGAAACTCCGCGCGGCCTGAGCGCTTATAGGCGCGCCAGAGCAAGGTGAAGATCGCCGGTTGCGGGAATTTCGGCGCCGAACCGATGCCGCCTTTCTCCAGGTCGACCTCCTGCAGCAGCCGCTCGGCGATCTGGTCGAGCAAGGCGGCCTCGATCTCGCCGCCGCTTCTCGGTGTGGAGAGCTTCTGCATCGCCTCGCCGATCGCGGTGACGTTGGTCATCACCTTCTGCGGTTCCTTGTGGAAGATCTCCGAGACGAAGTTCAGCACGTCGCCGAAGCCCGGCCGGCCGTAGCGCGCCTCCTTCGGAAAATAGGTGCCGCCCCAGAACGGCCGCCCGTCCGGCATCAGGAACATGGTCAAGGGCCAGCCGCCCTGCTGGCCCAGCAAGGCCAAGGCCTGCTGATAGATGGTGTCGAGATCCGGCCGCTCCTCGCGGTCGATCTTGATGTTGACGAAGAGCTTGTTCATCAGGGCCGCGATACCCTCGTCCTCGAAGCTCTCATGCGCCATGACATGGCACCAATGGCAGGCGGCATAGCCGACCGAGAGCAGGATCGGCTTGTTGTCGCGCTGCGCCTCGCTGAGCGCTTCCTCGCCCCAGATCCGCCAGTTCACCGGATTGAACCGGTGCTGCAGCAGATAGGGCGATGTGGATTCGCCGAGCTTGTTTTCCGGGTTTAGCTTCGGCGCGGGAGCGGTCATTGCGGATCCTTTGCGGTATGCTTTGGATCAAACGCTGTGCGGACAGATGGTTCAACCCGTGATTTGCTGGGGTCTCTGCTCAGGCGACGCGGATGTCGGTTTTCGAGAAGTCATGGCCCTTGAAGAGCAGAGGCTCGCCGATTTCCTTGGCGAGCGCATAAGCAAAGCAGTCGGCGAGATTGAGTTTCGCGCCGTGATTGCCCTTGCCGAAGCGACGATAGGCCTCGCGGGCGAGGCGGGCATGCTCGACGCGCACGGGGACGATCTGGATATTCGTCGCGGCGACGAACTCTTCCACGGCCTCGCCGCCTTGCGGGCCGAGGCGGCTGTCCATCACGACCAAGGCTTCGAGAAAATTCACGGCGGATAGGTAGCGAACCGGAGCGGCGGCCATTTTGCGCAGCAACTGCAGCGCACCGTCTTCCTTTTGCATGATGCCCAGCACCGCCGACGTATCGATCACCATCAGCCGAACAGCCCGTTCTCGTCGTAACCGATGATTTCATCGGCCGGCCGGGGATCCAGGACAGGAAGCTTGGCGGATCGCTCGACAATCTTCATCACGTCCGCGATGAACTGTTCTTCAGTCCGCTCATCACCCTCGATGATGCGCAGCTTGTCGCGCAAGGCGCTGTTGATCGCATCGGTGAGACTCTGTCCAGTCGCCTTCGCCAACCTGCGCGCGAGCTGGTCCGTCTCCGGGTCCTTGATGCTGAGGGCCATTTTCCACCTTTCTAGACAAGGTTTCTAGAAATATAGAAAGCCGGGTGCGACCTTGCAAGACTTCACCCCGTTGGATGGCCGGACTAAAATGAATATTCATTCAGCGGAGGCGCAGATGGCCGATACTGCCAGCATTTCGGAACTCGGTGGGCGTTTGGGTCGTGGCGGCAGCGCGGCGCGTCGCGCCTTGCGGAAGTCCGGGCCCAAGGCCGGTGCCGTCCGTCCCGGCATGCCCGGCGGCACCTATCGGCCGCTCTCCGAGCATGACATGCGGCGCATCCACGACACGGCGCTCGACGTCCTGGAGAAGCTCGGCGTCGGCGAGCCCATTCAAGAGATTCTCGACGTCGCCCAGCCGCGCGGCTGCTGGCTGAACGACCAGGGGCGGCTCTGCTTTCCGCGCGCGCTGGTCGAGGACATGCTGGCGATCGCCTGCCGCCGCTACACCGCCTATGGCGTGACCCCGGAGCACGACCTCGAGCTCGGTGGCAGCCATGTCAACTTCGCCACCGCGGGCGAGGCCATCAAGGTGCTCGACTTCAACAGCGGCGAGTACCGGCCCTCGACCCTGCTCGACCTCTACGATTTCGCGCGGCTCGCCGACCGGCTGGAGCATGTGCATTGCTTCGGCCAGACCATCGTCGCAACCGACATGCCGGACCGCATCACTTCGGATTTCAACGTCGCCTATGCCTGCCTGGCCGGGACGCAGAAATCCTTCGGTGTCTCGATCGAGAATGTCGAACACCACGCCAAGCTGATCGCCTTCTTCGACGCCTTCCTCGGCGGCGAAGGCCGGTTCGTCGAACGCCCGTTTTGCGTCATCGGCGGCTGCCCGATCGTCTCCCCGCTTCGCTTCGGCAAGGAGAATGCCGAGGTGATGGTGGCGAATGCGCGTCTGGGCCTCTGCATTGATCCGGCGATCGCTGCCCAGGCCGGCGCCACCGCGCCCGCGGCGCTGGCCGGCACCCTGGTGCAGACCGTGGCGGAAACCTTGGTGACCTTGATCGTCGGGAATCTGATCACGCCGGGCCTGCCGGTCTCCTTCGGCATTTGGCCTTTCGTATCGGATCTGCGCACCGGCTCCTTCACCGGCGGTGGCGGCGAGGAGGCTTTGCTCACCGCGGCCGCGGTGCAGATGTGCCGCTTCTACGATCTCCCCTCCTCGGTCGGGGCCGGCATGACCGATGCAAAGGCGATCGACGCCCAGGCGGGCTATGAGAAAGGCGTCAGCGTCACCCTCGCCGCGGTCGCCGGTGGCAACTACGTCAACGAATGCTGCGGCATGATGGCCAGCCTGATCGGCTGCTCGGTCGAGGCCATGGTCATCGACAATGACATGCTCGGCAACATCCAGCGCGTGCTGAAGGGCATCGACGTCACCGACGAGAGCCTGAGCTTCGACGAAATCGCCCGCGTGATCGCCGGACCCGGTCACTATCTGGGTTCGCCGAAGACGCTCGAGCTGATGGAGACCGAGTATCTCTACCCGCATATCGCCGACCGCGATTCGATGAACGGCTGGCAGAGCCGTGGTTCCCCCGACATCCGCCAGGCGGCGCGCGCAAGGGCGCAGGAGATCCTGGCCTCGCACTACCCCGCCTATATCGATCCCGCGACCGATGCCAGGTTGCGTGCGCGGTTTCCAATCCTGCTGAAGCCGGAGGATATGCGTACCGGCAACGGACGCTGGTGAGCCATTCCACCGAATAACGGTTAACGCTGCGCGTTCACCCCCATTTGGGGGAGGCGTCGCTTTGCGACATCGGCCACCTTTTCCGCAGGCAGGTAACTAAAAGCGGTGAGGCAGATGAAGCGGACAGCGTTGGGGCTGCTCATGGCGGCCGGCGTCGTTGGTGCCTTCGGTCTTGAAGCCCAAGCGACCACCCTGGATTTCGGCAACACGGCGGGCAGTGCCGCGAACTGCATCGAGAACAGCACGCAGCCCTGCTACGGCTCGCGCGTCAACAACACCACGGATCCGAACGGCTTCGGCACCTATGGCCTGGGCAACGGGTTCACGCCGAATGTCGTCGCGGACTATACCGGCACGAACCAGCGCCTAGTGACGGTCAGCGCGGCCAATGGTGGCGGCGCGGTCTTCGCCACCAGCTTCCACGGCAGCTCGCACGTCTTCACCCTGACCGCGGATGCCGGTTTCAACGTCCAGCTGAACGCGGTCACGGTCAAGAACTCGGACATCCCGGGCATCGACCAGACTGAGAATTTCGAGGTCTGGGCCGATGGCACCCACCTCACCAGCCTCGACTTCACCTATACCGGCCAGGCCCCACTGAGCTTCACTTTCGCCAGCTTGATCGCGCAATCGATCTCGATCATATCCGACAGCGCCTTCGCCGGCCTCTCGGCGGCCAATTTCGATCAGGTCGCCGCGACCCCGATTCCGGCCGCTCTGCCGCTCTTCGCCTCCGGGCTCGGCGCGCTCGGCTTCGCGCGCTGGCGGAAGAGCAAGCGGGCCGCCAAAGCGGCCTGACGACCCTGGTACGGACTTCGTACTGCAAGCTCCGCCCTTCCGGGTGGAGCTTCATTTTTGCGCTTCGCGCTGCAGTTCGGCTTTCCGTGCCGGCGTGATCGCGCGCCAGTGCTGTCCGGTCAGCACGGCCTCCAAGCCATAAAGCGCATTCAAGGTGACGTCCTTGCCGAAGCGGAACTTCAGCCGCTGATAGGCCTTGGCGGCCCCAGCTTGCGCAAGGCGGCGAGGTCGGCGACGCCAACGGCAATCAGCCTTTGCTCGGTGACCGGGCCGATGCCGGGAAACAGGGGCGAGGTTTTGCTGCGGGCCATGCTGCGCAGCATAGCGCATGGTCGATTGCTTTTCCGCAGCCGCGGGCGTAGAAACCCGGCCCATGACCAGCGCGCTTCTCACCCGGCTCCAACGGCAACGTCGCCATCACGCGGCGGCGTTTGTGCTGGCTGGAATTTGAGGATCGCCCCGACCGGTTGATCCCGACCTGGTCGACACCAAGCCCCGCCCATCCGGCGGGGTTTTTCATTTCGGGCTCCCGCCGCATTTCCCTCTGACGCAAAGGAGAGTCCCTTGATCGATCTCAGTCTCTATTTGGCTTTCATCGCCGCGGTCACCGTCCTGATGGTCATACCCGGCCCCAATGTCGCACTGATCGTCGCCAACAGCGTGGCGCATGGAGCGCGTTACGGCCTGCTGACGGTCGCCGGGACCAGCTCGGCCATGCTGCTGCAGCTTGCCCTGGTCGCCGTCGGCATGACGCCGCTCCTCGGCGCACTTGGCGCCTGGTTCGAGCTGCTGCGCTGGGTCGGCGTCGCCTACCTGGTCTATCTCGGAATCAGGGAATGGCGGGCGCCGGCGGTGGATCTCACCAAGACCAGGCCGGAGCTGAAGTCGCGGCGCGCGATGTTCACGCGGGCGTTCCTGGTGTCGATGACCAACCCGAAGACGCTGCTCTTCTATGGCGCTTTCTTCCCGCAGTTCGTCTCGGTCGAGCGCGCTTTCCTGCCGCAGGTCATGCTGCTCTCGGCGACCTTCGTGGCGATCGCCGTGTTGGTGGACGGCAGCTGGGCCCTGGCGGCGGCGCGGGCCCGGCATCTGCTGGCTGCCCGCGGCCGCTTGCGCAATCGGATCGCCGGAGGGATGTTGATCGGCGCCGGTGCGGTTCTCGCGGCGGCGCGGCATCGCTAGGGGTCGAGATGACGGGGGTTTCGAAGCAGCCGGTCGAGGATCCCCCGGGCTGGCGCAGGGGCCTGGCCTGGCTCACCGGCCTGTTGATCCTGGCCGCCGTCATCCTGGTCGCGCTGCATTTCACCGAGCTCGAGCATTTCGCCGAACTGGCGCGACAGGCGGAGCCGCTTTGGCTGTTGGTGGCGGCCGGCCTGCAGGCGGCGACCTATTTCGCCGCCGCGGGTGTGTGGTGGGTGACCCTGCGCCGCGCCGGGCAGCCCCGGCCCTATCTCGCACTGGTGCCGATGGGCCTGGCCAAGCTCTTTACCGACCAGGCGCTGCCGACGGGTGGGATCGGCGGCACCCTGCTGGTGCTGGCGGGATTGCATCGCCGCGGCGTGCCCAAGGGGATCGCCATGGCGACCCTGCTGGTCGGGATGATCTCCTATTATGCCGCCTATTTCATTGCGGTCGCGGTCGCGAGCGGAATCCTCTACGCCGAGCGGGTGCTTGACCGTTGGATGATCGCCGGCGCCGGCGCCTTCGTGCTGGTGGCATTGGCGGTGCCGATGGCGGTGCTGCTGGTGCGGCGCTGGGTCAGGGTCTGGCCCTTTACCCTGGTGACGCGAATCCTGCCGGCCCTCTCCACCCTGGTCGACGCCATGGCCGAGGCGCCGGCCCGGGTGCTGAAGGACCCGGTCTCCTTCATCGCCTCGCTGTTGCTGCAGCTCGTTGTCTTTCTGCTCGACGCCATGACGCTCTGGGCGATGCTTCACGCGGTCGGCAGCGACGGTGATCCGGCCGAGGCCTTCGCCGGCTTCATCATGGCTTCGGTCGCGGCGACCGTCGGGCCGATGCCGCTCGGTCTCGGCACGTTCGAGGCGGTGTCGACCGCCGCCCTCAATCTCCAGGGCCAGTCGGTGGCGGCGGCGCTGACCGCGACCTTGCTGCTGCGCGGTTTCACCTTCTGGCTGCCAATGATTCCCGGCCTGGTGCTGGCGCGCCGCGAGCTCGGCCGTCACGCCCGGAAGCGGCGATAGAACCAGCGCTTGGCGATTTCGACCAGGATCAGATAGGCGGCGACCGCCGCCGCGAGAAAGGCGAAGAACAAGGCCGGCAGCGGCACCAGCCCGAACCAGGCGCCGACCGGCGTATAGGGCAGGACCAGCGCCAGGGCGCTCAGGCCGAGCGCGGTCGCCGTCACCGCCGCATGCGGCCGGCTCTTGAGCAGCGGGCGCCGGGTGCGGATTGCAAACACGACCAGGATCTGGGTGGCGAGCGATTCCACGAACCAGCCGGTCTGGAACAGCGCTTCGCCGGCCGCGAACAGCACGAACAGCGTATAGAAGGTGAGAAGGTCGAAGACCGAGCTCAGCGGCCCGAACACCAGCATGAAGCGCGCGACCAGGTGGTTGTCCCAGCGCGCCGGCCGTTCGGTCGCTTCCGGATCGACTTCGTCGAACGGCAGGGCGGTCTGCGAGAGGTCGTAGATCAGGTTGTTGAGCAGCACCTGGACCGGGAGCATCGGCAGGAACGGCAGCAGCACCGCGGCCAGCGCCATGCTGAGCATGTTGCCGAAATTGGAGCTGCTGCCCATCAACACGTATTTCGCGACGTTGCGGACGGTGCGGCGGCCGTAGAGCACGCCTTCGCGCAGCACCGAGAGATCGTGCTCCAGCAGGATGAGATCGGCCGCGGCGCGCGCGACATCGGCCGCGCCGTCGACCGAGATTCCCACGTCGGCGGCATGCAAAGCCGGCGCGTCGTTGATGCCGTCGCCCAAGTATCCGACCACATGGCCGAGACGCTTCAGCGCCAACAGGCAGCGCAGCTTTTGCTGCGGGTTCAGCCGGCAGAGCAGATTGACTTGCGGCAACCGGGCCAGCAGCGCTTCCTGGGAGAGATGGTTGAGCGCGTCGCCGTCGATGCAGCCGGTGACGGGAAGATCGAGTTCGGCAAAGACATGGCGCGCCACCTGCTCGTTGTCGCCGGTCAGCACCTTGACCGCGACCCCGCCCGCCGACAGCGCGCGGATGGTCTCGCCGGCGCTGCTTTTCGGCGGATCGAGGAAGACGGCGAAGCCGTCGAAGACGAGCTCGCTCTCGTCGGCGGTGGAGGCCGAGAGATGGTCCGGCGGCACGATGCGGCTGGCGATGCCGAGCGCGCGCTGGCCGTCGCGGCTCAGCGCGGTGAAGGTCGCGGCGATCCTCGCGCGGGTGGCCGCGTCGAGATCGAGGGTCGTTCCGTCTGCCGCGACGGCGCGGTTCGACAGCTTCAGGATCTCCTCCGGCGCGCCCTTGACGATGAGACGGCGCTCGCCGTCATGCTCGGCCAGGATGGAGACGCGGCGGCGCTCGAAGTCGAAGGGCGCTTCGTCGAGCTTGCGCCATTCCGCGGCGCTGGCCGGCGGCTTGGCCGCAAGGATCGCGGCGTCGAGCGGGCTCTTGAAGCCGCTCTCGCAACGGCTGTTGACCGCGGCGAGCAGGAAGGCCCTGGCGCTTTCGGTGCCGAAGCCGTCGATGCAGCGGACGAGATCGATGCGGGCCTCGGTCAGCGTCCCGGTCTTGTCGGTGCACAACACGTCGATCGCGCCGAGGTCGTGGATTGCGGCCAGCCGTTTCACGATGACCTTGCGCTTGGCGAGTTCCAGCGCCGCCCGGGCCAGCGTGACGGTGGTGACCATCGGCAGCAGCTCGGGCGTCAGCCCGACCGCGAGCGCCAGGGCGAACAGCAGGGAATCCAGCACCGGCCGGTCGAAGGCGATGTTGACCACCAGCACGAACAGCACCATCGCGACCGCGATCCGCAACACCAGCATGCCGAAATGCCGGACGCCGAGCTCGAAGTCGGTGGCGGGCGGCTTCTGCGCCAGGTTGCTGGCGAGCGCGCCGAGGGCGGTGGCGCCCCCGGTATGCACCACCAGCGCGGTCGCGGTGCCGCTGATCACCGAGGTGCCGGCGAACAGCGCATTGGCCGCGTCGGTGAAGGCCGCCGTCGCGGTGCCGCCTGCGCCCCCGGTCGCCTGTTTCTCGACCGGATAGGGCTCGCCGGTCAGCAGCGCCTGGTTGACGAAGAGATCCTTGGCTTCGAGGAGCCGGCAATCCGCCGGAACGAGATCGCCGGCGGAAAGCGCGATCACGTCGCCGGGGACCAGCCGATCGACCGGCAGCGTGGTGGCCTGTCCGTCGCGCCGGACCGCGGCGGAGACCGCGACCGACCGGCGCAGGGTTTCGACGGCATTGGCGGCGCGACTCTCCTGGAAGAAGTCGAGCAGCATGCTGAACAGCACGATGACCGCGACGATGACGAAGCTGGCCACGTCGCCGGCGGCGGCGGAAAGGGCGCTGGCGACCAGCAGCATGACCACCAGCGGATTGGCGAGCCGGCCGATGAGGCGGAGCCAGAACGGCCGGCGGCGCTCCGCCGCGGCGTCGTTGGGTCCAAACTGTAGAAGGCGCCGCCGGGCTTCTTCGTTGCCGAGGCCGGCTGGGGTGGTTCCGAGTTCGGCCAGCAGTTCGGGCAGGGCGGCGCGCCAGAGCCGGTTCCGTCCGGGATCCGTCGCGGCGGCCGGAGAGTGGAGGGTAAGGTGCGGCGCGTGCAGGGGCATGGCTCCGAGTTTCGGCGGGGAGGACCGGCCGGCATTGTAAGTCGGTTGCCGCGCCCTTAGTCTTGATCGGATCGGCATCCGGGAGCGCTTTATGAAGATCCATGTGGATATCGACTGCACGCCGGAAGAGGCCCGGGCCTTCTTCGGCCTGCCCGATGTGCAGCCGGTCCAGGCCGCCGTCATGAAAGAGCTGGAGAACCGGCTGATGGCCGGGATGCAGGCCATGGATCCGGAGACCCTGATGAAGACCTGGGTTCCGGCCGGCCTTGCCAATATGGAACAGCTGCAACGCATGTTCTGGCAGCAATTCGGCGGGTCGGATAAGAAGTCCGGCCAATAGCCCATCCGAGGCATCCGCCCGAAGGATTTTACCAATGGCCGATCCCGCGCCTTATTACAGCGCCCATGTCTTTTGTTGTGTGAACGAGCGGCCCGACGGCCATCCGCGCGGCTGCTGCAAGCGCAAAGGCGCCGAGAAGCTGCGCAACTATATGAAGGCCCGGGCCAAGGAGCTCGGCCTCAAGGACGTGCGCATCAACCAGGCCGGCTGCCTCGACCGCTGCGAGCTCGGGCCGACCATGGTCATCTATCCGGAAGGCGTCTGGTACAGCTACAACTCGATCGAGGACGCTGAAGAGATCCTGCAACGCCACCTTCTCAAGGGCGAGCGGGTCGAGCGGCTGATGCTGCAGCCGGAGGACAAGCTGCCCGAGGACCGCATCGCGAAGTCGGCGCAATGAGCACGACCATCTTCGCGCTGGCGACGCCGGCGGGAAGATCGGGCGTCGCCATCATCCGCATCTCCGGCCCCAAAGCCGGCGATGTGCTGCGCGCGATCACGCGGCGCGATCTGCCACAAGCACGCGTGGCGGCGCGTCGGAAATTCCACGGCGCCGGCGACATTGTCATCGACGACGGCCTCGCGCTCTGGTTTCCCGAACCCGCCAGCTTCACCGGCGAGGACATGGTTGAGCTGCATATCCATGGCGGCCCCGCCGTCATCACCGCGATGGCGGAAAGCCTTGCGGCGCAAGGGCTCCAGCCTGCGGAGGCCGGCGCCTTCACGCGCCGCGCCTTCGACAACGGCAAGCTCGACCTGACCGAGGTCGAGGGCCTCGCCGATCTCATTGCCGCCGAGACCGAGGCGCAGCGGCGGCAAGCGCTGCGCCAGATGGAAGGCGGCTTCGGGCAGCAGATCGAGGCCTGGCGGGGCGGATTGCTCGGGGCGCTCGCGCGCATCGAGGCGGCGATCGACTTTCCGGAGGAGGATCTGCCCTCCGGTCTGGTCGAGGGTGTCGATGAGGCGATGCGCGCGATCGGCGTCGAGATTGCGCGGACATTGGACGACGACCACCGCGGCGAGCGCCTGCGCGAAGGTCTGTCGGTCGTCATTCTCGGCGCGCCCAACGCCGGCAAGTCCAGTTTGATGAATGCGCTGGCGAAGCGCGATGTCGCAATCGTCTCCGATGAAGCCGGCACGACGCGGGACGTGATCGAGCTGCATCTCGATCTTGGCGGTTATCCCGTGCTGCTGGCCGACACCGCGGGCCTGCGCGAGAGCGGCAACAGGATCGAGACCGAAGGGGTCCGCCGCGCGCTCAATCGGGCGGCGCGCGCCGACGTGAAGCTCATCGTCATCGACGGCGCCGTCTGGCCGGTTATTCCCGAGGCGACCAGGGCGCAGATTGACGCTCAGTCCATTCTGGTATTGAACAAGGCCGATTTGCTGGCGGCGCCGTTGCAGGCGCTGTCCGGGCACCTGTTGATTGCGGTCTCGGCGTTGAGCGGGAGGGGCCTGTCGGATCTGCTCGCGGTGCTGAAGGTACGGGCGGCCGGATTGCTGGCCTCCAGCGACCAGCCGGCGCTGACCCGGCTCCGGCACCGTGAGGCGCTGGCAGATTGCCGTCAGACCCTGGTCCGGGGTCTTGCCGTCGGGCCGGTCGAGTTGAAGGCAGAGGAACTCCGGCTGGCGACCCGGGCGCTCGGGCGGATCACCGGGCGGGTGGATGTCGAGGATGTCCTCGACATCATCTTCCGTGAGTTCTGCATCGGTAAGTAATTGATAAATAACGATAATAGATGTTTCACGTGAAACAATTCGATGTGGTGGTGGTCGGCGGCGGCCATGCCGGGACCGAGGCGGCCGCGGCTTCGGCGCGGATGGGCGCCAGCACCCTCCTGATCACTCATGATCCGGCCAAGATCGGCGAGATGTCCTGCAATCCCGCGATCGGCGGGCTGGCCAAGGGCCATCTGGTCCGGGAGATCGATGCCCTGGACGGAATCATGGCGCGGGCAATCGACCGGGGTGGCATCCAGTTCCGGATGCTCAATCGCTCCAAGGGCCCTGCCGTTCGCGGCCCCCGGGCCCAGGCCGACCGCAAGCTCTACCGCGAGGCCGTGCAGGCCCTGATCGCCGAGCAGGAAGGCCTGACCGTTCTGGCGGCCGCCGTCGAGGATCTGGAAGTCGAGAACGGCCGGCTCTCCGCGGTCCTGACTCAGGATGGCCGGCGTATCCCCTGTGGCGCCGTGGTCCTGACCACCGGCACCTTCCTGAACGGCCTGATCCACTGTGGCGAGGAGCGGATCCCTGCTGGGCGGGTCGGCGAAGCCCCGGCTTTGAAGCTCTCGGAGACCCTGGCCCGCTTCGGTTTTGCCCTGGGCCGTCTGAAGACCGGCACCCCGCCGCGGCTGGACGGCCGCACCATCGACTGGGCCTCCCTGGAGATGCAGCCGGGTGACAATCCGCCGGCGCCGATGTCCTTTCTCACCCGGGAGATCAACACCCCGCAGATCTCCTGCGGTATCACTTATACCGGTGCCGCCGGGCATGACCTGATCCGGTCCAATCTGCACCGATCGCCGATGTATTCCGGCCAGATCGAGAGTCGCGGTCCCCGCTATTGTCCCTCGATCGAGGACAAGGTGGTTCGTTTCGCCGAGAAGGACCGGCATCAGATCTTCCTGGAGCCGGAGGGCCTGGACGACCCGACCGTCTATCCCAATGGAATCTCGACCTCCCTGCCCCGGGATGTCCAGGAGGCGCTGCTCCGGACCATTCCGGGCCTGGAGCAGGCGGCAATGCTCCGGCCCGGTTATGCGATCGAATACGATTTCGTGGACCCCCGCGAGCTCCGGCCGACCCTGGAGACCCGGCGGGTTCCGGGCCTTTTCCTGGCCGGCCAGATCAATGGGACGACCGGGTATGAAGAAGCTGGCGCCCAGGGCCTTCTGGCCGGGGTGAATGCGGCATTGGCCGTCTCCGGTGACGATCGGGGCTTCACTTTGGACCGGGCCGAGGCCTATGCCGGGGTCATGGTGGACGATTTGGTGACCCGCGGCGCCGACGAGCCCTATCGGATGTTCACCAGCCGGGCGGAATACCGGCTTTCGCTCCGGGCGGACAACGCCGACCAGCGGTTGACCGCTCGCGGGATCGAGGTTGGCTGCATCGGACCGGAGCGGCAGCGGGCTTTCGCCGACAAGACCGCGGCTTTGGAAAGCGGGCGCGTCCTGATGACGGGCCTGAGCGCCACCCCGACCCAGCTCCAGCGGCTGGGCCTCACCATCAACCAGGACGGCGTCCGGCGGAATGCCCTGGAATTGCTGGCTTATCCGGATATCACCTGGGAGCGCCTGGCTGCGATCTGGCCCCAGCTTCAGGGGCTGGCGCCGGAGATCGCCGAGCAGATGGAGATCGACGGTCGCTATGCCGGTTATCTCAAGCGCCAGGAGGCCGATGTCGTGGCCTTCCGGCGCGATGAAGACCTCTCCCTGGCGCCGGACCTCGATTACGACCGGATCGCCGCCCTTTCCACTGAAGTGCGGCAAAAGCTGAAGACGGCGCGCCCGGCGACCCTCGGGGCTGCCGGCCGCATCCCGGGCGTGACCCCGGCGGCCCTGGTCGCCCTCCTGCGCCATGTGAAGCGGCGCACGGCGGCTTAGCGTCATGAGCCTGGTTTGCGGCACCCCCTCCCCAGCCCTCCCCCGGAGCCGGGGGAGGGAGAAGAACAAAGCCCTCCCCCGTCTTTGGGGGAGGGTTGGGTCGGGGTGCAACACCTCGATCTCGGCCAACTAACCATGGCCCCTTCCTTTGGCCCCGAGCAATTCCTGGCGGAATTGAAGAAGCTCGGTGTCATTGTTTCACGTGAAACAATGGCCGCCCTGGAGACCTATGCGGGACTGCTCCGAAAATGGCAGAAGGCCATCAACCTGGTCTCGGGCGCGACCCTGGATGACGTCTGGAACCGCCATTTCCTGGATTCCGCGCAGCTGCTGCCGCTGCTGCCCGAAGGCGACGGCCATATCACCGATCTGGGCTCCGGCGCCGGCTTCCCCGGCTTGGTCCTGGCGCTGCTCTCGGGCCGGGCGGCCAACCTCGTCGAGTCCGACCAACGCAAGGCGGCCTTCCTCGGTGAAGTGGCGCGGGCGACCGGCTGTGCCGGGCGGGTGCAGATCCATGCCGCCCGGGTCGAGGCGCTGAAACCCTGGGTTTCGCCCATCATCACCGCCCGCGCCCTGGCCGATTTGACCCAGTTGCTCGACTGGGCGTCACCTTTCCTGTCAACCGCATCGGTTTGCATTTTTCCCAAGGGTGCCAAGGCGGAAGAGGAATTGACCGCCGCCTTGAGAGTCTGGAAAATGACGGTTGAGCGCGTTCGGAGCGTCACCGATCCCACCGGGCTCATCCTCCGATTGTCGCATCTCGAGAAACGGGGCCAGACGTGAGCGACCAGCCCGGAAACAATGGAGCGACGGAGCTTAGGGCTCCCGGCGCACCCCACGGTTCGCCTCACGGTTCGCCGCGCATCATCGCCATCGCGAACCAGAAGGGCGGCGTCGGCAAGACGACGACCGCGGTCAATCTGGCCACGGCCCTGTCCGCCTGCGGTCGCCGCACCCTGATCATCGATCTCGATCCCCAGGGCAATGCCTCGACCGGCCTCGCGATCGACAGCGTGCAGCGCAGGCTGGGCGCCTACCAGGTCCTGGTCGGCGGTGCGAGCCTGGCCGCCGCGACACAACCCACAGTTGTGCCGAACATGTCGATCATCCCGACCACGCCGGACCTCGCCGGCGCCGAAATCGAGCTGATCGATCTCGACCGCCGCGAATACCGGCTGCGCGATGCGCTGGCCCGCGCCGCCAGCCACGGGCCGCTGCCCTACGATTTCATCCTGATCGATTGCCCGCCTTCGCTCTCGCTGCTGACCTTGAACGCGATGGTGGCGGCCGATTGCGTTCTCGTGCCGCTGCAATGCGAGTTCTACGCGCTGGAGGGTCTCTCGCAGCTGATGCGCACCATCGACCGGGTGAAGCGTGCGCTCAATCCAGTGCTGGAGATTCAGGGCGTCGTGCTCACCATGTACGACAAGCGCTCGAGCTTGAATGAGCAGGTCGCCTCGGACGTTCGCGCGCATTTCGGCGCCAAGGTCTACGAGACCGAGATCCCGCGTAACGTCCGGGTCGCCGAGGCGCCGAGCCACGGCAAGCCCGCTTTGCTCTATGACATCCGCTGTGCCGGATCGCAGGCCTATGTGCGGCTCGCCGGCGAGCTGCTGAAGCGCGAGCACGGTCTCTCCGGCCGTTCCCTCAGTGCCGCATAAAGCGCGCGGCTTCGTATGACCAAGAAACCGCATCTCGGTCGCGGCCTCTCGGCTTTGCTCGGCGGCGAGGAGACGCCGGCAGATCTCGGACCCCAGCGCAGCATGGCGATCGACCTGCTGCATCCCGGCCGCTATCAGCCGCGCGGCCGCTTCGCGCCGGAGGAGCTGCAGGCACTGGCGCAATCGGTCAAGGAGAACGGCATCCTGCAGCCGATCCTGGTCCGTCCGCATGAGAAGCTCACCGGTCATTTTGAGATTGTCGCCGGCGAGCGCCGCTGGCGCGCGGCCCAGCTGGCGCAGCTCCATGAAGTGCCGATTATTGTCCGCAGTCTCGATAACCGCAGCACGCTGGAGATCGCGCTGATCGAGAACGTCCAGCGCGAGGACCTGACGCCGCTCGAGGAGGCCGAAGGCTATGCGCGGCTGATGGCGGAATTCGACTATACCCAGGAGACCCTGGCCGAGCGCATCGGCAAGAGCCGCTCGGCGATCGCCAACCTGCTGCGTCTCCGCGCCCTGCCGGAAGCGGTGCGCGCCCTGATCTCCGAAGGCAAGCTCAGTGTCGGCCATGCCCGCGCGTTGATCGGCGCCGCCGATCCGATCGCGCTGGCCAAGGAGATCGTCGCCAAGGACCTCAACGTCCGCCAGGCCGAAGCACTGGCGAAGAAGCAGAAGCCGGAAGCTTCGCGGAAGAAGAGCCCGGCCGGCGGGGGATCGGAAAAGGATGCCGACACCCGCGCGCTCGAGCGCGACCTCTCGCTGAAGCTCGGGCTGAAAGTCGAAGTACAGTTCGACGGCAAAGGCGGCCGCCTGGTGCTGCACTACACCTCGCTCGACCAGCTCGACGGTGTGATCGAGAAGCTGAACGGCTGATTTCTAGTCCTCCACCATCTTCGGGGGAGGGTTGGGTGGGGGTGCCGCAGACGCGCTGCATCAGCGGCGGAAACTTGTCTCATCGGTCAAACTTTGGGAACACCGTCTCGTCGCAATCGGCGTGAAACGCTGATAGGTTAAGGCACGGTCCGACAACGATTTTCACATTACCCAGTCCAGAATGTACGCGCTCGAACGGCCGCCACATTTCAGCTCCGCCGCCCTCGACGATGTAAGATCCCCGCGCATCCGCGCGCTGTATGACTATTGGAAATCGAAGTGCAACGACGTCGTGCCGCCACCGCGCAGCGCGATCGAGCCGGCGGAGATCCGCCCACTCCTGCCCTATCTGCTGCTGACCGAGCTTTCCGCGGAGCCGTTTGGCATCGCCTACCGGCTGGTCGGCACGGCGGTGGTACGCTGGCATGGCGAGGATTTCACCGGCCGCGAACACGGGTCGGTCGCATCGCTTTCCGAGTCCGGGATCGAAGGCTCCTATCGGCAGGCGGTTGCCACCAAGGCACCGGTGTTCGGCCGCACTGCGCTCTATGCCGGGGACCGGTCCTGGATTGCCTTCGACTATGCGGTCTTCCCGCTGAGCGACAACGGCAAGACCGTCAACAAATGCCTCGCGATCGAGTGCATCGGCCCCGCCGAGGCAGTCGATGCGGATGCGCCGTCAGTCGGCGGCGACGGTTCGAAGCGCCCGCTTGCGGCGCCAGCCGAGAACGCCGAAACCCGCAAGCCCGGTCAGCATGAGCGGCAGGGCCGCCGGTAGCGGCACCGTGCCCACCTGGTACTCGACGAAATAGCCGATGCTGCTGCTGCCGCCACTGCTGCTGCCGCCACTGGCGCCGCCCGCCGCATCGCCCCATTGCCCGGTCAGAATGCCGGCGATCGCCGGCCCGATGTTCATATAGACATTGCTCGGCCCGTCATCGGGCTCTGCGCCGCCGAAATTGCTGAAGGTGAAGAGCTGCCCGGCTTCGGGGCCGACCGCCCAGCGCGCCGTTCCGCCGGCATCGACCGCCCCGCCCAACCATACCGCCTGCGGAAAGCTAATGCTCGGCGCGATCCCCAGCAGGAAATCATTCTCGGCAGAGGATGTGACGGTCGCGAGATGACCGTTGACCCCCATGAAGATCGAAGCGCCGGCCGCGGCGCTGGCGTCGCTCCAGGAGATGGCCTCGTCGGTGATGTATTCGTAGTAGCTGTTGCCGAACTGGACCGGCGCGGCATCCGCACCACCCAATGGAAGGATCGCGGCGGCCGCCAACAGGCCAGCCGCCAGCATCGCGCGTGACGCCGTGCACCGCATGTCTTTCTCCTGATGGGGCGCACTGGAGGCCCCAGCGCGCTTGCATCGGCCCAACCCAACGAACGCAGCCGGGTTGCACGTCGGCACCAGGAATACGCGGGCCCGGCCGCCATATCGGATAATCCCCGACTTCGTCCGTCACGCGGCGAACCAGCAACAGAGGAAATGGCACCGAGCCGGATGGCGCTGTCCCCCACCCGGACGATCCTGCCCAGCATGGAGAATCCCGCGACTGTGCCGGCCTGCACCGGTAACCGGTGGTTAACCTAAGATTGTTAACCTAGGCGCCTGGGATTGCGGTCGGTGCCCCCGTGGTGCGCCATCGCCCGCCAGGAATCGGGAATGCGCCTCAGCAATCGGAACAGCTTCATTCTCGGGGTCACCGCTGGCTACGCCATTCTGGCGAGCCTCTGGATTCTGCTCTCTGACCATCTCTTGGCGCTGCTGGTCGGCGATGCCAACGCGGCATCGCCGCTGGCGAGCCTGAAGGGCCTTGGTTTCGTGGCCGCTACGGCCGTCGGCCTGGCGCTCCTGCTTCGCCATGTCACGCGCGGTGCTACGCCGGCGGAACAGCTGACCGCGGTGCCGACCAAGCTGCGGCGAGAGTCGCTCGCCATTGCGCTGGCCGCCATCGCCCTGACGCTCGCCGTGATCGGCACCCTGGCCTACCGCAGCGGCGCGGAGTCGATGAAGCATGACCAGCGCGACGCCCTTCGCACCGTGTCCGAGCTCAAGGTGAGCGCCATCAAGCGTTGGCTCCTGGAGCGGCGCACCAATGTCCTTGCCTTCGCCCACGACACCGCGGCGGGCACCGTCCTGAACAGCTGGCTCGTCGCCGGAGCCCCGGCGGACAGCGATATCCTGGTTGGTGCGCTCGCGAGCCTGCGTCACACCTACGGCTTCACGTCAGCGCAGATTCTCCGCGCCGACGGCACGGTGCTTCTGGGCGACGGCGAGCCCAGCCTGGAGGGCGACCGGCTGCGACAGGCCATCGACGCCGCGTTTGCCAGCGGCAGCGTGGCCACGGTGGATCTCTATCGTCCCGATCGCGCCGCCGGCATTCGCCTCGGCTTCGTGGCGCAGATCACGACGCCGCGCCGTGCCGCCGCTCTCGGTCCGATCCTGGTGGCGGTGGAACTGAGACCGGACGAATCCCTGTTCCCGCTCCTGGAATCCTGGCCCACGGCCCAGTCCGGCGGCGAAGTGCTCCTGGTGCGCCGCGAAGGCAGCGACCTCGTCTATCTCAACGATCTGGAGGGTCGGCCGGACAGTGCCTTGCGGATGCGGATGCCGCTCGATGATCCAGCTTTGCCGACCGCGAAGCTCCTGCTGGCCGAGGCCGACGTGGTCGAAGGCACCGACTATCGCGGCGTCGCGGTGCTGGCTTCGGTACTGCCGGTGCCGGGCACGACATGGTTCGTCCTCACCAAGGTGGATGCGGCCCATGCGCTGCAATCGGTCAATCGTCTCGCTGCCTTCACCGCCGGCATGACCATCGCGGCGGTCCTGTTCGCGGCGGCGATCAGCGGTCTGGTCTGGCAGCGGCAAAGGCTCCAGGCGGCGATGATCGAGGTGCAGCAGCGCCAGGAGACCGCGGCGGCGCAGCTTCGCTTCGAGGCGACGTTCGATCAGTCCGAAATCGCGCTGGCGCATTTCGGACTGGACGGCCGCCTGCAACGGTTCAACGAGCGCTTTTGCATCTGCCTCGGTCTCGACCGTTCCGCCCTCGCGAATGCGAGCCTGACCGGAATCACCGAACCGCGATACCACGAGGATAACGCCGCGGCGCTGGCCCGCCTGATGAGCGGTGAGATTCAAAGCCATCATGTCGAACGTCGGATCCAGCGCGCCGACGGCACCGCGTTATGGGTCGACTTCACGCTGTCGCTGGTCCGGGCCCGGGGCGGCGCGCCGCAATTCATCGTTCTGGCGATGCGCGACATCAGCGAGCGGCGCCGCGCCGAAGAGAGCCGGCGACAGGCCGCCGCGGTCTTCAGCAGCACGCAGGAAGGCGTCGTGGTGACCGACGCCGCCGGCACCATCCTGAACGTCAATCCCGCGGTCTGCGAAATAACCGGCTATGAAGAGGCCGAGCTGTGCGGCAGCAACATGCGGATATTGCAATCGGGACGCCACGACGCCGCGTTTTACAAGGAGCTTTGGCAAGCGGTCGCCACTGCCGGCTTCTGGCAGGGCGAGATCTGGAACCGGCGCAAGGGGGGCGAAATCTATCCGGAGCTCCTCACCATCAGCACGGTGCGGAACGAGGCCGGCGAGGTCGTCAATTACGTTGGAACCTTCTCCGACATCACCAACATCAAGCGCTCGCAGGAGGAGCTGCACAAGCTTGCCCATCACGATCCGCTGACCGGACTGCCGAACCGCCTGCTGCTGCACTCGCGCCTTGAGCATGCGCTCGAACGCTCGCGGCGGCATGGCGAGATCGGCGCGGTGCTGTTTCTGGACCTCGACCGGTTCAAGAACGTGAACGACAGCCTGGGTCATCCCGCCGGCGACGAGCTGCTGATTCATGTGGCACAGCGCCTGCGGGCACGATTGCGCGACTCGGACACGCTGGCGCGGCTTGGCGGCGACGAGTTCGTGGTGGTGCTGGAAGGCGTCGGCACCCCGGAGCGCGCCGCTGCGGTCGCGCAAACCCTGATCGAGCGGCTGGCGGAATCCTTCGAGCTCGATGGCGGTCACGTCGTCTATATCGGCACCAGCATCGGCATCAGCCTGTTCCCGGCCGACGCCACCGTCGCCAGCAAGCTCATCCAGGAGGCCGACACCGCGCTCTACGAGGCGAAGGAGCACGGCAAGGGGACCTATCGCTTCTACCGTTCCGCGCTCACGGAAGCGGCCAATGCCCGCCTGGCCTTGGAGGCGAAGCTGCGCCGCGGCCTCGAGCGCGAAGAGATGGTTGTGTACTACCAGCCGCTGGTCGCAATCGAGGGCCGCCGGCTGATCGGCGCCGAGGCGCTGCTGCGCTGGCAGGATCCCGATGCCGGCCTCGTGCCGCCCGATCGCTTCATCCCGCTCGCCGAGGAGACCGGGCTGATCGTGCCGCTGGGCGACTGGGTCTTGCGCGCCGCCTGCCGACAGCTCAAGGCCTGGCGCGACGCCGGGGTTGCGATCGAGGTCATCGCCGTCAATCTCTCGCCGCGCCAATTCCTGCTGCCCGATATCGCCGAGCGGGTCGGCGCCGTGCTTCTGGAGACCGGGCTGCCGCCCCACTGCCTGGAAGTCGAAATCACCGAAGGCGCGTTGATGGAGCGGCCCGAATCGACGCTGGAGAAGCTGTCGGCACTGAAGGCCCTCGGTATCCGGCTGGCGATCGACGACTTCGGCACCGGCTATTCCTCGCTCGCCTACCTGAAGCAATTCCCGATCGACAAGCTGAAGGTCGACAAGAGCTTCGTCACCGACATTCCGAACAACCCCGCGGACATCGCGATCACCACCGCGATCATCGGCCTCGCCAAGCATCTCGACCTCGAGGTCCTTGCGGAAGGTGTCGAGACGCCGGAGCAGTTCGCCTTCCTTGACCAGAAGGGTTGTGACACGGTGCAGGGCTTTCTGTTCTCTCGCCCGTTGCCGGCGCAAGACCTGTTCCAGACCCTCGGCCGGGACGGCGCCGTCCACTTCAACTTCCCGGCGCCCCGGGCCGGCGCCGCCTGACGGCTTCAGGCTGGCCGGCCGTTCCCGACCTGGGTTGCATCGCGCAGCGCAAAGCCGTAACCAAGGAACCACTGCCTAATGGTGGAACCTGGATGGCCGAGCACCAATCGATCGACGTCAAACCGGACGCGGCGCGCCCGAAGATCGGCCTGCGGGACTACTTGGCGAAGATCGCCGCGACCGTTCCGGGCACGATCTATGCCTTCCGCCTGGCGCCCGACGGCACGATCTCGGTGCCCTATGCCGCGCCCAACCTGGTCGAGCTTTGCGGCCTGGCGCCGGCGGCCGTCGAGGCCGATGCGGCGCCGCTCTTCGCCGCCATGCTCGAGGAAGACAGGGCACGCCTTATCGCCTCGATGCGCATCTCCGCCGAGCGGCTCACGATGTGGGAGCAGCAGTTCCGACTGCAGCATCCGAAGAAGGGGTTGGTCTGGATATCGGCCTGCTCGACGCCGGAGCGCGCGGCCGACGGCGGCACGATCTGGCACGGCTTCGCCCGCGATGTCACCGGGAGTCGCCGCGACGACGAAGAGCGCCGGCTGGCCGCCGCAGTCTTCAACAACACCCAGGAAGGCGTCGTGATCACCGACCCGGACGGCCGGATCCTCGCGGTCAATCCCTCCGTCAGCGTCATCACCGGCTATGATCGCGACGAACTGCTGGGCAACACGATGCGGCTGTTGCGGTCGGGCCGCCACGACCAGGCCTTCTATGACGCGCTCTGGGATGCGGTGCGCAACGCGGGCTACTGGCAGGGCGAGATCTGGAACCGGCGCAAGAACGGCGAGGTCTATCCCGAGCTTCTCACCATCAGCACGGTGCGCGACGAGCAAGGCGAGATCACGAACTATGTCGGCACCTTCTCCGACATCACGCTGTGGAAGCGCTCGCAGCAGCGCATGGAGCATCTGGCGCATCACGACGCGCTGACCGGCCTGCCGAACCGCCTGATGCTGCTGACCAGGCTGGAGCATGCGCTGAGCCGCGCCCGCCGCGACAAGGGATTGGGCGCGGTGCTGTTCCTCGACCTCGACCGCTTCAAGCAGGTCAACGACACGCTCGGCCATCCGGCCGGCGATGTGCTGCTGATCGCCGTCGCCAAGCGGCTGCGCGAGCGCCTGCGCGACGCCGATACCCTCGCCCGGCTGGGCGGCGACGAATTCGTGATCGTGCTCGAGCAGCTCAGCGACCGCGATCGCGCCGCGGCGCTGGCGCTGGAGCTGATCGCGCGGCTCTCCGAACCCTTCGACATGCCCGGCGGCCATGTGGTGCGGATCGGCGCCAGCATCGGCATCAGCCTGTTTCCGGCCGACGGAATCCTGCCTGACGAGCTCATCAAGCATGCCGACGCCGCGCTTTATGCCGCCAAGCAAGGCGGGCGCGGGACCTATCGATTCTACCGGGATTCCGGCATTCCGCCGGCGCTGTGACGCCGTCGACGTGACGCAGGACACAGACCCCCCGCGAACCGCGTGACGCCCGGCCGCGACAAGGCCATGGTCTCGACGGCACCGCGCCTCAACGGGCGCGCTCGTCCCCATATGCTCAATAGGGATCATGAACTCGATCACGCGACCGGAACAGCTGCGGCCCGATGAAAACTGGCGTCAACCGACCCGGCTTTCCGGGCTGATCTTCGCGGCGAAGGCGGCCGGCCTGCGGGTGCAGCGGCGCCTCAGCGACATTCTCCACCCGCTGCCGAAGCTTGCCCAGGCACAGTGTGAAACCTGGCCCGTGCTGCTCGCGGAATCGGTCACGCCGCTCTGGTCCGACCCGCGGCAGAGCGAATCCGGCTTCCAGTTCGGCAAGGTCGAGAACCTGCGCCGGGCGGCGCGGCATCTCGACGGCTTGCTGATTCCGGCCGGCGAAGTCTTCAGCTTCTGGAAGCAGCTCGGCAAGCCGACCCGCGCCCGCGGCTTCGTCGCCGGACGGATGCTGAAGGAAGGCTGCATGGTCGCCTCGACCGGCGGCGGCCTGTGCCAGCTCTCAAACGCCCTGTTCGAGGTCGCGCTGACAGCCGGCTGCCCGATCCTCGAGCGCCATGCGCATTCCCGCGCGGTTCCCGGCTCGGCGGCGCAACTCGGCCGCGACGCGACCGTCGCTTGGAACTATGTCGATCTCCGCTTCCGCGCGCCGCAGGCCTTGCAGCTCCGCGTCACCTTGAGCGCAACTGCGCTCAAGGTGCAGCTCTATGCCCGCGCGCCGCGCGCTTCCATTCTGATGCCGGTGCTCGATCTCGACCACCGTCCGCTGACCCCGGCCAATGATTGCGGGTCCTGCGGCCAGACCCGCTGCCATCGTCACGAAGACCCCCTCATTAGACAGGGAACGAGGAAACTGGGAGCCCCCCGCGTGCTCGGTCGTACCGCCTTTCTGCTCGACGAAGCCTGGCCGGAGTTCCGCGCTTATGTGGAGCAGCGGCGCGCCCCGGGCGATCGCATCGGCATCCCGGTTGACGGCAACCGCTGGAACAAGCCGCGCTACGCCTGGTCCACCGAAGGCTTCGACCGGCCGGCCACCGCGACCGTCGCCAGCCTGATCCATTCCCTCCGCGCGCGGCGCCACGCCGCCAACGGCCGGCGCGTCGCCGCGCAGCTGCGCCGCTGCGAGGCCGTGGCGAAACGACTGGCGCGGATCCTGACGCCGGACGTGACTGAAGTCTGCGTCGCCCAGTCGCTGCTGCCCTTCCTCTGGAAACTGGGCGTGCTCGGCGGCCGCCGCGTCACCGTGCTGATGACCCGGATGCCGATGGAAAAGCTGCAGTCGCGACTCGACCGCGCCGCGCAGGCCCATCCCGACCGCGCCACCCTCGCCGACTTCCGCGCGCCGGCCGATGTGGTCGCGGCGGAAAAGGCCGCGCTCGAGGCCGCGGACCGTATCGCGACGCCGCATGCCTTGGTCGCCAGCCAGTTTCCCGGCAAGGCCGAGCTCCTGGACTGGCATATGCCGAGCCCGTTGCGCGCGCCCCGCACGCCGAAGCGCCGCTCCATCGTCTTCCCGGGTCCCAGCATCGCGCGCAAAGGCGCCTACGAAGTCCGCGCGCTGGCGCTGAAGCTCGATCTCGAAGTGGTGCTGCTCGGCAGCGACCTGGAAGGCGAAGGCTTCTGGTCCGGCCTGCCGGTGCGTCATGCCGCCCGCACCGATCTCAACTGGCTGCGCGAAGCGGGCCTGGTGGTTCAGCCCAGCATCATAGAAGAGCAGCCGCGCAGCCTTCTCGCGGCGCTCGCCGCCGGCGTCCCGGTGATCGCGACGCCGGCCTGCGGCATCCTGCCGAAGCTCGGCATCACGCTCATTCCGGAAAACGATCCTGAGGCATTGGTCGAGGCCATCCTCGCGCATACCGATGTGCCGCAGCGAATTGCCCAGCCGGCGGTTTCCCAGGCCGGCGTTTCCCACCGCGGTCACCTGAGCGAAGCCGAAGCTTCATAGAAGGTTCACCGCTTCTTTCGCGCTTCATCATCGCGCCCGTGTGAAGACGGGCGGGTCGATCGGCCGGTTCCGCGCGCTGATCCAACCGAAATGATGGGTGTGGCATGAAAGCTTCCTGGCCCCTTGGCCTTTCCCTTGGCGCTTGTGGCGCCGCGGCGCTGTTGGCGCTCTCCTCTTCCGCGGCGATCGCCGGCGGCAAGACCAAGATCGATTTCTGGTACGGCAATTCCGGCGACATCTCGAAGCGCGTCCAGGAAGTCTGCCAGCACTTCAACGAATCGCAGAAGGACTACGAGATCGTCTGCACCAGCCAGGGCACTTACGCCGGCGCGGTGCAGAACACGATCGCGGCCTATCGCGCGGGCCAGCAGCCGACCATCGTCCAGGTGTTCGACGTCGGCACCCTCGATCTCATGCTCTCCGACGCCTATGTCCCGGCTTCGAAGCTGATGGCCGACGAAGGCTACAAGGTCGACTGGAGCAACTATCTCCCCGGCATCCGCGGCTATTACGCGACCTCCAAGGGCGAGATGTATTCCTTCCCCTTCAACTCCTCGACCGCCTTGCTCTACTGGAACAAGGACGCGTTCCAGAAGATCGGCAAGACCGAGGCGCCGAAGACCTGGGAGGAAGCCGCCGCGGACATGAAGGCGCTGAAGGATGCGGGCTATGCCTGCCCCTTCGGCTTCAACATCAGCGCCGATGACAGCTGGCAGCTGCTGGAGCAGTTCTCCGCCGTCAACGATCAGCCGCTCGCCACCAAGGACAACGGCTATGGCGGGCTCGATGCCGAGCTGGTGTTCAACAAGACCAAGTTCGTGCAATACGTCACCGACCTGAAGTCCTGGTACGACCAGGGCCTCGCGGTGATCAAGAGCAAGGAGAGCGGCCAGGAGATCGTCCCGGCCTTCGCCTCGGGTGACTGCCAGATGATCCTGACCTCGGTCGGCGATCACGGCTCCATTGGGCGGACCGCCAAGGAAGGCATGAACTGGGGCGTCGCCATGCTCCCGGTCTACGCCGGAGTCGAGCGCAAGAGCTCGCTGGTCGGCGGCGCTTCGCTCTGGGTGCTGCAGGGCAAGACGCCGGCGGAATACAAGGCCGCCGCCGCCTTCCTCGACTTCATCGCCCAGCCGGAGCAGGCGCTGTTCTGGTCGACCGTCACCGGCTACATCCCGGTGACCAAGACCGGCTACGACTTCATGGTGGAGAAGGGCTTCTATCAGGATCCGAAATACCAGGGCCGCGAGATCGCCATCGCCAGCCTGACCGCCTCCGACAAGCTGTCACAGACCCACGGCACGCGGTTGGGCGGCTTCCTGCAAATCCGCAACGAGGTCGCCAACGGCTGGCAGGCGATCTTCGCCAACAAGGTCTCGGTGCAGGAAGGCATTGACCAGATGGTCGACCGCGGCAACCAGATCCTGCGCCGCTTCGAAGCCACCTATAAGGGCAAGCAGCTGCCGTAAATCCGGCAACTTGTCCTCGCGTCGTTTCGCACCCCCACCCCAACCCGCCCCCGATTCGGGGGCGGGAGTTCTTCCGCGTTCGTCTTCGCGCGACGCACCTTCCTTCCGCCTCCCCCGAATCGGGGGAGGGCCGGGGCGGGGATGCGAATCACCGGTGAGCGCGAGCTAGCGCATGGAAAAGCGCACCCTCTTCACCAACAAGGGGCTCGGCATCGCGCTGGTGCTGCCGCAGGTCCTGCTCATCTTCACCTTCTTCTACTGGCCGGCAGGCGAGGCGCTCTATTGGGCCTTCACGCTCGAGCGGCCTTGGGGCGGCGGGAATGAATGGGTCGGCTTTGCCAACTTCGCGCATATCCTCGGCGACGCGGTCTATTGGAACTCGATCGGCGTCAGCCTCACCTTCGCCTTCGCCGCCACCGGGCTCGGCATGGGTGTGGCCCTCGCCCTGGCGCTGCTGACCGACCGCGAGCTCCGGGGCTTCCGCGTCTATCGCACGATCCTGGTCTGGCCTTACGCGATCGCGGCACCGGCGCTGGGCGTTGCCTTCCGCTTCATCCTGGCCCCGGAAGCCGGCTTCATGGCCTATCTCAATCACCTCTGGCCGGGCCTCTGGAACCCGGCGCTGAACGGCGGCCAGGCCATGGTCGCGATCGTGATCGCCTATACCTGGAAGTATATCGGCTACAACTTCATCTTCTTCCTCGCCGCCCTGCAGGCGATCCCGAAGAGCCTGATCGAGGCGGCGGCGATGGACGGTTCCGGACTCCTGCGCCGGGTGAAGGACATCCAGGTCCCGCTGCTGACGCCGACCATCTTCTTCCTGGTCGTCATCAACTTGACTGACAGCTTCACCGACAGTTTCGGCATCGTCGATCTGATGACCGCGGGCGGGCCCGACCGCGCCACCGAGCTCATGGTCTACAAGATCTTCTTCGACGGCTTCAAGGGCCTCGACTATTCCGGCGCCGCCGCGCAGAGCATCATCCTGATGCTGCTGGTGATCGGCCTGACCGTGTTCCAGTTCCGCTTCCTGGAACGCAGGGTCCATTACAAGTAGGCCGGGGAGATTCCAGCATGGTCGAGCGCACGCCGGTGCTCAGTGTCGTGACTCAGGTCCTGCTGCTGCTGGGCTTGTTGCTGGCGCTGCTGCCCTTCGCGATCATCGCCATCGCCGCCTCGCATGACCTGCGCACGGTCAATGAAGTGCCGATGCCGCTCGTCCCCGGCGACCGGTTCTGGGTCAACCTGGTCGAGGCCTGGACCCGCGCCGATCTCGGGCCGAAGCTCCTGAACAGCATCGTCTTTGCCGCCGGCGTCGCGCTGGGCAAGGTGTTCATCGCCGCGCTGACCGCCTTCTCCATCGTCTACTTCCGCTACTGGGGAAAGATGCTGGTCTTCTGGGCGGTCTTCATCACGCTCATGCTGCCGCTCGAAGTCCGGATCGTGCCGACCTATGCGGTCGCCGCCAATGTCCTGAGCCCTTTCCAGGCGCTGCTCGATCTCAGCGGCATCACCTGGTTGGTGCGGCAGGCGACCGGCGTCGAGATCGCGCTGAAATGGGGCCTGCTCAATTCCTATACCGGCCTGATCCTGCCGCTGATCGCCACCGCCACCGGCACCTTCCTCTATCGCCAGTTCTTCCTGACCCTGCCCGATGAGCTGACCGAGGCGGCGCGCATGGACGGCGCCGGGGCGATCCGCTTCTTCTTCGACGTGCTGCTGCCGTTGTCGCGCACCAACATGGCGGCGCTCGGGACCATCATGTTCGTCTGGGCCTGGAACCAGTATCTCTGGCCCTTGCTGGTCACCACCGATTCCGCCCATGGCACGGCGGTGACCCAGCTTCGCGAACTGATACCGCAAACCAACGGCACGCCGGACTGGCATGTCGCGATGGCGGGCACCTTGATCGTCATGCTGCCGCCGCTCGCGGTCGTGATCCTCATGCAGCGCTGGTTCGTGCGTGGCCTTGTCGCAACTGAAAAGTAAATGGGCGAAAAAGAGGAGAGGCGCTATGGCCGAGGTCGCAATCCGCGGCGTCCATAAGAGCTACAACAAGGTGCCGACCGTGCACGGCGTCGACCTCACCATCGCGCATGGCGAATTCGTGGTGCTGCTCGGGCCTTCGGGCTGCGGCAAGTCAACCTTGCTCCGCATGATCGCCGGCCTCGAGGAGATCACCGGCGGCGAGATCGCGATCGACGGCACGGTCGTCAACAAGCTGGAGCCCCGCCAGCGCGGCTGTGCCATGGTGTTCCAGAACTACGCGCTCTACCCGCATATGACGGTCGGCGAGAATATCGGCTATGCGCTCAAGGTCGCCGGCATGCGCAAGGCGGAACGCAAGGCCAGGATCGCCGAGGTGGCGCAGAGCCTCGGTCTTGGGGAAATGCTGGACCGCAAGCCCGGCACGCTCTCCGGCGGCCAGCGCCAGCGCGTCGCCATCGGCCGGGCGATGATCCGCTCGCCCAAGGTTTTTCTGTTCGACGAGCCGCTCTCCAATCTCGACGCCAAGCTGCGCGCCCAGATGCGGATCGAGATCCGCCGGCTGCATCAGAAGCTGGGTGCCACCAGCATCTTCGTCACCCATGACCAGGTCGAGGCGATGACCCTGGCCGACCGGCTGGTGGTCCTGAACCAGGGTCGGATCGAGCAGATCGGAACGCCGACCGAGGTCTACCGCCGGCCCGCCAGCCGCTTCGTCGCCGGCTTCATCGGCGCGCCGGCCATGAATTTCATGGCGGGCGTCATGGCGCCCGACGGCAGGATCGCGATCGGCAGCGGGCCAATGGGAGATGGCCTGGGCATCCCGGTCACCATCGGTGTCCGGCCGGACGAGATCAAGCTGGTTGAGGCACCGCTCCGCGGCACGCTAGATTTCACCGTCGAGCTCGTCGAGGAGCTCGGCACGGGACAGGTTCTGTACGGCAGGAGTGGAGAGCTGGAAATGACCGTGATGTGCAGCGGCGGCGCCGAAGCCCGGATGCTGCCGAAACCCGGCCAGCGCCTCCATCTCAAGATCCCGATGGCCTCCGTGCATCTCTTCGAGGCGGAGAGCGGCCGGCGCATCGAGCTTCCGCCCACCCGCCTGGCCGCGGAATAGAATCGGGACGAACAGCACCGGCATGATCGAGATCCATTCGCTCACCACGGCGGCGCTTCCCGCGCCGGGTCACGCCGAGATCACCGCGGCCCTGACCGCGGAGCCAACCCAGGCCGAGCACGATCGCATCGCCCGCGGCGTCACCGCCTTGACCGCGATCGAGTATCGCCCCCCGGAGACCGTCACCGTGCCGCGCCGCCCGCTGCGGCTCGCCGCCTGGAATGCGGAGCGGCTGAAATACGGCGAGGCCTCGGCCGCTCTCCTGCGCGGGCTAGATCTCGACATCCTCCTGCTCTCGGAAAGCGATGTCGGCATGGCGCGCTCCGGCAACCGCCACACCACCGCCGAGCTCGCCGCGGCGCTCGACATGGGCTACGCCTACGGCGTCGAGTTCGTCGAGCTGGGCCTTGGCGACGACCGCGAGCGAGAATGGCACAAGGGCCAGCGCAACCATGCCGGATTGCACGGCAACGCCATCCTCTCCCGACTGCCGCTCCATGACCTGGCGCTGATCCGGCTCGATGCCGGCGGCCGCTGGTTCGCCGATCGGGTGAACGGCAAGGCCGGTGGCGTGCAGCGCCGGCTCGGCGGCCGCATGGCGCTGGCGGGCCGGATCGCCACCGACGGCGGCGACTGCGTCCTGGTCTCGCTGCATCTCGAAAGCGACAGCGACGCCAACGGTCGCGCGCAGCAGATGACGCGGCTGCTCTCGGCCATCAACGGCTGCTACGGCAATGCGCCGATGGTGATCGGCGGCGACTGCAACACCGCCGCCCTGCCCGAGGTCGATCCGGCGCGCCCGGAAGATGCACGATCCTGGTTCCACCGCTGTGATGCCTACGAGCCGCTGTTCGGCGTGATGCAGCAGGCAAGCTTCGGCTGGCGGAGCGCCAACGACATGGCGGCCACCCAGCGCCAGCGTCCGGACGGCAGGCCGCTGCCGCCCTTCCGTCGCATCGACTGGCTGTTCACCCGGAACGTGGTGGCGTCGGCGCCACGCACCGTGCCGGCGGTCGACGCCAACGGCGCGGCGATTTCCGACCACGACGTCGTCGTAGCCGAGCTGGCGGTCGGCTAGGGCGCGACGATACGGAGCAGCAATCCCAGGGCGGGCATAACGCCGACCACGACATAAGCACCCCAGGCCCAGCGGCGGGACCGGCGCTCGGGGCGCGGCCCGGCGATCAGCAACACGGCGGCGATCAGGAATGCCGCGATCACCAGGACGCTGTAAGCGGCGTATGGCAGCGCGATGACCCGGAGGACGAGGCCTTGCAGCACGACGGCGAGCGCGAGCATGGCTGTGATCCAGGCGCCCCAGGAGATTGCCGCGGGGCGCCAGATGCGCAAGGCGAGGGCGGCGGCGATGAGCGCGATCTGCGCGGCGCGCTGTCCCAGCGGCGAGATCAGGCCCAACGCCACCGTGCCGCCGAAGCAGCAGACCGCGAAGATGGTGAGGACTGCCGCGCCGAGGCCGCTGGGCCACGGGCCGCTAAGCCTCTCGCGCAGGCGCAACGCACGACCCGAAAGCGGAACAACCGGTGCCGCCAAGAGAACGGCGCTCACCGCCACGACCCGGATGAGCAACCACCAGATGTTGTCCAGGATCGCCGTGAGCGGCTCACCGGCAGCGTGATAGTGGTCCAGGAAGAACATTCGAGCGGGTTGCGACAACCAGGCGACCACCGGGATCGCATACACGCCGATCATTTCGCTCAGTCCCAGCAAACCCGCCAGCAGCATGAGCACCATGCTGATCGTGAACAGGGCGCCGTCGGTGATCGCTTCTCGCGGCACCATGCATGCCGCCGCGGCGGCGAGCACGGCCGCGGCCACGGCCAGCCGATGCGGCAGCCGCTTTGCGGCCGTTGCCAAGGCGAGGCCGGCAACCGCGCCGGAGAGAATCAGCAAGAAACCCGGATCGGCTATGCCATGTCCCATCGACGCAACCGTGCTTTTCGGCGGAGCGCTCTGTCCCGCGTACGGCTACCACAACTTGCGATGTTAGTGGGGCTAACTTCGTTTCCGATCGCGTTACCGCTTGCCCGGCAGCGCGGCGATCTCCAGCCCGGCGCGGCGGGTCAGCGTGTCGGCGATCTCGCGGTGGCGCATCGCCTGGGATTCCGTCTCGCCGATCTTCTGCAGGGCGACGGCGATGGCGCGGCTGGACCAGCGGCGGCATTGCTTCTCCAGCCGCGGGCGGTCGCGCCAGAACAGGGGCGAGTTCAGCGCCACCATCGCGTCCTGCAGCGAGGCGCCGGATTCCAGACGTCCCACCGCGCCGTGCAATTTCAGGAAATGCCGGGCGAGGCCGCGCAGGATCATGATCGGCGCGGTCTCGGCGAGGTTGAGGTCGAGCTGCCGCTCGATCGCGCGTGAATCGCCCTCGGCAATCGCGTAGTTGAGATCGTCCTGCTCGACTCCGGCGGAATGGCCGACCGAGGCCATCGCATCCTCGAGCTCTATCTGTTTCGCCGCGCCGACATAGAGAATGAGCTTCTCGATCTCCGAGCGGGTGGCGCCGCGGTCGCCGCCGAGCGACTGCTCGAGATAGGAGAGCGCCGCCGGCGCGGCACCCTTCCCCGCCGCGCTCAGCTGCTGCTGAATCACCGCCTTCAAGTCGCCGCCGGAATCGTGATAGCAGGCGATGACGGCGGCATGCGGCGCGCCCTCGAACAGCTTGCGCAAGGTGGCGCGGCCGGGCAGCTCGCCGGCCTCGAAGATCACCAGGGTGTTCCTGGAGTCGCGGTGGCTGTCGAGGAAGTCCTCGATCACCTTGGTCTGGCCGTCGGTGACGCCGCCCACCCGCACCGCGCGGCGTCCGCCCAGCATCGAGATCGCGCCCGCCTCGTCCATCAGCCGCGCCGGATCGCCGCGCAGCTGATCGGCGTCGAGCTCGACCACGCGGAAGGGATCGTCGCTGCTGCCGGCCGCCGCCTTGACCAAAGCGTTGACCCGCTCGCGCACCAGGCCTTCGTCCGGCCCGAAGACCAGCACCGCGGCGGTCTTCTCGCCGGGATTCTTCAGGAACTCGTCGATCTGCCGGCGCTCGAGCTTCATGATTCGCGATTCCGCCTGCAACAGACCCGCGGGTCAAGCCCGCGGGTGACGCCTAAGAAAGAAACGTCATGCCCGGACTTGATCCGGGCATCTCCTGCCGCGTGAAACTCAGACGACGATATTCACGATCCGGTTCGGCACCACGACGACCTTCTTCGGCGCCTTGCCTTCCATGGCGCGCTGTACGCCGGGATCGGCGAGCGCGGCCTGCTCGGCCAGCGTCTTGTCGCAATCGCGCGGCAGGCTGATGGTCGCGCGCAGCTTGCCGTTGACCTGGACCGCGACCGTCGCCTGGTCGTCGGTGGTGAGCGCTGGATCGGCCACGGGCCAGTCGGTCTCGACCAGCATGGTCTTATGGCCGAGGCCCTGCCAGATCTCTTCGGCCAGATGCGGCATCATCGGGCCGATCAGCAGCGCCAGGGTGTCGAGTGCTTCCTTGCGCGCCCACAAGCCCGCGGCATCGCTGAGCGCTTCCGGCTTCACCTCGGCCAGTGCATTGGCGAATTTGTAGATCGCCGCGACGCCGCTGTTGAAGCTGAACTTCTCGATCGTCTCGGTCACCTGGGCCACGGTCTTATGCGTGATCCGGCGCAGCGCCAGCGCGTCGCCGGAGAAGCTCGTCGGCGCGGCGCCGAGTTCCTCCCTCAGCGAAGGATGCGCCTCGGTCCAGCTCTCGGCGATCCGCCAGAGCCTTTGCGTGAACCGCCAGGCGCCCTCGACGCCGGCATCGGTCCATTCCATGTCGCGCTCGGGCGGAGAATCGGAGAGCACGAACCAGCGCGCGGTGTCGGCGCCGAAGGTCTCGATGATGCGCGCGGGCGGCACCACGTTCTTCTTCGACTTCGACATCACCTCCTTGCGGCCGACCTCGACCGGCTGGCCGGTCTTCACATGGACCGCGCTGCCGTCGGCGCGCTTATCGACCTCTTCCGGATAGAGCCACTTGCCCTCGTGGTCCTTGTAGGATTCGTGCAGCACCATGCCCTGGGTGAACAGGCCTTCGAACGGTTCGTCCAGCTTGGCATGGCCGGTCAGCTTCATCGCCCGGGTGAAGAAGCGCGAATAAAGCAGGTGCAGGATCGCGTGCTCGACGCCGCCGATATACTGGTCGACCGGCAGCCAGTAATCGACCTTGTCGCGCTCGGTCGGCACGGTCGCGCGCGGCGAGCAGAAGCGCGCGAAATACCAGGAGGAGTCCACGAAGGTGTCGAAGGTGTCGGTCTCGCGCCGCGCCTTGGCGCCGCAGCTCGGGCAGTTCACATGCTTCCAGGTCGGATGCCGGTCCAGCGGATTGCCGGGCTGGTCGAAGGTCACGTCGTCCGGCAGCCGGACCGGCAAGTCGGTCTTGGGCACGGCCACGGGTCCGCATTTCTCGCAATGGATGATCGGGATCGGGCAGCCCCAGTAGCGCTGCCGGCTGACCAGCCAGTCGCGCAGCCGGAAGATGGTGGTCGGCTCGCCGTCGCCCTGCTGCTGCAGCCTCAGGCCGACCTTCTTCTTGGCCTCTTCAACCGGTAGCCCGTCGAGGAAATCGGAATTGTAGATCGTGCCGTCATCGGTATAGGCGACGTCGGCGATTGCAAAGGTCTTCGGATCCTCGTTCGGCGGCAGCACCACCGGGATCACCGGCAGCCCGTATTTGCGCGCGAAGTCGAGATCGCGCTGATCGCCCGAGGGACAGCCGAAGATCGCGCCGGTGCCGTATTCCATCAGCACGAAGTTGGCGATGTAGACCGGCAGCGTCTTGCCGTTGACGAAGGGATGCACCGCTTCGAGCGCGATGCGGTAGCCTTTCTTCTCCTGGGCCTCGATCACCGCCTCCGACGTGCCTGCCGCCTTGCATTCGGCGATGAAGGCCGCGGCCTTCGGATCGGTTTTCGCCGCCTCTTCCGCCAGCGGATGATCCGGCGAGACCGCCATGAAGGAGGCGCCGAACAGGGTGTCGGGCCGCGTGGTGAAGATGGTGAGACGATCCTCGCGGCCGACCAGGCGGAACTTCACATAGGCGCCGGTCGATTTGCCGATCCAGTTCTCCTGCATCAGGCGGACCTTCTCCGGCCAGCGGTCCAGGCCCTTCAAGGCCTCGAGCAGCTCGTCGGCATAGGCGGTGATCTTCAAGAACCACTGGGAGAGCTTGCGCTTCTCGACCAGGGCGCCCGAGCGCCAGCCGCGGCCGTCGATCACCTGCTCGTTGGCGAGCACGGTATGGTCCACCGGATCCCAGTTGACGAAGGCCTCGCCGCGATAGGCCAGTCCCGCCTTGAAGAAGTCGAGGAACAGCGCCTGCTGGTATTGGTAATAGCCGGGATGGCAGGTCGCGAGCTCGCGCGACCAGTCCAGCGACAGGCCCATGCGCTTCAGCTCGGCGCGCATCGTCGCGATGTTGTCATAGGTCCAGCGCGCCGGATGGATCTTCTGGTCCCGCGCCGCATTCTCCGCCGGCAAGCCAAAGGCGTCCCAGCCCATCGGGTGCAGCACGTTGAAGCCGCGGGCGCGCTTGTAGCGCGCGACCACGTCGCCCATCGTGTAGTTCCGGACATGGCCCATATGGATCCGGCCCGACGGATAGGGAAACATCTCGAGCACGTAGTATTTCGGGCGGCTCGGGTCGGCCTCGGTCTTGAAGGCCTCGCGGGTGGCCCAAACCGACTGCCACTTGGTCTCGGTTTCCAGGAAATTGTAGCGTGATGCCATAGCTGAACTGCTCGCGGTCCGTGCTTTGTCGGACCTGACCTTATAGAAAAATGGGGTGGGCCCTAGTTAAACCTCGGCGCCGGTTCTACTGCTGCACGCCCGACATGCGCAATTGGCGCGCGCGCGTCAGGATCGCGTTTTCGAGATCGGTGCTGGTGTTGAGCGCGACCGGCGCGTCGGCCCAGGTGCCGCCCTGGTTGGTCTGGCGAAACACCGAGGCGCGGATGCCGTCTGCCCGCAGCGCCCGGCCCAGGATGTAAATATTGACCTTGAACCGCTCGTCCGGGGTCTGCGGCGGCGTGTACCAGTCGGTGATGATCACGCCGCCGAAGGGATCGGCCGAGACCAGCGGCATGAAGGAGATGGTGTCGAGGGAGGCGCGCCAGAGCAGGCTGTTGACCCCGACCCCGGTGCCGCCGCTATCCGCCGTCCCCTTGTCGCTGCCGAACAGGCCGCCTTCGCCGAACATCGTGCCGCTGTTGGCGCCGGCGCCGCGCTCGGTCTTGTCCCGTTCATCGGGATAGGTCGGATCGCCGCCGACCGAGAAGTTGCAGGCGCTCAGATAACCGCAAAGAACGCCAAGAATAACAATGGGTAGCAAACGCCCGGCAAAGGCAGTCCAGCCCCGAAAGGCTTCGATTTTCATGTTGACGGCCCTTGCTGCTCCCAGATAAACGGCGGTCGCCGCGGTTAGCGCTTGTTGCAACCCGCCGAAGCCGATGAGACCTAAGCGATTTGCGGCTTTCGGGTCAAGAGCGGGCGCGGGTGCCGGGCCGTAACGTCTTGGCGATTTATACCTTTCGCCGGCCGGCTTAACCAAAGTCCGGAATATCAGGTTCATAGTCAGACGGATACCAGAGCACCCATGGGCCGACTCATTTGGCTGGCAAGCTTTCCGAAGTCCGGCAACACCTGGATGCGGGCATTTCTTCACAACCTGCTCCGGGATCCCAAGTCGGACTACGACATCAACCGCCTGGGCGAGTTCTCCTTCAGCGACTCGACGCCGCATTTCTACCAGACCTATCTCAGCAACCCGACCAAGGACTGGACCAACGCCGAGGTCATGCAGACCCGCTGGAAGGCCCAGCGGGACATCGGCCGGATGAGCCCGGACGATGTCTTCGTGAAGACCCACAACGCCCATGTCGAGTTCGACGGGCTGCCGATGATCCACATGGACCTGACCGCCGGTGCGATCTACGTGATCCGCAACCCGCTGGATGTCTGCATCTCGCTGGCAGACCACTACGCGGTCAGCATCGACGAGTCGATCCGCATCATGGGCGACCCGAACAGCGGGACCCCGACCGGCGAACAGCTGGTGTTCGAGGTCCATAAGAGCTGGTCCACCCATGTGCTGAGTTGGACCAACCAGCCGGGTCCCTGGCTGCACATCGTTCGCTATGAGGACATGCTGAAGAAGCCGGTGGTGGCCTTCTCGCGGGTCGCGCGCTTCCTCGGGCTCAACCCGCCCCGCGATCGCCTCGAGCGGGCGATCGAGCGCTCGTCCTTCAAGAGCCTGCGCGCCCAGGAGGACGAGAAGGGCTTCCGCGAGCGCTCCTTCAAGGCGGAGAAGTTCTTCCGCGTCGGCAAGGCCGGGCAGTGGCGCACCGCCCTCAGCAAGGCGCAGATCGACCGGGTGGTCGAGGCGCATAAGGAGCAGATGGAGCGCTTCGGCTACTGGCCGCTCTGAAGAAGTGCCGTTTTTTTGCCGATGGGGCGGCGCACACCCGAAGGTCGGGAGATGCTGTTATGGGATAATACGCCTATTTACGGCATTTAAGGGGAATTTTAGCGGAACGAAATTGGGCAGCGGGTTCGCCCTCTCCGGTGCCGCGATCTGTGTCATCTGATCCCCACCCCGTTTCGCGGCCACACCCGCGACACGCGCGGAATCAGGTCTTTAGGGCGAACTGTGGCAGCATCGCCACAGATTTGGAAAAATGCCACAGGCTTTGCCTCAAATGGTTTGACACCCGGACAGGGTTTAGAGAAGGTTTCGCTGTTTCCAGGTCGGTGGGATTGTTCGGCCTGTTCTGTCTATCACCAGTGACCCGGTTCCGAGCGTCCGCACGCCGCAAGGAACACCAACGGGGCGGGCAAGACGGCAGAACGTACCGAACAAATCGACCTGAGGACGAGGGGCATCCGATGTCGGTACCGGTATCGGTGGCAATCGCAAACTTAGGGAATCTCGAGATGAAGAAAGTTCTTCTGGGTACCACGGCCCTGCTGGGTGTCGGCACCGTTGCCGGCGCCGCGCAGGCGTCCGATGGGATCAAGCTCGATGTGGGCGGCTTCTTCCAGACCGTCTACCAGGGCGTCTTCGACAGCAAGGGTGAGGGCGATTTCGGCAATCACCGCACCTACGACCGCTTCCTGCACAACGCGGAAGTCCACTTCAAGGGCGAGACCACGCTCGACAACGGCCTGACCGTTGGCGCGCAGATCGAGCTCGAAGGCGAGAACGCGGGCGACCAGATCGACAAGGCGTTCGTGTACTGGTCCGGCGGCTTCGGTAAGGTCCAGATCGGTTCGCAGGACGGCGTCATTGGCGCCTGCCCCGTGTTCCCTCCGGGAGCCACGGCGAACTTCTCGGGCTTCTCCCCGGCTTCCTGGGGTTCGAACGACCCGGTTGGCTCGAACTCGGTTTGCGCCGACTTCGGCAACTCGCAGTCGATCAAGTACACCACGCCGAACTTCGCCGGCTTCCAGCTGATCCTGCAGTACACCCCGAGCAACAACGCTGAGGACTACACTCAGGTTGGTGTCAACGGTTCGGGTACTCCGGTCATCGCTGATGGCGGCGTGCCTGGCCAGAAGCACATCTTCGGTGCCTATGCGACCTACTCCTTCGCCGGCGACGGCTGGGGTATCGACCTGGGCGGCGGCGGTTCCTGGGCGACCGGGGCCAACACCGTTTCCGGTCTGAATGACGGCAAGACGGCCTTCTACCAGACTGCTGCCACCGTCACCTTCGGCGGCTTCGCGGTCGGCGGTATCTTCGAGTACGCCGACATCGGCGGCTTGGACAACGACCAGTGGGTCGCGGGCGGCGGTGCCAGCTACGGCGTCGATGCCTGGACCGTTGGTATCCAGGGCTCGCATGGCCGCTTCGAAGGCACCGGCCCGGTGTCGTTCGTCAACCTGCCGAACGGCCATCGCACGCTGAACCGGATCATCCTGACCGGCAGCTACGAGATGGGCCCGGGCGTGCTGCTCGACGCCGAACTGGGTTACACCTGGTTCAACGACACCGCGACTGCCGACAACAACGCGGACCACTACGACGCGTTCGACGTGGGCATCGGTTCGAAGTTCACGTTCTAAGCCTTATCCGATCCCGGGCAACCGGGTCGGGCAAGTCTCGAGGGGAAGCGGGCAACCGCTTCCCCTTTTCTTTTGTGGGGCTCGGATCCCGGCATCGCCAGCGATGCTGCATACTTCTCAACCCGCCGTCCCCAACGAATCCGAACACCGATCAGCGCCTGTAGCGCACTCTCGCGATTGACTTCCGCTGTCCGAGATCGGACTATGATACAGCTCAGACCATCGCCGGGGTGGCGTCGGTCGGGCTGGGGCGCCGCCGGGGGGCGGAACAGGGGGAAATCATGCGACAGACGTTGCTGCGCACGTCCATGCTGGCCGGGCTTGGCTCGGCGGTCTTTGCCGCTTCGGCTTCGGCGACCGACGGCATCAAGCTCGAGGTCGGCGGCTACTTCTCCAGTTCTTATGTCGTCTCCTTCGACCACAAGGAGGAAGGCCGCTTCGGCAACCACCGGACCTGGGACGCCTTCAAGCATGATGCCGAGGTATATTTCTCCGGCGAAACCACGCTGGACAACGGGCTCACCATCGGCGCGCGCATCGAGCTGGTGGGCGAAAACGACGCCGACCAGATCGACAAGAGCTACGTGTTCTGGAGCGGCGACTTCGGCCAGATCCGCATCGGCTCGCAGAATGACGCGCTGGAGAACCAGTGCCCGACGCCGCCCGGCGGCACCGCGAATTTCAGCGCCTTCAGCCCGGTCGGCTCCGGCTCCAACGATCCGATCGGCTCCAACTCCTACTGCTTCAGCGCCGACAACGATTCGCAGAAGATCCTCTACATCTCGCCGGTCTACAGCGGCTTCCAGCTCGCCGTCAGCTATACGCCGAGCGCCAACGCCGAGGACTACACCCAGGTCGGCGTCAACGGCTCCGGCACGCCGGTCATCCCCGACGGCGGGGCCAGCCATATCGTCTCCGCCTATGCCACCTACAGCTACGAAGGCGAAGACTGGAGCATGACCTGGGGCGGCGGCGGCTCCTGGCAGACCCGCTTCAACCGCACCCTGGACACGCCGGACGGCCGCAACCAGGCCTACCAGACCAGCGGCTCCTTCACTTTCGGGTCCGTCGCGGTCGGTGGCGTCTTCCAGTATTTCGACCAGGCGGGACCCGACAACGACATCTGGATCGCCGGCGCCGGCGCCGCCTATTACGGCGATGGCTGGGGCCTCGGCCTGCAATACAGCCACGGCAATTACGAAGGCGACTTCTTCGGCGACGGCAACGGCACCGAAGGCGCGATCAAGCTCAACCGCGCGGTCATCACCGCAAACTACAACCTCGCGCCCGGCATCGATCTCGACGCCGACGTCGGCTACACCTGGTATCGCGACCGCCGCGCCGCCGTGCCGGCCACCGACGACGACTATCACGCCTTCGAGTTCGGCGTCGGCAGCTCGCTGAGCTTTTAGCGCAAGTCTTCCGCGCGGTATTTTCGCTCGCCTTCGAGAACCCATCCGGGCAAATTCCCCGGATGGACTCGGCCACATCCATCGCCGCCAATCTGCGCGAGATCCGCGCCAGGATCGCCGCCGCCGCGCGCGATGCCGATCGCGATCCCGCCGCGGTGACGCTGGTCGCCGTGGCCAAGACTCATCCTGCCGAAGCCGTTGCCGCGGCGCTCGCCGCCGGGCAGGCGGTGTTCGGTGAGAACCGGGTCCAGGAAGCGCAGGGCAAGTATCCGGAACTCCAGCGGATCCATCCGCAACTTCGCTTGCATCTGATCGGCCCGTTGCAGACCAACAAGGTCAAGGACGCCGTGGCCCTGTTCGACGTGATCCAGACCGTCGACCGGGAGAAGCTCGCACGCGCACTCGCCGCCGAGATGGCGCGGCAGAACCGCAAGCTCGAGCTCTTCATCCAGGTGAACATCGGCGAGGAAGCGCAGAAGGCCGGCATCGCGCCGCGCGAGGCCGATGCCTTCATCAAGCTCTGCCGCAGCGAGCTCGGCCTCGCCATCGCCGGCCTGATGTGCATTCCGCCGGCCGAGCGCCAACCGGCGCCCTATTTCGCGCTGCTGCGCGAGATCGCTCAGCGCAACGCGCTCCCTGGGCTCAGCATGGGCATGAGCGGCGATTACGAGAGCGCAATCCGGCTCGGCGCCACCCTGGTGCGCGTCGGCACCGCGATCTTCGGCACGCGGGAAACCAGCGCTTAAAGGACGGCGGCGACCTCGGCCAGGAGACCGCGGAACCAGGCGATCGCGGCGTGATTGCCGTGCTCGCGATGCCAGAGCGAGAGGATCTCCAGCCTCGTCAAATTGGAATCCGGCTCCGCGATGTCGAGGTCGAAGCTCTGCGCGAAGAGATTGGCGAGCCGGCGCGGCAGCAAGGCCGCCATGTCGCTGTGCTTGACGATCAGCGGCGCCACGGAAGAGTAGGGGATGGAGGCCAGGATCGGGCCACCCTCCAGGTCGCCCAATGGCACGCCGACGACGCCGCTATGCTCGTCGAGCGAGACCCGCCGCTCCAGGCCGTTCTCGACCACCACGCCCTCGATCAGGTTGGTGCTGCCGCCCGACATCGCGCTGAGCTTCGGCAGCCGCGCGACCCGGTCCGGCGAGACCTCGGTCTTGGGATCGAGATAGTCGCGCCCGAGCAGCCAGACCGCCGCGTCCTGGAACAGCGGCTCGGACTGGAACCGCTCGGGAATATGCCCGAAGCCGCCGACCAGCAGGTCGACCTGGCCGGCCTCCAAAGCCGCCACCACGCCGGACTCCAGCGAGCGCACCACCAGCTTGGTGTTCGGTGCCTGCGCGCGCATCCGCCGCATCAGTTCCGGTAGCAGCACCGCACAGATATAGCCGCTGCACGCAATTGTGAATACTCGGGTACTCGCCAGGGGCTCGAAAGCCCGCGGCGTCAGTGCCATCTCCAGCTGGTGCAGGCCGTCGCGCAGCCGCGGCCCGATCTCGGCGGCCCGCGGCGTCGCCTGCATGCCCTGCGGACCGCGCACGAACAGCTGGTCCTCGAACAGGTCGCGCAGCCGGGCCAGCGCGTGACTCACGGCAGAAGGCGTGATGTGCAGCCGCGCCGCCGCGCGGGTGACGCTGCGCTCTTCGATCAGCGCGTCGAAGACCCGAAGCAGATTGAGGTCAAGCAGCCTGAATTGCACTTCGCTCACGGCACCCCTGAGCACTCGTCATTTGATCCTGTCCCGATCGGCGCCATCTGGTCACGCGGATCGCCCCCGCACCCCAGCGAGGCCGATCCGGATCGAGAGCAAGCAGATGCGGAATAGAATTGTGTCACTGAATTCCCCCGAGCCCGACGACTACGCCTCGCGCCACTACGATGTCAGCTGGCGCAGCGTGAAGGCCGGTGCCCTGCTGGCCGCCCTGATCGCGGCGATCGCCTTCCTCGTCTAGCCGCCCCGGCATCGCGGCGTCCCCAAACCCGATCGGCATCCTTGCGGCAAGGCTGCGGCGCGCCGTCGCGCGCTGTGGCCCGCTTGCATCATGTGGCGAGAAACCGCGCCCGCCGGCGCTGTAATGACCGGCCCGATCACCGGCCCAATGACCGGAATGAAAGCAAGGTTGTGCGCATACCATGCGGTCGCGGCGCCATTGAAATCCTTTCAGCTGTCACGTGAGCAGTCATCACTGGTGTCACCTGACATTCCCTTCTAATTCCTTTCGGCACGAGGAGGTGCACAAATGCCGCATCCCAGTGCCCCAAGGCCACCGCCGCGCCCGCCGCAATCGAGGACGATCCGCAGCAAGCGCCCCCGCCAAGCTCCAGACGGAATCCGGCTGGACCCTCATATCGGCAGACGGAGCGTGCGGATCAAGAGGGGCAACGGCGCCCGCCGGTCGGCGGTCGCAAATTAGAGAGCACTCGACATGAAACGTATTCTACTCGGCAGCACGACGCTGGCAGGCGTCGCGGCAATGGCCGGCGCTGCGCAAGCTTCGGACGGCGTCAAGCTCGATATCGGCGGATTCTTCCAGTCGGTCTATCAGGGCGTCTTCGACAAGAAGAGCGAAGGCCATTTCGGCAATCATCGCAACACCGACAAATTCGCGCACAATGCCGAAGTCTGGTTCAACGGCGAGACCACGCTCGACAACGGCCTTACCGTCGGCGCCCGCATCGAGCTCGAAGCCGAGAATGCCAACGATCAGATCGACAAGTCCTTCGTCTACTGGTCCGGTGGTTTCGGCAAGGTGCAGATCGGCTCGCAGGACGGCCCGATCGGCGGCTATTGCATCCTGCCGCCGGGCGCCACCGCGAACTTCTCCGCCTTCTCGCCGGACGACTGGGGCTCGAACGACCCGGTCGGCTCCAACGCGGCCTGCACCGACGTGCTCGGCAACTCGCAGTCGATCGTCTACTCGACGCCGAACTTCAGCGGCTTCCAGCTGATCGTCGCCTACACGCCAAGCAACAATGCCGAGGACTACACCCAGGCCGGCGTCAACTCCGCCGGCACGCCGAGCAATCCCGACGGCACCGCGCATCATAGCTTCGCGGCCTATGCGCTCTATTCCTATGCCGGCGATGGCTGGGGCATCGACTGGGGCGGCGGCGGCTCCTGGCAGACCCGGTTCAACGGCACGGACGGCGGGAACGACGGCAAGAGCCAGGCCTATCAGACCGGACTCAACGTCAACTTCGGCAACTTCGGCATCGGCGGCGTGATGGAGTATTTCAACACCGGCGGGAACGACAACAATGCCTGGGTCGCCGGCGGCGGCATCAGCTATGGCGTCGATGCCTGGACCGTCGGCCTGCAGGGCTCGCACGGACATTACGACGGCGCCGGCCCGGCGCTCGCCTTCGACGCCAATCCCGGTGGCAGCCGCAACCTCGACCGCGTCATCCTGACCGGCAACTATGCCCTGGGTCCCGGCGTTGATCTGGATGCCGAGCTTGGCTACACCTGGTTCAAGGACACCGGCGATGCCGCGGACGGCGACACCGACAAATACGAAGCGGTCAGCGTCGCCATCGGCTCGACTCTGAAATTCTGAGACTCTGAACGACACCCGGCGTACCGGGTCGGCCGGCGGCGATGAACCGATGGCTGACCCGGGCGTCCAACAAAAAAGCCTCCGGCGTTCGCGTCCCCTAAGCGCGTCTCGCCACCTCTTGCCCGCAAGAGGGCCCCTTGTCCTCAGCGGGGGACAGCGTGCGGCTGCTCCCCCGTTCATCTTCCTCGCGCTCCAGCGCTTCGGTCGCCTCGCGCAATAGAGCGCAGAACCACGCGACCGCCGCGCGGCCGCCATGGTCGGGATGGCGGATCGCGGCGATCCGGATCCCGTCGCCCACCATCTCGTCCGCGGCATCGACGACATCGAGCTGCAGATCCTGCGCGAACAGGCGGGCCAGGCGCCGCGGCAGCAAGGCGACCAGATCGGTTCGCTTCACCACCAGCGGCGCGATCATCGAATAGGGCAGGGAGCCGAGCGCGGGCCTATATTCCGTGCCGTCAACCGGATTGCCGACCAGCCCGCAGAATTCCTCCATCCCGGTCCGGCGCTCGAAGCCGTTCTCCCAGCGGACGCGGTCCGCGATCTCGGGCTTGATCGCCCGCAGCTGCAGGCGCCGGTCCGCCATGCCGGGCGCCAGGATGTATTCGCGCCCCATCAGCCAGACCAGGCGGTCCTCGAACAGGGCCTCGACTTCATATCCCGCCGGTGCGCGGCGGAAGTCGCCGAGCAGCACGTCGATCTGCCCGGAATCGAAGCGGTCGAGCACGCCGGGATCCCAGGAGACGACGGCCAGATGCGAGCGCGGCGCGCGCGCGCGCATCCGGGCGATGACTCCGGGCAGCAGCACGGCGGAGACATAGGCGCTGCAGGCGACCGTGAAGGTCCGGCTGCTCGCCGCCGCCGAGAAATCGGTCGGCGTCAGCGCGCCTTCCAGGAAGTGCAGGCCCTCCCGCACCTTGCCGCCGATCTCGCTGGCGCGCGGCGTCGCGCGCATCCGGTTCGCCGAGCGAACGAACAGCGGGTCGTTGAACAGCGCGCGCAGGCGGGCGAGCGCATGGCTGACCGCCGACGGCGTGATGCTCAGGCGCGCGGCGGCGCCGGCCACGCTGCCTTCGAGCATCATCGCATCGAACACACGCAGCAGATTGAGGTCGAGCAGTCTAAAGGACAGGTCGCTTTCCAGCATTTCAAAACTCGCATCGCGGGCCTCCGCCTGTTGAACGGCCGAGCCCGGCACTTCCTTCGAGCTTCGTCGCAGCGTGGCGGCGAAGCCACAGCGACGCGGAAATGCGGCAGAGCGAACCGGCGCCGCGAGCCGCACCGCGTCCGCGACCGTCAGCTTCGCGTCAGCGCGGCGATAGCGAAGTGCAAGCAGGCTGGCCGCTCCGGCTCGGCATGCGCCGATTCAACAGCCTCGCGTCAGCCTTGCAACCTTCATTGCCGCGCTATGACCGAGCCTCACATCGCGCGCTGAACACCCGTCATTTGCGGCAATCCGGCCCGCGATCTAGGCCTATTGCGCTCACTGCGGGTCGGCGAAGCGTGTTTGCCGAATCGATCCGATGCGCCGCGCGCCTCGCCCTCCGCCGGCATCAGTGGGAAAGCATCGGTCCTTCCAGCCGATGCCCGAGAGACGAGAGGGACGGGGACGGTCGGCCTTCTCACCGACCACCGCACAACAGGTGAGACACCACTATGAAAAAACTGATACTAGGCAGCAGCGCGCTGGTCGGGGTCGCCTCCCTGGCGAACGCCGCGCAGGCTTCCGACGGCATCAAGCTGGACGTCGGCGGCTTCTTCCAGACCGTCTACCAGGGCGTGTTCGATTCGAAGAACGGTAACGACTACGGCAATCATCGCAATACCGACCGCTTCGTGCACAATGCCGAGGTCTGGTTCAAGGGTGAGACCACGCTCGACAACGGCCTGACCGTCGGCGCGCAGATCGAGCTCGAGGGCGAGAATGCCACCGACCAGATCGACAAGTCCTTCGTCTATTGGTCGGGCGGCTTCGGCAAGGTGTCGATCGGTTCGCAGGACAGCGTGATCGGCGCCTGCCCGGTCTTCCCGCCGGGCGCCACCGCGAACTTCTCCGGCTTCTCGCCGGCCGCCTGGGGGTCCAACGACCCGATCGGCTCCAACTCGGTCTGCACCGATGCGGTCGGCGCCGGCAATTCGCAGTCGATCAAGTACACCACGCCGAACTTCGCCGGCTTCCAGCTGGCCCTCGCCTACACGCCGAGCGGCAACGCCGAGGATTATACCCAGGCGGGCGTCAACGGTCCGGGCACGCCGGCCACGCCGGACGGCACGCCGCATCACATCTTCGGCGCCTACCTCACCTATTCCTATGCCGGTGACGGCTGGGGCGTGAACTGGGGCGGCGGCGGCGACTGGCAGGGGGCGTTCAACAAGAGCGACGGCGTCAATGACGGCCGCAGCGCCTTCTACCAGACCGCGCTCGACGTCACCTTCGGCAACTTCGCGATCGGCGGCATCGGCGAATATTACGACTTCGGCGGCGCCAACAACAACGCCTGGGTCGCCGGCGGCGGCGCCAGCTACGGCATCGACGCCTGGACCGTCGGCGTGCAGGGCAGCCACGGGCATTATGCCGGTGCCGGCCTCGGCTTCGCGCCCGACCCCAACGGTTCGCGCAACCTCGACCGCGTGATCCTGACCGGCAGCTACGAGATGGGTCCCGGCGTCCTGCTCGACGCCGAACTCGGCTACACCTGGTTCCATGACAGCGGCGATGCCTCGGCGGCCAACGGCCAGGACCGCAGCTACGACGCGGCCGATGTCGGCATCGGCTCGAAGTTCACCTTCTGAGACTTCTGTCGGTGACTCCAGCGGAGAAAGGACCGCCGGGACTCATCCAATAAGAAACCAGGCGGTGGTTCGCGTCCCCTAAGCGCGTGCCGCCATCCTCTTGCACAAGGAGGATCCCTCGTCCTCAGTGGGGGAGACAGCGTGCGGCTGCTCCCCCCTGACCTTTCCCACCGATTCGCCAGGTCGCCGCAGCAAGCAGGCACCGCGCGCATCTCGCGCGCACATGACTATCCGCCACGCGCTTGAGATCGACTTCCTTGATCCAGCCATGCGATAGGCATCGCGGCCTCGCCTGCGTGAAGTTTTTTCGTCGCTTCGCAAAAAACAGAACCGTCATTTGACCGTGTGAAACCCGCGCCGCAAGTATGGCGCCGTTTCGGTCGTGGGGGATCCACTTCGGCCGGAACGTCATCGGTCCGTGGCGGCCCTTCGTTTCAACTGCGCAACAGCCGTTGCGCGGCGAGGGTCGCTGCGTGCCTGCAAACGCAACACTTGGGGACAGCGAATGAAAAAGCTTCTTCTCGGCAGCTCGATCCTGGTCGGCGCCGGCACCTTGGCGGCCTCCGCCCAGGCCTCGGATGGAATCAAGCTCGAGGTCGGCGGATTCTTCAACACCGTCTACATGGGCGTCTTCGACAACAAGAGCGAAGGCCATTTCGGCAATCACCACACCACCGATGCCTTCCAGCACAATGCGGAGGTCTACTTCAAGGGCGAGACCAAGCTCGACAACGGGCTCACCGTCGGCGCCCGCATCGAGCTCGAAGGCGAGAACGCCGCCGACCAGATCGACAAGTCCTTCGTCTACTGGTCGGGCGGTTTCGGCAAGGTGCAGATCGGTTCGCAGAACGACGTGCTGGAGAACTACTGCGTCGCCGCGCCGGGCGGCACCTCGAACTTCAGCGCCTTCAGCCCGACGCTCGGCTGGGGCTCGAACGACCCGCTGAAATCCAACGTCTACTGCAAGAGCGCCGACAACGATTCCCAGAAGGTCGCCTACACCACGCCGAATTTCGGCGGCTTCCAGCTCGCGGTCAGCTACACGCCGAGCCTCAACGCCGAGACCTATGTGCAGGACGGCGTCAACGGTTCGGGCACGCCGGTCATCGCCGAGGGCACGGCGTCGCATGTCGTCACGACCTATGCGAGCTATGCCTACAAGGGCGACGGCTGGGGCCTGCAGGCCGGCGCCGGTGGCTCCTGGCAGCTGAAGTTCAACCACGTCGCGGGCGCCAATGACGGCAAGGCCTATGCCTATCAGACCGGCGCCAACTTCACCGTGGGCGGCTTCTCCGCTGGCGGCATCTTCGAGTATCGCGGGATCGGCGGCGACGACAACAATGCCTGGATCGCGGGCGGCGGTGCGGCCTATGCCTTCGATGCCTTCAAGGTCGGCGTGCAGTACAGCCACGGCTGGTACGACAGCCTGTTCTCCGGCGCGGCCTTCGGTGACGACGGCCATCAGTCGCTCGACCATGTGGTCGCCACCGCGAGCTACCTGATGGCGCCGGGCATCCTGGTCGACGCCGAGGTCGGCTACACCTGGTACAAGGACACCCACGACACCAAGCCGGACGACACCGACAGCTACGGCGCCTTCAGCGTCGGCATCGGCTCGGCCCTCACCTTCTGAGGCGCCGTTCCGCGCTCTGCTCGAGATCTCCCTGAGTGTGTCGGGAGGACGACCCCACCGTCCTCCCGACTTTCTTTTTTGCGGCCCCAGCCGGCTAGACCGCTTGGTTCATGAAGTAGCGCCCGGGCTTGACGCCTTCCGGCAGCGCGATCGGCTTGAGGCCCGCGGTGCTGAGCGCCTGGTCGCTGATGACGATGCCGCCCGGCCGCAGGATGGCGCGGATCATCGGCGCGAGGGTCGCGGCCAGCCGCGTGTTCGATTCCTGATCGCCGGTGCCGACGTCGGTATGCACCAGCGCCGCATGGGCGCCGAGCCGCGCCAGCGCCTGCGGCAAGGTAGCGGTGATCTCGCCGAGGAAGAGATGGTCCGGCGCCGGAATGCAATCCGGATGCGCATTCACCTGCCGGTCGAACACATAGATCTCGCGCTCCGGGCAGATCTCGCGCAGATGGTCGAAGGTGCGGCCGTTGCCGAGGCCGAGCTCCAGCACGAAGCCGTCGATGCCGCGGATCTGGGCGACCGCCGCGCTGAGGCAGTCGCGCTGGGCCTGCAGGCGGCGGATGAAACTGTCGAGCCGGCTCATGTCGATTCCTTCCTGTCTGGCGCTATCCGGGGATCACGACATGGCTGTCGCGATCGAGGCTGCCCAGCAGCCGGATGAAGTCCGCGCGGGCGAAGGCGATGCAGCCGTCGGTCGGACCATAGTCGGGGCGGGCGAGATGCAGGAACACCGCGCTGCCCTTGCCCGGCACGACCGGATCGTCGTTATGGCCGATCACCAGCACCAGGTCATAGAGCGCATCCTCGCGCCACATTGCCTCATGCGATGCGGGATAGGGGCGCGTCACCAGGCGATTATAGGCGGGATCCTCGGGCGCGTCGCACCAGCCGTCGGCCGGCGACATCGGCAACGTGGGGAAGGCGCAAGCGATGTCGCGCACCCGGTCGGGACGATAGAACAGGCGGCGGATCGGGAACCGGCCGGCGGGCGTGGTGCCGTCGCCTTCGATCTTTGCGGCGGAGATGCCGGAACGCCCCAATGCGCAGCGCCATTGCAAGTCGCCGAGTCTTGCCCAGGCGGGCGTCACCTGCGTCTTCGCGGGCGAGATCACGAGATCGGTCAATACGGTTATCCCCGGCGGTCTGCGATACCCAGCCGAATCAAATCGGCCGCGGGGCTCTAGCTAGCACGGAATCCACGGGATTCTAACCCCGGCAGGAAGCGTGCTGCTCGCTGGCCTCGGACATGGCGAAGGCGGTCTGGCGGCTGCCGGCCTCGACCGTGGCCGCGCCAGGCTCGCCGGAATCGGCCATGTCCGCCGGCACGGTGCCGCCGCCTTGCGGCTTCTCATCCTTGCCGAACACCATGGCCATCAGGTTGCCGCCCATGTCATCGCCGGTCGCGTCCTTGACCGCGAGATCGGCCACCGTGGCCACCAGGCCGAGGCCGCTCAGCGGTCCCAGCGGCAGCGCGCCGAGCAGGCTGGCCGCACCATTGATCTCGTCGCCGGTCACGGCGCGATAGATCTGGGCGATGCCCGGGATGTGCTGCAGCGGGTTGATCATGTCGAGGAAGTCGTCCCAGCCGAACTCGCCGTCGGTGCCGAAGAACAGCTGCCGCGCGCCCGGAGTCTCATCGACCACCCAGCGCTTGTTGCGCATGCGCAGCTCGGTGATCTGCTCCTTGTCCGGTGGCGACTTCAGATGCACCACGTTGGGATCGCTCTTCGCCGCAGACTCGCTCTTGCTCTCCGCCGGCGTCGCTGCGGCGCTGGTCGAGGCCGAGGCTTCGGGCAGCGGCGCGCTCTTGCGCGTGATGGTCGGCATGTCGTCCGGCGTTGCTGATGCAACCGCCGTTCCATCCAAAGCCGCCATCTGCGGTGGCTTGCGGCTGATGCTGGGCATATCCGGATCGGCCGCTGCCGCCGCCGCGGCGCTGCCGGCCGATGCGTCAGCGAAGAGATTGCGATTGGCGGCACCGGAAAGTTTCAGCGCCGGGCCCTGGGGCGCGGCGGCCTTGCCGGCCTGGAGCTGGGCCTGGGCTTGCAACTGGGCCTGGAGCTGCGCCTGGGCGGCGGCCATGCCGCGGGGATCGGCGGCGAGTCCTTCCTGGGGCGCCGCGGCCAGGCCCTGATCCGCATTCTGGGCGCCGACCAGCGCGGCAAATTGTGCCGAACTCAGGGTCGGGACGGGGCTCCCCGGGATGTTGCCCAGGACCGGCATGGCGACGGCTTTCCCGCCCACCCCGGCGGCGGTTCGATTTTGCTGCTGTTGCTGGAGCATCTGCAGGAAGGTGGTCTGGTCGATCGACCCGGGGCGGAGCAGCCCACCAGATATGGCGCCACTCGCCTGGGTCGACCCCATCGATGGCGTTTGGGGGGCGTAGGGGGACGGCGCCTGGGCGGCGTAGAAACCCGGCGGCGTCTTGGCGGTGAATAGCGGCGCTGTCGTCATCGACCGTTCCTCGGGCTTTGCCCCAAAGGACCAACCTTTGGCGCCCCCCTTCTGGGAGCCGGTCGTATCATCGCAAGGGCCGTGCCAGGGCCGATGCCCCGCAGAGGTTGGATTTACGCCTGAGAACAAAACGGGTATAATGGCTGGTGAAAATCCGGCTGCCGTCCCCGCCTGCATAGACAGTGCATTGACGAAACCAGGACTCGCCGGCGATCGGTGATATTGGATTTTAGTTTCAATTCAAATGTTTAACGATTAAACCGGCGGAAAGACGGAGTCCGGCCGTCAATGCAGGCCAGCCTCAGAACATATGCCCGAAGCGGACCGCCTTGGTGCTGAGGTAGCGTTCGTTGTGGTCGTTGGCCGGGAAGACATGCGGCACCCGCTCGCTGACCGCGACGCCGCATTGGACGAGGCCTTTGACCTTCTCCGGATTGTTGGTGAGCAGCCGGACCGCGCCGATGTCGAGCTGCCGCAGCATCTCCGCCGCCGGCTGATAGACCCGCTCGTCGGCGCCGAAGCCGAGCTGCAGGTTGGCCTCCAGCGTATCCGCGCCGGCATCCTGCAGCTGATAGGCACGCAGCTTGTTGACCAGCCCGATGCCGCGGCCTTCCTGTGCCAGATAGAGCAGCACGCCGCTGCCTTGCTTGGCGATCTCGTCGATCGCGCCCCGGAGCTGGTCGCCGCAGTCGCAGCGCAGCGAGCCCAGGAGATCGCCGGTAAAGCATTCCGAATGCAGCCGCGTCAGCACCGGCCGCGTCGTGTCGAGCTTGCCGATGACGATGGCGAGATGCTCCTTGCCGCCATCCATCGGGCGGAACGCGATGATCTCGGTCTCCACGGCGCCCGCGAGCGGGACATGCGCGGCGCCGACCCGCTTCAATCCGGAAGCGGCGCTGCGCCGATAGGCGATGACGTCGCCGGCGGCGAGACGGAAGGGCTCGGCGACGAAGTTCTCGGCCTTGGCCCGCGCCATGGGTACCACCACCGCGGCGGGCAGGAGGCGCGCGGCCTTGGCGAGCTCGATCACCGCCTGGCAGAGCACCGCCGGCACGTCGTCGCTGGTCTTGAGATCGAGGAAGGCGGGGTCGATCGGCTCCGCGGTCGGGTCCGCCAGTTGGCGGATGACGTCGGCCGAGACGGCGGCGGGCAGGGTCATCAGGCGGAAGCGCTCGACCCCCGCGGGTGCCGCAAGGCCCAGCCGCGCCGCGCGCTCCACCGTCATCAACAACCGCGTGCCGGTGCCGGCCCCGGCTTCCGCCGCGCTCAAGGCCCAGGCGAAGCCCGGCTCCTCGATCAGCTCGGCGGCGATGGCGATGGCCGTCTCGCTGCCGGCGGAAATGGCGATCGCACCGCCGCGCCGCAATTCGGACAAGGCGCGGGCGACATTGGCTTGCGATGTGACGCTTTGGGCGAAGGGATCGGCGAAGGTCATGGCTATCGCCGGATATGGCGCGCTGCCCCGTGAAAGGTCAAGTAGAGGTCGGCCTATCCCCCTAGAACCTCTGGAGAGCAGGAGCCATGACAGTCCTTGGTAATGCAGCCCTCGGTAATAAAGTTACCCACCGCCTTGAAACCACTCCCTTTCCGGTGTTAGCTGGATCGGAAACCGGGAGAGAGAATGCAATGGCCGAAGCCGTCGCCAAACGGATCCTGCTCGTCGATGACGACGAGACCTTGCGGAGGACCCTGGCCGAACAGTTGAGCCAGAACGGCGAATATCAGTGCCTGGAGGCCGGCAGCGGCGCCGAAGCGCTGGCCGTCGCCAAGACCGAGAAGTTCGACGCGGTGCTGCTCGACGTCGGCCTGCCCGATGCCGACGGCCGCGAAGTCTGCCAGCAGCTCAGGAAGGCGCAGGTCTCGGTGCCGATCATCATGGTGACGGCCTCGAGCGGCGAGGCGGACACGATTCGCGGCCTCGATTCCGGCGCCAACGACTACATCGCCAAGCCGTTCCGCCTGGGGGAGCTGGTCGCGCGGTTGAAGGCCCATCTCAGGCAGCATGCCTTGAGCGAGGACGCGGTGCTGGTGATCGGCCCCTACACGTTCAAGCCGAATGTGAAGATGCTGATCGAGGAGAAGCTGAACAAGAAGATCCGCCTCACCGAGAAGGAAACTTCGATCCTGAAGTATCTCTATCGCGCGGGACAGAAGCCGGTCGGCCGCGACACGCTGCTGGGTGAGGTCTGGGGCTATAACGCGGGCGTCACCACGCATACGCTGGAGACCCACATCTATCGCCTGCGGCAGAAGATCGAGAAGGACCCGGCGAAAGCGACGCTCCTGGTCACCGACGCCGGCGGCTATCGCCTGGTGCCGTAGGCGCGCCTCGAGCCTGTGCCCTGAATGAGACGCGGCCGCGGCTGAATACCGCGGCCGCCTTTCAAGAAGATCCGATCAGTAATGACCCTGGCGGACGGTCCGGCCGATCTCGCCGCGCTCGATACCGATGTCGCGCAGCAGATAGTCCGGCTGGCGGCGGAGCCAGGCCTCGTCGCGCCGCACCCGGCGCCACAGCTGCCAGCGCGCAAACCATTCCTGCAGCAGACCCGGCCGCGCGGCGACGCGGTTGCTGCGCGTCGCCAGCGCATGTGCGTTCAGTTGCTTGGTCAGGCTGGCGGCATCCATGCTCATGGTCATTCTCCGTCGTCGCTTTGCGGCGCGAATCGCCGGAGATCTAAACGTCTCAAGCCACCTTCAGGCTATGACTGGCGTCACTCACCGGGTTGCGGCTGGATCACGCCGCCGTGACCCTGCGTGTCACCATCGGCTTCTTCATCTTGACGCAACCGAACCTGGTGCCGTCCGGCAGCTCGACATGGCCCCGCGGCTCCGCGGCATAGCCCATGGCGCGATAGAAGGCTTCGCCGGACAAGGTCGCGGTCAACTGCAGCTGGATCATGCCCGAGTCGGCCGCCTCGGCTTCGACGCGATGCATAATTGCCTGTGCGATACCGCGCCGCGTGCATTCCGGTGCCACGAACACGCTGCGCACGGTGGCGGTGCCGGCGGGCGGCCGCGCGATCGCCGGCGCGGCTTGCTGCCCGCCCGCGACGCGCGCATAGCCGGGAACCAGCCGCGACCAGGCGCCGGTGCCAATCACCCGCTCGAACGGATCGACCGCGACGAAGAAATGGCCCTCATCGACCACCGCGTCGTCCATCGTGCCGACGAGATTGAGGAAGGTCTCGATCTCGGAGCGCGAATAGTAGCGGCTGCCGATGGTCATCATGGCGCGCGCCTGCATGGCGCGCATCTCCAGGATGTCGGCACGGCGCGCCTTGCGGATCTCAAATGCCAGCCGCGCCGGCCGTTGCCGGTTCAGCTGGCGCACCACCCAGTCTTGGTTCATCGCCTCCATGGCGTCCTCGTTCTCAGCAGCTGCGCATCCGGCCGCGCAAGGCGGGTTCGATCTCGTGGCGTTCGATGCCGATGTCACGCAGCAGATAGTCGGGCTGGCGCATCAGGGCGGTTTGGTCGCGGCGGCGACGGCGCCAGCCGAGATAAAAGGTGTAGAGCTGGCTCGCCAGCAGCGGCAGCATCGCGCTGCGCCGGCCCATCGGCTTCGCCAGGGCCCCGATGTAATTGGTCATGATCAATCTCCACGTCTCTGCTCGCGGCGCAAGGGTGCCCCGTGATTCGGCGCGGATACTAGGCGGGAGTGCTGTGTGTTGTGATGTGACTGCCGTCACCGGGCCGACCGGCGCGATGCGGGTTCCTATGCTGCGGAGTGTGAGAAGCTCCGTCGCAGCGCGCGACCGAGCAGCAGCGCCACGATGACCGCCGCCAGGGTCATGCAGCCGATGGCCTGCGCTGCCGCGGTCCAGCTCAAATGCAGGGAAAATTCGTCGGATCCGATCAGGAAGGCGAGCAGCAGCGGGCCCGTCAAGACGCCGACGTTGCGTCCGGTCATCACGATGCCGAAGAAGCTGGCGCCCGCGGTGCCGCGCGCGATCGCATGCGGAACCTGGAAGAGGCAGGTCGGAATGACGCCGGCGGCGATGCCATAGAGGACCAGGCCGGCAAGACCCAGGCCGCCGGACAGCCAGGGCTGCGCGAACCAGACCAAGGCCTGCGCGAGCAAAGCGGCAATCAGCGCGGGAATGAGCGCGAGGCCATGGCGCAAGGCCCAGCCGGTCAAGAGATTGAAGCCAAGCAGCACCACGACCGGCACCAGATAAGCGAGCACCGAGGCGGCGGGCCCCAGGGCCAGCACCGTGGTCAGGTACTGCGTGAGCCAGGTCATGAAGGCGAAGTACTGCCCCGACCAGAGCAGGAAGATCGTGCCCGCGAGGACGAGCTGGCGTCGCTGCGGCGCGTCGGGATGCCGCACCGCGGGGCGCGCGCCGCCGTTGCCCTTGCGGCTTGCGGGGAGCAGCCGCCAAGCCGCGAGACCCAGCGGGGCGCCCAGGCCCAGGCCGATGATCCAGAGCCAATGCCAATCGTGAAACGCCAGGGCCGCCAGGGCGGCGCCGATCTGGCCCAGCGGGATCCACGCGGCGATCAGGCCGGTGACGACGGGCAGGTCGCGCGGCTTGGCCGCCGCCGCCGCGATCGCAGGGCCGGCGATAGCGGCGACCGCAAAAGCCAGGCCTTCCAGCCCGCGCGACAGCAGCATCACGGCGGCCGATTGGGGGGCCGCCAGGGCGAGTGTGACGCCGATCACAGTCAGCCCTATTAGCGCAGCGACGCCGATGCCCATATTCCTGTCGAGCTTGCGCCCGATCGCCGTGGAAGCGATCAGGCCGACCAGCGCGTAAACCGACATAAAGCCCGCGGCGGTGACAGGGCTATGCGGGTAACGCGCTAGAAAGTCCGGTAGAATCGGCGGCAGTTTGAATTGCTGATACGCAGCATAAGCGCCGAGCGCCACACCGAAGGCGACCCGGGACCAGGCGGTGCTCTCGCGGGTTTGGGCCCGTGCCGGGGAATCCCCTAGGGCATCCATGGCGGGCCTTTGGCGTTCCTTAACTTTGCAAGCGCTAGGGAACAATGCCATCATTTCCCGGTGCGGAACAACCGGGGCTGTCGCGCGGGGGCGCGCGGTCCAACGGAAGTTCGGCGCGGATGATGGCGATATCGCACCGTCTGTTCATCGTCCGGTCCAAGGAATGCGCGATTGACCACGTCTGAAGAGTTTTCCGTTCGCTTCTGGGGGGTCCGCGGCTCGATTGCCTGCTGCAGCGCCGACTATGCGCGCTACGGCGGCAACACCAGCTGCGTCGAGATCCGCTGTGGCGACCGGATTCTGATCTTCGATGCCGGCACCGGCATCCGCCCCCTCGGCAAGCAGCTGGTGCAGACGCTGCCCGCGCATGCCGACATCTTCTTCACCCACACCCATCTCGACCATATCGTCGGCCTGCCGTTCTTCGCACCGCTCTACAAGCCCGGCAGCAAGATCCGCATCTGGTCGGGCCATCTCGAGGCGCCGCTCACCTTCAAGGACGCGCTGACGCACCTGATGGCGCCACCGCTTTTCCCCGTGCCGCCCGCCGTGTTCGTCAGCGAGCCCGAGTTCAAGGACTTCAATGCCGGCGATACGCTGACGCCGATGGACGGCATCACCCTGAAGACGGCGCCGCTCAACCATCCGAACGGCGCCACCGGCTATCGCGTCGAATGGCGGGGCAAGTCGATCTGCTACGTCACCGACTGCGAGCACAACGGCAAGGGACCGGATCCGGTCGTCGTGGACCTCGTCAAGGGCTCCGATATCTTCATCTACGACACCAGCTACACCGACGAGGAATACCCGATCTATTCCGGCTGGGGCCACTCGACCTGGCAGGAGGGCGTCCGGCTCGCCGACGCCGCCAAGGTGAAGACGCTGGTGCTGTTCCACCACGATCCCAGCCATACCGATCAAGTCATGGACAAGATCTCCGCCGCCGCACTGGATGCACGCCCCGGCACCGTGACTGCCCGCGAAGGGATGATCCTGACGCCGTAAGACCCCGCGATCCCGGTCCGCCGATTGGCAGACCCGGATTGATTCGCCTCAAGAATACATCGGGATTCGATAGGCAGGGGGTCCGTCTCCCATCCGTTCCAGGCCTTAACCACAAGTTGTATAGACGACCTGAAGAATATGTTGTGGCACATGAACTGGGCGGAACCGGCGCTCCTGGCTTGACTTGAATCACAGACAGGTCTCTCAGTTACACTATCCTTGCGTGTGGAGGCCCGGACCGCTGCGCCCTCGGGGGTGCGGGGCGGGCTGCCTGGGGGAAAGCGCCATGTATCTGAAGCCGCCACATCTGCCGAAGGCCTGCATCCTGCTGCTCGAAGAGGATCCGTTTCTGCGCGCGGGTCTTGCGCGCCTGCTGAGCGACGCAGGTTATGTCCTCGCGCATGGCGCCGACGGCACCCCGGGCGCCGGCTGCATCGACCTGGTGCTCGCCGGCTTTGGGCGGGATCGGTCGGCGCGGGCGGCGTTGCCCCGGCTCGATCGGTCGGCGCCGTTGATCCTGCTGGTCGATCATGCCGCCTGGTGCGGCCTCGATTTCCTGGACCTCGCCAACGAGCTCGGCGCCGTCGCCGTCCTGCCTCGGCCGTTCGCGCGCAGCGCCTTGCTCTCGCTCGTGGCGAGCACGGTTTCGCAACCGCCGCGGGATGCTGCCGAAGCGCGGGATGCCAGTCTGCCGCAGCTCATGGATATCTCGGTCTACCTGAGTTACCCGAATTTCCTCCAGGGCGCGCGAAACTCACACCCGGATGCGGAATAGGCGGCGGCCTCGGCTCGTTCTCCTTTCATCGGGAGGCGTGGGACCATCATGTATTTGCAGCCGCCAGGCGCCGTGCGGAATACGGTGCTGATCGTCGACGACGATGCGCAAGCGCGTCGCCAGTTGCGCAAACTTCTCTCGGCCAACGGCTATTGCGCGATTGAGGCCGACAACGGCCGGATCGCACGCGAGCTGCTGGCGGTGCAGGAAATCGATATCGTCGTCTCCGACATCTTCATGCCGGAATGCGATGGCTTCGAGCTGATCGCCGCGATCCGCGTGATGTCGCAGCCGGTGCCGGTGATCGCCATGTCGGACCATGAAAGCTGGACCGGCCTCAACTTCCTCGACGCGGCGAACGATCTCGGCGCCACGGCGGTGATCGAGAAGCCGTTCCGCGCGCATCTGCTGCTCCGGCTGATGGACGATGCGCTTTCGGACGCGGCGCGCCGCCGGCAGGTGGTGGTGCTCGGCGCCGTCGCCGACCGGGAAAGCAACCGCATTCCCGCCGGCCTCGAATGGGTCGGCGGTCGTCCGGCCTGACCTAACAGGCCGGGCCGGCCGCCGTCGTCCTCAAGCCCGAATCGTCCGCAAGAACTCGCCGACCTGTGCCTTCAGCTCGATGCCGCCGCGCGACAGCGCGCCCGCGGCAGACAGGACCTGGCTGGCCGCAGCGCCGGTTTCGCCGGCTGCCTGGGTGACGCTGGCGATGTTGGACGAGACTTCCGTGGTGCCTTGCGCCGCCTGCTGCACATTGCGGGAGATTTCCTGCGTCGCGGCGCCTTGCTCCTCGACCGCCGATGCGATCGCCGTCGAGATCTCGTTCACGCGGTTGATGGTCTCGGTGATCGCCGCGATGGCTTCGGCCGAAGCGCCGGTCGCTTCCTGGATCGCGCGGATCTGGCCGCCGATCTCCTCGGTCGCCTTGGCGGTCTGCGTGGCCAGCGTCTTCACTTCGGAGGCCACGACCGCGAAGCCTTTGCCGGCTTCGCCCGCGCGCGCGGCTTCGATCGTCGCGTTCAAGGCGAGGAGGTTGGTCTGGCCGGCGATGTCGTTGATCAGGCGCACGACGTCGCCGATCTTCTGCGCCGCCGCGGCCAGGCCCTGCACTTTGGCGTTGGTCTCGCCCGCCTGCTGCACGGCGCCGGCGACGATGCGGCTCGATTCGCTCACCTGGTTGCTGATCTCGCTGATCGAAGCCGAAAGCTCCTCGGTCGCGGAAGCCACGGTCTGCACGTTCTGCGTAGTCTGCTCGGAAGCCGCCGCGACCGCGGTCGATTGCCGCGAGGTCTCTTCCGCCGTGGCGGTCATCGACTGCGCGGTCACCTGCAGCTGCTGCGCCGAACTGGTGACGTCGTTGACCACGCCGCCGACGGTCTGCTCGAACCGGCTGGCCAGGGCCAGCATGGCCTCGCGCCGCTCTGCCTCGCTACGCTGCTTCGCTTCTTCCTGTTCCTGCCGCAGCCGCGCGGTCTCCGCGAGCCCGTCCTTGAAGACCGAAACCGCGCGCGAGACCTCGCCGACCTCGTCCTTGCGTTCGGTGCCGGCCACCGCGACCGTGAGGTCGCCGGAGGTCAGCGCCTGCATGACGTCGATGATCCGGCGCAGCGGCACCGTGATCGACCGGCCGATCACATAGGCCACGATGGAGCCGAGCAGAACGGCGACCACGAGGCCGCCGATCAGCAGCAGCCGGTCGGAGGCATAAGCGGCAGAGGCCTTCTCGTACTCGCTCTTCGCCACATCGACTTGCAGCTGCTTCAGCTTGGCGATGTCGTCCATCAGCTTGGCGAGCGTCGGCGTGCCCTCCGCCTTCGCCAGCGCCTTGCCGCCGTCGAAATCGCCGGACCCGAGGGTGCCGAGCACGCGACCCCGGACCTCGTCGTAGGCGTCGAAACTGCGCTGGGTCTCGTCGGCGAGAATCTTCTCCTCCGGCGTCAGATAAGTGGCGAGATAGGCCTTCCAGCGCTGCTGAGCATCCTCCACCAGCTTGGCGATATCTGCGCTGTCCTTCTGGATCACGGCCACGTCGCGCGCGGCCACCGCGTCCATGATGGCGATGCGCACCTTGAAATAGTCGCTCTGGATGGTGCTGATCTCTTCCAGCGGCACCACGCGATCGGCATAGACGGTGCGCAGCCCTTCATGAACGCCCCCCATGCCGCGGATCCCGATCACGGCCACGGCGGCCATGAGCATCAGCATCACCGCCACCATGGCGCCGAGGCGCACCAAGATACGCGTGTTCTTCAACATAGCTTCCTCCAGCGATCGCGCCGGCGCGCGTTATATGACGTCCGGTATTCGCCACAATTTAAACGGGGTTCTTGTTAAGGTCGGATTAAGAGCAGGCCATGCTGCATACACCGCGATGCAACAAAATGGCGGTCGGCCGCGCCCGGCTTGACATACATCAGTATTCGCACCGCCCGAGGCGGATTTGATATATCAGGAACGGCGCCCGGCGATACACCGCGGCGCTCAGGCGGCGGCGTCGCCCTTCACCGCCGGCAGGCGCAGGGTGACGGTGGTCCCGATCGCGAGCTTGCTCTCCAGACGGAAACTGCCGCCCGACTGCTCGACCAGGGCCTTCACGATCGGCAGCCCGAGGCCGGTGCCCTGCTGGCGGCGCGAATGCGGGTTGTCGGCCTGGCCGAACGGCTCCAGCACCTTGGCGATATCCTTCTGGGCGATGCCAATCCCGGTATCGGCGACGATGAGCTCGACCTGCTCGCCGTCGAGCTGCGCGCTGAGCGCGACACGGCCGCCCTTCGGCGTGAATTTCACCGCATTGGTGAGCAGATTGGTGAGCATCTGCCGCGCGGCGCGCGGGTCGACCCGCATCTTGGGCAGGTCGGGCGGCAGCTCGGATTGCAGGGTCACGCCGCTGTCCTGGGCCCGGCCCGAGACCAGCCGCAGGCAATCCTCGGCCACGTCGGCGATCGCGACCGCTTCGGGGAAGAGCTCCATGCGCCCGGCTTCGATCTTCGACAGATCCAGGATGTCGTTGATGATCTTCAGCAGGAACTGGCCGCTGTTGTGCACGTCCTGCGCATAGGTCCGGTATTGTGGCGCACCCAGCGGGCCGAACATCTCCAGCTGCATGATCTCGGTGAATCCGAGGATCGCATTCAGCGGCGTCCGGAGCTCGTGACTCATGTTGGCGAGAAATTCCGATTTCGAGCGGTTGGCGACCTCGGCCTGCTCCTTCGCCTCGCGCAGATTCTCCTCGGTGCGGATCCGGTTGGTGACATCCTGCAGGATGCCGACGAAGTGGATGAGCTTGCCTTGCTCGTCGTGCAGGGGGCTTATGTTCACCTCGTTCCAGAACGTGCGCCCGTCCTTGCGGTAGTTGCGCAAGGTGACCGTCACGGCTCTGCCGACGGAAATCGCGCGGCGCATGCGTTCGACGGTCTCGCGGTCGGTGTCGCGGCCCTGCAGGAAGCGGCAGTTCCGGCCCATTGCCTCGGCGGCGGCGTAGCCGGTGATCCTGGTGAAGGCGGCATTGACGAAGACGATCGGCTGGTCGGGCTGCCGCGCGTCGCAGATTACAACGCCGCTGGTCACCGAGGCGACGGTACTGGCCAGCACGGCGTTGCGCTGCGCCAGCTCGGCGAACTGCAGCTCGCGCTGCTTGATCGCGGTGATGTCGCGCATGATGCGCAGCGTGCCCCCGCCTGGCGTATCGCCCCCGGCGACGCGCTGCTCCAGGATCTGCACCCAGCTGCCATCCGCGCGCCGCTCCTCCGCCCGCCAGGGCGGGGCACGATGCCGCTCCAGGGCGTCATCCAGCGTCGCCGCCGGCGCGCCGCGGCGCTCGATCTCCGCCCGCAGCAGCTCGGCATAGGCAGCGCCGGGCTCGAGATCGGCGGAGAGATCGCGGTTGAGCGCGCGATATTGACCGTTGCAGGCGAGCAGCCGGTCCTGCTCGTCGAACACCGCGATGCCTTCCGGCAGGTCGGCGATGATCCGCGCCAGCAGCGGCGCCATCGAACCGCGATTCTCGGCCGCACCGGCGATCAAGCCGCCGGGCAGAGCGGCGACCCTCGGCCAGTCGTCCAGCAACAGCCGCCGCATGGCCCAGAGCGCCGGCACATGCAGCGCGATTGCGATCAGCACCAGCATGATTGCCGTGGCCGTCGCGCTCGAAAGCAGTGGCAGGAGCAGCAGACCGGGGATGAGGCCGATGCTCGCCGCGCGCCAATGCACCGGCGCATCGAGCGCCGCGTCGAGGCCGAGCGCGGCCGACTTTTCGCTGCTGCCGGGTCGCGCCCAACGCCAGTCCAGCCAGGTCGCGAAGGGCTCGAGCCTGGCGCGGATCAAGCCGATGCCGACGCCGATCATCGCCAGCAGGAGAAGTGCCGCCGGCCAGGCCGCGCCCGCGGTCAGCCCCAGCAGCACCGCGAGCACGCCCACTCCGGCGGCGAGCCCCATCAACAGGTCGAGCGAGAGCAAGGCGAGCGGTGGCAGCAGTGCCGCTTCGAAAGCGGCCGATGCGACGAGCGGATCGCCGGACTCTTGCCCCAGCCAGACTGGCACCGCGGCGAGACCCGCGGCCATGCCGAGCAGCGCGCCGGCGCCGAGATGACCGAGCCGGCCATAGCGCCGCCAGCGCCCGAGCTCGGCGAAGCGCGCCGCCAGCACCATGGCGACCACCAAAGCCAGAGATGACACGGCCCCGGCCGTATCCGCGTTCAAGATCTGCCCCCTCGAAACGACGACTCGGGGCGTTTTCTAGCACAGAACGGGCAAAAAAATCGGGGCGCACCGGGAGGACCGATACGCCCCGCCTTGAAGTCCAAGGACGAGGGTCGAGGCTGGACTCGGGCTAGTTGACGATGCGGCGTTCCTCGACGGCACGGCCGCGCCGGCGGGCGAGGCGCTTGATCTCGATCGAATCGCCGAGCGACTCGGTGAGGTTGGCATTGGCGACCGGCGGCACGTTACGCCGCGGCTGCGCCATGGCTTCCTCGTCGAGCATCCGCTTCAGGTCGAGCCGGGCGCGGGAAACCCGGCTCTTCACGGTGCCGACGGGACATTGGCAATGCTCGGCGACCTCCTCGTAGCTCAAGTCGCCGTTGCCGACCAGCATCAGCACTTCGCGCTGGCGGGGCGAGAGCTGGATGAAGGCGCGACGGAAGTCGCAGAAGGCCAGCGAATCCTCTTGAGTCGGGCCGATCGAGGGCTGGTTGTAGACATTGTCGTCAAGCGCGACCACGCGATTCCACCGTTTGCGGCCTTCGGTATAGAAGGCATTCCGGAGGATGGTGAAGATCCAGGCCTTGAAGTTGGTGCCGGGACGGAATTGATGCGCGGCGGCGAGCGCACGGGCGACCGCTTCGCCGACCAGATCGTCGGCCTGGTCCTTGCTGGTGGCCAGCGACCGGGCGAAGGCGCGCAGATGCGGCAGATGCTCGACGACCGCGGCGCTGACTTCGGAGAATCTCGGATCGCAATTGGTGTCGCGGATGTTTCCGGCGGAATCGCTTCGCGGGGAATCGCTGCGCGACGCGGATTTGGAATGTCCCATAGCACGACCTCTTGAGGTTGGCCCAACCGAAGTCAGACGCGTTTGACATCACAACACGCCGTGGCGAATTCCCCGGCGCTGCTTTGTTGAGCCGCTTCGCCCCGCCCTGATTCGTCCTCCCCGAAGGCGGGGTCTCGAACTCCAGACGCAAGCGACTCACTCGTCAGGTCGACGTCACGCCCGCTCGGACGCAGTCGACGAAGTTGGCGATCCAGCCACCGGTCGTAGCCGGCGACATAGCCGAGCGGCCGAAGCGCTCGTCTCGCACCTTCTCTCGTTTGTCAGTTTGTTTTTGTGCGGTCTTTGGTCCGCCGGCGTGCCGCCGATTGCGTTTCTCTCAACAATCGATTCGACGCGTGGCGTGGGTCGACTATGCGAGCCTCTGACGAAGCGATCAACCCGGCCCGTTTTACCGCCTCCATCATCGTGTGCGAAGAAGAGAACGTTGTTCCAACGAAGTGCGGCGAGATTGGGGCGATTTCGGGGTAATACGGCGACTTGCTGTATTTCTTCGATAGTGCGCCTCGAATCACGTTTGCTCCGTTTCGCGTCGGCGAAGCGCAATGATAGGAGCAGGCAGCGCCGATGCCGCGCGTCGCTTGCGGCTTCGCGCGTATCATTCCGCATTCCTCATAAATAAGGGTGTATTCACGCCATATTCCTTGCCGCGGCCCATGCTGACGCCGGGGAGGTCCTGGCAGAGTCAGCGGCGACGTCACGTCTTCCCGGAACCCGGTCCGATTCGGGGTGTTTTGGAGTCATTGGCGCGCGCATGGGACGCTGAATGGCTCATGCGGCATGCCGCGTCCTCACGCGGTGAGGGCGTTGATGCGGCGGACGTCGTCTGCGGCGCCGTCGAGCGGAAGGAGAACAAGTGATGTTGGGATGGGCTTTGGTCTTCCTGGTGGTCGCTCTGATCGCCGGCCTGCTCGGTTTCACCGGGCTTGCGGTGGCCTCGGCGGGGATCGCACAGGTTCTTTTCTACATCTTCGTCGTGCTGTTCGTGGTCAGCAGCCTGATCTACCTGATCCGCGGGCGCGCCCCGCCGACCGTTTAGGGCGGGCAACGACGTAAAGACAGAAGGGGCGCCGTGAGGCGCCCCTTCATTTTTTGCGCGAGATGCGCGGTCGATTACCAGCGCGACACCAGGTCGGTGTTGGCGTCGCGGAAGGTCTTGATCTGCTTCTCGGCTTCTTCCTTCGCTATGCCATAGCGCTTCTGGATCTTGCCGCTCAGCTCGTCGGCCGAGCCTTCCAGCACCGTCATGTCGTCGTCGGTGAGCTTGCCCCACTGCTGCTTGATCTTGCCCTTGAGCTCTTTCCAGCCGCCGGCCGCTTGATCCTTGTTCATGGCGATCTCCTTCATCGAACACTGTTTGTGAATGGGAAGACGAGCGCGTCTGTGGCGCTCTGATCAATCAACCCGTACTTTCGGAGCCGGTTGCGCCGCGCAGTCCCGCATATTCCCCAATGAATCGGGGCGGATTCCCTGGCGGAACCATGGCTTGCGCCCGCCATTGCTCATAGCGAGAGGGGATCGCATCGCGCCCGCGACGCTGCGCTAGGAAGCGCATACCCCAGCGTCAGTCCGACACACTTTGAGCACCTGCACCAAATGGAGTGAAGCAATGGCCTTCCAGTTGAAACCGCTGCCCTATGCCGAGAATGCGCTCGAGCCGCATATGTCCGCCAGGACGCTGCAGTTCCACCATGGCAAGCATCACAAGACTTATGTGGACAAGCTGAACGAGCTGGTGGCCAACACGCCGCTCGAGAAGAAGACATTGCACGAGCTGGTCCGAGACCTGAACGGCCAGCGCGGCGCGCGGCCGAAGAAGATCTTCAACAACGCCGGACAGGTCTGGAACCACGACTTCTTCTGGGAATCCATGACGCCGAACGGCGGCGGCCAGCCCGACGGCGAGCTTGCGCATCTGCTGGAGACCTCGTTCGGCGGCTATGACGCCTTCAAGGATCTCTTCAGGAAAACCGCGATGGAGCAATTCGGCAGCGGTTGGGTTTGGCTGACCGCGGAGGGCGACCGCCTGCAGATCGTCAGTACTGCCAATGCCCAGTCGCCGCTGGCGGAAGGCAAGGTGACGCTCACCTGCTGCGATGTCTGGGAACATGCCTATTATCTCGACTATCAGAACCGCCGCGACACCTTCGTCGACACCTTCCTCAGCCACCTGATCAGCTGGGACGCCGCCCTGACGCGGCTGAAGGGCAATGAGGAGAAAGCGGCGCCGCATGCGCTGCGGGCCTAAATAGAAGACCCTCCCCCGTTGGCGGGGGAGGGTCTTCAAGCTCGGACCTCGCCGGCGGCATAGCGGTCATTTCCGATTGTTCATCACCATGCCGGCGATAAAGGCCGCGAGCAGAACGGTCCCGGCATTGCGCGCCAGCGTGCCGCGCAGATCCAAGCCCGGACCGGCGCCCATGGAGGCGCCCAGCGCCGCGGCGCCGAGCGGCCCGCCGAGCCCGGCAGCAAGTCCCGCGGCGCCGACACCCGCCGCGGACGCCCGGCTGCGCGACCGCCGCAGGTAACCGTATCGCGTGACGAGCCCCAGAACGATTGCGAGCAGGAGAAGGCCGCCGCCAAGCACAGCCGCGGTCGGCGCGGAGCCGATCTGCGGACTGAGCGTCAGATAGATCGCCACGCCGAAATAGCCGATTGCGGCAGCGACCATCAAGCCAATGATCACAGAAACCGCCAACAGCACGGCCAGCTTGAACACCGCGCGGCGGAGGCCTTCCGCCACGCCGGCCCCGGTTCCAGCCAGCATGGCGAGGCGCAAAATGCTGCCCAGCATTTAGGTGCTCCGTCAGCGCATCATTCGGCCAACAATCGAGCCCGCGATGAAGGCGATGGCGATGCTGGCCAGCGGAGATTCGCGCACCTGCTCGCGGAGGGTCTCGCCGGCCTGCTCCGGAAGATCCTTCAGGTCCTCAGCCTTGGCGCGCGCCGCGGCACTGGTGTGCTTCAGCAGGTCGGACATCTGGCGCTTCAGGGCGGCAATGTCGTCGCGGATGGCGTCGGTCTCGTTGGCCATGGATCTCTCTCTCTTTTCTGCGGGTGGAAAATGTGAATCAACAATGCGGCGTTCGGAGTGGGAGTTCCGCCCGTCCGGCGGCCATGCGCAAAAGAAACGGGGCCGCCCGAGGCCGATCACCTTGGGCGGCCCCGTGTCGTTCATGCGGGCCGGGTCAGGCGCCGCCTTGCTTCATCGGCGCCGCGCTCTCGTCCTTGTGGTCGACCGCGCCTATCGAAATCAGGGCCTTGCGCACGCCGCGCAACAGCTCGGCCGACTGGCCCTCCGGCACATTCTCGGCCGTCATATTCTCTTCGGACGCAACCAGATTTTCGCGAAGGTCGAACTCCCATTGCCGCAGCAACTTGACCTTCTGCTGGTGCGAAAGGTCGTCCGACCCCAGAATGTCGTTCGGATTGGCGAAGCACTTGCCGACATCGGCCAGCGCATCGTCGAAGCGGGCGTTGCTCATCATGACGTCCCTCCGATACCTGTCTTCGATGAAACCGCGCGGACACACACCATCCTCCGGCGATCGGACATGCCGACCCGGTTCCCGAATGTGTTCCGTCCGAAAACAACCAGCGGGATGGAGGGGGGTTCCCCGTCGCTCCCTCAGCGCTCCGGCGCGACCGGCAGCGGAACCGGTGTTGGAGCGCCGCCACCGTCCCGGCTGGATAGAACATCGCCGAGGCCGGCCGAGAGGATCATGGCGCCGCCCAGTAACTGCGGCCAGGTCAAGGCGTCGCCGCTCAGCCAGGCGGCGGTCACGGCGCCGGTCAGCAGCTCGGTCATCAGCAGAATGCCGGTCCGCACCGGGCTGATCCGCTTGACACCCCAGAACAACAGCAGCTGTGCCGGGACCCAGCCGAGCCAGGCAATGGCCAAAACCCAGGTCCAGCCCGCGGCCAGCGCCTCCGGGGACGGCAATGCGGTGCCGCCGAGCAGGGCAAGCAGCAGCGCCGGCCCGATGCCGCCCAGGAAGAAGCCGGCCGAATTGGCGGCGGTCCCGATATGCGTGTTACGCCGGATGACCACCGCGGTCACCGCCCAGATCACGCCGCAGGAGAGCGCCATCCAGTCGCCGAGATTGCGCGGCAGCGGCCAGCCGCCATCGGCGGAGAGGATCACCACGAGGCCGGTCGCCCCGAGCGCCACGCAGCCCAGGCGAGCGCGCGAAACCCGTTCGCCGAGCCAGAACCGGGCGATCAGCACGCTCCAGACCGGCGAGAGATAGAACAGGAAGATCACGTTGAAGACGCTGGTATAGGCGTAGGCGTTGGAATAGAGGCAGAAGGCACCGCCATTGCCGAGCGAAAGCCAGATCAGGGAGCGCCAATGTGCCCGGAGCTCGCCGCGCGCGATGAAGGCGAGCGGCAAGGCCGCCGGCAGGCAGGCAATGAAGATGGCCGCCGTCGCCCATTCCCCACCGAAGCCGAGCGAGGTCAGCTCCCGCAGCGGCAGCCAATAGACGCCCCAGGCGCCGCCGACCAGGGCGACGCTGGCCGAAGCGGCCCAGGACCGAAGCAACATCTACTGCCGGTAATCCGGCTCTTCGACATCGAGGATCGCCTTGACCTCATTGAGGTGATCGTCGGCGAGATGCGGATAGTCGAGCCACTGCTTTGCCGTGACGCTGGCGACTTCATGCGAGGCCACGCGCAGCTTCTTGCCGGTGGCATAGGCGATCATCAGGGTCTGCGCTGCGCGCTCGAAATAGACCATCTCGTCGAAGGCGAAGGCGATCGACGGCCCGGTGACGGTGAGCCCGTGGTTGCCCATCATCAGGATCGACTTCTGGCCCATGAGGCCGGCCAGCCGGTCGCCTTCGGCGTCGGCCAACGCCATGCCGCCGAAATCGGGATCGGTGGCGACCCGGCCGTAGAAGCGCATCGTATTCTGGTCGATCGGATACATCGTGCTGTCTTCCAGCCCAGCCAACGCCGTGGTGTAGATCGGGTGGAGATGCATCACGCAGCGGGCCTCGGGCAGCAGCGCGTGCAGCCGGCCGTGGATGAACCAGGCCGTGGGATCCGGCGCGTCGGACCGCCTCAAGGTCGCATGGTCGCTGGAATCGAGCAGCAGCAATTCGCTCGCCCTGACCCGGGAGAAGTGCCGGCCGCGTGGATTCATCAGGAATTTCGAACCGTCCTTCGACACCGCAACCGAGAGGTGATTGGCGACCGCCTCATGCATCCCGAGCCTTGCGAACCAGCGGAAGCTGGCGGCGAGATCGACCCGCGCGGCCTGGATCTCGGAATCGGACAGCATGTCGTCGTTGCGCAGCATGACGGTCATCGGTCGGCACTCCTTAACGCTGTGACTTTTCCCATTGCGGGTGAATCCAGACCGGCGCCTCGCTCGGCGTCAAGGCCGGAAGCCCGCGGATCATATCGGCCGCCTTCTCGGCGATCATGATGGTCGGCGCGTTGGTGTTGCCGCTGACGATCGACGGCATGATCGAGGCATCCACCACCCGCAAACCCTCCAGCCCATGCACGTTGAGTTGGTCATCGACCACCGACAACGCATCGGTGTCGCGCCCCATCTTGCAGGTGCCGACCGGATGATAGCAGGTCTCGACCGCGCGCCGCACCCAGCCATCGATCGCCGCATCGCTCTTCACATCATGCCCCGGGAAAAGCTCGTCGCCACGGAAGGGATCGAGCGCCGTCTGCGCCAGGATCTCGCGGATCAAGGCGACGCTGCGGCGGAAATCGTCGCGGTCGCGTTGGCTCTGCAGGTAGTTGAACAGGATCGACGGTGGCATTCTTGGATCGGCGCTCTGCACTTCCACGCGGCCGAGGCTTTCCGGCCGCAACAGGTCGATATGCACCTGGAAGCTATGCTCCCGTCTGGTCTCCACCGTGCCTGGCATCACCGCCAGCGGCATGAAGGTGAACTGCAGGTCGGGATGCTCGATTCCGGCCCGGCTGCGGATGAAGCCGCCGGCCTCGAAATGGTTGCTGGCCGCTGGCCCGGATTTGGCCAGGAACCATTGCGCCCCGGTCAGGAATTTGCCCGGCGCCCGCGCCCTCTTCGCCAGGGTCACCGGCTGCTTGCAGGCATATTGCACGACGATGTCCGGGTGATCGCTCAGGTTCGCGCCGACCCCGGGCAGCGCCTGCTTGATCTTCACGCCGAGGCGCTGCAACAGCGCCGGATCGCCGACACCGGAGAGCTGCAGCAATTGCGGCGAGTTGAACGCGCCGCCGCAGAGGATGACCTCGCGCTCAGCCTGCGCGGTCTCTCTCCTGTCGTTCAGCGCGTAAGCAATGCCGGTCGCGCGCCTGCCCTCGAACAGGACCTTCAGTGCCAGCGCGCCGGTGATGATCGTGAGGTTCGGCCGGTCGCGAACGGGATCGAGATAGCCGCGGGCCGTGCTCCAGCGTTTGCCGCCATGGGTGGTGCGGTCGCAGGGTCCGAAGCCCTCCTGCTGCGCGCCGTTGCAGTCAACCGTCACCGGATAGCCCGCCTGCCTGCCGGCCTCGATGAAAGCCTGGCCGAGCGGTCCGGCATTTCCGTTGGGCGAGGAAACGCGCAACGGTCCCTCGCCGCCGTGATAGGTGCTGGCGCCGTCCTGGTGATGCTCCGCTCGCTTGAAATAGGGCAACAGGTCGGCATAGCGCCAGCCCTTGTTGCCCGCTTGCGCCCAGCGGTCGTAATCCCGGGCGTGGCCGCGCACATACATCATGCCGTTGATCGAGGACGAGCCGCCGAGCACGCGGCCCCTGGGATGCGAGAGGCGCCGGTTGTCGAGATAGGGCTCGGGATCGCCGACATAGGCCCAGTTGAACCGGTCGGTTGCCAGAAGGCGGCCGAGGCCCGACGGCATGTCGATCTCCCACGCGCGCGCCTCCGGTCCCGCCTCCAGCAGCAGCACCCGCACATCCGCATCCTCGGTCAGCCGCGCGGCGAGCACGCAGCCCGCCGACCCGGCGCCGACGATCACATAGTCGAAGGCCTTCACTGCGCAGCCATCAATGCCGGCTTTACAGCCTGGTGCACCAGGCTGTGGAAATGATGCACCAGGTGCTCGCTCTCATTGCTGCGTTCGGCGTCGATCAGGTAACGGCCTTGGTTGTAGCCGAAGGACTTGAGCCCCTTCTGGTTGGTGACGTTGAGCTCGATGTCTTCCGGCCCGAGCTTCTGGTTCATCCATTCGATGCAGGACTTGGTCACCGCCGGCATCGCGCGACCGGCCGGGCCGTAATAGCCGAAGCGCAGCAGCGACTTCTCCGGCTCCAGCGGGATCATCAGAAACGTCCCGCAGATATCGGCGAAGGGGAAACAGTAGAAGGTAGTGTTCGGCCAGATCCCGATGTTGAAGAACCAGTCGGTCTGCCAGGTAGCGCCTTGCAGCGGCACACCGTAGGCCGAGGCGACGTCGCCTTTCGGCGGGCCGATATAGGTCCACCATTTGTCATGGGCTTCCAGCGCGTATCGCTTGAAATCGATGAGGGCCGCCAGCTCCTTGTGGACCGGCCCGGAAAGGCCGAAATGATAGCCCTCGATCGAATTGTCCATGATGACCTTCCAGTTCGACGGCACGATCACATCGACTTCGGAGATCAATTTCATGCTGGCGAGATCGGGCAGGAACTGCGCCATCTTCGCTTCCGCGCCCTGCGAGATGCTGGCGAGCGGCGCGGCATCGGGATCCATGTTGATGAAGACGAACGAGCCCATGACCTCGAGCTTAACGGGCTTCAAGCCGTATTGCTTCTTGTCGAAATCCGGCAGGCGCTCGGTGCGCGGCGCATTGCGCAAGCCCCCGGACCGGTCATAGCACCAGGAATGATAGCCGCAGCGGAATACCGGGCCGGCGCTGCCGCGGCGCTCGTTGACCAGCCGGTTCCCGCGGTGCTGGCAGGCATTGTAGAAGGCGTGCAGCTTGCCCGCGTCATTGCTGACGATCACCGACTGGTCGAGGATGTCGAAAGTGACGAATTGGCCGGGCTCGGCGAGCTCGCTCCTGTGGGCGACGCAATGCCAGGCCGGGTAGAAGATCCGCTCGCGCTCCGCCTCGAACACCTGGGGATCGTAGAAATAGCGGGCGGGCAGGGTCATCGACCGCTCCGGTGCGGCCTCGCTCCAGTGCAGCGACTTCTGTTGAATCATGGTCCGTGTTCCTTCGGGCAGGCGCGTGAGGTTGACCGCACGCTACGACGGTGCGACAAGTTGACTTGATCGAAAACGTCGTACTGCCGTCGTAAAAGATCAGAGAGACCGATGGCCGCCAGTCCTAAAGAGATCGGCATCCTGCTGCTCCCGAGCTTCTCCCACCTTGCGCTCGGCGCGGTGGTGGAGCCGCTGTTCATCGCCAACTGGCTCGCCGGCCGGGCGCTCTACCGCTGGCGCACGCTCTCACTTGACGGCAAGGCCGTGCGGACTTCCAGCGAACTATCGGTGCCGGCGGATGTGGGCACCGCCGCGGGCACGGCGTTCGACGCGCTCTATGTCCTCGCCAGCTTCGACGTGAAGCGTCTTACCCTTGACCGCGGCCTGAAGGCCTGGCTGCGGCGGGTGGCGCGCCATGGCGCCGCCATCGCCGCGGTCGAGACCGCCTCGGAAGTCGTGGCGGCTGCGGGTCTGCTCGACGGACGCAAGGTGGCGGTGCATTGGGACAACCTGCAGGGCTTCGCCGAATCCCATCCGCAATGCCGCGCCGTCGCCGAGCTTTATACCGTATCGCCCGGCCGGCTCACTTGCGCCGGGCACAGCGCGATCCTCGACATGATGCTGCACGGCATCGCCGCGGATCACGGCGCGAATCTCGCCGGCGAGATCGCCGCCCATCTGATGCTGCCCGGATGGCGCAAGGGCGAGGACAGCCAGCCCGCTCCCGGGATTAAGCCGCGCAAGACCGCGGACCCGGTGCTGGCGCGCGCCCTCGCCCTGATGGAAAAGAGCATCGAAGAGCCGATTCCCTGCAGCACCATCGCCCGGCGGGTCGGTGTAACCGCGCGCCAATTGCAGCGTGTCTTCGCCCGGGAGCTGGAGACGACGCCGATCCGGCACTATCAGAGCCTGCGCCTCTCCCGCGCCCATGCGCTGCTGCAGCAGACCGATCTCTCGGTCACCGAGATCGCGGTCAGCGCCGGCTTCAACTCGCTGGAGCATTTCTGCCGGCTCTACCGCCGCCAGTTCAACTGCCGCCCGCGCGACGACCGACGCCAGAGCGTCGCCGCGCCAGTGTTGCGGCGGCGGGCCTGATTATCCGGGTCAGGCCGACGGGTCGTCCTTGTCCTTCCGCTCTTTCGACGGTTGTCTCTTGGTAGACCCCTCGCCGGTCTCGTCGCCACCGGCCTTGTCCGTCCTCCCGCCGCCGCCTTCCTTGGCAAAGCTGTCCTGTAACCGGCTTTGCGCCCAGTCCCAGACCGTGTCGCTGAAGACCGCGCCTACCAGGCAGGTGAAGAGCACCACGTAGGGATTGGGCTCGGCGTTGGTGCCGAAGATCGCCAAGCCGCCATAGACCGCTAGGAAGACCACGACCGCTGCCGAAACACCGCGGATCACGACACCGGCCAGGTCCTCGACCAGGGCACCGTCACCGCCGCTCCTGCGCGACACTTCGCGGACGAAGGTCGAGCAGGCGGCGCCGAGCAGGCCGAAGCCGAGCAAGCCGACGATCAGCACCAGCGGCTGCGATTCCGAGCGCAAGAGCCAGCTGATGGCGACGCCGAACGAGCCGACGTAATTCTCGATATTGCCGCGGAGCGGGACGGGCTCTTGCGGACTGCGGAACGCGCAGTTCTCCACCGCGGTGTGGTACAGGCCGGTGTCGTCCGCATCACCGCCATAGTTCCCTGCTCCGGAATAGGGTTCGGGCGGACCCAACTGCTGCTGTTTCATGTCGCCGCCGTCGTAGTAGCCCGGCGTCGGCTGGCCGGGCTTGCCCGACAGGGCGACGATCGCCGCGCGCTGGTAGGCGAAGATCGCCCGGTGGCAGTCGCTCAGATTCTGCTGATGTGCATTCATTCCGCGGATGAACCAGCCATGCATCGCGCGATAGTGGTCGATTGTCGCCCGGGCGCCGATCCGCTTGAGGTTGACGGTTTGGTAGGTCGAAATCGCGATCGATTGCAGCGCGGCCAAGCTCTCGGCGATCTGTCTCTTCAGGGCCTCCGCATTGTCGATGAGCTCCTTGTTTCTCGCGGTGGCGAGGGCCTTCCGGCTGTTGAACTCGGCCGTCGCCACGCCCTGGCCTTCGGCCGACTTCTGGATGCTGTCCGAAGCGAAGGGGTCGGCCACCAGCCGGGTCCCGGTGTCAGCGCCGAGGGCATCGCTCAGCGTCTTCGCCGAGTCTTCAAGCAGCTTGGTCAGCGACGCATCATCGACCTCCTTGGGCGTATCCTCGCGCTCGAGGGTCGGGATCGCGGCAATGGAGGCGAAGCTGAGGTAGCTGGCGAAGGCCAGCATCGCGAACAATGCGAGGTTCTTCACTGTCGCCGGTCTCGCCTTGGCGGCCGCGCGGATGCGGTCGAGCGTCGGGCTCGGTGGATCGACGTTGAAGATCAACACCAGGACATGCGCCGTCAGGACCCAGACGGCCAGAAGGTAGATCGCTGTCTGAAGCAAGTCGCCGGCCTCGATCGGGATCTCGCCGTAGCCGCCGGTTCGCGTGAAGGCCTGAAGGATGTCCTGTACGAACTGCAGGTAGATCTCCCATGCCCGGGAGAAGCACTGGGCAGCATCTTCGACGCCGCCGCACGCACTGGCGACGCTGGACGTCGAATAGGCGATGGCGCGGGGCGAATAGAACGCGAGGCTCCGAACGACGTCCGAGAAATAGGCGAAAACGTCCCGGACGAAGGAAGGAAACAGCAACAAGGCGATGGCGAGAGAGATCAACCGCACCGACTTGTCGGTGTGGACGAAGCCGATCGCGGCTAAGCGTCTCACCAGCCAGACGACGATCTTCACGACCAAGAAAGCGACCAGCAGGAAGGTCAGCAGCGCGATCAGGCTGTACAGCGGAACTGCGACTTCTGACATGATCTCCCCCTCGCGCGATATGTCAGCGGGCCTGCACGGGCTCCCCGTGCTTGTGCGCTCTTACTCCACTTCGACTTGTAATTGTGCCGCCAAGGCTAGTCCGGCCGGCCGGATCTGTCCAGCCAGGGCGGGGCCGCTGCTCAGAGGGTGGAACCCGACTTTAACCGTTGGGTCGGTTGCCGGGCGAAATCAGGCAAAGAGGCTCCGGACGCCACATGGCAGTGCAGGAGAAGCACATCCCCCTCGTGGGCGGCCTCAATCCGTTCCGGCTGTTCGACGACAATAACCGCAGCTTCCTGGGCTTGGTCGCCGGGCAGATCGCCGGCGCCGTCGCCAACGCCCAAGCCTACGAGGAGGAGCGCCGCCGCGCCGAGGCGCTCGCCGAGATCGACCGCGCCAAGACGTCTCTCCGGCGACGCGCTCGCGGCCGTCGCCGTGGAGCGCCGACCCGGCCTCGGCATCGTCTTCGCCTCAGGCTACGACCGCCTGCCCAACCGCAACGACGCGTTGAAGGGCACGGTGCTGTTGCAGAAGCCCTATGATGAAAGCGCGCTGGCGCATGCGCTCAATTCCGTCACCGCCGGCCGCGGCGATGGAGCCGCGCCCCGAAAGAGCCGGTGAAGTCCGTCACCGCCCCGGCGCGATCCGGCGATAGGAGAGCGCCTCCGCCACATGCACCCGCCTCACCGGCGCGCTGGCTTCGAGATCGGCCAAGGTGCGCGCGACGCGAAGCACGCGGTGATAGCCCCGCGCCGAGAGCTTGAACCTCTCCACGGCTTGGGTGAGCAATTTCAATCCGTCGGGCTCCGGCGTCGCGACCTGGTCCAGTAATTCGCCATCGGCTTCGGCATTGATGCGGATGCCGCGATCCTTGTAACGCGCGCTTTGGATCGTGCGTGCTTTGGCGACGCGCGCCGCGACCTCGGCGCTGCCTTCGGCCGGGGGCGGCAGCGAGAGATCGGCGGCGGCGACGGCCGGCACGTCGACGTGGAGATCGATGCGGTCGAACAGCGGACCGGAAATGCGCGACTGGTAGTCCATAGCACAGCGCGGGGCCTTGCCGCAGGCCAGGGATGCATCGTCAAGATGCCCGCAGCGACAGGGATTCATCGCCGCAACCAGCTGCACCCGCGCCGGATAGGTCACATGCGCATTGGCCCGCGCGATCGTCACCCGGCCGGTCTCCATCGGCTGGCGCAGCGATTCCAGGGTCTGGCGCTGGAACTCCGGCAGCTCGTCCAGGAACAAGACGCCGAGATGGGCGAGACTGACTTCACCCGGCCTGGCGCGCAGGCCGCCACCGACCAGGGCGGGCAGGGAAGCCGAATGGTGCGGGTCGCGGAACGGCCGCTTGCGGATCAATCGCCCTTCGCTCAATGACCCGGCAAGCGAGTGAATCATCGAAACTTCCAGCGCCTCTGCCGGATCGAGGGGCGGCAGGATCCCCGGAAGCCGCGCCGCCAGCATCGACTTGCCGGAACCCGGGGGCCCGATCATCAGCAGGTTGTGGCCGCCGGCCGCCGCGACTTCCAGCGCGCGCTTCGCGGTCTCCTGGCCCTTGATGTCCTTTAGGTCCAATTCGCGCTCATTGAGCGCCGCCATCTTCGGCTCCGGCGGGCTCAGGACCTGCGTGCCCTTCAGGTGATTGATCAGCGCGATCAGATCGGCCGGCGCCACGACGTCGATCTCGCCGGCCCAGGCCGCCTCGCCGCCTTGCGCCGCCGGACAGATCAACCCCATCTCGCTGGAGGCCGCGTGGATCGCCGCCGGCAGCACGCCGGAAACCGCGTTGATCCGGCCGTCGAGCCCGAGCTCGCCCAGCACCGCAAAGCCTGCCACCGCATCGCTCTCGATCGCCCCCATCGCGACCAGCATGCCAAGCGCGATCGGCAGGTCGTAATGCGAACCCTCTTTGACGAGATCGGCCGGCGCCAGGTTGACGGTAATCCGCTTGGGTGGCACGCCGAGGCCGATCGCGGTCAGTGCGGCATGCACCCGGTCTCTGCTCTCACGCACCGCCTTGTCCGGCAGGCCGACCACGTTGAAGGCGGGAAGCCCTTGCGCGATCTGCACCTCGGCATCGACACCGAGCACGTCGATGCCCTGGAACGCCACGGTGCGGACCCGCGCCACCATCAGCGCGTCGCCTCAGTTCGAAATGCCAGCCCCACCGCTTATGCCCCTCGACCCCGGCCCCGCGCGATGATGGCAAGACCGGAACGAAAGCGCAACGGTCGCGTGCTTTGCCTCTCCACGCCATACTTGTGTGAGGCTGGACACTTTTTCTTTTCGCGAGCATGATAAGTGCAACTGAAAATAGTTCGGACGCCTTGGTGGTGAAGCGAATGCCAACATCATTTCAATCCGACATTCGGCCGCTGTTCCGAGTGAAGGACATCTCGCAAATGCGAACCTTCGGGGGGTTCGACCTTTCTGTCTATGGTGATGTTGTCAGCCACTACGACGCTATCCTCCGGCGCCTCGAGAAAGGAGATATGCCCTGCGATGGAGCTTGGCCTGAAGAGCGGGTTGCGCTGTTTCGTCGTTGGGGCGACGAGAACTTTCCGAGCTGAAAGGGTGGACTATGAAGCTCTACATATCGATTAGTGGCGCTGCCAGCTGCGTGGCCGTAGCCTTGGTGCTATCTAATGCTGCGGCACAGGACAAGGCAGCGTTTGTTGATCATTGTCGAGTAGCTCCAAATCGAGCTGACGCGCTGGACAATCCCAATAAGCATGCCTGGGATCTGTTTCAGGTTTTGATGCACCCGGCTCTCCCAAAAGAGGCTTCTCGGGGTGAGCCTGACTGCAGCAAGCCGCTCGGCGCGCCGGGCACGACCTCAGTATGGGAGACTTGGAGGTTGGCGCGTACGGAGGTGTTCCTTGAGGACGGCTCGTTTCCTCCATCATGGGATGATCTTAGTCTTCCGTCCGGGTTTCTCGGTGCGACGCCTGACACTACAACCCCCGGAGAGAGCCCGGGACACTCCATCGTAGTCGCGAAATTGATGGATAGGCGGAATGGGTCACTCGGGCCGTTGTTCGATCCTGAGACCGATCAAAGCATCTTCACGAACCGCGGTGGGATCGGCGAAACACGTATGAATCGCTCGACCTATGAGTTCATCCGGGCGAATTGCCTGCACAGCCTGGACGGACTGAAGCGCTACGCTTCTGCGGTGAAGAACGGCAGTAGGCCGCCGATTCGCTTTCCGGATGATTCCATTGAGGTGAAGGCTGTCTGGCTGGAATTTGCACCCGACGCTCTCGCCAACGGAGTTCGCGACCGCTACTACTCGATCGAACACGAGGGAAAAGTCTACGGTTTGACTTCATTCCATGTGCTTACGAAAGACGTGCCTGACTGGTTCTGGGCGACATTCCACCATGTCGATGCGCCGCCTAACGAGTTTGAACGAAAAGACACTTACGGTCGTCCCCTCGCGCTGGAGACCACTGTCTGGAAGTACTATGTGCTAGGCGGGACCCAGATCAGCTTCATAGAGCCGAATCTCAAACCTAACATCTTGTCGGACCATTACATCGAGTTTGGCTTCCAGCGTTCATCTTGCATTACCTGCCACGCGATGGCGCACGGGACCGCCGAAGGCGTGAACGGACAGGATTTCGATGATCCAACCGGACCAATTCAAACAATCGATGTCGGCGTTCCCAGCCCGAGTCCTTTTGATAGCGCGGAGCACTTCTATATCCAGACGGACTTTCTGTGGTCGATTCCATTTCGAGCAAGAGCAGAAAAGGCGGCACCACCAAATCACTGCAAGTTCTGAGGAGGCGCGGCACTGACAGCGCCCACCTGTCTAGACCATCACCCCCATCTCCCGCACCGCGTCCGGCAGGCGCTTCCTGCGGCGGTAGACGGCGGGGGTGTCGGCGACCAGGCGCTTGAACAGGCGGCGGAAGGAGACGGTGTCGCCGTAGCCGACTTCGCAGGCGACGGTTTCAACCGGGTCGTCGGTGGTCTCCAGCATCTGCTTGGCCTCCTCGATCCGCAGACGCTGCACGTAGTCCAACGGCGCGGTGCCGGTCGCGTTCTTGAAGCGGCGGTTGAAGGTACGGCGCGAGAGGCCGGAGATGCGGATCATCGAGGCGACCGGATCGCCCGCGGCGTAATTCTCCGCCAGCCAGGCCTGGCATTCCTGGATCAGCTTGTCCTTGCCCTGCATCTTGGTGGTGAGGCGCGAATAGGGGTTCTGCCCGTCGTGATGCCAGTCGAACAGCGACATCTTGGCGAGCCGCCGCGCTTCCTCCGGCCCGGCGAAGGCGCCGACCAGGTAGAGCACGAGATCCATCCATGACGTGGCGCCGCCGGCGGTGACGATGCGGTTGTCCTCCGCGGCGGAGACCAGGATGCGGTCGGCCTGCCAGCGCACATTCGGATATTCGGCCTTCATCGCCGCGGCGAAGGCCCAATGCGTGGTCGCGTCCTTGTTGTCGAGCAGGCCGGCCTCGGCCAGCAGATAGGCGCCGCTGCAGGCGGAAACCACATGGGCGCCCTCGGCATGGGCGTGCTTCACCCAGTCGATCAGTTCCGGATTCTCGCGGCCGAACTGCGCACCGGAGGAGATGAGCAGGGAGGGCACGAAGACGATGTCGGTATGCGTGGCCTCGCTGAAGGTGCGGTGCGGCTCGAGCCGCACGCCGGTCCCGGTCATCAGCGGCTCCCGGGTCGCGGCCACGATCTCGGGGCAGAAGCGCGGTGTCTCGGTCTCGCCCATGACCCGGTTCCAGAGCGTGCCGACCGCCCAAAAGGCGTCGTGAATCCCGACTGCGACCCAGGGCTCGGCATCCGGCGCGACCACGATCGAGACTTTGATTTGATTCCGCGAGATCTGGTTCATGTTGAGGTCCTTCCCAAACGCAGTGTGCGGACTCTGGCAGGATCCGTCCGTGATGTTCATCACAACTGTGGGAAGTCTGGCAAGTCTCGCCCCACCCGGTCCCATCCACCACTGTCGGCGGGAGGGCGACCGGCAGAGGGTGAGCCCGTCCACCGCGCCCCGCGGCGGGCGCCAGGCCGGGTCCGACCCGGCCTCACACAAGGATCAGAAAGATGCGTCGTTTCGTTATCGAGCGCGAAATCCCGCAGGTCGGATCGCTGGACGGCCAGCAGCTGAAAGCCGCCGCCGCCAAGTCGAACGCGGCCCTGGCCAAGCTGTCGCCGGACATCCAGTGGGAACATTCCTACGTGGTCGGCGACAAGACCTTCTGCATCTACATGGCCAAGGACGAGGCGGTGATCCGCCGCCACGCCGAGATCAGCGGTTTCCCGGCCAACAAGATCACCGAGGTCCGCAACGTGATCGACCCGCTGACCGCGAGCCGGTGATGGGTCTGCAGCAGATGGCGGCGCCCCGTCTCCTGGCGCGCCGGCGTGCCGCGGCCTTGCGGACCGCTGCCGCGCTCATGGCCCGGTGGCAGCGAGCCGGCGATACCGTCTTGCTCTGGCTGGAACGTTATCGCCAGCGCCGCGCCCTCGGCGCCTTGAGTGATCACATGCTCAAGGACCTGGGGCTGTCGCGCAGCGATGCCGGGCGCGAGGGCGGCAAGCGGTTCTGGGAAGGTTGAGGGCTCAGCCCTGCAGCTGGCGCATCAGCGTCGGGAGGTCGATCAGGTTCCAGCTCTCGCGGATCTCCCCGCCGGCCACGCGCCAGAAGGCCATGCAGCAGAGCTCGATCCGCCGCCCGATCGGCGGCACGCCGCGGAAGCTGCCCTGGTGCGTGCCGCGCCAGGTGCCGCGCACGGCCACCAGGTCGCCTTCCGCCACCAGGTCCTCGATCGTCACGGTGAGATCGGGGAAGGCGGCGCGCAGCGAGCGCGCCTGCGCCTTCACGGCTTCAGGTCCGTTCAGGCCCGGATTGGCATGATCGACGAAGTCAGCGGCGACCTGGCGGTCGATCACCGAGGGCCGATAGCCATTGGCGGTGGAATCGTAATGCGCCCGGATCAGCGCCTTGTTGGCTTCGGCTTGATTCATCGCTGTCCCCAGTAATGGCGATGAGAATGGTCGCGTCCGGTCCGGCGATGGTTCGGAGCGCGGCGAACGCTGCGATCTAAGTCCGCGCCTGGGCGATCCGCTATGATGCCGGTCACAAGCCGCGCGCGACAGGGATCACTGGACAGCCCGCGGCCTCACCGCTAAAATGTGCGCACCATGACCCAATCGCGCGCCGTTCCTCTCAACCGATTTTGGTACCGCTGGTACAATCCGGCGGTCTAGGAAGCGCACGCAAGTTGCTCAACCCGAAGCCGCCCGATCCCGAGGCGGCTTTCGCATTTCCAGGCCCAATCTCCCGGCCGAGAATATCGAGAAGACGCCCTAGAGATCGATCGGCTTCCAACCTTGGAGGCCTATCCATGACTCGATCCACCCAAGCCCTCGCGCGCTCGGCCGGGGCGGCGTTCGACTTCGACGTCGTGACCGACGGTCCGGCAAAGCCCAAGCCGGTGCCCCATCCGGAACCGGCGCGGGAGACGCCGCCGCCGGAAAGCCAAGCCCTTTTGCGTGAAGGCGCCGACGCCTGATTGCCGCGTCAGGCCGGCGCCGATTGCAGCTCGGCCGGAACCGGGCGCAGGCGGCTCAGCAGACGCTGAACCGCGCCGACGCCGGTATAGATCGCTGCGGCGCCGAGGCTGCCGGCATAGCAATCGACGGCGTAATGCCAGCCGAGATGCACTGCGCCGACCATGATCAGGATCAGGTAGAGCGTCGCGGCGATGCGCGGGATGCGTCCGAACGGCCAGGCCAACAGCACGTAGAGCGTTGCCGCGGCGACATGGATGCTGGGAAAGGCGGAGATGCCGGTGCCGAGTTCCGTGGTGCCGAGCTGATGCACTTCCCATAGATAGCGCTGGAACGCGATCGCGGAGAAATCGCCGTTGGGATCGACCTGGGTCAGATAGGAGAACAAGCCGGCATAGTCGTTGACCGTAGCGCCGGTGAACTCGAACCAGAACGGTCCCGCCGACATGAAAGCGCCGGCCGCGATGTTGCCGAGCAGGACAAGCACGAGAAGATAGCTGATCAGAAAGCGTGTCCGCAGCGGACAGTGAGGGCGGCGCAGGGCGACGCCGAACGGGACCGCAACCAGCAGCACGCCCCAGAACGCGTAGGCGCCCTCGAGGAAGCGGGTGACCAGGGGATTGTCGATCGCCAGCCACTCCCAGGCGTGCTGGCCGAAGTGCAGCTGCTTTCCGATCTCCATGAAGCGCGCGTCCCAGGTGAAGGGCAGCACATCGTTGAGCAGGGTCTTCACCGCCGTGAAGCCGGACATGAAGATCGGCCAGGCCAGCAGGAAAGGCGCGGCGGAGATCAGGTGCCGCACCAGGTCGGATGGTTGCCAACCACCCGAGAAGAACAAGAGGCGCCGGTCGATTCGCCCCTGCCTTTTGCGAAGCGTCAGAATGGCCCCCAGCGTTATCGCGTAGAGCAGATAGCTGACATAGAAGGGAATGACATAGAGGTCGGGACGGAAATCGACCCCGCGACCGAGCGCCCGGCAGAGCAGTGCGGCCACCGCCGTGTAGACGATCATCAGCAGCGGAATGGCCAGATTGGCGCCGTGCCAGCCATGCTGGCTCGCGAACGATCGGGCTCGTGCCGCCCGTCGCCGCAAGGCGGTGCGGAGGTTCGAGGCGGCGGCGCGGGTTGTGTCGATCATCGATTGCGACAGGCTAGAAGGATGACAGAAGGCCAGTGTGATTCAGAACCGGTTGCGCAGCAACTGAAACTAATTGTATCAAATGCAATATACATTTCCAGGTTGTGTTATATTCCCAACATGCAACGGCTGATGCCTCTGCCTTCCGATGGCGTCGGGCCGGAAGGCACACGCGGGGACATCGAGAGCGATGGCGTCGTCTGCTTCATGCTCCAACGGGCGAATAGACGCGGAACAGCGCCATCATTCCCCCCGAGGGTAAAGGGTTGCTTAAAGCTTCGGCCCTAGCCTGATAGGACTATGGCCGCGGCAACCGCTTTGCTATCTTTGCGCCGGCTGGACATTGCCCATCGCTGACTGGAATCCGATGAAGTTCACCGCCCTGTTCCGCCGATCACGCTTGCCCGTGCTTGGCGTCGCTCTCCTTGCGCTGAGCGTCGCAATCGCGGCCCAAAGCAGCGCGTCGGCCGCCGGCTTCGGTGACGACGATCGCGTCTCGCGCGCTCGAGAAAAAGGCACGTTCTACGGGGCGATCGGCCTGGTGGAGCACAGCGACGGCGGCGGCGCCGAGCTCGGCACCGGATTCCTGGTCTCGCCCTGCCATGTGATGACCGCCTATCACGTGGTTGCCGGCGAGGGGAAGATCACAGGAGACGACACCGCCACCTTCTATGTCGGCGAAGGCAACATCGGCCCCGATTACGACGGCGGCCGGCGCTACGCCGAGAGCGCGAAGGCGCACCCGGTGGTCTGGGGCGATTTCGTCGATGACGACGACGGGAAGATCGCCAAGCGGGTAAAGGCCGCGCAGGCCAATGGTTGGAACGACTGGGTGCTGATGAAGCTCGACCGGTGTCTCGGCGACCCGCAGCAGGGTTGGGGCTATCTGAAGCTCGCGCCGGAATCGACGCGCGACCTCGCCCGGTCCGGTCTCACACTGGACGCGATCAGCGTCGGCCTGCCGAAGGACAAATCCGAGCGGAAACTGACCGAGGATCCCAGCTGTCGCGTCATCGGCCAGATGTCGGAATCGGGATGGCAGCACGATTGCCTGACCTTGCCCGGCAATTCCGGCGGCCCGATTCTGGAACGCAGCGCGGAGGAGCCCGGTGCCTGGCCGCGCGTGCTGGGGATCAGTGTCTCCCTGATCCTGCTCGAAGGCCTCGATACGGAGGCCGCGGAGTCGGCCCTGGTCTCGGCCGATGACCCGAGCTACTTCAGCCTGCTCTCGAATGCCGTGCCGGTCTCCGCCTTCATCAACAAGGTGGCGCAGTACCTGCCGGACGAGCCGGAGATCAGCGCCTACATCGCCCGCCAGGGTCGCGACACCGGCTACAGCCGGGCCGATGACATCGACTATGACGCCTCGATCGCCGATCTCACGGCCGCTCTGAAGGCAAGGCCGCAGGATGCGGAACTCTATGTCCGCCGCGGTCTGTGGCTTGCGGCGGCGGACAAGACGGACGCGGCAATCGCCGATTTCAGCAAGGCCTTGGAGCAGCGACCGGGCTATCCGTCGGCGCTGCTGGCGCGCAGCGAGAGTCTCTCGGACCGCGACGACAACGCCAAGGGGGACCTCGAGAACGCGATCGCCGATCTCACCGCGCTGATCGACCGCTTCAAGGATTCCGCCGAGCTGATCATGAGCCGCGGCTACATCTACATGCGCGACCGCAAGTTCGATCTGGCCGCGGCCGACTTCACGGAGTTCCTGCGTCTGCGGCCCGAGAGCAGCGCCGCTTTGCGCGCCCGCGCCGGCGCCTATTCCGATCTGAAGCAGTACGACAAGGCGGCCAAGGATTACGACGACGCGATCGAACGCGACATGGCCGACCGCGATCCCGGCCTGCCGTTCTCCTACGTCGCGCGCGGCAACTTCTTCTCGCAGCTCGGCCGCGATACCGAAGCCCTGGCCGACTTCGACCGCGCCATCGCGCTCTATCCATCGGCAAGCTCGGCGCATAGCGGCCGTGCCTACGCCTTGTTGCAACAGGGCGACTACAAGGGCGCGATCAAGAGCTTCGACCAGGCGGTGAAGTACAACGACAAGGCGTCCTTTGCACTCGGCGGCCGCGCCAGCGTCTATCAGGTCCTCGGCGACCATGCGGCATCGCTACGCGACTACCGCCAGGCGGTGGAGCTCGATCCCAGCGAGCCTTTCATCAAGCTGCTCTATTTCGTCGAGCAGCTGCATGCCGGCCAGACCGAGGCGGCGAAACAGAACTTCGCCGCATTTGCCGCCGACTCCCGTTATGAGGATTGGCCGCGCACGCTGGCACAATTCTTTGCCGGCGAGATCGATGCTGCCGCCGTCGAGCGCGCCGCGGCCGAAGCCACGACCGACTTCGAAAAGATGGCGCGTGCCTTCGATCGCGATTTCTATCTCGGCCAGGCCGCGCTGATCGCCGGCAACAATGCCGAAGCGGTGAAGCGGCTGGGCGCGGTGGTGGCGACCGGCGAGCGGCAGTACATGGAATACAACATCGCCGCGGCGGAGGTCGCCAAGCTCAAGGGCGTCGCCCAGACCGACACTCCGCCGGCCAACACCACGGCGAACTGAGCTAAGCCGTCATGCCCGGGCTCGGCCCGGCCATGGCGATTGCCTTCGTCGCCTAGAGCTTCGGCCGGTGCGCGTTGTCGCGGTACCAGCCGCCCACCGCCGCCTCGTAAGCCATTGCAGCCTGGAACACGGTCGCATCCTCATAGCTGCGGCCGATGATCTGGATCCCGGTCGGCACGCCGTTCTTGGCGTGCCCCGAGGGCACCGCCAGCACCGGGCAACGCGACAGCGTGTTGAACGGCGTGGTCATGCACCAGCCGAGCACCGGGTTGAACTTCGAGACTTTGCCATTGATCTTCAGCACTTCAGGCCCGGACATGAAATCCGCCTTCACCGCCGGCAAAGCCAGGGTCGGGCAGATGAAGGCATCGTATTTCTCCATCATCGGGCCGAAGGTCTCGTACATCTTCGCCGCCCCCTCCATGGCGCCGAGGAAATCCGCCGCCTTGGATTTGACCGCTGCCTTGGCGAAGTCGAGCGCGTAATAGGTCATGATCTTGCGATGCTTCTTCGCCAGCTTGGCGAGAGAGCTGCCGAACAGATGGTCTAGATGCGCGACTCCGGCCTCCAGCGCCCAGGGCCCCCAGCCGAGGTCGACCTCCTCGACCGTGGCGCCAAGGCTCTCGAAGGCCTCGAGCGCCGCTTTGGTGTTGGCGACCACTTCCTTGTCCACCTCGAAACAGTTGAGGTCGATGGAATAGGCGATCTTCCAGCCCTTGATCGGCTTGTAGTCAGTCGGCAGCGTCAGCTTCGGTTTGAGGCTGGCGATGTCGGTCGGCGACGGCCCGCAGATCACGTTCTGCAGCAGGATCGTGTCCGCGACCGAGCGGGTCATCGGCCCGGTATGGCAATAGGGATCGAGGTTGAACGGCGGGTCGTCGGCGTTGCGCCCATAAGGCGGCTTGTAGCCGACCACGCCGGTGGCCGAGGCGGGGATTCGGATCGAACCGCCGATGTCGGAACCCATGGCGAGCGTGGCGGCACCTGCGGCCAGCGCCGTGCCCGAGCCGCCTGAGGATCCGCCCGGCGTGAATTTCGGATTCCAGGGATTGCGGGTGATGCCCCAGGCCTTCGAATGGGTGACCGAGCAGCAGGAGAATTCCGGCGTCGCGGTGCGCCCGACCACGATGCCCCCGGCCTTGAGGATTCGCTCGTTGTTGACCGAGCTCTTCTCCGGGATCGTATCCTTGGTGATCAGCGAGCCGAAGGAGGTCGGCTTGCCAGCGATATAGCTCTCATCCTTGATCGCGATCGGCAGGCCTTCCAGCGCACCGGTTCTCCCGCCCCTGGCATACTTCGCCTCGGCCTTCCTGGCGAGGTCCATCGCCTCGTCGAAATGCTTGTAGGTATAGGGCTTCAGTTTCGGCTGCACCTGCTCGGCCCGCGCGATCACCGCTTGCATCAGCTCGACCGGCGACAGCTTCTTGGCCTTGAACCGCGCCAGCGCCTCGGTCGCGGTCAGATAGCAGAGTTCCTGGTCCGCCATGGTCTCCCCCCTGTCTCTTAGATTTGCGGCCGCTTTCCGGCCGTGTTGTACCAGCCGCCGAGTGCCGTCTCGTAGGCGATGCCCGCCTGGAAGACGTCGGCGTCGCTGTAGGAGCGGCCGACGATCTGGATGCCGGTGGGCACCCCGTTCGACGCATGGCCCGACGGCACCGCCAGCACCGGGCAGCGTGACAGCGTGTTGAAGGCCGGCGTCATCACCCAGGCGAGATCGGTCGGCAGCTTGGTGAGCTTGCCGTTGATCCGGATCTTGTCGCGCGAGAGCTTGAAGTCGGCCTTCACCGCGGGCAAGGCGGTGGTCGGGCAGATGAAGGCGTCGTATTTCTCCATCATCGGCCCGAAGGTCGCGTACATCTTCGCCGCGCCCTCCATCGAGGCGAGGAAGGTCGAAGCCTTGGACTTTCGGCCGAACTCGGCCAGCTCGATCGCGTATTCGCACATCAGCTTGCGGTGCTTCTTCAACTGATGCTCGGCGAGATAGGTGCCGAACAGGTGCCAGAGATGGCCGGTCGCGGTCTTGAGCGCGTCGATGCCCCAGCCGAGATCGACCTCCTCGACCGTGGCGCCGAGACTCTTGAACACCTCCAGGGCGCGCCTGGTGTTGGCGACGACATCCTTGTCGACCTCATAGAAGCCGAGATCCATGGAATAGGCGATCTTCCAGCCCTTGATCGGCTTATAGCCGGTCGGCAGGGTCAGCTTCGGCCTGAGGCTGGCGATATCCGTCGGCGAGGGACCGCAGATCACGTTCTGCAGCAGGATCGCATCCGCCACCGAGCGCGTCATCGGCCCGGTATGGCAATAGGGGTCGAGGTTGAATGGCGCGTCGTCGGGATTGCGGCCATAGGGCGGCTTGTAGCCGACCACCCCACAAGCCGACGCCGGAATGCGGATCGACCCGCCGATATCCGAGCCCATGGCGAGCAGCGAGGTGCCGGCCGCGAGCGTCGCGCCTGAGCCGCCCGACGAGCCGCCGGTGGTGAATTTCGCGTTCCAGGGATTGCGGGTGACGCCCCAGAGCTTCGTGTTCGTATAAGTGGCGCAGGAGAATTCCGGCGTTGCCGTTCGGGCGTGAACAATGCCGCCCGCGCGCAGGATGCGCTCGTTGTTCGGCGAGGTCACGTCCGGCACGAAATCACGGGTGATCAGCGAGCCGAAGGAAGTCGGCTTGCCCTTGATGAAGCTCTCGTCCTTGATCCCGATCGGCAGCCCCTCGAGCGCGCCGGTCTTTGCCCCCTTGGCGTATTTCGCCGCCGCCTTCTTCGCGAGGTCCATGGCCTCGTCGAAATGGGTGAAGGTGAAGGGTTTGTACTTGGACTGGATCTTCTCCGCCCGCGCGATCACGGCGGACATCAACTCGACCGGCGAAAGCTTCTTCGCCTTGAACAGCTTCAGTGCTTCGGTGGCGGTCAGATAGCAGAGTTCGACGTCCGTCATGATTTCTCCGGCAGCAGGCGCAAAAAAGGGGCCCGGGATCGCCGGGCCCCCTTCGCCGAGTGGGCTTACTTCTTCAGGTTGGTCCAGATCTTATTGTAGATCTCGACCACCTCGGGCGGGCAGGGCGGCACGAACTCGCTGCTGGTGCCGGCCGGCGGGTTGATCTCCGGCGCGTTGCCGAATTCCGGCGGCAGGAACTTGTGGCTGCCCATGATGCCGTTGTCGTATTTTGCGAAGTCGGAGATCAAGGCGGCGTTCTCCGGATCCATGATGAAGTTCTGGAACAGCTTGGCGTTCTCGACGTTCTTGGCGCCCTTCAGCACCGCGACGTTGTCCATCCAGCCTTCCATGACCTCCTTGGTCATGGCGAACTTCACGGTCGGAACCGCGATCCGCATGCGATAGGCGGCGCCATTCCAGGTCTGGGTCACCACCACGTCACCCGAGGTCATCTTGGTGATGGTGTCGTAGCTGAAGGTCTTCCAGTTCGGCTTGGCGGCCTGCAGGATGTCGTTGACCTTCTTCAGGTCGGCCTTGTCGGCCGAGCAGCGCGGCACGTTGGCGAAGCGCTCGGCGGCGTGGATGAGCGAGTTCATGTCATCCAGCACGTTGATCTTGCCCTTGAGCTCCTCGGGCGGGTCGAACAGCAGGCCGATCGAATCCATCGGGCCCTTGTACTTCGCGGTATCGACCGCATAGGTGGTCAGGCCGAACTGCCAGGGCACGGAGTAATTCCGGCCGTCGTCCCAGTAGACGTTGACGAACTTCGGATCGACGTTCTTGAAGTTCTCCATCTTGTTGGGCTCGGTCTTCTCCAGCAGCCCCTCGTCGATCATGATCTTCACGGTGTAGTCGCTGGGCACCACGATGTCGTAGCCGGTGTTGCCCTCGCGCACCTTGGACAGCATGGTCTCGTTCGAGTCGTAGTCGTCCAGCGTCACCTTCACGTTGAACTGCTTCTCGAACTTCTCGATCAGCTTGGGGTTGGTGTAGTCGCCCCAGTTGTAGATATGGAGCTCGCCGTCGGCGAGCGCAGGCAGCGCGCCGGCGGTCAAAGCGACCACCGCGGTCATGCCCAGAAGCCATTGTTTCATGATACGTCTCCCTCTTCTTTCTTGAAGCCTCGTTGGTGTTTCTTGGACTTTGGTCCCGCTCACGCCTTCCTTCCCACTCAAGCCTTCCGACGCTGCGCGATCCAGAACGAGATCAGGATGAACAGGACGGAAATACCGAGCAGGATGGTGCTGATGGCGTTGATCTCCGGCGTCATCGGCCGGCGGATCATGTTCCAGATGTAGAGCGGCAAAGTGGTCTGGCCGGGCCCGGCGATCAGCTGGGTGATGGTGAAGTCGTCGAACGAGACGATAAAGGCCAGGGCCGCGCCCGAGCTGATGCCCGGCATCAGCAGCGGCATGGTCACATGCCAGAAGGTCTTGAACGGCGTCGCGTAGAGGTCGGCCGCTGCCCCTTCCAGCGTCAGGTCCATGGTCTCCAGCCGCGCGCGGATCGGCATATAGGCGAAGGGAATGCAGAAGACGAGATGGGCAAGGATGATGTTGCCGATCCCGAAATTGAGCCCCAGCGTCCGCCCCAGCAGCGCGAAGAAGGAGAGGGTCGCGACCGCGGTGATGATCTCCGGCACCATCAGCGGCAGGTTAATCACCATGTAGACGCTGTTCTGCCCCCGCCAGGGCGCCACCCGCGTCGTCGCCAGGGCCGCGAGCGTCGCGAAGATGGTCGCTCCGATCGTCGCCGAGACGGCGATGATCAGCGTGTTCTTTGCGGCGTTGTGGAATTCTTCGTTGAAGAAGGCTCTCTCGTACCACTTGGTGCTGACGCCGGAGAACACCGCCACCAGGTCATTGGCGTTGATCGAGAACACGACCAGGATCAGGATCGGGAAATAGAGCACGACCAGGCAAACCACCGCGATCGTGTGGAAGCCGAACTGGGTGCGAAGATCGACGCCTTTCGCCGCGCTAGCCATGCTTCACCTTGCCGCTGGTGACGCGCACGTAGAAGAACAGGGCCACCAGCACCGCCGACATCAGGATCAACGCCTGCGCCGCACCCAGCGGCCAGTTGCGGCCGGAGCCGAACTGCTGGGCGATCAGGTCGCCGATCATCAGGTGCCGACCGCCGCCCAGAATCAGCGGCGTCACATAGGCGCCGAGCGCGGGGATGAAGACAAGCAGGCAGCCGGCGATGATGCCCGGCTTGGCCAGCGGGATGATGATCCGGAACAACACCTTCGGGCGCGAGGCATAGAGATCGTAGCCGGCTTCGACCAGGCGGAAATCCATCTTCTCCAGGCTGGCATAGAGCGGCAGCACCATGAAGGGCAGGAAGGAATAGAACAGGCCCAGCACGATCGCGAAGTCGGTGTAGAGCATGGTGATCGGCTGCTGGATCACGCCGAACTGGATCAGCAGATTGTTGAGCAATCCCTCGTCGCGGATGATGAACATGATCGCGAGCGTGCGCACCAGCAGGTTCGACCAGAAGGGGATGGTGATCAGCAGCACCCACCAGTTGCGCTGCTTGGGCGGCCGCGTCGCCATGAAATAGGCGGTCGGAAAGCCGAGCAGCAGGCAGATTGCCGTGGTGCCCACCGCGAAGATGAAGGAGCGCAGGTAGATCTGCAGGAAGTCCGGCGAGAACACCAGCTCGTCGGTGAAGATGTCGGCCTGGAACAGGAAGGAGACATAGGCCTCGACCGAGGGCGACCAGACCACGCCGCCATAGGGCGCGGCTTTGAGGAAGGAATAGATGATGATGATGATCAGCGGCAGGATGCCGAAGATGCCGACCGTGATCAGCGCCGGCGCAGTCAGCAGCCAGCGACGCCGGCTGGCCGTCTCTTCGATGCGCCGCTGGGCCGCCTGAGCGGCGGACAGCGCCGCGGCCGGTGCGGGCCCAGGCGCAGTCGGAGGGGGGGCGGCGGAGCCGGGCGCGGCTACGTCGGTGCTCGCCATGATGGCCCTAGTCCTTCAGCACCTGCATCGCCTCGGGGGCGATGCGCAGGCCGACCGGATCGCCTTGCTTCAGGACTTCCTGGAAGCCGCGGCGGTTCTGCACCCGAACCGTGACCTCGCCGCCGGTATCGAGGTCGATGTGAAAATGCGTGTCGGTGCCGAAATAGACGATGTTCTCGACCTTGCCCGCGAGCTGGCAGTCGGCGCCGGGCTTGACGAGATCGATGCGTTCCGGCCGGATCGCCAGGGTTACCTTGCCGCCGACCGCCGCGGCCGGATCGAGCTCATGCGGCATGTCGATGCCGGAAGGCAGGCGGATCTGACCCTTGTTGCCGATCCGCTGCATGACTTCGGCTTCGATGAAGTTGGTCTCGCCGATGAAATCGGCGACGAAGCGTTCGACCGGATGCTCGTAGATCTCGTTGGCCGTGCCGATCTGCAGAATCTTGCCGCCCGACATGACCGCGATCCGGTCCGACATGGTCAGGGCTTCTTCCTGGTCATGGGTCACGAAGATGAAGGTGATGCCGGTCTCATGCTGCAGCCGCTTCAGCTCGATCTGCATTTCCTTGCGCAGCTTCAAGTCCAGCGCCGACAAAGGCTCATCCAGCAGCAACACTTTCGGGTGGGGGGCAAGCGCGCGGGCCAGGGCGACGCGCTGCTGCTGGCCGCCGGAGAGCTGATGCACCTTGCGGTTCCGCATCGGCTCCATCTTCACCAGCTTCAGCATCTGCTCGACCGTGGCGTCGCGCTCGGCGCGCTTGCGGCCCAGCATCTTCAGCCCGAAGCCGATATTCTCGGCGACCGTCAGGTGCGGGAACAATGCGTATGACTGAAAGACGGTGTTGACCATCCGCTTATAGGGCGGCAGATGCGCCACTTCCTGGCCTTCGAGCAGGATGCTGCCGGCGGTCGGCAGCTCGAAGCCGGCGATCAGGCGGAGCAGGGTGGTCTTGCCGCAGCCGGAGGGGCCGAGAAGGGTAAAGAACTCGTTCTGCCGAATCGTCACAGAAACGTTGTCCAACGCGACGACCGCGTCAGGACCCGCGCCAAATGTCTTGGTGACATTCTTGGCTTCGACCGCGGGTAATCCGGTCAAAATCCACCTATCCTTGACCGCATCTTGCGATGCAGCACCGCCCTGTTTGTGAGATTTTTAAGGTTCTTTTCACTCTACGGCAACTTGGTTTCACGTCAATCGGCAAACTCACTCGTTAATGACCCCGATGCCGAGCATGAGGGGCATGCAGAGCCGCTAATGGCATATCCGGCTGGCCGGGAATAAGCTGACTTCGATCAGGCGCCGGCTGGCGTTCTTTCCCACCCGTCTTCCCCAGCGAGACCACATTGGTTCAAACCACGACCACGACCAGGCCCGCCTCGCAGGGCGCCGGCGGTCCGGCGGGCGCCGCGATCTGGGGCATCGTCTTCGCCAATTGCGCGGTCTTCACCTTCACGGTGATGGACGCGATCATCAAGGAGATCTCGCAGAGCTTTCCGACCGGCGAGATCATCTTCTTCCGCAACCTGTTCGGCTTCATCCCGCTGCTGGTCTTTGCCTTCTGGCGCCATGGCGGGATCCCGCTGAAGACTGCGCGACCCTGGGGCCATGTGCTGCGCGGCGTCTTCGGCGTGCTCTCGATGTACTGCTTCTTCCGGAGCTATCTCGAACTTCCTTTGTCCGACGCGATCGCGCTCGGCCTTTCCGGGCCGATCTTCATCACCGTTCTTTCCGTGCCGGTCCTGGGCGAGCATGTCGGCTGGCGCCGCTGGTCGGCGGTCATCGTCGGCTTCATCGGGGTCCTGGTGATGGTGCGGCCGGGCTCCACCATGTTCGACCCGAACGCGGCCTGGCCTCTGGCGGCGGCGGTCCTTTACGCCGCGGCGATGATGTCGATCCGCAAGCTGGGCGCGACCGAACCTTCGACCACCATCGTCTTCCACTTCACCTTGTTCGCGACCCTGGCCTCGCTGCTCACCATTCCGCTGGGCTTCAACGATCCCAAGGTGGCCTGGGTCATGCCGAGCGATCCCCGCGAGATCATGCTGATCGTGGTGATCGGAATCTTCGGCGGCATCGCGCAGATCTTCATGACCATGGCCTATCAGCGCGCCCGCGCCGCCACGGTCGCGTCTTTCGACTACACCGCCCTGGTCTATGGTTTCCTGCTGGGCTGGATCTTCTTCGAGGAAGTGCCGGACGTCTTCCTGATCGTCGGCGGCGGCATCGTGGTCGCGGCCGGCATCTACATCATCCACCGCGAAACCGTCGTTGCCCGCCAGCAGCACCGCGCGCCACCGGTCCCGCCGCTCCCGACCAACGAGTAGGGGCTACTTGCGCCCGAGGCGGCCTTCGATCGCGTCCCAGATCTTCATCTCGGGCCGCGTGCCGTCGAAGCGGGCAATCTCCTGCAGGCCGGTCGGCGAGGTGACGTTGATCTCGGTTAAGTAGTCGCCGATCACGTCAATGCCGACGAAGATCATGCCGCGGCGCTTCAGCTCCGGGCCGAGAATCTTGCAGATCTCAACCTCGCGCGCGGTGAGGTTGGATCGCATCGGCTTGCCGCCGGCATGCATGTTGGAGCGCGCCTCGCCGGCCTGCGGCACTCGGTTGATGGCGCCGACCGGTTCGCCGTCGATCAGGATGATGCGCTTGTCGCCGGCCCGCACCTCGGGGAGGTAGCGCTGCACGATCACCGGCTCACGATAGAGCTGGGTGAACATCTCCAGCAGCGAGCCCAGGTTCTCGTCGTGCGGCGTCACGTGGAACACACCGGCGCCGCCATTGCCGTAGAGCGGCTTCACGATGATGTCCTTGTGCGTGGCGCGGAAGTCGAGGATCTCGGCCTTGTCCGAGGTGATCAAGGTCGGCGGCATCAGCCCGGCGAACTTGGTGACGAACAGCTTCTCCGGCGCGTTCCTGACCTCGACCGGATCGTTCACCACCAGGGTCTTCGGGTGGATATGCTCGAGGATATGCGTCGCGGTGATATAGGACATGTCGAACGGCGGGTCCTGCCGCATCAGCACGACATCGGCCTTCTGGAGCTCGATCGTCTCCGGCGCGCCCAGGGTGAAGTGGTTGCCGCGCTCGCGCCGCAGCTCCATCGGGGCGCCGCGCGCAATCACCTTGCCGTCGCGAAAGGTCAGCCGGCTGGTGTGATAGAAGAACAGCCTATGCCCGCGCTCCTGCGCGGCGAGGCCCATGACGAAGGTGGAATCGCCGTCGATATTGACATGCTCGATCGGGTCCATCTGGACGGCGACGAAGAGCGACATCTTCGAGTCCTCAATTGATCTGTTGGCCGAGATCCTGGATCAGCCGCGCGACGTGATGCCGCTGGCTGTCATTGTCGGAAATCTCCAGGAAGCGCTCCAGCGCCGCGCGCGCCGCGATGAGGTTGCCGAGCCGTGCCTGGATGAGGCCGGCCTCGCGGTAGAGCGGCGCGTGCTTGGGTGCCATCAGCAGCATCCGGTCGAGCGCCGCCGCCGCCTTCTCGAGGTCGCCTTCCTGGATCAGGCGGATCTTCAGGTTGTTCTCGAGCCTGAGCAGGATGTCGCGGTTGCCGACCGCGGCGTAATGCTCGGGCTGCAGCTCGGCCTTCTCGCCGGCCGCCGCTTTCAATTTCCGCCGGAGATCGGCGGTGGTGCAGGGCTCGCCGCCGGCGAAGGGATCGAGGATCACCGCGCGGCCGGCATTGTGCAGGCGGACCACGAAATGGCCGGGGAAATTCACGCCTTCGATCGCCCATCCCTGGCTGCGCGCGGCGTGGATATAAAGAATGGCCAGCGCGACCGGCAGGCCTTTGCGCCGGTCGATCACCCGCATCAGGTTGGCGTTCTGCAGGTCGTCATAGGTGACGCGATCGCCCTGGTAGCTGAAGTTGCCGGCCAGCACCTTCGAGAGCGTGGTCGCGCGGTTGAACAGACCGAGGTCGCCCTCGGCGTTGCAATCCAACTCCAGGGCGAGCTTCTGCATCTCGGCGGCGATCGCCGCCAGATGCTCGTGATAGCTCTCCGGCACGCTGCGCCGCCGGTCCATCGCCGCCAGGGCCAGCCCCGCTTCCGCGATGTCGATGTCGGAATCCTCGACGGCGCCGACCGCGGTCAACACCTGGCGCGGATCGCCGCCGCCGCCCTCCGTATGCTCGCCCGTCACGTTCTCGCCTGGGGGCACAGTCATCGTGTCGCCTGCTGCGCGGGCTTGCGCGGCCCGGTGGCCGGCCTGGACGGCGTATTGCTCGGCGCGGGCGCCGCAATCGCCGGCGGGTTCTCAGGAATGGGAGGCAAGGGATCGGTTCTCACGCGCACATGGTTGACCACCGCACGGACATAGGGAACGTCGCGCACATGGTCGATGACGCGTTGCAGCTCCGCCGGGGTCCGGGCGACGCCCATCAGATACACCGTCGAGCGGATGCAATCCACGCTGTAATTGATGGCCCGGATATCGCGGTCGAACATCAATTTGAGGCGGATTTGCTGGATCAGAACGACGTCCTCGGCAAAGTCGCCGGCATCCAGGCTCCGCCCCAGCTTGATCTCATCCACCACCTCCCGCACGCCGTCCGGCTCCCAGGCGATGCGGGTCGCCTCGATCCGGTCCTCCCGCTTCTGGACGAAGCCGGTCAAGAGCACGCGGCCCTCATGCACCTGGACGTCGACGTTCTGGAACAGCTTCTGGTTCTTGGTCAGCATCTGTCCCGTGATGTGGGTCCAGATCGCCTTGTCCCGCGCCGAGTTGATGAAGCCGCGTTCTTCCATCGCCATGTTGGTGACCGTGGCGCCGGCGCCGATCGCCATGCCGACCGGCGAACAGCCGGAAAGCCCGAGCGGAAGCAGGGCGATCAGCAGCGAGGCGCCGATGCCCGGCCCGATTCGCTTTGATGGCGACATAGCCGAATCATGCCTTAACCGGATTCCGGCCGCCATGCGTCTTTCATATGGACCGGACGTCCCATGCGCCCGAACGCCATCAGATCGAACCGCAGGGTGAGATCGGCCAGTTCCGGGCGCTGGGCCACGAACAAACCGGCCGCCCGGGCGAGCCGCGCCCGCTGCTGCGGCGCGAGCGAGAGGGTCGCGGTATCGGCGTCGATCCGCTGTTTCACTTCGATGAAGGCCAGGATGCCGCCGCGCCGGGCGATCAGGTCGATCTCCCCGGCGACCGAGCGCCAGTTGATCGCCAGCACCCGATAGCCTTTGAGCCGCAGCCACCAGGCCGCCCGCTTCTCCGCGCCATGACCCCGTTGATAGGCGTCGCGCCCCCCGGCTGTCTTGCGATCGGCGGTCTTGCGGCTGGCCGGCGTCTTCACGGCCGGCGCCCGGCCAGCGCCAGGGCGCGGGTATAGATCTCCCGCCGCGGCCGGCCGCTGGCTGCCGCCACCGCGGCCGCGGCATCCTTCACCGCCATGGACTGCAGCGCGGTCGCGAGCGCGGCATCCACATCGAAGGCCTGCTCTTCCGGCAGGGGCGGCCCGATTACCACCACGATCTCGCCTTTCGGCGCGCCCTGCTCCTGGTAATGGCGTGCCAGGGCGCCGAGGGTGTCGCGCCGCACCTCTTCATGCAGCTTGGTCAATTCGCGCGCGACCGCGGCGGGGCGATCGCCGAGCACCTCCGCACAGGTGCCGAGACTGTCGGCGAGGCGCGGTCCGGTCTCGAAGAACAGCAGGGTCGCCGGGACGGCCTTCAATTCCATCAGCGTCTCGCGCCGGGCACCGTCTTTCACCGGCAGGAAGCCCGCGAACAGGAAGCGGTCGCTGGGCAGGCCGGAAAGCACCAAAGCCGCAAGCGGCGCCGACGGGCCCGGGATGACGGTGACGGCGATCCCGGCGTCGGTCGCCGCACGCACCAGCTTGTAGCCGGGGTCGTTGATCAGCGGCATGCCGGCATCGGAAACCAGCGCCACAGTTTCGCCGTGAAGCAGGCGTTCCATCAGCTTCGGGCGCATCGTCTCGGCATTGTGATCGTGATAGGGCAGGGTCGGCCGGCGGATCTCGAACTTCTGCAGAAGATTGCCGGTGACTCGCGTGTCCTCGCAGGCAATGAGATCGGCATCGCGCAGGGTCTCGAGCGCCCGCGCGCTGATGTCGCCGAGATTGCCGATCGGCGTCGCCACCAATGCCAGCAAGCCCCCCTTGGACGCGGGGAACGATTGGGGGCGGCGTTGCCTTCCTTCCCTGCTGTCGTTAGGCTCGGACATCGGCCGTTCCAGAGCGTTTCCCAAGGGCGTCTATCGTGACATTCCGCATTTCCAGCGCACTCCGTCCAATGCACCTGGCGCTTGCCGCCATGGCTCTTTCGCTCGCCGGATGCGCGCCCAACCTACCGCCACCACAGGCGCCGAGCCAGCAGCAACCGCAGGTTCAGGCGCCGACGCCGGTGACGCCGGCCCCCGGCATGGACCTCACGCAACCGGCGCCGACGAACCAGGCGAAGGCGGCGCTGCTGCTGCCGCTCTCCGGCCAGAATGCCGGCGTCGGCCGCTCGCTGATGCAGGCTGCCGAGATGGGTGTGTTCGATTCCGCCGGCGACGACTTCGCCCTGGTGGTGCGCGACAGCGCCGCTGTGACGGGTCCGGGCGGCGCGGTCAGCAGCGCGATGCAGGAAGGCGTCGGTGTGGTGCTGGGCCCGGTCTTCTCGACCGAGGCGCCGGCCGCGGGCAACGCCGCGGGCGGGGTCATTCCGGTCATCAGCTTCTCCAACGATCGCGCGGCGGCGAAGCCGGGCGTTTTCGTGCTCGGGCTCGCGCCCCAGGCCCAGGTCGAGCGCGTCGTGCAATACGCGGCGGGGCAGCAGGTCAAGCGTTTCGCCATCCTCTATCCGAACTCGGCCTACGGCAGCGTGGTGCGGCAGGCCTATCAGGATGCGGTGGTGCAGGCCGGCGGCGAGATCGCCCTGATGCAATCCTACGACCCGGCGCAGGGCGACCTGATCCCGACCATGCAGAAGCTGGTGGATGCCTACAAGAGCAGCGGCTTCGACGCGCTGATGATTCCCGAAGGCGGCCAGAAGCTGCGCGCCATCGTCGCGATGCTGCCCGGCTTTGGCGTGCCGATCGCCGGGCCGGGCGGTGGCCCGACGCCGGCCGGATCGGTGCGCCTGCTCGGCACCGCCTTGTGGAACGACCCCAGCCTGGCCGGCGAGAAGCTCCTGGCCGGCGGCTGGTTCGCGACCACGCCGCAAGACCGCTGGAACAACTTCGTGCAGCGCTATCAGTCGGTTTACGGCGCGCCGCCGGATCTGCGCGCCGGCGTCGTCTACGACGCGGTGACGCTCGCGATCGCGCTCGGCAAGGCGAAGCCGGGCGGCGATTACAGCCTGACCCGCCTGACCGATCCCTCGGGTTTCTCCGGCGTCACCGGCCTCTTCCGGATGAATGCCGACGGCACCGTGACCCGCGGCCTTGCCGTGCTGGAGATCGGCCCCGGCGGTATTGCCGTGCGCGATCCCGCCCCGACCATGTTCCAGGCGACCATCAACTAAGCCGATGGGCAACTGAACCGAAAGCGCTGCGCCGACGACGGAGTCGTGCGTTTCACGGGAGAGATCCATGCGCCGTTACCTACCTGTCGCCTTGCTGATTGCCGGCCTGGAAGTGCACCTCGGCAGCACCGAAGCCCGCGCCGATTGCGGCGCTAAGAACGAGTTCGAGGATGTCTATTGCTATGCCAAGCAATACATCGCTTCCGACGATGTGCTGAACGCCGCCTACAAGGCGCTCACCGCCAAGCTCAACGCCCAGGAGAAGGCGGCGCTGAAGAAGGGCCAGCTGGCCTGGATCAAGAAGCGCAATGCCGAATGCGGCTCGACCGACAGTGAAGGCTATTCCGTCGATCTCTCCTGCGCCGTCGACTTCACCGAGCAGCGCACCCAGTTCCTCAAAGAGAAGTCGGAAGCCTGCGACGCCGGCAAATGCACCGCCGAGATGCTGGGCGGCGAATAATCAGGCCAGCAGCGCGCCGAGGACGGCATCCAGGCGCGCGCGGCCTTCATTCGTCGCGCGCAACCGATCGCCTTCCAAGGCCAGGAATCCACCCTCGATCAGGCGCGTGAGCGCCTTGCCGTCAAGCGCCGCGTCGATCGCTTTGCCGGTCTCGGCGACAAACCGCGCCGCCGGGATCCCTTCGGCGAGGCGCAGGCCCATCATCACCATTTCCTGCAGCCGCGCCGGCGCCGCGACTTCGTCGCGCTGCCGCGTCGCATGGCCTTCGCGCTCGACCATTTCGAGCCAGGCTTCCGGCGCGCGGTGCTGACGGGTCGCGAATTTCGTGCCCGCGAGCGTCAGCCGCCCATGCGCGCCGGGACCGACGCCGATGTAATCGCCATAGCGCCAATAGGTCAGGTTGTGCCGCGACTCCTCGCCGGGCCGGGCATGGTTGGAGATTTCATAGGCCGGCATCCCTGCGCGCTCCAGCCGCGACGCGGTCCAGTCGAACAGCGTGGCCTGCTCTTCCTCCGGCAAGGTCTGGAAGTCGCCGCGCGCGACCCGCTGCTCGAAGGCGGTGCCGGGCTCGATGGTGAGCTGATAGAGCGAGATATGGCTGTCGGCGAGGCTGAGCGCCGTGCTGAGTTCGTCGGCCCAAGCCGCGAGACTCTGGCCCGGCCGCGCATAGATGAGATCGAAGGAAAGCCTGGGGAAGGTCGCGCGGCCGATCTCCAGCGCGCGGATCGCCTCGCCGGCGCTGTGCTGACGGCCGAGGAACTTCAGCACCTGCTCGTCCAGCGCCTGCACGCCGATCGAGACCCGGTTGACCCCGGCTTCGCGAAAGGCCCGGAAGCGCCCGATCTCGACCGAGGTCGGATTCGCCTCCAGCGTGATCTCCAGATCGTCGTCACGCGCCCAATGCGCCTGGACCGCGCCGATCAAGGCCGCCGTGGTCTCCGGCTCCATCAGCGAGGGCGTGCCGCCGCCGAAGAAGATGCTGGTGACGGTCCGGCCCTGGGTCCGCGCGGCATAGTGAGCGAGCTCCGCCAGCAGCGCATCGCGCCAGCGGCGTTGATCGATCGCCTCGCGCACATGGCTGTTGAAGTCGCAATAGGGGCATTTGGCGCGGCAGAACGGCCAATGCACATAAATGCCGAAACCGCGCTCATCGGCGGAGTGGGAGATCATTTGGGGAGAGAAAGCAGGTTGCGCCGCAAGGTGCAAGCCGCCTCGTTTGGGTCTATTCGGCGACCAGGGCGATCGGGGTGATGCTGGCACCGGTCGGCCAGTTCCGCTTCAGCGCCGGGCGGCCGAAATAATAGCCCTGGAGATAGCCGACGCCGGCCTTCAGCAGGAAGTCCGCGTCCTCGGCATTCTCGACGAATTCCGCAACGGTCTCGAGGCCGAAGGTGGCGGCGAGGCCCATGAGATTCCGCACGAACAGCTGGTTGTCGACGTTGCGCGAAAGATTGAGAACGAAGGAGCCGTCGATCTTGACCATGTCCACGGTCAGCGCCTTCAAGTGCCGGAACGAGGTGAAGCCGGCGCCGAAATCGTCGATCGCCACCTTGCAGCCCAGATCGCGCACCACGTTCACGAAACGCGCCGATTCCTCGATGTCATGCAAGGCCGCGGTCTCGGTGATCTCGACCACCAGCCGGGGCGCGATATGCGGGGTCGAGCGCACCGCGGAGATCAGCGCGCGTAGCCAGGACTGATCCGAGGCGGTGAGGCCGGAAATGTTGATTGCAAGCGTGGTGTCCGGCGCCTCGCGCAATTCATCGACCGCCATGTCGAGCACGTAGCGGTCGAGCGCGCGGGCCATGCCGAGCTGCTCGATCACTGGGATGAAGGCACCGGCGGGCACGATGTCGCCCTTGTCGTCGCGCATGCGCAGCAGTGCTTCGTACTTCACCACCTCATGCGTCTCGGCGTGGACGATCGGCTGGTACATGAACAGCAGGCGATGGTCGCGCATCGCGTTCTGCACCTGGGCCCCGATATCCATGGCATGGCGGTGCACCAGGCCCTGCTGCTCGGAAACGCGATAGGTGTTGAAGCAGGAGCGGCCATTGCGCTTGGCGTAGTTCAGGGAGAGCTCCGCCTTGGCCATCACGTCATAGGCGGTGTTCACCAGTCCTGGGAACAGCACGCAGCCGATCGAAACCGAAACCGGGATCGACTGACCGTCGATCTCCACCGGCTCCTCGCGGATGCCGTCGATGATGCGATCCATGGCATGGACCACCATCTCCTCGCGGCATTGCGAGAGGATGACGCCGAAGCGGTCGCCGCCCAGGCGTCCCACGACATCGGACGAACGGACATAACGGTCGAGGCGCTGGCCGATCGCGACCAGAACCGCGTCGCCGACCTCGTAGCCGAAGGCGCTGTTGATCATGGCGAGCTTGTCGATGCCGATCACCATGAAAGCACCCGGCACATAGAACCGGCGCGCAAATGTCAGCGCCTGGTCGAGCTCGTCGCGCAAACGGGTCTTGTTGAAATGGCCGGTCAGCTCGTCGTAGTTGGCGATGCGCTCGAGCCGCGCCTCGGTCTGCTTCCTTTGGGTGATGACGCGCAACGTGCCGCACATCGCGACCGGGGTCTTCTCGCCGTCCAGCGTCGCATTGGCGCGGTCATGCACCCAGACGACGCCGCCCTGGTTGTTGCGCAGCCGATACTCGCAGTCATAGCCGGCTTGGCCGGCGAAATGGTCGCTCAAGGCCTTGAGGCGGATCGGCAGGTCCTCGGGATGAATCCGGTTGTTGAAGCCGTGGCCCGACTGGATCTCGTCGTTGGTCTCGCCGAGCAGCTCCTTCAAGCGGCTGCCCCAGGTCAGGCTGTCGCTCAAGATATCCCAGCGATAGGCGATGTCCCCCGCGGCTTCCACCGCGCGGGCGACCCAATCTGCTTCGAGAGGTTGTGCGAGAGCCTCCGTTTCCGGAGCCTGTCGTCCCAGCGTAATCATGCCCCGGTTTTCGCCAACGAAACTGCCCGATTTTGATTTGAGCGTTTAAGGCGGAAGCTTACGCCGGAGAGTCCTAAACAAATCTTAAATGTGCGGAATCGAACGGGACCCTTATCCCAGAAGAGTTTCGGGTCTTTAAGGTAAATTAAAGGTGAAGGAATCAGAATCGCGAGAAATGTGATCTCCGCATCTTGCGTTCTTAACTCCATTCATCAAATTCTAGGCAAATCCTCCGATGATCTGTCCCAGCCGATGCCGCCGGGGCATCGATGGGAGCGTGAATGTCGGATCTCGCCCAGATCCTCTTGCTGCCGCCACCGACGCCGCCGATTCAGCGATTGCCGGCGCGCGAGCAGGAACTCGCCGTCAACGCCGAGCAGCAGCAGGGCGGCGATGCCGCGCGCGGCAAGCGCTTCCGCTTCCGGGTCTATGAAGGCGGCGAAGCCAACACCGATATCGCCACGCGGCGCACGGATCCGCGCACCTCGCTCAACGGCGACGGCTCGACCGAGGACGCGACGGCGCGGTCATCGTCAGGGCGCATCCGCTACGCGACCGCCGGCAATTCAGCTTCGGGAAGTTCCAGCGCTTTCCTGGCGCAAGCCTTCGCGCAGGAGCAACTGGGCCAAGGACTGCACAACCCGCCCTTCGCCGCGGCCAGCGCCGCTTACACCCGCACCGGCGCCGCCACCTTCGCCTCGCGCAGCGGCAGCAGCGTGAATCTCAGCGTCTAGCGGGAGATTCGTCTCCGCCAATCTCCCGGAACGCAGTCATGCCAGGCCTGGCCTTGGCATCCACGAGTTTCGCGTCGTTGACTCAGCGATTCGAGTTGGGGATGAGTGGGCAGCCCACCCGAAACGCAGCTAGGCCGTCGTATCGACGTTGCCGCCCGGCGCCGCGTCGTTCGCTGCTGCGGCGCCGCCCTTGGCGACGCCCACCAGCGCGGGGCGCAGCAGGCGGTCATGGATCTTGTAGCCGGCCTGCAGCACCTGAACGACCGTGCCGGCGGGCTTGCCGCTGTCCGGCACTTCGAACATCGCCTGGTGGAAGTTGCTGTCGAAGCGCTCGCCCTCCGGCCAGATGCGCTGGATCTGTTGCTTGCCGAGCGCGGCTTCCAGCTGCCGCTCGGTGGCGGCGACGCCGTCATAGAGGTTCTTCAGCGCCTCGTCCGACTGCAATGTCTCGGCCGGGATCGCTTCCAGCGCGCGCCGCAGGTTGTCGGCGACGGTCAACATCTCGCGGGCGAAATTGGTGATGCCGTACTTCTGCGCGTCCTCGCGGTCGCGCTGCGCGCGCTTGCGGGTGTTCTCCGCCTCGGCCATGGCGCGCAGCGCCTGGTCTTTCATCTGCGCCGCTTCCGCGCGCGCGGCGGCCAGTGCCTCCTCGAGGCTCTCGCCGGTTTCGATCTGCGACGCCTGCTCGTCGGTCGTGCCGTTATCCATCTTGTCGTCGGTCATCATGGGACCGGTTCTCCATCAATCCGTCGTTCATTGCAATGCAGGAAATCGCCGCGCCCTGTTTGCACCGGGCGGCCGCAATCTCCGGTGAATTGTTAACCCAGGATCCGGCCGATCACCTTGGCGGTGTAGTCGACCATCGGGATGATGCGCGCGTAGTTGATCCGGCTCGGGCCGATGACACCCACCGCGCCGATCAGCCGCCGCTGGCTGTCACGATAGGGCGAGATGACCGCCGAACAGCCGGCGAGGCCGAACAGCTCATTCTCCGCGCCGATGAAGATCTGCACGCCCTCCGCGGCATCCGCCGCCTCCAGCAGCTTCAGCAGCTGCTCCTTGGCCTCCAGCGCCGAAAACAGGCCGCGCAGCCGCTCGAGGTCGCCGATCTCGGTGACGCCGTCGAGCAGATGCGATTGCCCGCGCACGATCAAGGCGCCTTCGCCGGCCCCGTTCGACCAGGTGGCGAGGCCCGCCTCGACCACCTTGCGCGTGAGCTCGTTGAGCTCGGCGCGCTGGCTCTCCAGATCCTGCACGATCTCGCCGCGCGCTGTGGTGATGGTTCGGCCGGCCAAGCGCTGGGTCAGGTAATTGGTCGCCTCGCTGAGGCTGGAGGGCGGCAGGCCGACCGGCACGTCAATCACCCGGTTTTCCACCATGCCGCCTTCGGTCACCAGCACGACCAGCGCACGGCCCGGGGCCAGGTGCACGAACTCGATATGTTTCAGCGGCCGCTCCGACTTCGGCGCCACCACCATGCCCGCGGCATGGGATAGGCCCGAGAGCATGGTGGTCGCCTGCTCCAGCACTTCCGGCATGCTGCGACCGGTCGCCTGGCATTGGCCTTCGATCGCCGCACGCTCGGCGTCGGTCAGGCCGCCCAGCTCCATCAGGCCGTCGACGAACAGCCGCAGGCCGAGATCGGTCGGCAGCCGCCCGGCCGAGGTATGCGGCGCGAACAGCAGGCCGAGCTCTTCCAGGTCCGCCATCACATTGCGGATCGTCGCCGGCGAGAGCTGGCCGAGCCGGCGCGAAAGCGTGCGCGAGCCGACCGGCTCCCCGGTCTCGAAATAGGTATCCATGATCAGCCGGAAGATTTCTCGCGAGCGGCTCGAAAGCTCGCTCAAGACCGGCCGATGCTGCGGAAAATTGCGCGGCGTATGCTGCATCAGTCGCCTCAAAAGACCCTGCCGAATCTAGGTATGGGGGCGGGGTGCGTCAATATCCGCGAATTATCGTTGCGGCCCCGTTTTGGGCATGCTCGACTGCCGCTCTTCCCGAGATCACCCACAGTATCCACATGCGTTTTCTGGTCTTCCAGCATATCGCGGTCGAGCATCCCGGCGTCTTCCGCGACTTTTTCGCCGCGGACGGCATCGCCTGGGATGCCGTCGAACTCGATGAGGGCGAGCCGATCCCGAGCCTCGACAATTACGACGCGCTCTGGGTCATGGGCGGGCCGATGGACGTCTGGGAGGAGACCGAGCATCCCTGGCTGAGGGCCGAGAAGGCGGCGATCCGCGAATGGGTCCAGGTCCAGGCCCGGCCCTATATGGGGCTCTGCCTCGGCCACCAGCTGCTGGGTGCTGCGCTCGGCGGCCAGGTCGGTAAGATGGAGAAGCCCGAAGTCGGCATCCTCGACATCAATCTCACCGCCGCAGGCCGGGCGGATCCCCTTTTCGCCGGGATCGAAACGCCGTTCCAGGCCTTGCAATGGCATGGCGCCGCCGTGCTGGAGGCGCCGGAGGGCGCCGTCATCCTCGCCGACTCTCCGGCCTGCGCCAACCAGGCGATGCGGATCGGTGATCTTGCCTACGGGCTGCAGTACCACACCGAGCTGACCACGAAGACGGTCGGCGAATGGGGTGAGGTCCCGGCTTATGCCTGCGCCCTCGACGAGACCCTGGGCGAGGGCGCGCTGGCCCGGCTCGACGCCGAGGCGAGCAACAAGATGCCGGTTTTCGCTCGGGATTCGCGCCGGCTCTACGACAATTTCATGAACCTGCTCAAAGCGCGGAGCTGAGATCATTTCCAACCCAACGCCGTCCACCCTGCGGCGGCCCGGGCGCCCCCTGGGTCCGCTGGTGATGCTGGTCGGCCTCGGCCTGGTGGCGCTCAACCTCCGGCCAGCGGTGACCAGCGTCGGCCCGCTGCTCGAGGAGATCGTGCAGTCGCTCGGCTTCGACCGGGCCGAGGCCGGCATCCTGACCACGCTTCCGGTGCTCTGCTTCGGCCTGATCGGTCCGCTGGCGCCCGCGCTCGGTCGCCGCTTCGGGGCCGAAAGTGTCATCTTCGTGGCCTTGATCGGTGTCGCCCTCGGCTGCGCGATGCGCCTCCTGCCTTCGGCAGCGCTGCTTTACGGCAGCGGCATTGTCGTTGGCATCTCCATCGGCGTCATGAACGTGCTGCTGCCCGGCATCGTGAAGCGCGACTTCCCGACCCGCGTCGGCGCCGTCACCGGCTTCTACACGATGATGCTCTGTGTCGGCGCCGCAGGTGCGGCGGCGCTGGCGCCGCAGGTCGAGATCCTGTTCGCCACCGACTGGACGATGGCGCTGGCGGTCTGGGGCCTCCTGGCGCTGCTCGCCTTGCCGGCCTGGGCGCCCTTGCGCGCCCATTTCCATTCCGCACCGCAAGCGGCCGTCACCCAAACGCGCAACCTTTGGACCAGCGCGCTGGCCTGGCAGGTCACGGTCTATCTCGGACTCGCCTCGTCGCTGGCCTACAGCGTGTTCGGCTGGGGCGCCAAGATCCTGCAGGACCGCGGCATGGACGTCCCGGCCAGCGGCTTGATGCTGGGCCTCTCCATCCTGGTCCAGGGTGCGGGCGCGCAAGTCGCGCCCCTGATGGCGAGCAGACGCGGCGACCTCCGGCTCGCTGCGCTGTTGATGATGGCGCTCGGCCTCGCGGGGCTGCTTGGCTATCTCTTCGCGCCGATCGGCAGCATGTGGTTCTGGTCGGTGCTGCTCGGCATCGGCCAGGGCGGCGCCTTCGCCATCGCCCTCACCATGATTGCCCAGCGCGGCGGCAGTCCGGAGACCGCGGCCAGGCTCTCCGGCATGACCCAGAGCGTTGGCTATGTGATGGGCGCCCTGGCCGGGCCCCTGGCGGTCGGCCTGGTGCATGACGCCTTCGGCGGCTGGTCGCCGGTCGCGATCCTGTTCGCCCTCATTACCCTGGGTGCGTCAATCTGCGCGCTGGGTGCAGGCCGCGTGCGCACGGTCTGACCCACCGGGCGGCGGTCTGACACGTTGCCGTTCCGCCGGGAATATCGTATGAGCGTGCCCGACCTGAACCCTGGCGTTTGCTGATTTTGAAGAACTCCACTTTGGCGCGTCCCGAGCCGTCCCCCGTGCAGAAAGCCTTCAAGCGCTTCAAGGCGCTGTTCCGCAAGCCGGCGGAAGAACGCTATCTCCGCTTCATGGAGAAGAAGCTCGCCGCCGGCGCTGAGCACAGCACGCTCGGCGCCAAGATCCGCGACGAGGCCTATACCCGCGCCAAGGCCGAGCGCTGGGCCCAGCGCATGATCGAATACGGCCTGCAGCCCGGGCATCTCTGCATCGAATATGGCTGCGGCTCGCTCTGGGCCGCCGAGCCGATCATCCGCTATCTCGACCGGAACCGCTTCTACGGCATCGACCTCAGCGACCAGTTCTATGAGTTCGGCCGCGCGCGCCTCGCCGACCTCATCGCCGAGAAAGAGGTGCGGCTCGGCGTCATCTCCGAGCCGGTCCTGCGCGAGATCGCCGGCCTTCAGCCTGACTTCCTGTTCTCGCGCAAGGTCCTGCCCCATGTCGCGGAATCCGCGCTGCCGCGCTACCTCGCCAATGTCTGCAGCGTGATGGCGCCGAAGACCTTCGCGATCCTCGACAACACCCCGGTGCCCCAGCCGGATGGCAGCATGGTCGGCCGCCGCCATACCGTCGAAGCCATGCGCGCGCAGCTTCCCGCCGGCTTCACCATCGCCCAGGACCGCTGGGGCGCCATCCTCCGCCGCTCCGCATGAGTTACCCCTCCCCCGTCTTCGGGGGAGGTTGGGTGGGGGTGCGACTGAAAGCTCTCGCCACGTTTGCACGGCCGGCCCGCGCCGTGTAGTTTCCGCGCCGTCTCCAGCCTTTCCTTCCAGGGATCTTTTCATGGCTTCTGTTGCTGCCCGGCCGTCCGGCAGATCGACCGACCAATTGCGCGCCGTCGAGCTGGTGGTCGATGTCAACCGCTATGCCGAGGGCTCCTGCCTCGCCAAGTTCGGCAACACCCATGTGCTCTGCACGGCGACGCTCGAGGAGAAGGCGCCGAGCTTCCTGAAGGGCAGCGGCAAGGGCTGGGTCACCGCCGAATACGGCATGCTGCCACGCTCGACCCACAGCCGCACCGACCGCGAGGCCGCCAAGGGCAAGCAGTCCGGCCGCACCCAGGAGATCCAGCGCCTGATCGGCCGATCCTTGCGCGCCGTCACCGACATGACCGGCTTCGGCGAGCGCCAGATCCGCCTCGACTGCGACGTGATCCAGGCGGATGGCGGGACGCGGACCGCGGCGATCACCGGCGCCTACGTCGCGCTGCACCGCTGCTTCGCCTTCATGAAGGAGATGGGTGCCATCAAGACCATCCCGCTGGTCGATCAGGTCGCGGCGGTCTCCTGCGGCATCCACAACGGCCAATGCGTCCTCGACCTCGAATACGAGGAGGATTCCAGCGCCGAGGCCGACGCCAATTTCGTGCTGACCGGCTCCGGCGGCATCGTCGAGGTCCAGGGCACCGCCGAGAAGCACGCCTTCTCCGAGGCACAGTTCCTGGAGCTGCTGAAGCTCGCCCGCAAAGGCGTAAACGAGCTCAATGCGCTGCAAAAGCAGGTGCTCGGACTATAGATGCCGCGCCGCTTCACCGAACGGAAGCTGGTTCTCGCCAGCCACAACCCAGGCAAGGCGAAGGAAATCGCCGAGCTGCTGCAGCCCTTCGCGATCGAGGTGATCTCCGCCGGGGCACTCGGTCTGCCCGAGCCGGAAGAGACCGAAGACAGCTTCATCGGCAACGCCAAGCTGAAGGCGCTGGCCGCCACCCGGGCTTCGAAGCTGCCGGCACTCGCCGACGATTCCGGTCTCTGCGTCGATAGTCTCGACGGCGCGCCCGGCATCTTCTCCGCGCGCTGGGCCGGGCCCAACAAGGATTTCGGCCATGCCATGGACCGCGTGCTGAAGGGGATCCAGGCCAAGCCGCGCGGCGCGCATTTCGTCGCCGCCCTCGCGCTCGCCTGGCCCGACGACCATTGCGAAGTCTTCGAAGGCAAGGTCTTCGGCACGCTCGCCGATGCGCCGCGCGGAGACCGCGGCTTCGGCTACGATCCGATCTTCATCCCGACCGGCTACGACATCACCTTCGGCGAGATGGACCCGGCGCAGAAACACGAGATGAGCCACCGCGCCGTCGCCTTCCGCATGCTGGTGGACGGCTGCTTCCGCTAGGCGCGGCGGCTGTCTCGCTCTACATGAAGCTCTCGCCGACCAGTGCCTCGCTCTTCGCCCAGAGCGCTTCGGCGCGGGCGGGATCGACCGCGTAGGGCCGCACGCCGCCGTCCACCATGTCGATGTCGCCGTCGGTGACCCGCGTGGTCACCTGGCAGTTCTCGCAATAACGCCCGCCGACCGCTTCGGCCGGCGCGACGACGCCGGCCCAGACCGAGGTCGCGGCGCCCTGCGGGATGGTCTTCAGCCAGAACGGCGGCTTGCCCTTGGCGGCGAGATCGGCGTTCAGCCGCGCGAGCAGGCTGTCGAAATCGTCGTCGCTCAAGTGCCTGCCGAGCTCGGTCTTGATGCCGCCGGGATGCACCGCGGTCGCGCGCACGCCGCGCTCGCGGTGCCGCTTGTCGAAGGCGAGCGCGAACAGGATGTTCGCGGTCTTGGAGCGGCCATAGGCCTGCCAGGGGTCGTAGGGGGTGCGCTCGAAGTTTGGATCGTCGAGATCGACATCGGCATAGCGATGTCCCATCGAGGCCAGCGCCACCACGCGCGAGCCTGGGCGCAGCAGCGGCGCGATGCGGTTGGTGAAGACGAAATGGCCGAGATGGTTGGTGCCGAACTGCATCTCGAATCCGTCGGCGGTGCGCATCAGCGGGCAGGCCATCACCCCGGCATTGTTGATGACGAGGTCGAGTGGCTTGCCTACCGCCACCAATCGGTCCGCGCAGGCGCGCACGCTGGCGAGCGCGGCGAGGTCGAGTTCGATCAGCTCGACCCCGCCGCCGTTCCGCGCCGCGGCCCAGGCCTGCTCCATCGCCGATTCCGCCTTCCGGATGTCGCGGGCGGCGCCGATCACATGCGCGCCGCGCGCGGCCAAGGCACGGGCGGTCTCGACCCCCAGCCCGGCCGAGACGCCGGTCACCAGGACCCGCTTGCCGCTGAGATCGATTCCGGCCAGCACCTCATCGCTGGTCGATGTCGCGCCGAACGGCGCCAAGCCATTGGAATCAGCCATAATTTCTCTCCGTCGTTCGGGATGCAGAAGACCGCGGCCGGACTTCGGCTTGAAGCCCGGCCGGAACAGCATTAAATGATAGCTTGCCTCCGTTTATATACGGAGGCACCCTCCGCTTAGCAAGAGGAATCTGCGTGGCCAAATCGCCCGCCCCGAAACCGCGTTCCGAGTCTCAGCCCGCCGCGCGCAAGCCGCGGGCGGACGCGGCGCGCAACCGCGCTTCGCTGCTGGAGGCAGGCAAGGCCTGCTTTGCCGAGAGCGGCGCCGCGACCACGCTGGAAGAGGTGGCGCGCAAGGCCGGGGTCGGCATCGGCACGCTCTATCGGCACTTCCCGACCCGCGACGCACTGGTCGAGCAGGTCTATCGCGACGCGCTGGAGCGGCTCGCCGTCGACGCCGAGCGATTGATGAAGGAGCAGCCGCCGCTCGAAGCCTTGCGGCAGTGGCTGTTTCTGTTCGTCGACTACATCGCGACCAAGAAGCTGATGCACGATCTCATCGCCAGCCTGGCCGGAGGCGCGGCGGCGTTGCAGGCGCAGACCAGGCCGCGCCTCGAAGGCGCGATTACGACGTTGGTCGAGCGGGCGAAAACGAGTGGTGACATAGGGCGCAATGTCGTGCCCATCGATCTTCTGTTCTCGATCGGAGGACTCGCCTATATGGGCACCGGGTCGGACTGGGTCCCGCGCGGCCGCCGGATGGTGGACATCCTGATCGCCGGCATCAGACGCGGCTGACCGGCGTCGGGCGCCGGCGCGCAAGGATGGCGCCGGCGCCGCTTTCCAGACCTAGATCCCCTGTCCGCCGGAGACCTCGATCCGCTGTGCGTTGACCCAGCGATTGTCCTCGGAGAGCAGGCTTGCGATCATGGGGCCGATGTCGTCCGGCAGCCCCGCGCGGCCGAGCGCGGTCATCTCGGCGAACAGCTTGTTGACCTCCGGGTTGTCGCGCACCGCGCCGCCCCCGAAATCGGTCTCGATCGCGCCCGGCGCCACGGTATTGACCGCGATCCCGCGCTTGCCGAGCTCGCGCGCCATGTAGCGGGTCAGCACCTCGACGCCGCCCTTGACCGCCGCATAGGCCGCGTAGCCCGGGAACGTCACCCGCGTCAGGCCGCTGGAGAGATTGACGATGCGACCGCCGTCGGCGATCAGCGGCAACAGCGTCTGGGTCAGGAAATAGACGCCCTTGAAGTGGACGTTCACCAGCCCGTCGAACTGCGCCTCGGTCATCTCGCCGATCAGCGCATAGTCGCCATGGCCGGCGTTGTTCACCAGATGGTCGAAGCGGTCGTGCTTCCAGGTTTCCTGCAGTGCCGCGCGCAGCGTCGCGGCGAAGGCGGGGAAGGTCGCGACGTCGCCGGTGTCGAGCTGCAGCGCCACGGCCTTGCGACCGAGCGCCGCGATCTCGGCCACCACCGCCCCGGCCTCCTCGGCGCGGCTGCGATAGGTGATGACGACGTCGCCGCCCTGGCGGGCGATGCTCAGCGCGGTGTTGCGGCCGAGGCCGCGGCTGCCGCCGGTGACGAGGGTGATCTTGCGCATGGGAGGGGTCTCCTTTGGTGACTGTGACCTCTCGGATATCGCCCCGAACCTGCGCCGGGTGTTGCCGGAACTTCGCGCTTCCTTGCCCAATCCTCCGAGAGAGGGTGCGCCCGGTCTCGGGCCACGCTAGATTGACCGCATGACCGACTTGCTCGAAACCCTGCGCCGCCATGCCGAGGCCCATGCCGACGCGGCGGGCATGGCGCCGACGCCGATCCCGGGCCTGAGCACCGTGCGCGCGACGGCGCCGAGCGACCTGGTGCACGCGGTCTCGCGCCCGCTGGTTTGCCTCGTCGTCCAGGGCAGCAAGCGGGTCACCATAGGCCGCCAGGATTTCGACTTCAGCGCCGGCGATTCTCTGCTGATCACCGCCGATGTGCCGACCGTCAGCCAGATCACCAAGGCCAGCCGCGCCCAGCCCTATCTCTCCCTGGTGCTTGAGCTCGACCCCGGCGTCATCGCAGATCTCATTGCCGAGATGAAGCCCGGCCCGACCGCCCGCGGCGCGCCGGTGCGGGTCGACCAGACCGAGGCCGAGGTCGCCGAGGCGGCGCTCCGGCTGATGCGCCTGCTTGACCGCCCGGCCGCGGTGCCGATCCTGCAGCGCGCGCTGGTGCGCGAGATGCACTACTGGCTGCTGGCCGGCCGGCATGGCCCGGCGATCCGCAACATCGCCTGGCCGGGTGGGCAGGCGCAGCGGGTGGCCCGCGCCGTCGCCATCTTGCGCGCCGAGTACGCGAGGCCGCTCCGTGTCGAACGGCTGGCCGCGGAAGCCGGCATGAGCGCTTCCACGTTTCACCAGCATTTCCGCGCGGTGACCTCGCTCTCGCCGCTGCAGTTCCAGAAGCACCTTCGCCTGATCGAGGCGCGGCGCCTGATGGTCTCCGAAGGTGTCCAGGCGGCCAGCGCCGCGTTCTCCGTCGGCTACGAGAGCGTCTCCCAGTTCACCCGCGAGTATCACCGCATGTTCGGCGCCCCGCCCGCGCGCAGCACCAAGGCGTCGCGGGCGCGCGCCGCGGCCTAGTCGGCAAGACGCTGTCAGTCACGACTCCTGGCTAAGCACCGCAGTGGTTCCCCTTGCGTTCGCACGCATTCTCCCGATAAACCAACCCCATGGCGCTCGTCTCCCCTCCGGTTCGCACCGACCGGCCGGTCCTGGTCGTCGGCCTGAAGGACGCCGTCTGGCGTTATGCCGACGGGACCTTGCGGCGCCTCTCGCATTCCGAGGCGATGCGTCTGGCGCGGACCGAAACGCCGCTGCTCTGCCACCTGCCCGCGGTCTGTCGCCGCCTGAAGACCGAGCGCTTCCCGGCTTTCGACATCCTCGAGCTCTACGCCTTCGTGCGCCCCGCCAGTTTCTGCCTGCCGACGCCGACCGGAGTCGCCCAGGCGCTCGGCCTGCTGCCGCCGGGACCCGCGCATCCGCTGCAGCCCGAGCGTCAGGCCGAGATCCTGCGCGCCTGCGCCCGCGCCTTGCTGCGCGAGCTGCAGACCCTCGACCGCAAGCGCTGGCGCACGCGCGGGATCGCCGAGACCATGGCGCGGCACGGCTGGGCCTGGGGCGAGGCTGTGCTCATGGCGCTCCCGGCCTTCGACGGACATGGCGAAGGCCGCGCGACGCCCGGCGTCGGCGTCTGGGAAGATCTGCCGGAATGGTCGGAGACCGCGCCGCAGCCGCAGGCCGACAGCATCCCCGTGACCTCGGCGGAGACCCGCGATCGCCTGCGCCAGCTCCTCGGCCATGACTCCGAGGACCGGCCGAGCCAGGCGGACTATGCGTCGGCTTTGGTGCCGGCCTTTGCGCCGCGGGACAACATGGACGAGCCGCATGTCGTGCTGGCCGAGGCCGGCACCGGCGTCGGCAAGACCTTGGGCTATATCGCGCCTTCCGGACTCTGGGCCGAGAAGAACCGCGGCCCGGTCTGGATCAGCACCTTCACCCGCCATCTGCAGCACCAGATCGACGGCGAGCTCGACCGGCTCTACGCCAATCCATCCCTGAAGGCCGAGAAGGTCGTGATTCGCAAGGGACGCGAGAATTATCTCTGCCTCCTGAACCTCGCCGAGCTCGCCGGCGAGCTCGGCCAGCGACCCTTGGACGCGATCGCCTTCGGCTTGATGGCGCGCTGGGCCATGGCGACCCGCGACGGCGACATGGCGGGCGGCGATCTCCCCGGCTGGTTGCCCGACATCCTCGGTCAGGCGCGCACCATGGGCCTCGCCGATCGGCGCGGCGAATGCGTCTATTCCGCCTGCCCGCATTACGGCCGCTGCTTCATCGAGAAGAGCGTGCGCCGCGCGCGCAAGGCGGAGATCGTGATCGCCAACCACGCGCTGGTGATGATTCAGGCCGCGCTCGGCCCCGAAGAGCAGAATCTTCCGACCCGCTATGTCTTCGACGAGGGCCATCATCTTTTCTCCGCGGTCGATTCCGCCTTCGCCGCCCATCTCTCCGGCCAGGAGGCGACCGATCTCCGCCGCTGGCTGATCGGCGGCGAGGGCGGGCGCCGCAGCCGCGCCCGCGGGCTTCGGCGTCGCATCGAGGACCTGGTGCTGGACGATGCGCGCGGCCTCGAGCTGCTGGACGCGATCATGGCTGCGGCGCGGGCACTGCCCGGCGACGGCTGGCATCAGCGCATCGCCGACGGCTTGCCGGGCAACCAGAGCGAGGCCTTCCTCGGCACGGTGCGCGCCCAGGTGCTGGCGCGGGCACCCGAGGACCGCGCCGGCTACAGCCTCGAATGCGGCACCCAGCCGGTCGATCCGCGCGTGCTGGAGACGGCGGAAGCGCTGGATCTCGCGCTCAAAGCTCTCCAGGTGCCGATGCGCGAGCTGGCACAGCGGCTCGCCAAAAGACTCGACACCGATGCCGACGTGCTCGACCCGACCACACGGTTGCGCATCGAGGCGATGGCGCGCGGCATCGCGCGGCGCGCCGAGAACGAGATTACCGCCTGGCGCGAGATGCTGGCCTCGTTGAGATCGGAAACGCCGTCCGACTTTGTCGACTGGTTCGCGCTGGAGCGCAGCGACGGCCGCGAGCTCGATGTCGGGCTGTTCCGCCACTGGCGCGACCCGATGCGGCCCTTCGTCGAGGTCGTGGCCAAGTCCGCCCACGGCATCGTCGTCACCTCGGCGACCTTGACCGACGGCAGCGGCACGGCGGAATCCTGGGGCGGCGCCGAGGCACGGACCGGCGCCCGCCATCTGCCGAGTCCCGCCTTCCGCGTCCGCGTGCCGTCGCCCTTCGACTATCCGGCGCAGACCAGGGTGATGATCGTCAACGACCTCGCTCGCGACGACATGGAGCAGATCGCCGCCGCTTATCGCGAACTGTTCCTCGCGGCCAAGGGTGGCGCGCTCGGCCTCTTCACCGCGATTTCGCGGTTGCGCGCTGTGCATCGCCGCATCGCCCCAGCGCTTGAAGAGGCCGGCATCGATCTTCTGGCCCAGCATGTCGATGCGATGAACACCGCGACCTTGATCGACATCTTCCGCGGCGAGGAGGATGCGTGTCTCCTCGGCACCGATGCGGTCCGCGACGGCGTCGATGTGCCGGGGCGTGCGCTGCGGCTGATGGTGTTCGACCGCGTGCCCTGGCCCCGTCCCGATATCCTGCACAAGGCGCGCAAGGAGCATTTCGGCGGCACGGAATACGAGGATCAGCTCACGCGTCTGAAACTGAAACAGGCGTTCGGCCGTCTCATCCGCCGGGCCGACGACCGTGGTGTCTTTGTTCTCCTGGACAAGGCGATGCCCTCAAGGCTCCTGACCGCCTTTCCGGAAGGCGTCGCGGTCGAGCGGGTCGGCCTCAAGCAGGCGATCGAAGTCACCGCGGATTTCCTGCAGCACCAACCGGCGCTTCGCAGGAAAGATCACATTTAGGGTGCAGCTGCGGTATCTGTCGCACCGGGGTTAAGTGGAATTTAAGCGGCGCGGGGTCATGTATGCGTCATGAATCGCGCCTGCACACGCGCCTGCTCCAGATCAATTGATCCAGGGCATTCCATCTGATGAGAACCCGTCTGCCCCGCTTCCTGCGCCGGGCCCGTGGACAGGCGCTGGCCTACGTCGCGTATGCCGCGGTGATGGCGGCGGCTGGCTGCGGCCTTTGGGCAATCGGCGAGCGCGAATACCAGGCGCGGCTCGACCAGCTGCACCACCAGCTCGGCGATGTCGCCGAGAATGTGTCGAGCCTGGTGAACACCTCGGTCGGCCATGTCGATCTCATGCGCCGCCAGGCCGAGGCGCTGCTCGAGGAGCCGGCGCCCACCTTCGGCGCGCGCCGCGCCTTCGCCGGCCTCGCGCCTTCGGAGTCGTTCTCAGGCTATGCGCTGGATCGCCCGCCGCCGAACTCGAGTCCGGACCAGCTGGTCAACCTGACCGGCTCGGGTGAAATCCCGCCGATCCAAAGCGGGGCCGGCCGCGAAATGCTGATGGCCCTGTCGCTGGGCGCGGTGCTCCAGGCGACTCATGCCCAGATCCCCGACGCCGCCTGGATCTACTACACCTCGGCCAACCGGTTCATAGTCATGGCGCCCTGGGTACCGTCGCGCGACTTCCATTGGCAGGAAGCGCTGCTCGGCTACGATTTCTTCAAGGGGGGCACGCCGACGCCCAACCCGGATCGCGCCACGTACTGGACCGATGTCTATGTCGATGCCGCCGGCAAGGGTCTAATGGCGACCGTCGGCCGGCCGGTCTATGACAAATCCAACCGCTTTCGCGGGACGATCAATCTCGATCTCACTCTGGCGACCTTCGGCCGCTATCTGACGCAAACCGATTTCGGCCATGGCCGCGTGCTGCTGGTCAACGCGCAGAATCACCTGATCGCCGATTCCGCCGGTCTTCCCAAGGAATCCCTGGTCGATCTGGCCGCCGCCCTGCCGCTGTCGCCCGCACTGGACGCAACGGAGCTCTCGCTTCTCGATCATCCCGATGTCTTTCATCAGCACGGCGGATGGGCGGTCTATGTGAATCCGGTCGAGGGTGCGCCTTGGCGCTTCCTCATGCTGATCGATCGCCAGGCGCTGACTCTCCAGGTGCTCCGCTCGCTTTGGCTCGGCTTTGTCGGCCTCGGCCTCCTGGCCCTGGCGATCGTCGCCGTCGAGCAGCGCCGTCGCGCAAGCGTGGCGCTGGCCGAGAACGTGTCGACCTTGCAGCGCATGACTCTGACGCTCGCATCCGCGCGCGACGAGGCGCAGCAGGCCAACAACGCCAAGTCGATGCTGCTCGCCAATGTCAGCCATGAGCTGCGCACGCCGCTGAACGCAATCATCGGCTTCTCGGACCTGATGCAGCACCAGATCTACGGCCCGCTCGGCCATGCGCGCTACGACGAATATGCCGCCGATATCCAGCGCAGCGGCCAGCTCCTGCTCAGCCTGATCAACGACCTCCTGGACGTCACCAAGCTCGAGGCCGGTCGCTATGAGCTGATCGAAAGCGACTGCGACCTCGCCGCCGTCACGAGGGAGGCGGTCGGCCTGGTGAAGATCCAGGCGGAGCGCGGCGGCGTCACCTTGACTACTGCGATCGACGAGAATCTGCCGCGGGTCTTCGCCGACGAGCGCGCCCTGCGCCAGGTCATCCTCAATCTGCTCTCCAACGCGGTGAAGTTCACGCCGAGCGGCGGCTCGGTCCGCATCTCCTGCGCGCTCAACGTCGACGGCGGCCCGACCATCATCGTCCGGGATACCGGCCGCGGCATCCCGCATGACGAGATGCAGAACCTGTTCCAGCCCTTCGCCCGCACCGCGGATGCGAAACGCGCCAGCACGCCGGGGACGGGCCTGGGGCTCGCGATCGTGAAGTCCCTGGTCGAGCTGCACCAGGGCGCGATTGCGCTCGAAAGCCGCGTCGGCTTCGGCACCACCGTGACGGTGACTCTTCCGGCTGCGCGCATCATCGCAAACGCCACCCGCGGCGCCGCCTGAGGGAAGCCTAGGCGATCAGGTCGCCGAACTCCTTGTGTTTGGCGAGATAGCCGGCGACGAAGTCGCATTTCGCCACCACCTTCAGTCCCCGCGCCCGCACCTGCTCCAGCGCGCCCTTGATCAGCCGCGAGCCGACGCCCTGGCCGCCCAAGGCCGGCGGCACTTCGGTATGGGTGAAGGTGATGACCTTGCCGTCGAGCTTGTATTCGGCCACCGCCAGGTGGCCCGCGACGGCGAGTTCGAAGCGGCTCTCGCCGGCGTTGTCTTCAACTGGTTCCGTCATGAAGTCCTCCGTTCTCCGCCCGATATAGGCGATGAACCGGGCGCGATCCAGCTGCTCTTGCGGCGATATATCCAGCCAGATATATTCTTCACGATATATCCGTTCAGATACATCGAGAGAGGTTCCATGCGGCGGTTTATTGGCGTGCTCGTTTCACTCGGCTTGCTGCTGGGCCTGCCCTGCGCGGCCCATGCGGCGGAAGTGACCGTGCTGGCGGCGGCCAGCCTGACCGACGCGCTCGGCCGGATCGATGCCGACTTCGAGAAATCCAGCGGCCACAAGGTGAAGGCGGCGTTCGGCGGCTCCTCGGCACTCGCGAAGCAGCTTGAGAAAGGCGCCCCGGCCGACCTCTTTATCTCCGCCGACGTGCCTTGGATGGACTACGTCGCCAAGGCCAACCTGATCGATGCCGGCAGCCGCAGCAACCTCCTTGGCAATCATCTCGTCCTGGTCGGTCCGGCCAGCGCCACCGAGACCGTCGCCATCGACGCGACCTACGACCTCGCCGCCGCGCTCAAGGGCGGCAGGCTCTCGGTCGCCGACACCAGCGCCGTTCCCGCCGGCAAATACGCGAAAGCCTCGCTGGAGAAGCTGGGGCTGTGGTCGAAGGTCGAGGGCAGCCTGGCGCAGGGCGAGAACGTGCGTGCGGCGCTGGCCCTGGTCGAGCGTGGCGAGGCGCCGCTCGGCATCGTCTACCAGACCGATGCGATGGCCGCGAAGGTGAAGGTGCTCGGCACCTTCACCGACGACAGCCACCCGCCGATCATCTACCCGGTGGCGCTGACCGTGCAGGGCGCGCGGTCCGATGCGGCGAAAGCCTATCTCGCCTACCTGAAGAGCGACGCCGCGAAGGCGGTGTTCGAGCAGGCAGGGTTTGTGATTCTGAAGTGAAACGAATCCTCTGGGCTTGACTCGGGGGTCTCGCGCCGGGTTCGCACCGGATACCGATGCGCGGGTCCCCATCCGCGAATGCGGACATTCGTCCGCGGGGCCCGGGCATGACGTTCAGGGTTACTTCCGTCCCCGCTTGAACAGCTTGCGCTCCTTCTCCAGCGCCGCTTCCGCCGCGACCTCGATGCGGCGATAGGCCTCGAGCGTCGCGATGCCGTGCGGCGTGACGCGCGCGCCGCCGCCCTTGGCGCCGCCGTGCTGCGGCTCGACGAGCTGGGTCCCGAACATCCTGTTCAGCTCATCGGTCAGCAGCCAGGCGCGGCGATAGGACATGCCGAGCGCGCGCCCCGCGGCGCTGATCGAGCCGGTGTCGCGAATGAGCTCCAGCAGTCGGGCCTTGCCGGGACCGAAACGGCGGTCCTCGCCGAGATCGATGCGCAGGCTGATTTCCGCCATGAGGCTTCCCCAAACCAAAACTCAGCGCAGGCCGAGCAGATTGAACAGCAGCGACAGGGTCACGACCGAGACGAAGGTCGAGGCGATGATGACGCCGGTCGAGCGCTGGGTATAGACGCCATAGAGATTGCTGAGCACGAAGACCAGTGATCCGGTCGGCAGGGCGCAAAGCACCAGCAGCGAATCCGACCAGGTCTTCTCCAACGGAATGAGCGCCAGCATGCCCAGCGCCAGCAACGGATGGATCAGCAGCTTGAACGCCGTCAGCAGGGCGATCTCGGATCGATCGCCCTTGAAGCTCTTGCCCACCATGAAGAGCCCCATGGCGAAGAGTGCCGCCGGCGGCGCGGCGGATCCGAGGATGTTGCAGAACTGGGCGAGGAAGACCGGTACCGGCGCGCCCAGGCCCGACCAGAGGATGCCGAGCATGGCGGAGATCACCAGCGGCGACTTGATGACGCCTAGGCCGGCATCGGCGAAGACCTGGGCGCGGTGTGCCGCGTCGCTGCGGGTGTATTCGACCACCGCGATGTAGAACGGCATCACGATGGCGCCGTTGAGCACGGTGGAGATCACGGCGGGCAACTTCCCGGCCTCGCCGAAGGCGGTGAGCAGCAGCGGGATTCCCATATAGCCGGTGTTGGAGAAATTGGCCGCCATGTTCTGCAGGCCGACCTGGTCGCCCCGTCCGGGAAAGAGCCGCGCCGCCACCAGCCAGGTCAGCACCGCCAGCACCACCAGCGCGCCCAGATAGTCGAGGATGAACGGCAGGTTGAAGGTCTCGCTGAGGGGCGCCGTCGCCATGGCGCCGAAGAACAGGGCGGGCAGGGCGGCGTAATAGGTGAAGCCGTTCAGGGCCTGGGATGCCCCGTCGCCCAAAAGCCCCATCCGGCCGCAGAACCAGCCGGAAGCGATGATCGCGAAGACGGGCAGGACGACGTTGATGATGGCTTCCATGGAGCGCGACCATGGCAAAGCCCAACCTGCGCGTCTACCCGCAGAATCAGGGACTTAAGCGCGGCTTGTGCCCCCAGCTTGTAACCCTGGGGGCCGGTCGCTACAGTCCCGGCCAAAATCAGGATAGGACAGGATCTATTATGACGACCAAGCACCATGCAGCCCTCATCTACACCATGGTTTTGATGGCTGCGGCCGACCGCGACATGACCGACGCGGAAATGACCTCGATCGGCGACATGGTGGCGCATCTGCCGGTGTTCCGCGATTTCGACCGTTCGAAGATCGCCGCCACCGCCGCGGGCTGCGTCGATCTCCTGAACCAGGAAGACGGGCTGGACAAGGTCCTGGCCGAGATCAAGAAGGCGCTCCCGGAGAAGCTTCGCGAGACCGCCTATGCCCTGGCCTGCGACGTCGCCGCGGCCGACAGCAAGGTCAGCCAGGAAGAGGCCCGCCTCCTGGACCTCATCCGCTACGCGCTCCAGATCGGCAAACTGCCGGCCGCCGCCATCGAGCGCGGTGCCCGGGCCCGCCATCTCACCCTTTAAGGTTTCTTTAACCAGGGGATTTTCTGGCCCGGAGCAATAGGTTATTGTTCCGCCCCTGTCGCGCGGTCTGGTTTGGGGAAGCCGTCGAATGCCTGTCTCGAGTTTTCGCGCCATCGCGATGGCAGCGGTCGCCATGGCGGCGCTCCCGGCCCTCTGCGAACCGGCGCAAGCCCAGAGTGCCAGCGACCGGGCCTTCCAGGCCGTGCTCGAGGATCCCGGCAATCTCGAGAAGAACGTCACCTATGCCAAGGCCCTGATCGACGAAGGCGACATCGAGGGCGCGATCGCGGTCTTGGAGCGGCTGGTCCTGCTCTATCCCGACCGGGCCGAGCTCCACGTCACCCTGGGCCAGCTCTACCAGCGGATCGGTAGCGACGCCGCGGCGGCGCAGTCCTATGAGGCGGCGCTCGCCGCCTCGAACACCACGCCCCAAGTGAAGGCCCAGGCCGAAGCCCTGCGCGCGGAGTCGCTCAGCAAGGCCTCGTCCAGCCATCTGACCGGCAGCCTCTTCGCCGGCATGCAGTACCAGACCAACGCCAATGCCGGGCCGCACCACGACCGGATCCTGGGCGACGGCGCCCTGGTCAACCGGCCGGACGAGGACGATCCCGAGGACGACTTCTCCGGCGTTATCGGCTTCAACTTGAACCACACCTGGGATTTCGGCCGCCAGGACGGGATGGCGCTGGAATCGCGGCTGGCCGGCTTCAGCCAGCTCTACGCCCAGAACACGGATCTCGACACCATCCGCGCCGCCGGCCAGGTGGGCCTAGGCTTCAACCCCTTCCCCGGCGACGGCGGATTCTTCCGCCTGCAGCCGCGGGCCAATTTCGAGGTGGTCTCGACCGACGGCGAATGGCTCGAGGGCGGCGGCGGTCCCGGCCTCGGCGCCACTTTCGTGTTCAACGACACGTTCAGCCTTGAACTGGGCTATGACGCGATCTACCGCAACTACGATCACGTCAAATCCCTCGGCAACACCGAGGATTACACCGGCTTCGAGCACCAGGGCATCGCCACCGTGACCTGGCTGGTCCGGCCGGGCACGACCTTGATCGGCAGCCTGGGCGGCCGCGCCGCCGGAACCGAGGAGGATTTCCTCGATTACAAGGGGCTGCAGGCCTCGGTCGGGGTCTACCAGACCTATAATTCGCCGCTCTCCTTCCTGCCCTATGACTGGCTGGCCGGCCTTTCCTTCGGCTATGAGACCCGCTGGTATGATTCTCCCGACCCCTCTGTCGATGACGATATCAGCCGGCAAGACGATATCTTCCAGTTCGACGCGGTGAACACGATTCCCTTGAGCGAGGACTGGAGCCTCACACAGCAATTGCAATACTTGCTCGACGATTCGAACCTTCGGAACTACAGCTACGACAACTTCACCGTGGCGATGTCCGCCCGGTGGAGATTTTAAGGAGCCCCGGCCATGATCAGACGAGAATGGTTGCTCGGCGTCGGCTTGATCTCCGGCGGGATTGGGGTTGGCTTGGCGCCCATTGCGCCCGCGATGGCGCAGAATGCGCCGACCATCGGCACCGTGGCTGCAGTCAAGCCCGACGCCTTCGGCGCGGCGCCCGGCGCCGCGGAGCAGACGCTCGCCATCGGCGCCGACCTGGTCGAGAATCAGAAGATCCGCACCAGCGCCGACGGCACCGCCAATGTCATCTTCGCCGATCGCTCGACCCTGACCGTCGGCAAGGGCTCGGAGGTGACGCTGGACAAATTCGTCTACGACCCGGCGACCGGCGACGGCGGCCTCGCGATCGATCTCGCGCAGGGTGCGCTCCGCTTCGTCGGCGGCAAGCTTTCCAAAGACGGCAATGTCCAGGTGAAGACCCCCACGGCCACTATGACCGTGCGCGGCGGCATCGCCCTGTTCCTGGTCCCGCCGGCCGGCAGCGGCGGGGACAGCTATGCGGTCTTCCTCTACGGCCAGGAGCTGAAGAACGAGGATACCGGCGAGAGCATCTACCGCCCGGGCTTCGCCTTCAGATTCCCCGCCGATGGCGGTCCACCCGTGCTGATCAAGCTCACCGACGAGGAGCTCGCCGCCATCCTGAAGAACTTCAACACCGAGAGCGGCTTCGCCGGCCGCTTTCCGGACCAGGACCTGGCGCTGCTGGAAAACAATCCCGACCTGATCCACGAGCTCCGCGCGCAGATCGAGGAACAGTCGCAGCCGAACAACCCGGCGCTGGAATCCCTGCGACAGTTCATGGCGACGGTCGCGTCGCCGGACGTCGTCGACCCCTTCGGCAGCTGATCGGCGCAAATCTCTGGCGGCCGGCGATGCGCATCCTCTTCGCCAACCCGCACCCCTATCTGCCCGACAGCACCAGCGGGCGGGAGACCAGCACTCATTCCCTGGCCCTGCGCTGGCGGCAGAGCGGCATCGACGTCGCCGTCTTCTGCGAGCGCAAGGGCGCTGCTTTTGCCCGCGACGATGCGCTCGGCTATCCGGTCTACCGCGCCTCGGACACGGCCGCGTCTTTCGCCGCGGTGCTCGCCGCCTTCAAGCCCACGACCGCGATCTATCCCTTCAGCCCCTTGAGCCTGCCCCTGGTGGCGCAAGGGCTGCAATCCGGAGTCAAGGCGGCGCTCCACGTCAGCAATGTCGAGGCATCCGATCTCGGCGCCAGCCCGCTGGCGCGCCCGGACCTGATGCTGATCGCCAATTCCGATTTCACCGCGCGGCGGGTCGAGACGTTGCTCGGTGTGCGGCCGCCGGTCATGCCGCCGGTGATCGAGCCCGATCGCTATCGCGTGGCGCAGGCGGGCGACTCGGTTCTGCTGGTCAACCCGAGCTTGCGCAAGGGCGTCGAGCTGTTCTTCCGCCTGGCGGCGGCGCGGCCCGACATCCCCTTCCTCGCGGTCGAAAGCTGGAACATCCACGACACCTGGCGCACCGTGCTGATGAACCGCGCCCGCAACCTGGACAACGTGGCACTCTGGCCGCCGGTCGAGGACATGCGCGAGGCCTATGCCAAGGCCCGTCTCATCCTGATGCCGAGCATCCATGAGGAGACCTTCGGCCGCGTGGTGGCCGAGGCGCAGCTCTCTGGCATCCCCGCGCTCGTCTCCGACCGCGGGGCGCTGCCCGAGACCCTGGGCGGCGGCGGCATCGCCGTCCCGCTCGATGCCGGCTTCGACGCCTGGCGCGAGGCCTTCAACCGGCTCTGGGGCGACGCGTCCCTCTATCGGCAATGCGCGACAGCCGCGCACGCCGAGTCGACGGCGGAAGAACGCGCGCCCGACCGCATCGCCGCCCGCTTCCTCGACCTGCTCCGTCGTTTCTGAATCGAAGACAGTCCGTCCGCCGCGGCGACTCTCGCCCGCGAATCGGGACCTCTGCTATGTTCAGCTCGGACTGTCGGGGGAGTCGACCGTCCATCGAACCCTTGTTGATGGAGGAGACCTCATGTCGGAATCCCTGCGCTTCGCGCCTCTGCTCGGGCGCATCCTGATCGCGGTCGGCTTGTTCATCCCGGCCGGCTTCGCCAAGATCACCGGCTTCCAGGGCTCGGTGGAATACGCCGCATCGGCCGGCATGCCGCTCCCGGCTCTGGCGATCGCCGCCGCGATCGCGATCGAGTTCGGCGGCGGCTTGCTGCTGCTGGTCGGCTACAAGACGCGCTGGGTCGCCGCCGCCATGGCCCTGTTCTCGGTGGTTGCCGCGGTCTTCTTCCACCGCGACTTCGCGGACATGGGCCAGATGATCAACTTCCAGAAAAACCTCGCCATCGCGGGCGGCCTGCTCGTCTTCGTCTATTTCGGCGCCGGCCCGCTGAGCCTGGACAATAGGAAGTAAGCGCGGAAGGACCCGTCGCCCCCTCACCCCGACCCTCTCCCGCAAGGGGAGAGGGAGGTTTTATCCGCGCTCCGCGCGTAAGGTATTGATGCCGTCTGCGGTGGCCGCGAACAAGAATCCCCTCTCCCCTTGCGGGAGAGGGCAGGGGTGAGGGGTCGCTCGGTCCACCCGCTAAGCGCTTAAACCGCCTCGGCTTCCGCCGCGCGTTCCGCCTTCTTGCGGTCGTGCGGGGAGAGCAGTGCCTTGCGCAAGCGCACCGACTTCGGCGTCACCTCGACCAGCTCGTCGTCCTGGATATAGGCCAGCGCCTGTTCGAGGCTCATCTGCCGCGGCGGCGTCAGGCGGATGGCTTCGTCCTTCGACGTGGTGCGGATGTTGGTCAGCTGCTTGGAGCGCAGCGGGTTCACTTCGAGATCGTTGCTGCGGGTGTGCTCGCCGATGATCATGCCCTCATAGACGGCTTCGCCTGGGTTGATGAACATCTGCCCGCGCTCCTCAAGATACCACAGCGCGTAAGCCACCGACGCGCCGTCGCTGTTGGAGATCAGCACGCCGTTGCGCCGGCCCTCGATCGGGCCCTTGTATGGACCGTAGGCGTGGAACAGCCGGCTCATGACGCCGGTACCACGGGTGTCGGTCAGGAACTCGCCGTGATAGCCGATCATGCCGCGCGACGGCACGTGCAGGACCAAGCGCGTCTTGGCGCCGCCCGACGGCTTCATCTCGACGAGCTCGCCGCGGCGCTGGCCGAGCTTGTCGATGACCACGCCGGAGAAGCCTTCATCGACGTCGATCACCACTTCCTCGATCGGCTCCTCGCGCTCGCCGGTCTCGGCATTGGTGCGATAGAGGACTCGCGGCCGGCTGATCGAAAGCTCGAAACCCTCGCGGCGCATGGTCTCGATCAGCACGCCCAGCTGCAACTCGCCGCGGCCCGCCACCTCGAACGCGTCCTTGTCGCCGGTCTCGGTGATGCGGAAGGCCACGTTGCCCTCGGATTCGCGCATCAGGCGCGCCCGGATCATGCGGCTCGTCACCTTGTCGCCCTCGCGCCCCGCCAGCGGCGAGTTGTTGACCGAGAAGGTCATGGCGAGGGTCGGCGGATCGACCGGCTGCGCATGCAGCGGGTTCTCCATCTGCGGATCGCAGATCGTGTCGGCGACGGTGGTATCGGTCAGGCCCGCGATCGCGATGATGTCGCCGGCCTCGGCGCTCTCGACCGGCACGCGCTCGATGCCGCGGAAGGCCAGGAGCTTGGTCAGGCGCCCGGATTCGATCTGCGTCCCGTCGGGCCGCATCGACTTCACCGCCATGTTGATCTGGGCCTTGCCGCTCTCGATCCGCCCGGTCAGCACGCGGCCGAGATAGTTGTCGTATTCGAGGGTGGTCGCCAGCATCGCGAAGGGGCCGTCGGCATCGACGGTCGGCGCCGGCACGTGCCTCACGACCAGGTCGAACAGCGGCGAGAGATCGACGCGCTCGGCCTCCAGGCTTTCCGCCGCCCAGCCCTGCTTCGACGAGGCGAACAGGGTCGGGAAGTCGAGCTGCTGGTCGTTGGCATCGAGCGCCGCGAACAGGTCGAACACCGCGTCATGCACCACATGCGGCTCGGCATCCGGCCGGTCGCATTTGTTGATCATGACGATGGGCTTGAGGCCGCGCTTCAGCGCCTTGCCGGTCACGAACTTGGTCTGCGGCAGCGGGCCTTCGGCCGCGTCCACCAGCACGACGACGCCGTCCACCATGGAGAGGATGCGCTCGACCTCGCCGCCGAAATCGGCGTGGCCCGGCGTATCGACGATATTGATGCGGACGTCCTTCCACTGCACCGAGGTGCACTTGGCGAGAATGGTGATCCCGCGCTCGCGCTCGAGATCGTTGGAGTCCATGACCCGCTCCATCACCTGCTGGTTGGCGCGGAACGAGCCCGACTGCTTCAGGAGCTGATCGACCAGCGTGGTCTTGCCGTGGTCGACATGGGCGATGATGGCGATGTTGCGAAGCTGCATAACTACAAACTCATCTATTCAGGCCCCCCGCAAGGAGCCGCATATTTCGGTTTCATTTCGTGTCGTCACGGTCCGCCTTGGCGGAGGATGACGAGAACTAAAGGTCTGGAGGCTCGGACCTTACCGGCGGCATTCTACCAACCTTCCGTTACACGCTCTGCAGCAGCAGTTCGGAAAGCGGCGTTTCCGGCCGCGCGCCGTAATGGCTGATCACTTCGCCGGCCGCGAGACTGCCGATGCGGCCGCAATCGGCGTGGTTGCGTCCCTGGGTATAGCCGTAGAGGAATCCGGCGGCGAACAGGTCCCCGGCCCCGGTCAGATCGACGATGCGCGGGACCGGCCAGGCCGGCACTTCCACGACGGTCTCGGGGGTCACGATCAGCGAGCCCTTTTCGCTGCGGGTCAGGGCGGCGAGATCGCAGGCGCCGCGGGTGATCTGCACCGCCTCTTCGTAATTCTCGGTCTCCCAGAGCGCTTTGATCTCGCCCTCATTGGCGAACAGGATGTCGACGTGGTCCCGCACCAGGTCCTGGAATTCCTTGAGATAGCGGATGACGCAGAAGGAATCCGAGAGCGTCAGCGCGATCTGCCGCCCCGCTTGGTGGGCGAGGTCGGCGGCTTTCAGGAAAGCCTGCTTGGCCAGCGGCGGATCCCAGAGATAGCCTTCGAGATAGGTGACCTTCGCGTGCTGGATCACCGCCGGATCGACGTCGTCGGGGGTGAGCTCGACGCAGGCGCCGAGATAGGTATTCATTGTGCGTTCGGCATCCGGCGTCACGAAGATCATGCTGCGCGCGGTCGGCGTGTTGGTCTTCACGCTGGGCGTTTCGAAATGCACGCCGGCGGCGCGGATGTCGTGGCGGAAGATGCCGCCCAGCTGGTCGTTGCCGACCTTGCCGATATAGGCGCCCTTGCCGCCGAGGCTGGCGAGGCCGGCAATGGTGTTGGCCGCGGCGCCGCCGGAGACTTCGACGGCCGGACCCATCGCGTCATAGAGCTCGCCCGAGCGCTGCGGGTCGACCAGCATCATGGCGCCCTTGGTCAGGCTCATGCGGGTCAGGAACTCTTCCTCGCAATGGGAGAAGACATCGACAATCGCATTGCCGATGCCGCAAACGTCAAAATGCTTGTCCGGCATCACTCATTCCTGGGGCGTCCGCCTTGCGGGCATGCTGCGGGCGCGAAAACGCGCGCAGTATAGGGATCGGCGCGCCCGGCACAAGCCGCGAAGCCCACAATCCGCACACCCCGAGTCGACGCCATGTCCGGCCATTGCGGGGCCGCCGCCGACGGCTTAAATCTCTGCTGCACAACGTTGAGTCAGCGGGGGAAATTTCTTGTTCGCAGCAGTCTCCAAGGCGCTCGGCCAGCTCGGCGATCCCCGGATTCAGAAGCTGATCGGACTCTCGATCGCGCTCACCGTCGCGGTCTTCGCCGCGGTGGCGCTTCTCGCCTGGTATCTGATCGGCTGGCTGTCCGGTTTGAGCGGCTGGTGGGGCGACATCGCCCAGGCCGGCGGGGTGCTCGCAACGCTTGTGATCGCCTGGTTCACTTTTCCGGCGCTCGCCGCCGCGATCAGCGCGGTCTTCGCCGACCGGGTGATCGATGCGGTCGAGGCGCGGCATTATCCGGGCCGTCCTGCGCCGCTCGAGGTTCCGCTCTGGTCGGTGATCCTCGACGGCCTGAAACTGGCGGCGTTATCTTTAGTTGTAAATATCCTGGCGTTGCCCTTCCTGATCTTCCCGCCGCTCTATGCCGCGATCGTCTATGGCGTCAACGGCTGGCTGCTTGGGCGCGAATATTACGAAATGCCGGCCTTCCGGCGGCTGCAGCGGCCGGTCGCCAAGCAGCTCTATCGCGCCCATCGCGGCCAATTCACGCTCGGGGGAGTGTTGATTGCTTTCATTTCAACAATTCCAATTGTGAATTTAATTGCCCCCATCCTTGCCACTGCTTTTATGGTGCATCTTTTTGAATCCGTGGTAAAACTTGAGAGCGATCGGGCTGCTTCGGTGACCCGGCGTCCGCCTTCGGGGGCTAACTGAGTTAACGAGAAGGTAACCATAATGTTTGGTAAGAAAAGGGACGACGAAATCGCAGCCGAGCAGGCCAAGGATTCCGCGGAAGCGAATCCGCGCAACTATCAGCGGTCGGACGCCGCCGGTGCACAACCGGCCAGCCGGCCAGCGGTGAACCCGGAGATCGCCCGGCGCGGGCCGGATCTTTCGGTCTTTGGTCCCGGCCGCGGCGCGCAACCGGCGGCGGCGCAGGCCAAGCCGAGCTCGACCTCGGCGATGGAGCCCGAGCACAAGAAGCTGATCGTCGGTCGCGACATCTCGCTCAACGGCGAGATCCGCACTTGCGACACGCTGGTGGTCGAAGGGCGCGTCGAAGCGGTGCTGCAGGACTGCAAGAACATCGAGATCATGGGGCCCGGCGAGTTCAAGGGCGCTGCTGAAGTCGACGTTGCCGATATCAGCGGCCGCTTCGATGGGGATCTGACCGCGCGTCAGCGCCTGATCGTGCGTGCCGGCGGCAAGGTGCTGGGCAAGATCCGCTACGGCCAGCTCGAGATCGAGCGGGGCGGCGTGCTCTCCGGCGAGGTGGAAGTCCTCCCCGAAGCGCAGATCATGCAGGCGCCGACCGCGGCGGTCGGCTGACCAAGGGTCGATAAAACCACGGGAAACGCGGCCGCGGCGCCTTCATCGGGGCGGTGTCGCGGCCGGTTTCCGGATCGTCTCGGCGCCCAGACTGGGCGTTACTTGAAGTCCCGAGTTGGGGCCCGGCCGGAGCCGGGGGCGTTGCATGCTGGGGTTCGGGGGTAAGCTGTCGCTGGGCGCGGGCCGGATTCGGTTCGCGGACAGCAGACTCACCCCGGTGCTCATCCCGGCGATCGCCCTGCTCCTCGCCGCCTGTCAGGCGCCGCAGCATGTCCTTCGCCCGGCGAGCGTCGCCAACAAGCCCGCCACCGCCCAGGCGGAAACCACCAGGGCTGAAATCGCCCAACCGGCAACACCAGACCCGCTGCCGAAGCAGACGCCTCTGGCCGCAACCCAGGCGGTCGCGCATAGCGACGCGATCCTGACGACCGCCTTGCGGCTCTCCGGCGATCCCAAGGAGTTGCTCGGCCTCGACCATTCGTCGCTGCGCCGCGCGCTGGGTAAGCCGGCGCAGGTGCGCCACGAGCTGACCGCCCAGGTCTGGCAATACGTGACCGGCGATTGCGTGGTCGATCTCTATCTCTACGACGATGACACCGGCGCGCTCAAAGTCACCTATGTCGAAGCCCGCTCCCGCAGCGCCGAGCAGACCCCGACCGCGCGCTGCCTGAAGTCGCTGCTCGAACGCCCGACCGCCTCGGCGCAGTAGCGGCCGACACCGCCGTCGAGATCACGTCTCTACCGTGGTCTTCGCCTTGTACTGGCAGATGTCGCGGACCACGCAAACCGGGCAGTCGGGTTTCCGGGCCTTGCAGACGTAACGCCCGTGCAGGATCAGCCAGTGATGGGCGTGCAGCCGGTAGGGCCCCGGCACGCGCTTTTCCAGCATGAGCTCGACCGCCAGCGGGTCCTTGCCGGGGGCGAGGCCGGTGCGGTTGCCGACGCGGAAAATATGCGTGTCCACCGCCATGGTCTCCTGGCCGAAGGCGATGTTGAGCACGACATTCGCGGTCTTGCGGCCGACGCCGGGCAGCGATTGCAGGATTTCGCGATCGGCCGGCACCTGGCTGCCATGCTCCGCGATCAGCATCTCGGAAAGCCTGATCACGTTCTTCGCCTTGGTGTTGAAGAGGCCGATGGTCTTGATGAAGCCTTTCAGCTTCGCTTCGCCGAGCTTCACCATCTTCTCCGGCGTATCGGCGATCTTGAACAAGGGCTCGGTCGCCTTGTTGACCGAGGCATCGGTCGCCTGCGCCGAAAGCACCACTGCAACCAGCAAAGTATAGGGGTTGATGTATTCCAGCTCGCCGCGCGGGTTGGGCATCGCCTTCTGCAGACGCGCGAAGAATTCTTCGATCTGTGGTTTCTTCAGCATGACAGGTCTGTGGTGCGGCGGCTTGTCCCCCGATGGCCGCAGTCTATACTCCGCGCCCATGGAAGAGTCAGCGAAAGGGGCGCCGGAGGGGCACCCGGTCTTCGAGGCACTGCTCTATCCGCACCGATCGCTCGGGCGGAAAGGCTACGCGTTTCTGATCGCCGGCACCGCGGCGATCGTCTTTCTATACGGTCTGGTGTTTCTCGCCATCGGCGCCTGGCCGATCTTCGGCTTCCTGGGCGGCGAATGGCTGCTGTTCTGGTTCCTGTTCCGCCGGCACCACAGCGGCGACGATCGCGCCGAGCGGATCCGCCTCTACGCCGATCGTCTCGTCTTCGAACGCTACGACCGCCGCGGCGGCCACACCACGGAACAGCTGCAGCCCTACTGGCTGAATGTCATCCTCGAACGCGCCGAGGAGCCCGACAACACGCTCTATCTCCGCTCGCATGGCCGCTCGATCCAGGTCGGGGCCTTTCTCTCGGGCCAGGAGCGCCGCGAGCTCGCGGACGAGCTCCGCGCCGTCCTGGCCCGCCACCGGAGCAGTCCGGCGCCCGCCTGACGCAGCATGAGCCCGCCTTCAACCGCCGGCGAGATCCGGCATCCCGGCCTGGCCGATTACGGCCTGTTGATCCTGCTCTCGCTGCTCTGGGGCTCGTCCTTCCTGGCGATCAAGATCGCGGTCGAGCATGCGATGCCGCCGATGACCCTGGCGCTGCTGCGCATCGCCGTCGGCGCCGCCATGCTGCTCGCGATCGCCCGGGCGCGCGGCCAGGCATGGCCGTCCTTCGGCAGTCGCGGCCTCTGGCTGCGGATCCTGTTCCTGGGCGTGGTCGGCAACGCGCTGCCCTTCTTCCTGATCGGCCGGGGCGAGCAGAGCACGACGTCGCAGCTGGCCGGCATCCTGATGGCGGTGATCCCGCTCCTGGTGGTAATCCTGGCGCATTTCTTCACCCATGACGAACGCCTGCGGCTGCCCAAGCTGATCGGCGTGCTGCTCGGCTTCGCCGGCGTGGTCGTGCTGGTCGGAGTCGATGCCTTGCGCGGCCTGGGCGATCAGGTGGTCGGGCAGCTGCTGATCATCGGCGGCTGCTTGAGCTATTCGCTCTACGGCGTCACCGCGCGGCGCCTGCCGAAGCTGCCGGCGGAGATGCTGGTCGGCGTCATCCTGCTGGCGGGCCTGGTCGTGCTGCTGCCGGTCTGGCTGATCCATGACCGGCCCTGGGCGATCGACTGGCAATGGCAGGCGGTCGCGGCCGCGTCCTGGCTCGGCGTGATCTCGACCGGCTGCGGCAATCTGCTGTTCTACATCATCATGCGCCGGATCGGCGCCGGCTTCGCGTCGTTCAACAACTACCTGGTACCGGTTCTGGCCCTGGGCTACGGCTACCTGCTGCTCGGCGAGCAGCCGCATTTGAACGCGCTGGTGGCGCTGGCGCTGATCCTGGCGGGGCTGGCCTTGCCGAGGCTTATGCCGGACCGCCGGCCTGGGAAGACGACGAACCCAGGTTGAAGCCGAGCACGTCCTTCATGCTGTAGAGCCCGGCGCGCTTGCCCGCTGCCCAGAGCACCGCCTTGACTGCGCCGCGGCCGAAGATCTCGCGGCTCGAGGCTTTGTGCGTGACCTCGATCCGCTCGCCGTCGGCGGCGAAGATCACCGTGTGGTCGCCGACCACGTCGCCGCCGCGGATCGCCGCGAAGCCGATCTCGCCGCGGACCCGCGGTCCCACCTGGCCGTCGCGGCCGCGCTTCGCCACGCGCCGCAATTGCACGCCGCGGCCTTTGGCGGCGGCCTCGCCCAGCGAGAGCGCGGTGCCGGAGGGCGCATCGACCTTGTGCCGGTGATGCATCTCCACGACCTCGATATCCCAGTCGGTGTCGAGGATGCGCGAGATCTCCTCGACCACCTGCTCGATGAGATTGACGCCGAGGCTCATGTTCGAGGCGAGCACGATCGGCACCCGCTGTGCGGCGCGGCTGATCGCCGCCATCTGGTCGTTGTCGAGTCCGGTGGTGCCGATCACATGCGCGGTGCCGGTCTTGGCGGCGAGGGTCGCGTGCTGCGCGGTGGCCGAGGGGCTGGTGAAATCCACCACCACGTCGGCCTGCTCGAACAAGGGCTCCGGGTTGTCGCCGATGATGATGCCCAAGGGCTCGCCGCCGGCGAGCGCGCCGAGGTCGCGGCCGAGCACATGGGAGCCCCGGCGTTCGGTGCCGCCGACCACCAGCACGCCCGGCGCCGAGATCAGCAGCTTCAGGAGCATCTGCCCCATCCGCCCGGCACAGCCGGCGATCCCGACCCGAATGGCGCCATTGCTGCCGCGTTTCAGGGCGGGCGCCGCGGGCTTGGCCACGGGCTTTGCCGGGTTAGCCGTCGGCTTCTCCAGTTTCTTGTTCTTTTCCATAGTCTTAGATGCGGTCGGCTTGGCGGCGCTCGCCTTGCCCGGCTTCGCGGCGGCGACCTTCGAAGCCTTCGGTGGCGTGCTGCGGCGCAGTGATTTGATAGCCATGCAACCCCCTGATACCCGGGGCGGTATCTAATCCGTTCTGCGACGAATCAGCAACAGGGCCAATTGGCGGTCCCTGTGGCAACCCTGTTGGTATCGCAACCCGTTCAGCTGGCGAGTTCGTGCGCGACCACGCGGCTGGCGGGGAAGTGGAGCGTGGCGGTGGTGCCCTTGCCGCGGGCGCTGGAGAGGCTCAACTGGCCCTGGTGCAGCTCGATCATGCGCCGGACCAGCGGCAGTCCCAGACCGGTGCCTTCATGGCGGCGGGCGAGCCCCTGGTCGACCTGGCCGAAGGGCGAGAGCGCGATCGGGATCTCCGAAGGATCCATGCCGATGCCGGTGTCGCGCACCACGATATCGACGCCGTCCGAATGGCCGCTTGGCGTGTAGCTCGGCCGCACCGAGATGACGACGCGGCCGCCGGCCTCGGTGAACTTCACCGCGTTGGTCAGCAGGTTGTTCACCATCTGCTTGACCCGCAGCTCGTCGGCCCAGAGCCGCGGCATCGCCTCGGGCAGGTTGCGCTCGATGGTGATCCGGCCGCGCTGGGCGCGCTCGGCCACCACCTTGATGCAGCCGGTGATGACGCGGTCGAGATCGACCGCCTGGTCGGAGAGATTCATCTGACCCGCCTCGATCTTCGAGAGATCGAGAATGTCGTTGATGATCTTCAAGAGGTCCTTGCCGCTGTTGTGGATGTCGTGCGCGTAGTCGACATAGCGGTCGATGTCGGCGCCGAACATCCGCGAATTGATGATCTGCGAGAAGCCGATGATCGCGTTCAGCGGCGTCCTGAGCTCGTGCGACATGTTGGCCAGGAACTCGGACTTGGCGCGATTGGCGAGTTCGGCGGTCTCCTTGGCGTGGCGGAGGTCGCGCTCCTGGCGCTTGCGGTCGGTGACGTCGCGCAGGATCAGTGCGAAGGCGAGCTCGTCGTCGGTCGCGAGCTGGAACACGGAGGCCTCCGCCGGGAATTCGCTGCCGTCGCGCCGGAGGCCGAACATCTCCTGCTGGGTGTCGAACTCGGTGGCCCAGGCGGTGCCGGCGGCGCGGCGTCCATCCTGCGGCAGCAGGCGGGCGCGGATGCGCTCGGGCAGCAGGATCTCGATCGGCCGGCCGATCACCTCGGCGGCGGAATAGCCGAAGACATGCTCGGCGCCACGGTTGAACAGCTCGATCCGGCTGTCGCGGTCGGCGGCGACGATGGCTTCCGGCGCGATCTCCAGGATCGACGCCAGGCGCTCTTCGGAGACCTGCAGCGCGCGCAAAGCGGTCTCGGCGCGGCGCCGCAATTTCGCTTCGGCGCCGCGGCTCACCCATTCGGCCGCGGCCAGCAGAAACGCGAACAGGATGCCGCCCGGCAGCAGGATGAAACGCACTTCGCCGAGCTGCAGTCCGTTCTCGTCGGAGGCGATGGCCGCGAAGATCGCGATCAGCGCCACCATGGGCAGGATCGGCTCGAGCCATTGCGTCTGCGATTCCGGTGCGCGCGCGAGCTCGGGCTGGATCGGCTGATTCTTGCGCTCCCAGGCCGCCCAGCTGAGCAGCCCGAAACCCAGCAGCCAGATCGGCTCGGCCAGCGCGCCCGGGAGGTAGTTGGCGCCGAGCATGCCGATGCCCCAGTTGGTCGCCGCGACGCACAGCACGCCGAGCGCGCCGGTCTGCAGCAGGGCGATGAAGCGCTTCCTCGGCTCGGAATAGATCGCAAGCGCGCTCAGGGCGAACAGGAAGGCGGTGCCGTAGAGAAAGGGATAGGCGGCGCCGGCGACGGCGGCGATGATCGAGCTCGAAGTCGCGGTCAGCGAATCGTGCATCAGCATGCCGAGCGTCGTGTAGAGCGCGATCGTGATCATGCCGAGGTTGGAGAGCGGGCGCAGGAAACCGCTGCGGAGCTCGACCCGGCGGATCGAGATCAGCAGGCCGGCGACGGCCAGCACTGGAAAACCGAGATAGCCGAGGTCGCACCAGGCCGGAAAGCTCGGCGTCTTGCCGAGCCAGAGCTCAGCCACATCCCAGTAGAGCTGTCCGAGCAGCCAGATCGCGCTGGCGCCGGCGAAGCAAAGCCAGGCAAGGCGCTCGCGGCCCCGGAACCTGAGGGCGGTCTGGCTGCATTGCTGGGCCGCGGCGAAGGCGGCGAGGGTCCAGGCGAAGTCAATCAGGAAGGCGGCGCGAAACGAGCCCGGCTCGGTCATCCCGAATTGCAGCACGGCGTAGAGCACCAGCGCGCCGCTCCAGCCGAAGAGAAGCCGGAGGCGCCGCCGCGCGGTCGTATCCTGATCGGGGGTCGCGAGACTGGCGATCGACATACGGGTCCATTTGCGCCGCACGGGATTGCGCGGGCTCCGGCCGATCGTCCCAGAACGCGGTGAAGAAAGTCTTAACCCTTAAGAACAAAGGGTTTTCTTGAATCCCGCAATTGCGGCCGCGGGACTACCCGCGGCCGTTGTCGAAGAATTCCTTCACCCGGGCGAAGAAGCCTTCGGATTCCGGGGAGGTCTTGGCATTGGCCCGGGATTCGGCGTCGAACTGCTCCAACAGGTCGCGCTGCTTCTTGGTCAGGTTGGCCGGGGTCTCGACCGCGATCTCGACGAACATGTCGCCGCGGGCGGGCGAGCGCAGAACCGACATGCCCTTGCCCTTGAGGCGGAACTGCTGGCCGGTTTGCGTTCCGGCCGGGACCGAGACCTTGGCCTTGCTGCCGTCGATGGTCGGAATCTCGATCTGGCCGCCCAGAGCCGCGGTGGTCATGGCGATCGGCACTCGGCAATGGATTCCCGCGCCCTCGCGCTGGAACAGGCGATGCGCCGAGAGCGAGATGAAGATGTAGAGATCGCCGGCCGGCCCGCCGTTCATCCCGGCCTCGCCTTCGCCGGCCAGGCGGATGCGGGTGCCGTCCTCGACGCCCGCCGGGATCGCCACCTGCAAGGTCTTCTCCTTGGCGGTGCGCCCCGAGCCCTTGCAGGTCTTGCAGGCTTTCTCGATCACCTTGCCGGCGCCGTGGCAGGCGCTGCAGGTGCGCTCGATGGTGAAGAATCCCTGGGTCGCGCGCACCTTGCCGTAGCCGTGGCAGGCCGGGCAGGAGATCGGTTGCGCGCCCTTCTCGCCGCCGGAGCCGTTGCAGCTCTCGCAGGCGACCGAGGTCGGGACGCGGATCGTGGCCTGCTTGCCGCCGAAGGCCTCTTCCAGGGTGATTTCCATGTTGTAGCGGAGGTCGGCGCCGCGGCCTCGGGCAGCCTGCCCGCGCCGTCCGCCGCCCATGAACTCGCCGAACATCTCGTCGAAGATGTCGGTGAAGTCGAAGCCGCCGCCGGCGAAGCCCTGGCCCGCGCCGCCGCGGCCCATCCCACCGTTCTCGAAGGCGGCATGGCCGAAGCGGTCGTAGGCCGCGCGCTTCTGCTCATCCTTCAGGACGTCGTAGGCCTCGTTCAGCTCCTTGAACTTCTGCTCCGCCGACTTGTCGCCCGGGTTGCGGTCCGGGTGATAGTCCATGGCGAGCTTGCGAAACGCCTTCTTGATGGCTTCCGGAGCGGCGCCCTTCTCGACGCCCAGCGTTTCGTAGTAATCGCGCTTCATGGTGGAGGTGTCAGTACTCATCTCTCAAGCTTCAGACAAGAAAAAAGGCCAGGGAGTGATTCTCGAATCTCAATCCCTGGCCTGTTTCAACTAGGCATCTGCCTCCGGAGCTTTAGGCGGTCTTGCCCTTCCGGTCATCGACTTCCTCGAAGTCGGCATCGACCACCTTCTCGTCGTTGCCGCCCTGAGCACCGCCGGCGCCCTGGTCGCTGCCCGCGGAAGCGCCGGCATCCGGACCGGCGTCACCGCCCGCACCGCCGCTGGCGTCCTGGCTGGCGCGGTAGAGCGCCTCGCCGACCTTCATCAGCGCCTGGGTCAGGTCGTTGGTCTTGGCTTCGATCGCCGCGGTGTCGTCGCCGTCCTTCACTTCCTTCAAGGCCGCGATCGCGGTTTCGACCGCCGTCTTGTCGGCCGGCGCCACCTTGTCGCCGTTGTCCTTCAGCTGCTTCTCGGCGCTGTGGATAAGCGCGTCGGCCTGGTTCCGGGCCTCGATCGCCGCGCGGCGCTTCTTGTCTTCCGCCGCGTGCGCCTCGGCATCCTTCACCATCTTCTCGATGTCGGCGTCGTTCAAGCCGCCCGAGGCCTGGATGCGGATCTGCTGCTCCTTGCCGGTCGCCTTATCCTTGGCCGAGACGTTGACGATGCCGTTGGCGTCGATGTCGAAGGTGACCTCGATCTGCGGAATGCCACGCGGCGCCGCCGGGATGCCGACCAGGTCGAACTGGCCGAGGATCTTGTTGTCGGCCGCGAGCTCGCGCTCGCCTTGGAACACGCGGATGGTGACCGCGGTCTGGCCGTCCTCGGCGGTCGAGAACACCTGGCTCTTCTTGGTCGGGATCGTGGTGTTGCGGTCGATCAGCCGGGTGAACACGCCGCCCAGCGTCTCGATGCCGAGCGAGAGCGGGGTCACGTCGAGCAGCAGCACGTCCTTGACGTCGCCCTTGAGGACGCCGCCCTGGATCGCGGCGCCGATCGCCACGACTTCGTCCGGGTTCACGCCGCGATGCGGCTCACGCCCGAAGAACTCCTTCACCTTCTCGCCGACCTTGGGCATGCGGGTCATGCCGCCGACCAGGATCACCTCGTTGATGTCGGAAGCCTTGAGGCCCGCATCCTTCAGCGCCTTCTTGCAAGGCTCCATGGTGCGTTCGATCAGGTCGTCAACGAGCGCTTCCAGCTTGGCGCGGGTCAGCTTGACGTTGAGATGCTTCGGACCGGTCTGGTCGGCCGTGATGAACGGCAGGTTGACCTCGGTCTGCACCGCGCTCGAAAGCTCGATCTTCGCCTTCTCGGCCGCTTCCTTCAGGCGCTGCAGGGCGAGCTTGTCCTTGCGCAGGTCGATGCCCTGCTCCTTTTTGAACTCATCGGCGAGATAGTCGATGATCCGCGCGTCGAAGTCCTCGCCGCCCAGGAAGGTGTCGCCGTTGGTGGACTTCACCTCGAACACGCCGTCGCCGATCTCCAGCACCGAGACGTCGAAGGTGCCGCCGCCGAGGTCATAGACCGCGATGACGCCGGAGCCCTTCTTGTCCATGCCATAGGCGAGCGCGGCCGCGGTCGGCTCGTTGATGATGCGCAGCACGTCGAGGCCGGCGATCTTGCCGGCATCCTTGGTGGCCTGGCGCTGGCTGTCGTTGAAATAGGCGGGGACGGTGATGACCGCCTGGGTCACCTTCTCGCCGAGATAGTTCTCGGCGGTTTCCTTCATCTTTTGCAGGATGAAGGCGGAGATCTGCGACGGGCTGTACTTCTTGCCGTGGGATTCGACCCAGGCGTCGCCGTTGTCGCCGTTGACGATCTTGTAGGGGACGAGGTCCTTGTCCTTCTTCGTCATCGGGTCGTCGATGCGGCGGCCGATGAGGCGCTTGATGGCGAAGAGGGTGTTTTCCGGATTGGTCACCGCCTGGCGCTTCGAAGCCTGGCCGACCAGGCGCTCGCCGGAATCGGTGAAGGCGACCATCGAGGGCGTGGTGCGCGCGCCTTCCGCGTTCTCGATCACCTTGACGTCCTTGCCCTCCATCACGGCGACGCAGGAGTTGGTGGTGCCGAGATCGATGCCGATGACTTTACTCATGGAACAGTCCTTTCCTCAGCAATCCCGTCTCGCGGCCCTTCTTTAAGGCACCGCCCAGGGATCCCTATTTCGATGTTTGAATGGCCCGCCCGGACCGGCTTCTCTCGCGCCCATCCCGACAGGTAAACCGCTTGATCCGCAGGGATATATAGGGCCTTGGGGCGCCTTTGCAAGCGACCGGCCGCGGCAAAATTAACGATTGAAGCGGCCTGGTCGAAGGCCGATCATGGTCCTAAGAGGACCGCCGGATTCGGCCGGTCAGGGGAAATTCACCATGATCTCAAGGCGCGGGCCGGGCGGGGCCGACCGGCCAAGACCGGAACCAGGCAGGCCGACCGCTCCCGCTTGCCCGGCGGCCGCGACAGCATGACCCGTCCGGACGACAATGTGCCGGGTGACGTCCCCGCCCCGCAGGAGACGCCGCCGGCGGATACGACGCCGGAGATCCTGCAACGGGAGCCGCTCCATTTCATCGTCGTGGTGCTGCTGCTGGCCGACATCGTCTTCGGCCTGGGACTGGCGGTCTTTGCCGAGAAGGTGCTGGCCTTCCGGCCGATGGCGATCATGGGCTGCGGCCTCGCCGCCCTGGGGCTCGGTGTGCTCGGCTATTTCGTGCTGTTCGGCGGCGGCAAGCGGACCCGCTGGTAGGGGGCTTCAGGCGCCGGCGAAGTGGCGGGTGACCCAGGCGCGGAAGGCGGCGATGCGCGGGATCTCGATCTCCTCGGCGCGGCTCACCAGGTAGTAATGCCGGCCGGAATTGACGCTGACCTCGAAAACCGGGGCCAGGCGTTTCTGGGCGATCTCCTCTTGGAACAGGCGCGGGTCGCAGATCGCGACGCCGCCGCCATTGGTCGCCGACTGCACCGCCTGGTCCGCCGTTTCCAGCACCAGCCCGCGCTCGACCCTTGCGGTGGCGAGGCCAGTCTGCCGGGCGAATAGGCGCCAGTCGTACCAGGGGTCGTTGCCCTGGCGGATATGCAGCAATTGCGCCTTGGCCAGCATGGTGCCGAGGTCCGGCCAGTTCGCCTCCTTGATCAAGGTCGGGCTCGCCATCGGCGTCATCTGGTCCGACATCAACAGATCGACGATCATCTCCGCCGTGGTCGAGCCCTGGGTATCGACCTCGCCGAAGAAGATCGCGAGGTCATGGCCGGAATTGCGGAAATCGACATTGACCGGCGGGGTCTCGATCCGGATTTCCAGGTCCGGATGCTGCTTCTGGAACTCCGGGAAGATCGGCAGGAACAGCCGCCGCGCAAAGGTCGGCGGCAGGCTCAGGGTCAAGGGCGGCTTCTTCGACTGCCGCTTGAACCCCGCCACCACCACGTCGATCCGGTCGAAGGCATCGGTCAGCACCGGGAGCAGCCGCTTGCCTTCGTCGGTCAGCTCCAGGTTGGCCTTCCGGCGCAGCAGCGCCACGCCGAGGATGTCCTCGAGGTTCTTCACCTGGCGGCTGACCGCGCTCTGGGTCACCAGCAGCTCTTCGGCGGCCCGGGTGAAGCTCAGAGACCGGGCGACCGCCTCGAAGGCGCGGAGCGCATTCAGCGGTGGGAGCGATCGTCGTTCCTTGATGCGGGCCATCGCGGCGGAAATCTGCGGCAGAAGCTGAAACCGCGCCGAATGTAACGAGCGCGCGCACGCTTGGAAACGGCTTTCGCGCGATTTCAGATGTTGGCGGTCAGGCCCTTGAGGGCGTATTGCCGGCCGTCAAAGATGTCGGACGCGATCAGTTTCACATCGTTGAGCCAGGCGACCACCTCGGCGTCTTCCGCGGCGGGCTGGTCCGGCAGCGAGACCCGGGCCTGTTCGAAGCCATCGGGCTGGTAGCTGACGACGACCCCGGGCAGCGGGCGGAGCACGGTGTTTTCCAGGGTCCGGCGCGGCGGCAAGGCGAGGTCCAGCATGCTCGGCTGGTCATAGGCGATGAGGTCGAGGATCACCTTGCCGAGGCGGTACATCGGCACGTTGCCGAGCTTGACCGGGCCCTTTTGGCCGTCGATCACCACCAGCGGCGTCGCGGTCGAGCGCGCATACATATCGGGCGTGAAGTCGCCGAAGGTCGAGGCGAGGAAACCGGACTCGACATAGCCCGCGAACTTCCGCCCCAGGATCGGCAGATGGTCGCCGAACAGGATGATGATGGAATCGGGATCGCTCGCCTGGATATGCGCCAGCGCGTCCATCATCTCCCGCGACTTGTAATGCACGGTGTTGAGGTAGGCGTTGACCTCATCGACCTGCGAGTGGGTGTCGAGCACCGCCGGGCGGAACTTCGAGGCGTCGTAGCCCCAATGGCCGTAGAAGGTGACCGTGTAGTCGAAGACCGGGCGCCCGTCGTCGGTATCGGCCAGCTTGTTGCCGACCTGGGCATGCAGCGATTTGTCGGAGAGGAACGGCCCCGCCATGTCGTCCTGGGTGAAATCGGGGAGCGACCAGAAGGTCTCGAAGCCGAGCTTCTCGTAGGAGACCAGGCGATTCCAGAAGCCGGGCGAGTTCGGGTGCGAGGCGACGGTCCGATAGCCGATCTCGCGCAGGAGCCGCGGCAGCGCCGGCAGATGGTCGTTGAAGCCTTCCTCGAACTTCACCGAGACACGGTCCAGCGGGAAGCCGGTCAGGATCTCGAACTCGGCATTGGCGGTCTGGCCGGCGAAGGCGGGCGACAGCGAATGGGTATAGCCGCTCTCGGCCCAGAGCTTCATGAAGCGGGGATCGATCGGCTGCTCGACTCCCGCGGCGGTCAGCGGCGACGGATCCCAGAAGGACTCTTCCAGTATCAGGTGGATGTTGCGGAGTTTCGAGGCGCCGAACAGCGTGCTCGAGGCGGCACGCGCGGCCGGCAGGGCCGCCAGCGAGCCGGCCAGCGCCCCGCCGGCGGCGATTCCGTTCAAGAGGCGGCGGCGGGTCAGCATCACTCGACTCCCGCGGCGGCGCGGCGGCGTTCGATCGCCGCCGAGACGTCATCGGCCTGCGGCGGCGCCTTGCGGGTGGCGACGGCACGGAGGAGCTCCTGGGTCAGATGCACGGTGGCGCCGCGCCAGACATAATTCTCGCGCTGGTCCCAGGGGGTGTTGCCCCAGAATTTGTCCATCGCCTCATAGAGCATCGGGCTCTCGGCAGCGGCACCCGCCGGCAGGATGAACAGGGCGGAGAGCGCGGTCTTCCGCAGCCGCCCGGTCAAGCGCAGGTTGAACAGGAACAGGCCGGCGAGGGCCGCCAGCGGCAGCGCCACGATCGGCCAGCCCCAGACGCCCAGGATGCGGAACAGCGCCGAGACGTTGTAGATGTCCTCCGGCATGATCGGCCGGTCGAGATAGATGATCTTGGCGGCGCTGCCGATATAGATGACGCCGACCAGCACGGTCAGCAGCAGCAGATAGGCCCAGATCCGGCGCGAGGCCCAGAACAGCAGATAGGCGATCGCGAGCAACAGCGCGAAGTCATAGGGCACGCGCTCCCATTGGATCTTCACTTCGAACACCCAGCGCGAGACCGCATAGGCGGCGGCGTAGAGCAGCCCGCTGGCGACCAGCGGCGTCAGCCAGCGCATGGTCGCGCGCAGCCATTTCGGCTCGATCTCGGAGAGGGTGGATGGTCCAAACCGCATGGTCTAATTCCGAGCACCCGTCCCGCGTTTCGGCAGCCTTTTCGGCTCCGGACGGCGCGGAGCCTGACTTAAGGCAAATTCATGGAATTGTCACGGGTTCCGCCATGTAACTGTCAACAACTCAACGTGAAACCGCGGCGAATCCGGCGGTTTTCTGCGGGTGGGAGGTGGGGCGAGGTCCATCAGCCGCACCCCCTCCCGTCCTCCCCCGAAGACGGGGGAGGGGAAGGAAGACTGGGGAAGCGGAGCGCGCTCCGCTTCTCCCTCCCCCGTCTTCGGGGGAGGGCCGGGGAGGGGGTGCCGCAAACTCGATGCGCCGCAGTCAGACCCGCTCGAACAGGGTCGAGAGCAGGATCGACGAGGTGGTGCGGTTGACGCCCGGGAACTTGCCGATCCGGGTCAGCACCTCGTCCAGATGGGCGGAGGTCTCGGCCGTCAGCATGACGATCGCGTCATGGGCGCCGGAGACGGTATAGGCGGCGGTCGCCTCGGGCAGGCCCTTGACCGCGGCCATGGCCCGGTCCTGCATCTTCGGGTCCAGGGTCAGCAGCACATGGGCGGAAACCCCGCCTTTGGCGGCGTCGCTGGCGACGGTCAAGGTATAGCCCTGGATCACCCCGTCCCGCTCCAGCCGGCGCAGCCGCTCCTGCACGGCGCTCCGGGACAGGCCCAGATTCCGCGCCAGGGCGGCGGTCGGGGTCCGGGCATTGGCGCGCAGGAACGCGATCAATTTCCGATCGGTGTCATCCAGATTGCGTTTCGCCATGGGCTGACCGTCGATTCGCCGGGAGGGTCCCCGCTTTTCGCCTTTTCGGCAGCTTCAAGCAAGCCTCGCAAAAGGGCTAGTAACGGCAGCAACCTTTTCCGGAGAAGAATCCCATGGCCACCGCCCGCAAAGTCCTCGTTCTTGGTGCCGGAAAGATCGGCGGTGCCATCGTCGATCTCCTGCACGCCACCGGCGACTACCAGATCACCCTCGCCGACACCGACGCGGCTTTCCTGAAGCAGGCCGCCGGTGACCGCGCCACGCCGAAGCAGATCGACGTCGCCGACAAGAAGGCGCTCATGGGCGCGATGCAGGGCCAGCAGGCGGTGATCTCGGCCTTGCCCTTCTTCCTCAATCCCGGCGTCGCGGAAGCTTGCGGCGAAGCCGGCGTGCATTACTTCGACCTGACCGAGGACGTCGCCACCACCCGCGCCGTGCGCAAGGTGGCCGCGGGCGCCAAGGTCGCCTTCGTGCCGCAATGCGGCCTGGCGCCGGGCTTCATCTCGATCGTCGGCCATCACCTGGCGAAGAAGTTCGACAGCCTGCGCCAGGTGCATATGCGGGTCGGCGCCCTGCCGCAGTTCCCGGCCAATGCGCTCAAATACAACCTCACCTGGTCGACCGACGGCCTGATCAACGAATACTGCAACCCCTGCGAAGCGATTCACGATGGCCGCGCCGTCGAGCTGATGCCGATGGAAGGCCTCGAGCATTTCTCGCTCGATGGCATCGACTATGAATGCTTCAACACCTCGGGCGGACTCGGCACCCTGGTCGAAACCCTGGACGGCAAGGTCGAGAGCCTCAACTACAAGACCGTGCGCTATCCCGGCCATTGCGCCGTGATGAAGATGCTGCTGGAGGATCTGCGCCTGCGCGACCGCCGCCCCTTGCTCAAGGACATCATGGAGCAGTCGCTGCCGATCACCCACCAGGACGTGGTGCTGATCTTCGTGACCGCGACCGGCATGCGCGAAGGGCGCCTCACCCAGGAAAGCTACGCCAAGAAGATCTACGCCAAGGAGATCCGCGGCCACCTGATGAGCGCGATCCAGATCACCACCGCGGCCGGCATCTGCGCCATGGTCGACCTGATGTTCGACGGTCATCTGCAGAGCCAAGGCTTCGTGCGCCAGGAGATGTGCGATCTCGAGCGCTTCCTGGAGAACCGGTTCGGAAGGCACTACGAGTAATCCAACACCCGTCGTCCCCGGGCTCGACCCCAATCCGTCATCCCCGGGCTTGACCCGGGGATCTTTTTCCAGGTCGGCACGAGATGGCCGGGTCAAGCCCGGCCATGACGATTCTTGGATTAAGGCGCCGCCTTCACCAGGGCGCCCAGCATCTCGTAGCAGAGCACCGCTTCGCCGCGATCGGGGTTGTAGAAGGCCTTGGCCTCGCCGCATTGGGTGAGCAGGGCCGTCACCGCGCGCGGCATCGCGAGCGTGGCGTTGAAGTCGTCGGTCAGCACCTGGAACAGTCCGTTCTCGCGCACCGCGTCGGCGATCGCCTGGTCGGCCTCGTCGATCGTGGGTGCAAAGGCGAGGCGCAGTGCCGGTTCGTCCTCGGCGGGTGCGCCTTCGGGCGCGGCGCGGATCGGCGCGGGTGCGCCGGGCGACTTGCGGTAGGAGTCGAGCCACCCCGTCCATAGCTTCCGCGCCTCCAGATAGCGCGCGATGCAGGCTTTGCGCTCATCGGCGCCCAGCGCCACATGGTCGGCAAGGCCGCCGCTCACCTCGGGATCGGCGCCATAGGCGAGGCAGGCCAGGGCATGGCGTCGTGCGGGATCGAAACCGGGCGGGGCTTCGCTGCCGGGCGTCTTCTTCTCGAGGCTGAGCCAGGCTTCGAGCCAGGCCAGGATCGCCTGCAAGGCGACCGAGCCGGATTCGCTGTCGGCCCGCTCGCGCGCCAGCACGATGGCGCCGGCATCGAGCGTCGCATCGCCGCTGTCATTCGGCGCGAAGGCCGCGAGCACCGTGCGTTCGAACAGGAAGACCGAGGCGCCGACGAAATAGTCGCCGGCCAGGCGCTGACCATCGGAAGCCTCATCCGCCGCCGCCGACAAGGCGCCGGTCAGCAGGAAAGCGGCGATGCCAAGACGCCGCCGCGCGCTATTCCGCCTGCTTCTCGGCATCGGCCATGAGCCGCCCGCCCGCCTTAACCATACCCCTACGCCACATCCTCTTCCCCCCAAGAAGCCGTGCCGAAACGCTTGCGGATACCCCAAGAGCCGATAGATTGCCGCCGATTGCAGCCGGCGGCCAGCCAGATTTGCACGCCCAGGGTGCTCAGGGGAGCAGCAGCGACCGCCATGCGACGGACGCGTTTTGGATTGAGAGGACGGCCGAGCCGGTATCCCTTGGCTTCGCCCATGCCGGGCCTGGTCGCGGCATTGCTCTATCCGGTGCAGCTGCTCGTCCATGTCGGACTCATCGGCATCTTCCTCGGCAGCTTCGCCCCGCTGCTGGCGCATCAGATTCCGCCGCTCGCGACCTTCGAAGCCTTCCTGCCGCATATGACCGCGACCAGCCTGCCGCTGGCGCTGCTCGCGCTGCTGTTCCGCCCGCGCTGGCTGGCATTGCTGGGGCCGCTGGCCTTCGCCTGGAACATCGGCACGATCTGGCCCTATCTGCCGCTGGCTTCGACCACGACGGTGGAAGCCGCCGGCACGCCGCTCAAGGTCGTGTCGGCCAATGTCTGGTACCGCAACGACGGCTATGCGGCGGCGATTCATTATCTCCAATCGACCGATGCCGATGTGATCGCTCTGATCGAGGTCACGCCGCAATGGCTGACCGCCTTGCAGGCGCTCTATGCCAAGTATCCGTATCGCATCGACTGCATGCAGAGCACGCCGCCTTGCGAGATGCTGCTGCTGTCGAAGCATCCCTTCGCGCGCGCCTTCGCCGGTCGGATCGACGGGCGCTCGCCGGTGATCGCCTGGGGCGAGTTCAGCTTCGAGGGGCGGCCGGTCACCGTGGCCGCCACGCATTTCGCCTGGCCCTTGCGCGCGGAGACCAACCGCGACCGCGTCATCGCGGGCGGCGCGTTGCAGCCCGCGCTCGATGACGCCTATCCCCTGGTGCAGAGCGAGCAGGCCGCCAACCTCGCGCAGTATCTCGCCGGGCTGGGACCCGATCTGGTGCTGATGGGCGACTTCAACTCCGTGCCCTGGAGCCGCACCCAAGCGGCCCTGCGCGCGGCCACCGGCTTGCAGAACGCGGGGCCGATGGTGCCGACCTGGCCGAGCTGGCAGCCCTCCTGGGTCCGGCTGCCGATCGACCAAATCATGACCCGCGGTGCCCTCACGCGGTTGAGCTTCAAGAGCGGCTACTTCATCGGCTCCGATCATCTGCCGGTCGAGGCCGAGATCGCCGTGGCGCCGGAATAGGCATGCTGTTCCTGCGCTTCTGTCTCCTCGGTGGAATCGTCACCAGCTTCCTGCCGCTCCTGTGGCGGCTCGATGCCCGCTTCGCCGCTTTCGACGCCTTCGCGCTGCAATGCGCGGCCGGCAACCTGGTGCTGGTGGCGGCGTTGTTGGTCTTCCGCCGTCGGCTGCGCGCCTGGCGCGGATGGGCGGTGGCCGGGCTGGTCGCGGCGGGCTGGAGCGCTTACACCGTCTGGCCCGCGCTGACCTATAACAGCCCGGCTGTCGCCGAAGGTCCCGTGCTCCGCGTCGCCAACATCAACATCTGGTGGAACCGGGAAAAGCTCGACGACGTGATCGACTATCTCTCGACGACGGGTCCCGACATCGTCGGGTTGGTCGAGGTGACGCCGAAATTCAAGCCGATGCTGGCGCCGCTGAAGGCCATTTATCCCTACAGCGTCGATTGCATCGACCTCGACCCGAACTGTCAGACGGTTCTGCTGTCCAAGCTGCCGCTCCACCGCAGCTATGCCGGTCCGGTCGGCGCGGCGATGACCTATCTGTCCGAGGGCGAGATCGCCTGGCAGGGCCGTACCATCACCGTCACGGTGACGCATCTCACGCTCCCGTCCCATCTGCCCTATCGCCCGCCGGGCCAGCCGGAACCGCCGCTGCTCCCCGGAACGCCCGCGCTCTGGCAATCGCAGCAGGCCGCCGGCCTGGCGGAGCATCTCGCGATGCCCGCAGCGGCCGGCCAAATCGACCGCATCCTGCTCGGCGACTTCAACAGCGTACCTTGGAATCCGCTGCAGCGCGCCTTCCGCGCGGCGACCGGCCTGGAGAATCGCGGCGTCTGGCTGCCGAGCTGGCCGCGCTGGCATCCTTTCCTCGCCCGCATTCCCATCGACCCCATCTTCACCGGCGGCGCGCTGGCGATCCGCAAGGCCGAGGTCGGCCCGGGTGTCGGCTCCGATCATCGACCGGTCGAGGCGGAGATCGGCTTGAAGCAGGAATGAGGCGCGGATGCTGAGAGGCTTTCTGCTGTTCGTGTCCGTGACCGCGCTCGCCGGCGTCGGCGCGATTTCGTTGATGCCCTTGCTCTGGCGCTGGGTGCCGCAATCGGTGGCTTTGGTGCCGGCCGCGCCGCAATTCGCCGCCGTGGCTTTGATTCTCGGCCTCTGCTTCCTGCTGCTGCGCGCGCGCAAGGCGGCGCTTCTTTCGTTTGCGGTCGCGGTTTGGAACGTCGTGCTGATCTGGCCGGGCCTCGGCGATCTCGCGCGCGCGGCGCAAGCGCAACCCGGCGCCGCGCCGCTGAAGCTGGTCGCCTTCAATCTCTGGTATCGCAATGCCGACCCCACCGCGACCCTCGAATATCTGGCGCACAGCAACGCCGACGTGATCGGCCTGGTCGAGACCACGCCGAAGCTGAAGCTTGCGTTGGCGCCGCTGAAGCTGCTCTATCCCTACGGCATCGACTGTATCGGCGCGGATCCTTCCTGCGAGATCATGCTGCTCTCGAAGCTGCCGTTGCGGCAGCCTTACGCCGGCAAGGTCGACGGCCGCTACCCTTACGTCGCGCAAGGGGAGATCGACTGGGGCGGGCGTCCCGTCACCGTGATGATGACCCATCTCTCCTGGCCGTTCCTGCTGCCGTTGCGGGCGCCGCTCAGCGCGACCGCAGTGGAGCCGCCATTGCCCCGCGCTGCCCGACCTGCCGTTTCTCGCGCAGTCGCAGCAGGCCGCCAATCTCGCGCGCCATGTGAATAAATTGCCGCACGACCTCGTTGTCATGGGGGATTTCAACAACGCGTCCTGGAGCCGGATGCAGATCGCCTTCCGGCAGGCGACCGGGCTCGACAACCGCGGGCATTACCTGCCGAGCTGGCCGACTTTCATGCCGCAGGTTCTTCGGCTGCCGATCGACCAGGTCTTCGTCCGCGGCGGCGTGCAGGCGACTGCGCTGCGGCTCGGGCCTGCCGTCGGCTCGGACCACCTGCCGGTTGAAGCCGAGGTCGCGGTCGGGCCATAACGGGAATTCACGAGACCCTGGGGGATATCGTTCTTGCTGCTTCTACGCTTCTGTCTGTTCTGCGCGGTGGCGCTCACCCTGGCGCCGTTGCTCGCCTTCCTCGACGCGCGGGTCGCCGGGCTCCAGGCCGCGGCCCTCCATCTCGCGGCGATCAGCGCGCTGCTGGCGGTGCCGCTGCTCGTATACAAGCGCCGGCTTTGGGCCCTCGCGGGCATGCTCGCAGCGCTCTGGAACATCGCGCTGGCCTGGCCTTCGATCGCCGCCAATGTGCAGGCCGCCTTCGCCGCCGCGCCGCCGAAGGGCAAGACGCTGAAGGTCGTCAGCTTCAACCTCTCCTACGACAATCCCGGCTTCAAGCCGGCGGTGGACTTCCTGGCCAAGAGCGGCGCCGACGTCATCGGTCTCTCCGAGGTGACTCCGGAAGCCAAGAAGGCGCTCGGCAAGCTCGACGCGCTCTACCCGCACCGCGTGGATTGCATCGGCCAGGACCGGTTCTGCGAGCTGATGCTGCTCTCGAAGAAGCCGCTGCGCTACGGCTTCGCCGGCAAGATCGGCGCAAAGCTCACCTATGTCGCCAGCGCCGACGTCGATTTCCAGGGCAGCGCCATCAGCATCGCGGTGGCGCATATCGTGCTCCCCTTCGTGAAGCCGGACTGGCAGCCGCTGCAGCAATGGCTGACCCCCGACGATCCCTCGCCGCTGCTGCCGAAGACGCCGCGGCTCTGGCAGTCGATGCAGATGGCGGTGCTGGCCGACTATGCGAAGAGCCTCGGCCGCGACCAGATCGTCATGGGCGACTTCAACTCGGTGCCCTGGAGCGACGTCCAGGTCGCCTTCCGCGCCGCGACCGGGCTCGACAACCGCGGCCCCCTGGCCGCGACCTGGCCGACCCGCCTGCCGCCACCCTTGCGCGTGCCGATCGACACCGTCTTCGTCGGCGGCGGCTTGACCTTGCGCAACCTCCACCCCGGCCCCGACCTCGGCTCCGATCATCTGCCCATCGTCGCCGAGATCGGCACGAAAAGCATCATCGCCGAGGCGGAGTAGCGGCTCCCTCATCTTTCCCCGCTTCCGCCACGAGGAAGCCACACTCTTCGCGGAACTTGCCGCGGGGAGTGCGGGGAAGCGCGATGTTATCGTTCTTGAAAGATCACACTGCATTTCGCCATGCCTTTGCGCGGCTGACGGCGGGTACGCTCTGGCTGGGCCTGTGGCTGCTGCTGGCTGCGGCGCTCCTGCCTTGGCTCGCCGGCCTGCCCTGGCTGACCGCCACCCGGGCCTGGATCACGGTGCTGGAAAATCTCCGGCTTCACTTCGCAACCGCCGCCGCCATTGTGGCCATCGCCAGCCTCGCTTTGTGGCGCGGACGCCTGGTGGTCACATCCTGTCTCGTGGTGGCGTTGTGCGGCGCGCCGGTGATCGCCAGCATCCAAGGCATGCCGGAGGTGGCCGTGGAGACGCCGAAGCTGAAGGTCGCCACCTTCAACGTCTGGACCCGGAATCGCGAGTTCGACCGGATCATGGCCTATCTGCGCGAGGAGCGGCCGGACATCGTCTTCCTGGAAGAGGTGAAGGAGAAGCACAAGCAGGTCTTCGCCGCCTTGAAGGACCTCTATCCGACCCAGGTCACCTGTCATGAGAGCACGATCGATTGCGAGACCATGCTGCTCAGCCGCTTCCCGGCGCGGATGCAGCGCGCGGGCCGGATCAACGGCGCCTTGCCGTCGGCCGCCATCGCCGAGTTCGAGATCGACGGGCGGATCCTCACCGCGGTCGCGGTCCATGTCGTCTGGCCGTTCCCGATGGCCGGAGCGGATGCGCAGCGCGAGCAGTTGCTGCATCTCGCGGAATCGCTAGACGCCTTCCAGGGGCCGCTTCTAGTCGGCGGCGATTTCAACGGCGGCGCCTGGGTGCGCAACCAACAAGACTTCCGGAAGCGAACCGGCCTTGCCGGCGAGCCAGGCTATCACCCGACCTGGCCGGCCCTGCCGATCGCGGGCCACGACGTGCCGGACTGGCTGCGGCTGCCGATCGACCATGTCTTCAGCCGGGGCGGGCCGCTGGTCACCGCCGCGGAAGTCGGGCCTGAGCTCGGCTCGGATCACCTGCCGCTGATGACGACCGTGGCCTGGCCGAACGCCGCGACCGCTTCGGTGCCCTAGCCCTGGAAATCGGCGCCTTGCGCCGGCGGCCGCTATTGCGCGACGCTCGACGTGATCGAGGCGATCACCTCGGACGCCTTCTGGATCTGGGCGTCGCGGTCGGCGAGACCATGGCGGGCCTGCACGTAGTGGAAGTCGGTGTATTCGGTCCAGACCTGGCCGTTCGCATCCTGGTAGACCAGCAGGCGGACCGGCCAGTCGATGCCGGATTGCGGGTTCGACGTGATGAACTGGGTGCCCAGCGCCGGATTGCCGAACACCAGCAAGGTCGACGGCCGGGCCTCAATGCCCGCCTCCTGGGCCAGCTTCGCCTGGTCGATCTCGCTGAAGAACATGAGGCCCTTGCCGGCGATGTCCTGCTTCAGGCGGGCGACGGTCTCGTCCATGCCATAGGCGCTCTTCGCGGTGACGATGCCGTTCGCGCTCTTGGTGTTCACGCTCATGGCATTCATGCCCATGGCATTCATGCTGGGGGATTGATCCGAGGAAGCCGCACAGCCCGCGAGGCCCGCGGCCAGGGCGAAAGCGGCGCAGAGGCCGGCGAAACGCGCAGTCATGGCAGAGTTTCCTTGAAGCACGGACCGGGCCCGATGCCCGATCCTCCGCCGCCAAGATGCCCGCGGCCGGCCCGGCGCTGAAATGCCGATCGCCTATCGAACCGATGCCCGCGCGGTGTTTACCATTGCATGCCGGGCATCCCTCCCACCCGCGGAAAACGGCCGCCCAGGCTTGCGGGATGGGCACCGCGCCTCTAGTCTCCGCCGGTCATTTTTTGGAGATTGGAGAGAAATGTCCGACGACCGCACCTATGCCCAAGCCGCGCGTGCCTGGCCGTTCGAGGAAGCGAGGAAACTCGTCGAACGCTACAAGGACGCCGCGCCGAAAAAGGGCTATGTGCTGTTCGAGACCGGCTACGGCCCCTCGGGCCTGCCGCATATCGGCACCTTCGGCGAGGTGGTGCGCACGACCATGGTGCGCCAGGCCTTCCAGCGCCTCTCCGACATCCCGACCAAGCTCTTCGCCTTCTCCGACGACATGGACGGCTTGCGCAAGGTGCCGACCAACGTCCCGAACCAGGAGATGCTGCAGAAGTATATCGGTTTCCCGCTGACCAAGGTGCCGGATCCCTTCGGCACCCATGAGAGCTTCGGCCATCACAACAACGCGATGCTGCGCGGCTTCCTCGATGGCTTCGGCTTCGACTACGAGTTCGTTTCCTCGACCGAGTGCTATCACGCCGGCCGGTTCGACGAAGGGCTGCTGAACGTGCTCCGGAACTACGACAAGATCCAGGAGATCATGCTGGCCAGCCTGCGCGAGGAGCGGGCGCTCACCTATTCGCCCTTCCTCCCGGTGTCGCAGAAGTCCGGCAAGGTGCTGATGACCAAGGTGGTGAAGACCGACCCGGACGCCGGCACCATCGTCTATGAGGAAGAGGACGGCTCTCTGGTGGAGACGCTCGTCACCGGCGGCCGCTGCAAGCTGCAATGGAAGCCGGACTGGGGCATGCGCTGGAGCGTGCTCGGCGTCGATTACGAGATGTCGGGCAAGGACCTCATCCCCTCGGTGGATCTCGGCAACAAGATCTGCCGCGTGCTTGGCTCCAGGCCGCCGGAGGGGTTCAACTACGAGCTCTTCCTGGACGACAAGGGCCAGAAGATCTCCAAGTCCAAGGGCAACGGCCTCTCGGTCGAGGAATGGCTGACCTATGCGCCGCCGGAGAGCCTGGCGCTGTTCATGTACCAGAAGCCGCGCGCGGCGAAGCGGCTCTATTTCGACGTGATCCCGCGCGCGGTCGACGACTATCTCGCCTTCGTCGAGAAGTTCCCGAACGAGGCGCCGGCGCAGCGAATGGAGAATCCGATCTGGCACATCCACAACGGCAAGGCGCCCGAGATCGGCGTCTCGCTGTCATACGGGATTCTTCTCAACCTCGCCTCGGTCTGCAATGCCGAGGCCAAGGAGACACTCTGGGGCTTCATCAGCCGCTACCTTCCCGAGGCGACGCCGGCCACGGCGCCGTTCCTCGACAAGCTGGTCGGCTACGCGATCAACTACTACCGCGACCATGTGAAGCCGAAGAAGCAGTACCGCGCCCCCGACGCGACCGAGCGCGCGGCGCTCGACGAGTTGCTGCGCTATCTCGAAACGGCGCCGGCCGAGGCCACGGCCGAGGATTTGCAGAACGAGGTCTACGAGATCGGCAAGCGCCATCCCTTCCCGGAATTGAAGGCCTGGTTCAAGGCGCTCTATGAAGTGCTCTTGGGGCAGGACCAGGGCCCGCGCATGGGCTCCTTCATCGCGCTCTACGGCCGCAAGGAAACCGCCGACCTGATCCGCAAGGTGCTGAAAGGCGAAAGCCTCAGCGCGGCGTAAGGCCGCGCCGTTCAGCGCCCCAGCACTTTCGTGGCACAACGCAGCGCGCCTGATGCGTTGACGAAGCCGGACCAGCCGAAGACGGGGACGACGCTGAAGCCGCGGTCTTCCCAGATCGTGCGGTTGCGCAGATCGGCGGCGCGCATCTCGGGCTCCCGATCGGCGAACTGGGGCAGCCACACGATCGGAGGATCGTTTTGCACCAGGGCGTTGTTGTAGGCCCGCAGCCGGGGCTCGCGGCTGCCCGGCGTCGGAACGAAGGGCACTGGGTTGCGCGCCAGCTCGAAGGAGCGGCGGAGTCTTTCCGCAACGGCCTCGACGTGGGGTGCGTAAAGCCGGTTTCTCGGTCCTTCCGGATCCGGTGTCGACAGCGGCTCGGCGAGCAGCAATTCCGGCTTTCCGTTCATCACCCGCCCGGTCACGGTCATGAAAAGGTCCAGATGGAACCAGGGCTGGTAGCGGCATCCGTCCGCTGTTTCCGGATCATAGCCGACGAGCGTCAGTGGCCTTTCATCGAGGTTGCGAATGGCCGCTTCAGCCGCGCCCAGATCACCCTGGGTCACCGCCTCGGCCGTGCCGCTCACGCTCTCGATTCCGACAAGCCAGAAATCCGGCCCGACCAGGCAGTTCCCCCCCGCGATCCTGGCGCAGATCGGTTCGATCGTTGCCCCGTCCATTTCGGCGAGCCAGCCGGCGGGGCTTTCCGGTGGTTGACCCGACGGCACGAGGTATTTGCTTGTTCCGGCGGCCTCGGCGCAGAGAAAGCTGTCACGAATCCAGTATCCCCGATCCTGCAGTCCGCCCACCGGTGCGGTCGCGGCGATGGTCGGCATGCGTGGCGCCTCGATGCGGCTCAGCCACGGCCGCAGCTCGGCGTCGCTTCCTTCCTCACAAAGGATCGTTACGTCCGCATGGGCGGCAAGTGCCGTGCAAAGCCCAAGGTAGACATCAAGCCGCTCCGATTGTTCGGGACGGAATATCTCCGGCGGCATCGCGACGGCGACCCGGCGAATCGCTGAGCCGCAATCAGCCATCAGTCGGCGCTGCGGGTCTGACATCTGCAGGTCACAAATGAGTCCGAAGGGCTTCAATCATACCGGCGCGACACCGGACAACCGATCGCGCAGAACGTCGAATGTCAATGTGCGGTGGAACGTGAACGTGCTCTCGGACCGGTTCCGGTCCACGGGGCCAATGGCCTGCATGCGTTGCAAGAGCAGCAGGGCATCGCGTTGCTTGCGGCGAACGATCCAGCTCGGCAAGGCATGGTCAATCTGCTCGGCACGGCGCCGGTCGAGGGCTGTGATGCGCATGATTGCCGGCCAGTCGCGCTCCTTGTAGTGGAGTCGCCGCGCCGCTGCGGTCAACATTGCGACCTCGGCGCCGCTCAGATCCAGACCCTGGCCTAGGGCTGCAATCGTTTCCTCGACATCGACCAGGGCCTCGGTCAGGGGGCGAAAGCCGAGCTCCGCAGGCGCGTGCAGGATGGCGACGTCGGCATCGGCCGATCGGCGCCCGGACCGGTAATCTTCGAAAATCTTGCCGAGGCCGATCATGCCAAAGCCGCAGCATTCGGCCGCCCGCAACGCGCCCATGCTGGCGGCGCCATAGACTGCGATCCCCGCGTCGAGCGCAGCGAGAATTTCCTTGTGCCATACCGCAGGCGTATTCTCGAAGACGCCGTCGATGAGGCCGATCGCGGCGGCGCCCCGGTCTGCGGCTTTCAGGATGTCGCCGCAGGCCGCGGGAGGCTGAACGCACAGGCCGTTGTAGAATCGCGGGTCGACGCCATACAGACTGGGTCCGGCAAACACGACTACGCCCATGCGGTTCACCTTCCGGGCTCGAGAATCTTTTCCAGTGTCCGCGAATCGAGCACGGCGAGATTGCCGTCCCCCGGCGTCTCGCATTCCGTGGCGATGACGCGGACCACCCGGACATCCATCTCCCCGCAATCGAGGGGGAAGACGAAGATCTCGCCGATTCCCGCTTCTGCAAGGCCCGCCAGCAAAGCACGCAGTTGCGCCGCGATGCCCTGTCGCTGCGGAGCGGCCGTTGCTGGTATCTCCGGGCCGCAGCCGCGCAGCCGGCCGATATTGGAATGGCGCGCGCGATACTGTTCGGGCTGGAGATCGTCACGGGCACCCGCGATATCGGTTAGGCGCGACTGGACGGCTTCCAGCAAGGCGGCCAGTGCAGCGCCGGCCAAGGTCGGTTTCGCGGCAAAGCCGGCACTGAAGATCGACCCGCAACGGCCATTGCGTTCGACCACCGGCCGGTCGATGAAGGCGGCAACGACAGGAAACGCGGCATTCCGGCTGATGTCGAGGAAGATCGGCTCCACGCCGGCGCGTCGGATGCAGGCTTGCACATGGTCCAGCGCCTCGCAGTCTCCGGCGCGAAATCGCACCGGCCGGGCAAACGCGGGGTGGATGCCGAAGATGTCGAGGCTCGACGTGGCCGCATGCTCGATGATCTCAAGCAACCCGTGGATCACCGCCTCGCACAGCGTGCCGCCTGCCGCCAGTCCGACGCTGGACATCCGAAATGCGCGATGGTCCCAAGGGGAGTCCGTGCTGAAATCCAGCCCCACAAGCTCGAAGGGTGCGAAGACGGGTTGTCCCTCTGGCAGCGAGAGGCCGGGAACCCAGGCCCGGTCGGCCCGGGGATCGAGGCCGAAGGCGGAGCAGCGGGTGATCCGCTCGAATGGGATCACGCGTTGCCTGCGCCGCAGCTGCTCGCAAGAAGCATGCATCGCCACGTTCCGCCCCGATCGCTCGGCGACGGCATCTTCAACGGCTTCCATGACGGCACCGGTCCGGGCGTCGACATGTCGAATACCCTTGCCCTGAGAGACGGCAAGAGTTCTCGCATTCGGGCGGCTGGCGAACCATACCGGGATGCCGATGGTATCGAGGCCGGTAAGATCGCCGACCCGCGTGATGCCGAGTTCCTTGAAGAACGGCGCCACGCTGCCGGCGATCTGCTCCGCACTCCTCGTTATTGGCGCCGGCTCGGGACAAGGCAGCTTCGATTGGTTTCGAAGCGAGGTCCCGAGCTCCGCCAATTCGGACAGACGATGATCGAAATTCATGCCGGCGAACACCGGCAGCTAGGAGGTCACGGCTGACCATCCATGAGTTCGACCTCCTTGAGCGCATCGCCGGACGGCGACGATGTCTCTGGGTTGAGCTCCTTCAAGGCAGGGCCGACCGGCGGGTAGCGGTAGCGGCGATTCTCCCATTCAGCATTCTGCACTTCGGCGATGAAGCAGAAGCTGGCATCGCTGATCACCGTTCCGTTCTTGACCATGTCGAAGAACGTATCGAAGACCATCGGATCGAGCGCCGGGACGGCCGAATTGTCCCGGTCGATGATCATCGACTTTGCGCCTCGAGCGATGCGCGCAAAGGCTTCATCCAGAGAGATGCCGTTGGTTCCGGCGTAGCGCGCAATGGTGGTCAACGGCACGATTGATGCGCGCAAGGGCTCGGTCTTGACGAACAAGACGCCGGTATCGCGATCCCCGATCACATACAAGCGTCCGGTTGCAGCGTTAGCCATTCTCTGTCCCCCCTTTAACTGATCCCCGCCAATCGGAGACCTTCGATAAAAAGCTTGCCCGGCGTGTCGTCGCGGTTGGGCACGGCTTTCACCATGTCCGCGGCGCGTTCGCCGGGATAGAGTTCCGTCACGCGCTGGCCGTAGGACCGGGCGGTCTCGATATCGCCGAGCAACGCATGCGTCGCGGTCAGCAGGCGGAGCACCGGCTCATCGTTCGCCATCCGGCCGCACAGCGCGACCGTGCGGGTGAAATCCTGGCGATTGAAGGCGATGCCGGCGCCCGCCCACCAGTAGTGATCCGGCGGCAGCGGATTGAGGTCGACCGCGCGCTCGAACCGCGACCATCCTTCATCGGGCCGGCCGAAATGCGAGAGGGCGTCTGCGTGCTGCACCAGCAGGTCGGCGGAGTTGGGGTTGAGTGCCTCCGCTTCGCTGAACTTCTCCGCGGACAGCCCGAAATCGCGCTGATAGAGGCCGACGACCGCGCTCATCCAGTGGCCGAGCGCAGCACCGGCATCCAGCGCCACGGCGGCATCCGCGTGCTTTCTCGCCTCGATCAGCAGATGCGGATCGCTCCCGCCCAGCAGGAGCCATTCCAAATAGAGCGTCTGCCCGATCCTGGCGCGGGCGGCGGCGAAGCTCGGGTCTTGCGCGGCCGAATCGCGATAGGCGCGTTGCGCCCGCCGCAGGCTGGGAAGCGTGCAGGCCTGCATCTGGACCTGTCCCTCAAGATAGCGGCGATAGGCGGCTCCGGCGGTGTTCCGGTCCAGCGCCTGGCTGAGCGAATCCCGCTCCAGCTCGGCGGCCAGGCTGGCCGCGACGCGCATCGCCAGGATACGGAACGAATGGGCGAGCTGATCGGCTTCAAGCGGGATCTCCAGCGCCCAGAGAATCTCCTGCGACGAGCATTTCACCAGGCGCAGCGTCAATGTCTCAATCGCAGCCTCGCGGCGCAGGAAGCCGCTGATCGTGTAGCCCGCGCGCAGCGCCGCATTGTCGACCGGCAGGCCTGAATCATGGGCCACCTGGAACGAGCTGTGCGGCGCCAGCACCGCAAATGTCCGGTACCGGGTCAGCTCGTTGGCCACATCCTCGATGAGCGCACGCACAATCCGCGGCGCCTCTGCGTCATCGACCGAATAGGGCGCGAGGAACGCGATTCGCGGCCGCACGTCTTCGTTTCTCTCCGCTTGCGGCTCGCCGGCAACAACATCCCGGGCGCTGGCCATGACACGGCGCGACACCGCGATGGTTTCCGCGCTCGGCTCCGCGCCGAACTCGCGCCGCAAGACCTGCTTCAGCTCCTTCATGATCTTGTCGGCTTCGGCGAACATTCCGTTCCGGCCATAAGCTTCGATCAGCAGCCGATAACTGGCCTCCCGGTCAGGTTCCAAAGCCAGCATCCGCTGCGCGATCGCGCGCAGCTCGTCGGCGGGCGCGCGCCCGAAACGGGTCAGGTCGATCAGCACCGAGGCTGCCGCTGAGAAGAAGCACGCACGCAACGCTTCGCGCTCGGGCAGCAGCCACTGCGCGAACTCGTTGGTAAAGTCGCCGGCTCCCGCCAGCAGGTCGCCCCTGAACAGCTCGAGCGCGCGCTGCGCGTCGCGGTTCGGCATCTGCGACGTCAGCGATTGGAACAGCAGGATGTCGATGTCCGGAAAGGCCGCGCCCAGGGTCAGCCATTGCTGATCCGACGCGATCAATTCCTGCGTGCTCGCATCGAAGCGCCGGATCCGCATGAGCAGCTGCCGCAGATTGGTGAGCGCTTCCCCGTCGCTGCCGCTGTTCCAGAGCAGCGATGCCGCTTCCCGCCGCGAGATTCGCGCCGCCGGAGATCGGCAAATCAAGGCCAGCAGCTGAAACCCCTTCGCCGGGAAAGGCGCGGCGGTCGCACTGCCGGCGACTTCCGGAACGCCCAGAAGTCTTATGAAGACTTGCGGATCCATTTCGAATTTCGCTCCCCGATTGATCCAATTATTGCGGAACCTATTCGGATCGGCCACCACTTTCGCGGCCGCAGGCGGGTTCGGCGGCCTTCGCGTCACGGCCGCGTCACGCGCCGCTCTCCAGTCTCGAAGCCAGTTTCCTGCGATCGGGATCGCCGATCCGATCGGTTTGAATCCCTTTGATTCCAACCGAGGATTCCCCGATCGGGGCGGCGATTAAGGACAGTCCAAGTCAGTGCCGGGTGCGTATCGAATGATGGATAGAGACATCCTGGCAATCCTCTGCCCCGACTGGCGCGGGGCGGCGCTGGTCATCGACGTGGCGTCGCTTCAGGTTCTCTACGCCAACTGGCGCTGTCTGGAACTGGTCCACCGCGGCGACCTCGTCCGTATCGCCGCCGGCGCGCTCGCCTTCGTTTCGCCGGACATGGCGGTCCGCTTCGGGGACGTGCTCGGCGCGCTTCGCGGCACCGATGTGGAGACCGCGATTCTGATGGACGCCGGCGTCCCCAGCTACTCCGTGGCGATCCGGCGGCCGCAGGGCCTGCTCGGAGAAGCCTTCGCCCGGCGGACCGGCGCGTCGCGGGATCTCGCGGTGATCGAGCTCTCTCCATCGGAGCTGGTGCCGAGCCACCAGGCCCTGCGCGCGTTGGGCGAGGCGTTCGATCTGACCGACCGCGAGCGGGAGCTGCTGTCCGCGCTGCGGGCAGGCGAACTCCGCCTCGACGCGAACATCGGGGCCACCAGCCCGCAGGATGCACTCAATTCGCTGCTGGCGAAGCTAGGTTGTCGGGACGCCGTCGCCGCAGTCAGGCTGGTTATGGCGCTCTGTCCGCTGGAGCCCAACGGCCGGCAAGCCGGTAAGGCCGAGTTCATCCGCTGACGGCGCCAAATCGCCGCGTCAAACCGAGGCGAATAAGACGCGTCACGATTGCGTCACGACGCCCTGGCTAGTGCTGCTCGGCGCCGGAGGCCGGCACGACCGCGCGCGATACGGGGTAGCAACAGTCAATTACGGGAGAGTCAAATGACCATTGGTGTTTCACGCGCCCGACGCGACGCGACATTGTCACTGACCCTGCTGGTCAGCGCCACCGCGGTCAGCGGTTGCGGCGGTATGTATACGATGAATCAGATCGACAAGCCGAAGGATCCGCTCACGATGGAAGTGGCCCTCGACTACTCCAACCGCATGAAGGAAGAGGCGGTCAGGACCGCCGACACCCCGTTCTCGATCGGCCAAGGTCTGAATGGCGTGCTGATCGGCGCCATCGGCGCGGCGACGGCCCTGCTTGCCTTCGATGGGAACCAGGCGGCGGCGGCCGGTGTCGGGCTCGGCGCCGGCGCGCTCGGATTGACCGACCGCTTCTTGCTGATCGACGAATCGCTTGCGCTCTATAAGAACGCGGTGGAATCGCTGAATTGTGCGGAGAGTCTCCTCGTCCCGCTGGCTTCGATTCCCAACGATACCGCCGGAGGATCGGTGCCTCTGGCCGCGATGTCCAATATGACCATGTTGATGGAGACGCCGAATGAGAACACGGCGTTCATGAAGGACGCGGGACAGCCGGTCGGAGCACGGGCCGCCGTGGCGGCAGTTAGTCCGACGGTCGTTGCGGCCACGGCGGCCCGCGTCGATCTGCTGGGCGCGCTGATGGCGGCTTCCGATGCGGGAACCGTAGCCTCGCCGAACATGGCGCTCTCCTCGCCCGGGATCGCAGCGGCCCCAGCCGCCGCTGCCGCGGGCAAAACCGGGGCGGACACCGCCGCAAAGCGCCTCGTGCTCTTTGCCAATCAGGTTCGAGCGACGGTCAACTCGACGGTGCTGACGAAGCGAGCGACGACGGAGGAGCTATCGGGTTCCTTCAAGACCATCGTTGCCGACTATGTCGCGAACCTCGACAAGAAGAAGAAGGAAGCGAAGCAGGAGAACGATAAGGCGAAGGCGGCTCAGGAGGCCACGGTGATGGCAACTGCCGCCGCCAATGCCGGGCGTATCGAGGCCGAAACCACTAAGGCAGATCGGCAGGCCGCAGCGCAGAATGCCCAAATCGCGCTGGTGCAACTGGCCGAAACCGGTCGTCGAATCGAGGAAAACGGGCGTCTGATCGAGGCTATTGGCGCCAACATTCCCGACGAAGAGAAGATCCAGGCTTGCCTGGTCAAGGTGGCGGGTGGAAGCGGCTCAGGGGGCGCGCCAAAATAATTGGCTATCGGCATCGGTCGCACAGCTACTCCATCTGCGCCCTGCAACCGTCGACGATGCGGCCGAGAAGAGCGAGCGTGGTATCGCTGGTCTGGCCTTTGGCGATGCGGGCGACCTCTGCCTCCGACAGGTTGCGCCGCACCGCTTCGGCCATGCAGTGGCAATAGGCGCCGATCTTGGCCTCGGTCGCATCGTCCATCACCAAGTCGCCGTTGCCACCGTTGGCGCGTCGGGCGGATTGCATGCAAGTCGTGCGGAAGGCCTGCATGGCCTCGGCTTCCTCCGGCTTCGCGCAGCAGGACGGGTAGTAGATTGCATAGGCGAAGCCGAGGATCAGCACCAGCGCGGCTAGTGCCAAGGAAGTGCCGCGCCGGGTTACGGAGGGCAACGGAAATTTCGGTTTTGGTTTCGGCGGCAAGGGACGCGGCTCCGGCCTGTTGCGCCATGATAGACCGGCGGAAACCGCGGGCCAACGGGCCTTGCCTTTTGGGGCCGACTGACCCACCTTGACGCCCGACGCCAAATCCCGATGAAAGTTCTCCATGCCCGCTTCCTCCAATGCCGACTTCCCGACCCTGCTTGAATCCGCTGTGAAATTCGCCAAGGCCGCCGGCGCCGATGCGGCCGATGCGGTGATCGGGCGCAATCTGAGCCTCTCGGTCGGCGAGCGCCTGGGCAAGCTGGAGAAGCTGCAGCGTTCCGAGGACCAGGACCTCGGGCTCCGTGTCTTCATCGGCAAGCAGCAGGCGATCGTCTCCACCAGCGACTTCAACCGCGCGGCCTTGGAAGAGCTGGCGCAGCGCGCCGTCGCCATGGCGAGGGTGGTGCCGGAGGATCCCTATACCGGCCTCGCCGATCCCGCCGAGATCGACAGGAATCCGCCGCAGCTGGAGATCCTCGATCCCAAGGAGCCGAGCGAAGCGGAACTGATCGCCCTGGTGCGGGAGGCCGAAGCCGCCGCCCGCGCCGTCAAGGGCGTCACCAATTCCGAAGGCGCCGAGGCCGGCTGGGGCCGCAGCGAGATGGCCATGCTGGCCTCCAACGGCTTCTACGGCGGCTATGCCCAGAGCCACTCGGGCGTCAGCGTCGCCGTGCTGGCCGGCGAGGGCACCGGCATGGAACGCGACTACGACTATTCCTCGGCGGTCTTCTTCGACGATCTCGAAGACGCGGCGGTGCTCGGCCGGCGCGCCGGCGAACGCGCGGTGAAGCGCCTCAACCCCCGCAAGGTCGCGACCGCGAAACTGCCGGTGGTGCTGGACCCGCGGGTCTCGAGCTCGATCATCGGCCATCTCCTCGGCGCCATCAACGGCGGCGCGATCGCGCGCGGCACCAGTTTCCTGAAGGAGAAGATGGGCGAGCAGATTTTCGCTGCCGGCATCGACATCATCGAGGACCCGCACCGCGCCCGCGGCCTGCGCTCGATGCCGTTCGACGGCGAAGGCCTGCCGACCCAGCGCCGCCTGCTGGTCGAGAACGGCGTCTTGAAGACCTGGATGCTCGACCTGCGCTCCGCGCGCCAGCTTGGCCTCAAGTCCACCGGCAACGCGCATCGCGGCGCTTCGTCGCCGCCTTCGCCGGGCGCCGCCAATGTCCACATCCCGGCGGGCAGGATCAGTCGCGATGCGCTGCTGAAGGATATCCCACGCGGCATCTACGTGACCGAGATGATGGGCTCGGCGGTCAACGGCGTGACCGGCGACTACAGCCGGGGTGCTGCCGGCTTCTGGATCGAGAATGGCGAACTCGCCTTCCCGGTCTCCGAAGTCACCATAGCCGGCAACTTGAAGGACATGTTCAAGGCGATCACCGTCGCCGACGATCTCGAGTTCCGCTACGGCATCAACGCGCCGACCTTGCGCATCGACGGCATGACCCTCGCCGGCGCATGATTCGGCGGCATGCGACCCGTCTCGCCGCGCTCTGCCTGGCGCTGGCGCTTGGACCGCTTCCGCCCGCCGCCGCCCAGGACAGCGGCGGCATCTACCAGCTCGCCGGACAGAACGCGGCCGGCGAGGGCTACCAGGGCACGGCCACGATCAAGCCCAACGGCACGACCTTCCGGCTGAAGTGGAGCCGGCCGGCGCCGCTCGAGCAGCGCGGCTACGGGTTGCAGCTCGACAACGTGCTCGGCATCGCCGCCGACGACCCGAGCGAGGATTACGGCATCGTGCTCTACCGGGTGCAGGGCGGGCATCTCGAAGGCATCTGGCGCAGCGACGGCGGCGGCCGGACGGCGACGCTCGGCGCCGAGAATCTGGACGGACCGGAAGGCCTGGAGGGCAGCTTCGACATCACCCTCGGCCGCAATCCCGACGGCTCGGACTACGGCGGCCGGGTCGAGATCAGGCGCGCCGGCGCGATCTACCTGGTCGATTGGTATACGCCCAAGCTGCGCTATATCGGCACCGGGGTGCTGATGGGCAACGTCTTCGTCGTCGGTTACGGCGAGCAGCATCGCTCCGGCGTCGCCGCCTATTGCATGCAATCGGTGCGGCAGGTCGAAGGCATCACCGGCGCGGCCGCGGACGCCGCCGTCGGCGCGGAGATTCTCTGGCGCCTGGACGCCCCGGCGGTCGAGGATCCGGCGCCGCGGCTGGCGCGGCTGCGCGCCCGCGGCACCGCCGACTGCGGCGCGCCGATCTCGAGCCGCGATCCCGCGCCGGAGCCGCTGATCGTGACATCCCGCTGAACGCGGGATGACAATCCGATGAAGACGGGGCGCGAAGTGCGCGCTGTCATCGCCGCGTCACCCATCTGAGGATATTTCTCGCGCCGTCCGGAGCCTTCACTCCGAGTCGCGCAGGGTTTGATGAACGCACAGCCGAGCACGCTTCAGCTTCGCCAATACCGCAGCATCTTCATTTCCGATCTCCATCTCGGGACGCGCGGCTGCAAGGCGGAGTTTCTGCTCGATTTCCTCAAATACAACGAGGCCGACAACATCTACCTGGTCGGCGATATCATCGACTGCTGGCGCCTGCGGAAGGCCTGGTACTGGGCCCAGAGCCACAACGACGTGGTGCAGAAGCTGCTCCGCAAGGCGCGCAAGGGCACCCGCGTCGTCTATGTGCCCGGCAATCACGACGAGCCGCTGCGCGACTATGACGGCATGACCTTCGGCGATGTCGCGGTGGTCAACGAGATCGTGCATGTCACCGCCGACGGCCGGCGCTACCTGGTGGTGCATGGCGACGCCTTCGACGGCGTCATCAAATACGCCAAGTGGCTCGCCTATCTCGGCGACACCGCCTATCACTGCGTGCTGACCCTGAACCACTGGTACAACCACGTCCGGGTCAGGCTCGGCCTGCAATACTGGTCGCTCTCCGCCTACTTGAAGACCCAGGTCAAGGACGCGGTCAAGTTCATCAGCGATTTCGAGGATGCGATGGCGGCGGAAGCGCGGCGCCAGGGGCTGGACGGCGTCATCTGCGGCCATATCCACAAGGCCGAATCGCGGATGATCGACGGCATCCACTACATCAACGACGGCGACTGGGTCGAAAGCTGCACCGCCCTGGTCGAGCATATGGACGGCCGGCTCGAGATCGTCGAATGGGCCGCCAACCGCAACTTCTCGATGCTGGCGCCGACCCTCGTCGACGACGTGGAGCATCACGTCGCGGCATGAACCCCGCTCGATGAGCCCCAACCGATGAGCCCCAACCGATGAGCCCCAATCGATGAGATTGGCGCTCGTCACCGACGCCTGGGCGCCGCAGACCAACGGCGTGGTGCGCACCCTGATGCGGACCCGCGACGAGCTCAACGCCATGGGCCACGCGGTCGCGGTGATCTCGCCGGACCAGTTCAACGGCTTTCCCTGCCCGACCTATCCGGAGATCAAGCTCGCACTCCTGCCCGGCCGGAAGATCGCCCGCACCATCGAAGCCTTCCGGCCGAACGCGATCCACATCGCGACCGAGGGTCCGTTGGGTCATGCGGCGCGGTCCTATTGCCTGGCCCAGGGCCTGCCCTTCACCACTGCCTATCACACCCGCTTCCCGGAATATGTCGAGGCGCGTTTCGCCGTGCCGGTCGGCCTCTCCTATGCTTGGCTGCGGCGCTTCCACAAGCGGTCGCGCAGCATCATGGTCGCGACCCCGTCGATCGAGTCGGATCTGATTGCGCGCGGCTTCGGCAATATCCGGCGCTGGTCGCGCGGCGTCGATCTCGATCTCTTCAAGCCCGGGAATAAGCAGGTGCTGGATCTGCCGCGCCCGATCCATCTCTTCGTCGGGCGGGTGGCGATCGAGAAGAACATCGAGGCCTTTCTCGCGCTCGATCTCCCCGGCAGCCAGGTGGTGATCGGCGACGGCCCGCAGCTCGCCGAGCTCAGGCGCCGGTTCCCCAAGGCGCATTTCCTCGGCAAGAAGGTCGGCGAGGACCTGGCCCGCCACTACGCCGCCGCCGATGTCTTCGTCTTCCCCAGCCTCACCGACACCTTCGGTTTGGTGATCCTGGAGGCGCTGGCCAGCGGGCTCCCGGTCGCCGCCTATCCGGTGCCGGGCCCGCGCGACATCCTGACCGGCAGCGGCGCCGGCGCGCTCGACGTCGATCTCGGCGCCGCCGTGAAGCAGGCGCTGGCCTTGCCGGCGGCGCGTTGCCGCGAGGTCGCCGAGACCTTCTCCTGGAAAGCCGCGACCGAGCAATTCCTCGGCAACCTCGCGCCATTCGGGGCGGCAACAGCCTCCTGAATATTGCACCGCTGAAACAATCGTGTTCCCATCCCCGGCCAATCAAGGGGAATGAAGCATTGCAGGAACACGTTCTTTTCGGGCTCGATCCGCTTTGGACCTCGACCGCGCTGCTGATCGCGACCTATGCCGCGATCATGAGCGAGAAACTGAACCGCGCCATCGTCGCCCTGCTCGGCGGCGGGCTGATGATCTCGCTCGGCCTGCTGACCCAGGAACAGGCGGTCGAAGGCATCGACTTCAACACCCTGGCGCTGCTGACCGGGATGATGCTGATCGTGGCGATCACCCGGCGCTGCGGAGTGTTCCAGTACGTGGCGATCGTCGCCGCCCAGGCGACCAAGGCCAGCCCCGGCGGGGTCCTCGCTTTGCTGGCGATCGTGACCGCGGTGTTCTCGGCCTTCCTCGACAACGTCACCACGGTGCTGCTGGTGGCGCCGGTCACCCTGGTGATCTGCCGCGAGCTGAAGGTGAAGCCCTATCCGTTCCTGTTCAGCGAGATCCTCGCCTCCAACATCGGCGGCACCGCGACGCTGATCGGCGATCCGCCCAACATCATCATCGGTTCCGCCGCGCATCTCACCTTCATGGACTTCGTGCTGGAATTGACCCCGGTCGTGCTGGTGGTGCTCGCGCTGCATGTCCTCGCCATGCACCTCATCTGGGGCCGCAAGCTCAGCGCGACCGACGAATCCCGGGCGCGGGTCATGGCGCTCGACCACAAGGCGGCGATCACCGATCCGCGGCTGATGAAGCAGTCGGTCGCCGTGATCGTCGCGGTGGTTCTGGCTTTCGCGTCGGCGCGCTTCATCCACATGGAGGCGGGCGCCATCGCGCTGTTCGGCGCGGCGGTCCTGCTGCTGCTCGACAATCTCGGCCGCTCGGCGGAGCACCAGCATGAGCGGCTGATCGAGAGTTTCAACGAGGTCGAGTGGATCACCATCTTCTTCTTCGTGGGCCTGTTCATCGTGGTGGCCGGGGTCGAGCATGCCGGCCTGCTCCGGCTCCTGGCCGATCAGATGGTCGCGGCGACCGGCGGCGACCTGAAATCGCTCACCATCGCCATCCTCTGGGCCTCGGCGCTGCTGTCGGCGATCATCGACAACATTCCCTTCGTCGCCACCATGATCCCGGTGATCAAGTCGATGGGGCCGGAGCTCGGCGGCGACCAGGCGATCCTCCCGCTCTGGTGGGCGCTCTCGCTCGGCGCCTGCTTCGGCGGCAACGGCACCTTGATCGGCGCTTCGGCGAATCTCACCGTCGCCGGCATCGGCGAACGCGCCGGCGTGCCCTTCCGCTTCCTGGAGTTCATGAAGCTGGCGGCGCCGCTGATGTTGATCAGCATCGCGGTCAGCCACGTCTACCTGATCTGGCGTTTCTTCTAGACGCGAGACTGTCGCGCGCAGCGGGGTTGGCGGGGCGGCCGCTGCGCGCCGATAATCAGAGATACCAGTCGTATTCCTGGCGCGAGATCGTGCCCATGAACTTCTGCATCTCCAGCCGGCGCTGGTCGCGCATCAGATCGAGGATGTCCGGGGCGATGTAGCGCGGCAGGATCTTCGCCTTGGCGAAACGATCGAGCGCGGCGGTGAACTCGAAGGGCACGTTGGGATCGGCGTCGTCGCCGGCATCGCCCTTGGTCTCGGCCGTGGGCGAGAGCCGCTGCTCGATGCCGTGCAGCATGCCGGCCAGCACCGCGGCCATCACCAGATAGGGATTGGCGTCGGCGCCGGCGACCCGGTGCTCGATGCGCCGTGCCGCACCGCCGCCTGCCGGAATGCGGAAGGCGACCGAGCGGTTGTTATGGCCCCAGGCCGGCGTGATCGGCACGTTATGGCCGGGCTGGTAGCGGCGGAAGCCGTTGAGGTTGCCGCCGAAGATCGCCATCGACTCCGGCATCGCCGCCTGCAAGCCGGCGACCGCCTGGCGGAGCAGCGTCTCGCCTTTAGCGCCGCTTTCACCGAACAGGTTCTTGCCCTTGGCATCCACCAGGCTGACATGGATATGCATGCCGCTGCCGGCCTGATCGAGGAACGGCTTGGCCATGAAGCTGGCATGATGGCCGTCCACCCGCGCCGCCGCCTTGATCGCGCGCTTCAGCAGCACCGCATGGTCGCAGGCGGAGACCGCGTCGGCCTCGTGCTTCAGGTTGATCTCGAACTGCCCCGGCGAATATTCGGTGATCGCGGCGGAGGCGGGGATGTTTTGCGCCCGCGCATAGGCCGCGACGCGGCGGATGAAGGCGCCATAGGCATCGAGGTCGTCGATGCTGTAGGGCTGTTTCGAGGTTTCCGGTCTTCCGGTCAGGGGATTCTTCACCGCGACCGGCAGGCCCTCGGTGCTGCGATCGCGGTCGAACAGGTAGAACTCGAGCTCGACCGCCACCACCGGCGCAAGCTTCAGCCGCTTGAACTGCTGGAGCGTGCCGGCGAGTGCCGCGCGGGCGCAATAGCGCGAGGGATGCCCATGGTTGGGATCGCCCAGCGGATCGGTCATCTGCAGCAGGATCTGCGCGGTCGGCTCCTCGGCCCAGGGCACGGGGGCGAGCAGGCCGGCGATCGGCCGCGCCGCGCCGTCGGGATCGCCCAGACCGGTCGAGCGCTCGCCGGGATTGAGATCGTCGCCGGTCGGGTCCAGGAACAGCATGCAGCGCGGCATCTCGAGCCCGGATTTCCACAGCTTCGCCGCTTCCGCGACCGGCAGCCGCTTGCCGCGCAGGTTGCCGTTCAGGTCGTGCAGGAAGGCATCGACATGCACGGTATCCGCATGCCGCTTGATGAAGCTGTCGAACTCGGTCGTTGCCGCCTTGGCCAAGATATCCCCCGAAGAAAGCTGCGGCGAAGCTAGGGGATCGGGGGCAGCCGATCAAGCCGGCGCTGGCCCGCCGCAACCAAGCCTCAATGCGGGTGCCGCCGCTGGTGCCGGATGTGGCGCCGGTGCTCGCGCGCATGGCGATAGGCGTGGATGAACTTCAGGCTCCAGCGATAGCCGAGGAAGGCGACCAGGGCCGACCAGGGCAGGCAGCCGACCCACATGGCGATGCCCCAGTCCTTGACCAGGACATCGAACATCGTGGCGACCTGCTGCTCCAGCGTCTGGTCCGCGCGGAAGAAGCTGTGCCAGAGATCGAGGAAGCGCGCATAGCCGGAGACTTCGTCCCAGCGCCCCAGCATGGTGCGCCCCGTGACATAGAACAGGTAGTAGCAAGGCAGCGCGGTGAAGACGTTGGTGGTCCAGGTCCAGGCCAGGCCCAGGATCAGGCTGAAATCCCACCGCGGCACCCGCCGGGCGATCAGCCAGGTGACCAAGACCAGCGGCATCTGGATGCCGACCGTGGGCGTGAAGGCCCAGGCGAGGCCGATCGCGGTGCCGCGCGCCGAATATTCCGCCGTGTGCCGGCTGCGCATCAGCGGCACCACCAGGCGGAATTTCACCAGCCGCGCCAGCCGGTCCCAGAACCCCGTTCGCCTACGCGGCATGATCGCCGTCACCCATTCTTCCCGTCGCCGCTGCGCCATCCCCGCCAGTCTAGGCAAAGCCGGCCCGGCGCGCCTAGTGCGCCTAATTAGCACAACCGGATGACGCGGGGACGACAGAGAAGGATGATCAGGTAGACGGTCTCGGCTTCTCTCCAGGTGACAGGAGAATGTCAGGAGATTAGGCTGCGCTCCCGCCAGGTTCTGGCCGATTGGATTATGGGGAAGTTCCATGCGCCGCGCCCAGCGTCTGTTCGACATCATCCAGCATCTGCGCCGCCACCGCCTGGTCCGCGCCAGCGAGCTTGCCGAGAAGCTGGAAGTCTCGGAGCGCACGATCTATCGCGACATCGCCGAGCTGATGGCGAGCGGCGTGCCGGTCGAGGGCGCCCCCGGCCTCGGCTACGCCATGCGCGGCGGCTACGACCTGCCGCCGCTGATGTTCGATTCGCAGGAACTCGAAGCCTTGGTGCTCGGGGCGCGGATCGTCGAATCCTGGACCGACAAGAGCCTCGCCGAATCCGCAGGTCAGGTCCTGGCGAAGATCGAAGCGGTGCTGCCGGAACATCTGCGCCGGAGCCTGGCCGAGACGGCGCTGATCGCCCCCAGCCGCCACTTCGCGGAGAAGCTCAACGTCGATTCCCAGGAATTGCGCCGGGCGCTGCGGCAGCGGCTGAAAGTGAAGTTCCGCTACAAGGACGGGCGCGAAACCGAGACCGAGCGGCAGGTCTGGCCGCTCGGCCTCGCTTTCTATGGACCGATCTGGATTCTCGCCGCCTGGTGCGAGCTCCGGCAGGATTTCCGCGCCTTCCGCCTCGACCGCATGCAGGCCCTCGTGCTCTCCGAGGAGAAGTTCAAGCCGGAACGCGGCAAGACCCTCAACGACTACCTGGCGCGGCAGCTCAGCCCGGGCTGAGGCCGCTCAGGCCCGCCAGAACGGCTTGCCGATCTCAGCCTCGACGTCGCGCCGCGTAAGACCGATATCGCGCAAGGCGTGATCGGAGAGCGCGGCGAGGTCGCGACGCTGGCGCGCGCGCCGGAAGCTCTCGGCAACGCCGCGCAGCACCACCGCCATCACGGCGTCGAACGCCGAACGACGCGCCGGCTGTTGGTGAAATCCGGTCCAGGTTTTGCTGCGCATGGGACACCTCTCCATTCATGGCAGGAGAGTATAGTCGCCCCCTCCTGACAGGGTGGTGTCAGGAGCAAAACAGTAACAAAACACCGTCATGCGCGGGCTTGACCCGCGCATCTCGTGCTGAGTACGCAACGGATGGAGATGGCCGGCCCCGTCCGCGAATGCGGACATTCGTCCGCTGGGCCCAGCCATGACGGCTTCTCTACGTTACTCCTCGGGGAATCCGGCGATGCGCATGCCGTCGAGAAAGTCCTGGAGATCGGCTTTCTCGTAATAGGGCTCGCGGGTCGCCCAGCCGCGGACATTGATGCCGGGACGCGCCATCAGCACGCGCCGCGCCAGCGCCTTCGCTTCCGAGACGCGATCGAGCTTGGCGAGGCAGATCGCGACATAGATGTCGTCGAAGGGCAGCGGCGGCTGCACCTTCTGGAAAGCCTCGAGTGCTTCGGCGGGCCGCCGCGCGGTGATCTGTGCCAGGCCCATCTCGTGCCAGATCCAGGCATTGCGCGTCGGGTTCAGGCGCAACGCCTGCCGCAGGTAGTCGATCGCCTCCTCGGTCTCGCCGAGATATTTCTTGAAGGCGCCCATCTCGGAATAGAGCTGCGCGTCGTTCGGGTTGAGCTCCAGCGCGCGGTTGTAATGCTCCTCCGCCTCGTCGAAGCGATGGCGATAGAGCGCCACATAGCCGGCGACGAACTGGCACCAGCCGTCGGTCGCATCGAGCAGCAGCGCGCGCTTGGCCTCGCGCTCCGCTGCATCCAATGCGGAGGGATCCTGGTTGCGGAACCAGGTCAGCATCCAGGAATAGGCCAGCATCGCCTGGGCCTGGGCGTAGCCCGGCTGCAGGAAGATCGCCTGCTGGACCAGGCTCCGGATCGCGGTGTGCTGGTCGCCGCCATGTTCGTAGAGGAGATCCCAGGCCTTCAGCACATAGTCGTAGGCGACGAAATTCTCCGCGCGCTTGCGGCGGCTGCCCTCCAGCCAATGCGCCTCGATCCGGCCGGGCAAAGCCGAGACGATCTCACGGGTGATCTCGTCCTGGGTGCGGAACAGATCCGCCTTGTCGAATTCCCGCCGGCTGGTCCAGAGCATGCCGCCGGATTCCGCGTCGGAGAGCTGCAGGTTCAGCCTGAGCTTCTCGCCGCTGCCCCAGAGGCTGCCGGTCAGCACATAGCGGACGCCGAGCTTGCGGCCGACCTCGGTCAGGTCCGCGTCGGCGCTGCGATAGGCGAAGCTGGCGTTGCGCGCGATCACGAACAAGGCGCGGAACCGCGCCAGATCGACGATGATGCTTTCGGCCAGGCCTTCGGCGAAATACTGCTGCTCGGGATCGCCGGTGCGGTTGTCGAAGGGCAGGATCGCGATCGACGGCCGTTGCGGCAAGGTGAGGGTCGCGGGCTCCAGCGATCGGCTCGGCCGTCCGCTCGCCAGCCGGAACACCTCGACCGGGTGGGAGATGTTCTTCAGCCGCCGCTCGCCCAGGCTTTCGAACACCAGGTCCTTGCGGTCGGCGATGGTCTCGAGCACCCGGCGCGAGATCGCCAGGCCGCCGGGCTCGGCGATACCCTCGAGTCGCGCCGCGATGTTCACGGTGTCGCCGAAGATGCGATCTTCCTCGCCGATGATCTCGCCGTAATTGACGCCGATGCGGAACTCGATCCGCCGCTCCGGGTCGATGCCGATGTTACGCTCGGCCAGGCGGCGCTGGATCGTCACCGCGCAATCGACCGCGGCCGGCGCGCCGGGGAACTCGGCCAGGATCGCATCGCCGGCGACCTGCACCAGGCGGCCGTTGGCTTCGCGGATGGCCGGCAGGGCTATGGTTCCCAGCGTGGTCCGCAGCGCCGAGATGGTGCCGATCTCGTCCGCGCCCATGAGGCGGCTATACCCGACCACATCGGAATAGAAGATCGCCGCCGTGCGACGGTCCAATGTGATCGCGCTACTCATGCGACTCCGGTCGACTCCCCAATGCCGTTCACGACCCAGCCCACGCGCCTTGCCCACGCGTCTTTGTAGGTAATCTGTTGCCGTCGCCCGGTAAAGCGCCCAATGGGCTTCGGATTGGGGCTTACCGTGTGAGCTATGGCCGGCGGCGCACCCGTACTATGGGGATCGCTTGGCGAGCGTGCTCGACAGCGCCTTGGCGGTGCCGAGAATGTGATCCTCGAGCAACGCGACCGCCGCGTCGACATTCCGCTCGCGCGACAACGCGACCAGGTCCTGGTGATCCTTGTAGGCCCGGTCCCAATCCCGTGTGATGGCGATCTGCAATCGCAAATATCGATCCAGGTTGTCATGCACCCGCTTCAGGAAGCGCAGCGACAGCGGCCGGCCGGCCGGACGATACAGCGCCTCGTGGAACTGCCAGTTCAATTCGCCCCAACGCGCCAGATTGTCCGGTGCCCGGGACTCGTCGATGATCGCGTCGAGATGCGCGAAGTCAGCTTCCCGCATCCGGGGAATCGCCTCCTTGAGCAGCCAGCGCTCGAGCTGGGCCCGCAACGCGAACAACTCCTCGGCCTCTTCGGCGGAGAGCGTGGAGACGACGGCGCCCTTATGCGGCGCGATGGTGACGAAGCCTTCGGCCTCGAGCTGCTTCAGCGCTTCCCGCAGCGGGATCCGGCTGACGCCGAGCTCCTGGGCGATCTGCTCCTGGCGGATCGGCTGGCCGGCGCGGATCTCGCCCGAGAGGATGCGCTGCCGCAGGATCTCTGCAGCCTCGGCGGCGACGGTACGGCGTTCGATCGGGCGATTCATCGGGACTCCATGAATTCCAACGATACCACGGCCGGCGTGACTCGGGCGGGTCGACTATTCAGAACGGATCGGGTACAATTTCTTCTATGAACCGGGTCTGATGCGAGCTGCCTGCGAAAGCCCTGACCGCGTCGACAGCCTGTTGCCCCGGTGCATAGACCCAGCATGTACGGCGCCAGGGTTCACCCCGCGCTCTTGATGCTCGAATGATCCAATATCAACCAGTAGCGCCCTGGGTCCGTCCCGCGGGAGCGGTTGGTCAATGCAGCGGACTTCCGCTTGACATCTTGACTTGTAGATTGTATACAATATCCTATTCTCACTTTCCAGCAGGGAGCGATCTGCCATGAGTCGCAAGCCGTTCTGGTCCGGGGTCTTCCCGGCCGTCACCACCCAGTTCTCGAAGGACGGCGCCCTCGATCTCGCGGCGACGCAGAAGGAAATCGACGCCCTGCTGAAAGCCGGTGTGCATGGCCTGATCATGCTCGGCACCTGCGGCGAGAATTGCTCGCTGTTGCCCGAGGAGAAGCGTCAGGTGCTGGCCGCGGCGAAAGAGGTCGTGAAGGGTCGGGTGCCGATCCTCTCCGGCGTCTCGGAATACACCACCGCGCTTGGCTGCCAGTATGCCAAGGACGCCGAGAAGATCGGCATCGACGGCCTGATGGTGCTGCCCGGCATGGTCTACAAGGCCGATGCCCGCGAGGCGGTCACGCATTTCCGCAGCGTCGCGCGTTCGACCGGCCTGCCGATCATGATCTACAACAACCCGCTGGTTTACGGCGTCGATGTGAAGCCGCAGGGCTTCATCGAACTCGCCTCCGAGAAGAACATCGTTGCGATCAAGGAATCCTCCGACGATCCGCGCCGCATCACCGATCTGCACAACGAACTCGGCGAGCGCTACACCCTTTTCTGCGGCGTCGATGACCTGCTGCTGGAAAGCGTCGCCCTCGGCATCGACGGCTGGGTCTCGGGCCTCACCGACGTCTTCCCGGAGGAATCGATCGCGCTCTGGGACGCGGCGATGGCCGGCCGTTTCGACGAAGCCCGCGCGCTCTACCGCTGGTTCACCCCGACCCTGCATCTGGACACGCATATGAAGCTGGTCCAGTACATCAAGATCGGCCAGCAGGTCGTGGGCCTCGGCAGCGAATGGGTCCGCGCCCCGCGCCTGCCGCTGGAAGGCGAGGAGCGCCAGCGCATCCTCGGCCTCTATGAGACGGCGGTCGCCACCCGGCCGAAGCTGAAGCAGGCGGCGGAATAGCCTCTACAAATCGTCATCGCCGGGCTTGACCCGGCGATCTCTCTCCGCATTCTGCACGAGATGGCCGGGTCGAGCCCGGCCATGACGCTGGCTCAACGGGCGTCCTTAAACATCCGCATCCTTCAGCGCCGGCATGGTGATCTCCTTCACGCAAGCCGCCGGGGAGAGATCGAGGATGCAGCGGGTCATGGCGACGACGTCGGCGACCGGCATGCGCTTGCCACGGTGCTTCTTCAGCGCCGCCGCCGTGCCGTCGCCGAGCGACACATCGCTGGCGATGGAACCCGGCGAAAGGCAGGTGACGGCGATGCCGTCCTTGCGGAAATGCTGGCGCAAGGCCTGACAGGCGCCGCGCAACCCGAACTTGGCGGCGGCATAGGCGACGGCGGTCATGTCGCCGCTGTTCTCGACGCCGGTGGTCGAGCCGATGGCGATGATCTTGGCGTGATCGGCGCGGCGGAGATTGGGCGCGAGGCCGCGGGCGAAGGCGAGGAAGGCCCGCAAGTCGACATCGAGGATCTCGGCGATCTCGTCGTCATGCATCGCCTCGAATGCTGCCTCGTCCCAGATGCCGGCGACATGGATCAGTGCATCGATCGGCGCCTTGCCGATCATGCGCTGCGCGTTCTGCACCGCGCCGAGCTCGGCCAGATCGGCCTCGATCCAATGCCGCTTGATCGCCGACTTGCGCCGCGACCAGGCCGGCTCCGAGCGCGAGAGGCCGAAGACGTGATCGCCCTTGCGCGGCAGGCCCTCGATCAAGGCGGCGCCCAGGCCGCGGCTGGCGCCGAGGATGAGAAGATTCGCCACGCGCCTAGTTCCGGTGCCCGGCGTCGAGCGCCGCGCTCAAGTCCTCGTAGAGATCGTTCGGATCCTCGAGCCCGACCGACAGCCGCAACAGGTCCTTCGGCGTGGTCGATTGATCGCCTTCGATGCTGGCGCGGTGCTCGATCAGGCTCTCGGTGCCGCCCAATGAGGTCGCGCGCTTCCACAAATTCACATTGGCGGCCGACTTGATGGCGCCCGCCTCGCGGCCTTTGACGCGGATCGACAGCATGGCGCCGAAGCCGCCGCTCATCTGGCGTCTCGCGATGTCGTGGCCGGGGAAGTTCGCGAGCCCGGGATAGAGCACGGAATCGACGTAGGGATGCGCCAGCAGCTTCTCGGCCAGTTGCTGCGCCGAGCGCGCCGCCCATTGCACCCGCGGGAACAGCGAGCGCATGCCGCGCAGGAGCAGCCAGGCCTCCATCGAGCCGATCACGGAGCCGAGCTGCGTGCGGATGGTCCAGAGCCGCTCCCACATCTCGTCTTCAACCCGTGTGATCAGCGCGCCGGCGCAGAGATCGGAATGGCCGTTCAGGAACTTGGTGGCGGAGTGCATGACGAGATCGACGCCGAGCGACAGCGGCTTGCAGAAGACCGGCGTCGCCACGGTCGAATCCACGGCGACCCTGGCGCCGGCATTATGGGCGATCGAGGCGATCGCCGCGAGATCGGTGATGGTCCAGACCGGGTTGGCCGGCGTCTCGGTCCAGATCAGCTTGGTCTGGCCCGGCCGCGTCGCGCGCTTCACCGCGTCGAGGTTGCTCATGTCGACATAATCGACCAGCAGGCCCCAGGGCTTGGCGAAGCCGTTCAGCCACTTGCGCACGCCGTAATAGACATGCTCGGCCACGAGCACGTGATCGCCCGGCTTGTGCGCGAGGAAGACCGAGGTCACGGCCGCCATGCCCGAGGCGAAGACCAGCGCCGAAGCGCCGCCTTCAAGCTTGGTCAGCAAGGCCTCGACCTGCTCGAAGGACGGGTTGTCGTCACGGATATAGGAATGGCCGGTCCGATACTGGTTATCCGGATCGCGCAAGAAGGTGGAGGACATGTGGATCGGCGGACTGATCGCGCCGGTCTTCGAATCGATCCAGCCGAGCGCCTGCGCCGCGCAGCTCTCGGGGCGCCAATCCGCCGTCGTCATTGATGATGTCCTCCCTTAAACCGGGCGGAATCATCCCATGCCGAAGCGGCCTACTTCAATGCTGCTGTTAAACGCCGGCGAAGGCGGCGAGGGCGGCGATGTCGAGGATGCTGACCAGGCGGCCGGAGACGATCACGCCACGCTCGCGGAACTGCGCGATGGTGCGGGAGAGGTTCTCCGGCGTCATGCCGAGCAGGCTGGCCAGGGTCTTGCGGTCATCGACCAGCTCGATCTCGACCGCGCCGCTTTCCGCCCGGCCGGATTCCTTGGCGAGCCGCACCAGGTAGGCGGCGAAACGCTGCGGTGCCGAACGCAGGCGGTAATCCTTCAGCATCGAAAGCAGGCCTTGCCATTCGCCGCTGGCAAGACGGGCGAGATCCATGGCGAAGCCGCGGTCGCGCTCGGTCGCAGCCCAGAGATCGGCCAGCGGCACCACGGCAATCCGCGTCTCTTCGATCGCGCGGGCCGAAAGCGGATAGGGCGAGGCGACGATGGCGGCGCCCGGCATCACCATCTCTTCGCGGCCGACGATGCCGATCACCACCGGCTGCTCGCCCGACATCTGGGTCGACAGCGCCAGCCGGCCGGACAGCACCGCCATCACGCTGTTGGGAACGGCGCCTTCGCGCACCGCGAGCTGGTGCCGCTGCACGACGTTGATCGGCGTGCGCGCCAGCAGGTCCTGGACCGTCGCGTCGCTGGCGCCGGCAAACAGCGGCAGGCGGCGCAGGCGGCGCCGATCCTCTGCCGTCGGCGGTTGTTCGAGCGATCCATCCAGGTTGGGATGGTTCTGATACGTCGCTTGCATCACCCTCAAGGTCCGTGCTGGGTCTCTTCAAGGGTAAATCATTAGGCCGGGAAGCGGCCCGATGCGTTGATCCAAGTCAAAGGCGGTGCCCCGACGTGAATATCTGAATATTCGGGTGTGATCTACTCGTCCATGGCCGCCGGAATCCACCATTCCTCGCCCCGGCTGGTGGTCACATATTCCGGCCAGCGGTAGTCGATCGGGGGACGGAAGTCCTTGGGAAGCTGGGGACTTATCCAGTTGCTGCCGCCGATCCCGCCGCCGGTCCGCTCGCTGAACTCGGCTTTGGCCGCGGCCAGCAGCTCGGGACGTGTCAGGAGGTCGCAGATACTACCGGCGATGGTCTTGGCCGCCGTCTCGATCATCGGATCGATGCAAGCCGGGATGCCGCCGAGCGCGTTCAGCACCCAGTCGGGATAGTGGAAGCCGCGCGGCGCCTTCAACATCGGCCGCCCGACATAGAAGCGCGCGGTCGGCGCATGCCAGCAATATTCGGTGTAGTCGTCCGAGGTCGAGTTGAGCTGGCTCGGCGGCAGGTTGCGGCGGAGCAGGCGCTCGGCTTCCTCCGGCTCGATCAGCCGTTCGATCGCCTCGATATAGGGCTTGTCCATCGGCTCCAACCCGAGCTCGCGCTGGATCGCCTGGGCCGAGGCGATGGCCTCGCCGCCCCATTGCGGGGCGCCGGCGCGTTTCAGGTTCTCATAGACCAGCTTCGACATCGCATGGTTGGCGAGGCCGGGCCGCGAGCGGCTGACCCAGATCCGCCGCCAGGTACAATGCGCCGCCTTGGCGGCGGCCTCGGCATTGTTGTCGAGCACGCGCAAGACTTGCTCGGCCATGCCGAGATCGGGCACGCGCCAGATGTATTGGATCTGCGCGACATGGGCCGGAAGATTGTCCGCGGTCGCCTGGCCCGCGGTCAGGATCGCTTCCGAGATCGACCAGCCGGTGGTGAAGGGCAGCATCGAGGCCTGCAGCTGCTTGGTCAGCCCGAACATCGTGAACAAGGCGTCGTTGGCGCCAGGCGCCCGCGCCGCGATATGGGAGGCCGGGATCGGGCTCGAGGCATCAGCCGAGCCCCAGTATTCCGGCTCGACGCATTCGAAGCTGTAGATGCAGACGTAAGCGGCGCCGCAATGCGTGTCCCAGCGCACGGTGTTGCAGAGTGGCAGCATATAGGTCGGGTGGAAGCTGATCGCCGCGTCGATGCCGTCGTAATATCCCTTGGCCGCATGCACCGGCTTCGACAGCCGCAGCTTCTCGGCGGGCTCGCCGAAGAAGCGGATCGTGCCCTTGATGTCGTGCCGCTGCATTGCCGCCTTGGCCGCGAGCGCGCCGCCCAGAGCCGCGATGCCGAGGGCCGAATGCGGATCGGTATGGCCGGCCGCGTATTTGGACAGGCCGGGCCGCGGTCCCTTGCGCGCGGCGGCGACCTGGCAATTGCCGGGGACCGCGTCGTATTCGGCATAGGCGGCGATCACCGGGCCGTCCCCATTCTCGAAGCTGGCCGAGAAGGCGGTCGGCATGCCGCCGCTGCCGGCCTCGACCTTGAAGCCCTCGCGGCTGAGGCGGTCCACATACCAGGCGGCGGACTTGTATTCGCGCAACGCCGGCTCGGCGAAATGCCAGATCACCTGGTTCCAGTCGGAGAGCGCGCGGCGGTTCTCGTTCACCCAGTCGAAGGCGACCGACGTCACATCCTTCTCGCCGCGCTGCTGCATGATCTTTCCCCGTTGTAACTTGCCCGACATTGCGTCGCGCCGGGATTGCTGGCAGACATTCGGTGCCTGTCCCGGACCTGTCAAGCTGGGGCCATTTAAGCCAAGCCGAGCCGACGAAGAGACGAACCGCGTGCAGATCTGGTTCTATCCGCCACCGATGAAGCGCCGCGCGCCCGCCGGGCCGGAATTGGCCTACGCGGAGGTCATCCGGCTCAACTATCGTCAGGTGGTCTGGCGCCGCGCCGAATGGCACCAGCGGATGGGCTTGTGGCTGGCCACGGCGACCTGGCCGGCCTGGGCGCTGTTGGAGGCGGCGCGGCTCAGCATCAAGCTCGGAGGCCGGGTTGCCCGTGAGACCGGCAAGAGCCGCCTCTCGCAGTTCGGCGAACAACTGCGGCTGGCGCGTCGACATCTCATTCCGCCTTCCGCCTATTACATGTTCGAGCTCTATCTCGACGACCATCGCCGGCGGGCCGACGAATATCTGCTGCGCGCCGAGACCAAGGGCGGTGCCTTCTTCCTGCTGCGGCCGCGCGACTTCGACCCCGGCCGCCGCCGCCCGTTCCGCGACAAGGCGAGCTTCGCGATGGAATGCGCTGCGGCCGGGTTGCGCGCGGCGCCGGTTCTGGCGCGTTTCGAGAAAGGCAAGGTAAGGGCGCGCAGCGCCGAAGCATTGCCGCCGATCGATCTCTTCGTGAAGCTGGCTGAAGGCAAAGGCGGGCGCGGCGCCGAATGCTGGCGCTACGAGCAGGGGCGCTGGCGGCGCGGCCGCCTGTCGCTCGACGAGGCCGGATTGATGGCGCATCTCGCCGACCATTCGCGGGTCGGTCCGCTCCTGCTGCAGCCGCGCCTGTTCAACCATCCCGACCTGGCCGACATCAATCTCGGCACGCTCTCCACCTTCCGCGTGGTGACGGCACTCGACGAGCAGGAACGGCCGGAACTGATCGGAGCGGTGCTGCGGATGCCGAGCCGCGCCGATTCAGCGGTGGATAATTTCCACGCCGGCGGCATCGCGGCGCCGGTCGATCCGGCGACCGGCCGGCTGGGTGCGGCCAGCGACATGGGGCTGAAACCGAGCACGCGCTGGCACGCCGTGCATCCCGTCACCGGCGGGCAAATCGAAGGGCGGGTTGTGCCTTACTGGCCCGAGGTCATGGCGCTGGTCGCGGAAGCCCATGCCAAGCTCGGCGAGCGGGTGGTGATCGGTTGGGACGTGGCGGTGCTGGAGGACGGTCCGGCGATCGTCGAAGCCAACGGCCTGCCCGACCAGGACATCCTGCAGCGGATCCACAAGGCGCCGCTGGGCGCTGCAAGGCTCGGGCAACTGCTGGCCCATCACCTCACGTACGGGACGCGGTGGCGCAAGCCTTAGCGCCGGATCACGTTCGGACGCATCGCGCTCTATCTGACCCCTCCCCCGCCTTCGGGGGAGGATGGGTGGGGGTGCCCCACAATGACTCTGTCCGGCTTCGCCGGATCTATGCCGCCGGCTGCTCCGGATCGGCGGCGCTCGCCACTTCGGCCTCTTCCAGAACCGGCAGGTGCTCGAAGACGTCCTGGTGCTGGCGCGCAGCACGGCAAGCGGCCTCGACATCGCCGCTCTTGATCGAGTCGATGATCTCGCGGTGGCTGTCGGCCAGCTCGACCAGGCTGTCGCCGGCCGCCATCAACGTCACCGTCGTGCGGGTCTCGATGCAGAGCGACTTCCAGACCGTGTAGAGCAGCTCGTTATGCGCCGCCTTCACGATCACCTCGTGGAAGGCGACGCTGTGCTTGGCGATGCCGTCGAGATTCTGCGCGATCGCCGCCGCGTGCATGGCTTCGAGCTCGTCTTCGAGTTTCTCGATATCCGCCGCCTGCAGCGGCATTGCCTGGCGGGTCGCCGATTCCTCGAGCGCGCCGCGCACGGCGTAAAATTCCTTCAGACCCTGACGCCAGAAATCGCGCACGAAGGCACCGCGATGCGGCGTCGCCGAGAGGAAGCCGATCGCCTCCAGCTCGCGCAAGGCCTCGCGCACCGGCGCCTGGCTGGTGCCGAACTCGGCGGCGATCTTCATCTCGACCAGGCGGTCGCCGGACCGCAACTTGCCGGCCACGATCCGCTCGATGATGGCTTCCTTGATCTGATGCCGAAGCGGCAGCCGCTTCACGCTGGATTCATTCACGTTCTATATCTCCCCTCCACCGCGGCACTGCCGGCCCTTGGACCTTCCCTTTGCGGGACATTCGACCATTGCCGTCTCCCGCATTCGCTGGTGCCGCGGGAACTTATTCTTGCTGTTGCCGTCGCTTCCGCCCTGCCGCCGTCAAATTCTGGCGCCGTCAGGCCGCGGGACCCTACCGACCGGTTGCACCCGGCTCAAGCGAGTCCCGTCACACTTAGTGTACCTTTCCACTTATACGCTCTGCCAAAGCCTTGACTCCAGCTTTCTACTATCGATAATCGATTGCAATAAGAAGTCGAGATCAGGGGAGGAACCATTGCTTCGAGCAATCGATGTTCCGCGCACCACCGCCGAGGCCGTCGACAGCCTCGCGCGGGCGCGCGATGCTTTGGTGATCGGCGGTGGCACGCTGGTGATGCCGAAGGTGCAGGCGGGAATCTCCGGTCTCGGATCCCTGGTGAGTCTCAGCCGGTGCAAGCTCGACCGGATCGCGATCAAGGGCGACAAGGTGACGATCGGCGCCGCGACCACCTTGGCCGCGATCGGCGAGGAGCGGGGTCTCGCGTTCCTGCATCCGGCGATCGAGTCGGTGGGCTCGCCCACCCTGCGCAACCTCGCGACCATCGGCGGCAATCTGTTCACCGAGCAGCCCTATGGCGATATCGCGGTCTGCCTGTTGGCATTGGATGCCGAAGCGACCGTCGCCACCAAGCGCGGCGTGAAGAAGCTGTCGGTCGCCGAGATCTTTGCCAAGGGAATCGCGCGCGACGCCATCGTCACCGCGATCAGCTTCAAGCGGCCGGAGAAGGGCAGCTGGTTCTACCGCAAGGCGATGCGCCGCGCCGCGAACTCGGCGTCGATCGTCACCATCGCCGCGCATCTGCCGCAGAGCAAAGGCAAGATCGCCAAGGCGCGGATCGCGCTCGGCGGCTGCGGCGCGAAGCCGGTGCTCGCGGCCAAGGCCGCGGCGGCGCTGGAGGGCCAGAAGCGCGACGCCGATGCGGTCGCCAAGGCCGGTGCACTGCTGCTCAAGGATGCCGCGCCTTTCACCGACGCCTATGCCAGCGCTTGGTATCGCGCCCGCGTCCTGCCCGTGCATTTCCGCCGCGCAATTCTCGGCGAGTAACGTCAACCGGCGACGCGGCGGATAGGCCGCGCGTCTCCCTGGGAGGGGATCCATGCCGTCGTCTGTCGTCACCCTGAAGGTCAACGGCCGCGCGCAGGAGTTTCTGACGCGCCCCGGCACCACTCTGCTCGACGCGCTCCGCGAATCGCTCAGCCTGACCGCCGCCAAGAAAGGCTGTGCGCAAGGCACCTGCGGCACCTGCACGGTCCTGCTCGACGGCAAGCCGGTCTTCGCCTGCCTGGTTCCGGTCGAGACGATCGGCGACCGCCAGGTCGAGACGCTGGAAGGCCTGGCCGACGGCGAAGCGCTGCATGCGCTGCAGGAAAGCTTCATCGAGAATTTCGCCACGCAATGCGGCTTCTGTACCAGCGGCATGATCATGGCGGCCAAGGGCCTGCTATCGGCCAATCCCAATCCCGGCCGCGCCGATGTGGTGCGGGCGATCTCCGGCAATGTCTGTCGCTGCACCGGCTACGAGGCGATCATCGACGCGATCATGGCCGCCGCAGCCAAGATGAAGAAGTCCGCTTCTCCCCGCAAAAAGGCAGCGGAGTGACGGCCATGCAGGATTTCGAACAGATCGACACGAAGTTCTTCGCCGCCGAGCGCGAGGCCGAGCTCGACGTGGTCGGCACCACGGTGCCGCGCGTCGATGCCCGCGCGCACGTCACCGGCAAGACCCAGTTCTATGAGGACATCTCCTTCCCGGGCATGCTGCATCTCAAGATGGCGCGTTCGACCCGGCATCATGCGCTGCTGAAGAAGGTCGACACCAAGCCGGCCGAGAAGGTGCCGGGCTTCGTCCGGGCCCTCACGCACAAGGACGTGCCGAACAACTGGTACACGATCCTGCGTCTGATCGGCGTCGAGCCCAACGACGAGCCGGTCTTGCCCGAGGATCGCGTGCTGTTCCAGGGCGAGCAGATCGTCGCCATCCTGGCCGAGACCGCCGAAGCCGCCGGCGAGGCCGCGTCCAAGGTGAAGATCGACTACAAGGACCTCGCCGCGGTCTTCGACGTCGAGGAGGCGCTGAAGCCCGGCGCCCCGATCATCAAACCTCATGGCAAGAACTACTTCGTCTATGAAGGCCATCACTGCCGCCGCATCCGCTTCGGCGACGTGGACAAGGCCTTCGCCCAGGCCGACCACGTGATCGAGCACCGCTACCAGTCGGCGCCGATCGAGCATGCCCCGACCGAGACCACCGGCTGCATCGTGAAGCCGGAGGGCAACGGCCGCTTCACCATCTATTCCAACACCCAGGCCTGCTATTTTACGCTCGACAACGCCGCGCTGATCGTCGGGCTGCCGTTCAACAAGCTGCGCGTGATCGGCGGCACGGTGGGGGGCGGCTTCGGCGGCAAGGTCGACGTCACCGTCGAGCCGATTGCGATCATCGCCGCCATGCTGACCCAGCGCCCGGTCAAATATGCCTACAGCCGCGAGGAGGAGATGCAGGTCTCCTCGCCGCGCGCCGCCGAGCGGATCTATATCAAGGACGGCGTGATGAAGGACGGGCGCATCATCGCCCGCAAAGTCACGCTCTACGTCGATGCCGGCGCCTATTCGCGACACTCCCCCTACGGCACCACCAAAGCCGCGGCGCATATGCCCGGCCCCTACAGCATCCCCAATGTCTGGGTCGATGCGCATTGCGTCTACACCAACCGCACGCCCTCCTCGGCGATGCGCGGCTTCGGCGTGACCATCGGCGATTTCGCGCTGGAATCGCAGATGGACCGGATCGCCCGCCGGCTCAAGATGGACCCGATCGAGTTCCGCATGCTGAACGCCTATCGCGACGGCGATATGAAGGCGCATCGCAAGAAGGCGGAAGGCTGCGCCCTCGTGGAGGTGATGCAGAAGGCCGCCGAGATGACCGGCCGCAATCTGCCGGAGCGCTTCAAGAAGATGAGCTCCCTCAATAAGGAGGGCTTGTGAGATGGCGATCCTGAAAGGCCGCGGCGTCGCCGCCGTCAACTACCCGACCGGCATGAATCTGGGCGGCGATCCCTCGCAGGCACTGATCCATGCCACCACGACCGGCAGCTTCGTGATCACGCTCTCCTCGGTCGATCTCGGGCAAGGTTTGAAGACGGTGATGGCGCAGATCGGCGCCGAGACGCTCGGCGTGCCGGTGGACACCGTCTGGGTTGATACCGCCGACACCGACACCGGCCCGCATTGCATGGGCACCTTCGCCAGCCGGGGCACGCACCGGATCGGCAATGCCATCATCATGGCTGCGCGAGAAGCGCGTTCGGTGATGCTGGACGTGGCGGCCGAGGAACTGGAGGTGGATCCCGCCGATCTCGTCACCGACGGCAAGGGCAAGATCCATGTGAAGGGCTCGCCGGAGAAATCGGTCGATGTCCTCAACGTCGCGCTGGCTGCGCATTTCAAATACGGCAAGACCATTTCCGGGCGCGGCATCTTCATGAAACCGAAGAGCGACGTCGTGCCGGAGACCGGCGAGATGAACCCGGATTCGGCCCAGGCCCATGCCTGCACCGTCGCCGAGGTCGAGGTCGATGACGAGACCGGCGAGGTCTTCGTGCGCAAGCTGACCAACGCCTATGAGATCGGCCGGGCGATGAACCCGGCCATGGCGCATCAGCAAATCGTCGGCGGCGCCTGGATGGGCATGAGCCATGCGCTCTACGAGACCACCGAGCCCTATTATCCCGATCGCGCCCACGGGCCGCTCGATTTCAGCGAATACCTGATGCCCGGCCCCGGCGATATCGCCGTGATGGAAAGCGCCATCATCGAGCGGCCGGCCTCCAACGGTCCCTATGGCGCCAAGGGCATCGGCGAGATGACCGCCAATTCGCCGATCGCCGCCATCGCCAACGCGATCTTCGATGCCTGCGGCGTCCGCGTCGAATCGATGCCGATCACGCCGGAGAAGGTGTTGCGCGGCCTCGACGCGCTGAAGAGCAAGTAATCCGTTCCCTTGAAGCAACCGGAGAGAAGAGAATGATCAAGGTCATGTCGCTGATGAAGCGCAAGGAAGGCATGAGCTTCGCCGACTACAAGAAATGGGCGCTGGAAGAGCACCCGAAGCTCGCCCGCGGCGTGCCCGGCATGAAGAAATACCAGGTGGACGTGGTGGTGAAGGACGACCCCGCCAACACCTATGATTCGGTCAGCGAGATGTGGTTCGAGAGCGAGGAAGCCATGGCCCAGGCCTTCGCCACCGACGGCGGCAAGGCGGCCGGCGCCGATGCCGCGGCCCATGTCAGCAGCCGCGTCCGCGTGGTCACGCAAGAGCACCCGCAGTTCGGTCACTAACCCTCGGGCATTGATGGCCAAAGCGACCCAGACGAAACCCGACTTCTCCTCCAGCACCGGCATCGCCGCCGTGCTGGAGGCCGGCGGCTATCTCGCCGATGAAGGCCTGGCGACCGCCGTCCAGCTGGCGATGGCCTTGCAGAAGCCGCTGCTGCTGGAGGGCGAGCCCGGCGTCGGCAAGACCGAGATCGCGCGGGCGCTCTCCACGGCGCTTGGCCGCGAGCTCATCCGGTTGCAATGCTATGAGGGCATCGACGCCGCGCAGGCGCTTTATGAATGGAATTATGCCAAGCAGCTGCTCGCGGTCCGCGCCGACGGCGAGAAAGCGGGCGTGGATGACGTCTTCAACGCGCGCTTCCTGGTCGAACGGCCGCTGCTGAAGGCCTTGCGTTCCGGCCAGGGCGCGGTGCTGCTGGTCGATGAGGTCGACCGCGCCGATGCGGAGTTCGAGGCCTTCCTGCTGGAATTCCTCGGCGACTTCCAGATCACCGTGCCGGAGCTCGGCACCATCAAGGCCGCGCATCCGCCCTTCGTCGTGCTCACCTCCAACCGCACTCGCGAGCTGCACGATGCCTTGAAGCGCCGCTGCCTCTATCACTGGATCGACTTCCCGGAACCCGCACGCGAGCGCCGCATCCTGGAACTCAAGGTGCCGGGCTTGACCGAAGCCGCTGCGTCCTCGCTGGTCGATGCGGTCAACGGCATCCGTCGCCTGGCGCTCCTCAAGAAACCCGGCATTGCCGAATCGATCGAATGGGCGCGGGCGGGGCAGGTTCTGGTCGACGGCGGCAACGACTGGCCGACCGCATTGCGCCGTGCCCTCGGCCTCCTGGTCAAGGATCAGGACGATCTCGAAACCGTGCGCACCGAAGGCGAACCGCTGTTGCGCGCGGTCAATGGCTGACTCAATCGCCGCCGGTCATCTGAGCGGATTCTTGGCGGCCTTGCGGGCGGCGGGGATCGCCGCGCCCCACCAGAAGCAGCAGGACTTCCTGCACACGCTTGCCGCATCGCCGCCGGTAACGCGGCGCGGTCTCTACTGGCAGGCGCGCATCACGCTCACCGCCTCCAAGGAGGAGATCGATCGTTTCGACCCGGTCTTCGCCGCTTGGTTCGACGAACGGCGCGAAGGCGTGAAGCGCGCCGAGCTCGAATCCGAAGGAGAAGAGGTGCGCAAGCCGGACTCGCTCCATGGCGGCACGCTGCCGCTGCCGCTCGCGCCCGGTGAAGGCACCGGCCAATCCGCCAGCCCCGACGATCTCCTGAACAGGATGTCGCCGCGGCGGGCCGACGCGCGGGAGCAGGCGCTGATCAAACGCGCCCGCCGCGCCGCCGAGCGCCATCTGCCGCGGCGCCCGAGCCTGCGCTTGAAGCCCGGTCCGGCCCGCGACGTAATCGATCTCCGCCGCATGATCCGAGCCGCCGCCCGCCATGGCGGCGAGCTGATCCGCTTTCGCTACCGCGCGCGGCCGATGAAGAAGCGGCCCGTCCTGCTTTTCGTCGATGTCTCCGGCTCGATCAAGGGCCTGACGCCGGATTACCTCCGCTTCGCCCGCGCGCTCGGCGAGACCTCGGCCCGGGTCGAGGTCTTCTCCTTCGGCACCAGGTTGACCCGGCTCACCGAGGCGCTGCTCGGCGGCGTGTTCGACCGCGCCCTGCAGCGCGTCGCCGCCAAGGTCGCGGACTTCGAAGGCGGGACCCAGATCGGCCGTTCGCTGACCGACTTCCTCGCCCACCGCCAATATGCCGGTCTCGCGCGCGGCGCCCTGGCGGTCATCCTCTCCGACGGATTGGAGCGGGGCGATCCCGCGCTCCTCGTCCACGCGGTGCAGCGGCTCGATCGCCTGGCGGAGCGTCTGGTCTGGCTGACGCCGCTGAAGCGCGATGCCGCATACAAGCCGGTGACCCGCGCGATGGCGGCGGTGGCACCCTACCTCGACCATATCGGCGGCGCGGCCTCGCTGGAAAACCTCGCCGCCGAAATCTCGGAATGGACCAAAGCATGATCCCCATCATCGATGCGCATCATCACATCTGGCGCCAGGACGACCTCGCCTGGCTCAAGGGCCCGATGCAGCCCCGGATCTTCGGCCCCTATGAGCCGATCCGCCGCGACTATCCGATCGCCGAATACCTGAGCGATATCGCCGCCACCGGCGTGGTCGGCTCGGTCTATTGTCAGACCAACTGGCCGCCGAAAGGCGAGCTGACCGAGGTCGAATGGGTCGATGCCGAGGCGAAGAAGAGCAGCGGCGTGCTGCAAGGCATGACCGCCTATTGCAACCTGCTCGCCGAAGACGCGCCGGCGATGCTGGCCGCCGAAGCCAAGGCCTCGAAGCTGGTGCGCGGCATCCGCATGCAGCTGCATTGGCACGAGAATCCGCTCTATCGCTTTGCGCCGCGCCCCGATCTCATGAACGAGCCGCTGTTCCGCAAGAACCTGGCGAAGCTGCAGGATTACGGCTGGCTGTTCGAACTCCAGGTCTTCACCAGCCAGATGAAGGATTCGGAGGCGCTGATCGAGGAATTCCCCGGCATCAACTTCGTGCTGCTCCATGCCGGCATGCTGGAGGACACATCAGCCGCCGGCCGCGCCGCCTGGCGCGAAGGCATGCAGCGCCTGGCGCAATTGCCCAACCTCTATATCAAGCTCTCCGGCCTCGGCACCTTCATCCACCGCGTCGACCCGGCGCATATCGCCGCGATCGCCTTGCCGACCATCGAGATGTTCGGCGCCGGGCGCTGTGTCTTCGGCTCCAATTTCCCGATCGAGAAGCTCTGGTCCAGCTACCCCGAATTGGTCGCCGCCTATCGCGGGGCGCTCGCCGGCTTGCCGGAAGCCGACCAGGCGCAAGTCTTTTCCGCGACGGCGCGTCGGCTCTATCGCCTCTAACCCGCGCGGATTTATTACAAATCCGCCGGGCTCACATGCCGGTCCGGAAGCGGCTGGACGCGGCACCGATTCCACTGCACCATACCGGGATAATTGCAGTCGGAGACGCGGTCGGGCGCGCTCCACGCAGGACCTCACCAGACGGGGAGTCGGGACATGGACGCCAGGGAGAAGGACGTCAGGATCGCGGATGTGAAGCGCGCGGCGGCCGATTATGCGCTGGCCCGCGAGGGCGCCGGCAAGCGCGCGGCGACCGTCTCGACCTTGCGCGCGCTCTGGGAGTTCGCCGCTGCATCCGGCGCGCCGGTCGAGGGCTTGAGCGTGGTCAACAAGCTGATCCAGGCGCTGGAAGAACTCAACCGCGGCAGCGCGCCCGCGCTGTTCGAGCTCGGCAAGGAGAACGGCGGCGAGAGAAAGACCTCCGGCGCGTCTCCCGACCTCGCTTTGGCCGCCGCTCTGGTCGACGCCCTCAATCAGCATGAGAAGATGCCGATCCAGGAGGCGATCGATTACGTGGCGGCGAAACGCGGCATCAGTCCGGTCAATTTGAAGAATGTCCGCCAGCGCCTCAGGTCGAAGACCGCGAAGGATGCCGGCCAGCCGCATTACCAGGCCGCACTCTCCACCATCTCGGCGCAGGCCGATCCCTCGCGCGCGATCCGCGTGCAGTTGATGAAATAGCCGGGCGGCGACCTCAGCTCAGCGCACCCGCGCCGCGCCGGTTGAGATCGGCGGTGGTGACCACCACCTTGCCGACGAAGTCCACCACGCCGACCTCGTACTTGTTGCGCACCATGGCGGCGATGGTCGGGCGGTGTTCCTCGAACAGCTTCAGCAGCTCTTCGGTGCTGGCGCCTTCGCGGTTGCCGAGCTGCTCCAGCAGGCGGCGGCTGATCGAGCAGACCAGCGGCTTGCCATCATATTGCGCCTCGAACTCGATCATGGTCTTGGCGCGATCGTGCAAGGATGTCGGCGATACGAGCTGAAAGGACAAGCTAACCTCCCCGGGTGTTCCCGGCATTCAAGACGTTGCCCCGATGGCATCCTCGCTTTCGCCGACCCATCCCCAACTCCGCAATCCAAGGGGTGACCGGCGAGACCAAAGGATGGTGATCGCAAAGCGGCATCGCAATAGCGGGCGGGCGTGAAATTTTTGCGCTTGAGGGCATGGCGCTTTCGTGAATGCGATTCACGCTGCGCTGCAATCAGCGCGTGATGCGGCGCAGCAGGTTCATCGTTATGCGACCGACAGCATTCATGCTTCCTCCTTGCGGCAGTGCGCCGCACCAGGAGACCGAGCTTGCGGCAAAGACCAGGCCGCCGGAACGGGATTCCCCGAGGGTCATCTCGCCCCGCGCCGGCATCGGCAATCCATCCTCGGTCGCGTCGCCGTCGACGACGTAACCCGCGTCGAAGCCGTCAGCGACCGCGAGCAACCGCGTCTGCGCCGGGGTGTTCCAGCGCAGGCTGCGCGCGTCGATCTCGTACCCGGCCGCGCCGCCGAGCACGAGGCCATCCGTGCCGATCGGCCCGTCGCCGACGCCGTCGAACAGCCAGGCGAGGTCCGGCGCATAGGATTCCGGCGTGCGATGGAAAGGTTGCGCGCGCGAGAATCCCATCGCCTGCAAGCCGGTGCCGAGCAGCCGATGTTCCGCGCGGCCGCGATGGCGCCACAGGCCGCCGGGCTCGCCCGTCATCGCGAGATGCGTCTCGCCGGGCTCGGAATTCCAGGTGCGGATGCCGGCAAGGCCGCGCCGCACCTCGATCGTGTCGCCGTCGAAGGCGGTGACCCAATAGCCGCCGTTGCCGCCGAGATAGGCGATATGGCCGCCGGCGTCGCGGAAGCCGTCGAGCGCGTCGCGCATCGCGGCGGTCCAGTATTCCGGATGGCTGCCGGTAATGAGACCGCGATAGCCTTGCAACTGGGCGAGGCCGCCGCGATCGAGATCCGCATCGGTCAGGAGATCGACGCGGATGCCTTGCGCATGCAGGAAGCGCAGCAGATGCAGATCGACCGGCAGCAGGTGCGGCGCGCCGCAAAGCGGATAGTTGTAATCGTCGCGCAAGGTCGCCAGCGGCCGGTGGAAGCTTGCGAGCGAGACGCCGCTGCCGTCATTATGGGTGTCGTAGAGCGAGGTCAGCGCATTCGCCCGGGCGAAGCGGTGGCCGGCATCGTCGCAGACCCAAGGGAAGCGCTCCGGCGGCAGCCGCTCATCGGCATAGGCAAGATAGGTGAAGGTCGGCACCAGGAAAGCGAGCTCCGCCTGCCACCGCTTTGGCGTCACGAAGAACGGCCAGCGCGTCATTTGCGTCGCTGTCACCACCTCGATGGCATAGATTCCGGATTGGGCGGAGTCGGGCACGGCGACTCGATGGGTCTCCGGCCACCCGGCCTCGGCGAGGTCATCGTCATGCAAGGCGACGGCGTCGTAATGCGCGGGGTCCAGCCGCGGATCGAGCACGCTGCCGTCCCAGCGCGGTGAGCGCAGGCCGAAGCTCGGCGCGTTGTGGATCTCCAGGATGCCAGCGCCTTCGACCGGCGCCAGCTGTGTCGGCCGCCCCACCGGCGGGAAACGCCACGCCGCGGCGACTTGCCCGGTCGCGTCGCCGAGCGTGATACGCCCGATTCCGGCATTGAGGGTCGGGACCTTGCCCGCGAAATCGGCGCCCAGGCGAATCTCCCGTGGCACTTGCCCGGAATGCGGCACCGACAGCCCGGCCAATCTGTCCCGGCCATCAGAGACCGCCAGGGAGAGGCCGCCCTCCCGGCTGCATAGCCACGCATGCAGCCAGGCTCCGATCGGCAGAATCTGCCCAGCCGCCGCGTCGCGGCCGTTCAAGATCGGCGCGCCGTCGTCAGCGAAACCGACCTTGAAGCCTTCGCCGGCGATCAACGTCCGCCCCGCCGGCGCGGCGCTCAGCCGGAACTCGAGCTCCAGGACCCAAAGCGCAGCGCTCAGCAAGCTGTCAGGCGGGCGTATCCGCAGCCAGGAACCGGGATCGAGGCTCTGCACCGCGAATGCGGTGCCGCGCGGCGCGATCGACCAACCCGTCGACTCGGGCTCAAGCGCATGGTCGAGCCGCAAAACGCGGGTTCGCGCCGTGGGATCCGAGCAGGAAAGGTGGAATCGCGCTTGTCCGCCGGCTTCGACGCCGATCTCAGCGAAGTATCCGGCCGCGCTCAATGCTGCATGATTGACCGGGCGACGCATCAGGTCCGCGCTACTGCAACGCGCCAGACCGCTGCAACAAACCGCAACCGATGCTGCAACGATTTTGGAACAAAATCGGATACGGGCAATTTAGAAAATGCGCTGACGACTTGGAATGCCAAAGGGAATGTCCGAGCCGCTGCAGATCCCCCTGGGGTTGAACCTTGCGGGATTGCATCGCGGCCGAAGCCGTTTTCGCGTCATCGATCGGCTGGGGCGCCGGTCTGGGTTTTTGGGGGAAGCGTTGGGTCGGGGGTGGTATGGGTATTCTACACGACAATTCGGATGGTGCCCCTGGCCGGACTCGAACCAGCACGGATGTGAATCCACCTGATTTTGAGTCAGGCGCGTCTACCAATTCCGCCACAGGGGCTCCCCCACGGGTGTCTCCCATGGGCACACCTCCAGGCGCTAGGCGCCCGGCGGCGGCGCGCATCATAGCGAAGACCGGCTGCTCCGCAAGCCATTGGGCGTCCCCGGTTTTCCCCTTGGTCCGTGCTGGAACTTTTCCACAGGATTTTCCGCCGGCGGCGGCCTGCGGCATGAAATTCGCTGACAACCGGGCGCCGTGGCAGCGCGTCCGGCGACCCCGATCCGCGAATGCCGGGAAAATGCAAATCGAATGCAGGGAATATTTGGTTTTATTGAAATCTATTATTAGTTATTATGATAACTAATTGATTTACTTACTTTTTTTGTTGCGGACGCGAAACCTATATTGTAGAAATGCATTGATACGAGGACGAGCAAAGATTGTTGGGTGACGAGGTTTCACTTGGACTCGGGGATGATCGCTTTGGCTTATCTATCGCAGGAAGATGTCGAGAGACTGGCGGCGGACCGGACGCCCGCCACGCGCGCGGCCACCATGCTGCGCGTGGGTGAGGTTCTGGCCAGCGGCGTCGTGGGGCTGGAAGAGCGCTTGATCGCTTACGCGATCATCGATCGCGTCCTGCCCGAGGCCGAGATCGAGATCCGCGCCGAGCTTGCGAAGTTCCTGAAGAACGTGCCCTGGCTCGACCACCGCCTGGCGACGCGCCTCGCCAACGACGTGCTCGAAGTTGCGGAGCCGATCCTGGCCGAGTCGCTGGCGCTGAGCGACGAGGACCTGCTGGCGGTGATCGACCGCCATTCGATCGGCCATGCCCGCGCCATCGCCAAGCGCTCCAAGCTGACCGCACCGCTGACCAGCGCGCTGATCAAGACCGAGGATGAGGTCTGCGTCTTGCGCGTCGCGTCGAACGACAATGCGGAAATCGACGTCGCATCGATGCACCGCATGATGGACCGCTTCGCCGAGAACCAGCCGGTGGTGGAAGCCGTCAGCCAGCGCAGCATGCTGCCGCTGGCGATCGTCGAGAGGCTGACCGCCGTCGTCGGCGGCAAGGTGCTGCAGAAGCTGATCGAGCGTTACGACATCCCGGCGCACCGGGTCTCGCGCCTGATCCAGCACGGCCGCGAGCATGTCTTGCTGACCAGCTTCGCCCTCGACCAGTCGGCGGACGAGATCCGCGGCTTGGTCGAGCGCCTGGCCGACAACAAGCTCCTGACCACCAGCCTGATCCTGCGCGCGCTCTGCCTCGGCAACTTCACCTTCCTGCTGCCGGCGCTCGCCTTGCAGGCGCGGATCCCCAGCCGGAACGTACGGCTGCTGATCGCCGACGAGAGCGGCCGGGGTGCCGAGCGCCTGTTCGAGCATTGCGCCTTCGAGCCGAAGCTCAAGGGCCTGTTCATCCGTCTCATCGAGCTCTCGCGCAACGTCCGCTCGCGCCGCTTCGGCTTCGCGCCGGCTGGCTGGCGGGCCGAGGTGCTGGCGGTGATCGACCTCGAATTGGGCGGCGCCAATCCGGAGCAATCCTTCGACCAGCGTGTGACCGAGGTGCTGATGCGCCTTGAAAACGGCAAGGACCGCGGCCGCGGCCCCGAAGTCACCCCGCTGCGGAGCGCCAGCGCCCACTAACGCCTCCCTGAATCGTCATGCCCGGGCTTGACTCGGGCATCTGGCTCCAATCGGCGCAAGATTGCCGGCCCCGTCCGCGAAGGCGGACATTCGTCCGCTGAGCCCGGCAATGACGACAGAGAGAGGGACGGACGCCCCGGTTTCGCCCCATTTACCGCGCATAACGGCGCCGCAAGAGCCGCTTCGCCCGCCCTTTCTTGGATTCTGAAAGGGCCGCGAATCAGCTAGAAGAGGCGCATGGCAAAAGGGACTACCAAGACCGGGCGGCCGCCGCAGCGTTCCTGGCGCCGGCGCCTGATGTGGGCCGGGCTGAAATGGGGCGCGGTCGGCGCCATCTGGAGCGGCTTCGCGGGGCTGCTGTTCCTCGGCTGGTGCGCCTTCGACCTGCCCGACGTCAGCAGCCTCAACGACGTCAAACGCCAACCCTCGATCACCCTGATCGCGGCCGACGGTACCCTGCTCGCCAGCTACGGCGATCTCTACGGCGAGTTCACGCATCTGGATGGGATGTCGAGCGCGCTGCCAGCTGCCGTGCTGGCGACCGAAGACCGCCGCTTCTACAGCCACTACGGCATCGATCCCATCGGCCTGCTGCGCGCGCTCTACGTGAACCTGACCTCGGGCAGCCTGGTCCAGGGCGGCAGCACGATCACCCAGCAGCTGGCGAAGAACGTCTTTCTGACGCCGGAACGCTCGCTGCACCGCAAGGGGCAGGAGCTGCTGCTGTCGTTCTGGCTGGAGCACAATTTCACCAAGACCGAGATCCTCGAGCTCTATCTCAATCGGGTCTATTTCGGCTCCGGCACCTACGGCGTCGATGCGGCGGCGCGGCGCTACTTCGGGCGGCCGGCCAAGGATGTCAGCCTGCTGCAGGCGGCGATGCTGGCCGGCATGCTGAAGGCGCCCTCGCGCTACAACCCGAACAACGACCCGATCGCCGCGGCCACCCGCGCGCAGGTGGTCATCCAGAACATGGTCGATGCCGGCTTCATCACCGAGGAGCAGGCCAATCAGGCGGGCAGCCAGTCCACCGGGGCCGAGGACAACGCGCCGATGCCGCCGGTCGCGCGCTATTTCTCCGACTGGGCGCTCGATCAGGTCTCGTCCTATATCGGCTTCACCAACGAGGACCTGGTGGTGCAGACCACGCTGGATCCGCGCGCGCAGGGCATCGCCGAGCGCAATCTCGCGCAGGTACTCGCCAGGGAAGGCCCGAAGCAGAATGCCAGCGAAGCGGCGCTGGTCTCGCTGACGCCGGACGGCGCCGTCCGCGCCATGGTCGGCGGCGTCGACTACAAACACAGCCAGTACAATCGCGCGACCCAGGCCATGCGCCAGCCTGGTTCCGCCTTCAAGGCCTTCGTTTTCCTGAACGCCTTCGAGCGCGGCATGACGCCGGACAGCACCATGGTCGATGCGCCGATCTCGATCGGAAAGTGGCGGCCGGGCAACTACAATGACAAGTTTTACGGCACGGTCTCGCTGCGCGAAGCCTTCGCCCGCTCCTTGAACTCGGTGGCGGTGCAGCTTTCGGAGCGCAGTGGCCGCAGCAACGTGATCGAGACCGCAAAGCGCCTCGGCATCGATACGCCGCTCGGCAACGATGCCTCCATCGCGCTCGGCACCAGCGAGACCACGGTGCTGGAGCTGACCGCGGCTTACGCGACCTTCGCCAACAAGGGCCAGGGCGTGCTGCCCTACGGCATCACCAAGATCCAGACCCGCAGCGGCAAGCTGCTCTACCAGCGCGAGGGCTCCGGTCTCGGCGCCGTGGCCTCGCCCACCGCCGTGCGCGAGATGCTCGACGTCATGACCGCGACCGTCGACTGGGGCACCGGCAAGCATGCGCAGCTCGACCGGCCGGCGGCCGGCAAGACCGGCACCAGCCAGAATTTCCGCGATGCCTGGTTCATCGGGCTGACCGCGCAGCTGGTCACGGGTGTCTGGGTCGGCAATGACGACAACAAGCCGATGAACAAGGTCACCGGCGGATCGCTGCCGGTCGAGATCTGGCACGACTACATGATGGAAGCGCTGGCCGGGGTGCCGCCGGCGCCCTTGCCGCTGCCGGCCGGGGTCGGGCCGCTCTTGGCCGCCGGCGAGCCGCTGCAGCTTCCCGGTGCCACCGCAGGGCCGGCGACCACGACCGCCAGCGCCGAGGAACCCGGCCTGCTCGACCGCCTGGTGGACAGCATTCTCGGCGGTGGCGCCGACCAGAGCGCTCCGGTCAACGAAAGCGGTGCGCCGACTCAGCAGAAGCAGCCGCCGAAGAAGCCGGAGCGCAGCACGCGCTAGCCAGTTGCCGGCTAGGGCGCCTCGCGGGTCGGCGTGAGGCCGTCCTTCTGGCCGACCGCGACCACCACCAGCTTGGCCGGATCGAAGATCCGCTTGGCCGCGGCCTTCGCCTGCTCCAGGGTGACGGCGGAGATTTCCTGCTCGCGCCGGGTCGGGTAGTCGATGGGCAGACCCTCCATCTGGATCCCGAGCAGGGTGCGCGCGGCCGACCGGGTGGTGGTGAAATTCTGCGCGTAATAGCCGAGCAGATAGGTCTTCGCCGCGTCGATCTCCGCCTGTGTCGGTCCTTCCTGCTGCATCTTGGCCCATTCGGCGCGGGTGAGGTCGATCACCTGCGAGGCTTGTGCGGCGACGGTCTGGGCGCTGCCCATGATCGCGCCGGCATGGTCGAGCGTCACCAGGTCGGTGTCGATGCCGTAGGCGAGACCGCGCTTCTCGCGCACCTCGCTCATCAGCCGCGAGGAGAAGCCGCCGCCGCCGAGCGTGTAGTTGACCAGGTAGGCGGCGAAGAAATCCGGATCCTCGCGTTTGATGCCCGGTGCGCCGAACAGCAGGATGGTCTGCGGGATGTCGCGCTCGATCACTGCAAGCCCGCCCTTGTCATCCACCTTCGATTCCGGAACCGCGATCGCAGGACCCTTCTCCGGCAGCGCGCCGAAGGCCTTGTCGAGCAGCGGCTTCAATTGCTCCGGCGTGACATCGCCGACCACCGCGACGTTCAGGCGATCGCGCACGAAATTCGCGGCGACGAAGCCGCGCAAGTCATCGACCGTGATCGCGGCCAGGGATTGCGGCGTGCCGCCGCTGCGCCGGGCGTAAGGATGGCCCGCGAACAACATGCCGTTGAGCGCGCGGCCGGCAATCGCTTCCGGATCGCGCTCGTCCTGCGCCGCGGAAGAGATGAACTGGCCGCGCATCCGTTTCATCGGCTCCTCGTCGAAGCGCGGCTTGGTGAGCGCCAGGCCGAGGAGCTCGAAGGAAAGTTCGCGGTCGTCGCTCAGGAAGCGCAGTGATCCGGTAAAGCTGTCGAGCGAGGCGTCGAAGCCGAACTCGATACCGTGGTCGGCCAGGCGCTTCTGGAAATCCGCCGAGGGGATGCCGCCGGCGCCTTCGTCGAGCATGCCGGAAATGAAGGTCGCCAGCCCTTCCTTGCCTTGCGGGTCGCCGGACGCGCCGCCCTTGAACCCGAAGGCGAGCGAGATCAGCGGATTGGAATGGTCCTCGATCAGCCAGGCGGTGATCCCGCCGGGCGAGACCACCGACTGGATCTCGACCGCGCGGGCCGGCAGCGGGGCGAAAAGGAGGGCGACGAAAATGAACGAGATCGCTCTTACGCACCCCCACCCCGGCCCGCCCCCGATTCGGGGGCGGGAGAAGAAGAACCCCCTCCCCCGATTCGGGGGAGGGCTGGGGTGGGGGTACGAGTCACCGAGAGGGTGCATATGACTCACTGAATCCCTCCGCCGATCGCGGCCGGCGGGGTCGCGGGCGGGGCACCGGACTCCGCGCCCGGCTTGGGCAGCAGGGTGCCGGTCACCGAGCGATTGAGATCGAACACCGCTTTGGCCGCGGCGAGCACGTCGGCGGCGGTGACTTGCTTGATCCGGTCCGGCCAGGCCTGGATATCGGCGAGGCTGCTGCCGGTCGCGATCCGCGTCGCCACGAATTGCGCGGCGCCGTTCAGGCTGTCGCGCGACTTCACCGCCGAGATTTCCATCCGCCGCTTGGCGTCGGCGACCTCCTGGTCGGTGACGCCGTTCTTCAGCAGGTCGGCAATCTCTGCATCGACCGCCTGCTCGATTGCCTCGACCTTGCCGCCCTGGCGCGGCGCGGCGTAGAAGGCGAAGCTGCCTTGGTCATAGGTGCTGGCGTCGTAGTTGGACCCGGCATAATCGGCGAGACCCTGGTCGACCACCAGGCGCCGATAGAGCCGGCCGACGTTGTTGCCGCCGAGGATCTCGTCCAGCACCTGCAGCGCGTAAGCCTGGTTGCCTTCCGCGGTGCGGAAGGACGGCGCCAGGTAGATGCGGCTAACCGAGGGTTGGTCGACGAACTCGCTCTCCAGCGTGACGCGGCGCGGCGCATAGGCTTCCGGCTCCTGCAGGCGCTGGCGGGGCGCCAGATCCTTCTTCGGCAGCGGGCCATAATATTTCTCGGCCAGCGCCTTCACCTCCTCGGTGGTGACGTCGCCCGCGATCACCAGAACCGCGTTGTTGGGTGCGTAATACTTCCCATAGAAGTCGATCGCGTCCTGGGTGGTGTAGGTCTGCATCTCGTGCTGCCAGCCGATGATCGGCAGGCGGTAGGGATGGTTCAGGAACAGCACGGCGTTCATCATCTCGCCCAGCTGGGCGCCGGGATTGTTCTCGATCCGCTGATGCCGCTCCTCGATGATCACGTCGCGCTCCGGCAGCACGATCGGGTCGCTGAGGATGATGCCGTTCATGCGGTCGGCTTCCATCTCCATGATCAGCGGCAGGTCGCGCTTGGCGATCTGCTGGTGATAGGCGGTGACGTCCTGGTTGGTGAAGGCGTTGTCGTTGCCGCCGCGCCTGTCGACTTCCCGGGTGAAAACGCCGTTGCCGAACTTCTGCGTGCCCTTGAACATCAGGTGCTCAAGGAAATGTGCGACGCCGTTCTTGCCCGGCGCGCCGTCGGCTGCACCCGCCTTGTAGGCCAGGATCTGGTAGACCACGGGCGCCAGGTGCTTCGGCAGCACCACGACCTGCAGCCCGTTCTCCAGCGTGAAGGTATCGGCTTCGAACAGCTCGGCCCGCGCCGGCCCGGCTATGGCCAGGGGCGGGATGAGCGCAGCCCAAAACGCAAGGCCGGCGAGCCAAGTCGCCGGCCGAACGCGTCTGCGGCTTGGGTTGCGCCTAGAATACGCCTTCAAACAGGCCCTTCTTCTTGCGCTCGATGATCGGGGTTTCGCCGGTATCGGTCGGCTGGCCGAGGGCCTGGTTTTCCTGCAGCCGCTTCTGCTCGGCGACCGGATCGACCACGGTGCCGTAGGGCTCGGGTGCCCGCCAGAAGATCAGGTCGTCGAGGAAGCTCTGCGAAGCATCCTGGTCGGCCGAGGTCTCCTCATCGACGATCTTGCGGATGTTCGGATCGATGCCGGTGAGACTGGCACTTTGCAGGAAGGCGGATTCGCCCGCGGACTCGGTCGAGGTCGATTCGCCTTCGCCGATCGACGGAATCTGGTCGGGCGCCAGCGTGCTGCCGGACTGCTGATAGCCGGTGACGATGCTCTGCGCCTGCTGGGTGGTCGTGCCTTCCTGTGGCCGCGGCGCGCCGGGTGTCGGCGGGCGCAGGCTGTAATCCGGCGGCATGCTCAACGGCGCCCGCGAGACGACCTGGAACTCGTCGGGCGAACGCTTGGTGAGACCCAGCATCTCCTTGGTGCTGGAGCAGCCGGCAAGTGTCGGCACGGCCAAGGCGAGTGCCAGGGGCAGGGTCAGCAAGGATCGGCGCATGGTCCCTAATCTCCTAGGAATGCTCCGTTTTAGCGCGATCGACCCGGTGAAACAACCCGTCGATCAGTAACAAGACCACGCCCACGAAGATGCTGGAATCCGCCAGATTGAAGGCCGGCCAGTGCCATCCGTCGGGAGACAGGTAGAAGTCCAGGAAATCGAACACCTTTCCGAACCGCAGGCGGTCGATCACGTTTCCGAGCGCACCCCCGGCGACAAAGCCGATTCCCAGCGCAATCACCCTATTTTCAACCCGGGTCAGCCAATAGATCAGGCCGAATGAGACCAGAATGGCGAAACCTGACAGTGCTTCCGGCGGCAGGAAGCGCAGCATGCTGAAGCTCACCCCCGGATTCCACGCCGTCACCAGCGAGAATACCGGCAGGACGGGAATTCCGAAGGGATGCTGTTCCAGGATCGACATCATGATCGCCTTGGAAACCTGGTCGGCGACGATGATGGCGACGCAGAGCGCGATCCCCAGGCGGAAGACCCGCCGATCGGCGATCTTGAAGGTCATGCATGCGTCTCCACGGCATCCGTGCAGCGGTTGCACAGCGTCGGATGCGCCGGGTGGCTGCCGACCTCGGTCAAGACCTGCCAGCAGCGCTCGCATTTCTCGCCCTCGGCCAGGTTGACGACGACGGCGACGCCGCCGACGTCGGGCAGGGTGAAGGCGCCGTCAGGTGCCTGACCGCCTTCCAGCGTGGCGCCCGAGGTGATGGCGATCTCCGCGAGGTCGATGCCGTCGAGCTCGGCCTGGCGCTCCGGCGCCAGGTGCACGACCGGCACGGCCTGCAGGCTGGAGCCGATCTTCTTGTCGGCGCGGGCGCGTTCCAGCGCGCCGGTCACGACCCGCCGGATGTCGCGGATCTTCTCCCAGCGCGCCGCCAGCGCGTCATCCCGCCAATCCGCCGGCGTCTCCGGATAGACCCTGAGATGCACGCTCTCCTCACCCCCTATGAAGGGGCGAGCGCGCCAGGCTTCCTCGGCGGTGAAGCAGAGGATCGGCGCCAGCCAGGCGGTCAAGCGCGAGAACACTTCGTGCAGCACCGTGCGGGTCGCGCGCCGGCGCTTGGATGAAGGCGAGTCGCAATAGAGCGCGTCCTTGCGGATGTCGAAATAGAAGGCCGAGAGATCGACGGCACAGAAGTTGTGCAGCTCGGTGAACAGGCTGTGGAACTCGTAATCCCGCGCGCTCTCGCGCACCTTGCCGTCGAGTTCAGCCAGGCGATGCAGCACCCAACGGTCCAGCTCCGGCATCTCCGCGGCCGCGAGGCGCTCAGTCTCGCTCCAGCCATCGAGCGCGCCCAGCAGATAGCGGAAGGTGTTGCGCAAGCGGCGATAGTGGTCCGCCATGAATTTCAGGATCTCCGGCCCGATCCGCTGGTCGTCGGAATAATCCGAGGCCGCGACCCAGAGCCGCAGGATGTCGGCGCCGTATTGCTCCATCACCTTCTGCGGGGCGACCACGTTGCCCAGCGACTTCGACATCTTGCGGCCCTGCTCGTCGAGCGTGAAGCCGTGGGTCAGCACTGCCTTGAACGGCGCCTGCTGCCGCGTGCCGCAGGATTCCAGCAGCGAAGAGTGGAACCAGCCGCGATGCTGGTCCGAGCCCTCGAGATAGAGATCGGCCGGCCATTTGAGGTCGGTGTCCTTGCGCGGCTCCAGCACGAAGCTGTGCGACGAGCCGGATTCGAACCAGACATCGACGATGTCCTTGATCTGCTCGTAGTCGTCCGGGTTGTAGTCGTTGCCGAGGAAACGCGAAGGCTCGCTGGCGAACCAGGCGTCCGAGCCTTCCTTCTGGAAGATGCCGACGATGCGGTCCATGACCTGCTGGTCCTGCAGCAGCTTTCCGGTCTTCTTCTCGACGAAGACCGCGATCGGCACGCCCCAGGCGCGCTGGCGCGAGATCACCCAGTCCGGCCGGTTCTCGATCATCGAATAGAGGCGGGTCTTGCCCTGCGGTGGCACGAAGCGGGTCTTCTCGATCTCCACGAGCGCGATCTTCCGCAGATCGTTCTTCGCCATGGAGATGAACCATTGCGGCGTGTTGCGGAAGATGAGCGGCGCCTTGGAACGCCAGGAATGCGGATACTCGTGGGTCACGGTGCTGTTGGCGACAAGGGCACCCGCTTCCTTCAGCTTTTCGATCACCGCGCCGTTGGCGTCACCCTTCTTGCCATAGGGCGTCAGCACACGCTTGCCGGCGAAGAGACCCACATGCGGGAAATAGGCGCCGTCCGGGTCGACGGTCTGCGGCACCTCGATGCCGTTGGCGATGCCGAGCACATAGTCGTCGGCGCCGTGGCCCGGCGCGATATGCACGAAGCCGGTGCCGGCATCGGTGGTGACGAAATCGCCGGCATGGGCCGGCACCTGGAACGTCGCATAGTAGGGATCGAGCCCGGCGAAGGGGTGCTTGGTGACGGTGCCCTTGAGCGCCCTGCCCTTGCCCGACCAGACCGGCTTCGAGCCGGTGACCTTGGCATCCGCCTCGAATGCAGCCTTCAGCGCCTCGGCCACCAGCAGACGTTCGCCGGTCCTGACCAGCGCGCCTTCGCCGACGCCGGTCACCTCGAGCGCGACATAGTCCACGTTCTCGCCATAGGCGACCGCGCGGTTGCCGGGGATGGTCCAGGGCGTCGTGGTCCAGATCACCACATTCGCGCCTTCCAGTTCCTTCGCCGGCGCCTGCACGATCGGGAACTTCACCCAGATCGTGTCCGAGGTGTGCTCCTTGTATTCGACCTCGGCCTCGGCGAGGGCGGTCTTCTCCACCACCGACCACAAGACGGGTTTGGAGCCGCGGAACAACCCGCCGTTCATCAGGAAGTTGCCGATCTCGGCGGCGATCTGCGCCTCGGAGGCGTTCTTCATCGTGGTGTAGGGATTATCCCAGTCGCCCTCGACGCCCAGCCGCTTGAACTCCTCGCGCTGCACGTCGATCCAATGCGCGGCGAATTCGCGGCATTCCTTGCGGAAGTCGATGATCGCGACTTCGTCCTTGTTCTTGCCGGCCTTGCGGTACTTCTCCTCGATCATCCATTCGATCGGCAGCCCGTGGCAGTCCCAGCCCGGGATGTAGAAGGCGTCCTTGCCGCTCATCTGCTGCGAGCGGTTGATCACGTCCTTCAGGATCTTGTTCAGCGCATGGCCGATATGGATGTTGCCGTTGGCGTAGGGCGGGCCGTCATGCAGGATGAACTTGTCGCGGCCCTTCGAGGTCTCGCGCAGGCGGCGGAACAGGTTCATCTTCTGCCAGGAGGCCAGGATCTCCGGCTCGCGCTTCGGCAGGTCGCCGCGCATCGGGAAATCGGTCTTCGGCAGAAACACGGTCGCTTTGTAGTCCACGTTCGGTCCTTCAGTTCAAATCTTCCGGCAGGCTCGCCGGGTGCTCGCGCAAAGCCGGCCCGCGATATTCGGCCAGCATCCGCCTTGCGGTGTCGCTGTCGGCGGCGATCTGCGCCTTCAATTGATCGAGGCCGGAGAATTTCATCTCCGGCCGGATGAACCCGAGCAACGCCACCCGGAGATGCCGGCCATAGAGGTCGCCGGCATAGTCGAAGAGATGCACTTCGAGCTGGACTCTCGTCCCGCCGACGGTCGGTCGCATCCCCAGATTGGCGACGCCGCCGATCCATTGCAAGCCGCTGCCGCCGTCCACGGCGGCTTTCACCGCATAGACGCCCAGCTTGGGGTGCATGAACTCGCCCAAGGCGATGTTGGCGGTCGGGAAACCCAGCAGCCGCCCGCGCTGGTCGCCATGCTCGACCCGGCCCTCGATCTCCCAGGGCCGGTTGAGGCAGGCGGCGGCGGTCAGCGGATCGCCCTTGGCCAGCGCGTCGCGGATCAGGGTCGAGGAATAGACGGCGCCTTTCTGGTCGGTCTGCGGCGAGACCGCGGTGACGCCGAAGCCGAGCTTCTCCCCGGCGGCCTTCAGCGTGGTCGCATTGCCGCCACGCTTGTTGCCGTAGCAGAAGTCCGAACCGACCACGATATGCGCGGCGCCCAGGCCCTTCACCAGCACCGCGTTCACGAACTCATCGGCGCTCCGCTGCGACATGTCGTGGTCGAAGGTCAGCACGAAGGCGACATCGACGCCGAGATCCTGCAGATGCCGCATCTTGATGCGGAACGGCGTCAGCCGGAACGGCGGCTCGTCCGGCTTGAAGAAGGAGCGGGGATGCGGCTCGAAGGTCAACACCCCGAGCTTGGCGCCGCGCTTCTTCGCCTGCTCCGCCGCCTGGCCCAACACCACCTGGTGGCCCTGGTGCACGCCGTCGAAATTGCCGATGGCGATCACCGCGCCCTGGAGCTCCGCGGGCACATCCTCGAAATGCCGGATCAGCCGCATGGCGGTGCTGGTACAAATGCGGAAGAAATCCTCGACCCCTCATCCCGGTCCTCTCCCGCAAGGGGAGAGGGGGGCTTACACCGCGCACCGCGCGTAAGTTCGCGAGACCGTCTGTAGCCGCAGCGAATAGAAACCCCCTCTGCCCTTGCGGGAGAGGGCGGGGTGAGGGGTCGATGACTCTCTCCGACTGGCATCACTGCGCCGGCCGGCGCGGCACCATCAGCTGCGCTTCGCCGTCGAGGACGATCTTGTCGCCGACATGGGCCGTGGTGGCGAAGGTGACGCGCGCCTTCTCCTGGTCGATGGCGCTGACCGTGACCCGGGCCTTCACCGTGTCGCCGATCTTCACCGGCGCCTTGAACTTCAAGTTCTGGCTGAGATAGATGCAGCCCGGCCCGGGCAGCTTGGTCCCGAACACCGCGGAGATGAAGCCCGCTGTCAGCATGCCATGGGCGATCCGCCCCTTGAACATGGTCGGCTTGGCGAATTCCTCGTCGAGATGGACCGGATTGGTGTCGCCGGTGATGCCGGCGAACAGCACGATATCGGCCTCGGTTACGGTCTTGGAGAAGACCGCGCTCATGCCCTCGGTGATCTCGTCCAGGTATTTGCCGCGCAATTCGTCCATGTCGCCCTCGGAATCCGTCTCTTCGCCTGATTTGGCGCGGCACTATATCGGGCGCATCCCCCCGTCACAAGGCGTCACGCTGCGCCGCGAAAGGTTATTTTCTCTCGTTGAATCAAGGAGTTCTGGGGTCAATCGGTACCGCATCCCGGAGCCCGAGCAGGTCCTCGATCCAGAGCCCCTGGGAGAGCAGGCCGGCCTCGCCGCGGGGCTTGCCGACCAGTTGGATCCCGATCGGCCGCCCGTCCGCCGAGAACCCGCCCGGCAAGGCCAGCGACGGGCAAGAGGTCATGGTGATGAGGGCCGCCAGCTTCAGCCATTCGACATAATTCTCGAGTTGCACGCCGTTGATCTCTCGTGGCCAGCGCTCCTTCACGTCGCGCGGCAGGATCGGCGCCGCCGGCAGCAGCATCGCGTCATAGCTGCCGAAGAAGGCCGCGACCTCGCTGTAGAGACGTGCCCGCCGCAGCAGCGCCTTGCCGATCTCCTCGGACTTGAGCGCAAGGCCCTTCTCGATGTTCCAGATCACATCGGGCTTCAGCTTGTCGCGATGCTGCTTCAGCAGCGCGCCCATGCTGCTGGAGAAATCGACCGCGCGCAGGGTCTGGAAGGCCTGGCCGACGCCGCCGAAATCCGGACTCGCCTCCTCGACGATGATGCCTTCCCTGGCGAGCCTCTCCGCCACCGCGCGCACGCCGGCGATCACCTCGGGCTCGATCGGCAACCCGGCGGGGGCAAGGATCAGCGCCACGCGCTTCGGCTTCTTGCGCCGCCGCGCCGTGGAGAGGAAGGGCTCCGCCGGCTTTTCCAGCGAGATCGGATCCTCGATATGCCAGCCGGCCATGGCGTCGAGCATCAGCGCCGCGTCCTCGACATTGCGCGCCATCGGCCCGTTGACAGAGAGCGTGTCGAAATTCTGCTCGCGCGGGCCGTTGGCGACGCGCCCCGGCGAAGGCCGAAGACCGATCACCGAGCAAAAGCTCGCCGGCGTGCGCAAGGATCCGCCGAGATCCGATCCCGTCGCCAGCCAGACTTGGCCGGTCGCCAAGGCCGCCGCCGAACCGCCCGACGAGCCCGCGGCATTGAGCTTGGTGTTCCAGGGATTGAGCGTCTCGCCGAAGACTTCGTTGAAGGTGTTGGCGCCGGCGCCGAACTCCGGCGTGTTCGACATGGCGAGCGGAATGGCGCCGTTGCCCTCGAGCGTCTCGACCATGATGTCGGAACGCGTCGGCACGTTGTCGGCATAGATTGGCGAGCCGTAAGTCGTCCTGAGGCCGGCGACGTCGTTCAGATCTTTGACCGCGATCGGCAGGCCCGCCAGCATGCCGCGCGCCTCGATGGGCAGCTGCATCAGCCGCTGGGCCTGCGCCCGCGCGCGCTCTTCGCCCAAGGTCACCAGAGCGTTGACGGCGGGATTGACGGCGGCGATGCGGGCCAGCGCCGCGTCGATCAGCTCGACCGGCGAGACTTTGCCGCGGCGCAGCAAGTCGGTGACGGCGCAGGCGCTCAGGCGCCAAAGCTCATTCATCTTGTCGATTTCCTCCTCCGACTTGTTTTAACGAGTCATCCCCATCGCCAGAAGAACGGCGCGCATGCTATCTCTCGATCAATAGAAGACCGCGTTCATCCCGCCAACCCCTCCGATGGAATCCAATCCGCTTTTCTGGCTGAGGCCCACTCGGAAGCCCGGTGCCGGCGCCTTTGCCGCTCTGTTCGCCTTGGACTCGCTGGCGCGTGCCAGCGTGGTGACCGTCCTCTATCTGCAGGCCAAGGATCTCGGCTTGCCGGATCGCGATGTCACCTTGCTCACCAACATCGCGAGCCTGAGCTCGCTGATCTTCAGCTTCCTGGCGCCGCTGCTGATGCAGCGCTTTCGCCGGCGCTGGGTCTATACCGGCGGCATTCTGCTCGGCATGGCGGCGGCGGTCTCGCTCGGCACCGCGACCATGGCGGGCGAGGTCGCCGGCCTGGTGCTGCGCGCGCTCTCCAGCGTCGCGATCAACATCGGCCTGATGCTCTATGTGATGGACTTCATCCCGCGGCATCAGATGATCCGCTCGGAGCCGCTGCGCCTGTTCTCGAGCTGCCTGCCCTGGGGCCTCGGTCCCTGGATCGGCGTCGAGCTCTACAAGCATTTCGGCGTCGGGGCGACCTCGGCGCTGAGCTTCACCGCCTATGCCGCGCTGATGATCTACTTCTGGTATCTGCGCCTGAGCGACAATCCCGCGGTCGCCGCCGCCACGCGACCGCCGCCCAATCCCTTCGCCAACCTGAAGCGCTTCGTCTCGCAGCCGCGCCTGATGCTCGGCTGGGCGATCGCCTTCGGCCGCTCGGCCTGGTGGTCGATGTTCTTCGTCTACCCGACGCTTTACCTGCGCAACCACCAGGTCGATGACAGCTGGACCGGCGCCCTCACCGGGGCCGGCAACCTGCTGCTGCTCCTCACCTTGCCGATCGGCTGGATGGCGCAGCGCACCGGAATCCGCCGGCCGATTGTGATTGCGTTCCTGTGCGCCGGCGGCTTGACGCTCTTAACTTCGGTTACCTGGAACGTCGTGCCGCTGACCGCTTTGCTGTTCCTGGCCGGCGCGGTCTTCGTCGTGGCGTTGGACGCGCTCGGCAACATCCCCTTCATGCGCGCGGTGCGTTCCTATGAGCGGCCGCAGATGACCGCGCTTTTCCGCACGTATATCGACCTCGGCGACCTGCTGCCGGGTCTGATCTATCTCACCCTGCAAGGCTACTTCGACCTGCGCTCTGTCTTCGTCGCCAGTGGTGTGTTGACTCTCGCTGCCGGCTTGATCGCATCGCGATTGCCCCGTCGGATGTAAGCCTTGCGGATGGTGGCCTTAACGGCTTGTAGAGGGGTTCCAAGCTTTCTACTATCCCGTCGCCGCGGGAGGAGGGGAAATGCACGAGGAGAGCGATCGCAAGATGGAAGCCGTGCTCGCGCGCGCCCAGGCTGCAGTTGCCGACCTTGCGAAGAGCTACGGCCCCAGCACCCTCGCCGATCTCGACCGCTGCGGGGACCTCTTGAAAGCGGCGCGTGCCGATGCCGCCACCCGTGCGGCCTCGATCAAGGAACTCTACGGCATCGCCCACAACGTGAAGGGCCAGGGCGGCGCCTTCGGCTATCCGCTGGTGACGCGGATCGCCCATTCGCTCTGCACCCTGGTGCGCCAGGAGCGCGATCTCTCCGACTCCGATCTCGGCGTGGTGCAGGCGCATCTCGATGCCTTGCGGCTGATCCTCACCAAGGAGATCAAGGGCGAGGGCGGCGAGGTCGGCCCCAAGCTGGCCGCGCGCCTGGAGAACATGGTCAAGGCGCCCGGGTGATCACGGGGGTGAACCCGACGTGACCGCGGATCCGCAGGGTTGGCTGGGTTACGCCCTGGTCGGCAAATTCCTTCTCGTCCTCGCCTGGCTGGTCGCCGTCATCGTCCTCGAGAATCGCTGGAGCGCCGCGATCATGCCGTTGCGCATCGCCGGCTATGGCCCGGCCTGGTTCCGCCGCTGGGGCCGCAATCTCGCCCTCTTCGCGTTGAATGCCGGCCTGGCGCCGCTGCTGGTCTTGCCCGTCACCTTCTATGCCGCGGCGCATCCGCTCTGGACCCGGCCGGCCTTCCTGTCATTCCCCTATGCCCTGCCGCTCGACCTGCTGCTGCTCGATCTCTGGATCTATTGGTGGCATCGCGCCAATCATGAACTGCCGATCCTCTGGCGGTTTCACGAGGTGCATCACCGCGATGCCTTCCTCGACGCGACCAGCGCGCTCCGGTTCCATTTCGGCGAAGTGGTGATCGCGGCGGTGGCGCGGGCTATCGTGATCCTCCTGCTCGCGATCCCGCTGGGCTCGGCCCTCATCTTCGAGACCCTGGTGCTGCTGGCTTCGATCTTCCATCACTCGAACTGGCGCTTGCCCGAAGCGATCGAGCAGCGCCTGGCGCGCTGGATCATCACCCCGTCGCTGCACTGGGTGCATCACCACAAGCAGAAGCGCGACACCGATTCCATCTACGGCACGGGTCTGAGCCTTTGGGACCGCCTGTTCGACACCGGCCCGAGCATGAACCGCCGCCGCGACATGCCGATTGGCGTCGAAGGCGAGAAGGAAGTCGGCCTGCTCCGCTTGATCGCGCTGCCGTTCTATCGCGGGCGATGAACTCGCGCGGACATCGCCATCCCCGGGGCCGGATGGCGCCGGCGCGCCAGCATCGGCGGAATTCCAGGCACGCGCACTCTTCTTCTCCGCCCTGCTGCATACTCCTGAATTCATGCAGCGCGAGAGGGCGGCGCGCGCCTGACGCGCAGCGCTTCTTGTGGTATCATCGGCCTGCTGTTTGATATCGTGAATCCTGTGTCGATAGCCGCGTCACACGAGCGCCCCGACGAAGGGGCGGCGCGTGGCGCGCCATGCTTGCTGCGCTGCGTCGCAGACCGGGCGCAGACCGGACGCAGACAAAACAAAAAATCTGCCACGCCGCGAAGGCGGGTGAAGTGTCCATCACCAGAGGCTTGGGCGATTTTGCGCCCGCGGGGCGTCTGCGTCGCGATGCGGCTAGCCCGTCGTTCGGCCCTTCTTCTTCTCGGGCGTGCGGAACAGGGAGTTCTCAAGCTGGACGCCGAACTCGGCGTTGTAGAGGGCGACACGGACCGCCTGGTTCTTGCTGTCGACGATGGTCCATTGCTGGAGCTCGAGGGGCTTGTCGCCGAGCACCAGGGTGACGGTGCCGGCATCCGGCTCGTCGGTCTGCACGATGCCGATCTCGAAGACGTTCGGGCCGCGGTTGAAGGTGGTGACGGTCACGTCGCCGCCGAGGCTGACATGGTCGCGCAGCAGGAACCAGAGCGGCGAGAGGCCGAGCGGCGCCTGGTTGAGCTGGTTCAATTCCGCGTCGTAGTAGCTGACCGCGATCGAATCGGCGACCAGGATGACCTGGCTCGGCGGATCGTATTGCACGCGCAAGAAGCCCGGGCGACGGACATAGATCATGCCGAAGGCGATGTTGCCGGCGCCGTCCACCTGCTGGAACTTGGCCCGCATCGTGGTGATGCCGTTCAGGTATTCCTCGATACGTGCGACGTCGGCCTTGTCCTGGTCGGAGAGGGCGGCCGGCTTCACCTTCTTTGCCCAGGCGGACGAAGTCAGCGCGCCGAGCGCCGTCGCCGTGGCGAGCGCGCCAATTCCCGCGCGCATCAAGCCGCGCCGTGTCAGGTCCAGTTTCAGCAAGGTTTGTCTCAGTCCATTCCGTCGATGTTGCGGGCGAGCACTTCGCGCTTGCCGGCATGATTGGCCTGGCTGACCACGCCTTCTTTTTCCATACGCTCGATCAGGCGGGCCGCGCGGTTGTAGCCGATCTGCAGGTACCGCTGAACAAAACTCGTGGAAGCTTTCCGTTCCCGGCAGACCAGCGCCACCGCCTTGTCGTAGAGCTCGTCGCCGGAGCCGGCGCCCTCGCCGGGCAGTTCACCGTCCTCGCCGACCTCTTCTTCCTCGGCCGTCACGTCCTCGATATAGTCAGGCGTCCCCTGGGCCTTCAAGAACTTCACGACAGTTTCAACTTCACGGTCCGAGACGAACGGGCCGTGAACGCGGGTGATCCGGCCGCCATTGGCCATGTAGAGCATATCGCCCTGTCCCAGCAGCTGCTCGGCGCCGGTCTCGCCGAGGATGGTCCGGCTGTCGATCCGCGTCGTCACGTGGAACGACACTCTGGTCGGGAAATTGGCCTTAATTGTGCCGGTAATGACGTCGACCGATGGCCTTTGTGTGGCCATGATGATGTGGATGCCGGCGGCGCGCGCCATCTGCGCCAGGCGCTGAATCGCGGCCTCGATCTCCTTGCCCGCGACCAGCATCAGGTCCGCCATCTCGTCCACCACGACGACGATGAAGGGCAGCGGCTTCAGGTCGAACGGCTCTTCCTCGTAGATCGGATGGCCGGTTTCCGGGTCGAAGCCGGTCTGCACCTTGCGCGTCAGCTGCTCGCCGGCGGCGACTGCCTGGGCGAGGCGCTGGTTGTAGCCCTCGACATTGCGCACGCCGAGCTTCGACATGGAGCGATAGCGGTTCTCCATCTCGCGCACGACCCATTTCAGCGCCACGATCGCCTTCTTCGGCTCGGTCACCACCGGCGCCAGCAGATGCGGGATGCCGTCATAGACCGAGAGCTCGAGCATCTTCGGGTCGATCATGATGAACTTGCACTGCTCGGGCGTCAGGCGATAAAGCAGCGACATGATCATGGTGTTGATCGCGACCGACTTGCCCGAGCCGGTGGTGCCGGCGATCAGCAGATGCGGCATGCGCGCGAGATCGACCACCATCGGCTGGCCGCCGATATCCTTGCCGAGCGCCAGGCCGAGCTTGCTGCCGGTCCCCGAATAAGAATCGTCTTCCAGCAGCTCGCGCAAGGACACGACCTCGCGCTCGCGGTTCGGCAGCTCGATGCCGATCACGCTGCGGCCGGTGACCACGGCGATGCGCACTGAGACGGCGCTCATCGACCGCGCGACGTCGTCCGCGAGGCCGACGACCCGGCTGGTCTTGGTGCCGGGTGCCGGCTCCAATTCGTAGAGCGTCACCACCGGGCCGGGCCGCACCTTCACGATCTGGCCCTTGACGCCGAAATCGTCGAGCACGGTCTCCAGCAGCCGCGCGTTCTTCTCCAGGCTCTCCTCGTTGATGCGCTGGACCGCGGCGTTGGAGGTCGGGCGCGACAGCATGTCGTGCGGCGGCAGCTCGAACTCGGTCTCGCCGTCGAAGTCGAGCTTGGCCTGGACGCGCTCCTTCTTCGCCGGCTTCTTCTCTTTCTTCGGCGCCGGCGGCACCACGACCCGCGCGGCGCCCGGACGCTCGATCACCGCCGGTTCGGGCAGGTCGATCTCCGGCTCCTCGTAGCCGCCGAGCTGCGGCTCGCGGCGCGCGACCACTTCGTCGTCGTCATCGCGGCGGCCGCGGATCGTGAACAGGCTCTTCAGGCTCGGCATCCGGATCTCGCCGAAGGTGCGCCGGAAGAAGGACTCCTTCGCTTCCTCGTCCTCCTCCTCGTGCACGGTCCGCGCCACGCGCGAGGTTGCGGTGGCGGGCTGGCGGCGGCGGTCGAAGGCCAGGCCGACCTTCTTGCCGGCATGGGCGACATTGCGGCCGAAGCGGACATAGCCGCCGAGCGCGATGCCCAAGGTGAAGAACAGCGCGATGAAGGTCAGCACGGTCGTGGTGAGGATCAGCAGGGCATGCACCTGCGTACCGGGCATCTCGTTGCCGGCGAGGCGGGCCGCCCAGCCGGCGAGGCCGCTGCTGCCGTCGGCCCCGGCAAAGCCCATGCGGCCGACAAAGCCGCCGAAACCCGCCACCCAAGGCCACTGCCCGCTGGAGGGGAGCGCCGACAAGGGAATCGCGGAGAGCGCGGTCGAGATCGGCAGCAGCAGCAGTTTCAGCCACCAGCGCGCCATCGCCCGGGTGCGGACGAGGCGCCAGCCCCAGGCGATCAGCGCCGCGGCCGGAACCGCCGCCGCGAGGCCCAGCGCCTGAAGTGCGAAGTCGGCAACATAGGCGCCGGGCAGGCCGAGCAGGTTGCGTGCCGGATCATCGACCGCGTGGTTGAAGCTCGGATCGTTCGAATCGGCCGAGAGCAAGGCCATGAGATAGGCGAGGCCGAGCAGGATCAGGGCGACCCCGACCGCTTCCATGGTGCGGCGGCGCAGGAAGTCGAGCAGGCTTTGCCCGCCGGTGCCTTCGGCGCGCGAGAGCAGCGACATCCTTGTGTTATCCCCGATCATTGGACTACCGGCCCCCCGCCGCAGCTTTTGCGCTCTTGCCATGAACCAAACCCTCCAGAACCGGCGCCATGCGGCGCAACGCGGCCGCCATCTCCTCCGGTTCCAAGATCACCGCGACGCGGATGTATCGCGCGCCCGGATTCCTGCCATCCGCCTCGGCCCGCGCCATGTATCCGCCCGGCAGTACCTTGACCGCCGCCTGTTTCCACAGCTCGACGGCGGCGCGTTCGCCGTCGCCGACATCGAGCCAGAGGAAGAAGCCGCCCTGCGGCCGCACTTCGCCGAAGATCGGCCCGAGAATCTCCTGCGCGATCTCGAAGCTCTTCCGATAGCGCGCGCGATTCTCCGCGACATGCGCCTCGTCCTGCCAGAGCCTGGTCGCCGCGGCGAGGATCGGCAGCGGCATCGCAACGCCGCCGTAGTTGATGAGCTGCGCCTGGCGCGCGACCAGCTTGGCGTCGCCGGCGATGAAGCCGGAACGCAGGCCCGGCGCGCTCGAGCGCTTGGACAGCGAATGGAAGACCAACAGATGATCGACCGCGCCGCCAAGTTCGCGCGCCGCTTCCAGCGCGCCCGGCGGCGGTGCGTCGGGATAGATCTCCGCGTAGCACTCGTCCGCCGCCAGCACGAAGTCGTGCTTGCGCGCGAGCAGGAGCCATTGCTTCAGATAGTCGAGCGGCGCCACCGCGCCCTGCGGGTTGGCCGGCGAGCAGAGATAGACCAGCGCCGCCCGATCGAGCTCGGCCGTGGTGATCTTGGAAAGATCGGGCAGGAAATTGCTGTTGCGATCGGCGGGGAGGAAAGCCGGCTCGCCGCCCGCCACCGCCGCCGCACCGGCATAGGAATGATAGAAGGGATTCCCCATCAGCACTTTGGTCTTGCCCTTCGGTGCCCCCGCGGCGACGGCCGACAATGCGATCTGGAACAGCGCCTCTCGGGTGCCGGAGACCGGCAGAATCTCCTTGTCGGCGTTGAGCATCGTCGACGGCAGGTGGTAGCGCCGCTCGAGCCAGGCCTTCACGGCGTTGCGGAAGGCCTCGTTGCCGGCGGTCGGCGGATATTTGCTCCAGCCGGCGGCGGCCTTGGCGATCTCCTCGGCGACGAAGGCCGGCGGCGCGAATTGCGGCTCGCCGAGCTGTAACAACAAAGGCGTATTTCCGCCGCCGGGGGCGATCCCCTCCAGCAGCTTGTTGAGCCGCGTGAAGGGATGAAAGGTTACCAAGGACTCGAGTCGGTCCGCGCTCATAGCACCCCGAAAGCCCGGAACGGGCAAAAGGCCGATCGGAATCAAGGCGCGACTCGACGTCGACTCGAGTCGCACAAAGCGGAAACGAGAGTAATCTCTTAAGAATACCACCTCAAGCACTTGTATTTACGGACTTTCCGTCCACAAGGGCGTTCCGCCCGGCGAATCACGACTCGTTCCTGCGGCGTTCGCCGGGGGCGCGTCCGATGGGGATTACGCAGCGAGCCTTAAGGCTTAGGGCAGGATGGCCGTCTTCACGCAGTCGCGGCCGGCATGCTTCGCCGCGTAGAGGCATTCGTCGGCCGCGGCCATCAGCGCCTTCAATTCGGTCTCGGCCTGCTGGCTGGTGGCGGCGCCGATCGAGATGGTGACCGGCGGGAGGTCGTCGTCATGGGCGCGCCGGCCTTTCGACTTTACCGACTCGCGGATCTTCTCCGCGATCCGCTGGGCGTCGGCCGGCCCGCATTCCAGCAGCACCGCGATCTCCTCGCCGCCATAGCGGAAAACCAGGTCGCTGTCGCGGACCGCGGCATGCACGCGCTGCGCGGTGCGGCGCAGCACCTCGTCGCCGACCGCATGGCCGTATTCGTCGTTCAGCCGCTTGAAATGGTCGAGGTCGCACATCATCAAGGTGATCGGCTGGCCTTCAGCGCGGGCCTCGGCATGCCGCTGCGGCATCGAGATGTTCATGCTGCGCCGGTTGAGCAGGCCGGTCAGCGCATCATGCCGCGCCATGCTGCGCAGCTCGGCTTCCGCCCGGTGTCGCTGGATGTCCAGGCGCCGCCCGACCAGGGCGGTCGCCCCGAAGGTGATCCAGCCGACGACGATCACGCTGGCCACCGTCTCCGCCAGCGCGCGCGGCGCGCTGCCTTCGGGCAGCAGGCTCGCATAGAACAGCGCCAGGACGATGGGGCCGACGGTCGCCACCAGGATCTGCTTGCGGGCGAAGCTGCCGGAGATGGTCTTCGAGAGAAAGACGCGGATCGCGCCACGATGCGCCGTCCCGCCCAGCAGGGCGACACCGCACAGCGCCGTCGTCAGCAGGACCAGCGCCGGCGGCCGGCCGAACAGGACGTCGGTGTGCAGCAAATGACCGATCGCGCTGCCGAGGCTCGGCAGGAATCCGAGCACGGTGGCGGCCTGGCCCAACCCATAGCGGCGCGCCAGGAACAGCAGCGCCGCCGCGCCATAGCAGATGACGGCGGCACTCGTGGATCGCGCCATCGCGTCCGGCATCACAAGTGCGGCGAGGCCGATGAAACCGCCCAGGGCCGAGATCAGCCGGCCGAGACGGCGGGTCCGGCGCATCCATGCCAGCACCGCACCGAACGCGAGTAACTGCAGCGACAGCCCCGTCGGCAGGTCTACGCCGGCCGGCGCCGCCGGCACGATCCAAATGAGCGCGTAGGCGCAGAGCATCACGGCGGCAAAGCCGCACAGTGCCGCTGCACCCACGACGAACTTGAGCAGGCCCGACTTCATGCGTTTGAACGGTGTCTCCCCCAACCCCATGATGCATGTTCCTGCCGGTCTGAACAGCCCCGCGACGGGGGCTCCATCGTCGGCGCTTCTCCGCCGCTTTCCCGATAGATCGCCCCGACCCCCTCTGCTAGAAGCCTCGGCGGGTTCTAAGAAGGGGTTAACTCATGCAGATTAAGGGTATGGCTGCGGTCGTGACCGGCGGCGGTTCGGGCATGGGCGCCGACGTGGCGCGGCATCTGACGGCGCTGGGCGCCAAGGTCGCGGTGCTGGACGTCAACACCGCCGGCGCCGAAGCCGTCGCCAAGGAAATCGGCGGGGTCGCCTGCACTTGCGACATCTCCAAGGCCGACAGCGCCGAGGCCGCCCTGGCGAAAGCGAAAGCCGCGCACGGCCCCGCCCGCATCCTGGTCAATGTCGCCGGCATCCTCATTCCCGGCCGCATCCTCGGCAAGGACGGGCCGCTCCCCTTGGAGAAGTTTTCCAAGGTGATCGAGGTCAACCTGATCGGCACCTTCAACATGATGCGCCTCGCCGCCGCCGACATGGCGGGCATGGACCCGCTTGCCGACGGCGAGCGCGGCGTCATCGTCAACACCAGCTCGGTCGCCGCCTATGAAGGCCAGATCGGCCAGGCGGCCTATGCCGCCTCGAAGGCCGGCATCGTCGGCTTGACCTTGCCCGCCGCGCGCGACCTCGCCCGCTCCGGCATCCGCGTGCTGGCGATTGCGCCGGGCCTGGTCGCGACGCCGATGATGCTGAACCTGCCGCCCGACATCCAGAAGGCCCTGGGTGATTCCGTGCCCTTCCCGCAGCGCCTCGCCGAAGCCCGCGAGTTCTCGCGCCTGGTGCAGCACATGATCGAGAACGTCATGCTGAACGGCGAGGTCGTGCGCTTAGACGGCGCGCTCCGGCTCGCGCCGAAGTAACCGCGAGACGGCCCGATGGAGCGGATGCGCATCGGGTCTCTGCTGCTGGAGGCCATGGCGGTGGCGGCCCGCCATTGGTTCGTCTTCATCGTCACGCTCGTAGTCTTGGTCGCCGCCTTCCTGATCGGCACGTCTCTGGTGACTCGATGCCTGCTCTCCCCCGCCTGCGTTCCGACCAGCATCTTCACGACGTTCAGTTCGCCTTTCGAGGATGCTCTCTGGGCGGCCTACCGGGTGACTTCGTGGCTGATCTGTGGCCTGGCGATACAGCGTGTACTGGCATCGGAAGCCGCCCGGCGCGGACTGGGCGATGCAACGCGCGGATCGCGGCTGCTGCCCGGCTACGGCCGATGCCTGCTGTTTCTCGCCAGTCTCAGCGCCGTCGGATATCTCGTCGAAATACCCTCGCGCCTTGTAACGCCTGAGGTCGAAACCGCGCGCGCCTTGTGGATCGGCATCGCCGTCTATATCGGCTTCGGCATCGCTGCCGTCTGCCTCTGGGCTTATGTGGATGCGCGCTTTGCGCTCTTCACGGCGAGCCGGGCCTGTCGCGGTCAGTCCCTCAGCTTCGCCGAAGGCTGGCGCAGGCTGCAGCCGAACCGGCGCGTGGTGTTCTTCTTGTTTCTCATTATCGAAACGGCAACCTATCTCGCCCACGCCTGGGTGCCGGACTCGCCCTACCTGATCATGAATCTCTCGCGATACACCGTGGCCCTCGAGCCTCTACTCGGCCTGCCACGCGGCGCCCTGGTCTTTCGCTTTCCCGCCATGGTGGAGTTCGCCGTCTATCTCACCGTGGCGAACCTGCTCACCGCCGGCGCGTTCATTGCCATCTACCGAAGGCAGATCGAAAGCAGCCCCGAGATGCGTGCCGCCGTGTTTGACTAGGCACAGCAAAAGATCGGCGGCCCTGCGGCCGCCGATCCTTCTGTTTGCAATCCGTCGAAGGTCAGGCGCCTTTATGCGCGCCGCCTTTCAGCAGCCGGTCTTCGCCGTGCGAATGCGACTTGCCTTCGCGTTCGGCCTTGCGCATTTCATCGGCTTCCTTGCCTTCCAGCGCCTGCTTGGCTTCGCGGGCCTTGCCTTCGACCTGGCCGCTCTTGGTGAACTCCGTGGTCTCGCGGTTGTATTCGCGGGCGGCGGTCTTGTTGCCTTCGCCCTCGTTGCGTTGACCCATCATGTCCTCCGTTGGTGATCGCGCGACCGGCATCGGCCGTCGCTCGCAAGACCAATGTCGACTTTCTGGAGTCGTTCCGAACCTGCAGGAAAGGTTGGCCGGCCGCGGGGGGAACGCGGCCGGCCAGTCAGTCAGGGGCGGCGCCCAAGGCCCGAGGGGCGTCCGAGGAGTCGCTGGGGGGAACCCTCGGACGATGCAGGGCCGTCATAAACCGGGAGAAGTCGATCGGCGCAAAGCGCCACGTCTCCATCCGACACGCGGGTCGGATTCGCCACCCGCAAACTTAAATGTGAAATCGCGGAAAAGGTTCCCGTCCGCTTCGCTCAAGCGAGCAATTGGTCGATCGCCCGCGCCAGCTTCAGGTCTCTCTCGGACAGGCCGTCGCAGTCATGGGTGCTCAGCAGGATCTCCACCCGGTTGTAGACATTGGACCATTCCGGATGGTGGTCCTGGGTCTCGGCCAGCAGCGCCACCCGGTTCATGAAGCCCCAGGCCTCGCTGAAATTCTTGAACTTGAACGAACGCTGGATCGCGTCGCGGCCCTGAGACGCCTGCCAATCTTTCAGTTCCGCGAGCCTGGCCCTGCGTTCCGCCTCGCTCAGCTTCTGGATCATGCCGCTCTCCTGATTGGGTTTTCCGCATCCTGGTCGGAGCGAATCCCGCGATCAACAGAATCGTGATCTCTGCAAATGAGAATGATTTGCAATTGATCGTGAAGCCTGCTACACCATCGCCAGCACCGGGGAGTTCATATTCGGGCCGTGTTCAGGCAGGCGCGGCAACTCCCGCGAAGAAAACTCCCCGGTGCGACCTTTCCCAGCAAGTGCAAGGACAGTGCATGGCACGATCCGGTCGCCCGAAAGCTCCCGTGGCCAAAGTCCCGGCGGTGAACGACAACACGCCGCGCGGGCAGGATCTCGCGCATGGGGACGATTGCCGCAACGAGCTGATGGCGATGCCGGATGTCAGCGCGCTCGACTTCACCGCGCAGTTCACCGTCTGGGCGGTCAGGAGCTGGGTGCAGGCCTTCAAGGCGAAGCAGTCCTTCGACGACGTCACGCAGCACACCTTCGCGCGCTTCGGTCTTTCTCGCTCAGGCCTGGCGATCGACAGCCTGATGACGGTGCTGGCCGCCTCCGCCGCGCGCAGCATCGACATCCGCTGCGTGCAATGCCGCTTGCTCAGCCCCGATGAAGCCTTGCTGATCGACGCGATGGCGGCTGCGCAATCCGGCGGCTATTTCGTCGCGACCGTCGCGCTTCGTCAGCTGATGCCGGGGACGGCGGCGCGTGCGGCGCTGCCGCAGCTGGTCGATCTTGCGCGCGACTTCAGCGATGCGGGGATGGTCGCCAAGCCGATTCCGCCCTATGCCGGAATGGCAGCGCCGGCAGCAGCGGCAATGCCGGCCTCAACGGCCCGCGTTCTGCACTAGCGGCTCCGGGCGCGCGGTCAGCGCGTAGGACCGTTCCGCGTGATAGACCGAGTTCTCGCTGCCGAGCACGCTCGAGAACAAGGTGAAGTGCGTCACCTCGAACGGGTCCGAGCGGAACAGGTTGTGCCCGGCGAGATACTGCTGCAGCTTCGCGACCGGCGGATCCTTCGGCCAGGTAAGTGTGACATGCGGCGTGTATTTCTGCCCATCGGGCGGCAGGCCGGCGCGCACCACCGCCGATTCGATCTTGTCATGCAGATGCAGGAGCGCGGGTTCCTTCTCGACGCCCGCCCAGACCGCCTTGATCCGGTTACCACTGGCGAAATGTCCGACCCCGGCCAGCCGCAGCATAAAGCCCGGCGCCCGGATATTGGCGAGCGCCGCGTCGACATAGTCCATGTCGCGACCATCCACATCGCCGAGGAAGCGCAACGTGATGTGGAAATTCTCCGGGGGCACCCAGCGCGCGCCCGGAAGTCCGCCGCAGAGAAGGCGCAGCTGCCAGCGCAGGTTTTCGGGCAAGCTCAGGGCAACGAAGTAACGCATTCTGGTGCCCCAATTCCGCGCGGCGCACGGCGCCCGGCGAATCGCCGCGCGCTGTTCCAATAATACATAAAAACGGCGGCCTTCAACTACAAGACGGAGGCCCCGGAAACCGCGGCGGCCGGGGAACGAAGCCCACAGGCTCGACGTTTGCAGGACAGCCCGCTTTCGCCCTTGGACCGGGATGGACCGTCATGGATCTCGCCGCGCATTTCCAGGGAATCTTTCAATCCTTTGCCTGGCTCGGGCTTGTGGACAGCCCGGTTCTGACCTGGCTCGGCGGCACTTTGTCCAGCTGGCAGGCGCATCCCGACGTCGCCGTCTCCTCCAGCATCGCCGCCCTGGCGGTGGTCATTGCGCTGGCCAGCATCAGCCAGACGCATCTGATCCGCCGCCGTCTGGAAAATGTGAAACGCGAGTTCTTCGCCGCGATGCGACCGCGCCTCGTGCTTCGCGACGTCCATGCCAAGAGCTGCAAGATCGGCGAGCCGATCGAGGTCACCTATACGATCTGCAACACCGGCAGCTCGGCCGCGCATATCGTCGAAAGCGTGCTCTCGGTCGAAGTGCAGCATTGGGACAGCCCGCGCCGCGTGCCGATCCCCGCGGGCAAGAACGCGATCGGCGCCGTAACACTCAACGCCGGCGAAGCCGCGACCTTCACCTACAAGGTGGCGGAGCGCACCTGGAACAAGAACCTGGTCAAGGACAGCGAAGTCATCGCGCTGATTTTCTGCGGCCGCATCGACTATGCCGATTCAGGCGGCGTGGTGCGCGAGACCTCGTTCTGCCGCGCCTTCGACGGCAGCCGCGAACGCTTCTTCCCGATGCGCGACCCGGAGCTCGAATACGCTGACTGAGCCGGCCCTCAGGTGAACAGCGTCAGCACGCCGGTATGGGCGTAGAGCCGGTCGTGGCTGATCTCGCCGTTGGCGAAGAAGCCCACCAGCGGGAAGTCTCCGAGCTGTGCGTTGATGCGGCGGGTCTCCGCCGCATCTGGCCCGAACAGGTTCACGCCGCGCGACAGGCAGGAGACGTAGACTCCGCCACGGATCGGTCTGTCGATCCGTTGCCTGAGCTTTGCGAGCATGCGGTCGAGGTCGGCCTCGGCGCTGGGCTTGTCGCGCCGGGTGAACATGATCGGGTCGCCCTTGGCGACCAGGTCGCCGATCGCGATCCAGCCCTTGTTCGGGTCGATTCCCACCAGGTTGCGCACCAGGTAGTCGCCGGTATCCGAAGCCTTCACCGGCAAGGCCGCGAAGATGTAACCGGCGGCCCGGTTGAGGTTGCGCGCCAGCACCTCGCCGATCTCTTCCTTGAAGACGTCGAGCGCGGGGCGGTCGTCGATCGTCATCACGATGTTGCTGTCGCATTCGGTGACGGTGTGGACCGGGCCGATCGGCGAGCAGCCCTGACTCAAACCGGTCGCGACCACGACGCCGCCCGAGAACATCACGCCGGAGATGCCGCCCTCGGCGACATGCTCGGCCGCCAGGGCGTGAGGTCCGCGCGAGGAGGCGAGGCCGCCCACGAGATAGAGCCCGCTGGTATCGGCGAGCGATTCCAGGATCGCCGGCAGGCGGTGGCTGCGGGGATCGCCGTGGATGAGCCCGAGCTGTGCGCCCTGGCCCTCGATCCAGCGGCCATGCTGTTTAGAAAAGGCGCTGGTGCCGATCTCCCGCTGCTCGAACAGCCGGAAACTGTCGGCGGCAAGGTCGGTCACCATCACGGTCATCGCCGGCGCGTCGAAGTATTCCGCCGCGGCCTTGCCGTCGCTTCCGCTCCCTTCATGTCCAAGGATGCCGACCCCGACCGTACCGACCCAATTCTTGAGCCCGGTGCTGAGGCGGAGATGATCGATGACCTCCGAAAGATTCGCGCCGAGCAGGTCGGTCACATAGACGAAGCCAAGCCCGTCATCGCCGGTCGGAGCCGGACCCTTCTCGGCGAGCCTTGCCAGGCACCGCCGCGTCAGCGCCGACCAATGGCCGCCGGCGACGTCACCCTCGCTGGTGCCCGCATGGGCAACGCGGAACGGTGCGCTCACGCACCGCTCGCGCGCGGTGAATGAGCATTCACGACTTTGCATCCAGCAGCTTCAGCAGGTCCGGCATGATGCCATCGACGATCACCTTGGCCCCCGCCTCGGTCGGGTGCAGCCCGTCGCCCTGCAGCAGCTTCGGATCGGCCTTGCCATCCGCGCCGACGATGCCGGCCATGAAGAACGGATAGAACGCGACCCCGTATTGCTTGGCGAGATCGGGGTAGATCGCATCGAATCGCTGCACATAGTCCGCGCCGAGGTTGCGCTGCGCCTTCATGCCGGCCAGCAGCACCTTGGCGCCCGCCGCCTGGGCCTTCTCGATGATGCCGGCGAGATTCTGCCGCGTGGTCTCGGGACTGATGCCCCGCAGCATGTCATTGGCGCCGAGTTCGAGGATCACCAGCTTCGGCTGGTCGGAGAGCGCCCAGTCGATCCGGGAGAGCCCGCCCGCCGAGGTATCCCCGCTGACCCCGCCATTGATAACCGTGACCGGACGGCCCATCTTGCGAAAGGCGGTTTGCAGCTGGTCGGCGAAGCCTTCGCCCTGCTTTAGCCCATATCCGGCCGTAAGGCTGTCACCAAGGGCAAGCAGTTTCACGGGCTCCTCGGCGAGGGCGGGGCGCAGCTGGGCAGCCAACGTGAATCCAGCTAACCCTGCGAGGAAGCTGCGCCGGGCGGATCGCAGACTGGGGGACAGAGTTGAAGAAGGTTTCATGATCGACATTGCGGACCTCCGTCTCACACTGGCGAGCGATGCCGGCCCGGTCAATATCCTCAATGGACTCAATCTCAAGGTTGCGGCCCGTGAGTCGCTCGGCATCGTCGGTCCCTCCGGCTCTGGCAAGACCAGCCTGATGCTGCTGATCGCGGGGCTGGAGCAGGCAAGCGGCGGCTCGATCCGCCTCGGCAATCGGGAGACCGGTGACGCAGAAGTGACCGCGCTTTCCGAGGATCAGCTCGCCCTCTTTCGCCGCCGGCGCATCGGTATCGTGTTCCAGGCCTTCCATCTGATCCCCACCATGACCGCGCTGGAGAACGTGGCGACCCCGCTCGAGCTCGCCGGCGAGGCCAAGGCCTTCGAGATCGCCCGGCATGCGCTGGAGGAAGTCGGCCTCGGCCACCGCCTCGGCCACTATCCCAGCCAGCTTTCCGGCGGCGAGCAGCAGCGCGTCGCCCTGGCGCGGGCGGTGGCGCCGGAACCCGACATCCTCCTGGCCGACGAACCCACCGGCAATCTCGACACCGAGACCGGCCAGAAGGTGATCGAGCTGCTGTTCGGCATGCAGCGCCGCCGCGGCGCCACTTTGCTGCTGATCACCCACGACTCGGCGCTGGCGCGGCGCTGCGACCGCATCATCCACCTCGCCGACGGCAGGATCGTCGAAGAAGAGATCGTGCAGCACCAGGCGGCGAAATGAGCCGCTTCCCGACGCTGCTGCGCATCGCGTTGCGCGAGATGCGCGGCGGCCGCACCGGCGGACGGGTGCGCGGCTTTCGCATCTTCCTGCTCTGTCTCATTCTCGGCGTGGCGATCGTCGCGGGCGTCGGTTCGATCGCCGCTGCGATCGACGCCGGCATCGCCGCCGACGGCAAGCGCATCCTCGGCGGCGACTATGAGTTCCGCCTCACCTACGAGCCGCTCACCCAGGACCAGGCCAATGCGCTGAAGTCCGGCACGCAGCTCTCGCACACCGTCGAGATGCGGGCGATGGCCCGCGCCGGGAATGAAGTCGAAGGTGCGCATGCCGCCACGGTAGGGGCTGCCAATGCAACCCTGGTCGAGCTCAAGGCCGTCGATCTCATCTACCCGCTCTATGGCAAGATGCTGCTCGATCCCGACATGCCGCTCGCCGCGGCGCTGCAGAAGGACGCACAAGGCCGCTATGGCGCGGTGGCGGAGCCGGCGCTGGTCCAGCGCCTCGGGCTCAAGCTCGGCGATGAAGTCCGCCTGGGCGAGGCGACCTTTCAGCTGCGCGCCGTGATCACCGACGAGCCCGACCGCGGCTCACAGGTCTTCAACCTCGGCCCGCGCCTGATGATCTCCGGCGCCGCTCTCCCGGACACCCGGCTGGTCCAGCCGGGCAGCCTGGTCTATCACCTCTATCGGGCGAAGCTGCCGGCGGCGATCTCCGGGCCGCGCTGGCTGGCGAAGGTGAAGGCTGAGTTCCCGGAACAGCCCTGGCGCATTCGCGGGGTCGAGGATGCGGCCACCGGGGTCAAGAACTTCATCGACCGTACCCGCATGTTCCTCAACCTGGTGGGCTTGAGCGCACTGCTGATCGGCGGCTTGGGGATCGGCAACGCGGTCCGGGTCTATCTCGAGGGCCGCGCCCAGTCGCTGGCGATCCTGAAATCCCTCGGCGCCACCCGCGGCTTCGTCTTCACCTTGCACATGCTGCTGATCGCGCGCATGGCGCTGATCGGCACCGTGCTCGGCCTCGCCCTCGGCGCGCTGGCGCCCTACGCGACGCAGGGCCTGTTCGCACGCTTTGACCTGCGGCTGATCCCGGCGCTCTACGCCGAGCCGCTGCTGCTCGCGGCCGGCTTTGGTCTCGTGACCGCGCTCGCCTTCTCGCTGCCCTCGCTTTTCCAGGCGATGCGGGTCAAGCCGGCCCAGCTCTTCCGCGCGGTCGCGACCGAGCTCGGCGAGGTGCGGCGGCGGGATCTCATCCCGATCGGCCTTGCCGTGGCGGCACTCGCGATCCTGGCGGTGGTCTCGACCGGCAATGTCCGGCTCTCGCTCGGCTTCGTCGCGGCGGCGCTGATGGCTTTCGCGCTGTTCCAGGTGCTGGCACTGGGACTTCGGCGTCTCGCGCGCTGGGGTCGCGCCCGCTCCCGCAGCCGCGCCTTGCGCTTCGCCTTGGCCGCCGTCGGCCGGCCGCGGGCACCGACCGCGAGTATCGTGCTCTCGCTCGGCCTCGGCCTCACCGTGCTGGTCGCGGTGATGCAGATCCAGGGCAGCATCGTCGATGAGATGGAAAGCAGCCTGCCGGCGCGGGCGCCGAGCTTCTATTTCCTCGACATTCAGCCGAACCAGACCGAAGCCTTCGACCGAAGCCTGGGCGCCTTTCCGACCGCGGAAGGCCTGGAGCGCGTGCCGATGCTGCGTGGCCGGATCATGAAGATGCGGGATGTGCCGGTGGACCAGATCCCGACGCCCGAGGACCAGGCTTGGGTGCTGAAGGGCGACCGCGGCATCACCTGGTCGGCCACGCCGCCCAAGGGCTCGCGCCTGGTCGAAGGCGAATGGTGGGCGCCCGATTATCAGGGCCCGCCGCTCATCTCCTTGAGCGCCGAGACGGCGCATGCCTTCAACCTGAAGATCGGCGACACCATCACCGTCAACGTGCTCGGCCGCGAGATCACCGGCACGATCAAGAATCTGCGCGAGATCGACTGGTCCAGCCTCTCGATCAATTTCGTCATGGTATTCTCGCCCGGCATGATATCCGGCGCGCCGCAGACCCATATCGCGACTTTGCATGTCGCGCCGGATGAGGAAGGCAACCTGATCGCGCTCTTGTCGAAGCAGTTCCCCAACGTCTCCGCGGTCCGGGTACGCGACGCCATCGCCTCGGCTGCCGAAATCCTGCGCTCGGTCGGCGCCGCGGTCCGGGTGGCCGCCGGCGTGGCGCTGGTCGCGGGCGTGCTGGTCCTGGCCGGCGCTATGGCGGCGGGCCAGCAGCGGCGGATCTATGAATCCGTGCTGCTGAAGATGCTGGGCGGAAGGCGCCGCGACATCGCCATGAGCTTCCTCTGGGAATTCGCCCTGCTGGCGCTCTCCGCCGCCGCGATCGCGCTGGTCGTCGGCAGCATAGGCGCCTGGTTCTTCCTGACCCGGGTGATGGACACGCCCTTCGTCTTCTCGCCGGCGGCCGCCTTCGGCGCGGTCGTGCTCAGCCTCAGCCTGGCCCTGGTGATCGGCTTCGCGTCATCCTGGCGCGCGCTGGGGGCGAAGGCGGCGCCTTACCTGCGGAACGAGTAAAGCGCGCTACTGCGCCGCGGTGACCGTCTTCGCGTCTTTCGCCGGCGCGAAATCCGCCTCGCGTTCCTGCAGCACCTGCATCAGCGAATCGCGGATCGCCTTAAGCCGGCCTTCGCTCTCCACCTTCAGGCCGAACTGGTCCTTGACATAGAAGACGTCGACCACGCGGTGGCCGAAGGTCGAGATCTTCGCGGTCGAGATCTGCAGGTTCTGCGCTGTCAGCGCGCGGGTCAGGAAGTGCATCAGGCCGCGGCGGTCGCGGCCGGTGATCTCGACCAGCGTATGGGTGGCGCTGGCCTTGTTGTCGATGAGGACCCGCGGCACCACCGGGAAGCTCCGGACCGCGGGATTGGCCGGTGCCATCCGCTTCAATTCGCCGAGCGTCTTGGTCGGATTCTCGAGCACCCGTTCCATGGTGGCGGCGAGCCGTGCCAGCTTGGCCGGGCTTTCGAATGGGCCGCCGTTGGAATCCTGCACGGTGAAGGAATCCAGCGCCATGCCGTTCTTCAGGGTGAAGATTCGCGCGTCGACGATGCTGGCGCCGGAGAGCGCCAGCGCGCCCGCCAGCTGCGAGACCAGGCCACGCCAATCCGCGACATAGATCGTGACCTCGGTCATGGCGCGCCATGCGTCGACAGCGTAGTCGATCGAGAGTGGCCGCTTGTCGAGCTCGGCCTCGCGGATGAGCCGGGCCTGGCGCACCAGGCTCGGCAGCGGGAAGCCCAGCCAGTAGGAGGCGGGGCCGCGGGCGGCATGCGCCTCGAAATCGGCGTCGCTCCAGTCGGCGAGCTCGGCGCGGAGCTGCTTCAGCGTCTCGGCGACCCGGGCCTCGCGGCCCTCGGTGATCAGGCCGCCGGAGAGCTTCTCCTCGGCGCGCTGGTAGAGTGCGCGCAGCAGCTGCGCCTTCCAGCCGTTCCAGACCTTGGGGCCGACGGCGCGGATATCGGCGACGGTCAGCACCAGCAGCAGCCGCAGGCGCTCCATCGACTGCACCGCCTCGGTGAAGTCGGCGATGGTCTTCGGGTCCTCGATGTCGCGGCGGAAGGCGGTGTTGCTCATGATCAGGTGAAAACGTACCAGCCAGGCGACCGTCTCGGTCTCTTCCGCAGTGAGCCCCAGGCGCGGCGCCAGCCGGTCGGCGATATCGGCGCCGAGCTCGGAATGATCGCCGCCGCGGCCCTTGGCGATATCGTGCAGCAGCACCGCGAGATAGAGCACGCGGCGCGAGACCACCTGGTGCACCACCTCGCTGGCGACCGGCGCCTCCTCCTTGATGTCGCCGCGCTCGATCTGCCAGAGGATGCCGATCGCCTTCAGGCTGTGCTCGTCGACCGTGTAGTGGTGATACATGTCGAACTGCATCTGCGCCACCACCCGGCCGAAATCCGGGATGAAGCGGCCGAGCACGCCGACCTCGTTCATTCGCCTGAGGGTCAGCTCCGGGTCGTTCGCACCGGTCAGGATGTCGAGGAAGATCTGATTGGCGGCCGGGTCGGTGCGCATCGCATCGATATGCCGCGCCGACTGTGTCAGCCAGGTCATCGCGACCGGATGGATCCCCATCTCGTGGCGCTGGGCGACGGCGAAGATCCGTAAGAGGTCGATCGGGTGTTTCTGGAACCAGTTGGCGCCGGCCACGTGCAGCTGGCCGCCCTCGTTGCGGAAGCCCTCGACGTCGCTCTTCAGCAGGCTGAGCTTGGGCATCTTGAACAGCGGCCGGTGCAGCTGCTTCGATTCCACCGCCGCCAGGAAATAGCGGGTCAGGCCGCCGACCGATTTCGCGACCAGGAAATAATGCTTCATCAGCCGCTCGACGCCCTTCGAGCCGGCGTGATCGGTATAGCCGAGGCGTCGCGCCATCTCCGACTGCTGGTCGAAGGTCAGGCGCTCCTCGGCGCGGCCGGTCAAGTAGTGTAGATGGCAGCGGAGCGTCCAGAGGAAATTGAAGGCCTTGTCATAGGCCAGCACCTCGTTGGCGGTCAGCAGGTCCTGGTCCACCAGATCGACGAAGTCGCGCACCCGGTACATGAAGCGCGCGATCCAGAGCAGGGTCTGCAGATCGCGCAAGCCGCCTTTGCCTTCCTTGATGTTGGGCTCCAGCGCATAGCGCGAATCGCCGGCGCGCCTGTGCCGCGCCTGGCGCTCGGCGAGCTTGTCTTTCAGGAAGGCCTCGCCCTTGCCTTTGAGAATCTCCTTCTCATAGCGGGCGCGGAACTGCTCGTAGAGCGGCTTCTCGCCCCAGAGATAGCGCGACTCCAGGAGATTGGTGCGGATGGTGAGGTCGCCCTGGGCCTGGCGGATGCATTCCTGCACCGTGCGTGCCGCATGCCCGACCTTGAGGCCGAGGTCCCAGAGCCGATAGAGGATGAACTCCACCACCTGCTCGCTGTGCGGCGTCAGCTTGTAGGGCAGCAGGAAGAGAAGATCGATGTCGGAATGCGGCGCCAGCTCGCTGCGGCCATAACCGCCGACCGCGGCCAGGCTGAGCTTCTCGGCGCTGGTCGGGTTGGGCAGCGGATAGGCGCGCTCGATCGCATAGTCGAACAGACAGCGGATGAGCTGGTCGATCAGGAAGCTCATCTCATGGGCGCAGGCGAGGCCGGCGCCGGCGCCGCGCGGGTTGGCGTCGAACCGCCGCTTGATCTCCGCCCGGCCCTCGGCGAGATGCCGGCGCAGGAGGACCTGGATCTCCGCGGTGGCGCCCGCCGGATCGCCGCTGGCATCGGCCAGGGCGGTCAGCTCGCCCGCCAGCGTCCGGCGATCCAGGATTGCCCGTTGATTCTCGATATCGGCCATTCGGCCATGCTACGCGCCCGGCCCGCAGGGGTAAAGGCGGCCGGACGTCTCTCGCGCCGCTCCGAGCAGCGTGGCGGCAACCGGCGCGATCAATCCTGGGAGATGAAGAGCTTCACGGTCTCGAACGCCTTCTCCCTGCCATCGTCGGAACAGGACAAGCCGACGGTCAGGCCGTTGATCCCTTCCCAGCGCCGTGCGCCCAGCTTGCGGAAGCCGACGCATTCCAGCGGCTCTCCGTCATCGAAGGTCACGGTCACGTTGCGGAGCTCATAGTCGCCGATATCGTCCAGGGTCGCCCAATCGGAGAACTTGGCCGTGTAACTGGTCTCCAGGTCGGACTCCATGGACCGGCGGGTGTAGTAGATGGTGGCGCCCACGATGTAATCGCTGAAGGCATCCAAGAAGGTCGAATCCTTCGCCGAGTATGCGTAAAGGCTGTAGGACTTGGAGGCTGCAAGCGATTGACCGGTGCTGACCGCAGCGCGGCTATAGTCCTTGCAGGTGATCTCGAAACCGGGGGCCTCGAAGTCGAAGTCGGTTTCGCTGCAGGCGACCTCCTTGCCTTTCTCGGCCTGCGCCGCAACAGCGGACAGGGCCAGAAACGCCGCGGCCGCGAAGCTCGTCATCCAACGCATCGTTTTCGTCCTCTCATCCCCTTGGAGCCCGTGCGGTTACTCGCCGGCGAGATGCTTCAGGGCCGTCATGGCCTTGTCACGGCCGTCCATCGAGCAGACCAGGCCGACGGTCATTCCGGCGATGCCTTCGTAACGGCGCGCGCCCATCTGCTGGAAAGCGAAGCAGTCCATCGGATCGTTGCCGTCCTTGAAGTCGGCGGTCACGCGCTTCACCGTGTAGTTCCCGACGTCTTCCTCGTCGGCCCAGCCGTTGAAGTCGCCGTTGTAGTAGCGGGTAATGTTGCTCTGCAGGCTGCTCTTGCGATAGAAGACGCCGGAATTGCCGAGGATATGGTCGCTGACCACGTCGAGAAACGTCGAGTCGGCTTGCGACACCGCGTGCAGGCTGTAGATCTTCAAGGTGATCGTGCCGCCGCTGACATCGACCGAGTTCTGGCTCGCATCCTTGCAGTCGACCACGTAACCCGGCGCATCGAACTCGAAGCTGGTGTCGCTGCAGTCAATCTTCTTGCCCTCCGCGAGCGCCGCGGCGGGCGCCAGAGCGCAGACGGCCAGAGCGCCGAACGCCAGAGCAGCGGCGGCGGCCTTCATGAAACGCATTACATTCATCTCCATTCGCCTCAGCCTCCCGGCGCCTCGAGCTGCTTCAGGGTCTCGATCAGCCCGGCCCGATCGCCGGTGGTGCAGCCGATGCCGATCACGATCCGGCCGAAGCCCGCATCGCCGTAGCCTCCATTGCGGCGCGTCATCTGGCGGCGGAAGGCGATGCATTCCTCCTCGTTGGAGCCGCTGCGCCGGTTGACGTATTCCGCATACTCGAAGCCGGCGACCGGCGCGGCGCCGGCATGCCATTCCGCCAGCTCCTCGCTCGGGAAGTTGGTCCTGACATCCTCCTCGAGGCCCTTTCGGAGAAGGTAGATGTTGCCGATCGCCCGCTTATCCACGACGCCGATGAACTGCTCTTTCTTCTGCGAGATCGCCTTGAGGTATTCGACACCCAGTTTTCCGGCGTTCGAAACCGCCGTGGGGTTGCTGTAATCCTCGCAGGTGATTTCGAAATCCGCCGCCTTCAACGCCATGTCGGTGTCGGCGCAGTCCATTTTCCTGCCGTCTGCGGCCTGCGCCGCGACGGCGGTGAGTGCGGTGATCGTCAGCGTCAACAGGCTCTTCATCAAACGCATGGGCTTCATCTTATGGCAGTCCCGCGGCGCCCCCGGCTCTAATTCTGCTGGCTGACGAAGTGTTGCACGGCCTCGAGCGCCTTGCCTCGGCCGCTCCCGGAGCAGGCATATCCCGCCGTCAGGCTGGAGACGCCTTCATAGCGCCGGGCGCCGAGCTTCAGGAAGCCGACGCAATCGGCGGGCTCGCCGGATTCGGAAGTGATGGTCACGTGCTTGACTTCAAAGTCGCCGATATCGTCCTCGTCGCCCCAATCGGAGAAGCGAGAGGAGAAGCTGTCCTCCAACTCGGATTCCAGGCTGCGCCGGTGGAAATAGATCCGGGTCCCGCCCAGGACCGCCTTCCGGTAGGCTTGAATGTAAGTGATATCCGCCTCGGAGACCGCGAACAGGCTGTAGACCTGCGACGCGGCATTCATTTCGCCGACGCTGATCGAAGAGTCGCTGTAATCACGGCAATTCGCCGTGAAGCCCGGCGCCTCGAACTTCAGGTTGGTCTTATTGCAATCGATCTCCCGGCCCTCATCGCCGTGCGCTGCGCCGCCGCACAGCGCCAGCAGCGTCGCCGCCGCCAAAATCATTCCCCGCATTCCCCGCATCCCGCCAGTCCCAGTCTGATCGCCGCACCGTAATGCAACCGCGGATTTAGTCAACGCGGGAGGCGCGGGCGATGCGTCTCAATACCTGGGATTGCGGCCAACCAGAATGCCCAGGCGCTGCAGCCTGCGGCGCAGCTTCGTTTGCAGCGCCTGGTTCACATAATAGGTGAGCATGATCGACCGGCGCTCGCCGTCGGCCGTCGTGGTCGCCGGCACGCTGTGCCAGCTTTCCTTGCGGCGCACCGCGAAGGCATAGCCCTGCGCCGGCAGGAACGGCATCGTGGTCGGGCGATCGCTGCCGTCCGTGCTGCGGCTGGTGTGGAACACGGTGCCGAGATGCAGCTGGGAAGCATCGCGCGGCAGATAGAATTGCACGGTGATCGCCTTGGTCAATGCGTCGGCGTGGATGCCGATCCGGTAGCCCGGCAGATCGCGCACCAGGATCGGCACCGGGTAGAGCGGGATTCGCTCGGCCTCCCGCCCGAACCGATCCTCCAGCGCCGTGCGGAACTTGCGCTTGAAGGCATCCTGCAGCGCGGGCGCGCAGAGCGCCGCGGCGACCTTGCGCCAGATCCGGCGCTGTGCCGCAGGGAGGCGCCACAGGCTCTCGGGATAGAGATAGAGCCGCTGCCGCGTGCTGCTGCCGTCCGGGCGCAGGGCGTCGCGGTGATGCAGCGGATGAAATGCCGCCGGGGCGGGAAAGGCTTCCAGCATCGCGCGATAGAAGACGGGGGAAAAGACGTCTTGCAGGACAACGTGATCGAAGGGAGCGTCGCGCAGCGATGACCGATCGATCACCTTCACGAGATCAAGGACCGGTGGGTCCGCGCGTGTCGCGCCGGCGATGGCAGCTTCGAGACTCTGGGGGGACATTCGCATCCTCTCATGCCGAATGCCTCCCGCCCCAAGGCAGGATAGAGAGTGCCGGGCTCGAAGGACAGAGCAAGAACCTGACGGCGCGGCGGCGCCGGCGGTCTCCGCCGCGGGTACGATTTTTGCTTGGCAAGGCCGGAGCCAGGCCCCATAGAATAACCCCAGGGGCAAGACCCCAAGGGGAAGGCAACGGGCCGAAGGCCCGCCTCACTGCGGCAAACGCGGTGATCTGAAGAGAGGAAGCCGATGGCGGAGACCGCGCTGGTCGTCGAGGACCTGCATAAGCGATTCGGGGATCTCGAAGTCCTGAAGGGAGTCTCGGTCACCGCGCATGTCGGCGACGTGATCGCGATGATCGGCTCGTCGGGCTCCGGCAAGAGCACCTTGCTCCGCTGCATCAATCTCCTGGAGACGCCTGATTCCGGCAAGGTCATCGTCAACGGCGAACTCATTCGCATGAAGCCAACCCGCGGCGGCCATGCCGTTCCGGAAAGCTCGAAGCAGGTGGATCGGATCCGCTCCAGCCTCGGCATGGTGTTCCAGAGCTTCAACCTCTGGTCCCACATGACCATCCTCGAAAACGTGATCGAGGCGCCGGTCCATGTCCTGAAGCTGCCGAAGAAGGACGCGATCGAGCGCGCCGAGAAACTCCTCGCCAAGGTCGGCATCGCCGACAAGCGCAACCACTATCCGAGCCATCTTTCCGGCGGCCAGCAGCAGCGCGCCGCGATCGCCCGCGCCCTGGCGATGGAGCCGAAGGTGATGCTGTTCGACGAGCCGACCTCGGCGCTCGATCCGGAGCTGGTCGGAGAGGTGCTGCGCGTCATGCGCCAGCTCGCCGAGGAAGGCCGCACCATGCTGGTGGTGACCCATGAGATGGGCTTCGCGCGGGAAGTCGCCAACAACGTGATCTTCCTGCACCAGGGCCGGATCGAGGAAGAGGGCGACCCGAAGGAAGTCTTCGCCAATCCGAAATCGGAGCGGCTGCGGGGCTTCCTGAAGACCGCGCACCACAAATAGCGTGACGAATACCGATCTGCGCAAGTTCGGCCCGCCGCCGAGTCTCGACGAGATCGAGGAGATGGCGCAGCGCATCTTCGCGGCGCTGCCGGCGATCTTCACCGCGCGCTGCCAGGGTCTCGCGATCCGGGTGCTGGATTTCGCCGACGACGCGACGCTCGCCGAGATGGAGATCGAGTCGCCGTTCGAGCTGGCCGGCCTCTATCGCGGCGCGCCGTTACCCACCCGCGGCATCGCCGACGTGACCCAGCATCTCGACATGGTGTTTCTTTATCGGCGGGCGTTGCTCGACTGGTGGGCCGAGGACGCAATGGACTTCGAAGACCTTGTCCGCCACGTCCTCATCCACGAGATCGGCCACCACTTCGGCTTCAGCGACGCCGACATGGATCGCATAGAAGCCGAAGCTCATTGAGTCGTCATGCCCGGGCTTGACCCGGGCATCAGGCGCCGCGCGTCTGCGGCACCATGGTCGCGGCATCGGTCTCGCCCGCGGGGAGCGGGAAACCCTTCAGCCAGAGATTGGCGGCGAAGCTCAGCACGCCGAGCCCCATCACCACCGAGACGATGCCGGCGAGCGGCCCGCCGATCTCGGGGTGGCCGTTGACGATCAGCCAGACGGCCGCCATGAGCGGAGGGAGGCCGAGGTTGTGCAGCCAGAAATGCGCCTTGGCCAGGAAGCTCTTCTCCAGATGTGGCGCCTTCGCATAGATCAGTCCGCAGAGCCCGAGACTGACCCAGCCGAGCAGGTTGAGATGCGCGTGCACCGGAACGTCGGTGAAATTCTCGGTGGCGCCCATGAAGATGCCCCAGCTGACGCCGAGCACCCAATAGACGACCGCGATCTGCAGGAGGCGGCGACTGAGCATGGTAGTATCCTTTCCCGGTGACCGTCCCCAAACGGCTTCTGGCCGCGACCTATACAAAGATGGCCGATCCGCGAGTAGCCGGGATCAATCGGCTCGTGATCGGAATCACACGTTAACTGCGCTTTAATGCGGGAGCGCGAGGCTGGATTATCGATTGAGGTATTGCATCCGATTTTCCCGAGGAGGGATGATCATGACGAAACTCTTGGTATCCGAAGCCAACCCCAACGGCTACACGACGGAGAAGGTGCTGGGGCTGATCCGCGCCGACATCATCACCCGCATGCAGAAACACGCCGGCGACCCGCGCAAGGAAGCGCGGCAGGTACTGGACAACAACATCCGCATCCTGCAGCTGCTCGGCGAGGCGATCGCGCTGGCCGAGGCGAACACGCGGACCCTGACCGGAGAGGGTTGAGCTAACGCTGCATCGGCCGCGTGACGACGACGGTGCTGCCGACGCCCGGCGCGCCGGCGATCTCGAGCGAGCCGCCGGGAAGCTCATCCAAGCCCTTGGCCAGCGGCTGCCGGCAAACCCGCGTCCTGGTTGCGGCCGAATCCACCTGGCCGGGTTTCTCGCTCCGCGGGCCGGGCCGGCCGGCACAATATTTCCGAGAGCGTGTTCGTCGCTCCCGCTTGCGCGAGAACCGTGAAGGAAGTCCTGCCGGGTCGGTCCTGTCTACTAGGAATATACGGATCTTGCGACGAGAACCCAGAGATCCCTGCGGGCGAATCGGCGCTTCAGGCTAGGATTGCTGAGCTGAGCTTGGGAGCACCGACATCGTGCCGAACCTCATTGCCGATCCCCTGCAGGTGCCTGCATCGCCCCTGGAAGCGGCCGATTCCCGGGTCGCGGTCTATGTCGCCCATTCCGGTCGCAGCGTCCTTCCGGCCGATCAAGCCGCACCGGAGACCCCGGAGGCGCGGGCGCTGTGGTCCTGGTGGCGGGGTGCCGCTTCGGGCGGGCGGCAGCCGCATCGGAATGACTTCGATGTGGTCGAGAACCGGCAGCTCGCGGCCAATCTCTACCTGATCGAACCGGTGGCGGGCGGGTTCCGCCTCAGGCTGGCCGGCGAGGTGTTCGAGCAGCTGTTCCGCCGCAGCCGCGGCCATGCCTGGCTGCGCGATTCAAGCGAACCGCTGGCGCGCGCTTTCGCCGGCTACTTCGATTTCGTGACCGAGCAGGCGCAGCCCTATCGCAGCCTGGGGCGGATGAAATGCGAGTATTCCGACTGGTTCAGCTTCGAATCGCTGCTCTGCCCGCTGCGCCACGAGGACGGGGATCAACTGCTGGGCGTGGCGGCGCGGGTGCCGGAACCGGGACTTTGACGGTGCAGCGCGGAGAGATTGGTGGACCCGATCAGAATCGAACTGACGACCTTCTCATTGCGAACGAGACGCTCTCCCAACTGAGCTACGGGCCCACCCGCGGGAGATTCGGCACCGGCTTCCAGGCCGGCGCGAACGGGGCGGAATATGGTTGCCCTGGGTGCGGCCTGTCAAGCAGCGTCTAAGATCTTGTTCAAAAACCCAAAACCTGCAATTGCCTGCTGCGACCCCAGCGCCCTTGGGGCGACCTTGCACCCGGCCCCGGCCTTGGCTAGGGTCCGGCCCACTGTGCAAAACCCCGGCCGGGAGGCGACCTGTCCTGGACGGTCCTGGGGCGGAAGCCTGAGCTTATGAGGAAGCGTCTGCTGCCATGATTGCTCTCGCCCATCTCATCGACGCGGTCGTGAACATCTTCATCTTCGTCCTGATCGTTCAGGTGGTGATGAGCTGGCTGATCGCCTTCAACGTGGTCAACACCCGCAACCGCTTCGTCTACATGATCGCGGACGTGGCCTATAAGATCACCGAGCCGGTGTTGCGGCCGATCCGCCGCATCCTGCCGAATTTCGGCGGTCTCGATCTTTCCCCGGTCGTTCTCATCCTCTTGCTCTACTTCATCCGCGACCTGCTGTTCGAGTATGTGATCTTTGCCTGAGGTCTCCGGCGCGCGTGCGGTTGCCGGTGGCATCCGCCTGCGCCTCAAGGTGCAACCGAAGGCACGCCGCGAGGGCATCGCCGGATGGACCCCCGATCCGGACGGATTAGCCCTGAAGCTCTCGGTCGGCGCCCCACCCGAAGACGGCAAGGCCAATGCCGCGGTGATTGCCCTGCTCGCGAAGGCGCTCGGTGTCGCCAAATCGGCGATTTCGGTCGTCTCGGGCGCTACCGACCGGCGCAAGCTGGTGGAGATTCGCGGCGACGAAAAGGATTTGCGCGCAGCTCTGGACGCGCTGCTGCTGCAACCAGGTAAGAAGGATTGAGAACCATGAGTGACGGAACAACCGTAGCAAAGGCAGCCGATCCGAAGGTCATCGACGGCAAGGCCTTCGCCGAGGGCCTGCGCGCCAAGATCGCGCGCCAAGTCGCGACGCTGAAGGAGAAACACGGCTTCGTGCCCGGCCTCGCCGTGGTGCTGGTCGGCGAGGATCCGGCCAGCAAGGTCTACGTGCGCAACAAGGGCGAGCAGACCAAGGCTTCCGGCATGGCGAGCTTCGAGCATAAGCTCGACGCCTCGACCAGCCAGGCCGATCTCCTGAAGCTGATCGACCAGCTGAACAAGGATCCCCAGGTCAACGGCATTCTCTGCCAGCTCCCGGTGCCGAAGCAGATCGACCCGCAGGCGATCATCGACGCGATCGATCCCGACAAGGACGTGGACGGCTTCCATGTGGTGAACGCCGGAAGGCTTGCCACCGGCGGTAAGGGCCTGGTGCCCTGTACGCCTTACGGCTGCCTGCTGCTCTTGAAGGATCGGCTCGGCGATCTCGCCGGCAAGCATGCCGTCGTCATCGGCCGCTCCAACATCGTCGGCAAGCCGATGGCGCAGCTGCTGCTGAACGAGAGCTGCACCGTCACCATCGCACATTCCAAGACCAAGGATCTGCCGGGCGAGGTCCGCCGCGCCGACATCGTGGTCGCCGCGGTCGGGCGCCCGGAAATGGTCAAGGGCGACTGGATCAAGCAAGGCGCCGTGGTGATCGACGTTGGCATCAACCGCATCGAGAGGGACGGCAAGGGCAGGCTGGTCGGCGATGTCGACTACGCCTCCTGCTACCCCAAGGCCTCGGCGATCACCCCGGTGCCGGGCGGAGTCGGGCCTATGACGATTGCATTGCTGCTCAACAACACGCTGATTGCCGCCTGCCGTCAGCACAACGTTCCGCTCCCGGAATAGACTGCAACTCTTTCGAGGTCTTGGCATTCATGAGCCGCGGGCCTATCTCCTGGACCGCGGTTCCTGAGTGGCTCTTTTCAGTAAGGTAGATTTCCCATCATGCACGGCAAATTGCCCGAGACCCCGGAACTCGCCGCCATCCGAGAGCGGGAGACCGCGATCGGCGTCCCCCTCGACTACCAGCGCGACATGGCGGCCGCCTCGCCCGGCTCGGCTTTGCGGCTGCAGGAAATAGGCCGCCTGATCCGGGAGAACCAGTCGGTGCCCGAACCCGTCGCAATGATGGCTGCGCTGGGCGCGGTCATGGCGGAGGACTGCGGCGAATGCGTGCAGATCTACGTCAACCTTTCGCTGAAGGCCGGGATCGACAAGGCAATCGTGAAGGCCGCACTGGAGAATCACTTGAGCGAGATGCCGGCCGACTTGAAGCTCGGCTTCTGTTTCGGCCGCGTCGTGTCGGAGAACGATCCGATGCTGCTGGAGAAGGGCGCGGCGCTCGAGGCCAAGTTCGGCCGCAAGGCGCTGGTCGACTTGTCGCTGGTGATCGCGATGGCGCGCTTCTATCCGACGGTGAAGCGTGCGCTCGGCCATTCGCGCTCCTGCGCCGAAGTCAAGGTCTCGCTCTAAGCCTCTTACTCCACCGGCACGCGCGATTGCCGCGCCGTCCAAGCGTGGTGGCGCTCTATGTTGGTCACTGCCCGGGCTACGGCATTGGCGTCGGCCGGCTTGGCGATATAGCCCAGCGCCTGCACCGATTCCGCCTTGGCGCGAAGATTGGCATCACCGCTGATCAACACGGTCTCGACCAGGTCTTCATGCAGCGCCCGGGCGGCGGCGAGGCCGGTGCGGCCGTCGCGCAGGGTGATGTCGATCAACGCGAGATCGGCATGCATCCGCCCGGCCTTGGCCGGGGCGGCGGCGCCGTTCTCGGTGATGGCGACGACCTGATGCCCGGCATCGCTCAGCGCTGCCGCAAAGGCGGCGGCGGTCAAGGCGTCGTCTTCGACGATGAGGATGCGGAGGGCCATCCTATTCGTGGGTTACTTCGGGTGTGGCGCGCGCCTCCAGCGCGGCCGGGCCGGCACCGTTGCCGCCCTCCTCGGTGGCCGCGACCACCGCGGCCTCGACGTCGTCCAGCTCACGGCGCTGCAGCTTGATCGCCTTCATGATGGCGCTGCCTTCGGAAGCGGTGATGCTGCGGCCGCGCGGCGATTCCACGGCGCGGCTGCGGCGGATGAGATCGAGCAGGCGGCCGACCGCGCCCGGCAGATCCAGCGCCTCGACCAGCACGTCGCCGACGGGCCGCGTGCTGCGGCGGGTGCGCGCCGCGAGCTGACGGGTGTAGGACTCGAAGAAGGGCGCGCGCCCGGTCTGCTCGTAGCAGGCGGAATCCAGCGCCAGCGCCGTCTGCAATGTCGGCCGTCCTGGCCGGTCGGCGTCGCTGTAGTCGCGCAGGGTCTGCGGCGAGAGGCCGGCGACTTTGGCGGCCTCTTGCGCGCTGAGGAGGCGCACGGTCTCCAGCGCGGCTTCTTCGAAGGAATCCGGTACACGCATCTTGGTCATGGCTCTGCTCCTCGATGGACAAGCATGGCGAACACGCGGTCGGCCCGCTGCCATGATTGAGGACATGACAGGGCACGGGTTGATCTCAGACCGGGGCCATCGGGAAACAAAGTCGGATATGGGGCGAAGGTTCCTTAACCCCGGCCGACCGCGGTTCCGCACACAAAGAGGATTGAATCCAGGGATTTGGCAAAGCCGCCCAGGATGGCTATTTAGCAATACCAGGATGTGATAATCGGGCCGGAGCTGCGGAGGATTCGATGCTGAACCTGGCGCTTGCCGCTACCGCCTTCGTCGCCGCGCATTTCCTGATCTCCTCGACCGGTCTCCGGCCGCGGCTGGTCACCCGGCTCGGCGAACGCGGCTATGCCGCCCTGTTCTCGGCCCAGGCCTTCGCGCTGATCGCCTGGATGGCCATGGCGTTCCGCGCCGCGCCCCGCGACCGGATCCTCTGGGAGTTTCCCGGCGCGAGCCACCTTTTGCTGCCGCTGATGATACCGGTCGTGGTCCTGGCGGTCGGCGGCTTCCTCTCCGCCAACCCTTCTGCCGTGCTGCAGGCTTCGCCCGGCACCGCCTGGCGACCTCGCGGCGTCCTCACCGTCACCCGCCATCCGGTGATGTGGGCCTTTGGCGGTTGGGCGCTGCTCCATATTCTTGCCAACGGCGATCTCGCCGCGCTGATCTTCTTCGGCGCCTTCGCCGTCTTGGCCTTGGGCGGGACGCTCGCGATCGACGCCAAGAAGCGCCGCAGCTGGCCGGCCGAAAGCTGGGCGGCGTATAGCGCGTCCACCTCGAATCTGCCGGGCTGGGCCATCGCGCAGGGCCGGGTCGAGCTCGATCGCGCCGGCATCCTCGAATGGAAAGCCCTCGCGATCACCCTCGCGATCTATTCGGCGATCGTCTTCTGGCTGCACCCGCATGTCATCGGCGTGCCGTTGTACTGATCACTCCACCCGCACCGCGGTCCCGCTGGCGCTCACCATCAGCATGCTGCCGCTCTTGCCGATGACCTCGTAGTCGAGATCGACGCCGACCACGGCGTTGCCCCCGGCCTCGCGCGCGGCTTGCTGCAACTCGCGCAAAGCCGTCTCGCGGGCGCCGCGCAAGGCATCCTCATAGGCGCCGGAGCGGCCGCCGACGATGTCGGTCACCGAGGCGAAAAGATCGCGGAAGATATTGGCGCCGACGATCGCCTCGCCGGCCACCACGCCGAGATACTCGACGATGCGGCTGCCTTCGATCGAAGGGGTGGTGGTGACGATCATGGCTTCTCCTGTTCTGGTTCCTGGCCGGGTAATCGGCTGCGCAAGCTGCCCTTGGAGCGTATGGCATGGCTGTCACCGCGCCCGGCTTCCTGCGAGGCCTGCTGCAGGTCGGCGCGGAAGTCGTCCCGCTTCTGATGGATCGAAGCGATCACCGGCCCCATCGGCACGCCCAGCGCCACCAGGGACGCCTCGGCCAACTGCAGGCTCGCTTCCACGGTCTCCGGCACCGCGTCGGTGGCACCGACCGCGTAGAGATGGCGGGCATGCTCGGCATCGCGGGCGCGGGAGATGATCTTCACATCCGGCCGCATCGCGCGCACCTGCTCAACCACCCGGTCGATCGCCTTCTTGGATTGGATGGTGATCACCACCGCGCGCGCTTCGTCGAGGCCGCAGGCCTGCAGGAACATCGGGTCGCTGGCATCGCCGAAATAGACCCGCCTTCCGGCGCGCCGGTCGCGCGTCACGCTGGCGGAGTCATAGTCGATCGCGAGATAGGGCACGCCATGCTCGTCCAGCAGCGAGGCGGCGACCTTGCCGACCCGGCCGAAGCCGACCACGATCGCGTGCCCGTGCAACGCTTCCGGCATCGCCGCGAGCTCCGGTTCCGGCGCATCCTGCCTGGTCAGGATCGGCGTCAGGCGGCGCGCGGCCAGGGACAGGAACGGCAGCAGCGCCATGGTGAGCGAGGTCGCGACCAGGGTGAAGCGGGCGGTCGGCGCATCGACCAGCTTCGCCGCCGTGGCGGCACCGATGGTGACGAAGGCGAACTCACCGCCAGGGCCGAGCAGCAGCCCCAGCTCCGCCGCGGTCGGCCAGCCTAGCTTGAAGGCGCGCGCCAGTCCCGCCGTCAGCAGCGCCTTCACCGCGATGATGCCGAACACGCTGAGCGCCAGCCATCCCGGGTAGTGCACCAGCTCGCGGAAGTCGATGGTCATCCCGACGCTGAAGAAGAAGACGCCCAGCAGCAGGCTCTTGAACGGCTCGATCGTCGCCTGCACCGCCTTGCCGTATTCGGTATCGGCGAGCAGCAGCCCGGCGACGAAGGCGCCGAGCGCCATGGAGAGCCCGGCCTGGTGGGCCGCGACACCCGCCGCGACGATCACGAACAGGGTCGTGGCGATGAACAGGTCGTTCGAGCGCGTGGCCGCGGCGAAGCGGAAGACCGGCCGCAGCAGCAGCCGGCCGAGCACCGCGATTGCGCCCAGCGTCAGGCCGGCCTGCAGCAGCGCCCGCCCGATGCTCTCGACCAGCGAGCCATGCGTGTCGCCGCCCATGATCGAGATGAAGATCAACAGCGGCACCACCGCGAGATCCTGGGCCAGCAGGACCGAGAAGCCGGCCCGACCGACGGTGGAGGTCAGGCGTTCCTGGTGCGACAGCAGCTCCAGCACGATCGCGGTCGATGAGAGCGACAGGCTGGCGCCAAGGATGATCGCCGCCGCGGTTTCCTGGCCGGCCAGCCAGAGCACCAGGGCGATGGCGGCGGTGCCGCTCAGCACCTGCAGCGAGCCCAGACCGAAGACCAACCGCCGCATGGTGATCAGGCGCTGCAGGGAAAGTTCGAGCCCGATCAGGAACAACAGGAAGACGACGCCGAGCTCGGCGATCCCAGAGACACTCTCGGCATCGACGATGGTGAACCAGTAGAGCGCCGGCAGCGATCCCATGAAGGAGCCGAGGCCGAGCGGCCCCAGCACCGCCCCGGCGCCGAGATAGCCGAGGATCGGGCTCACCCCCAGCCGCCGCAGCACCGGCACGATCAGCCCGGCCGTCGCCAGGAGGATCAGCGCGTCGCTATAAACGCCGATATTGAACGCGTCTTCCATCCCCCGCCCGCCACCGCGCCAGTGATTCGGACAGCATTCTGGCATGGCAATGAAAGAACGTCATGGCCGTCCGCGGACTTGATCCGCGGATTGATCCGGCCATTCGTCCGCTGGGTCCGGGCCCGACGATGTCGGGAGACTCTACCCCCGCCCGCGCTTCAGCAATCGCAGCCTGAGCGCGTTCAGCTTGATGAACCCCGCTGCATCGCGCTGGTCATAGGCGCCGGCGTCGTCCTCGAAGGTGACGTGCTTGAGGCTGTAGAGGCTCTTCTCGGACTTGCGGCCGATCACCGTCGCGTTGCCCTTGTAGAGCTTCATCCGCACCGTGCCCTCGACATGCTCCTGGCTCTTGTCGATCAGCGCCTGCAGCATCTCGCGCTCCGGCGCGAACCAGAAGCCGTTGTAGATGAGCTCCGCATAGCGCGGCATGATCTCGTCCTTGAGATGCGCGGCACCCCGGTCGAGGGTGATCGATTCGATGCCGCGATGCGCTGCATGCAGGATGGTGCCGCCGGGCGTCTCGTAGACGCCGCGCGACTTCATGCCGACGAAGCGGTTCTCCACCAGGTCGAGGCGTCCGATGCCGTTGGCCTTGCCCAGCGCATTGAGCTTGGTGAGCAGGGAAGCCGGCGACAAAGCCTCGCCGTCGATCGAAACCGGATCGCCCTTCTTGAAGCCGACCTCGATCACCGTCGCCTTGTCCGGTGCCGCTTCCGGCGAGATGGTGCGCTGGTAGACCATCTCCTCCGGTTCGATCCAGGGATCCTCCAGCACCTTCCCTTCGCTGGAGGAGTGCAGCAGGTTGGCATCGACCGAGAAGGGCGCCTCGCCGCGCTTGTCCTTGGCGACCTGGATCTGGTGCGCCTCGGCATATTCGATGAGCTTGGTGCGCGAGGTCAGGTCCCATTCGCGCCAGGGCGCGATGACCTTGATGTCCGGGTTCAGCGCATAGCAGGAGAGCTCGAAGCGGACCTGGTCGTTGCCCTTGCCGGTCGCGCCATGCGCCACCGCGTCGGCGCCGGTCCGCTTGGCGATCTCGATCAGGTGCTTGGAGATCAGCGGCCGGGCGATCGAGGTGCCGAGCAGGTACTGGCCCTCATAAAGCGCGTTGGCGCGGAACATCGGGAAGACGAAGTCGCGGCAGAACTCCTCGCGCACGTCGACGATATGGATCTCCTTGATCCCGGCCCGCTCGGCCTTCTGGCGCGCCGGCTCCAGCTCCTCGCCCTGGCCGAGATCGGCGGTGAAGGTCACCACCTCGCATCGGTAGGTCTCCTGCAGCCATTTCAGGATGACGCTGGTGTCGAGCCCGCCGGAATAGGCGAGCACGACCTTTTTGATGTCCCGTGTCGGGGCGCTGGCCATGGGAAATTCGCTCTGCTGGTTTTGAGGAGGTCGGAAAAGCGCGGCGAAACTAGGGGATCGCCCCGAGGGAGACAAGATGGCGGGCGGCCGCGGCGGACAAGAAGCGCTGGTGATCCTCAAGATTTTATAATAGTCTAATATTAGATAATAATCTCACTTAGCATAATCATGCCCAGTCGCCTCATCGTCGGCCCGCGTTTCGAGCTGTTCCTGGCCCTGGCCGCGGTGCTGCGCGCCGGCCCGGACAGTGCGCCTTGGCTCGGCCAGGCCCGCCGCAAGCTCGACCCGGCGACCCGCCGAAGGATGGGCGATCTGGCCCTCGCGCCGGCATTCTGGCTGGCGCTCGCGGCCGTGCCCGGAGCGGCAGCGTTGGACGGCGACACCGAAGCCGTCATCGCCGCCGTCGCCGATTTGGCGCCGGAAGACTTTGCCCGGCGCTGTCGCGATGCCCTGCCGGCCGGTGATGCCGATGCGGCTTTCTTGCGGCTGGTCGAACGCTTAGCGACGGATCCGGCGGAATTGCAGCAGGCCGCCGTCGACGCGCTGCGTCGTTTCGACCGCCTGGCCTTTGCCGCCTTGTGGCGCCGCGCCGCGCCGGACCTCGAAGAGGCGGCGCGTCACGGCATCGCGCCCACGCCTGAAGGCACGGACGCGATCGTCTTTCCCAGCCTGTTCGGCGAGCATCGCTTCCCGCTCGGCAAGCTCCTGGCGTTGACGCTTCCGGCCGAGCGGCTGACGGCAGTTTCGCCGCAAGCGCCGGCGATCGAGGATCCCGAGCTGGTGTTTCGCGCGCTCGGCGATGCGACGCGCTATGCGATCGCGCGCCTGATCGCCCGGGAGCCGCTGACCGGCGCCGCGCTGGCGCGGCGCCTCGGCGTATCGGGTCCCACGCTCACGCATCATCTCAAGGAGCTGCGCCGCGCCCGCCTGGTGATCGAAGAGCGCCGCGGCAACAGCATCCTGCTCAGCCTCGACCGCGGCGCCGTCGCGACGCTATCCTCGGCCGCACTGGCAACCTTCGCCGCCGCACCGGCTTCACTCCGCCGTTCGCGCAAGAGATAAGCCGAAAGTCAGTTCTGCTTCTTCGCGAGCTTCTTCAACTCGAGCCCCGCATCGACGGCTTCGAGGCTGCCGATGCCGGCCTTGGCAGCGACCGCCGCCTCGAAATGCTTGCGCGCGGCCTTGGGCTCGTCTTGCAGCAGCGCCCATTGCCCCAGGTAATAGCGGGTCTCGGCAATGAGGCTGGCATTGGTCGCGGCCTTGCCGGCCTTGGCGGCGGCGAGCAGATCGGCCTCGCTCATCCGGCCCTGGTAGAAGGCGATCACCGGCATCGGCCATTGCTCGTCGGGGAAATTCTTGGCCGCTGCCGCCAGGGGCGCCGCATCCTTCTGCCCCATGCGCCCGCGCGCGATGTACAGCCGCAAGGCGGCATAGGGATTGTCGTTGCGCGCCTGCATCAGCGCGGCGAAGTCCTCGGCGGCCGCGGCATTGTCGCCTTTCAGCATCTCGGCGCGGCCGCGGTTGTAGAGCGCGTCGAGCGCCGCCGGGTCCTTCTTCAGCAGCTGGTTGAGATCGGCAATCGCATCTTCGTTTCGCTGCAGCGCGATCAGCAGACCGGCCCGCTGCAGCCGCGAGATGCCGTCGTCGGGCCGCTGCTTCAGCACGCCGCCCAGATCCTTGACCGCGGATTCGATCTTGCCCTGGTTCACATAGATCAGCGCCCGGTAGAACAGGGTGTCGGGGTCGTTGGGCGCCCGCTCCAGCACCTGCGCGAAATCGCTGAGCGCGTAGCTGGCCTGTCCCATCAGCGCATAGGCGGCGCCGCGGTTGTAGAGCGCGTCAGTGGCGCCTGGATCGATCTTCAGCGCCTCGGAGAAATCCGCGATCGCCGCCTTGAGCTCGTTGCGTTGCGCCTGCGCCTTGCCGCGGGAGACGTAGGCGACGCCGAGCGCCTTGCCCTTCAGGCTGCCGCCGGTGATGAGCTGCGTGCAGGCGACCGCCCGCGCCTCCGGATCGTCGCCGCTGGCGCAGGGCCGCATCGCCTCGACCGCGGGGTCGATCTTGGTCTGGGCGGGCGGGGTATCGGCCCGCGTCGCGGCCAGCGGCAGCGACAACATCAAACCGGCGATCAGAAGAGCGGAACGGATCAAAGCGGACACTCGCACTGAAAGGGCGACCCCGGGGGTTGGCCGCGCCCCGAACTGGTACACCGTGCCGCCGCCGAAACCCACTCACTTCTTGCCGACCAGCCTGTTGCGTCCGATATCAACCGAACCATCCTGTCGATCGAGCGCAGACAGCCGCCTAGGCGGGCTTGCGATCCTTCCAGTCGAAGTAGCGCATCGCCAGCGGCAGGAACCAGGGATCGCCCGAATAGAAGGGCAGAGTTGGGAAGGGCGTCTCGGCGAAAGTCGAGCGCCCTTCCGCTTTCCCCTCGATCATCGCCGCGAGCTTGGCGCCGAAATGCGTCCCCATCGGGATGCCGGCGAAGTTGTAGCCCAGCCCGTACCAGACATGGTCGCGCCCGCCGATATGCGGCATCATGTCGAAGGTGCCGGCGCAATAGCCGGTCCAGGCATGGCTGAGCTTCACCGGCGCGAGCTGCGGGAACACCCGCCGCAGGATGCCGTGCAGGAAGACTGCGATCGCGCGCGCGTCACCGCGCGGGACGCCGGTGCCGCCGCCGAACAGCAGGCGCCGGGCATCCGGCGCCGGTCGGAAGAAATCGATGTTGGTGTTGGAATCGATCATGGTGCGGAGATTCGGGATCGCATCTTGGAGCTGCGCTTCGCTGAGCTCTTCCGTCGCCGCCATATAGGCCTGGAACGGAACGACCCGTTTCGCGTACCAGCCGAGGCCCCGCGGCGTATAGCCATTGGTGGCGATGATCGCGTCCCTGGCCACGACCGTGCCGCGATCGGTGACGACCTGGACGCCGCCAGGCTCCGGCGTCACCGCTTTCACCGTGGTCCCGTCGCCAAGGACGGCGCCCGCCGCCTTCGCCCGTTCGGTGAGGCCCTGGTGATAGAGGCCGGAATGGATCGCCGCGAGATCGGGAATGACCGCGCCGCCGTAATAGGCATCGCTGCCGAACTCGCGCCGTTGTTCGGCGCGAGGGACCATCTCGTAAGGATAGCCGAGCAGCCGGCGCATCGGCTCGAGGTCGGCGGCCAGCGCGTCGTAATGTCTTGTGCTGGTAGCGGCGATGTAGCGTCCCGGCCGCGCCAGATGGCAGTCGATCCGCTCGCGGTCGATCAGGTCGATGACACCGGTGAAGGCATCGCCCAGCTCGCGGTACATCGCGATCCCCTGGGCCTCGCCATGCTTCCGCATCAGGGCGGTCAGCGAATGCTTCAGCACCCGGCCCAGATAGCCGGCGTTGCGCCGCGCCGCACCCGATCCTGCGGCATCCTGGTCCAGCACCAGCACGCTGCGTCCGGCCCGAGCCAGCTCCAGCGCCGCCCGCATCCCGGTGAAGCCGCTGCCCACGATCGCCACGTCGACTCGCGGCGGCAGCGCGGTTGCCGGGTGCATAACCGGTCGCGCCGCATCCCACCAATAAGGCTCGAATTTGATCGACGGCAGCGCGATGCCGTCGATCGGCTCAATCCCCTTCACGATTTTCGCTTCCCCTTGCCCTCGCGTGTTGAACCGCGACGCTAGTGGAAACAATCCTGCCGCGCCAGCCGCCCCCCATGCGACCCCTGGGATGAGAAGTCCGCTTGGCGAGAGATTGCACTCAAGCCTATTGTTGAATCATGCGGATGATTCGCGTCGCCTTCCTGCTGCTCGCCTGCACGGCCACGCCCGTGGCGGCGCAGGACGTCTCGCCCGAGGCCCCCTTGCCTGAAGCCAGGGCGATCGGCGAGATCCTCGCGGTCGGCGCACCCCCGGTCATCGACATTGATGCAGCGCTGGGCGCGGAGGCGGTCGCGGCGTTGCGCAACGTCTATGCCCTGCGCGGCAACCTGCCGATCTGGTTCACCACGGCGGAGGCGCCGGCCGCCCATGCCCTGCTGGACCGGCTGACCCGATCCGACCTCACCATCGGCAACAACCTGCAGCCACTGCTCGACGCGGCCCGCGCCCGGACCGCGGAACCCGGCGCTGACTCCCGCGCCGGCGCCGATCTGCTGCTGACCGCACTCTATGGCGCGACCGCGCGCGCCTTCCGGCCGAAGGATGCGCCCACCGGTTTCGCGGCCGCCCTGGATGCGCTCGCGGCCTCGGGCGACGTTGCCTCCCTGCTGCAGGAACCGGAGCCGCCCAAAGTCGAGACGCCGCCCGCCGAAACGCCAAAGGCCGAAACGCCGAAGGCCGAGGCGCCGCCTGCGGTCGAGACTCCCAAGGTCGAGACGCCGCCGGAACCGGCCAAAGAGGCTTGGCGCCAGGTCACCGACTGGCCGACTGTGCCCGACGGACCGAAGCTGCAGCTCGGTGATTCCGGCCCGCGCGTCGAAGCTCTGAGCCGACGCCTGATCGCCTCCGCCGATCTCAAGGCGACGGCGCCCAGCGCCAAGTTCGACGCAGCGATGAAATCCGCCCTGGAGCATTTCCAGGCGCGTCACGCCTTGCCGGCCGACGGTGTTGCCGGCGCCTCGACCATTGCCGCGCTCAACGTGCCGGCGCCGCAACGCATCGCCAGCCTCGAGCGCAACCTCGCGCGCAGCAAGGATCGCAACTGGGGCGGCCGCTATCTGGTCGTCAACCTCGCCGCCGCGCGCTATCGCCTGGTCGATAAGGGCGGCACGATCGCTGAAGGCCCGGCCATTGTCGGCGCCGCTGCGACGCCGACGCCGGCGCTGGATGCTGCGATCGACCGCATCGAGCTCCGTCCGTCGTACCGCATCCCGCAGAGCGTTGCCGACCGACAGCTCTGGCCGCGCCAGGAGGAGGACGCGCTCTACTTCACCAACCACGGCATTCGCGTGACCGACGACGGCTTGCGCCAGGTGCCGGGAGCCGGCAATCCGCTCGGCATTGCGAAGCTGCTGATCGCCGGCAACGACCGCATCGCCCTGCACGGCGTGCCCGGCGGCCCGCAGAGCCAGGCTGCCTTCGACTCACCCGATCGCCACAGCAGTCTCGGCTGCGTGGCCCTCCCGGACATTGCGTCGCTGGTAAAGCCGCTGCTCGCCGCCGATCCTGCCTGGACCGAAGGCCGTATCGACGGCGCGCTCGCGGTCGGCGGCACCCAGGTCGTGGCGCTGGCGCAGCCGCTCCCCGTGCATTTCGTCTACGACACCGCCTGGATCGACGCCGACGGCACTCTTGAATTCCGCGACGACGTCTACGGTTGGGACAAAGCGATGCCCGCCACCGAGGTCAACGCCGTCGCGGAGCCCTGTGGCAGCTGACGGGATGCATTGCACTTAATCGTCATGCCCGGGCTTGACCCGGGCATCTGTTCCAGTCGGCACGAGATTGCCGGCCCCGTCCGCGAATGCGGACATTCGTGAGCTGGGCCCGGTAATGACGATAATTAGGTTAGCCCATCCGGCTGCTGCCGGTCAGGAACGGCTTCAGCAACGCCAGATCCGCTGCGCTCAGGCGATCGGAGGCGGTGTTGGCCTGATGCCAATAGGGATAGATCAGCGTGGGCTTGCTGACGTCGTCGAGCTTCTTGCGCTCCTCGTCGGTGAGCTTCAGCGCCGCCGCCGGCAGGTTCGCCTTCAACTGCTCCTCGTTGCGCGCGCCGATCACGGCCGAGGTGACGCCGGGCCGCCCCAGCGACCAGGCCAGCGCCACCGCCGAGGCCGGCTGCTGCTTCGCCTCCGCCACGGCGACCAGCACCTCGATGATGTCGTAGAGCGCCTTCTCGTCGTAGATCGGCGGCTCGCCCCAGTCCTTCAGGTGCCGGCCTTCCGGCATCGGCTTGCCGCGCCGGTACTTGCCGGAGAGCAGGCCGCCGGCCAGTGGGCTCCAGATCAGGATCCCAAGCCCTTGGTCGACCGAGATCGGCACCAGTTCGTATTCTGCCTCGCGGGCCTGCAGCGAGTAGTAGATCTGCTGGCTGACGAAGCGCGCCTGGTGCCGCGCGTCGGAGACGGCGAGCGCCTTCATGATGTGCCAGCCGGAATAGTTGGAGCAGCCGATGTAGCGCACCTTGCCGGAGCGCTGCAGCGCGTCCAGCGCGTCGATCGTCTCCTCGATCGGCGTCTCGCCGTCCCATTCATGCATCTGGTAGAGATCGATGGTCTCGCGCTTCAGCCGTTTGAGGCTCGCCTCGCAGGACTTGATGATGTGGTGGCGCGACAGGCCGCGCTCGTTCGGTCCCTTGGCCATCGGGAAGCGCACCTTGGTCGCGACCATCAGGTCGCTGCGTGCGCCGTCCAGCGCCTCGCCGATCACTTCCTCCGAGACGCCGGTCGAATAGGCATTCGCGGTGTCGAGCAGATTGCCGCCGGCATCCCGATACATGTCCATCACCCGCCGCGCCCCCGCGACGTCGAATTTGCCGGCCTTGTTGAAGAAGTCGCCCACCGAGCCGAAATTCATCGTGCCGAGGGTGAGGGTCGAGACCTTCAAGCCGGACCGTCCGAGCAAGCGGTATTCCATGGCGCTGCCTTCCTGTGCTGCATGCGGGTTCGGCCGAGGAGAACCGGCCGTTTGGATATTGCATGCAGTGTAAGCACAGCGCGCGGCGCGCGCCAAGCCGCTCAGTTCGGCAGGAACACCGCGCGCACGAAGTCGCGGTAGAGCCGGATCTGCTGCGGCAGGATCGCGGGATCCTGCAGCATCCGCCCCATCACCAGTCCGCCCTCCACCAGTGCGGAGGCCATGTCGGCGAGGCCGTCGAGATTGACCGGCATGCGCGGCGGATAACGCTCGGCGATCAGCTCAAGCCGCGCCTTGAAGCGCTCGCGCCAGGCGAGCACGCCCTGCCGATTGAGTGCATGGACCTCGCGGTTGAATTGCTGGTCCTGGTAGGTGAAGGCGGCGGCGAGGCAGCCGGGATGCGCCTCGCGCAGTTGGCCCATCATCTCAGCGAACAGCTGCAGGCCGACCAGGAAGCCATGCAGCGGATCCTCGTTCAGCGCGTCGCCGCGCTGGAACACGTCGTCGAGGATCGCGCGGTCATGGGCGAGATGGCGCTCCATCATCGCCTTGGCGAGGCCGGCCTTGTCGCCGAAGTGATAGAAGAACCCGCTCTTGGTGATGCCGACTTCGGCGATCAGCTCCTCGATCGAGGTGGCGGCAAAGCCCTTGGCCAGCACGGCGCGCTCGGCCGCTTCCAGCAGCAGCTCGCGGGTCTCGCTGCCCTTGCGGGCCAATGCTGTCCTGCCCTGCATGATCGCCCCTGAAGTCTTGGCCTGCAGCCTTGGATGGACCGCCCATCTCGAAAAGTCCGGCGAAACTACTGTACCATGGGTCCAGTAATCTGTGATCCATGCCACAGTTGGGCCGGTCAGCATTCTGACGATTGCGCAATAAGTCATTCGGAAAGCGCAGTTTTTCGAAAGTCAGGGTGCTGTACCACGGGCATTCTGGAGCGCAGAACAGGGTTTGGGGGAAGTTCACCGCGCCGGCGGGATGAACCACCGGCCGCGAATCCTCCCAAACGAAAGGCCCAATGCCATGACCGCTTCCCCAATCTCAGCAAAATACCGCCGGCGTCTTCCCCAGCTGGGCAGCAAGCGGTTCCTGACCGACGCCGGCCTGGAGACCATCCTGGTCTTTCACGAGGGCGTCGATCTGCCCTGCTTCGCCTCCTTCCCGCTGCTCAACAGCGAGGCGGGCGTGAAGCGGCTGCGCGAATACTACGCCGGCTTTGCCAAGCTTGCGGTCGCGAACGGCGTCGGCCTGATTCTCGAAGGCGCCACCTGGCGCGCCAATCCCGACTGGGGTGCCAAGCTCGGCTATGACCAGGAGGCGCTGGCCGAGATCAACCGCCGCTCGGTCGATCTGATGCTCGATGTCCGGCGCGACCACGAGACCGCGCAGAGCCCAATGCCGATCAGCGGCAATATCGGCCCGCGCGGCGACGGCTACGATCCAGGCCAGCTGATGAGCCCGCAGGAAGCCGAAGAATACCACGGCGCCCAGGTCCGCGTTCTCGCCGAGACCGCGGTCGACTATGTCTCCGCCTTCACCATCACCAACGCGCCGGAGGCGATCGGCATCGTGCGCGCCGCGAAGGCGGCCAAGGTGCCGGTGGTGATCTCCTTCACCCTGGAGACCGACGGCAAGCTGCCGACCGGCCAGAGCCTGGAAGCCGCGATCGCCGAGGTCGATGCCGCGACCGAAGGCTATGCGACCTATTTCATGATCAACTGCGCGCATCCCACGCATTTCGACAGCGTGCTGCAGCCGGGCGCCGCCTGGGTCCAGCGCCTGCGCGGCATCCGCGCCAACGCCTCCTGCCGCAGCCATGCCGAGCTCGACGCCGCCACCGACCTCGACGCCGGCAACCCGGCCGAGCTCGGCCGGCAATACGCCGATCTCCTGAAGCACTACCCGCACTTCACCGTGCTCGGCGGCTGCTGCGGCACCGACTTCCGCCACGTCGAGGCAATCTCGCACAACTGCTGCGCAAAGGCCGCTTAAGAAGCCACGCGGCGTCCGAGGCAAACGCCGCGCGTGCTCCTTCCCCCTCCCCCGAATCGGGGGAGGGCCGGGGCGGGCGCTGCGAATCACCGCCACCCGCAAGCAAAGATGCGCGCGACCATTGGTGGATGTGGCGGCGCTGTTCGTGGGAGCGGTCTGCGCGGAAAGCGAGGCCCAGCCTTAGGGGACGCCGCACCGCCCAGTTTCATTCAACCTCAACAGGATACAACGCGCGGCTGTCATTCTCGTGGATAGGAAGAATGACGCCAAAATACACTGGAAGATGCGGCCTGCATGGATTGGTCAATATCGCTGCCGGCTCTCTGGCGCTGCAACAACCTGGGGTCGACTTTCGGTATACGGCGCTTCGTTCGCGGGATATAAAGCCTAGATCGGTTGCGCGCGCGGGGCTGCGCGAAGCGATTCGGAACAGAGCTGCCACCTTTTGTCGGGGGAGGGTCGATGCGCTGCTTTCCGCTCATGACGTTGATTGCGGCGGGGCTGGTTCTCAGTTCCTGCGCCGATTTCTACAGTATCGGCCGCCGCACCACGCTCCCGGACAACCCGACCTCGAACAAGGGCCTCGCCATCCATCTCGATGCGCAGCAGCGCCTGATGATGGTGGGCAAGGACGGCACTTATTGCGCCGAAGCCAGCCCCGACGCCATGGCCGCCTATGCCGCCGCGCTCGCCGCCAGCGTCAGCGCCCAGGGTTACGGCGCCGGCTCCGCCTCCAACGCCTCGCAGAGCAACATTGCCAGCATCGGGCTGCGCACCCAGTCCATCACCCTGATGCGCGACGCGCTCTATCGGCTCTGTGAAGCTGGCGCCAACGGCCAGCTCTCGAAGATGAGCGCCACGCAATTGATGGCGCGCAGCCAGGATCTGACCGCCGTCGTCGTGGCGGTCGAGCAGCTGACCGGCGCGGTCGCCGCCAACCAGGCGATCCTCACCGGCACCTCGAATGCCAGCGCCTCGGCCAGCATGATCGGCGATGCGCAGCAGCTCGACATCGCCACCAAGAATCTCGAGCGCAAGCAGGAAGCGACCAGCCAGGCGCAGCTCGATCGCGACGCCGCGGCCGCCGCGGTCAAGGCGCAGGAGCCCAAGGCGACTGCGGCGCAGGGTGCCGTGGACAACGCGCCGGCCGACATCGAGCCGACCGAGCTCGCGCAATTGCAGGCGACCCGCGACCAGGAGCAGGCGACCCTGACCCGGATGCGCAGCGATCTTGCGAACCAGGAAGGCCGGCTGAAGAACGCCAAGGAATCCCAGGCGCATGCCCAGGAGGTGGTGGACACGATCGCGGCCAAGAACACCGCCGCCATGTCCGACACCGCCGCGAGCACGACCGGCGCCGGCCAGTTCTCCGGGGTAACGCCGCGGGTGAAGCTGGACGAGAAGGCGACCGAGCAGGTCGCGAAATCGGTCCAGGCCATGGTGACCACCGTGGTGAACAAGGACTATACCGGCGCCGACTGCATGTTCCTGCTGACCAACATCACGGAGGTCGCGACCCTCGATGCGCAGCACCAGGTCCTGCTCGACAACACGCTGAAGCAATGTGCGGACCTTCTGAGCAAGAAGATCCAGGCCGAGTCGGCCCAGTATATGACGGGCGTGATGGCGACCGACGACAGCACGGCCCGGCTGGAAACCGCGCTCGACACGGTGCCCGGCTTCGATGCCAAGCTCGAGGCGTTCATCGCGCGCAACGCGCCCGGCGCGCCGATGACCAACTTCCTGACCCATGCCGGCTTCGCCCAGCTCAGGCAGCAGGCGATCGCCGAACTGTTGCCCTAAGGCGAGGAGGGAGACGTGCCAACCGCAACCACGACCGGCGTCGAGAAGGACAAGGTCGGCGAGCAGGTGCAGCGCTACATCAAGCGCGACAAGGCGACCAAGGTCGAAAGCAAGCAGGACGCCGACGGCACCTGGACCGTCAAGGCCGAGATCCCCAAGAAGCCGTAGCGCGTCTTCCTTCCGCCATCGCCGCCAGGGTAGAATCGCGGCGATGTATCGCCTCCGGCCCGGCATAAAGAAGAATCCCGAGAAACGCTGGGCCTTGCCCGACCGTGTCTTCTTCGCCTGCGGCGCCTGCCACATCCTCGCCTATGCCTTCCTGCGGCGCTTTCCCGATCGCGGCTTTCGCGCGCTCTGGATCAAGCCGGCCGCAGGCTTCACCGGCAACCACATCATCGCAATCGACGAGGGCGGCCTGGCTTTCGACTATCACGGCTGGAGCCGCTTTGATCGCCTGATGGCGCATATGCAGGCGAAGGCGTGCCGCTGGTGGCCAGGGTGGAATTCGACGCTGATCGAACTGCCCGCAGAAGTTCTCATCTCCGAAGCCAGGTCGCGCACCTACGCGGGCCTATGGCTGCGCGAGCCGCTGCAATTTCTGCACGACGCCATGCCGCGCGCGGAACGGTTTATCGACGGAAAGATCCGGAATTCAGCGCTCGATAGAATCCGCACCGGACAAGCGACGTCGCTTGTGGTATAATGCGCAAGCTGTTTGAGATCGTGAATCCTCCATCGAGAGCTGCGTCGGACGATGCGCCCTCACGACTAAACCGCGCTTCGACCGCAGCGGCGTGCACGCGACTTTCACTTTGCATTGACAGTGCATGTACGGAATGAGGGATCGCTTTCACCGGCTCGGCGCTTTGCTGCACCTGCAACACAGACCGGACGCAGACAGGAGAAATTTCGCCGGTCCATGCGCTGCGCTGCAACGCAGACCCGACGCAGACAGAAGCGAGATTCGGCTGCGCCGTCTGCGTGCGAAAAACGCCTGCATCGTCAGCGGCTTGCCGCCGTCTGCGCTCCGGAAAACGCCCGCGTTTATACCCGCCCGCCCTATCCCGGCCGGGCTTGGTGCTCTGTCAATCCGTTACGGCAACTCGTCGTGCTGCGGCAGGTCGTCGGTGATCTCGAACCAGGGTGCCTTGGAGCCGACGAAGATATGCGCGCTCGGCCGGATCGACGGCGCGTCGATGAGCGTACCCATTGCGACATGAGCATACTTGCCCTCGCGCACCACCGAGTAGAGCAGCGAACCGCAGGTCCGGCAGTGGGTGTCGTTCCCGGTCGCGTCGCCATAGACCAGCAGCGCATCGCCGCCGGCGGTGAGGCGGAGCTTCTCGCGGCGGATTCCGGCGAAGGGCTTGAACGCCGCACCGGTGGTGCGGCGGCACTGCGAGCAATGGCAGTTCATCGCGTATTCGAAGGAGTCCTCGACGGCATATTGCACCGTCTTGCAGAAGCAGGCGCCCTTCAGTTCGCTCAGGCTCATCCCGCCGCGGCCGCGGCGTCTCGGACACTCTTGCGTTCGCGGATGCTCTCGCTTTTCAGCTGGCCGCAGGCCGCCATGATGTCCTCGCCGCGCGGGGTGCGGACCGGTGAGGCATAGCCGGCGTTGAATACAATCTCGGCGAATTTCGAGATCGCCGCATTGGTCGAGCGTTCGAACGGTGCGCCGGGCCAGGGATTGAACGGGATCAGGTTCACCTTGGCCGGGATGTCCTTGATCAGCTGGACCAGCGCCCGCGCATCGGCCGGGCTGTCGTTCACGTCCTTCAGCATCACGTATTCGAAGGTGATGCGCCGCGCGTTGTTGAGCGTCGGATAATCGCGGCAGGCCTGCATCAGCTCCGCGATCGGATACTTCTTGTTGATCGGCACGATCCTGTCGCGGAGTTCGTCGGTGACGGCGTGCAGCGAAATCGCCAGGTTGACGCCGAGCTCGGCGCCGGCGCGGCCGATCATCGGCACGACGCCGGCGGTCGAAAGCGTGATCTTGCGCTTGGAGATCGAGATGCCCTCATGGTCCATCACGATCTTCAGCGCCTTGGCGACGTTGTCGTAATTGTAGAGCGGCTCGCCCATCCCCATCATCACGATGTTGGAGAGCAGCCGCCCGTCCTGCGGGCTCGGCCATTCGCCGAGCTTGTCGCGGGCATTCATTACCTGGCCGACGATCTCGCCGGCGGCAAGATTGCGCACCAGGCGCTGCGTGCCGGTGTGGCAGAACTTGCAGGTCAGGGTGCAGCCGACCTGGGAGGAGACGCAGAGCGTGCCGCGATCCTCTTCCGGGATATGCACCGACTCCGCTTCCTGGCCGTCCTGGAACTTCAGCAGCCATTTGCGGGTGCCGTCGATCGACTCGCGGTCGACGCTGATGCCGGGCCGGCCGACCTCGAAATGCTCGGCCAAGGCCGCGCGGAACGGCTTGGCGAGCGAGGTCATCTTGTCGAACTCGGTCTCGCCGCGGTGATAGATCCAATGCCAGAGCTGGCGCGCGCGGAAGGCCGGCTCGCCGATCTCCTGCATGAGCGCGGTCAGTTCCTCGCGCGACAGGCCGACCAGGGTCCGCTTGGCGTCGGCGGCAGGCAAGGGCGCCTCGAACACCTCGGCATGATGGGCCGTGCTCATGGGCGGGGGCTCATTTGCAGGCCGTCACCGAGGCGTCGTAGGCCTTGCCGAAGCCGGAGAGATAATAGGTGTCGCGCACCTTCTCGCCCTTCTTCGAGATCGAATCGACCACGAGATAGTTGTAGCGCTTCATCGCGCTGACGATCTGCTTGTCCTGGCCGCTGCTCTCGGCCCAGGCGCGGCCGACTGCAAATTTCTTCAGGGTGAACTTCTTGCCCTTGCCGGCCTTGGCGCCGATCGTGACTGTCACGTTCTTGCCGTCCTGCGGCAGGAAGCCGAGCACGATCGAGACCTGGTCCCGGGCGGCGGCGTCGGGCGCCTGGATCACCATCACTGCCGCCGACCCGCGGCTCTCGACCTTGCCGATCGAGCCCGCAGGCTCGCTCTGCGTGTAGCACATCAGCCGGCCCTTATCCTCGAAGGTATAGGCCGACCAGGACTTGAAGCTGCCCACCGCCGTCGGGGTCGCGGCTGCCGCCGCTGCGGTGGCGTCCTGCGCCACCTCCTGCCCCAGGGCCGAAGCCGTGGCGGCGAGGCTCAGGGCAAAGCCGGCGAGGAGCGATTTGAGAATGATTGCCATCGGCGGGATGTATCAGGTGCGCCGCGGAAAATCCACCCGGGAAAGGCAAAAGTGATCGCCGGCGTTATTCGGGATTGCCCAATGTTTTCAACCGGTTCTTCTTCCAGATCGGCAGGCCGTGGCGGTGCTTTTTCTGCTGCGCGGCTACGGGGCCCCCGACCCGGACCGGCCGCTCGGCGAAGCGGCCCAGGCTGATCATCCGGTCATACATCACGATGGCGCCGGCGACCGCCAGGTTGACGCAGAACTTGGTCGGAATCTTGACGATGAAATCGCAGCGCGCCTGCAATTCGGGCGAGAGCGAATCCTGCTCGGCGCCCAGCACATAGGCAGCCGCGACCGGATGGGTGAAGCTCGGCAGGTCGACCGCGTCCTCGGTGATCTCGATCCCGATCAGCCGGCAATGCAGCGGCAGGGCGAAATCCTCGACCTTCTCGTAGAGCTGGACGGGGAGGCTGTTGAAGGCGGCCGACGTGTCGCTGGCCAGGACCGTCGGCACGTCGAACTCGGCCTTGATGGCAAAGGCGAAGCTCGCATTGAAGGCATGGGCCGTGCGCAGCACGGCGCCCAGATTCATCGGCTTCGAGATCCCTTCGACGCCGATCCCGAAATAGCCTCGCATCTTGGGGCCCGGCCCGGCCGTGGCATTGGACGCGCGGTCGCGCTTGGCTTCATTGCTCATGGGGCGGGAAGATAGCGTTCTAGGCCGCCGGCGCCAGCGGCTTTTCGGGTGGCTTTTCTTCGGGCTTTTCCTGCGGCTGGCGGGTGGCGAGGACCAGGCCGATCACGATCACGATGCTGCCCAGGATCCCGTCCAGGGTCGGTGTCTCGTCGAGGATGAAGAAGCCGAGGATGGTTGCGACCACCGGCTGGCCATAGCCCATCAGCGAGGCGAGACCGGTTGGCACGGTCTTCAGGCCGCGGTTGAAGAGGTTGTAGCTGACCAGGGTCAGCACCGCGTAGCCGACCACATAGGCCCAGCCCTGGAAGTCGCGCGGCACCGGCCGGCTGTCGGGCGCCGCCGGCATGACGCTGAGCGCATCCGCCGCGACCGGCGCGAAGGCGACCACGGCGGCACCGGCCGCGGCCCAGAAAATCAGCCAGAAGGAGACGATCTGGGTATCGTAGATTCGACAGAGCCGCGCCGAAATCAGCAGCGATCCCGTGTAGAAGAACGCGGCGGCGACCGCCATCAGGTTGCCGACCAGGCTCGATCGCCCGCCGGGATCGGCATCGGCAACCATCAAGAGCAGCCCGCCGAAGGCGATCAGGCCGCCGATCGCGACCCGCTTGGTGATCCGCTCCTTGAAGATCAGGTAATTCGCGATCGCCGCGATCAACGGATAGACCATCACGAGGACGGTGCCCTCGAGGATCGTGGTCCGCATCAGCGCCTCGTTCCAGAAGCAGAGGTCGCCGGCGAGGAACAGGCCGGCGAAGGCGGCCCAGACCATGGCGCGCGGCGGGAGCAGGAAAGAGCGCCGGATCAGGACGAGCGCGATCGGCAGTGCGATGGCCAGGCGCCAGAAAGCGGTTGACGCCGGATCGACCGGGCTGTCGCGCACCAGCACCGGGCCGATACCCGAGAGGATAACGGCGAGCACCATCAGATGGATTGCTGCGCGCAAGGCGCCCCCGGATCCCTGTTTTCCGAGCCGAAGCCGGAACGCCGACTCGGATGTGATTTTTGTCTCCGGCCACAGTCTCGCGGCTTCTCCGTCGCGTCAAACAAAAGTTGTTGAGATCACACCCGCATCTGTATGCAGCTTGGCGCCGCTCAGAGCGTGCCGGCGCGCAGGCCTGCGAGCACCAGCTGCAGCACCGCCTTGATCTCCGGCGTGGTATCGCGGCCGCCGGATTCCTTCACGTGATACGGATGGTGGAAGCGCGAGGTCGCATTGAGCACGGCGATGGCGGCGGTGTCCGCATTCTTCACCTTGAAAGCGCCTTGCGCGACGCCGTCGCGGATGAGCTGCGCGATCTGCTGCTGCAGCTCGCCGACATGACTCTCGATCACCGCGCGCGCGTCCTGGGCGATCGCGTGATAGGCGGCGAAGAGCTCGGGATCGTTCAGGACTTTGGCGCGCTTCTGCGCCGCCAGGGTCAGCACCCAGCGCTCCAGCCGCTCGGCGGCATCGCCCTCTTCCGCGACGATGGCACGCAGCGGCGCCATGATCTTGGCCAGCCACTGCTCGGCGACGGCATCCTGCAGCTCGGACTTGCTGGCGAAATGGCGATAGACGTTGGCATGGCTCATGTCGAGCGCCCGCGCAACGTCCACCACCGAGGTCTTGGCGATGCCATGTTTCCGCAGCAGATCCTCCGCCGCCGCGAGGATGCGCTCGCGGGTCTCGCTGCCTTTGCCTTCTTGTTCGGCTTTACGGATGGCGGGCTTCTTCATCCTCTCCTTATCAGGCGGAGCGGCGCTCGCTGTCCAGCATCTGCATCTGCCGCGCGTCATAGCGGGTGCCGGCGACGGCGCTGGCCGGGACCGCGGCCTCGATCTGGGCGAGATCCGCTTGGGAGAGCTTGATCTCCGTGGCCTGAACAGCCTCGGCGAGACGCTTGCGGTTCTTGGTGCCGACCAGCGGGATGATGTCGTAGCCGCGAGTCAGCGCCCAGGCGATCGCCAGCTGGGCGGAGCTGACGCCCAGCTCCTGGGCGAGAGTCTCGAGCTGTTGCGCAAGGGTCAGGTTGTTGGCGAGATTCTCGCCCTGGAAGCGCGGCGTGTGTGCGCGGAAGTCGCCGGGCCTGGAAAAGTCGCTGGCCTTCAATCCGCCGAGCAGGCCGCGGCCGAGCACGCCATAGGCGGTGACCGCAATCCCGAGCTCGCGCAAGGTCGGCAGGATCTCCGTCTCGATGCTGCGGGTCATCAATCCGTATTCGATCTGCAAGCCGGCGATCGGATGCACCTTATGCGCCCGGCGGATCGTTGCCGCACCCATCTCGGAAAGGCCGATATGGCGGATGTATCCGGCCTTCACCAGCTCGGCCATCGCGCCGACGGTCTCCTCGATCGGGACCGCGGGATCAAGTCGCGCGGGCATGTAGAGATCGATGTAATCGGTACCGAGCCGCTTCAGCGAATAGGCGACTGCGGTCTTCACCGCCGCCGGCCGCGCATCGAAGCCGAGGAAGGAACTGTCGGGCGCCCGCTGCGCGCCGAATTTTACCTGAATGAACATGCGGTTGCGCTTGCCGCCCTTGATCGCCTCGCGCAGCAGCAGCTCGTTATGACCCATGCCGTAGAAGTCGCCGGTATCGAACAGCGTGATACCGGCCTCGAGCGCGGCATCGATGGTGGCAAGACTCTCCTTGTCGTCCGCCGGCCCGTAAAAGTCCGACATACCCATGCAGCCGAGACCGATGGCGGAGACGAGCGGCCCGTTCGAGCCGAGACGACGCTGTTCCATGAAAAGCTCCTCTGGGGAAGTGACCAGTGACAAAATATGTAATTTGTCACTCTCGTCAAGAGGCGCTGCTGAATTTTTCTCTGAGGGTTCCGACCGCGCGGTCGATGAAGAGCCGGGCCTTGACCGCGAGGTGCCTGCCGGCGGGATGGACAATGTGGACCGGGACCGGTGGTTGCGGCTCGTCCTCCAGCACCCGGACCAGCTTGCCCTCGGCCTCGGCGATGGCGGTCTGGTAGGACAGCAGCCGGACGATCCCGCCGTCGCCGACCGCGGCATCGAGCGCCGCCTGCACCGAGTTCACCGTCAACCGCGGCTGGATCGGCACCGAAACGGTCTGGCCCCGGCGTTCGAAGCTCCAGCGGTCGGCGACCGGGCGGACGCCGGTGGTGGCGATGACCGCATGACGGCTCAAGTCCTCGACCCGGCGGGGCATCCCATGGGCGGCGACATAGTGCGGGCTGGCGCAGCAGATCCGTTGCACCTGCCCGACCAGGATCGCCTGCAAGCTGGAATCCGGCAGTTGCGCGATTCGGAGGCCGAGATCGATACCCTCGTCGATATAGGAGACGATGCGGTTCAGCAGCAGCAGTGAGACATCCACCTGCCGGTACTCGGCCATATAGGCCTGCACGATCGGCAGGATATGCAGGCGCCCGAACATCTCCGGTGCGGTCACCGTCAGCAGGCCCTGCGGCACCTGCTGCTCGCCCGCTGCCGAGAGCTCCAACTCGGAGAACTCGGCAAGGGCGCGCCTAGCGCGTTCGAGATAGCGGGCCCCGGCATCGGTCAAGGCGACGGCCCGCGTGGTGCGGTTGAACAGGCGGATGCCCAGCCGGTCTTCCAGGCTGGCCACCGCCCTTGTCATTGCCGCCGGCGAGCGCCCGAGTCGTCGCGCTGCACCGACGAAGCTGCCGGCCTCGGCCACGGCGACGAAGATCTCGACGGCTTCCAGGCGATCCATGATTAATGCAAAAAATGAAATAGAGAAGGCCAGACTAAGCCATTTATGGCAGCGCTAGAAATAATAAATATGAGGTTCTCGCAGCACTGGAGACCCTCATGCGCCCGACCCGACCGATCACCCTCTACGGCTTCAAGCTTTCCGGCCACTCGCACCGGGCGGAGCTGATGCTCCGTCTCCTCGGCCTGCCCTTCACCTACCAAGCCATCGATCTTGCGAGCGGGGAGCAGCGGGGGGAGGCCTTCCGCCGGCTCAATCCCTTCGCGACCGTGCCGGTGATCGACGACGCTGGGACCGTCATCGGGGATTCGGTCGCGATCCTGGTCTATCTCGCCAGCCGCTACGACCCGGACCGGACCTGGTTGCCGGCCGATCCGGTGACGGCGGCCGAGGTGCAGCGCTGGCTCTCGGTGGCCCAGGGCTGGCTGGCCTTCGGCCCGGCCCGGGCCCGGATCGTCCTGAAGTTCGGCGGACAATACGATCTCGCCGCTGCCCAGACTCTGGCCGAGCGCCTGTTCAAGATCCTGGAAGCGGAACTCGAGGGCCGGGCCTTCCTGGTCGGCGACCGTGCGACCCTGGCTGACATCGCGCTCTACAGCTACACCGCGGTCGCGCCGGAGGGTGGCATCCGGCTCGAGCCCTATCCCGCCATCCAGGCCTGGCTGAAGCGGGTCGAAGCCCTGCCGCATTTCGAAGGAATGCCGCGATGATCGCCAACACCTGGCATGACGGCGAACGGGCCGCGCAGGCCCGCGTCGGGACGGCCGAACATATGGCGGCGATCGGGCCGAAGGTCATTCGCGACTTCATGCCCGACCAGCACCGCCAGTTCTTCGAGCAGCTGCCCTTCGTCGTGGTGGGCTCGCTCGATGCCGAGCATCGCCCCTGGGCCTCGATCCTCTCCGGGATGCCGGGCTTCGCCAGCAGCCCGCACCCGCGGCGGCTGGAGATCGAGGCCAACCCGCTGCCGGGAGATCCGCTGGGCGATGCGCTCGAGGTTGGCAATGCGCTCGGCTTCCTCGGCATCGAGCTGCCGACCCGGCGTCGCAACCGCATGAACGGCCATGTGGTCGCGCGCGACATGGCGGGCTTCGCCGTCCACGTGCGCGAGAGCTTCGGCAATTGCCCGCAATACATCCAGCGCCGCGACTACACCGCCTTCACGCCGCAAGCCGGTGCGGTCGAAAACTTCACCGGCCTGCCCACGGAAGCGGCGGATCTGATCCGCCGCGCCGACACGATGTTCGTCGCCTCGGCGGCGAAGCGCGCGGATGGAAAGTACAGCATCGACGTCTCGCATCGCGGCGGCCAGCCGGGGTTTCTCGGCCTCGACCGCGAGGGCGCGATCGTGGTGCCGGATTTCCGCGGCAACGGCTTCTTCCAGACCATCGGCAACCTGCTCGCTCACCCGCGCGCCGGCCTGCTGATCATGGACTTCGCCACCGGCGATCTCTTGCAGGTGACCGGCATAGCGGAAGTCGTCTGGGATGGCCGCGAAGTTGAAGCCTTTGCCGGTGCCGAGCGGCTCTGGAAGGTGCGGGTGGAATCCGGCCGCTGGCTGCGCGCCGGCTTCCCCTTGCGGTTCGGCGCGCCCGAACTCTCGCCCCGCTCGCTGGCGGTGGGCGTCTACGGCGGGTGAGGTTGCGCCGAACGCAAGGCTGATCACCGGTCGTTGCGGTTGTCCGGTCGCAATGCGGCGGCGAACATGGCCGTCCTGCCTTCGAAGACCCAGCCGGAGTAAGCCCGCGTGAGCAACATGGCCGCAACCGTTGACCGGAGCGATGCGGAGAAGACCGCCTTGGCGGTCCTGGGCGCGATCAGTTTCAGCCATCTGCTGAACGACATGATGCAGTCGCTGGTGCCTTCGATCTATCCGATCCTCAAGAGCGAATACGCTCTGAACTTCATGCAGCTCGGGTTCATCACCTATACCTTTCAGATCACGGCCTCGGTCCTGCAGCCGGTGGTTGGCCTCACCACCGACAAGAAGCCGCAGCCCTTCGCGCTGCCCATCGGCATGGGCTGCACGCTGATCGGCTTGCTGCTGCTGGCCTATGCGGGGAGTTATCCGATCCTGCTGGTGGGTGCCGCCATGGTCGGCATGGGCTCATCGGTGTTCCATCCAGAATCCTCGCGGGTCGCGCGTCTCGCCTCGGGGGGCCGGCACGGTCTGGCGCAGTCGGTGTTCCAGGTTGGTGGCAATATCGGCTCGGCTTCCGGCCCGCTGATGGCGGCCTTCATCGTTATCCCAAACGGACAGAAGAGCCTGGCCTGGTTCTCGCTGGCGGCCCTGGTGGCGATCTCCGTGCTCTATGGCGTCGCGAGCTGGTATCAGTCGCATCGCCGCGCCCGCGCTGCGAAGCCCAAAGCTGAGATCGTCCGGCCCAATCTCACCAGGCGGCAAGTCACCGTGGCGCTGCTGGTGCTGCTGGCCCTGATCTTCTCCAAGTTCTTCTACACGGAGAGTCTTCGGAGCTATTACACCTTCTACCTGATCGACCGCTTCCATGTGTCGGTCCAGAACGCGCTGATCTTCCTCTTCGTCTTCCTCGGCGCCTTCGCCGCGGGCACGCTGGCAGGCGGGCCGATCGGCGACATGATCGGGCGGAAGCGCGTGATCTGGTTCTCGATCCTGGGGCCGCTGCCCTTTACCCTGCTGTTGCCGCATGTCGGCCTGTTCTGGACCGTGGCGCTGACTGTCGTGATCGGCGTGATCCTGTCCTCGGCCTTCTCGGCGATCCTGGTCTATGCCCAGGAGCTGGTGCCCGGCCGTGTCGGCATGATCGCCGGCCTGTTCTTCGGCCTTGCCTTCGGCATGGGCGGCATCGGCGCCGCGGTCCTCGGCGCGCTCGCCGACCGGACCAGCGTCGAGTTCGTCTATTCGGTCTGCGCCTGGCTGCCGGCGATCGGCCTGCTGACGGTGCTGCTGCCTAATCTCGAGACCGCGCGGCAGCGCAGCCGGAAGGCGGCGCAAAGCTAACTTGCTTCCGGACGCGGCACATTCCATGGTGCAGCCCTGAAAAGAATTCAGGACGCGCCATGCAAGACGACCACGAACACGGCCACCATCACCACCACCACCCTGTTCATCCGGCGCCGCAGTTCCGCGACCTGCCCGCGGTGCCGACCGATGGCAGCCCGCTGCTGATCGACGTCTGGCGCGGCAACCTGATCGAGAGCCGACACGAGGTGCACGGCGCGGTGGTCGATTCCCATGGCGGCGTCATTGTCGCATGGGGTGATTTCGAGGCGCCGATCTACGGCCGCTCGGCGATCAAGCCGCTGCTCGCGTTGCTGCTGGTCGAGTCCGGCGCCGCCGACAAATATGCGCTCGGCGACCGCGAGATCGCGCTCGCGTGTGCCTCGCATAACGGCGAGCCCGGCCATGTCGATGCGGTGAAGGCTTGGCTCGGCAGGGTCGGTCTTACGGTCGATGACCTCGAATGCGGCCCGCAGGCGCCGAGCCACGAGCCGGCCTTGCGCGCGATGTATGAGGCGCATGAAGGCCCGACCCGGGAACGCAACAACTGCTCGGGCAAGCATACCGGCTTTCTCACCGCCGCGGTGCATCTCGGCTTCCCGACCAAGGGCTATCTCCAATATGAGCACCCGCTGCAGCAGCGCCTGGTCGGCATCCTCGAGCAGATGTCCGGCTTCAGCCTGACCGGCGTGCCGCGCGGCATCGATGGCTGCGGCATCCCGACCATCGCTTTTCCGATCGGCCATCATGCCTTCGCGATGGCGCAGTTCGCCGATCCGCATCATCTCCCCGATGCGCGGGCGGATGCCTGCCGCCGCATTGCCAAGGCGATGACGAGCGAGCCCTGGTACGTCGCCGGCACCAACCGCTATTGCACCCAGGTGATGGAGGTCACCGGCGCCAAGGCGGCGATCAAGACCGGTGCCGAGGGCGTCTATATGGGGGCGCTGCCGGAGCATGGCCTCGGCATCTGCCTGAAGGTCGCGGATGGCGGCGGCCGTGCCTCGGAAGTGGCGATGGGCGCCGTGCTGCGCCATCTCGGCGTGATCGACGAAGCTGCCGAGGCGAAGCTGCAGGCGGTGATCGAGCCGGCGATCAAGAACTGGGCCGGCACCATCACCGGCAAGATCGCACCCGGCACCGAGGCGCGGTTCTGAATCACCGTCTCCCTCAACAATGTCCGCATAAGTGACAATCATGCGCGCACTGCAATGCCAGGTTCTCAGCAAGCCTTCTGATCTGAAGCTGGTCGAGATTCCCGATCTGCCGTCGCCGAAGGCCGGCGAGATCAAGGTCAAGGTCGCTTCGGCAGGCCTGAACTTCGCCGACACGCTGATGATCGCCGGGCAGTATCAGCAGAAGCCCGAGTTGCCGTTCACCCCCGGGCTTGAACTCGCCGGCACGGTCCTGGAAGTCGGTCCCGGTGAGACGCGGATCAAGATCGGCGATCCGGTGATGGCGGCGGTCGACCACGGCGGCTTTGCCGAACAGGCGATCGTGCGCGCCGCGGATGCGGTGCCGATTCCTTCTGGCATGGATCCGGTGGTGGCGGGTGGCTTCGTCATCGCCTACGGCACCTCTTACGGCGCGCTGGTTTGGAAGGCACGGCTCCAGGAAGGCGAACTGCTGCTGGTCCATGGCGCCGCCGGCGGCGTCGGCCTGACCGCGGTCGAGATCGGCAAGGCCCTGGGTGCCAAAGTGATCGCGACGGCGGGCGGCGCCGACAAATGCGCGGTCGCGAAGCAGCACGGCGCCGATTGGACCATCGACTACAAGTCAGAGAACGTCCGCGACCGGGTGAAGGCGATCGCGGCCGCGCTCGGGCGCGAGGGCGCTGACGTGGTCTACGATCCGGTCGGCGGCGAGATCTTCGACGCCTCGCTGCGCTGCGTCGCCTGGGGCGCGCGGTTGCTGGTGGTCGGCTTCGCCGCCGGGCAGATTCAGAAGATTCCGGCCAATATCCTGCTGGTGAAGAATATCGACGCCCAGGGCTTCTATTGGGGCTCCTACCGCCGTCACCAGCCCGAACGCATCGTGGATTGCTTCGCCGGCCTGGGGCGGATGCATGCCGCGGGGCAGCTAAAGCCGCATATTTCCCATCGATTCGATCTGGCGGATTTTACTCAAGCTTTCGATATCCTGGTGACGCGCAAGTCCACCGGGAAGGTCGTGCTGACGACCTGACCGAAGCCTTACAGATGTCAGGGTCTTGCACCCCGCCCCGACTTGGTTAGGATGCGCCCAAGAATGAGCACCAAGAATCGGCCCGGCTAAATGCTCTCTGAATCGCGCCTGCTGCTGAAGCTCTGGCTGAAGAACCCGCTGAAGATCGGCGCTGTCGCCGCGAGCAGCCCGGAGCTTGCCGCCGCCATGGCCCGGCATATTCCGCTCGGGAGCGAAGGCTATGTGGTCGAGCTCGGCGGCGGCACCGGGCCGGTGACCCGCGCCATCCTCGATACCGGCCTGCCGCCCGATCGCCTGATCGTGGTCGAGCGCGATCCGGTGCTGCACCGGCATCTGGCGGCGCGCTATCCGACCGTGCGGGTGTTGCAGGGCGATGCCATGCATCTCCAGCAGCTGCTGCGGCGCGAGGGCATCCATCCGGTGAAATGCATCGTCTCCAGCCTGCCGCTGCTCTCAATGAAGAAGGCGATCCAGCATCGCATCGGCGCCCAGGCCTTCGCCGTGCTCGAGCCGGGCGCGCCCTTCATCCAGTTCACCTATGGCTTGTTCTCACCATTGAACCGCCGCCTGCTCGGCGTCAGCGGCACGGTCGAGGACCGCGTGCTGCAGAACCTGCCCCCAGCCAGCGTCTGGCTCTACCGCAAGAGCGGGCGCAACCACCACGCCGAGGCGGCTTAGGCGCTACGCCTCTTTGTCTTCATAAATGAAATAGACCAGATCCAGCGGTGGCGGCGCCACGCGGGTCGATGAGATCATGGCATGCGCCTGGCCGCGGTGATGGGTCTGGTGGTTGAAGAAATGCGCCAGCACCGGAAGCATCTCCGACGATTTCGGTTCGCCCGCCGTGTTCTTGTATTCGAACACGGAATCGATCCGTGCCTGCGGCAGCTCGCGGAAGAAGGCGATGATGCGCTGGTCCTCGGCCTCGCGCGCGGCGGTCAGCTCGGCGAATTCCTCATAGGGCGCTTCGTCGAGCCGCTTGTGATCGGAAAGCTTTCCGACGAAGCGGGCCATCCAGATCCGGTCGGTCACGACCATGTGGTTGAGCGTCTTCGCGATCGATGGGAAGAAGCCGCTGCGCGGCGCGTGGATTTCTTCGGGCTCGAGCTGCGCAACCACGCCGTAGATGCGGCGGTTGGCCCAGCGGTTGTAGCGCGCCATGCGCTCGAAATGTGCTTTCATCCCCACAACTCCCGAACGAAGTCAGCCAGCAAATATTCCGGCAGGAAAGTCAGGCCGGATCAAAACAGATTCGCCCCCGATCCCCAACCGCGACTCTCGGGAGCCGTCGCGGTTGGGTCCGAGGGAGAGGAAACGGAAGAACGAAATCCCAGCCAAGTGAAGTCGACCGGCGTTACGCCTTCCAGAACGGCTTCACGTATTCGGCGTCGACCTCGGCGCGGCTGACGCCGATGTCGTGCAGGATGTAATCCGGCATCTGGTAGAGGTGGCTGCGGGCGCGACGGCGCTCCGACCATTCGGAGACCCGGTTGAACAGGCCAACCAGGCCTTCGCCGATATAGGAATTGCGACGCGTGATACCCAGATTGCTGATGACCTGTGCCATGATTTCCCTCACATCTCACGGGGACCGGACCGGGAGTGGCCGTTGCCCTTGGCCTTAACCTGTGCTTGAAATGCGCATGGCACAAATGATCGTTTCTAACTTGTTCTGTTAGGCAACCTCACAAGTCGGGAGCCGGGGTAAGTCCCTGATCATGGCCGCTTTTCCACCGCTTAAAGCCGTGCGCTACTTCGAAAGCGCCGCTCGCCACCTCAGTTTTTCGAAGGCGGCGGAGGAGCTCAACGTCACCCATTCGGCGATCAGCCATCAGATCAAGGCGCTGGAGGAGTGGGTCGGGCAGCCGCTGTTCGACCGCACCGGCCGCGCGCTGCGCCTGACCGAGGCGGGGCGCCAGTTCCTGCCGCCGGTCCGGAGCGCCTTTCAGCAATTGGCCGATGCCGCGCAGGATCTCCGCCAGCTCTGCCATGGTGGGCCGCTGACGGTCAGCGTGCTGCCTTCGCTCGCGTCGAAATGGTTGGTGCCGCGCCTGTTCGACTTCCGCGCCCGGCATCCGGAGATCGAGGTCAGGATCTCGGCGACCGAACGCGTCGAGCAGATCGGCCAGGGCGGCATCGACATCGCGATCCGCTATGGCCGCGGCAAATGGCCGAACGTCGATTCCGAACTGCTGCTGAAGGACGATCTCTTTCCGATCGTCAGTCCCGCGCTGCTGAGCGGCGAACAGAAGCTCAAGGAGCCCCGCGATCTCGCCCATTTCACCTTGCTCTCCGACACCACCTGGCAGGCGGCGCAGTTCGATTTCTGGCAGCAATGGCTGGAGCATGCCGGCGTCACCGGGCTCGAATTGAAGTCCGGCGGCTTCGCCTTCAACTATTCGAACCTGCTGATCCAGGCGGCAATCGACGGGCTGGGCGTGGCACTCGGCAACACCATGCTGGCCAGCGACGACCTCAAGGCCGGCCGGCTGGTGCGGCCGTTCGACATCTCGGTGCCTTTGGACACCGGCTATTACGTGGTCTATGTGCGCGACGCGCTGAAGCGCCCGAAGATCAAGGCCTTCCGCGACTGGGTCATGGACCAGGTGGCACCCTTCCGCGCCGAGATGTCACCGGAACGCGAACAGCTTGGCGAAGCGCTCGGGCAGAAGCTCGGCAAGAAGCTCGACGGCGCGCCGGTCCAGTAGGGGAGAAAATGTCCGCATTCGCGGACCGACCCGGTGATCTCTCTCCGGGCACAAAATGCCCGGATTAGCTCCGGGCATGACCATTGGATTCAGTGATCGAACAGCGCCGGCTCTTTCGGGCTGCGCGCAGGCACCGCGAGATCCGTGGTCGCGACCGGCGCGGCCGCCGGTTCCGCCGCGGGTGCGGCCGGCGGTGCCGACTGCACCTCCGGCGTCGGCGGCGGCACGACCACGGCGGGTTCAGGCGTGGGCGTCGGCGCGGGAGCGACAGCTGGGGCCGGGGCGGTTGCGACCTCGGTGCTGGTAAAATCGGGCACGGGCGCCGGCGGCGTCACCGAAGTCGTGCCGGGTTCCGGCTGGGGCGTCGGAGCCGCGGCCGTGGCGGCTGGCGCGGGTGCCGGCTGCTGCAGATCCAGGGGTTGGGTGACGGTTTGCGCCGGCGCGGGTGCCGGTGTCGGCGCGGTTGACGGCACCGGCTGCAACTCCAGGGGCTCGGTCACCGTGGCGGTGGCGGCGGGTGCCGGCGCCGGGGCTGTGGCGGGCGCCGGAAGCGGCGCAGCGGCAACGGTAGGCTCTGCCGGTGCTGGGGTCAGCGCCGGCGCCGGCGCGGGTTCAGGTGCCGGCGGTGGCGTCGGCTGCGGGGCGGGCGCCGGTTCAGCGGCGGCGACGGGCGCGGCTGCCGGTTCAGCAGCGGGTGCCGGCGCCGGGACCGGCTCGGCCGGCGGCGTTGCCGCGGCGGTGGCGGTGCCGGGCAGGGCGTTGGGGTCGCGCGGCTGCCAGGCCGCTGCCTGGGCCTTGGCGCGCACGACATCGGTCGGGCTCATATTCGCTTCTAGCGCCGCGGCACGCGTCGCGCCTTCCGCGACACCGTTGGCGGCCGCGAGATCGAACCAGCTGTGCGCCGTCACCAAGTCCTGCGGCACGCCCTTGCCCTCGGCATAGAGCTGGCCCAAAGCCAGCATCGACGGGCCGTCCTTGGCATTAGCGGCGGTCTGGAAATGATCCATGGCCTGGATGTAGTCGGGCTGGCCGGTATAGCCGGCCTGGAACAGCAGGCCGAGATTATATTCGGCCTCGGTGCTGCCTTGCGCCGCCGCCTTCTGGAACCAGTCATGGGCAATCTTGGCATTGCGGGTGACCGCATTGCCCTTGAGGTACATCAGGCCGATCTCGTTCAGCGCCGCTCCGGTGCCGGCCTTCTCGAAGTAGGAGACCGCGAGGCGGCCGTCGGGCTTCAGCCCCGGACCGCCGTCGCGGAACAGATAGGCGAGCTTCATCGCCGCCTTCGGATGGCCGAGGTCGGCGGCGCGAACGTACCAGCCGGCCGCCTGCTGCATGTCCTGCGGCACGCCGCGGCCGCTTTCGTAGAGCAGGCCGAGCGAATACTGCGCGTACATCTGCGAACCCTGGATCAACTGGGCAGCATTGGGGCCGAGCGCCGTGCCGTCGAACTTGGGTGCCAAGTCGAGCTCGGCGGCGATCCGGTAGTAGGTGGCGGCCTGCTGATAGTCCGGCGCACCGGCGGAGCCCGATTCATAGAGCCGGCCGAGGTTGTAGGCCGCAACCGGATTGCCGAGCTTCGCCTCCTCGTCCAGCAGGGGTATCGCCGCGGCAAAATCTCCGGCTTCGAGCGCCGCTTCGGCGGCGCGGTAGTCCGCGTAGGCGGGCCCAATTGCAAAAAGGCTGACGGCGGTGGCGAGCAGAAGCGAAGAGCGGCGCATTGGCGATCCCAAATCCTGAACGGTCGCGCGAAATCTAGCCGATGGACGGGGTAGTTGCCAGGGCGGGATTTGCCAGCCTTTTACGGGATTTAGAAGGAGGACATGGGGTCCTTCAGGAAGGCCTCTTCCGCCGGGGTCGAGACCCGTCCCAGCACCGCGTTGCGGTGCGGATAGCGTCCGAAGCGGAAGATGATCTCGGCATGCCGGGCGGCATAGAGCAGCTGCACCGCGCCATCGACATTGTGCTCCGTGGCGCATTCGACGGCGAGGGCGCCGAACAAGGCGAGCGCCCGCTTCTGAACCTTCGGGTCCTCGCTGTGCTCGAAGGGCAGGTAGGTGAACCGCCGCTGCACGAAGCTGAAGCTGCGATCGACGCCGTCAGCGACCATCTGCTCGGCGATCGCCAGCGCCCGGGCATCGCCGGCGAAGGCCTTCGGGCTGCCGCGATAGATGTTGCGCGACATCTGGTCGATCAGGATGAGCAAGGCGAGCGCGCCTTCCGGCGTCGCCCGCCATTCCTCGAAGCCGCCGGCCTGTGCCGCCGCCACCGCGTCGCCGAACTTCTCGCGAATTTCGGCGTCGAAGGCGTCGTTGCGTTCGAAGCAGAGCAGCTGGACGCGGTCGGTGAACCAGAAGCCGAGGACGTCTTCCGGCTTCAATTCGGGAGAGCGCATCACGCCGCTTGGTTCGCGGCGGCGATGCGCGCGATCGCCGGGCGCGCGAGGACGAGATCGGCGAGACGCTTCACGCCCGGGAAGCGTCGATAGGTCTCGGGGCAGCAATCCTGCCAGAGCGAGAGCATGGTGCAGAAGATATCCGCCGCGGAATAGCGATCGCCGAGCAGGTAGGGGCCATTCAGGCGGAGATGAGCGTCGATCCGGCCCCAGACCGCGGCGACTTCCTCCATCGCCTTGCCGACCACGGCCTCGCCATCGCCGGTGGTGTGGCGGTCCGGATAGTAGTAGCGCAGCATTGCCGGCTGCAGCGTGTTGGTGAGATGCGTGAGCCACATGTAGAAATGCCCGCGCGCCAGCTCATCGGTCTTCGGCGCGAGACCCGCGGCCGGATGGCGGTCCGCGATCAGCATGCACATGGCGGCGGATTCGATCATGGTGAAGCCGCCATCCATCACGAGGGTCGGCACCTTCCCATTGGGATTGAGCGCCAGGTATTCCGGCGTCTGGTGCTCGCTCTTGCCTGTATCGACCAGCTTCAGCGTGTAGGCCGCGCCCGCTTCCTCGAGGCAGCAATGCGGCGCCATCGAGGCGGAGCCCGGCGACCAATAAAGCGTGTACATGAATGCTCCCTGTCAGGCCCGCGTCAGCTGGCGGGGCGATTCTTCGTGGCTGAACCGAAACGGCTGGCGAATCGGAGCTTAACGAAGCCTCCGGCGTTGGCACCAGGGCCAAACCTGCGGTTGCGTCCGCGATCCTGCGGCGTTCGATACTCCGGTTTCCGTGGCCAACCCGAATTTCGCCGATCTCCGACTAAAGTCCATGCCGGAAATAGGAAAAATATCGTAATACGATATTTTTATGGTTGTCCGGCCGCCTAGCCTGATTCAGCCTGGAAGCCTGTCCGGCGCGCTGTTCACCGGCCAGCTGATCGAATCGCGGGACAATCGGGAGGATCGTCATGGCCTTGCTCTCCGTGCTTGATCGCGAGCACATCGTCGCACCCCAGAGCTATAACCGCTGGCTGGTTCCGCCGGCCGCCCTCTGCGTCCATCTTTGCATAGGCCAGGCCTATGCCTTCTCGGTGTTCAACCTGCCGATGACCAAGCTGATCGGCATCACCGACTCGGCGCCGGATGACTGGAAGCTGACGGAGCTCGGCTGGATCTTCTCGATCGCCATCGTCTTCCTCGGCGTCGCCGCGGCGGTGACCGGAACGTGGCTCGACCGCGTCGGCCCGCGCAAAGCGATGTTCACGGCGGCCTGCTGCTTCGGTGGTGGGTTCCTCGTCTCCGCAATCGGCGTCGCGACACATCAGCTCTGGATCATATATCTCGGCTATGGCGTGCTCGGTGGCTGCGGGCTCGGCATCGGCTACATCTCGCCGGTGAAGACTTTGATCACCTGGTTCCCGGACCGGCCGGGCATGGCGACCGGGATGGCAATCATGGGTTTTGGCGGCGGCGCCTTCATTGCATCGCCGCTCTCGGTCTGGCTGATGAATCACTTCAAGACCGACACCGACATGGGCGTCACCGCGACCTTCGTGACGCTCGGCATCGTCTATTTCATCTTCATGTCCATCGGCGCGATCATCGTGCGTGTGCCGGCACCGAACTGGAAGCCGGAAGGCTACATCGCCCCGGCACAGCCCAAGCGGCTGGTGACCAACGAGACGGTGCATGTCGACCAGGCCTTGAAGACGCCGCAATTCTACCTGCTCTGGTGGGCGCTCTGCCTCAACGTCACCGCGGGCATCGGCGTGCTGGGCCAGGCCTCGGCGATGAGCCAGGAGATGTTCCAGGGCCGGATCACGCCGGTCGCCGCCGCCGGCTTCGTCGGCCTCTTGAGCCTGTTCAACATGGCCGGGCGGTTCTTCTGGGCGTCCACCTCGGACTATATCGGCCGGAAGAACACCTACTACTGCTTCTTCCTGCTGGGCATCGTGCTCTATGCGGTGGTGCCTTCGACCGCGCAGATGGGCAGCGTCGTGCTCTTCGTGCTCTGCTACGGCATCATCCTGAGCATGTATGGCGGCGGCTTCGCCACCATTCCCGCCTACCTGCGCGACATCTTCGGCGTGCAGTATGTGGGCGCCATCCATGGCCGGCTGTTGACCGCCTGGTCCGCGGCCGGCGTGTTCGGCCCGGTCCTGGTCAACTACATCCGGCAGTACCAACTCGACCACGGCGTCGCCAAGGCCGACGCCTACACGATTACGATGTATATCATGGCCGGCCTGCTGTTCATCGGCTTCCTCTGCAATCTCGCGGTCCGGCCGGTCGATGAACGGCATCACCTGAAGGTCCAGAGCCAGCCGGCGCAGTGAGGGAGGCGACCATGGAAGCGAAGAAAGACTATACCGTGCAGGTCGTGCTGGCCTGGCTGCTGGTCGGCATCCCGCTGGTCTGGGGCGTGTGGAAGACGCTGCTCAACGCGATGCAGCTGTTCGAATAGCCGGCTTCAGGCGGCGGCGGGCTTCGCCTTGGTGCGGGCCTGCCGCCGCAGCAGGATCTGCGACACCATCAGCATGCAAAGCGAAAACACCATCACCGTGGTGCCGATCGCGTTGATCTCCGGCGTGACGCCGCGGCGGATCGAGGCGAAGACATAGATCGGCAGGGTCACCCGCCCGCCGGCGACGAAGGACGCGATCACGTAGTCGTCCAGGCTGAAGGTGAAGCTCAGCAGGAAGCCGGCGATGATTGCCGGCATCAGCTGCGGCAGGGTCACTTGGCGGAAGGTGGCCCAAGGGTCGGCATAGAGATCGGTCGAGGCCTCGATCAGGCTGCGGTCCATGCCGGCGAGCCGCGCCTTCACGATCACGATCACCAGCGCCATGGCGAACAGCGAATGGGCGCAGATCAGCGAGCCGAAGCCGAATCCCAAGGGGGGTGCGCCCGGCGCATCGCCCTGGATCAGCGGGTTGAGGACGTTGAAGGTGGTGGCGAGCGCGATCAGGGTGGCGATGCCGATGACGATCCCCGGCACCATGATCGCGATATAGGTCAGCGCGTCGAAGATGGTGCGGAAGGTCTTGTTGAGGCGGGGCAGGGTCAGTGCCGCCGCGGTGCCGAACAGGGTCGCGATGGTCGAGGAGACGAAGGCGACCAGCAGGCTGTTCAGCAGCGCCTCGATCACGAAGCGGTTGCCGGCTGCGGTCGCATACCATTGCAGCGAGAAGCCGTGGAAGTCGCTGGCGCTGCGGCCGGCGCTGAAGCTGAACAGCGCGATGACGCCCAGCGGTGCATAGAGGAAGAGATAGACGGCGATGGCATAGAGGCGCATCTCAGACCAGTGCCTGATCGCGCATGCCGCGATTCTTCAAGGTCATGCGGAGATAGACGGTCACGGTGACCAGCATGATGATCACCAGGCTCAAGGCGACCGCCGAGCCGAACGGCCAGTTGCGCGATTGCAGGAAGAGATCGACCAGCGCATTGCCGATGAAGAATACCTTGCCGCCGCCCAGCAGCGCCGGGATGAGGTATTCGCCCATCAGCAGGATGAAGACCAGCATGCAGCCGGTGACGGCACCCGGCGCCGACAGGGGCAGGGTGATCTGCAGGAAGGTGCGGGAGGGTGAGGCGCCGAGATCGTCGGAGGCTTCCAGCAGGCGCTTGTCGAGCCGCTCCAGGCTGACGAAGATCGGGAACACCATCAGTGGCAAGTAACCGTAGACGATGCCGACCAGCACGGCGAAGGGCGTGTTGATGAAGCGCACGTCGGCGATGCCGATCGCATCGAGCAGCGCCGGCAATCCCTTACCGCCGAGGATGAAGATCCAGGCGTAGGTGCGGATGAGGAAGCTGGTCCAGAACGGTACGATCACCAGGATCAGCAGCAGCAGGCGGTTGCGCGCGCTCACCTTGACCGCGAGGTAATAGGCGAGCGGATAGGCGGCGATCAGGCAGATGATGGTGCCGAGCGGCGCCAGGGTCAGCGTGTTGCGGAAGGCGGCCCAGCGCGCCGGCAGGTTGGCGTATTGCGCGAAGGTGAAGGCCGCCTGGTATCCGCCCGCTTCAGCGCGCTCGCCGAAGGAGAGCACCAGCACGACCAGGATCGGCATCACCAGGAGGCCGAGGAAGATGGCGACGGACGGTGAGATCAACAGGATCGCCGTCCAATCCCACTTCCTCGGCTGCTTCATGATGCTGGGTCGGCCCTCAGGCGGCCTTGAACCGCGCCAGGATCTCGGCCCGGGCGGGGTTGGTGAAGGTCGCGGCGGAACCGAACTCCAGCGGCGCCAGCAACTCGGCCGCCGGATACATGATCGGATCCTTCAGCAGCTCTTCCGGCAGCAGCTTGTTGGTGCGGCTGTCGGTCGAGGGCTGGCCGTGGAACATGACCTCGGTCGCGTTGATCTTCGGATCGAGCAGGAAATTGATCAGCGCATATCCGCCTTCGCGGTTGGGCGCGCTCTTCGGCACGGCGTAGAAGTCGGTCCAGATCTCGCCGCCTTCCTTGCCGAGCACGTAGGTGATCTCCGGGATATCGCGGTGCAGCTGCTTGCCATCGCCGGTCCAGCAGATGCCAAGCCAGGCATCGCCGTTGCGGAAGGCCGGCTGGTAGTCGCTGGTGATGGCGAAGAGATGCGGCTTGGCCGCCATCAGCAGCTTCTCGGCGTCGGCCAGTTCCTTCTCGTCGTTGGAGTTGAAGGAGTAGCCAAAATACTTCAGCGCATTGCCGATGGTGGTGAGCTGGTAGTCATGCACCGTCACGCGGCCGCTATAGGCGCCCTGGGTCAGGTCCCAGAACTCCTTCCAGCTGGTCGGGTTCTCCTTGACCTTCGCGGTGTTGACCGCGAAGCCGGTGGTGCCCCAATCCTTGGCGGCGCCGAACACGGTGCCGTCAACCGAGCCTTCCTTGATCAGCCGCGCGTCCTGCGAAGCGATGTCGTAGTTCGGCACCTTCGCAAGATCCAGCGGCTCGATCAGGCCAAGCGAGGCATGGGTCGAGACCGTGTAGTTGGTCGGAACGAAGACGTCCCAGCCGGTGCCGCCCGCTTGCAGCTTCGCGAGGAATTCCTCGTTGGAGCCGAACACTGAGACCTCGACCGCGGCGCCGGTTTGCTTGGTGAACTCCTCGAAGTCCTTCGGGTCATGATAGTTCGGCCAAGTCGCGAGCGAGACCTTGTCGCCGATATTGCCGGCCGCCCAGGCCTTGCGCGGCAGCAGGCCCGGGACTTCCGCCGCCATCACCGCCATCGCGGTGCCGAGGCCGGTGACGCCGAGGAAATGCCGGCGCGAGATCGAGCCCTTCTGGTAGCGGCGCAGCTGCTTGATGAACTCTTTACGCGGATCCATGGAAGCCTCCTTGGGATGTTTTCTTGTGACGGCGGGTCAATCGGGCGCGTCGGCCGTCGCTGCGGCGCGCGGGATCTTCTATGTTTCGCTGAGGGCGAGCGCCTGGCTGCCGCGCCAGCCGACCACCGCGGCGGCGCCCGGCTCCAGGCCGGAGGTCTCGACCGCCTTGGGCAGCCGCACCAGCAACTCGCCGAGGCCTTCTGCGCGCACCGAGAACTCGCTGTGATCGCCGAGATAGATGCGGTTCAGGATCTGCGCCTGGGCGCTGCAGTCGAGATCTTTGGGCGCCGTGCCGGGGCGATAGAGGCCGATCACTTCGGGCCTCACGGCGATGACGCCGCTTTCGCCGACCCTCAAGGGGCTGCCCAGCCGGCTGTGGACCGCGCGCAAGGTGAGGCCGCTGCCGATCTTGATCGCGGCGCCGCTCGGGTCGCTGGCCGCGACCTGGCCCGGCCAGAAGTTGGACTCGCCAACGAAGTCCGCGACATAGCGGTTGACCGGCGCGTCGTAGAGTTCTTCGGGCGTGCCCATCTGCACGATCTTGCCGTCCTTCATGATGCCGATCGTGTCGGACATCGAAAGCGCCTCTTCCTGGTCATGGGTCACCAGGATGAAGGTGATGCCGACCTCGCGCTGCAGGTTCTGCAACTCGATCTGCATCTCGCGCCGGAGCTTGCGGTCGAGCGCCGCCAAGGGTTCGTCGAGCAGCAGCACGGTCGGGCGATTGATCAGCGCCCGTGCCAGGGCTACGCGCTGCTGCTGTCCGCCGGAGAGCTCCCAGATCCGGCGCTTGGCCAGCTGCGGCAGTCGCACCAACTCCAGGGCCTCGGCGACCCGGCGATCGATCTCGCTTGCATCGGGCCTCGGCTTACGCTGCCGGAGGCCGTAGCCGACATTCGCCGCGACATCCATGTGCGGGAACAGCGCATAATGCTGGAACACCATGTTGACCGGCCGGCGATAGGCCGGGATGCCGACCATGTTCGCTCCGGCGATCTCCACCGATCCCGCCGTCGGCTGCTCGAAGCCGGCGATCAAGCGCAGGCTGGTGGTCTTGCCGCAGCCCGAAGGTCCCAAGAAGGAATGAAATGAGCCGCGCTTCAGCGCGAAGGAGATGCCATCGACCGCGGCGACGTCGCCGAAATGCTTGCTGACCTCTTGGAATCGAACGTCGATGCCGTCTTCGGCCATGATCGGAACGCCTGCCCTGTCGATCGCGCCCGCTTGTCTGTAGCTGCGCGCGGACTTGCGGCAATTACGCTGGGGCGGGTGGGGGATGTCAATCCATCCTGTTGAAATTACCCCTTTGGATTTCAAAAATCCCGATTTCGGTCAATGGAACAGGCATAAAAAGAGCGGGGCCGTCTCCGGCCCCGCCCCCGATCTTAGGACTGGTCTGCTGCGGTTAGCGGCGGTTGCCGAGGAACTGCAGCAGGAAGATGAACAGGTTGATGAAGTCAAGGTAGAGCGTCAGCGCGCCCATGATCGACTTTTTGCGAGCGATCTCATGGCCGTCACCCTCGAAATACATCTCCTTGATCTTCTGCGTGTCATAGGCGGTCAAGCCGGTGAACAGCAGAACCCCGATCGCGGAGATGGCGAAGGCCATGGCGCTCGACTGCAGGAACATATTGACCACCATCGCGACGATGAGGCCGATCAGTCCCATGAAGAAGAAGCTGCCCATGCCGGTCAGGTCGCGCTTGGTCGTGTAGCCGTAGAGGCTGGTCGCCAGGAACATCGAGGCGCAGACGAAGAAGGTCGTCGCCACCGACGTGCTGGTGTAAATTAGCAGCACCGGCGTCAGCCAGATGCCGTTGATGACCGCATAGGCCATGAAGGCGGCGAAGGCGGTCGAAGCCTTCATCCGGTTGATGCCGAAGCTCAGGAAGAACACCGCGCCGATGCCGAGCAGCGCGAACAGCCAATGCGCCTTGACCAGGGACATCGCCCAGCCCGCTTCGGCATAAACGCCCTGCGCCACCACATAGGCCGTCAGGCCGGACAGACCGAGCCCGAGGCCCATATAGTTGTAGACCTTGAGCATGTACGACCGGAGGCCCTGGTCGATGTCGAGGGCCTGTGCCGCGCCCGAGGTCCGGTAAACCGTCCGATTTTCCGGTCCGATAGCCATGTCTTTGTCGCTCCCTTGCGTAACCCGGCTTAAGGCCGGTCTTGTCGCACCGATACTTAGGTGTTTCGCCTTTAAAATCAATCCCTCGGCGGGAAAATAACAGAAACCTGACACGCTGCCTAAGGCCCGGAAAATCCGCAAATATCTTGCGAAATCAGCGCTCCCCGGCGATAAGGGCGCCCCACCGCAACCTGACCCAATCCGGAACCCCGCCATGAAAGGCCGCATTTTCTCCGGCGTCCAGCCGACCCACACGCTCCATCTCGGCAATTATCTGGGTGCGGTCCGGAACTGGGTCCGCATGCAGAAGGAATACGAGTGCATCTTCTGCGTGGTCGATCTCCACGCCATCACGCTCTGGCAGGATCCGAAGGAGCTCTCGCACAACATCCGCGAGGTGACCGCGGCCTTCATGGCCTCGGGGATCGATGTCGAGCACGGCATCATCTTCGCCCAGAGCCAGGTCCGCGCCCATGCCCAGCTCGCCTGGATCCTGAACTGCGTCGCCCGGGTCGGCTGGCTCAATCGCATGACCCAGTTCAAGGAGAAGGCCGGCAAGGATCGCGAGAATGCCTCGGTCGGGCTCTACACCTATCCGGTGCTGATGGCCGCCGACATCCTCGCCTACAAGGCAACGCATGTGCCGGTGGGCGAGGACCAGAAGCAGCATCTGGAACTCGCCCGCGACATCGCGCAGAAGTTCAACACCGATTACAGCCGCGAGCTCTTCCCGCTGCCCAATCCGGTGATTGGCGGGCCGGCGACGCGGGTCATGTCTCTGCGCGACGGCACCAAGAAGATGTCGAAGTCCGATCCGTCGGATTACAGCCGCATCAACATGACCGACGATGCCGAGGCGATCGCGCTGAAGCTCCGCAAGGCCAAGACCGATCCTAACCCGCTGCCCGGCCCGGAATCGTTGGACGAGAAGGGCTTCATCAAGAAGGAAGCCGACGACGCGCGCCCCGAGGCCTTCAACCTGCTGTCGATCTATGCCGCGCTCTCGGATCGCAATCTCGCCGACGTCGTGAATGCCTTCGCCGGGAAGGAATTCTCCGTCTTCAAGAAGGAGCTGACCGATCTCGCGGTTTCGGTACTGGGGCCGATCGGGAGCGAGATGCAACGGCTGCTGAGAGACACCAGCGAGGTCGATGGCGTGTTGCGGCGAGGGGCCGAGCGGGCCGAGGCGATTGCCGCGCCGATCCTGCGCGAGGTCGAGGACACGGTCGGCTTCCTGCACGCGAAGTAGGTAAAAGGACGCCGGCCCCCAATCGCAGAAAGGGGCCGGCGCTGTACTTCGAATGAGTTTGGAGCTGGGGTTATTCCGCCCCGGTTATTCCGTCGGTCCGTAGACCCGCGCGCCTTCCGGACCCGGGAGGCCGTAGAGCAAGGTCGGCGCCACCGTCGGCATGGCGGCATCGGGCAACGCGGTGCCTTCGGCGCCCGCAACGAAGTCGGACTGGCCGGCCTCATTGCCGTCGATATGGCTGCTTTGCACCTCGGCCGGATCCGCCGCCATCTGGCTGACGCCGGATTCGAGCTGCTGGCTATAGACTTGGTTCTGGCAGGTCACCAGTGCACCACCGGTAAGGTCGTTGCATTCGCTGCCGTCGGGATAGATTCGCACCTGAGCACAGGCGCTGCCCGCCATCGTGGTCAGGAGCAGCGCACCGGCGATCCCTGAGAAAATCGCGAGAGTTCTCATGCTGGGTCTCCTCTGTCAGAGTCGCAAACTCACCCGCGAAACTGAGGAAGAAACCCGGGCGCTGGAGCCGGGTTCCGCTGGGCGGACCTGCTTTGTTCCGCTCAACCACCATGGCCTCTTGGCTTATTGCGCCATGAATCCGCCATCGACCAGCAGGGTATGGCCGGTCACCATCGCCGCGGCAGGGCTGGCGAGATAAAGCACCGCCGAGGCGATCTCGACGGGCTCGGCGAGGCGGCGCAGCGGCGTCATCGCCTCGATCCGCTGCACCAGCTCCGGCTGCGCCATCAGGCCGGCAATGAACGGCGTCTTCACATAGGTCGGTGCCACCGCATTGACGCGGATCCGGTGCGGCGCCCATTCGACCGCGAGCGCGCGGGTCATGTTCACCACCGCGCCCTTCGAGGTCTGGTAGGAGATGTTGGGGTAGAGCCCGCCGCCCGAGAAACCCATGATCGACGAGATCTGCACGATCGCGCCGCCTTCGCCGCGCTTGATCATCCCGCGCGCGACCGAGCGGGAGAACAGGAAGGTGCCGGTGGTGTTGACGTTCATCACCTTGTCCCAGTCCTCGACCGAGACTTCGGTGGCTGGGCGGCGGATCGCCGTACCGGCGGAATTCACCAGGATGTCGAGGCGGCCGAGGCTCTTCTCGACTTCGGCCGTGGTGGCGTCGATCTCGCCCTCCTGCGCGACATCGGTGCCGAAGGCGAGACCCTTTCCGCCGATCCTCGCGAGGGCCTGCTCGGCCGCCGCGGCATCGCGATCGACCACCACGACCGTGGCGCCCGCCGCGGCGAACAGCTCCGCACTGGCCAGGCCGATGCCGCTGGCGCCGCCGGTGACGACGGCAACCTTGCCCTTGAGGCCGAAGAGTTGATCTAGTGCGGTGGTCATGATTCCCCGAAGTAATGCCGTTCCAGGCCGCAGACCATAGAGAGCGGAGAGGAGCCGGTAAACCGCCGGTGAACCGGCGAGATTAATCGCTGCGACCATGCCGCGGCTTGCAGCCAAAGCGGGGAATTGCCATTTAATCCCCGTGATCCGCCCCGGCCCGACCGCAGAGAGCCCGCTCCCATGTCCGATGACCTCCTGATTGACGAGCCGCCGGCCCGTCGGCGCCTCTTTTCCCGCCTGGGCGCTGCATTCCGCTCCGGCCGGGATCGGCACTGGTTCTGGCGGGTGATGAAGTGGCTCGCCATCGTGCTGCTGGCGATTGTCGTCCTTTACTACCCGGTCGGGATGATCCTGACCCACCAGATCAACGACGATCCGAATTTCTCCGGGCCACAGGTCGAACCAAGCCAGGATCTGGAGACCGGACCCAGCCAAGCGGTGGCGACGGCGGCCGCCTTGATGGATCGCGAGATCAGTCAGACCGCCTGGCCGGCCAACGATCCTTTCTTCATGCCGGGCTGGGCGCTCGACAACATGCCCAATTTCCAGGTCGGCATCCGCGACGCGGTTAAGCGCTTTGCCCTGGAGCTGCAGGACGAGATCGGCCGCAACCGCGGCACCAGCGGCGCCGATAGCGACCTTCAGGCGGCGGCCAGCTATTTCAACTATCGCCCGGATGTCTGGATCTGGAACCCCAGCAACGCGCTGCTGCCGACCTCGACCACCGAGGAGCAGTACCGTCAGGGCGTCAAGGCGTTGCAGAGCTACAACGCCCGCCTGGCGCAAGGGAAAGCGACCTTCGACCGCCGCGCCGACAACCTGCTTTCGACCCTGGACCGGATCGGCAAGGACCTGGGCGCCGCCTCCGACCGTACCCAGCGCCAGATCGATCAGGAATCAGGCTCCTGGATCGACTTCCATGCCGACGACGTCTTCTACCTGAACAAGGGCCTGCTCTACGGCAATGCGCTGATCCTGCGTGATCTCGGCAAGGACTTCGGCAAGATCCTGGACGAGAAGGGCGCCAGGCAGATCTGGGAGCGGATGGTTTCCAGCATGATGGAAGGCGCCGAGCTCAATCCCTGGATCGTGATCAACGGCCGCCCGGATGCACTGATGCAGCCCAATCACCTGGCGGCCCAAGGCTTCTACCTGATCCGCGCCCGGGCCCAGCTCGAAGAACTGAACGACGTGCTGATCAAGTGATGGCAATAGCCATCTTACTCACTCGTCATGCCCGGGCTTGCCCCGGGCACCCCTGAGTTCTTTCAACCTGACTTCAACTCCGGGATCCCCGGGCCAAGCCCGGGGATGACGACTGAGTGAGCAATCCGTAGCAGCTGCTGGCCCGACCGAACTGAAAAAGCGCGGGCCAAGCGGGGCGCTCACTTTCTTCCGGCGAATCAGAGGCGTAGATTGGGGCACGATAGGTCCATCGGTCCCGAGTCGGACACCTGTTAGGCGCTCCGCGGCCGTCCCGATTCCGGTTTCCGGTTCCGATTCCCGTCGTATGGAAATGCGGCCTGGATATTTGGGGGACCGGCGTCTTGAACGGCTTGCAGGCGATCTCGGACTGGTTCTTCGGCCTGCAGATCTACCTGCCGATCGCTGAAGTCTCGCTCAACATCGTGGTGCTGCTGGCGATCGGCGGCGGCGTCGGGCTGCTGTCCGGTCTGTTCGGCGTCGGCGGTGGCTTTCTGATGACGCCGCTGCTGATCTTCATCGGCGTTCCCCCGGCGGTGGCGGTGGCGACCCAATCGAACCAGGTGGTGGCCGCTTCGGTCTCCGGGGTTCTGGCCCATTGGTCCCGCGACAACGTCGATTTCAAGATGGGCGGCGTGCTGCTGGGCGGCGGCATCCTCGGCTCCAGCGTCGGCGTCCTCATCTTCAGCCTGCTGAAGCGCTTCGGCCAGATTGATCTCGTCATCGCCATCGCCTATGTCGTCACCTTGGGGTCGATCGGCACGATCATGGCGATCGAATCGATCAACGCGCTGCGGAAGGTGCGCCGCCGCCAAGGTGCCCCCGCCAAGCTGCACCAGCACAACTGGGCGCAGGGCCTGCCCTTCAAGATGCGATTCCGGAAGTCGCGGCTCTACATCAGCGCCATCGTCCCGGTCGCGATCGGCTTCGTGGTCGGCATCATGTCGGCGATCATGGGTGTCGGAGGCGCCTTCCTCATGGTGCCGGCGATGATCTATCTCCTGGGCATGCCGACCTCGATCGTGATCGGCACCTCGCTGTTCCAGATCATCTTCGTGCAAGCCTATGTCACCATCCTGCAGTCGGCGCAGAACCAGACCGTCGACCTGCTGCTGGCGCTCATCCTGACCCTGGGCGGCGTGGTCGGGGCGCAGTATGGCGGGCGCTGGGGCGCGCGCCTGCCCGCCGAGCAATTGCGCCTGCTGATGGCGCTGGTCGTGCTGGTCGTCGCCGGCGGATTGCTCTATGAGCTGGTCGCCATTCCCCGCGAGCTCTATGCGGTGATTACGCTCGGAGGCGCGCTGTGAAGCGACTTGCCCTGCTGCTGCTGATCCTGGTTGGCGCGAGTGCCGGCGCCGCCTCGGCCAAGGACATCGTCGCCGATCTGGTGGTGCACCGGATCGAGATCACCTCAGGCTTCTCCGGTGCCGAGCTGACATTGTTCGGCGCGGTCGATGAGAAGGGCGATGCGGTCGCCGTGGTGCGCGGGCCGACCGCGCCGGGCGGCGGGCTGGTCGGCGGCTCGGTCGAGGTGCGGCAGAAGACGCGGACCCTCGGCATCTGGATGACCGGTTCGCATGTGCGCTTCGACAACGTGCCGGGCTTCTACGCGATCGCCGCCTCGCGACCACTGGAGGAAATCCTGACCTTCGACATGCTCGACCGCTACCAGCTCGGGGTCAACGAGCTGAAGCTGCCGGCAAGCGCGGCGACCGCGCCCAATATCTCCGATTACACCAGCGCGTTGATCCGGATCCGCCAGCGCCTGGGACTCTATGCCGACAAGGTCGGGCATATCAGCTTCATCGGCGACCGGCTCTTCCGCACCAGCTTCGCCTTTCCCTCGACGGTGCCGACCGGTATCTATAACGTCGATGTCTACCTGGTGCGCGGCGGCAAGATCGTCGATGCGCAGAGCTTCCCGCTGCTGGTCAACCGCGCGGGGTTCAGCGCCGACATTTACAACTTCGCGCATCGCAACGGCTTTGCTTATGGCGTGATCGCCGTCCTCACCGCGCTCCTCTTCGGATGGATCGCCCATCTCGCCTTCCGCAGGAGATAACAGAGAATGGCCGAGACGGAACCGACAGAAGGCAAGCTGGCGGAGACGCCGTCCGCGGCGCGCGTCTTCCTGGTCGTGGTCGACGACACGCCGGAGCTGAAGATTGCGATCCGCTATGCCTGCCTGCGCGCCAAGAAGACTGGCGGCCGCGTCGCCATGCTGCACGTGACGGCGCAGGAAGACATGCAGGAATGGATCGGCGTTTCGCGTCTGATCAAGGAAGAGTCGCGCCAGCAGGCCGAGGCGCTGATGCAGAAGATGGCCGCCGAGGTGCAAAAGCTTTCGGGTGCCATGCCGGTGCTCTACTTCCGCGAAGGCGACCGTCGCGACGAGGTAATGAAGCTGATCGACGAGGAGCCATCGATCTCGATCCTGGTGCTGGGCGCCTCGACCGGCCCGAAAGGCCCCGGCCCGCTGGTGCAGGCGCTCACCAGCAAATATGTCGGCAAGCTGCGGGTACCCATGACCATCGTCCCCGGCCAGCTCACCAACGAGGACATCGACCACATCGCTTAGTTGATGGGGCCAGTCTCGGAGTTCGAAGCAATGAAGAACTCCCGTCGGTGAGACTGTCAAACCCCGTCCAAGATCACGAAGTTGCTGCTCATGCATTTCATGCGGAGCGGCAGGATCTTTTGGTATTCGGGCGAGTGGTACCAGGCCTCGGCCTTTTCGCGCGACGGGAATTCCAGGATCACGCTGCGGTCATAGGGCCATTCGCCTTCCAGCACGCTGACCTTGCCGCCGCGGGCCAGGAACTTGCCGCCATAGGGCGTGAAGGTCGCGATCACCTGCTTGCGATACTCCTCGAACGGCGCCTGGTCGCCGTGCAGGTTCTCCTGGACGATGATGTAGGCCGCCATCGAAGATACTCCCTCGACATTCTGTAAGGCGTCAGTCGGGCAATCCGTAGATGTCCTGCGGCTCCGGGAATCCGGCGAGGTCGAACTTGCCGAGCGGCACCAGCATCGAGCCGCAGGGCGAGGCGAAGGCCTTCGAGGCCAAGAGCGGTCGGTTCAATCCCTTGCACAGCCCTTCGATCCTCGACGCGAGGTTGACCGCCGGGCCGATCGCGGTGAAGTCCAAGCGCGCCGAATTGCCGATGACGGCGCCGATATTGCCGTAGGAGACCGAGCCGGCATGGAGCCCGATGCCGACGCGGAGCGGCGGCTTGCCGGCGCTGGCGCGGATCTCGTTCAGGGCATCCAGCGCGTCGAAGGCATCCTGCGCGGCGCGCAGCGCGATGTGGCATTTGCGGTCGCGGTCGAGATCGTCCTGCATCGGGAAGATCGCCAGCATGGCGTCGCCGATGAATTTCAGGATCTCGCCGCCATGGGCATGGACCGGTCGCGCCATCGCATCGAAATAGTCGTTGAGCAGCGCGATCACCTCGTCGCGCGGCAACTGATTCGACATCGCGGTGAAGTCGCGCAGGTCGCAAAACCAGATCGCGGCGGCGATGGTGGTGGATTGGCCGCGTCGCACCGAGCCGCCCAGCACCTGCCGCCCGGCATCCTCGCCGAGATAGATCTCCAGCAGCGACTTCGCCAGGCGGTGCCATTCGTGGCTGTCGACGATCATGGCGAGCAGCGGCATTACCGCGCCGACGCTGGCGATCTCGGCGTCGCTGAACCCCTCCGGCGCGTTGGTGGTGATCGAAATCGAGGCCCGGGCCTCGTCGTCGATCTCCAGCAGGAAGATCGCATAATCGGTGGCGCCGGTCTCCTTGAGCTCGTGCAGCACCGGAAAATCGAGCTGTGCGTCGGGCCCGGTGAGCTTGCGGCGGATCAGCTTCTCGCCGTCCTCGTAAAGCCGGCGCATCGGGCTGGAGAGATAGGTCTGTCCGCTGACCACCGAATGCTCGCGCTCGATTACCTGTGCGGTCGAATCGTCTTTGTTCCAGAGATAGCCGATGGCGCCCATCTGCGGGTGGATGGTGCGCTGGCCCAGATAGAGGCGCTGCAGCGGCAGGCCGCCTTCGCTGAGCTGCCGGCCAAGTCCGGCCACGATCTCGCGCAGGTCGTTAAGGCGGCGGCCGTCGTTGAGCAGCCAGCGGAACGCCCTTCCGCCGGCCTCGCCGCCGGCGAAAAGCTGCGCGATCTCGCCCTGGCCAATGCCATAGGGCGCCCTGGCCTCCGGCGCAGTCGACCGCCGGTAGCTGCGGGGGCGCCATGGCTCCGCCGCCGACCGCCGATTCGGATCGGAATCAACCGGCGGTTCGGTGGTTTTGTCGCGCGTGGAATCGCTGGGTTGAGCGGCCATAACCTTAATTAGATTGGGGTTGAAGCACCATCCAGCATCGCCCATCTTCGATGACATATATGGCGGCCAAGAGCTTAGTGGAGCAATCCATGTTCATCCAGACTGAAGAGACCCCCAATCCGGCAACCCTGAAATTCCTTCCGGGCCGGGCTGTGGCGGAAACGGGCAGCGTGGACTTCGCCTCCGCGGAATATGCGGCGCGCTCGCCGCTGGCCGACCGGCTGTTCAAGGTCGAGGGTGTCGAGCGCGTCTTCTTCGGCCTGGATTTCGTCACCATCACCAAGTCCGACCGTAAGGACTGGGCGGTGCTGAAGCCGGCGTTGCTGGGCGTCATCATGGAGCATTTCGTCTCCGGCCAGCCGGTGCTGCTGGATGATGACGCCACCGCCCCCGGTGGCGACGAGGAAGATGACGAGATCGTCGCCCAGATCAAGGATCTGCTCGAGACCCGGGTGCGGCCGGCGGTCGCGCAAGACGGCGGCGACATCATTTTCGACTCCTTCAAGGACGGCATCGTCTACCTGCATATGCAGGGCTCCTGCTCCGGCTGCCCGAGCTCGACCGCGACCCTGAAGATGGGCATCGAAAACATGCTTCGCCACTACGTCCCGGAAGTGGTCGAGGTGCGGCCGGTCTGACCCGGTCGCCCGATGCCCGACACGACCAGCCCGCTCGGTCTCCAAGAGCCGCTCGGCGCGCCCGCTCTGGCGCAGCTCTTCGACGAGGCGCACACCACCCGGCGCTGGTCCGACCGGCCGGTGCCGGACGATTTGCTGCGCCGGGCCTACGACCTGGCGAAGATGGGGCCGACCAGCGGCAACTGCCAGCCGCTCCGGATCGTCTTCGTGCGCTCGCCCGAAGCCAAGGAGAAGCTGAAGCCCTGCCTCTCCCGCGGCAACGTCGAGCAGACCATGGCGGCGCCCGCGACCGCGATCATCGCCTGGGACACGGAGTTCATCGAGCACCTGCCGCGACTCTATCCGCGCGAGGATGCGCGCGCCTGGTGGGCCGGCAAACCCGAAGCGATCAAATACAACGGCGAGCTGAACGGCGACCTGCAGGCCGGCTATTTCATCCTCGCGGCGCGCGCCCTCGGCTTGAGCTGCGGCCCGATGGGCGGCTTCGACCGCGCGAAGGTCGACCAGGCCTTCTTCGAGGCGAGCGATTGGGGCAAGACCTGGCGCTCGCGCTTCCTCTGCAATCTCGGCTATCCCGGCGAAGGCGGAACCCGCCCGCGCGACCCGCGCTTCGGTTTTGACGAGGCTTGTAAGGTCGTTTGATCTCTACATCAGAGGTTTCGGCAAGGTCGCCTGGTCGACCAGTGGATAGTCGCGCGCCTGGAACAGCTGGTAGTGCCACCACTCGTTCCTGTAAAAGTCCCAGCCCGCCGCCGACATGATCCCCATCAGCGTGAAGCGGTTCTGCTGGGCCGCGACGGAGACGTCGGTGCGGCCATGATGCGAGATCGGCCGCATCTCGTCGAAGCCGGTCCCCATGTCGAGCTCCAAGCCCGACTTGTCGATCAGGGTGAGATCGACCGCGACCCCTCGGCTGTGCGGCGAGCCCTTTCGCGGGTTGGCGACGAATTCGTCGCTGGGGAAGGCCTCCCAGAGCTTCCATTGCGCTTCCGACGGGCGGTAGGCGTCGAATATCTTGAACCGGAAGCCGAGCGGCGCCGCCAGCGCCACGGCCGCCTTCATCTTCTCCGCGGCATGTACGTGGAGATAGCAGGCGGCGGCGCGGGTGTAGATCGGCCTGCCGGTGATGTTGTCCGGCGTGGCATAGGCGAGGGCGATTTCGACATCGAAATCCTGCGCCGTGATCTCTACCATCGACATGATGCAATCCGACTCGTTTCTTACTCGCGGCCATGACTAACAGATCAGACCCCGCCGGCAAAGCCCGGCCCGGCATCGCCCAGGGATTCGCCGAAGGCAAGTCGCGCCCGATCCTGGCCATCGAAACCGGCGGCCGCGCCTGTTCGGTGGCGATCTTCTCCAGCCTGAAGGATCTTCCAGTCTTCCTGCACCAGCATACCGACCACGGCCAAGCCACGATGCTGATGCCAATGATCGAGCAAGCCATGGCAAAGGCTGGCTGCGGCTATGCCGACCTCGATCGGATCGCGGTTGCCGTGGGGCCCGGCAGCTTCACCGGAATTCGCGTCGGCCTTGCGGCGGCGCTGGGGCTGTCGCTGGCCTCGGGCGTACCGGCAATTGGCATATCGAGCTTCCTGACCGTCGCCCACGGTGCGGCGCGCGAGCGACAGGACCGTCGCCTCTTCGCGCTGCTCGACAGCCGCCGGGAAGAGCCGTTCTTGGCCGAACTCGATGCCGAGTTCAACTTCGCTCAGCCGCCGGCCGTCGTCACCGCTGAAGCGCTGGATGAAATCCTCGCCCCGGCCCGACCACTCATTCTCGCCGGCGATGCGCCGCTTATGGGGCGCTATGCAACGCAAGGCGGCATCCGCTTGATGCAGACCGCGCCGAGCGCGTTGGATGTCGCCATGCTCGCGGCCGATCTGCAACGTCGCTTCGACTTGCCACCGAAGCCGGTTTATGTGCGGCCACCGGACGCGACCATGCCGAAGCCCAAATGACGGCGCATGCCTGGAAGATCCGCCCGGTCGAGGGGTTCGACATTCCGGTGCTGACGGCGCTGCATGCCGCCTGCTTCACCGCGCCCTGGGATCAGCCCTGGACCGACCGATCCTTCGCCGAGGTCCTGCAGATGCCGGGCTCGGGCGCTTACATCGCGGCGCTGGGCGCCGAGCCGGTCGGCTTTGCCCTGGCACGCATCGTTGCCGACGAGGCCGAATTGCTGCTGATCGGCATTCATCCCGAGCATCGCCGCGCTGGCCGTGGCCGCGCGCTGCTCGACCATCTGTTCGCGGCCTTGCGCGCCTCGGGTGCGGCGCGGCTGTTCCTGGAAGTGGCCGAGGCCAATCCGGCGGCGACCGCCTTCTATCGCGCCGCAGGGTTCGAGCCGGTCGGACGGCGCAAGAAATACTACGAGGGTGAGGATGCTTTGGTGCTTATGAAAGCATTGCGGGCCGATATAGCCCAAACTTCAAAATAGCGGCATTGCGCTATATTGACCGAGACAGTAGTGTTGCCCCTCGAATACTTGGGGGCAATATTGGACGGAAGCCCGGAATGTCTGAAGAGTTGAAGCCCGGCAGCCTGCTGCAGATGGCGACGACGATCGTCGCCGCCCATGTCTCGAAGAGCAGCGTCCCCGCCGCCGAAATCCCGCGTCTCCTGAGCGACGTCTACCAGGCGCTGAGCGGTCTCGCGGGCGGCAAGCTGGCTGCGGCGCCGGCCAGTCGCGATCCGGCGGTGCCGGTCAAGAAGTCGGTGACGCCCGACTACATCATCTGCCTGGAATGCGGCAAGAAGCAGAAGATGCTGAAGCGCCATATCCGCACCGCCTACGGCCTCTCGCCGGAGCAGTATCGCGAGAAGTGGGACCTGCCGGCCGAATACCCGATGGTTTCGGCGAATTACGCGAAGAAGCGCAGCGCGCTCGCGCGGCAGATCGGACTCGGCACCGGCGGCAAGCGGCGCTGATCCGAAATCCCAGTTGCGAATCACTCGCGGCGTTTTTCCTTGGCCATCCGTCGCTTGACGGGCAGAATGCCGCAACGGAGTGAATCGAACCGTTAACATACGGAGTGGCTGGTTTCGTGACTTCACGGTTGGAAAAACTCTGCGTCGATAAGGGGCTGAAGATGACGGAGCAGCGGCGCGTGATCGCGCGCGTGCTCTCGGATGCGGCCGACCATCCCGACGTCGAGCAGGTGCACAAGCGCGCCACCAAGATCGACCCCAACATCTCGCTCGCCACGGTCTATCGCACCGTGCGCCTGTTTGAGGAGGCCAGCATCCTGGAGCGCCACGATTTCGGAGATGGCCGCGCGCGCTATGAGGAGGCGCCGGAAAGCCATCACGATCATCTCATCGACATCCAGTCCGGCCGGGTGATCGAGTTCTCCAACGAGGATATCGAGAAGCTGCAGAAGCGGGTCGCGGACGAATTGGGCTACAAGCTGGTCGGCCATCGCCTCGAGCTCTACGCCGTGCCGATCGGCTCGAAGTCTCGCGAAGCCAAGAAGCAGTGACCGCGCGGTTATGACTTTGGCCGAGACCAAAGCGCGTCCCGTCGACCTCACCATCGGTGATCTTGAAATCCGGCTGGCCGAGAGCGAAGCCGAGATCGCCGCCTGCCAATCCCTGCGCTACCGCGTCTTCTACGAGGAGATGAGCGCCACGCCCTCTCCGGAGATGGCGGCGACCCGGCGCGACTTCGATTCCTTCGATCCATTCTGCGACCATCTGATCGTGATCGACGCGCGCAAGGGCAGCGGCGCTGCCGGCATCGTCGCCACCTATCGCCTGCTGCGCCGTCCCGGCGCCGAGAAGCGCGGTCAGTTCTATTCGATCGACGAATACGACATCTCGGCAATCGTGGCGCATCCGGGCGAGATCCTGGAACTCGGCCGTTCCTGCGTCGATTCTGCCTATCGCTCGAAGGCGGTGATGCAGCTCCTGTGGAAGGGCATCAGCGAATACGTCTTCCATTTCAAGATCGAGATCATGTTCGGCTGCGCCAGCTTCCCCGGCACTGATCCCGCCGAGCATGCGACCACGCTCTCCTATCTCCATCACCGCCATATGGCGCCGCCGCAGTTCCGGCCGCGCGCCGTCCCGTCGCGCTATGTCTCGATGAACCTGCTGCCGATCGAGCAGATCGACGAGCGCCGCGCTCTGGCTTCGCTTCCGCCGCTGATCAAAGGCTACCTCCGGCTCGGCGGCTTCGTCGGCGACGGCGCGGTCATCGACCATCAGTTCGGCACGATCGACGTCTCGGTGGTCGTCGTGACCAATCTCGTCACTGACAAATACTACAAGCACTATGCCCGCGCCGAAAGCTGACGCCGCGACCCTCGAAGGCCCGGTTTCCCGCTTGCCGACTTCCGGTCCGGCGGATCTCAGCTATGCCGAGGATCCGATCGAGCCGGGCATCGCGCCCTTCGGCTCCGATACACTCGGTGCGCGGCGCCTCATCGGCTATCTCCTCCTCACCTTGGTGCTGATGCCGGTGCAGGCGCTGTTCGTGGCGCTCGGCAGCCGCATGGCGGAGCGTTTCCCGGTGACCTATCACCGGATCTGTTGCCGCCTGATGGGGATCGACATCGCGACGGTCGGGACGATGTCGCGCAACCGGCCGACGCTCTTCGTCAGCAACCACACCTCTTATATCGATATCACGGTCCTCGGCGCGCTGATCCCCGGCTCCTTCGTCGCCAAGGCCGAGGTCGCGCAATGGCCGCTCTACGGCTGGCTCGCCAAGCTGCAGCGCACAGTCTTCGTCGATCGCAAGCGCAACACCTCGCATATCCAGCGCGACCAGCTGGGGCAGCGCCTCGCCGCCGGCGACAATCTCATTCTCTTTCCCGAGGGTACGTCGAACGACGGCAACCGCGTGCTGCCGTTCCGCAGCGCGCTGCTGTCCGTTGCCGAGGCCTCTAGCACAGATGCGCCATTGGTTATCCAGCCGGTCTCGGTGGCCTACGTCGCGCTGAACGGCATCCCGATGGGTCATGGGCTCCGGCCGATGGTCGCCTGGTATGGCGACATGACCTTGGGGCCGCATCTCTGGCAGTTCAGCCGCCTGGGCAAGGTGACCGTGGTGGTGGAATTTCACCCGCCGGTCGATCTCAAGGATGCGGGCTCCCGCAAGGACCTGACTCGCTACTGCCTCACCGCCGTCGCCGACGGGGTCGAGCGGGCACTGACCGGCCGGGCGCTCGCCCCCGACCCGGCGGCCTCCGGTGGCCATTAGCGCCTCGCCATGCTAGGGTCAGGGTCATGGGAAACGCCGCTTTGCCGAATCGCCCGGAGTGAGTTCTAAATCGTTGGCGAAGAAGCTCTTCATAAAGACCTATGGCTGTCAGATGAACGTCTATGACTCCGCCCGAATGGCGGAGTTGCTGGCGCCGCTCGGCTATGCCCCGACCGAGGATGCAGGCGAGGCCGACATGGTCATCCTCAACACCTGCCATATCCGCGAGAAGGCCTCCGAAAAGGTGTTCTCGGAGCTCGGCCGCCTGCGGGCCGATCGCCGCGAGCGCGGCGCCGAGGACGTGATCGTTGCGGTTGCCGGCTGCGTCGCCCAGGCTGAAGGCGCCGAGATCATCCGCCGCGCGCCCGACGTCGATATCGTGCTCGGGCCGCAGACCTATCACCGCCTGCCGGAAATGGTCGCGCGCGCGGCCCGGGCCCATGACGCCAAGTTCCGATTGCCGGGTCGCGGTGCGGGTCTGCTCGATACCGAATTCCCCGCGGAATCGAAATTCGACTTCCTGCCGGCCACGAATGAATCTCCGGTCAGCGCTTTCCTGGCGATCCAGGAAGGCTGTGACAAGTTCTGCACCTTCTGCGTGGTGCCTTACACCCGCGGCGCCGAGTTCTCGCGTCCCGTCGCGCGCATCCTGGACGAGGCGCGTGCGCTGGTCGCGGCTGGGGCGCGCGAGATCACCTTGCTCGGGCAGAACGTCAACGCCTATCACGGCGAAGCGGAAGATGGGTCCGACTGGTCGCTGGCGCGCCTGATCCGCGAGCTCGCCGATCGCGTTCCCGATCTCGTCCGCATCCGCTACACCACCTCGCATCCGCGCGACATGGATCTCGATCTCATTGCCGCCCATGGCGAGGTGCCGCAGCTGATGCCCTTCCTGCATCTCCCCGTTCAGTCGGGCTCGGACCGCATGCTGGAGGCGATGAACCGCCAGCACGGCGTCGATCTCTACCGCCGCATCGTGGAGAAGCTGCGTGCGGCGCGGCCGGACATCGCCTTCTCCTCGGACTTCATCGTCGGCTTTCCCGGCGAGAGCGCCGGCGATTTCGCCGCGACCATGGCGCTGGTCACCGAGGTCGAGTTCGCGATGGCCTATTCCTTCAAATACAGCCCGCGCCCCGGCACGCCGGCGGCATCGATGGATCTCCAGGTGCCGGACGCCGAACAGAATGCGCGGCTGCAGGAATTGCAGGCCCTGCTGAACGCACAGCAACAGGACTTCAACCGCGCTACGCTCGGCCGGGTACTGCCGGTGCTGCTGGAGAAGCCTGGCCGTCGCGATGGCCAGCTGGTCGGCAAGTCGCCCTATGCCCAGGCCGTGCATGTCGAAATATCGCCGGCCGAGATCGGCCGCGTGGTCGAGGCCCGGATCACCGGCCTCGGGCGCTTCAGTCTGCGTGGAGAGATCGCAACCCCGCCGGTGCCGCTGGCGCCGCGCCATATGGAGGCCATCGCTTGAGCTTGGACGCGCCCGTCACCTCCGCTCCGGCCCATATGCAATTCGACGACAACCGCCTGCTGCCCCTCTTGTTCGGCGAGCATGACCAGAATCTGGCGCGGATCGAGAAGGAGCTCGGCGTGAGCTTGGTCTCCCGCGGCAACCAGATCGCGATCTCCGGCCCGGCCGACGCGGTTGCGATCGCGCGACAGGTGCTGGTCGGCCTCTATCAGCGCCTGAAGCGCGGCCTCGAGGTCAACCGCGGCGAAGTCGATGCCGCGATGCGACTCGCCCGCCAGGATGACGGGCTCGAGCCCAATCTGTTCGGCGCCGATGCCAAGGACGGAACCGCGATCCGCACCCAGCGCCGTCACATCACGCCGCGCTCGGCGATGCAGGCGCGCTACATGCGCATGCTGCACGAGAAGGAGCTGGTGTTCGGCCTGGGGCCTGCCGGCACCGGCAAGACCTATCTTGCGGTCGCCGTCGCCGTCGCCATGCTGACCAAGGGCGCGGTTGATCGCATCGTGCTCTCTCGCCCCGCGGTCGAGGCCGGGGAGCGCCTGGGTTTCCTGCCGGGCGATCTCCGCGAGAAGGTCGATCCCTATCTCCGTCCGCTCTATGATGCGCTCTACGACATGCTGCCGGCCGAGCAGGTGATGAAGCGTCTCTCTTCCGGCGACATCGAGATCGCGCCCTTGGCCTTCATGCGCGGCCGCACGCTGGCGCATTCTTTCGTCATCCTCGACGAGGCGCAGAACACGACGCCGATGCAGATGAAGATGTTCCTGACCCGCTTGGGCGAGAATTCGCGCATGGTGGTGACCGGCGACCTCTCGCAGATCGATCTTCCTTCCGGCACCAAGTCGGGCCTCAAGGATGCGCTCGAGGCGATCGGCGACGTGCCGGACATCGGCGTTACGCAGTTCACCGAGGTCGACGTCGTGCGCCATCATCTGGTCGCGAAGATCGTCCACGCCTATGACAAGCGCGATCGCCAGGCGAAGAAGCCCGCCGCGCCGAGCCGCGATTCATCGAACTGAAACATCCGAAGATGCCGCGCGCAGCTTCATCCACGGTTGCCGTCTCCGTCATCGTCGAGCATGGTGCCTGGCGCGAGGCGATCGCCGATCCGGTGCCGCTGCTGCGCCGTGCCGCCCAGGCCGCGGTTGCCGAAGTGCGCCGCACTCGGCGGTCGCGGGCGACCTGGACGCCGGTCGTCGCCGTCGCGCTGATGGACGATCGCGCGATGCGCAAGCTGAACAACACCTATCGCGGCAAGGACAAGCCGACCAACGTGCTTTCCTTCCCTTCCGGCGAGGCGGCTGAAGGCAAGCGGCGCCGGCTGGGCGATGTCGCGATGGCCCTTGGAACGGTCAAACGCGAGGCCCGGGCGCAGGGGAAGCCGCTGCAAGACCATGTCGCGCATCTTATGGTGCATGCCGTGCTGCACCTGCTAGGATATGACCATGAAGCCGATCCGGACGCCGAAGAGATGGAGGCGCTTGAGCGCAAAATCCTGGCCGCGCTCGGCATCGCCGATCCTTATAGGGATGCTCAGTAGTCTAAGGTCATGACCGACGCTCCCGCCACGCGCGGCGCGCGCAGCGAGCCGCAAGGCCCCGAACGGGGCGAAGAAGCGAAATCCCGCAAGTCGCTGAAGAACCTGTTCCGCCTGTGGCGGCGGCGCGGCGGCGAGACCGACCTGCGTGACGCGATCGAGGAGCTGATCGAGGAGAGCGAGGAGGCCGAGCCCGGCGAGGCTGCGCTCGACACCAGCGAATCCGACCTGCTGCTCAACGTCCTCAAGTTCGGCGAACTGACGGCCTACGACGTCATGGTGCCGCGCGCCGACATCAAGGCGGTGGCCGAGGACGTCGATCTCCGCGCCCTGATCCAGACGGTGCGCGAGTTCGGTCATTCGCGCCTGCCGGTCTACAGCGAGAATCTCGACGACATCATCGGCATCGTCCACATCAAGGACGCGCTGCCCTCGATCTTCGAGCCGGAGAAGTTCCAGCTGAAGCGCGTGCTGCGCGAGCCGGTCTTCGTGGCGCCCTCGGTTCGCCTTCTGGACCTGCTGCTGCAGATGCGCCTCGCCCGCGCGCATATGGTTCTTGTGGTAGACGAGTTCGGCGGCACCGACGGCCTCGTCACCATCGAAGACCTGGTCGAGCAAATCATCGGCGAGATCGAGGACGAGCATGACGTGGTGCGCGGGCCCAACCTGGTCGAGCGGCCCGACGGCACCCTGATCGCCAATGCGCGCACCACGATCAGCGATTTCGAGGAACGCGTCGGCCCAATCCTCACCGAAGAGGAGCGCGAGGCCGATATCGACACGCTGGGCGGCCTGGTCATGTCGCTGACCGATCGCGTGCCGGCGCGCGGCGAACTGGTCACGCATCCTTCCGGAATCGCCTTCGAGGTGCTGGACGCGGACCCGCGCCGCATCAAGCGCCTGCGCGTCCGCAACGCGCCGCAGAGGCCCGATCGGGACAAGGAGTAGCATGAGCGTCGCTCGCGAGATGGCCGGGTCGCCGGAATCGCGCCCGGCGCGCAGCCTCGGCGCGATTTCCGGTTGGCGCGCCTATGGCTTGGCTGCGGTGCTGGGTGCCATCGCCGGCCTTGCCTTTGCACCGCTCAATTTCGTGCCGGCATTCGCACTCGGCATTTCCGGTCTGGTCTGGCTCGCGGCCGAGGCGCCCACGCGGCGCGGGGGCTTCGCCGTTGGCTGGTGGTGGGGGCTCGGGCATTTCGCGGTCAACAGCTATTGGATCGCCGAGTCCTTCCTGGTCGATGCCGAGCGCTTCGGCTGGATGATCCCGCCGGTCTTGGGCGGGCTCGCCGCCTATCTGGCACTCTATCCCGCGCTCGCGGTGCTGGCCTTTCGCGCTCTGCCGCAACGGCTCTCGGTGGCCGGCATCGCCGCCTTCGCCGCCTTCTGGACCATCGCCGAATGGCTGCGCGGCCATGTCCTGACCGGCTATCCCTGGGATCTCGCCGCCTATATCTGGAGCGGCAGCGACGCGATGATGCAGTCCGCCTCGCTTTGGGGCGCCTGGGGCTTGAGCCTCGTCACCGTCTTTGCCCTTGCCTTGCCGGCGCTCCTCGTCTTGATGAACCTGCGGGCCGCGCGCGCCGCTGCGATCGGCATGGCCCTGGTCCTTGGCGCACTCTATCTGGGCGGCCTCTGGCGACTTTCCAACGCCATTCCAACAGCGCCAGAATCCGATCCGAGCGCGGTTCGCGTTCGCTTGATCCAGCCCAACATCGCCCAGAGCATGAAGCTCGATCGCGACACGCGACCGGACCAGATCCGCACCTTGATGCGTCTCACTTTGGAGACACCGGGCTTCGACAAGGTGAAGGCGGTGATCTGGCCGGAGACCGCGGCCAACTATCTCTTGGAGCGCGACCCGAGCCTGCGCGGCTTCCTCGCCCAGGCGGCGCCCCATGAGGGGATTCTCCTGACAGGCGTGCCGCGCGGCGAACCGCTCGACGGCCCGCTCACCGAGATCTGGAACTCCTTCGCGGTCTTGGATGGTCGAGGTCAGATCCTAGGAACGGCCGACAAGTTCCATCTGGTGCCGCTCGGCGAGTATGTCCCATTGCGTGGGATACTCCCCTTCATCAACAAGCTCACGCCAGGCTCGATGAACTTCACCCCAGGCCCAGGGCCGCGCACGCTGCATACACCTGCGCTGCCGCCGTTCAGTCCGCTGATCTGCTACGAGGTGATCTTCCCCGGCGCGGTCGTCGATCCCAACGACCGCCCTGCGCTCCTCGTCAACGTGACCAATGACGGATGGTTCGGAACCAGTACCGGACCATCGCAGCACTTTGCCACTGCGCGCTTCCGCAGCGTCGAGGAAGGTATTCCGATGCTGCGGGCGGCCAACACCGGAATCTCCGGCGTGATCGATGCTTACGGCCGTGTCGAGACTCGCTCCAATCTGGTGGTGGAAGCGGTGATCGATGCGACCGTTCCGTCGGCGCTCGGCCCGACGCTCTTTGCCCGCTTCGGATTGTTCACCGTGCTGCCGTTGATTGTTCTCGCGCTCATTCCTATCCTGTTTCGCGTGCGCAAGTCTTCGATCTCATAGCCTGTGATAACTCTCTCATTCCCGGTGTTCGCGTCGAATTGATTCAGGTCACGAATCACACGCTGCGGCGCGCAATCCAGCGTTGACTGCATATGGTTGTATGTCTATAGGTGTCGGCGCGTAACGGTGCGCTGGCGGATGGGAATCGCATCAGGCAATGGCAAGGCAGATGGAAAAGCGTAAGACGGCGCGCGGCCGCAAGTCATCGGGCCGGATGGCCAGCAAGGGCTTCCCAAATCCGATCGACGTTCATGTCGGAACCCGTATCCGCTTGCGCCGTACCTTGCTGGGCTTGAGCCAGGAGAAGCTCGGCGAGGCGATCGGCCTCACCTTTCAGCAAGTGCAAAAATACGAGCGCGGCGCCAACCGCGTCGGCTCCAGCCGTCTCTACGATTTGTCGCGCGTGCTCGACGTGCCGATTGCCTACTTCTTCGACGAGATGCCGGGCGGCGTTCAGGATAAGAGCCCGAGCCGGCTCATGGGCCTCGCCCATCCGCCGACCGTCGAATACGAGCCGGACCCGATGGCCAAGCGCGAGACCCTGGAGCTGGTCCGCGCCTACTATCGGATCACCGACCCCGCGCTCCGCAAGCGTCTCTTCGAGCTGATCAAGTCGATCGCCCGTGGCCTGCAGGACGAGGACTGAGCCCGTTGCCCGGCTCGGGAACCACCCGGCTCCAGGACCGTTTCAGCTAACCGCCAGAACCTCTTGAGTTTTTTCCGGGTTGCGGCGCAGCAGAACGCGCTTGACCGCGGTCCTGCCCTCCACCATGATCCGCGCGCTCCAAAACTGGGCGCCTCTGATTCCATGCGCCGGCTTGGCTAAATAGCCGGGGCCATCTGAAATTCTCCTTCCCTTTTTTAGCGGGGTATATGGCGTGACGAGATCCTCCTACCTGTTCACCAGCGAAAGCGTTTCCGAGGGTCACCCGGACAAGGTCTGTGACCGGATCTCCGACACCATCGTTGACATCTATCTCGGCGCCGACCCGCAGGCACGCGTCGCGGTCGAGACGCTCTGCACCACCAACAAGGTGGTGCTGGCCGGCGAGGTTCGCGGTCCCGGCTCGATCACCCATGACAAGCTCAAGGAAGCCGCGCGCGCCGCGATCAAGGACATCGGCTACGAGCAGGAAGGCTTCCACTGGCAGAAGGCGGACATCGAGTGCTACGTGCATTCGCAGTCGGCCGACATCGCCCAGGGCGTCGATGCCGCGGGCAACAAGGACGAGGGCGCCGGCGACCAGGGCATCATGTTCGGCTATGCCTGCAACGAGACCGAAGAGCTGATGCCGGCGCCGATCTACTACGCGCACCGCATCCTGAAGCTGCTCTCCGAGGCGCGCCGCTCCGGCAAGGAGAAGGGCCTCGCCCCCGACGCGAAGAGCCAGGTGACCCTGCTCTATCAGAACGGCAAGCCGGTGAAGGCGACCTCGATCGTCGTCTCGACCCAGCATGCCGAGAATCTCGACCAGGAGCAGGTGCGCGAGATCGTGCGCCCCTACGTGAACCAGGTGCTGCCGAACGGCTGGATGTGCCCGGAAGAGGAATTCTACGTGAACCCGACCGGCCGATTTGTGGTCGGCGGTCCCGATGGCGATGCCGGCCTGACCGGTCGCAAGATCATCGTCGACACTTACGGCGGCGCGGCCCCGCATGGCGGCGGCGCCTTCTCCGGCAAGGACCCGACCAAGGTCGACCGCTCGGCTGCCTATGCCGCGCGCTATCTGGCGAAGAACGTGGTCGCGGCCGGCCTCGCCGACCGCTGCACCATCCAGCTCGCCTATGCGATCGGCGTCTCCAAGCCGCTCTCGATCTATGTCGACACCTACGGCACCGGCAAGGTCGACGAAGCCAAGGTGGAGAAGGTCCTGGCCGAGCTGATGGACCTCTCGCCGCGCGGCATCCGCAACCATCTCGGCCTCAACAAGCCGATCTACGCGCGCACCTCCGCCTACGGCCATTTCGGCCGCAAGCCGGAAGCGGACGGCGGCTTCTCCTGGGAGAAGACCGACCTGGTCGCGGATCTCAAATCCGCGTTCGCCTGAGTGAATGGCCGAGGCTGAGAAACGGCGCCAAGCGTTCCAGTTCTACGGCAGGCGTAAGGGACGGCCGCTCCGCAAGGGGCGGCAGTTTCTTTTTGACGAACTGCTGCCGCGCGTCGCCATTCCGCTGACCGCGGGATCCACGCTCGATCCCGCGACGCTGTTCACCCCGCGCAAGCACGCCATCTGGCTGGAGATCGGCTTCGGCGGCGGCGAGCATCTGGCGCATCAGGCCGAGGAGCATCCCGGCATCGGCTTCCTCGGCTGCGAGGTGTTCGAGGCCGGCATCGCCTCCTGCTTGAGCCATATCGCCGAACGCAAGCTCGAGAACGTGCGGCTCCATCCCGAGGATGCCCGGGTGCTGCTGGCGGCCTTGCAGCCGCGGAGCCTCGATCGCGTGTTCCTGCTGTTTCCCGATCCCTGGCCGAAGCGCCGCACCGCGAAGCGCCGCTTCGTCAACCGCGACAACCTCGATCGCCTGGCGGAATTGATCGTTCCCGGCGGCGAGCTCCGCATCGCCAGCGACGACCCGACCTATATCGAATGGACGCTGCAGCACGTCCCCGTGCATCCCGGATTCCAATGGGTGGCGCAGTCACCGGTCGATTGGCAGGACCGCCCCATGGATTCGATCGAGACGCGCTATGAGAAGAAGGCACGTGAAGCGGAGCGCGTGCCGCATTTCTTCCGCTTCGCGCGGCTGTAAAGCGGAATTGTTCTTGGTTGAGTCGAGTAAGCGGCGCTGTATCTATCTCAAGCGTGACAGGTCTCAAGCAGCTTCAAGACCCTCATCCTGTCCTGCTCCCTCCGGGAGAAGGGACGCTGTTACTCGAGCCTTTCCAATTCGCTGTCAGCGAGCGATCGCCGCACTCCCTCGCCCGTAGGGAGAGGGTTGGGGTGAGGGTCTTGAAGCTGCTTGAGACCTTTCAAACTGCAACCCGCTTTCGCCTCTCATCAGACCGTCTCGATAAAACGAAACCGCGCTTCCGGCTTCCAAGAATTCCGCTGCATACTCCTGAATTCAGGCGTCGTGGCCGGCCGAGACTCGCGACGAGGTTCATGGTACAATCGCTGCGCTGTTTGAAATGGTGAATGCGGCGTGGAACGTCCCGCCCGGCGCGATGCCCCGTGCATGCTGCGCCGCATCGCAGACCCAGCACAGACAGGATGAATAGATCCTGCAAATTCGGCATGACACGGCGCGAGCATCGACAGCGTTGCATGGATCTGCGCGAACGCGTGGTCCCGCGCGCCCGGAACCTTTACAGGGCCTTTACCAGGACAAGCCTGGCTTTGATCTCGGCCGCGCGGCAAAGGGCGTTGCACATCAAAGAGTTGATGCGGATTTTCGCGCTTCGAAATGGCGCGGTCCGTAAAGGTGCGGGGGAGAGCTATTCCTTCCGATGCGCCGCGACGAAGGCGGCCATGCTGGGGAAATGGAAATCCGTCTTCACACCTTCGACCGGCGCGGTCGCGCCGCTGCCGCTCTTGCCCATGCGGCGGTCGATCCAGTTGGTGGCGAGGCCGACTTGCTTTGCCATCTGGTGGTCGTGGAACAGGCTTTGCGCCGTATGGAGGATGTCCTTCGGCCCGAAGCCGAATTTCTCCTGGACGACTTTGAGCACGAAGTCGAAGTTGCGCTTGTCGGGCTTGTAGGAACCGATGTCCTCGGCGGTGCAGATCGCATCGAAGGTGACGCCCAGCTTCTTGTTGCTCTCGGCGAAGCTCGCGCGATCGATGTTGGAGAGAATGACCAGCTTGTAATGCTGCTTCAGATAGGCGAGTGCCGCGGCCGAATCCGGGAAGGCCGGCCAGTCCGGCACCGAGTTGCCGAAGCGCTCGGCCTCAGCCTCGGTGATGCTTGCGTTCCAGTCCTTCGCCAGGCGGCGATAGCATTCGGCGAGCAGCTTCCGGTAATTGAGGCTCGGCTGCGCCTTCTCGATCGCGGTTTCATGACGCGCGAAGGTGTTGAGCGCCGTCTCTTCATCCACCTTGCCGCCGAGGCGTTCCAGCATCGGCCGCAAGGCCGCGAGCAGACCGCTCTCCCAGTCGATCAGCGTGCCGTAGCAGTCGAAGGTCAGGACCTTGAAATCGGTGAGGCGCATGGCGGGCTCCGTTGCAGGGGATGCGGCTCTATAGCCCGAAGCGGTCGGCCCCGGCTTGACCCGGACTATGGCGCCTTGTGCCCAGACTGCAGTCGGCGGCGGTAGGCGGCCGGGGATTGGCCGAAGCGGCGGCGGAAGGCACGGGTGAAGGCGCTCTGCTCGCTGAAGCCGACGCCGAGCGCGATCTCGACGATCGGCTCGGCGCTGCCGGCCAAGCGATCCTTTGCGCGATCCAGCCGGATCTCGCCGAGATAGCGGCCGGGTGTCATGCCCAGCCACTGTTTGAAAAGGCCATGGAGATGCGCGGTGCTGATCCCGGCGACCTTCGCCGTGTCCGCGCAGGTGATCGGCCGCGGATAAGCGCGGCGCATGTATTCCGTCGCCCTCAACACGGCTTCGGGTGCCCGCGCCTCGCCTTCGGTATCGGCCAAGGCCGCCGCCAGCAACGGCGCTAGATGCTCGGCATCAGCGCCGAGCGCGCCAGATCGCGATTCGACATAAGCCAGCAGGTGCTCGACCGCGCGCGAGATGGCGAAATAAGGCTGGCCCGTGCCGAGAAGACGCGCGGGCGCCGCATCGGAGGTCTGGCCGATGTCGAGCGTCACGAATCGGTTCCGGCCGACACCGGTGAAGGCATGCAGCATGCCCGCAGGAACCAGCGCGCCTCGGCTCCCATCCACCCGGCCCGACCGGCCGCCGATTTCCATCTCGAGCTGGCCTTCCAGCGCCAGCACCACCTGGTGATGCGGATGGTCATGCGCATAGGGCACGCCGGCATAGGAGCGAAGATCGAGGGTGAGGGACTGCATGGGCCGGCCTCCAGTTGCGGCGGCGACATTACAGGAATCCGACCCGGCGGTGAAACCCGCGTTTCGGGCGCACCCCGAACGATCCGCCCCTTGCATTTCAGGCAGTTAGCCCCGACATTGGGAAGCATGAACGGGAGCGCACCGCGCGTTACCGCCGTGCTCGGGCCCACCAATACGGGCAAAACCCATCTCGCCATGGAGCGGATGCTCGGTCATGCCAGCGGCATGATCGGCTTCCCCTTGCGCCTGCTCGCCCGCGAAAACTACGAGCGGGTGGTCAAGGCGAAGGGCGAGGGCGCCGCCGCCCTGGTGACCGGCGAAGAGAAGATCATCCCGCGCTCGGCGCGGTATTTCATCTGCACCGTCGAATCGATGCCGCTCGACAAGCCGGTCGCGTTCGTCGGCATCGACGAGATCCAGCTCGCCGCCGACCGCGAGCGCGGCCATATCTTCACCGACCGGCTGCTGCATGCCCGCGGCATCTCCGAGACCATGTTCATGGGCGCGGAGACCGCCTCGCGCTGGATCCGCACGCTGGTGCCCGGTGCCGAGTTTATCCAGCGCCCGCGCTTCTCGAGCCTGAGCTATGTCGGGCCGAAGAAGCTGACCCGCCTGCCACCGCGCTCGGCGACGGTCGCCTTCTCGGCCGCCGATGTCTATGCGATCGCCGAGCTGATCCGCCGGCAGCGGGGCGGCGCCGCGATCGTGATGGGTGCGCTCAGTCCGCGCACCCGCAACGCGCAGGTCGAGCTCTACGAATCCGGCGAGGTCGATTACCTGGTCGCGACCGACGCGATCGGCATGGGCCTCAACATGGACGTGCAGCACGTCGCCTTTGCTTCGCTGCGCAAGTTCGACGGCATCACGCCGCGGCCGCTGACCAAGGCGGAGATCGCGCAGATCGCCGGCCGCGCCGGCCGGCACATGGCCGACGGCACCTTCGGCACCACGGCCGAGGTCGGTCCGATGGATCCCGAAGTGGTCGAAGCCGTGGAGAACCACCGCTTCGATCCGCTGCGCCATCTGATGTGGCGCAATTCGCGTTTGGATTTCCGCAGCGTCATCACGCTGCAGCGGAGTCTCCAGGAACGTCCGCCGGTCGATGGCCTCATTCGCCAGGGCAGCGCCGAAGACCACCAGGCGCTGGAACTGCTCTCCAAGGATCCGGAACTGGCGGAGCTCGCGGTCGGCCGCGAGCGCGTCGAGCTGCTCTGGGAAGTCTGCCAGGTCCCCGACTTCAGGAAGCTGATGGCCGATGCGCATATCCGGCTCCTGGGCCAGCTCTACCGGCATCTGACCAAACTTGGCACGCTGCCCGACCAATGGGTCGCCGACCAGGTGGCGCGGCTCGATCGCGTCGACGGCGACATCGACCAGCTGACCGGCCGGATCGCCCATATCCGCACCTGGAGCTACGTCGCCCACCGCGCCGACTGGGTCGTCGATCCTAGGCACTGGCAGGGCCGCACCCAGGCGATCGAGGACCGCTTGTCGGAAGCCCTGCACCAGGCGCTGACCCAGCGCTTCGTCGACCGCCGCCATGCGGTGCTGCACCGGCGCCTGCGCTCCGGCGACGAGATCGACGGCGCGGTCAACGACGACGACAGCGTCACCGTCGAAGGCCACACCGTCGGCCGCCTGGTCGGCCTGCACTTCCAGCGCGCCGCCGATGCCAAACCCGACGAGGTGCGGGCGCTGCTCGCCGCCGCGCGGCGCATCCTCGATCCGGTGGTCGCCGCCCGCGTCGCCAACCTGGTGGCCGAGACCGATCGCGATCTGCGGCTCGATCTGCGCGGCCGGATCTCCTGGCACGGCGCCGAGATCGCGATGCTGACCGCCGGCGACACGCCGCTGAGGCCCGGCCTCCGCCTGCTGCAGGACGATCTGCTCGAGGGCCGCCAGCGCCGTGCGGTCGAGGAGCGGCTGAAGGCCTTCGTGGAATCCGAGATCCGCCGCCGCCTCAGGCCTCTCCATCTCGCCGGCAAGGCGGACCTAACGCCGATCCCCCGCGGCATCGTGTTCCAGCTGATCGAGCATCTGGGCGCCTTGCCGACCGAGCGTTTGCAGGAATCGCTGAAGGGCCTCGGCGATGCCGATCGTGCGGCGCTGGCTAAGCTCGGGCTGCGCTTCGGCCGCGAGACGGTCTGGATCGGCGGCCTCGGCGACAAGCGTCAGCGCAAGCTCTTAGGGTTGCTGCTGGCCGTGCATCGCGGCCACGCGGCTGCGGAGCCGGATGAAGCGGCTTTGCTCGCTGTCGGCAAGCGCCGGATCGGCGGTAAGGTCTTCGAGTTCGGCGCCCTGGAACGGGTCGCGGCACTGCTCCGGCGTCGCGCCAAGGCCGGTGCGATCAGGGCCGATGCCGAGACTGCCGCTGCCTGCCGCCTCGACGTGAGCGAACTCGAGCCGGTGATGCGCGCGCTCGGCTATTACGCGCGTCATCCGCACAAGCCCGAGGAAGGTGCCCCGCGCACCTTCGCCAAGCCGCGACGCCGCCGGCCGGCCCCGCCTGCCGAGCCGCGTGCAGGCTCGCCCTTCGCCGCTCTCGCTGGAATGAAATTCAAGCGATGAGCGATATCCAGGAGGCATCACTGCGCCTGGACAAGTGGCTCTGGCACGCCCGCTTCGCCCGCACCCGCTCGCTGGCCGCGAAGCTGATCGCCGGTGCGCGCTTCCGAATCAACGGCAACCCGACCGAGAAGGCGCATCACGCGGTGCGGCCGGGCGACGTCCTCACTTTCCCGCTCGGGCCGCATATCCGCGTCATCAAGGTGCTGGCCCTTGGTGTCCGCCGCGGCCCGGCGCCGGAAGCGCGGCTGCTCTACGAGGACCTCGAGCCGCCGCAGCCGAGCCCGTCGCCGCCGAAGGAACCCTCCGTCGCCATCCGCGCGGAGGGTACCGGCCGCCCGACCAAGCGCGAACGCCGCCAAACCGATCGCCTCCGATCCGACGAATAGACCGGACGCGGTCCGCAACATTCCCCTGACCGCAGTGTGCGCTGTCCCGGTCATTGCGGGCGGGGAGGGGCTATGCTAGCTAGCCCACCTGCCTGTCCAATCACCCGGTTCCCGCAAGAGCCGGTGTAGTTTCGGAGTTGCCCAAATGGCTTATGTCGTCACCGAGGCCTGCATCAAGTGCAAGTATATGGACTGTGTGGAGGTCTGCCCGGTCGACTGTTTCTACGCCGGCGAGAACATGCTGGTGATCCATCCCGACGAATGCATCGACTGCGGCGTCTGCGAGCCGGAATGTCCAGCCGATGCCATCCTGCCGGATTCCGAGAGTGGAATGGAGAAGTGGCTGGAAGTTAACCGCGAATATGCGACGAAATGGCCCAACATCACCCGGAAGGGCGCGGCGCCAGCCGACGCCGATCAGTGGAAGGGCGTGCCGGACAAGTTCGAGAAGCATTTCAGCGCTAATCCAGATAAGGTTTGACATTTCAGTTACTTAAGGCGGTTGGGGGACGCGCCGCTAGGTCTGGATTCCGCAGCCCGTTAAGCACCGGTGCGGCCTGCGCATAGCTGCGTTTCCTTGAATTCCAGCCCCCTTTCTGGTATATATTTCGCGTAGGTCGTTCGGGCGGTTTTCGGCGGAAAAGTTATTAATTTCCGCGCCGTCCAAGCCTCAAATCGGGGATGACGCAATTCGGATAGGCTCTATCCGGAGAGGCGTTGCTTGTGCCCCGCCATGGGCCCTGCGTGGGTCTGGCTTCGGTCGGACCAGTGAGTTCAGGGTGCCCGGGTGAGGAACGATCTTGCGTCGGCTGATGGTGGCCGCCGCCCTGCCTGTTTTAGGCCTGATGAATCGGATTGGGAGCGAAACGTGGTCGATAAGAAGAAGACAGTTGCAAAGGCGACTCCGGCAGTGAAGGCGGTCCCCGCGGTGAAGGCCGTGCCGGCGGCATCGGCCAAGGCGAAAGACAAGGACTCCGGCTTCAAGAAGGGCGACTTCGTCGTGTACCCGACGCATGGCGTCGGCAAGGTGCTGGGTGTCGAGAACCAGGATATTTCCGGCCACACGCTCCAGGTCATCATCATCAGCTTCGACAAAGACCGCATGACGCTCCGCGTTCCGGTCGCCAAGGCGCGGAATTCGGGCCTGCGCAAGCTTAGCTCGCGCAAGGTGATGGAGACGGCGCTGGCGACCCTGAAGGGCCGCTCGCGGGTCAAGCGCGCGATGTGGTCGCGCCGCGCCCAGGAATACGAAGCCAAGATCAATTCCGGCGACCCGGTGTCGATCGCGGAAGTCGTCCGCGACCTGCATCGCAACGCCGACCAGCCGGATCAGTCCTACAGCGAGCGGCAGATCTATCAGGCGGCGCTCGACCGCCTGGTGCGCGAGCTGGCGGCGATCGATGGGATCGACGAGACGCAGGCCACCCAGCGCCTGCATCAGGTGTTGAAGGCGGCCTAGAGCCGCCGCTCTCGAGATCGGCGGGGTTAAGTCAGCCTCGCCGGCGAGCTCTCTCCTCGGAGAGGCCCCCAGCGGTCCCAACCGCAAGCGACGGATGGCATCACCGCTTCCCCAAGCGGCGTCATCCGTCGGGGGTGTCCGATTTCTGTATCCTCAATCCGATGTTGGCGCGATCACGCCCTCGCTGCGTGCCGTCTTCGCGGCCTGCAGCAGCGTGTAGAGTCCGCAGAGCATAATCACCGCGGCGCCGCCGATCGTGATGGCATCCGGCAATTCCTGGAACAGCAGGAAGCCGAAGGCGGTGCCCCAGATCAGCTGCGAATACATGAAGGAGGAGACCAGGGCCGCCGCCGCATAGCGGAAGGCGAGGATCAGCAGCAGGTTGCCGAGACCGGAGCAGGCGCCGGTCGCCGCCATCAGCCCGAAATCCATCGCATCGGGCATGCGCCAGTCGCCGAGCGCGAAGGGCAGGCTGATCACGAACAGCATGACGAAATAGACCAGCAGCAGCGCGCCGCTGGATTCGGTCTTGGCGATCCGCCGCAGCATCAACATCGACAGCGCGAAGAGCGCACCCGAAGCCACCATCGCCAACTGGCCCCAGCCCATCCGATCGCCGCCGACCGCGCCGAAATCCGGCCGCATGATCAGCACCACCGCGCCGAAGCCGATCACCACCGCGACCCATTGGCGCCAGCCGACATGCTCGCCGAGCAGCGGAGCCGAGAGCGCGGTCACCAGGAGCGGCGTCATGAAGGCGATGGTGTAGGCATCCGCCAGCGGGATCAGCGAAAAGGAAACGAAGGCAAGGACCAGGCTGGCGGCGCCCAGAGTGCAACGCACCACGACCAGGCCAAGCCGGCATGGCCGGAGACTGGCGAAGCCTTCCCACAGCACCAGCACCGGCAAGGCGGTCAACAGGGCGAAGACCGCGTCGATGGCGGCGATCTCGAAGACCGTATAGCGTGCCGAGAGGAATTTGGTGAGGGCGTCCGCAGTCGCGAGCACCGCGAAAGCGAGAAAGCCCAGGCCGGTGCCGAGCATCGTCCGGTCTGCGTGACCGCGCATGCGAAAGTCCCCGATACGCCCTTCGGCGGAACCAACCCGCCCCGGCTTGCATATAACCGAACGAGGCGGCGCGGTCAGTGCAGAAATGCCGGGCAAGCTGATAAGCTGCGATTCGCGCGACTCGAGCCCGATCTGGCGAGCGATTCGCGCCCGCATCGAAGAGACGGAGCAGATGCAGGACGCCGCTCAGGAGCCGGAAAAGTTCGCGGTATTGCGCCGCGCCAAACGCGTCTGGGCGATCTCGCCGGTGCATGGCGACATGATGCGGCTGCGCGCACTCCATGCCTTCATCGAGCCGCTGTTTGAGCCAGGCGACCGCATCGTCTATCTCGGCGGCTACCTCGGGCGCGGGCATGACGTGGCCGGCACGGTCGATGAGTTGATCGCTTTCCGCCGTCAGATCATCGCCCGTCCGGGCATGTTCGCCTATGACGTCGTCTATCTGCGCGGCCAGCAGGAGGAGATGTGGTCGAAGCTGCTGCAGCTCCAGTTCGCGCCCAACCCGAAGGAGGTGCTGCCCTGGATGCTGCAGCACGGCGTCGGCGCAACCATCACGGCCTATGGCGGCGATCCGGCCCAGGGCATCATCCATTGCCGAGAGGGCGCCATGGCGATCACACGCTGGACCAACAGCTTGCGTGCCGCCATGCAGGCGAAACCGGGCCATGCCGCGCTGATGTCCTCCACCCGCCGCGCCGCCTATACCGACGACCAGGGCCTGCTCTTCGTCCATGCGGGCCTGGATCCCGAGCGCCCGCTCTCGGCGCAGGGCGACAGCCTCTGGTGGGGCAGCCCGGGCTTCGCGCAGCTTAATCACCCCTACGGCGAATTCCTGCGGGTGGTGCGCGGCTATGATCATGCGCATCAGGGGCCGAGCGCCGGCCCGTTCACGTTGACCATCGACGGCGGTTGCGGCTATGGCGGCAAGGCCCTGGCCGCCTTGATCGATCCCAAGGGCGAGTTGCTCAATCTCGTGGAGGCGTGACGCTCCGCGTCTCCGTGTCCTCGCCGCCCAGGCGATAGACCTCCATCGGCGGCGCGCGCTCGACCACGGCATGCCGGCCCAGCGGCTGCTGCGGGATCTCGACCGGCAGTCGGCCGGCGACGTCGGCGCTGGCGACGATGATCACCTCGGAATGCCCGTCGTCGATCTCCTTGGCGAACTGCTCCAACCGCTGCGCCACGTTCACCGTCTCGCCGACCAGCGTGTAGTTGATCCGGCCGGTCGCGCCGATATTGCCAGCCAGCGCGGTGCCGGTGTGAAGGCCGATCCGCACCCGGATCGGGTTCAGGCCCTTGCGCTTGCGCCGCGCGTTGTCGGCCCGGAGGCGCCGGCCCATCTCGACCGCGGCCCGCGCCGCGCGCTCGGCGTGGTCGCCCTGCGCGGTGGGGGCGCCCCAGAATGCCATCACGGAATCGCCGATGTACTTGTCGATGGTGCCGCCTTCCGCCTCGATCGCCTCGCCCAGGATCTCGAAATGCCGGTTGAGAAATCGTGCCAGCGCCGCAGGCCCTAAGCGATGCCCGATTGCGGTGAAGCCGATGATGTCGGTGAACAGCACGGTCACCTCGCGCTCCTTGGCGGTGAAGGATTCCGCGCTGTCCGGCTCCATCAGCGCCGGTACCAGGGTGCGGGGCACATAGGTCGAGAGCCAGGTGAGGCCCGAGCGCATGCCGTTATAGGCTTCGGCGGCGACGTCGAATTCCCTGAGCCAGCTCCCCTTGAGCTGAGGTGCATTGTCGAAGTCGAGCGCGCTCAGTTGACGGGCGGCGCGGGCATAGCCGTGGATCGGCCGGGCGAACAGCCAGCCGAGTCCGACACCCGCCAGGATCGCCACGGCCAGCATGATGAGCGAGACGGTGAGCGCCTTGAACAGGTTGCTGTAGACATCGGTGAGGGCCGATTGCGGGACGGCGACCAGCACGGTCCAGGGATGCATGTCACTGATCAGGTTGCGATAGACGAAGAGGTATTCTTCAGCGGGTCCGACCCCCTCGCAGACCCGGAAATTCGCCCGTGCGCTGATGAAACGCGCCGCCTCGTCGTCGCAGCTGTCCGGCTGGAAGCCCCGGAGCAGCGGGTCCTGGAGGTCGGCAATCTCCGGCAGTGGCTTTTCTTCCGTGGCGACGTAGCTGCCATCGGCGACCTCCGGGTGCACCAGCACGCGGCCGTCGCCCATCAGGACGAAACCGGGCAGCCCGGAATTGCCGGTCTGAATGAGGATATGCTTGGCCATGGCGCGGGGCGAGATCAGGGCGGTGATCACGCCGATGATCCGGCCGTCCTTGCGCAGCGGCGCCACGAAGGGCACTCCACTCGAGTGAATGCCCTTGGCGTAAATCGGTGGCGCCCAGCCCGGCTTGTCCATCGACGCCCCGCTGCGGAGTGCCAGGCGGAACATCGGATTGCTGACCTCGTTCTCTACCGCCGTGGCGAAGGCCTCGCCGTTGACGTCCCGCGCGGCCGAAACCACGTGCAGGTCGGCCCGGATGAAGGCCACGGCAAAGATCTGCGGCGCCGAGGCGAGCGACCCCAGCAGCAGGTCAGAGATCCGCTGGTCGTCGTCGATCCGCACCTTGCCGGAGAGGATATACCCCGACAGGAACTCTCCTTGCTCCTCGGCCGGCCGCATCTCCTGGCGCACCGCTTCCTCGATGCCGGTCAGGGCCGCATCGCCGCGGTCGCGCGCATAGGTGTTGGTCGCGCTGAACGCGGAATAGAACAGGCGGAAGCCGATCGCGCCGGCAGTCAGCGTCACCAAGCCGCCGAACACCAGGGCGAACACCAGCCAGATCGGTGCCCGATACCGCTTCACGGAAAAGCCTCAGGGTGCCGCCGCGGCCCACCCTCTCTTCTCGTCAGTCGCGCGCTGCGAAACCGCGCTGCCACTCGTGACCACGATCTTGACCTTCTGCCCGGCCTGCAATTGATCGCTCGGACCGAGATGGTTGAGCACGCGGAACCAGCCCACGGGATCGTCCTCGACCTGCATCTGCTGCGAGAGCGACGCCACCGTGTCGCCTTCCCGGACGGTGATGACGCGGAGTCGCTTCGGCGCATAGCCGGAAGCCTCCTCGGCGCTGATATTGCGGAAGCTCTGCGCCGAGGCGATAAACTGCCGGTCTGCGGCGTTGAAGTTGGCGGGCGGCGTCGCATACATGAACCGGTAGACCGTCTTGGCGCTTTGGCGGATCGCCACCATCCTGATCGCAACCGGCGTGCCGTTGATGCTGCCCTTTGCAATTCCGGTCGCGGCTTCCATGCCGTTCACCTCGAAGGATTGAACGTCGGCGACCGTTGCCCCCTCTTGCCATTGCGATGCGACATACTGCTCGAGCGACCCGCTCGGCGCCGAGGGCGCCAGGTCGAACACCATCGCCGCGCTCTGGCTCTGGCCGACCACCGCCTCGGGCGAGTTCTGCAGCTTCATGCCCGACGGCGCCTCGAAGGCGAATTTTAGCCCCGGATGGATGAAGGTCGTGCCCTCGATCACGCCGTCGCGAGGATCCGGCCCCCAAGCCATGCCGTCGATCTGCTGCAGGAAGCGGTCGCGGTTGATGACGGCGCCTTCGACCGGGACATTGGCCTCAGCAATGGCGCGCTGCACGCGTTCGGGGGTCCGCGGGTGCGACTGCTTCATGCTGTAGGCGTCGGCCGCCGCCTCGTTGCCCGCGATCCGGGCTTCGAGATGGGTCTCGTTGTTGAGGCTTTCGAGGAAGGTGGCCATGGCCTGCGGGTCGTAGCTCGCCCTGGTTAGGTAGCGCACGCCCAGCGAATCCGCCTCGAATTCCTGCTGCTGCGAATAATGCCCGAGATAGTTGGCGCCGATCTCGCCCGCCGCCGCGCCGGCCAGTTGCTGGCCGGTATCGCCGCCGATCCATTGTCCCAGGATCTGCGCAGCGATGGCGCCGTATTGTGCCTTCTGCGCCTGGCCCATGCGTTCGGCAGTGTGCCGGGCGTTGACATGGCCGATCTCATGGCCGAGCACGCCCGCGATCTCCGCCTCGTTGTTGGCGAGCGTCAGCAGGCCACGGGTGATGTAGACATAGCCGCCCGGCAGCGCGAAGGCGTTGATCTGCTCGCTGTTGAGCACCGTGAAGGTATACTGCACGTCCTTGCGCTCGGCATTCGCGGCCACGGCATTGCCCAGCTGGGTCACATAGGCGTTGAGGTTCGGCTTCTCGCTATAGGCGCCGCCGAACTCCGCCAGGATCTTGGGATGCTCCTCGGCGCCGATCTGGTTCTCCTGCGCTTCCGAAATCGGCGACAGGAACTGCCGGCCGGTCGCCGGGCTGGTTGCGGTGGCGCAGCCGGCGAGGGCGACCGATGCCGTCGCGAGGAGCAGGGCGGCCGAGAGAACCTTGCGGGGATCGGCCATGCGGGTTTCGGAGGAACGGCTCATGGGGGTCAAGTCTCCAGCACTTCGATCTGTTCCGGGTGACTGATATCGATTCTCGGACCGTCAAAGAGGTCGAGCCAGCCCCGGCACCGAATCGGCTTCGAGGTTAACGAAGAGACATCAAACATCGCCCGGTAGAACAGGTCCAGGGCTGGCTTTTTCAGAACCAGGGTCAGATCGGTCTCGCGCGCGGGGCCGAAATTTACGTAACCGATGCCGCCGGCCAGCGCCGCCGCGAAGACCTGGCCCTCGATGATCTGGTAGCTGCCAGCATACTGCTCGAGCTGCGGATCGTCGGCCAGGCGCACCGCGAAAGCCGGATGCCGCCAGATCCCTTGCGCGGCGGCGCGGGCTTTTGCTTCCAGCGCCAGCAGCATCCTGAGCCCCGCCCGGTTGCGGCCGTCGCCCCGCACCCGCGCATGCCCGGCGACGACCAGGGCCGCCTGCAGCCAGTCGCCCTTGCTGTTGAAGACCTGCGCCAGGCGCCGGCCGTAGCGGTCCTGCTTGCCGGCGTCCAGGCGGAGTGCGATCGGTTGTGCTGCGATCAGGGACTTCAGCGCGTCCTCGCTCTGCGCCGCCAGCCCGGCCATGGCCGCGTCACCCGGGGCCAGGCCCGGCTTCGGGGTTTCGATGCCGGCAAGGCGCAGTGTCGTGCCGTCCCCGAGCTGCAGCGTATCCCCATCGATGACGGAGGCGACGGTGGCGGTTTCCGGCGGCGACAGCCCCGTCAGGGCGGGAATGTCTTGGCCACGCGCCGGCCGGTCGGAAAGGACAAGGAGTCCGCCGATAATCAGGTTGAGCAGGCCGCGCCGGGACGTGTAAGAAGGCTGATCCACCCTCAAGTTCCCCCTCAAATCACGCGGAATCATCGCTGATGGCGAGCAAAGACCTGTACCCCGAAATCGAGCCCTTCGACACCGGCATGTTCAAGCTGGATAGCCTGCACCAAATGTATTACGAGCAGTCCGGCAATCCCAAGGGCAAGGCCGTCGTGTTCCTGCATGGCGGGCCGGGGGCGGGGGCCAATGCCACCCATCGCCGCTTCTTCGATCCCAGCTTTTACCGCATCATCATCTTCGACCAGCGCGGCTCCGGCCGCTCGCGCCCTTTGGGTGAGATCCGCGACAACACCACGCCGCTGCTGATCGCCGACATCGAGAAGCTGCGGGAGCATCTCGGCATCGACAAATGGGTGGTGTTCGGCGGCTCGTGGGGCTCGACGCTTGCCATCGCCTATGCCGAGCATCATCCCGACCGGGTGCGAGCCTTGGCGCTGCGCGGCATCTTCCTCTGCCGCAAGTCGGAGATCGACTGGTTCCTCTACGGCCTCAGGGAGTTGGCGCCGGAGGCCTGGCGCAACTTCTCGGGTCATATCCCGGAAGCCGAGCGGGGCGATCTGCTGACCGCCTATCACAAGCGCTTGATGCACCCCGACCCGGCGGTCCATATGCCGGCGGCGCGGGCCTGGAGCGTCTACGAGGGTTCCTGCTCGACCCTGCTGCCGAGCCCGGAAACGGTGCGGGCCTTTGCTGGCGATGTGCTGGCGCTGGGGCTTTCGCGGATGGAGGCGCATTACTTCAAGAACGACATCTTCCTCCCCGAGAACTTCCTGCTTCAGAACGTCGATAAGATCCGCAAGATCCCGACCGTGATCGTCCAGGGCCGCTACGATCTGGTCTGCCCGATCCGTACCGCCGATGAGCTGCACCAAGCCTGGCCGGAAGCCACCTATCAGGTGATCCCCGATGCTGGCCATTCCGCCATGGAGCCCGGTATCCGCGCCGCGCTGTGCTCGGCCATGGACCGCTTCAAGGACGTCGCCTAGGCCCTCGGAGGGCGCCGCGCCGAATGCCGCGACCGGCCGTCGCGGCGCGCCGGCGCCTGGGAACTCGGGCTCATGCCTCGAGTTGTGATCCCAGGCGCGCGCCCGTGATACAGCGAGCGATCAAAGGCCTGTGTCCTGCCTGAAGAAAGCCACCGAGTCCCTTGAAAATGGACCGGAAAAAGCCGAATCTGCTGCGGTGCGGTAACGTGCTCAACCGGCAGACAAGCCGGGGCATCGAAGTCGCAATTGCCGGGAATACAAGATGCGGTTGTCCAATTGGCTGATCGGCCTCGTCGCTGCGGCCATTTTTGCCGCGGCTTGGGTTCTGATGAACCGGCCGGTCGAGCAGGATCCCTGGCAGGGCGACATCGCCGGCTTCTCCTATTCGGCCTGGCGCCAGGACCCGAACACGCTCGCCAAGCGCGAGCCGACCATCGATGAGATCAAGCAGGACCTGCAGCTGATCGCCGGCCGCGCTCGCTCGGTCCGCACCTACGAAGCGACCGGCATCAGCGCGCAGATTCCGGCGCTCGCCAGCCAGTATGGCTTGAGCGTCACCGCGGGCGCCTGGATCGACAAGAACCAGGAAAAGGACGAGGAAGAAGTCCGCAACGTCATCGCGATCGCCAACAAGGTCGGCTCGGTCAACCAGGTGATCGTCGGCAACGAGAGCCTGCTGCACAACCTGGTCGAAAAAGCAGACCTGATCCGCTACATCCGCGAGGTGAAGGCGGGCACCGATCTACCGGTCTCGACCGCGGAGCCGTTCCACGTCTGGCTCGACCCGAAGAACGCCGATCTCGTTAACGAAGTCGACTTCCTCGCGGTGCACATCCTGCCGTTCTGGAACGGCGTCCCGGCCGACAAGGCGGTGGACCAGGTGATGGTGCATTACAACGAGCTCCGCAAGGCCTTCCCAGACAAGCGCATCCTGATCGCCGAAGTGGGCTGGCCGAGCGAGGGCCTGACCCGCGTCGACAAGAGCGGTGCCTATGGCGGCGAAGGCGCAGTCGCGTCGCCGATCGAGCAAGGGCGGTTCCTGCGCCAGTTCCTGGTCGAGGCCAAGAAATCCGACCTCGACTACAACATCATCGAAGCCTTCGACGAGCCCTGGAAAATCAAGACCGAGGGCGGCGTCGGCGCCTATTGGGGCATCTGGAACGCCGACCGCGAGCTGAAGCCGGCGCTGCAGGGCACGCTCGTGAACTACGCCAACTGGCAATGGCTGGCGATCGCCACGCTCGCACTGGGTCTGCCCTTCGCGATCTGGATGATGCGCGGCGAATTAGGCCTGACGCGGATCGGCCGCTTCTTCGTCGCCCTGCTCGGCTGCGGCAGCATCATGATCGGCGTCTGGGTCTATGCCCAGTACAGCCAGCTCTATCTCACTTGGCTCGACATCGTGGCGCTGGTGATGATCGCGCCGGCGATCCTGCTGCTGCTGGTCATCTTTCTGGTCGAGGGCCTGGAGATGGCGGTCAACCTCTGGCTCGGCCAGACCATGCGGCGCCTCGCCCCGCCGCCGGTGCCGCGGCGCTGGAAGACACCGAAGGTCTCGGTGCACGTGCCCTGCTACAACGAGCCGCCGGACATGATGATCGAGACCATCCAGGCGCTGGAGCGGCTCCAGTATCCGGATTTCGAAGTTCTCATCATCGACAACAACACCAAGGACGATGCGGTCTGGAAGCCGGTCGAGGCCTATATCAATTCGCTCGGTCGTCCGAACTTCAAGTTCTTCCACCTGCCGAAATGGCCGGGCTTCAAGGCCGGCGCGCTGAACTACGCGCTGACCCAGACCCATCCCGATGCCGAGGTGATCGCGACCATCGACAGCGACTATATCGTGCGCGCGAACTGGCTCTCCGATCTCGCGCCGCATTTCGCCGACCCCACCGTGGCGCTGGTGCAGGCGCCACAGGACTATCGCGACGCCGCCGGCGATCTCTTCAAGCGCATGTGCTTCTGGGAATATGCCGGCTTCTTCTTCCTCGGCATGAAGACCCGCGACGAGAAGAACGCCATCATCCAGCACGGCACCATGGCGCTCATCCGCAAGTCTGCGCTGGTCCAGGTCGGCGGCTGGGCCGAATGGTGCATCACCGAGGACGCGGAGCTCGGCCTCCGTCTCTTCGAGGCCGGCCACCGCGCGGTCTACACCGAGAAGAGCTACGGCAAGGGCCTGATGCCGGACAGCTTCGTCGCCTATAGGAAGCAGCGCTATCGCTGGGCCTATGGCGCGATGATGATCATGAAGCGGCATTGGCGCGAGCTCCTGCCCTTCGGCCAGTCGAAGCTCCACCCGCAGCAGCGCTACCAGTTCCTGGCGGGCTGGCTGCCCTGGATCGCCGATGGCTTGCAGCTCTCCTTCATCCTGCTGGCGCTCGCCTGGACCGCGGGCATGATCCTTGCCCCCAACATGATGCAGCCGCCGCTGACGCTCTATCTCATCGTCACGCTCGGCATGTTCTTCTTCAAGGTCGGCAAGTCGCTCTGGCTCTATTCCCAGAAGGTGCCTTGCGGCTTCCTCGACAATCTCGGCGCCTCGATCGCGGGCCTTGCGGTTTCCTATTCGGTGGCGAAGGCAGTCTGGCGCGGCACCTTCACCAACAACCTGCCGTTCCACCGCACGCCGAAGATGGAGAACGCGCCCGCCTTCGTGCGCGGCTTCGTCGATGCCTGGGAAGAGACCTTGATCGCCGCCGTGCTGATCGGCAGCGGCGTCTGGGTGGTGATGACCCGCGGCGCCTGGGAGCCGGCCGCCTTCCTCTGGGGCATCCTGCTGTTCGTGCAATCGCTGCCCTTCGTCTCGGCGCTGATCATGTCGATGATCGCCGTCCTGCCGAAGAAGGAAGCGGAACCGCTGCCGGGCATCGCGCTCGGCACCGAACTCGGCCGCGCGAAATAGAGGCGAGGACATGCGGGGTATCTTCCTGTGGCTGCCGCCACTGCTCGTGGCGGTCGCACTGACGGTGGCGGCCTGGGCCTGGCTCGGCCGTCCGGTTGACCTGCCGCCCGCTCCGGAAGCCAAGCTGCATTGCGCCAGCTACACGCCGTTCCGCGGCGACCAGACCCCCTTCGATCCGACCATGATCATCCCGAAGGCGCAGATCGAGGAAGATCTGAAGCAGCTGCAGCCGGTCACGGACTGCATCCGCACCTATGCCGTCAACCAGGGCATCGACCAGGCAGTGCCGGTGGCCGCCGAACTCGGCATGAAGGTGCTGCTGGGCATCTGGATCGGCCGCAACCCGGTCGACAACGAGGCGCAGATCAAGACGGCGATCGAACTCGCCAAGGCGCATCCCGAAACCGTCAAGGCTATCATCGTTGGCAACGAGGTGCTGCTGCGAGGCGAGCAGACCGGCGAGACCCTGGCTGAGATGGCCAAGCGCATTAAGGCCGAGAGCGGCGCCAGGGTCACCTATGCCGACGTCTGGGAATTCTGGCTGCGCGCCCCCGACGTGTTGAAGCAGGCGGTCGATTTCATCACCATCCATATCCTGCCTTATTGGGAGGACGACCCGCTCCCGGTCTCGGCGGCGGTGAAGCATCTCGAAACCATCGTCGCCGAGGTTCAGGAGAAGTTTCCCGGCCGCGAGATCGTGATCGGCGAGACCGGCTGGCCCAGCGCCGGCCGGTGGCGCGAGGATGCCGCGCCCTCGATCGTCAACCAGGCGCGCTACCTGCGCGAGTTCCTGGTCTACGCCAAGGCGCACGACCTCGACTACAATTTCATCGAAGCCTTTGACCAGCCCTGGAAGCGCTACCAGGAAGGCACGGCGGGCGGATTCTGGGGCCTGTTCCACGAGGACCGCACGCCGAAATTCTCCTGGGATCAGCCGGTCAGCAACTATCCCAGCTGGCCCAGTCTCGCCGGCGTCTCGCTGGTGCTCGGTCTCGGCATTCTCGTCGTCGCGCGCTTCTGGCGCCATTCAACCGGCAACGCCGCGCGCTTCCTCAGCGCGATCGGCGCGATGCTCGCCGGTGCCGCGCTCGTGCTGCACTTCCCGCATGCCTGGCTCGCTGCGCGCAGCAATTGGGAATGGCTGCTGGAATGCGCCATCGGCATCCAGACGCTGGCGACCGCCGTGCTGCTGATCGCGGTGACTCTGGCCGGCCGTCTGCGCGACAGCGGCGCTTCGCTGTTGGAAGGCATCGCCTGGATCCGCCGCCCGCTGCGCGGCCCCACGATCCGTGAGAGCCTCGCCGTGCTGCGCCTAGCTGCCTTGCTGGGTGCGGCGACGGTGTCGCTGGGTCTGTCTTTCGACCCGCGCTACAAGGATTTCCCGATCGCGGCCTATCTGGTGCCGGCGCTGTTCTTCCTCGCCGCCGATATCGCGCGCGGCGGTCTGTTCGCTGCGCTGGCCGACCGGCGCGAAGAAGCGGGCTTCGCGCTGCTGCTGGCCGGGACCGCGGTCTATGTCTTCGTCAACGAGACGCCGCTCAACCTGATGTCGGATATCTGGGTGGTGCTGACGTTGCTGCTGGCCGTGCCGGGGATCGGCGCCTGGCGCGGGATCTTTCAGCGCCGGACGATCAGCAGCAATCCCGCCAGCAAGCCGACCGCCGCCAGCCCGGTGTTGTAGAGCACCAGGCCGAGCAGCCCGACCACCAGCGCCACCAGCGCCAGCCAATACCAGCGCGTCACCAGGCTGATCAGCCCGGCGGCCAGGGCGACCAGTCCCCAGACGTCGAGCTGATGGGTGCGGATCACGATATAGCGCGGCTCGCACCACCAGGGTGCAGGCGTGGCCGCGCAGGCGAGGCCGATCTCGGTCGATTCGATCCAGACATAGCGGATGACCAGCGCCAAAGTGAGCGCTGCGGCGCCCAGGATCAGCGGCACCAGCCAGGCCTTTCTGACCGACCCGCGGCGTCGGCTATCCTCGATGAGTGTGGTAGAGTTCGGCATCTGGGTCCCTGCGGGGGGCGGCGCTTGAGCGATACCAGGAATTTCACGGGTTGTTAACCCGGCCGCGTCGAAAAGGGTGCCATGACCACGAACCGGTTCATCGCAGAAGTAGCCGATCCGCGGAGCAGCCTCACCGAGGCGCGGCTCGCCGCCCTGCGCATCGCCGTGCTCGTTCCCTGCTACAACGAGGCCGCCGCGATCGAGCAGGTGATCAGCGGCTTCCGCCAAGCCCTGCCGCAGGCCCGCATCCTGGTCTTCGACAACAACTCGACCGACGACACGGTGGCGATTGCGCGCCGGGCCGGTGCCGAAACTCGACACGTGCACCGCCAGGGCAAGGGCAACGTGGTCCGCCGCATGTTCGCCGATGTCGAGGCCGATCTCTACCTGCTGGTCGATGGCGATGCGACTTATGACGCCGCCAGCGCGCCGCGGCTGATCGGGAAGCTGCTGGCCGAAGAGCTCGACATGGTGGTCGGCGCGCGCAAGGACACGGCGGCCGAGGCCTATCGTCCGGGCCATCGTCTCGGCAACCGCGTCCTCACCGAGTTCGTCGCCCGGATCTTCGGCCGCGCCTTCAACGACATCCTCTCCGGCTATCGCGTCTTTTCGCGGCGCTTCGTGAAATCCTTCCCGGCGCTCTCAATCGGCTTCGAGATTGAGACCGAATTGACCATCCACGCCCTCGAGCTCCGCATGCCGATCGCCGAGGTGGAGACGCCCTATTACGCGCGCCCGGCCGGCTCTGCCAGCAAGCTCAACACCTGGCGCGACGGCTTCCGCATCCTGCGCATGATCCTCAGGCTCTATCAGCTGCAGCGCCCGCTCTCGTTTTTTTCCTCCATCGCCGGCGTGCTGGCGGCACTTGCGATCATCCTGTCTATCCCGGTTCTGATCACATACATCGAGACCGGCCTGGTGCCGCGTCTGCCGACCGCGATTCTATCGACCGGCTTGATGCTGCTCGCTTCCCTCTCGCTTACCTGTGGCCTGATCCTTGACAACGTGACCCGGGGGCGCCAGGAGATGAAGCGACTCTTCTATCTCGGCATCGAGGGTATCCGGCGCGACTAGCTGATCCCCCGCGGCTTTTCTGGGGCGAAAGGATCAGTGCCAATGCAGACACCTCTCATTCTCGACGGCGGCATGGGCCGCGAACTCCACCGCAGCGGGGCGCCCTTCCGCCAACCGGAATGGTCGGCCCTGGCGCTGATCGAAGGCCCGGAATTTGTCCGCCGCGCCCATGACGCTTTCATCGCCGCCGGCGCCAATGCGATCACCACCAATTCCTACGCCATCGTGCCTTTCCATATCGGCGAGGACCGCTTCCGCAAGGACGGCCGCGCGCTCGCCGACCGCGCCGGCCGCATTGCCCGTGAGGCCGCGGACACCGCGCCCTCTAAGGTGACGGTGGCGGGCTCGCTGCCGCCGCTGTTCGGCTCCTACCGCCCTGATCTCTTCATCGAGAAGGAGGCGCAGGGCATCGCCGAAGTCCTGATCGCCGGCCTCGCGCCCCATGTCGATGTCTGGCTCGCCGAGACCCAAGGCTCGATCGCCGAGGCGGCGGCGCTGCGTCGCGCGTTGGGTGATGACAGGCGGCCGTTCTGGGTTTCCTTCACTCTTGAGGACGGCGCCACCGCGATACCGCCGAAGCTGCGCTCGCAGGAGCCGGTCGAGCTGGCGGTCAAGGCCGCGCTCGACTGGAAGGCGGAAGCCTTGCTCTTCAACTGCAGCCAGCCCGAGGTGATGGCGGCGGCGCTCGACGTCGCGCGCAAGGCCTTGGGCAGCAATAGCGGGCTGACGCTCGGCGTCTATGCCAACGCCTTCCCGCCCCAGGACGAGAAGGAATCGGAAGCCAATGTCGGCCTGAGCGACATCCGTGCCGACCTCGATCCGCCGCGCTATTTGAAATTCGTACAGGATTGGCTCGGCCGCGGCGCCGGCATCGTCGGCGGCTGCTGCGGCATCGGACCGGAGCATATCGCCGCGATCCGCAAGGCGGTGGGATAGCGTGATGCTGCCCGATGCCCTTAAGAACCTGGAGCTCCCCGACGCCGCCAAGCTGGCGCTGCGTCAGGGCAACAAGGTCGAGGCGATCAAGATCGTGCGCGAGGCCCGTGGCCTCGGCTTGAAGGAAGCGAAGGACGTGGTGGAGGCTTCGGTCGCCCAGGATCCGATGCTGCGCGCCGAACTCGAAGGCTCGGTCAAGCGCGCGCGGCCCGGCGCAGTGGTCTGGCTCGTGGTCTTGGTGATTGCCGCGGGCGTGGCCGTGTACCTATTGGTGCGCTGACCCGCGTCTAGGCCGCGGCGGCGGCCGGAGGAATTGGCGTCCCCGAGAGGATTCGAACCTCCGACCTACGGTTTAGGAAACCGGCGCTCTATCCTGCTGAGCTACGGGGACGCGGCATGCCTTTGGACGGCGTTTCTATAGCAGAAACGGCCGGTTGAAAACACCGCCTCTACCGGTGCCCGCCGCCGGACAGGGCCTCGTTGGTGAGCTGGGAAAGGCGGGTCCGGGGCTGGCCGTCCTCGGTGAAATTCCCCGGCCGGAGCCAGACTTCGAAGGCGGATTTCAAGGTCGGCCATTCGCGGTCGATGATCGAATACCAAGCGGTGTCGCGGTTGCGGCCCTTGTACATGGTCGCCTGGCGGAAAATGCCCTCGTAGCGGAAGCCGAGCCTCAAGGCCGCCCGCCGCGACGGGGCGTTGAGCGCGTCGCATTTCCACTCGTAGCGCCGGTAGCCCAATTCGTCGAAGGCCCGGCGCATCAGCAGATACATCGCCTCGGTTGCCGCGGAGGTCTTCTGCAGCACGGGCGAGTAATGGATATGCCCGACCTCGATCACGCCGACCTGGGCATCGATCCGCAGGTAGCTCGCGATTCCGACTGCCTTGCCGCTGGCTATATCGACGATCGCGTGGAACAGCGGATCGGAGGATTTTGCCGCGGCATCGGCCCAGGCGCGGTAGTCGGCATAGTTGGCGAAGGGGCCATAGCCGAGATAGGTCCAGGTCCGCCCGTCCTTGTCCTCGACATTGGCCTCGTAGATTTCCGCGGCATGGCGCTCGGGGTCGAGGATCTCGATCCGGCAGAAGCGGCCCTCCATGGGAGTGCGCGGCGGCATGGCCCGCGGGGTCCAGTTCGGCACCGGAAAGCCGATCGGCTGGCCGAGATCGTTATGCAGCAGGTCCATGACAAGCGATTTCCCCGAATCTTCCCCTTCGTTCCGCTTCGACTCTCGTCGGGTAAGGCCCGGAAAAGCAAGCGGAATTGCGCAGCGCCTGTCGGCAGCGCCGCGCTGGATTATCACGTTAATAACTGACTGGTCAGTTAGTTATTGACTCCCGCCGGGCTTAGGCGCTAATTCCCGCCGCTCGAAGGAGAGACCCTTGCGCAAGCCCATCCGCAAGAAAACTGCCGCCCGGAAACCGCCCGCAGCGCCGAGCCCGCGCTGGCGCCGGCGCGCCGAAGCGCGGCCGGCGGAGATTCTTGACGCGGCATTGACCGTGTTCAGCGCGCGCGGCTTCGCGGCGGCCAAGCTCGATGACGTGGCGAAGGAGGCCGGCGTCGCCAAGGGCACGCTTTATCTCTACTTCAAGAGCAAGGAGGCCTTATTTGAGGCGATGGCCCTGGAGCTAATGCGCGTCCCGGTGCTGGCGCAGCTCGATACCATCGCCAAGGCCGAGACCGCGGCCGACGCGTTGCGCCAGTTGATCCGGTTCATGACCCGGATGCTGGACGACCCGCGGCGCTCCGCCTTGCCGAAGTTGATCATCGCCGAATCCGCCGGTTTCCCGGAGCTGGCGAAGATCTGGCTGAAGAGTGTCATCCAGCCGGTACGCCAACGCCTGGTGCAACTGATCGAGGCCGGGATCGCCAGCGGCGAGTTTCGCAAGGTCGACCCCTGGGAGACCGCCAAGCTGGTGATCGCGCCTTTCCTGCTGACCGCGATCTGGCGCCAGACCTTCGAACACATCGACAACCGCCGTTTCGATTTCGCCGCGCTGCTGCGGCAACACAGCGAATTCCTGCTGCGTGGCCTCGCCGCCGAAAGACGAGGGGAGTAAGAACAATGCCCCGCCTGATGATCTTGCTTGCTGCATTTCTGCTGCTCGCTGCCTGCGACCGGCCGTCGAGCACCGGCCTGCTCGGCTATATCGAAGCGGACTATGTCTATGCCGCGCCGGTCTCCGGCGGCCGCATCGCTGAAGTCGCCGTGAAGCGCGGCGACACCGTCACGGCTGGTGCAGAGCTCTTCACTCTCGATGCCACGGAGGAAGCCGCCAAGCGCGACCAGGCCAAGGCCGCGCTCGACAAGGCGAAGGCGGATCTCGCCGATCTCATGACCGGCGATCGCCCGGAAGAGTTGGCGATCATCCAGGCTCAGCTCGACGCGGCGAGGGCCTCGATGACCCTGTCGGTGCCGCGGGTCGAGCGCCGGCGCACCATGGTGAAGACCAACATCGTCGGGCGCGAGGATCTGGACGAGGCGGAATCCGCTCTGCTCACGGATCGCGGCCGGATCGCCGAATACACCGCGCGCCTCGCTGCCGCGAAGCTGCCCGCCCGGGCCGACCAGATCGCCGCGGCCGAGCACGCCGTGACCGAGGCGGAAGCCGCGCTTGCCTCGGCGCAATGGGCGCTCGACCAGCGCACGGTCGTGGCTTCGGCCGATGGCCGGATCGAGGATGTGTTTTTTCGCGCGGGCGAGGAGGCGAATGCCGGCGCCGCCGTGCTGCAACTCCTGTCGCCACCCAATCTGAAGCTGCGTCTGTACGTGCCAGAGCCGCGGCTCGGCAGCTACAAGATCGGCCAGAAGCTCGCCATCACCTGCGATGGCTGCACAGCTGGGCAGACGGCGACCATCAGCTTCATCGCCACCACCGCGGAATTCACCCCGCCGGTGATCTACAGCCGCGAGAGCCGCGCCAAGCTGGTCTACCTGATCGAGGCGCGACCCGACGATACGACCCAGCCCTGGCATCCCGGGCAGCCAGTGGAAGCGAGTCCGTTGTGACCGAAGCCACCATCGACGGTCCCATCATAAATGTTAGAGGCCTGACCAAGAGTTTCGAAGGGCGCAAGGTCGTCTCCGACCTCGACCTCACGGTGAACCGCGGCCAGATCTACGGCTTCCTCGGCCCGAACGGCAGCGGCAAGACCACGACCATCCGCATGCTCTGCGGCCTGCTCACCCCTGATGGGGGAACCGGCACCTGCCTGGGCTATGACATCCGCACCCAGTCCGACCGGATCAAGCGCCAGGTCGGCTACATGACCCAGAAGTTCGGGCTCTACGAAGACCTCACCATCCGCGAGAACCTGGTCTTCGTGGCGCGGGTCTACGGCCTCGACCGCATCGGCGCCCGCGTCGATCAGGCGCTGGAGCGCCTCGGCCTTGCCGAGCGCGCGAACCAGTTGGCCGGCAAGCTCTCCGGCGGTTGGAAGCAGCGCCTCGCGCTGGCCGCCTGCATCCTGCACGAGCCGCAACTGCTGCTCTTGGACGAACCCACCGCCGGCGTCGATCCCAAAGCCCGCCGCGACTTCTGGGACCAGATCCACACGCTTGCCCATCAGGGCCTCACCGTCCTGGTCAGCACCCATTACATGGACGAAGCCGAGCGCTGCCACGAGATCCTCTACATCGCCTACGGCAAGCTGCTCGCGCGCGGCACCGTACCGCAGGTGATCGCCTCCGCGCATCTCTCCGCCTGGTCGGTCGAGCCGGTCGGCAGCGACGGCGCCGAGATCGTGGCGCTCTCTCACGCCCTGCAGAGCCGCACGGGCGTCGACATGGTGGCGCCCTTCGGCGCCGTGCTCCATGTCTGCGGCCGTGACGCCGCGGCGCTCGACGCCGCCACCGCCGCCGAGCGCGGTGATCCGAAGTTCCGCTGGCAGCGCGTGGCGCCCAGCCTCGAGGACGTGTTCATCGACCTGATGGGCCGGGCCCAGGACAATTTCCAATGAGTCACAATTTCCAATGAGCATCTTCTCGCTCAAACGCTTCATCGCCGTCTTCATGAAGGAATTCGTGCAGATGCGGCGCGACCGCATCACCTTCGGCATGATGATCGGCGTGCCGATGATGCAGCTCGTCCTGTTCGGCTACGCGATCAACTCCGATCCGAAGAACCTGCCGGCGGCGCTGGTCATGGGCGAGAGCTCGACCTTCACCCGCTCCATCGTGTCGGCGATCGAGAACACCGACTATTTTCGCTTCCTCGACGCCCCGGTCACCGAACGCGAGGCCGACTGGATGCTGAAGACCGGCGAGATCCAGTTCGCGATCACCATCCCGCTGCATTTCAGCGATGATCTCATTCGCGGCCGCCGGCCGGCCGTCGCGGTCGAGGCCGACGCCACCGATCCGGTCGCGACCGTGAATGCCGTCTCCGCGCTCACCAGCTTGGACCGCAGCGCGCTCCAGCACGATCTCAAAGGTCCGCTGGCGGCCTTGGCGCCCAACCCGACGCCCTTCGAGCTCCGGATCCAGCGCCGCTACAACGAGGAAGGCATCAGCCAGTACAACGTGGTCCCCGGCCTGATCGGCGTCGTCCTCACCATGACCATGATCATGATGACCGGGCTCGCCATGACCCGCGAGCGCGAGCGCGGCACCATGGAGAACCTGCTCGCCATGCCGGTCCGGCCGATCGAGGTGATGCTGGGCAAGATCGTGCCCTTCATCTTCGTCGGCTATGTCCAGGTCGCGATCATCCTGCTGGCGGCGAAATTCCTGTTCCAGGTGCCGTTCGAAGGCTCGCTGACGATCCTGAGCATCGCCGCCATCGCCTTCATCGCCGCCAACCTCGCTGTCGGCTTTACCTTCTCGACGCTCGCGACCAACCAGCTGCAGGCGATGCAGCTCTCGGTCTTCTTCTTCCTGCCCTCGCTGCTGCTCTCGGGCTTTATGTTCCCGTTCCGCGGCATGCCGGTCTGGGCGCAGTGGATCGGCGAAACCCTCCCGCTCTCGCACTTCCTGCGGATCATCCGCGGCGTGCTGCTGAAGGGCAACGGCTGGGTGGAGATCTGGCCGGAACTCTGGCCGATCCTGGTCTTCATGCTGCTGGTCTCGGCGCTGGCGCTGCTGCGCTACCGCCGCACGCTCGACTGACGACCAGGTGAGCCGCTACCCGATGGCGCTAGTCTAAGAGCGCTATCGTCACTTGACCACGGTGACCGGGCAGGATGCGTGCGAGACCACTGCGGTCGCGACCGAGCCCAGGAACAACCGGGCGAGTTCGTTGGTCGTGCCGGTGCCGACGATCACGTGATCGGCCTTCTGCTTTTTGGCATAGGACACCACTGCGTCGGCCACGTTGCTGCCGCTGGCGATGACGCAGTCGAAGTTGCCGAATTTGGCCGCCTTCGCCACCTTGGCCGCCGCGGCCAGCTGGCGGTGCGACTGGGCCTCGGCGGCGGCGACCAGGGTCGCATCCCAGAAATAGGTCTTGCGCGACCGCGTCGGCACCACGTTGATGTTCAGGAAACAGAGTTTCGCGCCGCCCGCCTTGGCGAGATCGACCGCGCAGGCCGCCGCCCGGTCGGCGACCTTCGAGCCATCCACGGCGCAGACAAAAAGCTTACCCATCACACCCACTCCTCTTGCGGCTGCGCGGTTCCAGCCGCGCCGCATCAAGACTAGGGGGAAGCGTCCCGGCCGGCGTTGATTCAAGTCAACAGGGCCGGTCAGCGCGCTGCCTGCACCACCGCGCCACTGACGGCACCGGCTGGTGCGCGGGTCAGCACCGGATCGGGCGCGGCGGTCAGCAGCAGGTTGACCGTGCGGTCATAGGCGTCCAGATCGAGCTTGCCCATCGGCCCCTTCTCGAGATCCAGCAGGTCGTCCACCGTCTCGATCGCCTGCCGCAGCAGCACGGGATCGACCGTGGCGAATTTCGGATCGGCGCGGAGCAGGTCGAAGGCTGCCTTCGGCGAGACATGCGCCAGCTGCCAGCCGCGGCGCGCACCTTCCAGAAAGCGCGCAAAGGCCGCGACCCGCTCCGGCTGTGCCAGATCCGCCTCGCGCGCATAGAGTCCGTCTTCCAGCGTCGCCTGCCCGATCTCCTGGTAGCCGTAGGTCTTCAGGCCATCGAAGGCGATCTTCGCCGCGGCGAAGTCCAGCGGTGCGGCATAGTTGAACGTGGTGATGCAATCCGACTGGAAGCGCTGGAAGGATTGCAGCCCGTAATTCTGCCGCAACACTGTGACACTGCCCGGGCCGCCGAACGGGTTGAGCGCCAGCCCGGCGATCCAGGCGTAGAACGAGCTTTCCAGCCCACCGAACCAGACCCCCACCACGTGATTCTTGAGATCGGCGGGCTCGGCGATCGCCGGCCGGCAGACGACTTCCATGCCGGCCTTGCGGAAAATCTGCGCGACATGGACCAGCTTGTCGCCGGCTTCGCGGCGTTTCAAGGCGATCGGCATCAGCTCAACCGCGACATCGGCCTTCTTCTGCGCCAGGGAATCGATCGACCGGCCGTCTGCGCCGGGCGCGGTCAAGTTCACCGTGACGCCTGCCGCCGCGTAATAGCCCTTCTCCTGGGCGAGATAGAAACCAACGGTGCGCGGCGACAGTCCTTCCGGCAGGGCCACGCTCAGCGCCGGCTCCGCCTGCGCACCGCGTGCCAGAACCGGGGTGGCCAGAACCAGGCTCGCCAGCCCGAACAGGAAAATCCGCCTCAACATGCCGCGCCCTTGCCTTTCGATCCGCGCGAGACTACAGCCGGACCCAGGCAAATCAAGCAGACGGTTTTGAGCATGCAGCGCAGCCCGGACGCGGCAACCCGGATCGAGACGGTGGAGATGCATACCGGCGGCGAGCCGGTCAGGATCGTAACCTCCGGCTATCCGGCGATCGAGGGTGCGACCCTGCTCGACAAGCGCCGCTTCGCCCGCGAGAACCTCGACCGCTTCCGCAGCCTCATCATGTTCGAGCCGCGCGGCCATTACGACATGTACGGCGTGCTGCCGGTGGCGCCCGATCACCCGGAAGCCGACATGGCGGTGCTCTTCATCCACAACGAGGGCTATAGCACGATGTGCGGCCACGCGACCCTCGCGCTCGGCCGCTACGCCTTCGACCGTGGCCTGATCCAGGCCGAAGGCAAGAATGCGCGCCTCAACCTGCAATGCCCCTGCGGCCTCGTGCGCGTGACGGTGGCGTTCGAAGGCGGCAAGCCCGGCGCGGTGAGCTTCGTCAGCGTGCCGGCCTTCGCTTTCGCGCTCGATCATGACGTCGAGGTGCCGGGCTTCGGCAAGGTGACGCTCGACATCGGCTATGGCGGCGCCTTCTACGCCTTCCTGCCGGCATCGCGCTTCGGCCTCGACGTGCGTAAATCGCCGACCCGCGACCTGGTCGATGCCGCCGACCGCGTGACCAAGGCGGTGCAGGCGCAGGTGCAGCTCGACCATCCGGATTCGCCCGATCTCGCCTTCCTCTACGGCACCATCCTGACCGACGGCCGAACTGGCGTCACGCAAGGGGGCGGCGTGTCACAAGAGGGCGCCAGCGCCAACATCTGCGTCTTCGCCGAGCGCGAAGTCGATCGCTCGCCCACGGGCAGCGGCGTCACCGCGCGCATCGCGCTGGCCGTGGCGCGCGACCCAGCGCTGATGCCGGCGGACTTCACCTTCGAGAGTGTCACCGGCAGCCGATTCACCGGCCGCGTCGCCGAGCAAACCAGCGCCGGCCGCTTCGCCGCGATCCGGGCCGAGGTGTCGGGGCGCGCCTATTATACCGGTCGCTCGGTCTTCACCGTCGAGCCCGAAGATCCGCTCGCGGGCGGATTCCTGCTCCGATGAAGATGCAGCGCATTTCCATCATCGGCGCGGGCGCCTGGGGCACTGCGCTGGCAATCCTGGCGCAGCGCGCCGGCTGCGCGACCATGCTCTGGGTCCGCCGCCCCGAGCAGGCCGCCGAGCTGGCGCGAGACCGCGAGAACGCGGCCTATCTTCCGGGCATCGCCCTCGGTCCCGCGATCCGCGTCGAGACCGATCTCGGCCTGGCGCTCGATGCCGATGCCGTGCTCTATGCCCAGCCGGCGCAGCATTTCCGCGACTTCTGCCGCAAGGCTTCGCCGCTCTGGAAGGGCGCCGCCCTGGTCATCACCGCCAAGGGCATCGAATGCGAGACCGGCGCGCTGTTGAACGAGATCGCGGCGGAGGCGCTCGCCGCGGTGCCGACCATCATCCTCTCCGGCCCGAGCTTCGCCGCGGAAGCGGCCCGCGGCCTGCCGACCGCCGTGGTCCTGGCCGGCGAACGCGCCGACCTGGTCGAGGCGCTGATGAATGCCTTGGCGCAGGGCGCCTTCCGTCCCTACGGCTCCGACGATCCGGTCGGCGTCGAAGTCGGCGGGGCGGTCAAGAACGTGCTCGCGATCGCCTGCGGCATCGTGCTCGGCCGGGGCCTGGGCGAGAATGCGCGCGCCGCGCTGATCACCCGCGGCATCGCGGAGGTGGCGCGTCTCGCACTGGCAAAGGGCGGACGCGCCGAGACCTTGATGGGCTTGGCCGGTATCGGCGATCTCATCCTGACCGCCACCAGTCTGAAATCGCGCAACACCTCGCTCGGTTTTGATCTAGGGCAAGGCAAGGCGCTTGCCGACATTCTTGCATCGCGCCGCAGCATCGCCGAAGGCGTCACCACCGCTGCGGCGGTCAGCTTGCTTGCCAAGCAGATCGGCGTCGAGATGCCGATCGCCGATGCCGTGAATCGAATCCTCCAAGATGCAACGGCGATCGATGATGCGATCCGCGCCCTGCTCTCGCGACCGTTGAAGCACGAATCCTGAGCCCGCTTCGCGTGCCGGCGTGTTTCTTTAGAGGAAAATTGATTTCAGGCTAGTAAACTTCCTTTCGCGGTGATAAAAGGCTTTTCCCAAGTCCAGTTCTGCGAATCGCGAATTGGACCGGGCAAGAAATTCGTTCGACCGGAATACCGGCGGGCGGCGCGCGGAAGAGAATCCGCGCGGGAGGAAAGAGGGGAGAGCAAATGGCGAACGACCTCGAGTCGCGCATCGACGCGATGTATTCCAGAGACCGTATCTTTGCTTGGGGCTTCGTGATCGCGCTGTGGGCGACCGTGCTCTTCGTGTTGCTGGCGGTCCGAGCCCACATCCCGAATCCCGCGGTCGAGACCGTCTGTTGGATCGCAGCGGCCGTGCTGCTGCTGTTCAACACCGCGTCGATCGGCGCCATGGTGCGCCATTACGGCCACGACAAGACCCACATCTACGGCACCGACATCAAGCATCTCGACGCCGGTCGCTGACGCGGCTTTCAGGGGAGAGAGAGACCATGGCGCAGCGCTACAACCCGCCTCAGCAGAGCCGCGGCGGGCAGATTTTTGACGTCATCCTTCTGCTGATTCTTGTCTTCGCGGCGCTCTGGCTGCCGCTCTGGCTGCAGATCGCGGTGCCGTCGCGCGTCGAAAAGCTGCCGGACGGCGTCACCTACCAGACCGCGACCGATGCCGCCGGCGCCGAGACCAAGACCTGGACCGGGTTGAGCTGGGAATCGCTGGGGCAGAACCCGACCATGGCCCAGCAATGGGAAAAGCTCGGCTACACGCCGGAGAGCGCCGCGGAAATCATCACCCATCCCTTCGAATACGACATTGACGTGATGGGCCTGGTCCTGACCGCGGTCGTGATTCTCGGCTACTACGTCTTCGTGCTCTGGGCCTCGAAGAAAGAATACCGCGAAGTCATTCGCGAAAAGTTCGAATAGGGGACGGAAGCCATGTGGCAGATCTTGGAATACATCGCCTGGGCGCTGTCGGCGATCATGCTGCTCTGGATGGTGGCCGACGCCTGGAAGGTCGGGACGCAATATTCCGAAGAGCAGTTGCTGAGTTCGAAGGAAGGCGTGGACGAGCTCTTCGCCGCCGAGCAGAAGCGGGGGCATTGACATGGCCGATATCGCATCGACACAGCCGAAAGGCGCCAGCCTCAACCTCTTGAAGGTGCTGGGCCCGGTCCATGTCTGGGCCCTGGGCGTCGGCATCGTCCTGGTCGGCGAGTTCATGGGCTGGAACTACGCGGTCGGCAAGGGCGGCGCCTTCGGCGCGCTGATCGCCGCCTGGGTGATCGGCCTGCTCTATACCTGCGTCGCCATGATCGATTCTGAGGTGACCTCGACCGTCGCCGCAGCCGGCGGCCAGTATGCCCAGGCCAAGCACACGATCGGGCCCTTGATGGCCTTCAACGTCGGCCTCTACCTGGTGCTGGCCTATACCATGCTGGAAGCGGCCGACGTCCAGGTCGCAGGCCTCCTGGTGCAGATCGGCGTCAACCGCCTCAATCCCGCGGAGCCGCTCGGGATATACGGGCCCGATACCGATCACTTCTGGTGGGCCTTCACCGTCTTCACCCTGGTCGCCCTGGCCTGGCTGAACTATCGCGGCGTCTTCATGACCCTGACGGTAAACTTCATCATCACCGCGGCGGCGTTTGCGTCGATCCTGATCCTGTTCTTCGGCACCCTGTTCTCGACCGCGCTCGGCCATGCCGATGCCACGCTGCTGCACCACGATCTGCTGACGCCCCTACCTTACGGCTGGATCGGCGTGATCGCGGCGCTGCATTTCGGCATCTGGTACTATCTCGGCATCGAGGGCACCTGCCAGGCGGCGGAGGAAGTCCGCTCACCGGGCCGCGCTTTGCCGCTCGGCACCATGACCGGCATCATCACCCTGCTGATCGCCGCGGCGCTCACTTGGTACATCGCCTGCGGCCTGTTGCCCTGGGAATATGTCGGCTGGGATCTCGAGCTGGCGCCGCTCTACGACGCCGCGAAGATCATCAATTGGCCGACCATGGAGGTCATTCTCTTCATCGGCACCTTGTTCTCTGCTATTGCCTCGGCCAACGGCTGCATCAACGACGCGGCGCGCGCATGGTTCTCCATGGGCCGCGACCGCTACCTGCCGGCCTGGTTCGGCGCGGTGCACCCGAGATACCGTACACCGTTCCGGGCGATCATCTTCCTGATCCCGATCGCGGCGATCTTCGCGCTCAAGGTTCCGCTGGCCCAGATCATCACCTTCTCCATCCTCTCCGGTCTGCTGAACTACACCTTCATGCCGATCAACATCTATCTGTTCCGCAAATATTGGCCGGTCGGCACCATCCGCCGCGGCTTCGAGCACCCGTTCCACCCGATCCCGGCGATCGTGCTCCTGGTGCTCTGCGTGACGACGATGTTTGCGGTCTACCTCGGCTATGGCCGCCAGCTGCTGGCGATGATGGCCTTCTACTGGATCGTCTCGCTGTGGTTCCACCTGTTCCGCTACAAATACGTCCGGCGCGCAGACCAGTTCACCATGAACTGGCCGAAGCCCCAGGGCTATTGATCGCAGTCTGGTTCGCAACGAAGGCCGGGCATTTGCCCGGCCTTTTGTTATGATGGAGCCATGCGCATCGACATCCTCATAGCCTGCCTCGCGGCGATCGCGGTCCTGGTCTGGATCTACCGCCGCGATAAGCGCCGCCTGGAGCGCGAGCGGGCGCAGCTGTTCGAGGATGTGCGAGGTCTACTGGGCGAGGCCGAGATCAGCCGTGCCGCCAACGAATACCCGAAGCTGCGCGGCCGTTATTGCGGCCACGAAGTGGCGGTCGATGCCATCATCGACCACATCGCCGTGCGCAAGCTGCCTTCGCTCTGGCTGCGGGTGACCGTGATGGCCGATCTTCCGGTGCCCGGCGCCTGCGATGTCATGGCCCGCGCCCATAACGTCGAATTCTTCTCGCCGCACGGCGACTTCGATCACGTCCTGAAGCTGCCTGCCGGCTGGCCCGATCACCTGACGGTGAAATGCGAGGATCCCGACGCGATCCCGCCCGAGGAAATCCTCACCCGGCATATCAGCGTCTTCGACGACCTGCGGATGAAGGAGCTGCTGGTGACCCAGCGTGGTGTCCGCCTGGTCCGCCAGGCGGCCCAGGGCGCGCGCGCCGAATACATGGTGCTGCGCCAGGCGCTGTTCGGGCCGGTGCGCATCCCACGCGAGCAGCTCGCCGCCATGCTCGACGCCGCGATCGCCCTTGTGGAAGATCTGAAGCAACCTGCCGCGCCGCACAGCAACGGAGCCGCCGCATGAGCGAATCCACGCAGTCCAGGGCGCCGTTGCATCCCTACCTGGTGATGCTGATCGCGGTCCTGGCGCCGGGCAGCGGGCATTGGGCGGTCGGCAACATTCAGCGCGGGATGATGTTCGCCTGGTTCATGTTCATCCTCGGCTGGGTCACCTGGCGGATCACCGGGCCGGAGGTGAGTGCGATCGGCAAGCTCTCCGGCGGCCTCATCGTCTATGCGGTCTCGATCCTGGATGCCTATCGCATCGCGCGCTTCCGCTGGGCGAACTTCAAGTCTGGGCGCGCGGCAGGATAGATATCCGCGCCGGCCGTGAGTTGCCGCGCCGGATCCCGTTTCAAGACAGGAAACTTACCTGCAATCTGGTAAATCGGCGGCGGCTGTGGTAACCAAGCTGTCGCCTGTCAGCCACGCGCGAGTCGCGAAAGGCTGGCCACGCGCGGGGCCCGGCATTGCCGGAGGCGCGGCTGGGGGTGTGTTGATGGCGTGCGTTTTGCAGCCGCGCCTAGATGCGGCTCATGACCTTGACCATGACGATCGGGCGCGGCGCTTCCGGCGCTGCCGTCTCTCTCTGCCATTTCTCATTGGTTTCAACACCCCATCGGCGGCCCCTGCTGCGGCCGGCCGAAGCATGAACACGGGACAATCAGGCATGTGAAAGGACCGGCGCGGGCGCGCCGGTCGCGGGTGACATAGGGGAAAGGAGCCGGTCATGAGTGACCCAATGGTGGCAATGCAGGTACTCTTCACGGAGACCTATTACTGGATCACCGTCGTCATGATGTTCCTCATTCATGTCGGCTTCTGCACCTACGAGGTCGGCGTCTCGCGCCGGAAGAATCACCTCGCGACCCTCCTGAAGAACACCATGGTGATCCCGACCGTGGGCGTCACCTTCTATCTCTTCGGCTGGTGGTTCTATTCCTCCATGGTCAACGGCCCGGGCATCACCGGCGGCCTGGTCGCAGCACCCTTCGCCGAGCCGTGGAACGAGCTGATGGCCGCACATATGGGCGGCAAGCCGGCCGGCACCGACATCACCGAAGCCGACACCGCCCTCTGGGCGCGGCTGAACGGCGTGTTCTGGGCGGCTTTCCTGCTGTTCTCCTGGACCACCGCCTCGATCGTCTCGGGCTCGATCATCGAGCGGATGAAATCCGGTGCGTTCTGGATCATCGCGGTGATGGTCGGCTCCTGCACCTGGATCATCGACGCCGCCTGGGGCTGGCACCCCGCCGGCTGGATGGTCAAGGTGCTCGGCTATCACGACGCCTATGCCTCGGGCGTCGTGCACGCGATCGCCGGCGGCACCTGCCTCGCGGTGCTGATCAACCTCGGGCCACGCATCGGCAAGTTCGCGCCGGACGGCACCCCGCGCAACATCCCGCCGCAGAATCCCTGGCTGGTCTGCATCGGCCTATTCCTGATCTATACCGGCTTCTGGGGCTTCTACGCCGCCTGCAACATCCCGATCTACGACGTCCAGGCGGGCGACGGCGTGTTCTACTCGGCGACCAATATCTACCTGCAGCCGACCACGCTTTCCGCCATCACTTTCAACTTCATCATGGCGCTCTGCGGCGGCCTGATGGCGGGCTATGTCGTTTCCAGGGGCGATGCCTATTGGACCTTCTCCGGTGGCCTCGCCGGCGTCATCGCAACCTCGGCCGGCAACGATCTCTACCATCCGATCCAGGCCATGCTCATCTCGGCAATCATCGTCGCCGTCATCTACAAGATGCACTACTGGGTCGAGCGCCGCTTCAAGATCGACGACGCGGTGGGCGCAGTCGCGGTCCACGGCTATGCCGGCTTCCTCGGCGTGGTGGCCGCGGGCTTTGTGCTCTGGGGCTATCCCTCCTCGCCGGACGCACTGCTCGGGCATACCGAACCCTTCGCCAAGGTGACGCCCTGGGGTCAGTTCATCGGCGCCGTGATCATGTTCTGGGTCCTCGGCTTCATCCCGGGCTACGTCGCGAGCTGGGCCCTGAAACAGCTCAACATGCTGCGTATCCCGCGCGAGGTGGAGCTCGCCGGCCTCGACCACGTGTCGCTGATCAACACAGCGCGCGAGGATGACGAAATTCGGACCATCGGCCTCTCGGAAGCCAACCCGAGGCCCGCGGAATAATCGGATAGGAGCGCGTCATGAATACCGGAAGAATAGAAAGCTGGGACGGCAACATCACTGACATCGGCCCACTGTATCCGTTCGTCGGCACCGAAATGCTGATGGTGATTCTCTGCCTGGTGTTCTGGATCGGCTGGCATGTGCTGCAGATCCGCATGGAGAACCGGCAGTTGGAGGACGAGGCGCGGCGCCTGCGCCAGGGCGATACCCTGCGCAAGGTGCTGGATGCCGAACACTCGCCGGAGCGCATGTAGCGAGAAGCGGCGCGGGGGCGGCATCGCGCCGCCCCGCCTGGCGGGGCCGAGGCCTAGGCCGCGCGCAAGGTGAAGTGGAACGTCGCGCCCTGTTCGGCGCCGTCCTTGTCGACCCAGAGCCGGCCGCCATGGGCCTCGATGATCGTGTGCGACAGAGCGAGTCCCATCCCCATGCCTTCGGCCTTGGTGGTGAATAGTGGGTCGAAGATGCGGTGGACGATGGTGCTGGGAACGCCCGGGCCCGAATCCCGCACGCAGACTTCCACCTCGCCCTTCGCCAGGTCGGCGCGCGCCTCGACGACGATCTGCCTGGCGCCGATCGGGCGGGATTGGACCGCCTGAATGCCGTTCATCAGCAGATTGAGCAGCACCTGCGAGAGATGGATGGAATCGCCGGAGACCGGCGGCATTCCCGGCGGAATGCGCAGCTGCAAGTCTACGTTCTTGGCCTTCGCCTCGGGGTTGGCGAGCGAGACGGCATTTCTCACCGCGTCATCAATCCGGATCGGATTGAGTTCGATGGCCCGCAGCTTGAAGAGCTGCCGCATCCGGTTGATGATCTCGATGGCACGGTCGTTGTCGGCATCGACGTCCCTGAGGATAGCCTCGAGCTCGGCGGCGTCGAGTGGCGCTCGCTTCAACTGCTTCAGCGCCGCGCCCAGGTTCAGGGACATCGCGCTCATCGGCTGGGACAATTCATGGCTCAGCGCCGAGGCCAGCCGTCCCAACAGGTTGACCCGCTCGATCTGCGCCAGCTGGCTGCGCAGCTCCGCCGCCTCCAGCCGCGCCCGCCGGCTCAGCACGAAATCGCGCCCGGAGACATAGCCGATAATCAGCAGCGCGCCCAGGAACCAGGGGATGTTCGAGATCGGTCCGCCCAACACGCCGAAAAAGACCAGTTGGCCGTAGACGATCGTGCAGAGCATCGGCAGACCCTCGGCCAGCCCGACGGCGAGCGCCTTACGCTTCTGCTCGCCACCGCCCTTCCGCCAGCAGCGGACGGCGGCGCTCGCGACGTAGGAGAACAGCAGCACCAGGCTCAGCACGGCGATCCACTGCAGGCCGCGGCGCGGCACGGCGTGTTCGATGGCGGCCACCTGGGTGCCCAGCACCGACACGAAATGCAGGCTTTCGATGCTCGAGAAGTGATAGTTCGGCTGCAGCAGGAAGTTGGCGATGAGGATGAAGCTGCGCGTCAGGATGAAGCTCCACATCAGCCATTTCGTGCTGCTTTCGAGATAGAAATGCACGAAGAACACCTGCGCGACCAGGGCCGGGAACAGCGGCAGGTGGTACCAGCGGATCCAGGCGCCGAATTCCGCCGGCGTGCGTGCATGCATCAGGCCGAGTTCCACATAGGCTGCGGCCGCAGTCGAGATCCCGAGAATGCACAGCATGAGGGTGGCGGTGTCGCGCCGGTCCAGCAGCCACATCAGCCCGCAGAGCACGGCCAGCACCATGGCGGCGGCTACGGCGGCGGACCAGAGGAGGATCACGCTTTCCATCGAAGATGCTTTGCCCCATCCGCAGCTCGGTCTGCTCAGCCGGTTATGCGCAAGCACGGAATGACGGAATGGTGGGAAACAATCCCCCGCCTGTCAATTCGCAAGGACCCCAAGGCCAACCCGGCGCATCCGGGCGGCGCGCGCGGGGCTGCGACAAATCTGCTAGACTCAGGGCCGTCGACTCGCAATCGCACGCCCGTATTGGCATGGCCGATCAGAAAATCCTCTGCGCAACCGACGGCTCGGCGCCTTCCGAGAAAGCGGTGATTCAAGCCATCCAATGGGCGGGACAGCTCAACCAACCTCTTGCCTTCATCACCGTCACCGACGGACCGGACCTGAAATACCTGACCTGGGACGAGGCGAAGATCGCGGCCAAGGATCTGCCGGTCGATAAGCCGCTGCTGATGGCGCTGGAACGCGCGCTGAAAGACGGTCTGAAACGCGTCACCTGCGTTCGCGCGATGAGTTCCGACATCGCGTCGGCCGTCGTGACCTATGCCGAGAAGAACGGCTATCACCACATCATCGCCGGCAGCGTCGGCCGCACCGGGATCGCCCGCCATCTGGTCGGCTCGGTGGCGGAGGACATCGTCACCCGCGCGCACTGCCCGGTCACGATCGTGCGGTGATGCGCGGGGAGGCCGCCTCAGGCTCCCCTGACAGTATCCTGACCAATCTGGATACCGTTCCTAGACTCACAGCAACCAATTCCATACCAAATTATAATCATTGTGCTGGATTGGGCGGTCATTTTGTCGCATCATGGTCATACGTGCTTCGATGACTGGTCGGCGAGGGGGAAGGTCGCTTGGCTGAGTTACCATCGGTGCCTTTGACCGCTTTGTTCGGTCGCCGGCTCTATAAGGGGCCGCGGCAGTGGCCGTGCTGCCTTCTCCATCATTTGGATGAGACGCTGAGTTGATGAGCGACCCCGGGGGCGAGAGCCGTCCCGGGGTTTTCGCTTTCTGCGAAGGTTTGCACCCGGCACGGTTGGTCACCGTCCCGGGCGAGAGACCCAAACAAAGACCATTTGAACGAGGGAGTGTTCGATGACGGCGATTACCGAAGGGTCAGGTGCCAACCTGCACCGCACGATTGATTGGAAGGGGGCATTCTGGGTTGCGAGCGGCGTCCCCGCGCTCGTGCTGTTCTCCATCGGGGGCATCGCCGGCACGGTCGGCAACGTGGCCTTCGCGGTCTGGGCGGCGTCGATGCTGATGGGTTTCATTCAGTCCTTCACCTATGCCGAGATCGCCGGCCTGTTTCCGAACAAGTCGGGCGGCGCCTCGATCTACGGCGCGGCAGCCTGGCTGAAATACGGCAAGTTCATCGCGCCGCTCTCGGTCTGGTGCAACTGGATCGCCTGGACGCCCGTGCTTTCGCTCGGTTCAGCGATCGCCGCCGGCTATATCCTGGCCATGATGGAGCCAACACCGGCCGCCGACGTCATCGCCCAGTACATCACAACGCAGGCCGCGGCCGGCGTAACGCTTGACGAGGCCGGCGCGACCGCCGCCCTGATGCCGATCCACAACTGGTCCCTGTTCACGGTTGATCTCGGCGTGGTGACCATGTCGATCAACTGGACCTTCTTCATCGGCACCTTGCTGATGCTGCTGGCCTTCGCCATCCAGCACCGCGGCATCCTGAGCACCGCGCGGGTTCAGACGGTCGTCGGCGTGATCATTCTCGCGACCTTGCTCATCATCGGCTTGGTGCCGCTGGTCAACGGCAACTTCAACTGGGCCAACTTCTCGCCCTTCGTCCCGTTGGGCGCGGCCTACGTGCCGGAGCCCGGTTCCTGGAACATCCCCGGCTGGACCCTGGTCCTCGGCGGCATGTTCATCGCCGCCTGGTCGACCTATGGGTTCGAGACTGCGATCTGCTACACCAGCGAGTTCAAGAACCCGGCGACCGACACCTTCAAGGCCATCTTCTATTCCGGCCTGATCTGCATCGTGCTCTTCATCCTGGTGCCCTTCACCTTCCAGGGCGTCCTCGGGCTGAACGGCATGCTCGATCCGGGCGTGGTGGCCGGCACCGGCGTCGCCGACGCCATGGCGCGGATGGTGGGCGGCGGCGCGATCATCAACTTCATCTGCGTGTTGCTGATGATTGCATCGCTGATCCTGATCATCATCACCGCAATGGCCGGCTCCTCCCGCACCCTCTACCAGGGCTCGGTGGACGGCTGGCTGCCGAAGTACCTGAGCCGCGTCAACCATCACGGCGCGCCGACGGCGGCGATGTGGACGGACCTGGTGTTCAACCTGTTCCTGCTCTCGATCGCCTCCACCGACGCCACCGCCTACTTCTTCATCCTGGCGGTGTCGAACTGCGGCTACATCATCTTCAACTTCCTGAACCTCAATGCCGGTTGGATCCACCGCATCGACGCCGGTCACGTGAAGCGGCCGTACAAGGCGCCGACCTTCATCCTCGCCTTGGGCGGCATCTTCGCCTTCGTGAACGCCATGTTCATGGGCGCCGGCGCCGAAGTCTGGAACCCGAACGCGCTGATCGCGGGCGTCATTGCCGCGGCGATCAGCGTGCCGGTTTTCGCCTGGCGTCATTACATAGAGGACAAGGGGCAATTCCCGCCGCGGATGCTCTCGGACCTCGGCGTCACGGAAATCGGCGGCCTCGGCGAGAAGAAGGCGGGCATGCTGCCGTACCTGGCGCTCGCCGGCGGCGTCGCCGTGGTGATCGCCTCGGCGCTGGTCTTCCACCAGTAGCCGAACTGTGATCGCTATCTGACTGGCGGGCGGGGTTATTTCTTGACCCCGCCCGCTTTTTCACTATATACCCCAGTCATTGCCAACAGCCGAAAGGCTACAAGGTTGTCCAGTCTGCGCCTCCGACGACGATACATGGCGCCCGTTGCTACGGGCCGCGAAGTCGGGTGCGCGCATGACTGTGGGAGAACCTTGAGCTGACCGCCCTCGGCGGGATCCCACAGCGGCGCACCGGCTCCAAAGCCCGGTCCGATCACCGCTTTAAACCAGAGGATCCCGAGATGAACGCCACCGAAGCCCAGTTCACCATCAAGCCTGAATCCGCCGCGCTGGCCCCGCGCGTCGAGCTGCTGCTCGACCGGGTGTTTGGCGCGGAACGACGCGAGAAGGCCTCCTATCTTTTCCGCCAGGGCGTCGCCCCGGTGGCGGCCCTCAGCTGGGCGGCGTTCGACCACAACAAGAAGCTGGTCGGCTCGATCCGCTACTGGCCGATCCAGGTCGGCGAGACCGGACATCCCGCGCTCCTGCTGGGCCCGCTGGCGATCACGCCGCAGCTCGCCGGCAAGGGCATCGGCCGGGCGCTCACCTTCCGCACGTTGGAGATCGCCGCCGAGATGGGCTACGACCTCGTGCTGCTGGTCGGCGACTATGACTACTACAAGAGATTCGGCTTCGTGCCCGCGACGCCCTACGGCTTCGTCATGCCGACCGAGAAGCGGCCTGAACGCCTGCAGGTGACCGAGCTCCGCCCCGGCGTGCTCGGCCGTGTCAGCGGCGAGATCCGCCACGTGAAGGAAGAGAACGGCTCGGTGGTTGCGATGCCGGTCCAGCCCCGGAGGCGGGTTCGACGAACCGCCGCGCGGGCCTAAGTAGGACGGTGCGGGAGCCGAGCCCGGCTCGGCTCCTAACCGCCTGACACCCCGAACCGCTCCACCCAGCCGGCGACGTCGCTGAAGGCGACGTTGCCGCCGCAGATCACGAGGCCGAGCTTGGCCTCGGGTCCCACGCGTTCGATTACTTGGCGGGCCGCCGGGATCAGACAGCCGGCGGCCGGCTCGGCCCAGAGCTTGGCCTCCTCCGCCAGGGTGATGACGCCGCCGACCGCTTCGGCATCGCTCACGGTGATCACCGTCTCGACCAAAGCCTGCACGTGAGAAAGCGTGCGGTCGGTGACCGAGGGCGCGCCCAAGGTGGTCGCGATCGAGGTTACCTGGATCTTCTCCGGGGCACCCTTCGCCAGCGCCTTGGTCATCGCATCGGCGCCTTCGGTCTCGACGCCCCAGATCCGGATCTGCGGGTTTGCCGCCTTCAAAGCGACGGCGCAGCCGGAGATCAGCCCGCCGCCGCCGATCGAGACCAGCACGTCGGAGAGGTCCGGCTGGTCGGCGATGAACTCCCGCCCCACCGTGCCATGCCCGGCGATGATCTTCGGGTCGTCGTAGGAATGGATATAGGTCATGCCCTTTTCGGCGCATTCCTTCTCCGCCAGCTCGAAGGCGGTGCCGGCATCGGGGGTGAGCAACAGGGTGGCGCCGCTCGCCTTGATCCGCGCCTGGGAGCGCAGCGGCGCCTTCTCCGGCATCACCACCGTGACGGCGATTCCCATCTCCTTGCCGATTGCGGCGATGGCGATGCCGTGGTTCCCGCCGGAGACGGTGATGAGCCCGCGCTTCTTCTCCGCGTCGCTGAGGGAGAGCAGCTTGTTGGTGATGCCGCGCGGCTTGAAGCAGCCCGTTTTCTGCAGCAGCTCCAGTTTCAAGGCGACGCGCGCGCCCAGCCTGGCACCGAGCGCCGGGCTCTTGACGCTCGGCGTGCGCTCGACCCAGCCGTCGATGACGCGCTCCGCCGCCACGATGTCGTCGACCGAAACCAGATGCGTTGCTGACATTCATACCCCCCACCCCGGCCCTCCCCCGAATCGGGGGAGGGGGATTGTAGCGAGCAACTGGCTGGAAGAGAAAACCCTCCGACGCGGCAGGGGTGAACGCGATGCAGTCCCCTCCCCCGATTCGGGGGAGGGCTAGGGTGGGGGTACGAGACAGCAGTCTGTCGCGCTGCTTCTACGCCGCCTGAACCTTGGCCAGGAAGGCTTCGACCGCTTGCTTCAGGTTGGCCTGCTCCTTCAGCATGCTTTCGACCGAGCCCACCAGCTCGGTCGCGGCCCCGCCGGTGCGCTGGCTGGAAGCGGCGACCACGGCGATCGTCGACGTCACTTCCTGCGTGCCGCGGGCGGCCTGCTGGACCGAGTTCGCGATCTCGTGGGTGGCCGCTCCCTGCTCCTCGACCGCGGCCGAGATCGCGATCGTGTCCTCGCTGATCCTGCCGATGGCACTGGAGACGCCCTTGATCGCCGAGACCGCCGACTGCGAGGTCGATTGGATCTCGTTCACCAGCCCGGCGATCTCTTGCGTCGCGGTCGCGGTCTGGTTGGCGAGGTTCTTCACCTCCTGCGCCACCACCGCGAAGCCGCGCCCGGCCTCGCCGGCGCGGGCCGCCTCGATGGTCGCGTTGAGCGCGAGCAGGTTGGTCTGCGAGGCGACCTGCTCGATCAGGCTGACCACATCGCCGATCCGCGAGGCCGCCGAGGCCAGGGCGTCGAAGATCCGGGTGGTCTGCTCGGCCTCGCTCACCGCGTTCTTGGCGCCGTCGGAGCTGGCGGTAACGCGGCGGGTGATCTCGGAGATCGAGGCCGAGAGTTCCTCGGTCGCCGCCGCCACGGTCTGCACGTTGACCGCCGCGTCGTTGGCGGCGGTGGAGACCGCGGTGGCCTGGCTGCTCGATTCCGCGGCCACGGTCTGCAACCCGTCGGCGGTCGATTTCAGCTGGTCGGTGGTGGCGGTGATGGCGGTCAGCGACCGCTTCACCAGCGCGTCGAAGCTCTGGCAGAGCGCCTGCAGCTCGCGACCGCGATGGAGTTCCGCCTCGCGGGTCTTGGCCGCCTCGCCCTCCAGCCGCTCGGCCTCCAGGGCGCCCACGCGCAGCGATTCCAGCGCGGTCGAGAGCTTGCCGAGTTCGTCCGGGTTCTTGGCGGGCGGGACCGGTGTCGCGTAGTCGCGGGCCGAGAGCTTGGCGACGGCGCCCATCAGCACGCCGGTCGGCTTGCTGAAGCGCCGCACCACCGCGGCGATGGCCAGCACTGAGAGCAGCAGCGCCAGCATGAGCGCCATGCCGGACACCATCAGCACGACCAGCGCGCTTTCGCGCTTCGTCGTGGCGTAGGCCACGGCCTCGTCCAGAGCCGCGTAGCCGACCGCCAGGATCTGCGGGAAGGGGCTGTTGCACAGCTTGTTGTAGTCGGCAACCGGCATGGCCGGCTGGCCGCTGCCATTGAAGTCGGCCACCAGCTTGTTGATCTGCCCCTGGACGTCATCGACCGAAGCATGTGCGGCCTTGACGGTCTCGGTGATCTTGGCGGGCTCGCCCGGGCGGTCGATCAGTTCATCCAGCAAGCCGAACCCGCTCTGGTAGGCGCCGTTGCCGGCCTGCCACTTGCCGAGCGCCTCGGGGGTCAGGGCCTCGCTCTTGACGACACTCGGCCGCAGCAACGAGCACTGGTTGCCGAACTGGTCACGGATCAGCCAGGCGATGCGCCGCACCTGGACCATCTCCGCAACGAAAGGATCCTGCATGCGCACGTCGTTGCCGATCCGGACGGAAATCGCCGAGAGCGAGCTGTTGACCTTGTTGATGGCGGCACGCCAGTCCGCCGGCACGACGCTGTCGCGCTGGTCAACCGGCAATGCCAGGGCCTGGTCGGCCAGGCTGTCCTTCGCCTTCATGTCCTTCCAGGCGGCGTCCAGCGCCCCCAGCATCTTCTCCCCGTCAGCCAGCGCGGTGTCGCCCAGCGTCGCCACCGCCGCCTGGTAGTCGGCATCGACCTTGGCGCGCATCTCCTTGACCGCATCCGCTGAATTGCCCTCGGCCAGCATCATCGCTGTCAGCTTCGCCAGCTGGCCGCGCGTGGTCAGAATCGAGGTGAAGATCGCGCGATCGGCCTCGGTCGCCGCCAGCGTCTGGGTCGCCGAGCGGAAGTCGCTGAGACCACCCCAAGCGACGATCGCCGTCACCGTCACCAAGCTGAGGAGGATCAGGCTCTGAATAGAGATGAGGAGTTTGGAAATCGAAGTCCGAAACATGGTGGCCCCGCCGCTGCCGATTGGTGATGGCGCGCCGCCGATCCTGCCCCGTCCCGGCATCGCCCGGGTGGTATCCTGCCCCGGTTCGATTAACAAACCCTCACCGTGCATTGCGGGATATGCAAGGCAAGAATACTGACATATCTGGATCAAGAGCATGAGATGTCACACCCCTGACCGCGCGCTGGCACAGGGATTGGAATCCTGGATAGAATGCACCACGCTCGGGAGGCCAGCCATGTCATGCGCAACTGCTGGGATACCCTCGGCGCCGGGGGATTGAGGTGTCGCGACATCAGGGTGGACGTGAGCCGACGAGCGCAGAGGCTCGGCTCGCCGCGAGCGAGACCTGGCTGTTCCGCGCCATTTTCGAGCAGGCGGCGATCGGCATGTGCTGCTGCGATTTCGAAGGCCGCTTCCTGCTCGCCAATCGCCCCTTCTGCGCGCTGACCGGCTACAGCGAGGCCGAACTGGCAAGCCGCACCTTCGCCGACATCACCCATCCCGACGATCTTCCATCCAATCTCCAGCTGGTCGAAGAACTGCAAGGCGATCGCCGCGAGACGGTGAGCATCCAGAAGCGCTACATCCGCAAGTCGGGCGAGACGGTTTGGTCGCGTACTTCCCTGTCGCTGGCCCGGGTGCCGGGGGAGCGGCCGCGCTACGTGATCGTTACGGCCGAGGATATCACCGCCCAAAAAGCGGTCGAGCAGCGTCTCGCCGCAAACGAGGCCCGGCTGGCCAGCATCCAGCGGATTGCCGCCGTCGGTTCGTGGGACCTGGACCTGGCGACCCGGCGCGTGACGCTCGACGAGATCGGCATGCAGATCTACGACCTCGAGCCGGAAAGCTTCGACGGCAGCTACGAGGCCTTCATCAATCTGGTGGATCCGATCGATCGGGAGCGTATCCGCAGCGCCGACATGCGCGCGATCGAGACCGGGGCGTCGGCGCAGAACGAATACCGCATCACCGACCGGCGGGGACGGACACATTATGTGGTGGAGCGCAGCGGACCGGATTTCGACGCGCAGGGCAGGCGGGTCGCGGTGCGCTGCACGGTTCTGGATGTGACGGAGCTGCACCGCATCGAGGCGGCATTGCGCGAGCGCGAAAGCCTGCTGCGCCAGGGCGCCGCGCTAGCCAGCTTCGGCACCTGGGTGTGGGATACCACCGCGGACCACTGCCTCTATTGCTCGGACGAGCTGGCCGGCCTGTTCGGGATGTCTCCGGGAGAGTTCATGCTGGAACGGGGCAGCAGCCGGCAGATGCAAGCGGCTGCGCCGCCGGAGGACCGCGCCACCTTCGATGCCATCATGGCGATGGATGCCGGGCAGACCTATGACGTCGAGTTCCGGAACCCGACCAAGGACGGCGCGCTCAGGCACTTTCGCGAGGTCGGGCGCACCTATCGCGACGAAGCCACGGGGCATGTCCATAGCCTGGGCGTCACCCAGGACATCACCGCGGCGAAGCAGACCGAGCTCGACCTGCGGCGCGCGCTCAGCGACACCGAAGCGGCAAATCGGGCGAAATCGGAATTCCTGGCGACCATGAGCCATGAGCTGCGCACGCCGCTCAACGCCATCATCGGCTTCTCGGACATGCTGCTGACGCTTGGCGGCGGCCTGGCGCCGGAAAAGCTGCAGGACTACTACCAGAGCATCCACGAGAGCGGGCAGCATCTGCTGGCGGTGATCAACGACATCCTCGACCTCGCGCGGATCGAAGCCGGGCGGATCGAGACCAGCCACGAAGCGGTCGATCTCGCCGCGGTGGTCGGCGAATGCGCCGGCTACCTGGAAGGGCTGGCCGAGGAGCGGCAGGTCGCGATCGAGACCGACATCGATTGCGCGCCGCCGACCAGCGACCGTCGCCTGGTCAAGCAGATCATCCTCAACCTCATGGCCAATGCGGTGAAGTTCAACCGCACGGGCGGCAAGGTCCGCGTTGAGGCGCGGCAGGCCGGGCCGAGTGCGGTCATCACCGTGTCCGATACCGGCATCGGCATGACGGCGGAGGAGATCGCGCGCGCCCGGCAGCCCTTCGTCCAGCTCGATCCCACCTACAACCGGCGCCAGGAGGGCAGCGGGCTCGGCCTCACCCTGGTCGATCGCTTCGCGCGCCTGCTCGGCGGCCAGCTCGATATCCGCTCCGAGAAGGGCGTCGGCACGAGGATGACCGTTACCCTGCCAGTCGGCGCGCCCCAATGAGAACGGGCGGGACCATGGGTCCCGCCCGCTTGCACCAGACTCCGGCCGATCCTAGCCGAGATGCATCCAGACCGACTTGGTCTGGGTGACCGTGGTCAGCGTCTCCAGGCACTTGTCGCGGCCCATGCCGGACTGCTTGAAGCCGCCCCAGATCGAGGTCATGTCGCCGTGGTCGAAGCAGTTGACCCAGACGATGCCGGCCTCGATGTCGCGGGCCGCCTTGTGCGCGGTCGAGACGTCCGAGGTCCAGATCGAGGCCGCCAGGCCGTAGATCGAATCATTGGCGATGGCGATCGCGTCTTCGAGCTTCTTGTACGGAATGACGCCGGTCACCGGGCCGAAGATCTCCTCCTTGGCGATCCGCATGTCGTTCTTCACCCCGGTGAAGAGGGTGGGGGAGACATAGCAGCCGGCATCGAGCCCCTTCGGCTTGCCGCCGCCGAGCGCCACCTTCGCACCTTCCTTCTTGCCGATGTCGATATAGGAGAGCACGCGCTTCTGCTGCTCCTTGGTGACCAGCGGGCCCATGGTGGTCGCGGGGTCCAGCGGGTCGCCCGGGTTGAAGCTGGCCTTGGCCTTCTTCAGGAAGAGATCGACGAAGTCGTCGTGGATCTTCTGATCGACGATCAGCCGCGAGCCCGCGTTGCAGACCTCGCCCTGGTTGCCGTAGATGCCGTTGACCGCGTATTGCACCGCGGTCTCCAGATCGGGCACGTCGCCGGTCACGATCTGCGGGGTCTTGCCGCCGCATTCCGTCGTCACGCGCTTCATGTTGGACTGGCCGGCATAGACCATCATCAGCTTACCGATCTCGGTCGAGCCGGTGAAGCCGATCTTGTCTACGTCCATATGCAACGCCAGCGCCTTACCGGCCTCCTCACCCAAGCCCTGGACCACGTTGAAGACGCCGGCCGGGCCGCCAGCTTCCATGAACAGCTTCGCCATCAAGGCTCCCGAGAGCGGCGACTGCTCGGCGGGCTTCAGGATGACGGAGTTGCCGGCGGCCAGAGCCGGCGCGACCTTCCACGAAGCCATCATCAGTGGATAATTCCAGGGCACAATGCAGCCCACCACACCCAGCGGCTGGCGCAGGATGTAATGGAACTCGCTCGAAGCCGTCGCAGTGACCTGGCCCTCGATCTTGTCGACCGTCTCACCGAAGTAGTTGAAGGTCATCACCGCGCCGGGGATATCGATGTTCAGCATCTCGCTGATCGGCTTGCCCATGTCGGTGGTGTCGAGCAGCGCGAATTGCAGCGCGTTGTCCTCGATCAGCTTGGCGAACCTGTAGATCACGCTCATCCGGTCGCGCGGCGCCATCTTCGACCAGACGCCCGACTTGAACGCCTTGCGCGCGGCCTTGACCGCGGCGTCGACGTCCGAGGCATCGGAACGGGCGACGCTTGCGATGATTTCGCCGGTCGCGGGATTGATGGTCTCGAACTTGCGACCCTTCTTCGCATCGACGAACTTGCCGTCGATGAAGTTGCGGGTCTCCGGCTTCAGCTTGCCGGCGAATTTCTGGAATGCCTTCTTGTCCAAGCCACGCGCTTGTTCAAGGTTCATGATGGTCTCTCCTCTCCGAAAAGCGTCTCCGTTATTCCCAGCCGTACATATTGAAAGTCGGCGGCGGAGATCGCAAGCCTTGGCAGGCGCAGAGCTTATAGCACCCACCCTCGAAGTCGTCATCGCGGCAAAAAGACCGTCATGCCCGGGCTTGACCCGGGCATCTGTCGCCCATTGTCACGAGATCGCCGGGTCAAGCCCGGCGATGACGATTAAGATTTAAGGGCTTTATTTCGCCGCAGCGACGCTGACCCCAAGGCGCTGGTTGGCGACGCTTTCGATCTGCGCCTTCAAGGCCGGGTCCTTGGCCAGCAGGGCGCGGAAATCGGCGGCGCCCAGTTCCAGCAGCTGGCAGAAGCCGAGCGAGACCACGTCGGTGACGCGCGGCCGCCCGGTGATGAGGGCAAGCTCGCCGAAGAAGTCGCCGGAACCGAGCTCGACGTCGCTGCCCTGGATGACGATCCGGACCGCGCCCGAGGCGATGAAGAACATCGACTCGCCGCGCTCGCCTCTGCGCACGATCAGCTCCTCGGGCAAGGTCAGCCGCGGCCGCAGCTGGCGCACGATGCGGTTCGAGGCGTCCTCGGAGAGGTTGGCGAAGAGCGGAACGCGCGCGACCAACTCGCGGGCGCTCATCCGCGTGTCGAGATGCGGCCGGCGGTCAATATCCGGATATCGGTCCTTCGCCTCCTCGGTCAGCGCTTGGGCGACCTCGCCGCTGACGACGCCTTGCGAGAGCAGCGCTTGGTAGCCCCGGTCTTCCCAGACCCGCGCCACGCGTTCGAGATGCTGGCGCTGCAGCGCCTCGGCATAGCTCGGGTATTGCAGCTTCAAGGCCAGCAATGCGTCCTCCACCGCCTTCGCGCGGTCGGCGTTGAGCTGGATCAGCTTCTCGGTCGCCTCCTCGCCCAGCAGCGCACCCAGCCGGTCGCGGGCGAACGGGCCCATCTCGGCCAGCAGCCGGCGCTGGTTGACCAGCAGCTCGAAACGCTCGGCCAGCGCGTTCGCCAGCACGCGGTCGAAGCCGAGCCGGTTCTGCAGCAGCAGTGCCAGCCGGAAATGCCAGCCATAGCGCAGGTTGCGCTTCCAGGTTCGGGCGAAGGCCTTGTCCGCCTCCCAGCGCTTGCGCTCGGTCCCGGCGCTGCCCTGCGGCCGCACCGCGTCGCGCAGCTTCTGCGCATGCGCCAGCATCTGCTCGGCGATCCGCCGGTCGACCACCCGGGCATGCAGGAAGTCGAGACAGCGCGCACTCTCCCGCGCGGTCATGACGGTCAGCCCGACGCGCATGGTCTGGCGCTTCCCCAGCACGCCTTCGGCTGTGCCCCCCTCTGCACTGCCAAGGGGAGCGCAGGTCGAACGCTCGACCGCGAGGCGGGCGTCGAGATCGCCCAGCACCGCATCGGTCACATTGCGATCGAACCGGCCGCTTTCCGCCGCATCCGCCACGTGGTCGCGGACCTCGGCCAGGGTCATCACCGCCGCGCGGTCGCGCACGCCCGCGCCCACCGGCGAAAGCCGATTCAGCTGGAACAGCCGGATCAGCGGCCGCAGTGTGGTGCCGTTGATGAACAGCGTCATCAGCACCAGGCCGGTGACCGAGGCGGCGACGAAGTCGCGGATCGCCTCCGGCAAGGCGCGGTTCTCCGTCACCGCCAGCGCCAGGGCCAGGGAGATCGCGCCCCGCAACCCGCCCCAAAGCATCGCACCCTTGAAGCGCGTGTCGATCTGCTGCGAGAGGCGCAGCCGTTCGAACAGGGGCAGCAGGCCGAACACGGTGGCGGCGCGCGCGGCCATGGTCGCGAAGTAGAGCAGGATCACCAGGCCGATATCGGTCCAGGTCATGTTGCCGACGAAGCGCGGCACGAACATTGCAGCGAGCAGGAAGATTAGGGAATTCGCCCAAAAGCCGATCTGGCCCCAGGCACCTTCGAGCTGCTCGGACGTCTCCTGGGTGAGGCGGGTCTTGCGTGCCGCGCCGATCACCAGACCTGCGGCGACGCAGGCGACCACGCCGGAGAGATGCAGATAGTGCTCCGAGATGAAATAGGAGAGATAGGCGAGCGCGATGGTGAGCGTGATTTCTGCCCGCGGCCAGCCGGAGAGGATGCGGAACAGGCTGGTGGTCGCGAACCCCATGCCGGTGCCGACGACAGCGCCGCCGATCGCACTGATCAGGAAGGAGACCACCGCGCCCGCCGGACCGACCGTGCCGGGATAGAGGATGGCGGCCACCAGCAGGGTGAAGATCGAGATCGCCGCGGCGTCGTTCAGCAGCGATTCACCCTCGACCAGGGTCAAGAGCCGTCGCGGTGCGCCCACCTCCTTGAAAATGCCGATGACCGCGGCGGGATCGGTGGTGGCGACGATGGCGCCCAGCAGCAGGCAGGCCAGCAGACCGTAATCGGAAGCGCCCGCCATCGAGAAGCCGACCACAAGGGTGCAGATCACCACCGCGACCACCGCCATGGTGAGGATCGGCGCGATGTCCTCGAGCAGGCTCCGGAGATCGACCGAGAGCGCCGCCTCGAACAGCAGGGCGGGCAGGAAGATGACGATGATCGCCTCGGCCGAGATCTCGAACTGCTGCAGCGCGGTCATGAGATCGCTGGCGACCGCGGAATGGGATTGCGGCTGGACCTGGATCAGCAGCCCGAGCGCGCAGCCGGCCAGCGCCAGCAGCACCGAATAGGGCAATTTCACCTTGGCCGCGAGTGGCGGCAACAGGCTGACCAGGCCGAGCAGGGTGACCAGGCCAAAGACGATGAGCGCGGCTGAGGACATCTTATCCTTCCTCCCCCGTCCGCGAATGCGGACATGCGTCCGCGGGTTTCGGGGGAAGGCCCTTATCTTCTCCCTCCCCGGTCTTCGGGGGAGGGCTGGGGTGGGGGTGCCACACACTCAATTTCAACAAGCTACCTCACCCGGTCTTCGACTGTGCGACGTAGACGCCATCCCAGCCCGGTCCGGGCGGGTAGAGCTTGAACTCGCCGATCCGCGTGCCGTAGAGCGCGTAGAACGGATGCAGCCGCTCCGGTGCGACCTTCAGGCATTCGTCGCGCGCGGCCTCGGCATCCTCCCAGTCCTGGCGGCGATAGGCTTCCAGCATCCGGTCGTGCTGCGCGCGCAGGGTCCGGTATTCCGGGCGCGCGGCATAGCCTTCGGTGCCGAGACAGGTGAAGATCCGGATCGGGATCGCCTTGCCCTTAACCTTCACCTGGTCGAGCTCGAGCAAAGCAAAGTCCTGGACGTCGGCGGCGGTCTCCTCGCCGAGCACCAGGTCGACGAAATAGGCCGGCGACAGCGATTCCAGGCGGGACGCGGTGTTCACCGTGTCGCCGAGCGCCGAATAGGCCAGCCGTTCCTCCGACCCCATGTTGCCGACGCAGCCGATGCCGGTGTTGAGCCCGACGCCGGCGCGGAGCTTGACCGGCTTGCGTCCGGCAGCGGTGGCTTCCGCCGCGAACTGCTCGTTCAGGCGCTTCAAGGTGCGGCGCATTTCGACCGCGGTCCGCACCGCCTCGCGGGCGTGATGCGGGACGTCGAGCGGCGCGTTCCAGAAGGCCATGATGCAGTCGCCGATATATTTGTCGATCGTGCCTTGATGATCCTTGATCAGCTTGCTCATCGGCGTGAGAAAGCTGTTGATGACGTGGGTCAGTTCCTGCGGGTCGAGCCCTTCCGAGAGCTTGGTGAAGCCGCGGATGTCGGAGAACATGACGGTGAGCTCGCGATTCTCGCCGCCGAGCTTCGCGAGCTCGGGCCGCTCCGCCAGCTGCTCGACCATCGCCGGCGAGAGATACATGGAGAAGGTGCCGCGGATGCGCGCCTTGTCTTGCTCGGTGCGGATGAAGTTGATGGTGGTCGCGGCCATGACCATGACCAGGGCCGTTCCAGCCGGGTAAAGCGGATCCACCAGCCAGCCGCGGGTGTGGAACAGGTACCAGCTCCCGCCGATGGCGACAGCGATGGAGCCCACGGCGACGGCGATGCCGAGAATGGCCCCGGCCCGGAAGGCGAGGCCGATCACCAGCAGACCGAACAGGATCAGCAGGCTCTTCTCGACGAAATCGCTCCAGTAGGGACGCCAGAGGCCCATCCCGCCCCCCATCGCCGTTTCCAGGATCTGCTCGATGGCCTCGGCATGGATCTCGACGCCGGCAATGCGGGCTTCCAGCGGCGACGTCTGGATATCCTTCAGCCCTTCCACCGTCGTGCCGATCAGGATGATCCGCCCTTCAACCTCGCTGCGCGGGAAATCGGCCTTGAACAGGTCGGCGATCGAGATGAAGCGTTGCGCCTGGTGCCCGGTGTCGTGCAGCAACAGTTGCCCGGCGCGGTCGGTCCGGATCACCACCGGCGTGTCCTCGATGCGCAGCGCGCCGATGCCGTTCGCGACGGCGCTGGCCCAGATGTCGCCGCTCGCACTGGACGAGCGGATCGTATAGCCGGACGCCTTGTTGTTCGGATCGACCAGGGCGACGCGGATCGCCTCGAGCGACAGCGCCGGCAACAGGCCGTCGGGCGGGCTGTCCACCTTGTCGCCGTTGTAGTTCAGGATCAGCGGCACGCGGCGGATGACCCCGTCGCGGTCGGGATCCGCGTTGACGGCGCCGTTGCCGAGCGCCGAAGCCTGCAGAACCGGCAAGGCAGCGACCACATAGGGCAGCTTCAGCGTGAAATCGAGCGGGCTGTCCCCGGCCGCGGCGAAGCCGCCGACCGGCTTGGGCCGAGCCTGCGGCCGCTCCGGATCGTAACCCAGCAGGGCGAATCCCAGGACGGTCCGGACGCGCGCAATGGACTCGGCCAGCTGGGCATCCGGATCCGGCAAGGCGGTCATTCGGGCCTTTACATCGGCGAAAGCGGGATCGGCCGGAAGATTGGCGATCAGGGCCTGCGGCGAAGTGCGATCGGGTTCACCGTAGAGAACGTCGAAGGCAATCACTGCCGCGCCGAGTTCGCCCAGCCGGTCCACCACCTTGGCCATGGTCGCGCGTGACCACGGCCATTGGCCGAAGGTCTGCAGGCTCTTCTCGTCGATGTCGGCGATGCGGACCGGCAGATCGGCATTGTAGGGCCGGGGCTCCAGCCGCTGGTAATTGTCGAAGACGAAGTTGCGGACGGCTTGGATCGGCGTCGGATCGGCCTCACGCAGCATCCAGGCGCCGACCAGCAGCAGACCCGGTATCGCAATCCCCCAAGCTTTGTGCATCCGGCCTGATTCGTCTCGCTATTTCAGCTCGCGCCGCAGTCTAGACAGGCCCCGGGGCAAAGGACAGTGGCCCCCATCACTCCGCCGTATTCGCGATCCGGGTGATCGACAGGTATTTGCCGGGGAACAGGTCCAGGGTGGCGCCGGTGATATGGTCCTTGTCGGTGCCATAGAGCTGGCCGCAGGTCACCTGCGCCCGGCCGTCGATCGAATCGACGCAGACCTTGTCGCCCTTCAAGGACCAAGTCGCCTGGTGGAACCCGTCGCCGGTGTCCCAGAGATAGGCCCGGCCGTCGGCCCGGAGGCTGATGATCATCTGCCCGTCGGGCGTCATTGCCGCAAAACGGCCGGGGGCGATCTCCGCCGGATCCTTGACCGCGAGCACCGGCGGGTTGGGGTTCGGCATGTCGAAATCGCCGTCGCTCCAGGTGCGATAGGGCTGGTTGACCTTGCCGTTGCGGTCGAAGACCAGGCAGCGGTTGTTGGGATCCTTCTGCGGCACGCCGAGATTGCAGCGGGAGATCGCCCGTTCCGCGACCTCGTCGTCGGAGAGCAGGCAGTCCGGGTGGCGGCAGAAGCGGTACTCCGCCCGGTTGCCGTTGGGCGAGATCGCGAAGACGCCGGTGACGTCGGGCGTGAGCTGCTCGAGATATCCGGCATAGATACCGGCCACCCGGGGGCTGATCTGGATCGGCGCCGGCGCCTGCCTTGCAATGTCGGCGGGGCTGATCTGCAGCTTCGGGGCGGGCGGCGATCCGCAGCCGGCGAGCAGGAGGGTCGCGAGGAGGCCGAGAGCCGCAATTTTCCTAAGCAATTGAGTGCATTCCTGTTTGTTCTTCCGCCGGGCTGCTTCTGCAGCAGACAGTTCCTGGCCCGGGCGGGGCCCTTGAGAGCCGGTCATACCCATGCCATAACAGCCGCCGCTTTGTCACCGGAAGGCGCTCTAAAGATGGACAAGTTCAAGACCTTGACCGGGGTTGCGGCCCCGCTGCCGATGATGAATGTCGATACCGACATGATCATCCCGAAGCAGTTCCTGAAGACCATCAAGCGGACCGGTCTCGGCAAGAACCTGTTCGACGAGATGCGCTACACGCCGGAGGGCAAGGAGATCCCGGACTTCGTCCTCAACAAGCCGGCCTATCGGCAGGCGAAGATCCTGGTGACCGGCGACAATTTCGGCTGCGGCTCCTCGCGCGAGCACGCGCCCTGGGCGCTGCTGGATTTCGGCATCCGCTGCGTGATCTCCACCAGCTTTGCCGACATCTTCTACAACAACTGCTTCAAGAACGGCATCCTGCCGATCAAGGTCTCCAAGGAAGAGCTCGACAAGCTGATGGACGATGCCTCGCGCGGCTCGAACGCGATCATCAGCATCGACCTCGAGAAGCAGGAGATCACCGGCCCCGACGGCGGCCGCATCCGCTTCGAGATCGACGCCTTCCGCAAGCATTGCCTGCTGAACGGCCTGGACGATATCGGCCTCACGCTGGAGAAGCGCAAGTTCATCGACGGCTTCGAGGAGAAGAACCAGCTCTCCCAGCCCTGGCTCTGGCAAGGCACCGCCGCCTAACCAACCTGTTTGATATCCATCGGCCCGGCGCAATGCCGGGCCTTTTCTTTGAAGATCGGAACAAGATGGCTGCCAACAAGAAACTGTTGATCGTCGCCGGCGACGGCATCGGCCCGGAAGTGATGACCCAGGTGAAGCGGGTCATCCAATGGTTCGACAAGCGCCAGGGCCTCTCCTTCGACGTCGGCGAAGAGCTGGTGGGCGGCATCTCCTACGACAAGCACAAGACTCCGCTGACCGACGAAGTCATGGAGAAGGCGCTGCAGGCCGACGCGGTGCTGCTGGGCGCGGTGGGCGGGCCGAAATGGGACAACCTGCCCTTCGAAGTGAAGCCGGAGCGCGGGCTGCTGCGCTTGCGCAAGGACATGGAGCTCTTCGCCAACCTGCGCCCGGCGCTGGTCTTCGACGCCCTGGCCGAGGCCTCCTCCCTGAAGACCGAGCTGGTCAAGGGCCTAGACATCATGATCGTCCGCGAGCTGACCGGCGGCGTCTATTTCGGCAGCCCGCGCGGCATCGAGACCTTGCCGAACGGCGAGCGCCGCGGCATCAACACCCAGGTCTACACCACTTCGGAGATCGTGCGCGTCGCCCGCGTCGCCTTCGAACTCGCGCAGAAGCGCAGCAAGAAGCTCTGCTCGGTCGAGAAGGCCAATGTGATGGAGAGCGGCGTGCTCTGGCGCGAGGAAGTGACCAAGCTCGCCCCGGAATACAAGGACGTCGCCCTGAGCCACATGTATGCCGACAACTGCGCCATGCAGCTGGTCCGCCAGCCCAAGCAGTTCGACGTCATCGTCACCGACAACCTGTTCGGCGATCTCCTGTCGGATTGCGCCGCGATGCTCACCGGCTCGCTCGGCATGCTGCCTTCGGCGTCCCTGGGCGCCGCCGACCAGCAGGGCCGCCGCCGCGCGCTCTATGAGCCGGTCCATGGCTCGGCGCCGGATATCGCCGGCCAGGGCAAGGCCAATCCACTGGCCGCCCTGCTCTCCTATTCGATGATGCTGCGCTATTCCTTCGATCTCTCGAAGGAAGCCGACCTGCTCGACACCGCCGCCAAGAACGTGGTGGCCAAGGGCTTCCGGACGGGAGACATCATGAGCCCCGGCGCCACCCTGGTCTCGACCGTGGGCATGGGCGACGAGATCCTGAAAGAGCTGGATCGCCTGGGCGCCTGACGGGTTCGGCGTACACTCGCCTCGGCATGTTGATTTATGTCAAGATGCGGGGCGACGGCATTGTCTAAAAAGAATCGGACTCCCGATCCCATTGCCCCGCCCACGTCGGAGGACGAACATGGCTTTCAAGCATATCCTGGTTCCGGTCTTCGGTTATGACGCCGATCGCACCGCGCTCGACGCTGCGCTGACCCTGGCCAAGCGCGGCGGCGCGCATATCTCCGCCCGCCACATCAAGGTGGACCCGATGGAATCGGTGCCGCTGATGGTCGATGTCGGCGTGGCCGCGACCGAGCTGATCGAAGCGGTCGAGCGCCATGCCGAGACCCGCGCCAAGGCGGCTGCTGCGACCTTCGAGGCCTGGCGCAGCGCCAACAACCTGAACGTCGATGACACGCCGAGCCTGCGCACCAACACCATCTCCACCGCCTTCAAGCTGCTGGAAGGCGCGGAAGACGAGCTCATCATCAAATACGGCCGCCTCACCGACATCGTCGTCATGGGGCGCCCCAGCGGCGAGGAGGCCGGCGACCAGGTCCTGAGCCGTATGGAAGACGCGCTGTTCGGCGCCGGCCAGCCGGTTCTGCTGGTGCCGAACGGCATGGCGCAAGGGGCACTCGACAAGCTGGTCACCGGACCCGCGCTGATTTCCTGGAACGGCAGCATCGAGGCGACGCGGGCGATCTCGCAGGCGCTGGATCTCCTGCGCGGCATGAATGACGTGCGCGTGCTCTCGGTGGTCGAGGGCAAGAAGGACCGCCACCCGGCCTCCGATCTCGTCCGCTACCTGGCCTGGGAGGGCGTCACCGCCGCGATGATCGAATCCATACAAAGCACCGGCAGTGCCGCCGAGCAGATCCTGGCGACCGCGAAGGGGCTCGGCGCCGGCTTCGTGCTGATGGGCGGCTACAGCCATGGCCGCCTGCGCCAGCTGATGTTGGGCGGGGTCACCAGCCATATGATGGACCATGCCGATCTACCGGTGCTGATGGCGCATTGAGGACACAGCGATGACCTCGAAGCTGAAGACGGTCCGCCTGGAGCTCGCGCGGACCAAAGAGAATCCGGAAGGTCGGAGCGACACCGGCTATGAGTTCACCGCGCCCTTGACCGCCGACGGCCATCTCGATGCCGAGGCCTGGAAGCAGCATCGCACCGAATGCCGGGTGCGCCGTTTCTTCCCGGGCGAGAAGATCGAGCAGGGTGTGTTGCTGCATCTCGGTCCGGACCGGTGGGTCTTCTCCTATGAGAAGGGTGCGGCGGACGATGAGCCGGCCTTCAAGTTAGACCGCCACCGCTTTCTCGCCGGAGAATATGTCTCGGTCACCGAGCATGACGGGGTGACCCGGACCTTCCGCGTCGCTTCGGTGCGCTGACCGGCGATATTTGCATGGCAAACCCGGCGAATCGCCGGGTTGACCGTCAAAATAACGCTTCTCCCACCGGGCGGCGGGGGCTAGACTGCACGCCCTAAGAGATCAGCCCCTGTAACCAAAGGAGAGGGCCGGATCATGGTGCGTAAACTCGTTCTTGGGCTCGTGACGCTGCTGGCTTTGGCCGGCGCCGCCTCTGCTTGCCCCTACAGCGCGTCGAACACCACCGACGACACGACGTCGACCAGCCAGCTGCCGACCACCACCGACACGGGGACCAAAACCGGAGGGTGACCTGCGGCCTGTCGAGTTTTCGAACGGCCGCACCCTCGTGCGGCCGTTTTGCTTTGCATGAAAATGATCTGAGAGAGATGTGTGAGGAAGAGATGAGTTACCGAGTGGCAGTGGTTGGCGCGACCGGCAATGTGGGTCGCGAAATGCTGAATATCCTGGCCGAGCGCCAGTTTCCGGTGAAGGACGTGATCCCGCTGGCGTCCGAGCGTTCGATCGGTTCGGAGATCTCGTTCGGCGAGGACGATGTCCTCAAGGTCCGGGCGCTGGACAAGTTCGACTTCAAGGGCGTGGACATCGTCCTCTCCTCGGCGGGCGCTAAGATCTCGGCGGATTTCGCGCCGCGCGCGGCGGCGGCCGGTGCGATCGTCATCGACAACACCAGCTACTTCCGGATGGACCCGGACGTGCCGCTGGTGGTGCCCGAGGTCAATCCCGAGGACATCGCGCTCTATCGCAAGAAGGGCATCATCGCCAACCCGAACTGCTCGACCATCCAGATGGTCGTGGCGCTGAAGCCGCTGCATGATCTCGTCAAGATCAAGCGCGTCGTGGTCGCGACCTATCAGTCGGTCTCGGGCGCGGGCAAGGAGGGCATGGACGAGCTCTTCAACCAGACCCGCAACGTCTTCACCAACGGCTCGCTCGAGCACAAGAAGTTCACCAAGCAGATCGCCTTCAACGTGATCCCGCACATCGACGTCTTCATGGAGGACGGCTACACCAAGGAAGAGTGGAAGATGGCGGTCGAGACCCGGAAGATTCTCGATCCCGATATTCCGGTCTCGGCGACCTGCGTGCGGGTGCCGGTCTTCATCGGCCATTCCGAGGCGGTCAATGTCGAGTTCGAGAGCGAGATGTCGGTCGAGCATGCCCGCGCCGCGCTGAAGACCGCGCCGGGAGTGAGCGTCATCGACCACCGCGCGGACGAAGGTTACGTCACCCCGGTCGAGAGCGCCGGCGAGGACAAGGTCTATGTCAGCCGCATCCGCAAGGATGCGACGGTGAAGCACGGCCTCAACCTCTGGGTGGTCTCCGACAACCTCCGCAAGGGCGCGGCCTTGAACGCGGTGCAGATCGCCGAGGTGCTGGTCCGCGACCACCTGAAGAAGGCGGCCTGAGATGACGGGACGGCGCCGGCAGTTCCTGGCCGGCGCCGCCCTTCTTCTTCTCTCGCCGCATGGCGCCGAAGCGGCGCAGCTCTGCAGCGAATCCATCGCCCGTCAGCGTCTGGCCGAGCTGCAGGCGACGCTGATGCGGCCGGAGGCGATGGCGGCGATGGATTCCGCCAAGGCGGATTTCGCGGCGGACGGGGATTTCGACAACCTGCGCAATGCCCGCACCCTCGCTGCGGCCAGGCTCTACTTCAAGGTGGAAGACCGGCTCGACGCCGGTGCCGTGCCGGATGCCTGCCTGTTGCTGGAACAGGGCCGCAAGCTGATCGACCAGGTCATGACCGGCCAATGACCCTCATTGTCATCCGTCCGGCAGCCGCGCCCGATCGCGCATTTCTCGAATCGCTGAATGAGCGACTGATCGCGGAAACCGCGGGGCCGGGCCTCACCCGCGAGAACTTTCAGGCCTTCCAGGCGGGCTACACGAAATCCGCGCTGGACGCGCCTTCGCCCCGCTCGGCGACATTGATTGCAGTCGACGAAGCCGGCGCGCCGCTCGGCTACATCCACCTGGAATCGACCGACGACATTCTGTCGGGCACGACCGCCGGCTATGTCTCGATCCTGGCGGTCACCGCCGCAGCGGAAGGCAAGGGCGTCGCGAGCCGGCTGATGGAAGAAGCCGAAGGCTGGGCGCGGGCCCAAGGCTATCGCTTCCTGCTGCTCGATGTCTTCAGCAGCAATGCGACGGCGCGGCGCTTCTACGAGCGCAAAGGCTATGTCGCGGATTCGCTGCGACTGCGCCGGCCGATTGCTTAGCAGATTCCCCGACTAACCGATCTTGATCGCGACCGCGTTCGGATCCTGCTTCGACCAGGTTTCCTGGCTCTCGACGATTCGAAGTTCGTCGGCATTGGTGGATGCGGTCAGCGCCGCGATCTTGCTCATGCCCTCGACCGCATTGCCGAGTGCCACCGGGAGGTCGCGATGCCCGAGATAGCGGCCGAGAAACAAGGCCGCGAAACAGTCGCCGTTGCCGGAGGCGCCCATCGGATGCCGCTTCGCTTTGGCCTGCCAGAAGCCGCTGTCGTCGAGCGCCAGCGCGGTGATCAGCCCGCGATCCGTCTCGTCGGGAATGCCGGTGGCGATCACCAGCGCGTTGCGGGTCCGCCTGCGCAAGGCCTCCATTGCCGGCCGCACGTCCTTCAGGCCGGTGACAGTCAGCCCGGTCAGGTGCTGCAGCTCGAAGATGTTGGGAAACAGGATGTCGGCCCGCGGCACCAGGTCGCGGGCGATCGATTCCGCCAGCGCCTGTGAGACATAGAGCGCGCCGTCGTCGCCCATCACCGGATCGCAGGCGAACACCACCTCCGGCTTGGCGGCCCGCGCCGCCTCCAGCGCCGCGATCGCCATCGGCACGATCGGCGCGTCGCCGAGATAGCCGGTCAGCACCGCGTCCAATCGCCCCAGCAGGTCGAGCTTCCGCAGGCCCTCCAGCAGCTCGTCAATGAAATGCGCGTCGAGCTTCCGCCCGGTGAAGGAGGGATGCGCCAGGTGGTTGGAATAGAGCACGGTCGGCAGCGACCAGACCTCGTGCCCCAGCCGCTGCAGCGGAAAGGTCGAGGCCTGATGCCCGACATGGCCATAGACCACGTGGGACTGGACGGAGAGGATGTTCATGATCGAGCGGGCGGTCCTTGGGGCGCCTTGGGATGGACGGGCGAGGGCTTGGCGAAACACCCCGCACTGTTTAGAAAGTCCGGGGCGATTTCAAGCGGGCTATTGTCCGCAGACAATGGAGCCTTTGGGGGCGCAGATGGGGCGCGGATGAAGACCAATCCCGGGAACTTCTTCGAGGATTTCAAGCTCGGCCAGGTGATCCGGCATGCGGTGCCGCGCACCGTGACCGCGGGCGATGTGGCGCTCTACATTGGCCTCACCGGCTCGCGTTTCGCGGTGCCGTCGTCCGACAGCTTCGCCCAGTCGATCGGCTATGCCCGGGCGCCGCTCGACGATCTGCTGGTCTTCCACATGGTGTTCGGGCGGACCGTCGCCGACATTTCGCTCAACGCCGTCGCCAATCTCGGCTATGCCGACTGCCGCTTCGGCGCCCCGGTATTTCCCGGCGACAGCCTGACCGCGACCTCGATCGTGATCGGCCTCAAGGAGAATTCCAACAAGGAGACCGGAGTCGTCACCGTCCGCTCGACCGGCGTCAACCAGTGGGACGAGACGGTGCTGGACTACATCCGCTGGGTGATGGTGCGGAAGCGCGACAAGGCGGCAGCCGCGCCGGAGGCGGTGACGCCGGATCTCCCGCCGGAAGTCGGGGTGCAGAATTTCACCCTGCCGGCCGCGCTGGATTTCCAGGATTACGACCTCGACCTCGCGGGCTCGCGGCATCTCTGGGACGATTACGCGATCGGCGAACAGATCGACCATATGGACGGAATGACGCTCGAGGAATCCGACCACATGACCGCGACCCGCCTCTACCAGAACAATGCCAAGGTGCATTTCAACCAGCATTCCGAGGCCAAGGGCCGGTTCGGCAAGCGGCTGATCTACGGCGGCCATATCATCTCGCTGGCCCGGGCGCTCTCCTTCAACGGCCTCGGCAATGCCTTCCGGATCGCGGCGATCCATGGCGGCCGGCATGTCGCCCCGAGCTTTGCCGGCGACACGGTCTATGCCTGGAGCGAGGTCACCGCCAAGACCGAGCTCCCCGGGCGCGGCGACGTTGGCGCGTTGCGGCTGCGGACCATTGCCGCCAAGGACCACCCTTGCACGGATTTTCCGAAACCGGGCAGCGATGGAAAATATCCCGAGCCCGTGGTGCTGGACCTCGACTACAGCGTGCTGATGCCCCGTGGGCGACTGGGGGGCGCAAAGGGCGCTGAGGAAATCGGCGGTTAACCGGAGGTTTACCATCTTCCCCCGTATGATTGACGCTCTGAGGTGAAAGGCGTATCTGTCGTGGGCTTTGCTGCACTGCAATCGCGCCTGTCCGGCGCATCACTGCCTAACCCCCGAATTGCCTTAAAGGGACGAGCAGAAGCACGATCATGGCCGGCCATCCCAGACCGCTGTCGCCGCATCTCCAGATCTATCAGCGCCAGCTCACTTCCGTCACGTCGATCCTGCACCGCTTCACCGGAATCGGTCTCGCGATCGGTTTGCTCTATCTGGTCTGCTGGCTCACCGCCGCGGCGAGCGGGCTCGAGGCCTTCGACAGGCTGCAGAGCTTCAACGGTTCGATCATTGGCCGGCTGCTGCTGCTCGGCTGGACCGTCGCCTTCTTCTATCACCTGCTGAACGGGATCCGGCACCTCGCCTGGGATGCCGGCTGGGGCTTCGAGCTCCCCGCCGCCTACAAGACCGGCTACGCGGTCCTGATCGGCACGGCCGTGCTGACCATCGCCGCCTGGGTCATCGGCTATTACCAGATGGGTGCGTTCTGATGGCCGAGGCATCTCACAAATCTCTCCGTACCCCGATCGCGCGGGTGCGCGGCCTCGGCGCCGCCAAGGAAGGCGTCGGCCATTGGTGGATGCAGCGCATGACCGCCTTGGCGCTGATCCCGCTGGGGCTCTGGTTCGTCGCCTCTGTGGTGTGCCTGGCCGGCGCCGACCACGCGGCGATCACCCAATGGCTGAGTGCGCCGTTCACCTTGGGCGCGCTGGCGCTCACCCTGTTCGCGGCTTTCTATCACGCGGTGCTGGGCTTGCAGGTGGTGGTCGAGGATTACGTCCACGGCAAGTTCGCCAAGCACGCGCTCGTCATCCTGATCCAATTCGCCGGTTTCGGCTTTGCGACCGCGGCGACCATCGCGCTGCTGGTGGCGGCCTTCGCCGGCTGACAACAACGAAGTCCTGACCTGCCATGGCTGACCAAACCCCGATCAACGGCGCACCTAGAATCAACGGCGATGCCTATCCCTTCGTCGATCACCAGTATGACGTGGTGGTCGTGGGCGCCGGCGGCGCCGGCTTGCGCGCGACCTTCGGCATGGCGGAGAAGGGACTGAAGACCGCCTGCATCTCCAAGGTCTACCCGACCCGCAGCCACACCGTCGCCGCCCAGGGCGGCATCTCCGCCTCATTGGGCAACATGGGGCCGGATGACTGGCGCTGGCACATGTACGACACCATCAAGGGCTCGGACTGGCTCGGCGACCAGGACGCGATCGAATATATGGTGCGCGAAGCCGTGCCCGCGATCATCGAGCTCGAGCATTACGGCGTGCCCTTCAGCCGCACCGCGGACGGCAAGATCTACCAGCGCCCGTTCGGCGGCATGACCACCGAGTTCGGCAAGGGCATCGCACAACGAACCTGCGCCGCCGCCGACCGCACCGGCCACGCCATCCTGCACACGCTCTACCAGCAGGCGCTCCGGCACCACGCCGAGTTCTTCGTCGAGTATTTCGCCATCGACCTCATCATGGATGAGAGTGGCGCTTGCGTCGGCGTGGTCGCCTGGAACCTCGACGACGGCTCGATCCACCGCTTCCATGCCAAGCTGGTGGTGCTGGCGACCGGCGGCTACGGCCGCACCTTCTTCTCCTGTACCTCGGCCCATACCTGCACCGGCGACGGCAATGCCATGGCCTTGCGCGCCGGCCTGCCGCTCCAGGACATGGAATTCATCCAGTTCCACCCGACCGGCATCTACGGCGCCGGCTGCCTGATCACCGAAGGGGTGCGCGGCGAGGGTGGCTATCTCACCAATTCCGAGGGCGAGCGCTTCATGGAGCGCTATGCCCCCTCCGCCAAGGACCTTGCCTCGCGCGACGTGGTCAGCCGCTCGATGACCATCGAGATCCGCGAGGGCCGCGGCGTGGGCGAGCACAAGGACCATATCCATCTGCACATCGAGCACTTGGATCCGAAGGTGATCCACGAGCGCCTGCCCGGCATCGCAGAGACCGCGCGGATCTTCGCCGGCGTCGACGTGACCCGCGAGCCGATCCCGGTGCTGCCGACCTGCCACTACAACATGGGCGGCGTGCCCACCAATTATCGCGGCGAGGTCGTGACCAAGGCCGGCGACGATGCCAACGCGATCGTCCCCGGCCTGATGGCGATCGGCGAGGCAGCCTGCGTCTCGGTGCACGGCGCTAACCGCCTCGGCTCCAACTCGCTGCTCGACCTCGTGGTGTTCGGCCGTTCGGCCGCGATCCGCGCCGCCGAGATCCTCTCGAAGAACGAGCCGCACCGGCCGATGCCCAAGGACGGCGGGCAGTATGCGCTGCACCGTTTCGACAAGCTCCGCAATGCCAAGGGCGACATCCCGACCGCGAAGCTCCGGCTCGACATGCAGAAGACCATGCAGAACGACTGCGCGGTGTTCCGCACCGGCGAATCGCTCGGCGTCGGCGTCAAGAAGATGCGCGAGATCTTCGGCATGAAGGACCGGGTCAAGGTCGAGGACCGCTCGCTGATCTGGAACAGCGACCTGATGGAGACCCTGGAACTCGACAACCTGATGGTCCAGGCGGTGGTCTCGATCGAATCGGCGGCGAATCGGGAAGAGAGCCGCGGCGCCCATGCCCGCGAGGACTTCCCGGAGCGCAACGACCAGACCTGGATGAAGCATACGGTGGCCTGGATGGACGAGCAGGGGAAGACCCGTATCGACTATCGCCCGGTCCACCTGCAGCCCTTGTCCAACGACGTGCAATCCTTCCCGCCCAAGGCGCGGGTTTACTGAGTCGAAGATCATGGCCGAACTCCTCCTCCCCGCTGAGAGTCGTCCCAAGCCCGGCAAGACCTTCAAGGCGCCGGCCGGGGCGAAGCGCGTCAAGACCTTCAGGATCTACCGCTGGGATCCCGACCGAGGCGGCAACCCGACGATCGATTCCTACGAGATCGATCTCGACGCCTGCGGCCCGATGGTGTTGGACGCTCTCATCAAGATCAAGAACGAGATCGATTCCACGCTGACCTTCCGCCGCTCCTGCCGCGAGGGTGTCTGCGGCTCCTGCTCGATGAACATCGACGGCGCCAACACGCTCGCCTGCACCAAATTCATCAGCGAGATCAAGGGCGACGTCCGGATCTACCCGCTGCCGCATATGTCGGTGATCAAGGATCTGGTGCCGGACCTGACAACGATCTTCGCCCAGTACCAGTCGATCGAGCCCTGGCTGAAGACCGAGACCCTGCCGCCGGAACGCGAGCGGCTGCAGACCCCGGAGGACCGGGCCAAGCTCGACGGCCTCTGGGAATGCATCCTCTGCTTCTCCTGCTCCACCGCCTGCCCCAGCTACTGGTGGAACGGCGACCGCTATCTCGGCCCCGCGGTCCTGCTGCAGGCCTACCGCTTCATCGCCGATTCCCGCGACGAGGCGACCGGCGAGCGGCTGGACCAGCTCGAGGATCCATTCCGGCTCTACCGCTGCCACACCATCATGAACTGCACCAAGACCTGCCCCAAAGGCCTCAACCCGGCGAAGGCGATCGCCGAGATCAAGAAGCTGATGGTGGAGCGGCGCTGAGCCGCCTCTCGGGATACCGGCACGGTTGCGCCGGCTGAGCCGCGCGGCGTTGACATCGCGGAACGGATGCTTATGTGTAAGCCATCATGTTGCGCATCGCTGCCTTTCACCGAGGCCTGTCTCACGCAGGCAATCTGATCGCGGGCTATTAGCCCCGGGCTCAGCGCGCGCCGTCGCACCCCGAGCTCGGGGGCTCCACGTTCCAGGCTAAGTCTCTCCGGCCGTCTCTGGCGGATCCGGCATGCCTGCACGGCGCAGCATCCAGAAAGACGTGATCGGCTTCGGACCGTGTCCGCCAAGCGGGGGCGCTCCCTCGCGATTCTCAGACGGCGCGAGGAGCGCCGAAGAAAGGAAACGAAATTGATGTCGATGAAGCACAAGGCGACGACGGTCGGCGGCCGGGTCAAGCCGCGGATCCTCCTGACCGCCGAGGATTACGACCGGCTCTCGGATCTCGCGCGCGCCGCAGCCGACGCCATGCCCGACCAAGCCTCGGTGCTGACCGAGGAGTTGGAGCGGGCCGAGATCATTGCGCAGGGCCGCCCGGAACAGACCGTCTGCATGGGGTCCAAGGTCACCTTCCGCGACGATTCCACGGGCAAGATCGAGACCGTGACGCTGGTCTATCCGGGGGACGCGGACATTTCGCGGCACCGGATCTCCGTGATGACGCCGATCGGCACGGCGCTGATCGGACTCGGGACCGGCGACTCCATCACCTGGGCGACACGCAGCGGAGAGGTTCGGCTGCTGACGGTGCTCGATGTCGGGATGCCGCAATCCGCTTGAGAACGCGCGGCGTGCAGATCGCGCCGGCGGGCCGGGCCGTGAACCCTTCGCCCGCCGGCGCGACAATTCTCGAGGCTGGGCGCCAAGTGAGCGCGATTAACCAAGGCTGAGAGTGACGGGCATCGCTAGGATGTGGCGGGGGCTTTGCTATAGTGCCGCCGAATCGATAACGCAGCCTGCGCCTCCGGCTTCAATGGGGACCAGGCTTTTTCTTTGGGGATTTGGAATGCTCTACCTTGAAAGCGGGATCCACCACCGGATCGGCGGCAAAGTCTGGCGCGGCATGGCCGCTGCGAGCCTCGCGGCCCTGCTCCTCGCCGGCTGCGGCGATTCCGGGGCCGAGCGCCAGAAGGAGGCGGCCGAAATCGCCAAGGGCATCGAGGATTACCTGGCCCTGATTGAAGTCCCCAGCCAGCCGATCCGCATCCGCCACGACAAGGTCACCGTCACCCCGACCGTCGAGGGCAAGGGCTTCGACGTGGCGATCACCGGCATCCGCTACGGCTCGGAGAAGCAGGTCCAGGCGACCTTCGGCGAGATCGACTACCGCCTCACTCCCGACGGCGCCGACCAGTACCAGGTCAGCGACCTCAAGATGCCGGGCGAGTTTGCGCTCAACGGCTTGGACGGCAAACCGGAAGCCAACGTCAAGTTCACGACCACCGCCTTCACCGCGACCTGGTCGAAGCCGCTGCAGAACTTCCTCAAGTTCGACTGGCAGGCGAAGGATATCGCCGTCAATTCGGCGACCGATCCCAGGGAGACCTTCACCGTCGCCAGCGCCACGATCACCGGCGACGGCAAGGAGAACGGCAAGGGCCTGCTGGACCAGGTCTCCACGATCACCCTGAACGCCTTGGCCGGCACCGATCCGGCGGACGGCACCACGGTGAAGCTCGACAAGCTGCTCGGCACCGTCACCGTCGCGCAACTCGACTTCCCCGCCTATCGCCAGATGATGGCGAAGATCAACGAATTCTCGGCGAAATACGCGCCGGCCGGCGAGCCGGCGCCGGACGCCGCCTTGAGCGATGAGGACCGCAAGGCATTGGCCGACCTGGTGCGCGGCTTCCCGAAACTGATGGCGGCCTACGGCTATGACTTCAGCGGCGAAGGCCTGACCGTGACCGATGCCAAGGGCGCGGTCACCGTGCAGCTCGCCCGCGGCGGGATGGCGTTGGGCTTGAAGGGCATCAACACCGATCAGGCGCAGGCGAACTTCAGCATCAGTCATGACGGCCTTGCCGTGAATGACCCCGCGTTCCAGGATCCGATCGCCAAGGCGGTGCTGCCGAAGAAGGGCAACCTCTCCCTGCTCGCGACCGACATCCCGGTGCCGAGCCTGGTCGAGGGCGTCGCCAAGGCCCTGCCCGAGATGACCTCCGGCGACCCGCAGGTCGCCCAGGGCGGCCAGTTCATGATGATGGGGGCGCTGATGTCGGCGCTCTCCCAATCGACCCTGAAGCTCACCATCGAGCCCTCGGGCCTCGAGACGGAGAAGGCCAAGCTCTCGGCCGACGGCGCGCTGAAGCTCGCGCTGGAGACGCCGCAGAAGGCGGTGGGCGTCGTCAACTTCGCGCTGCTCGGGCTCGACGACCTGATCGCGCTGGCCCAGGGCATGGCCGGGCAAAGCCCGGATGCGCAGCAGGCGATGGGCGTGCTCTCGATGCTGCAGGCCCTGGCGCAGCGCGAGACCGGCGCCGACGGCAAGCCGGTGGACAAGTACAAGGTCGATCTCACCGAGAGCGGCCAGGTCCTGGTCAACGGCAAGCCCCTGGATGGCATCGCGCCCTGAGACGGTCGCGGTGTCGGTAGCAATTAGCCTGCATTTGCAACAACATGATCCGGTTCGGTGCTAACGCCTTCTTCACTTCTCGGGCGTGGAATTGATCTCAATCAGCGGGTGCTCCCGCATGGAGGTTGAGATGTTGCGGCGTTCCAGGATGGCCTTCATCCGCATCGTGTTGCTTGCAGCCTGGACGACGCTGCTTGCCGGCTGCGGCGATCCGGTGAAGGAAGCAAAGACCGCGGCGCAGCTGCGCGGCCAGATCGAGAAGGCGCTCACGCGACTGGAGGCGACCGGCGCGGTGCCGGGCCTCGCGCATCGCCATGTCACCGTCGATCCGGATTCGGACGTCGATGGCTTCGCGATCAAGATCTACGACCTGAAGCTCGGCACGCCGGAGATCGGCTTCCAGGCATTCAGCGCCATGACCTTCAGCCTGTCGCGCAGCGGCGAGACGCATTTCATGGCATCGAACTTCAAGCTGATGCCGCCGCCGGTCGCCAATGGCCCGAAGACCAGCGCCGAGGCGCTGATCGAGAACCTGAAGAACGAGACGGCGATCCTCAAGGCCAACTAGCGCGTCCCGGCCGATCGCGCATGCCTCCGAAGCCTCGGAAAGGCCGTTTCCGCACCCGCCCTTCGCAAAAGGCAACGATCTCTCGTTCTGGCCAGGTCGGCGGCGCTTGACATAAGTGTATATACGCCTATATAAGCGTATATACACTTATGTCGGACCCGCAGAATGACACCTGAAGCCGCGATGAAGTTTGAGCAGTGCAATTGCCTGGCGATTCGCCAGGCAGCTCGCTACCTCACGCAATTTTACGATCAGTTTCTTGCGCCATCAGGGCTCCGCTCCACCCAATTCTCGATCCTCGGCAAGTTGAGAGGATATGGCCCCCTTTCGATCAACGCGCTGGCGAAGGAACTGGTAATGGATCGCACGACCTTGGGCCGGAACATGCTGCCCCTTCAGCGCGAAGGCCTGATCGAGATCGTTCCAGGCACTGCGGACCGTCGCACCAAGGAATTGCGGCTCACGGAAGCCGGCATTGAACGGCTGCGCGCCGCGACCCCTGGATGGAATGAGGCTCAATCGCGGTTCGAGCAAGCATTCGGGCGCAAGCGATCGTCGGAACTTCGCGCTCTGCTGGACGACGTCGTGGCCTCCGAGCTCTGAGCCGGGCCGTCCCTTCATCGAAGTCTCTGTGCGGCAGCAGCCAGAAACCCTGGCCTTGGAGAAAACCATGAACGCATATTCGGATAAAACGGCGATCGTTACCGGCGCCTCCGGCGGCATCGGCCGCGCCAGCGCCGAAGCTCTGGTGCGCGCCGGATTCACGGTGTTCGGCACCAGCCGCCGGAAACTGGACGACGGCCCCCGCGGGGTCTCCATGCTGACATGCGATGTCACCGACGCGGCGGCGGTCGCTGCACTGGTCTCGACGGTGCTCGCGCGGACCGGACAAATCGATGTTCTGGTCAACAATGCCGGGATGGGCCTGCTCGGCGGCGCCGAGGAATCCTCGATCAGCCAGGTTCAAGCGCTGTTCGACGTCAATCTGTTCGGCGCCATCCGCGTGACGAACGCGGTGCTGCCGTCGATGCGACAGCGCGGCCAGGGCCGGATCATCAACATCAGCTCGATCCTCGGCCGCATCCCCGCGCCCTATGCCGCGCATTATTCGGCGACCAAGCACGCCCTCGAAGGCTACTCGGAATCGCTCGATCACGAGACCCGCGCCTTCAATGTCCGCGTCTCGCTCATCGAGCCGGCTTATACCCGCGGCGTCTTCGAACAGAACGCGCTCGGGCCGGATTCGACGATGCCGGACTACGATGAGGCACGGGTCCGCGCCCGCAAGAATGAGCGGAACGCGGCGGCGACGGCCGAGCCCCCCGAGGTGGTGGCGGAAAAGGTCGTCCTGGCTGCCACCGCCGCGCGTCCCCGGTCGCGCTATGCCGCCGGCAAGCTGGCGCGGAAAGTCAGCATGCTGCGCCGCTTCGTGCCCGCCGACGCCTTCGACAAGAGCCTGCGCAAGCAGATGGGCTTGCCTGTCTGAGCCGCGACGCGATCGACGCAAAACCCGCCGAGGACTCTGCATTGACCTGTTCTGCCAAGCGCGCGCTTCTGACGCTGGGTGCCGTATCCGCCCTGTTTGTGGCCGGCTGCGACCAGCCGCTATCGGCACAGAAGACGCCCGAAACCCTGGTGCGAATCGTCTCGGTGGCGCCGGCCGCGGCCGCGGCAACGGCCTTCACCGGAACGGTCGCGGCCCGGGTGCAAAGCAACTTGGGATTCCGGATCAGCGGCAAGATCATCGAGCGTCTGGTCGATGCCGGTCAGGTGGTTCAGGCCGGGACTCCGCTCTATCGGATCGATCCGACCGACTACGATCATGCGATCGCCGCCCAGCTCGGCAATGTCGCGGCGGCCAAGGCGCGGCTCATTCAGGCCACGGCGGATGAAAAGCGCTATCGCAACCTGCTGCCGACCCGCGCTGTCTCGGCCTCGGACTACGATGCGGCCAAGGCGGCGATGGACAGCGCCCGCGCCCTGCTGGACGCGGCGCAAGCGCAGCTGCAGGTCGCGCAGGACGACCGACGCTACACCACTCTCGTCGCCGATGCGGATGGCACCCTGGTGGAGACGCTGGCCGAGCCGGGCCAGGTGGTCAGCGCCGGGCAGATCGTTGCGCGCATCGCGCATACCGGCCCGCGCGAGGCTTCCATAAGCCTGCCCGAAACCATGCGCCCCGCCATCGGCTCGGCAGCGCAGGCTCGGCTCTATGGCAGCGAGGGCCGATGGCCGGCGCATTTGCGGCAGCTCTCGGATTCGGCCGATCCGCAGACCCGGACCTTTGAGGCGCGCTATGTCCTCGAAGGCGATGCGGCGGCAGCGCCCTTAGGGGCCACCGTGACCATCTTTCTCCCCAACGGCGCGTCGGCTCAGCAGACATCCGTGCCGCTGGGCGCCCTGACCGACGAAGGAAAGGGGCCCGGGGTCTGGGTCTTCGACGGAAAGACGTCCACTGTGGCCTTCCGGCCGGTGCGGATCGATCAGCTCGGCGCCGAGACCGCCGTCCTTGATGGCGGGCTTTCAGTCGGCGAGTCGATCGTGGCACTCGGCGCGCATCTGCTGCAGGACGGGCAACGCGTCCGCACGGACCCGACGACCGGCGAAGCCCAGGCGAGCCTGCCGTGAGCCGGTTCAATCTCTCGGCCCTGGCGGTTCGGGAAGGCGCGATCACGCTGTTCCTCTTGATCGCCATCAGTGCCGCCGGCGCCTTCGCCTTCCTGCAGCTCGGCCGCGCCGAGGATCCCGCCTTTACGATCAAAGTGCTGACCGTGACCGCCGCCTGGCCGGGCGCCACCGCCGAAGAGATGCAGAATCTGGTCGCGGAGCCGATGGAGAAGCGGCTCCAGGAGCTGCGCTGGTATGATCGGGTGGAGACCTTCACCCGGCCCGGCCTCGCCTTCCTGACCCTGTCGCTCCAGGACAAGACCCCGCCGGCCGCGGTCGAAAGCGAGTTCTATCAGGCCCGCAAGAAGCTCGGTGACGAGGCACGCAATCTGCCCACCGGCGTGCTGGGGCCGTTCATCAATGACGAGTATTCTGACGTACAGTTCGCGCTCTATGCGCTCAAAGCCCAGGGCATGCCGCCGCGGCAGTTGACCCGGGAAGCGGAGTCCTTGCGCCAGCGCCTGCTCCATGTTCCCGGTGTGAAGAAGGTCGATCTCTTCGGCGAACGGCCGGAACGGATCTTCGTCGAGTTCTCCTATGCCCGGCTGGCCAACCTCGGCGTCAGCGCGCAGGAGATCTTCGATGGGTTGCAGCGCCAGAACCTGGTGACGCCCGCAGGCTCGATCGATACCAAGGGGCCGCAAGTCTTCATTCGTGTCGATGGCGCCTATGACGATCTGCGGAAAATCGCCGACACGCCCATCGTTGCCGCCGGACGGACGCTCAAGCTGTCGGATATCGCCGACGTGCGGCGCGGCTATGAGGATCCGGCAACCTTCCTGATCCGGCATGAAAGCGAGCCGGCGATGGCTCTCGGCGTCGTCATGAAGGAAGGGTGGAACGCCCTCGACCTCGGGAAGGCGCTCGATGCGGAGGAGGGCAACATCGCGGCAGAGCTGCCGGCGGGCCTTTCGTTCACCAAGATCAGCGACCAGGCGGTGAACGTCACCGAAGCGGTTGACGAGTTCATGCTCAAGTTCTTCGTCGCCTTGGGCGTGATCATGGTGGTGAGCCTGATCAGCCTCGGTTGGCGGGTCGGCATCGTGGTGGCGGCTGCCGTGCCGCTGACGTTGGCCGCCGTGTTCGTGATCATGCTGATCACCGACCGGGTGTTCGACCGCATCACCCTCGGCGCCCTCATCATCGCGCTCGGGCTCCTGGTCGATGACGCCATCATCGCCATCGAGGTGATGGTGGTGAAAATGGAAGAAGGGTGGGACCGGATCAAGGCCGCCGCCTATGCCTGGAGCCATACCGCAGCACCCATGCTTTCCGGCACCCTGGTCACCATCATCGGCTTCCTGCCGGTCGGTTTCGCGCGCTCGACCGCGGGCGAATATGCCGGCAACATCTTCTGGATCGTCGGCTTTGCCCTGATCGCCTCCTGGGTCGTGGCCGTGGTCTTCACGCCCTATCTGGGCGTGAAGCTGCTGCCCAATATCAAACCCGTTGCGGGCGGCCATGAGGCCATCTATGCGACGCCCCGGTATGAAAGGTTCCGGCGGGTGGTGACCTGGGCGGTCAATCACAAATTCCTGGTCGCCGGCGCCGTCATCGTCGCCTTCATGGCGGCCGGCGCGGGCATGGGACTGGTGAAGCAGCAATTCTTCCCGGCCTCGGACCGGCCGGAAGTGCTGGTCGAAGTGCAGATGCCCGAAGGGACCGGCATCGAGGCGACGATCGCCGCGGCGAAGAAGGTGGAGGACTGGCTGAAGCAGCAGCCGGAAGCGGAGATCGTCACCGCCTATATCGGCCAGGGCGCGCCGCGCTTCTTCTTCTCCTACAATCCCGAGCTCCCCGACGCGTCGTTTGCCAAGCTGATCGTGCTCACCCCGGATGCCGCGGCGCGCGAGCGCCTGAAGCTCCGGCTGCGGGCCGCCGGGGCGGAAGGCCTGGTCCCGGAAGGGCGGCTCCGGGTTACGCAGCTGGTGTTCGGGCCCTATTCACACTTTCCGGTCACCTTCCGGGTGATGGGAGCGGATCCGGCCAAGCTGCGCACCATCGCCAACCAGGTGCAGGCGGTGATGCGCGCCAACCCCAACACCCGCCAGGTCAATCAGGATTGGGGCGAGCGGGCGCCCACCGCGCGCTTCGTGCTCGACCAGGACCGGCTGCGCGCGATCGGCCTCAGCTCCACGGATGTGGCGCAGCAGCTTCAGTTCCTGCTGACCGGCGTGCCGGTCACCCAGATGCGCGAGGACATCCGCACCGTCGAGATCATGGCGCGGAGCTCCGGTCCGGAACGGCTCGATCCCGCCCGGCTCGGCGATCTCACCCTGACCAGCCAGGATGGCCGGATCATTCCTCTGAGCCAGATCGGCCACATCGAGGTCCAGCCGGAGGACCCTGTCCTCAGGCGGCGGGATCGCACGCCCACCATCACCGTCCAGTCGGACATCGACGAACGGCTGCAGCCGCCGGAAGTCTCGCAGGAGATCGAGGCGGCCCTGAAGCCGATCATCGATCGCCTGCCGGCTGGCTATCGCATCGAGATGGGCGGCAATATCGAGGACGCCGGCAAGGCGAACAGTGCGCTCGCTCCGGTCTTCCCCGTCATGATCGCCCTCACGCTGCTGGTCCTGGTCATTCAGGTCCGGTCGCTGTCCGCGATGATGATGGTCTTCCTGACGGCACCGCTCGGCTTGATTGGGACGGTGCCGATCCTGCTGCTGTTCCACCAGCCGTTCGGCTTCAACGCCATTCTCGGCCTGATCGGATTGTCGGGCATCCTGATGCGCAACACCTTGATCCTGATCGGGCAGATCCAAACCAATCGTGAGGAGGGTCTCGATCCTTATCGCGCGGTTATCGAGGCTACCGTGCAGCGCGCCCGCCCCGTCGGCCTGACGGCGCTGGCCGCCGTGCTTGCCTTCATGCCGCTGACCCAGTCCGTGTTCTGGGGCTCGATGGCCTACACGCTGATCGGCGGAACCGCCATTGGCACGATCCTGATCCTGCTCTTCCTGCCGGCGCTCTACGCCATCTGGTTCCGGATTCGCCCTGTCGTCGCGGATTCTTCTGGCGGGACAACGGGCGAGCTTCGCGCCGTCGCCCAGGTGTAGACTTTCCTCAACAAGGACCAGCGACGGTCGCTCGCCGAACCTTCGGTTTCGCTATCGGCGCCGCTCCGTTGACCGCTTCGACCTGCGAGCCAAGATCGGCTTTGCCTCGCCCCTCGATCGACTGATCGACCTGCCCCGCGATAGGTCTTCAACTACAGAGCAGATCGACTGCGGCGCCGACCTGTTGCACCCGTTCTGTTGCGCCAATGACTCACGCGCCGCCGTTTCGAGTCGGATCGGAAAGCGTTTGTTAACTTCGCAATGGATAAAAATAAAAAAATATGTTCACATCTGCGCAATATGCATATTGACCGAGTCGCAACGCTGCATTCCCTCGGACCGCTGGTCGCTTCAATGACGACGGAAGACGGACCGCTCGCCGCCTATCGCGCCTTGAAGTCGAGTGGTCGTCTGGAACATGACGCGGCGCAGGAGCTCGCGGCTGAGAAGCTGCAGTCGGTTGCCAATGCGCTGAAGGATTATCAGCCGAGCGGCAACGGCAACTGGCTGGAGCGCTGGGGCGCCCGTCTCGGCATCGGCCGCCGCCGCGACGATGTCGAGGGCGATCTGCCGAGCCAGGGCCTCTACATCTACGGCGCGGTCGGCCGCGGCAAGTCGATGCTGATGGATATCTTCTTCTCGACCGCTCCAGTCGAAAGGAAGCGCCGGGTCCATTTCCACGCCTTCATGCTGGAGGTGCACGAGAACCTGCACCGCTGGCGCCAGGAGAGGGCCAAGGATCTCGACCTCATTCCGGCTCTGGCCGACAAGATCGCCGGCGAGACCTGGCTGCTGTGCTTCGACGAATTCCATGTCACCAACATCGCCGACGCGATGATCCTGGGGCGGCTCTTCACCGAGCTGTTCGAGCGCGGCGTCGTCGTGGTCGCGACCTCGAACTGGGCGCCGGACGAACTCTATTCAGGCGGCTTGCAGCGCGACCGCTTCCTGCCCTTCATCGATCTTCTGAAGCAAAAGCTCGACGTGCTGGAATTGGACGGCGCCCGCGACTACCGGCTGGCGCGCCTGAAGGATCTCTCGCTCTATCACTCATCCCTCGGCGCGATGTCGGATGACAAGATGCGGGCGGCCTTCACCCGACTCTCCGGCGGCCTGGTGCCCGAGCCCGGTTCGTTGACCGTTCAGGGGCGTCGACTCGACGTGCCGCGGCAGGCGGGACCCGTCGCCTGGTTCGATTTCGAGGAGCTTTGCGCAAGGCCGCTGGGTGCCGCCGACTATATGGCGCTCGCCACCCATTATCCGGTGATCCTGATCGACCGCGTCCCGCGACTTTCGCCCGAGCTTCGGGACCAGGCGCGGCGCTTCATGACCTTGATCGACGAACTCTACGAACATCGCGTGACAGCCGTGATTTCAGCGGCTGATCGGCCGGAGCGGCTCTATCCGGAAGGCGATGGTTCGATCGAATTCCAGCGCACGGTTTCGCGCCTCAATGAGATGCAGTCTGCCGACTATCTGAGCCGACCGCATTTGACGTGACGAACGCCGTTGACGGTAGGTCGATGGCGGGATTGGAACAGACTCCGTTAATATGTCTTGTGCTTGTGGTGAAATGAGAGTATCTACTCTAGATCTAGGGTCATCTAATATGGGGCGATGTGCCTTGCCGTTTTGGGGATACGGCAATGCGTAAGCTGATCGGAATCAAACCCTAATGGCACGTAAGAAAATAGCGCTCATCGGCGCCGGACAAATCGGCGGCACCCTGGCGCTCCTCGCTGGCTTGAAGGAACTGGGCGACATCGTCCTCTTCGACGTTGTCGACGGTGTCCCCCAGGGCAAGGCGCTGGACATCGCCGAGGCTTCGCCGGTCGAAGGCTTCGACGCGGTCTATTCGGGCGGCAGCAACTACGCCGGTATCAAGGGTGCCGACGTGGTGATCGTCACCGCCGGCATTCCGCGCAAGCCGGGCATGAGCCGCGACGATCTCATTGCCACCAACGCGAAGGTGATGGATGCCGTCGGCGCGGCGATCAAGAAGCATTGCCCGAAGGCCTTCGTCATCTGCATCACCAATCCGCTCGACGTCATGGTCTATGTGTTGCAGCAGGCCTCCGGCCTGCCGACCAACCGTGTCGTCGGCATGGCGGGCGTGCTTGATTCCGCGCGCTTCCGCTACTTCCTCGCCGAGGAATTCAAGGTCTCCGTCGAAGACGTCACCGCCTTCGTGATGGGCGGGCATGGCGACACGATGGTGCCCTTGACGCGCTATTCCACGGTCGCCGGCATCCCGGTCCCCGATCTGGTGAAGATGGGCTGGACCACCAAGGAAAAGCTGGATGCGATCGTGCAGCGGACCCGCGACGGCGGGGCCGAGATCGTCAATCTCCTGAAGACGGGTTCGGCCTTCTACGCGCCGGCGGCGTCGGCGATCCAGATGGCCGAATCCTATCTGAAGGACAAGAGACGCGTGCTTCCCTGTGCCGCCTGGCTCGATGGCGAATACGGGGTGAAGGGACTCTATGTCGGCGTGCCGGTCGTGATCGGCGCTGGCGGCGTAGAGCGTGTGGTCGAAATCGACCTGAACAAGGCTGAGAAGGCCATGTTCGACAAGTCGGTTGCGGCCGTTAGGGGCCTCATCGATGTGGTGAGGAAGCTTCAAAGAGGAGAGAAGTAACATGGCAAAGTTGATGGAACTGGCGGCGAAGAAGGCTGCCAAGAAGTCGGGCAAGAAGGTGGCGAAGAAGGCTGCCAAGAAGTCCGCGAAGAAGAAGAAGAAGTAGTTCAGACGCGACGCCCCCCGCGAACGTAGGTCCGCTTACGTAAGGGGATAGGGCGTCGCACCTGCTTCGCGACGGCGACAGCCCTGCTATCCAAGAGGGCGGGTTCAAGTTCAATTGGCTTGAACCCGTCGGTCAAGGTGGTAGAGTGCGGCTTGCTGCACCACAGCATTCCGCCGGTTGTCGCCGTCGTTTGCTTTTGGGGCGACCCAGTTTGGGGAACGTGTCCCGCACGTCCCAAGGGGCACGTCCCCAGGGCACATCCTCGGCGGCAGTCCATCTCCGCTTCTCGGGAACCCGCACCGCATGAATATTCACGAGTATCAGGCCAAGGCCCTGATCAGTAAGTATGGCGTCGCGACGCCTCCGGGTCATGTCGCCTACACACCGGAAGAGGCGGTCCAGGCCGCCGAGAAGCTCGGCGGCAAAGTCTGGGTGGTGAAGGCCCAGATCCACGCCGGTGGCCGCGGCAAGGCGGGCGGCGTCAAGGTCGTGAAATCCGTCGCCGACGTCAAAGATGCCGCCCAGAAAATGCTCGGCATGACCCTGGTCACCCACCAGACCGGCCCGGCCGGCAAGGTGGTGAAGCGGATCTATGTCGAGGGCGGTTGCGACATCAAGCGCGAACTCTATCTCGGCATGCTGGTCGATCGCGCCACCTCGCGCATCACCATCATGGCCTCGGCCGAAGGCGGCGTGGAGATCGAAGAGGTCGCCGCCAAGACGCCGGAGAAGATCCTGAAAGTCGCGGTCGATCCCGCGACCGGCATCCAGCCGTTCCACACCCGCAAGATCGCGTTCTTCCTCGGCCTCGAAGGCAACCAGATCGCCTCGGCCGCGAAGTTCATCACCGCGATGTACAACGCCTTCAACGCGCTCGACTGCTCGATTGTCGAGATCAACCCGCTGGTCGTGACCGGGGCCGGCGACGTGCTGGCCTTGGACGCCAAGGTGAACTTCGACGACAACGCGCTGTTCCGCCACAAGGACGTCGAGGAGCTGCGTGATCCCGACGAAGAGGATCCGGCCGAGCTCGAGGCCGCCAAGCACAGCCTCAACTACATCAAATTGGACGGCTCGATCGGCTGCATGGTGAACGGCGCCGGCCTCGCCATGGCGACCATGGACATCATCAAGCTCTACGGCGGTGCTCCGGCCAACTTCCTCGACGTCGGCGGCGGCGCCACCAAGGAGCGCGTCACCGCGGCCTTCAAGATCATCCTCTCGGATTCCAACGTCGAAGGTATCCTGGTGAACATCTTCGGCGGCATCATGCGCTGCGACGTGATCGCCGAGGGCGTGGTCGCCGCGGCCCGAGAAGTCTCGCTGCACGTGCCGCTGGTCGTCCGCCTGGAAGGCACCAATGTAGAATTGGGCAAGAAGATCCTGGCGCAGTCCGGCTTGAAGATTCTCTCCGCCGACAACCTGGCGGACGCCGCTGAGAAAGTGGTCAAAGCGGTGAAGGAGGCCTAACGAATGTCGGTTCTGGTCGACAAGAATACCAAGGTCATCTGCCAGGGTTTCACCGGCGCGCAGGGCACCTTCCATTCCGAGCAGGCCATCGCCTACGGCACCAAGATGGTCGGCGGCGTCACCCCCGGCAAAGGCGGCACCAAACATCTCGACCTGCCGGTCTTCGACACCGTGGGCGAGGCGGTCGCCATGACCGGCGCCAATGCCAGCGTTATCTATGTTCCGCCGCCGTTCGCGGCCGACGCCATCCTCGAGGCGATCGACGCCAGGATCCCCCTGGTGGTCTGCATCACCGAGGGCATCCCGGTCCTCGACATGATCCGAGTGAAGCGGGCGCTCGGCAATTCCGGCACCCGCCTGATCGGCCCGAACTGCCCCGGCATCATCACGCCGGAAGAATGCAAGATCGGCATCATGCCCGGCCATATCCACAAGAAGGGCAAGATCGGCATCGTCTCCCGCTCCGGCACCCTCACCTATGAGGCGGTCGCCCAGACCACGGCCGCCGGCTTGGGGCAAAGCACCTGCATCGGCATCGGCGGCGATCCGGTGAACGGCACCAACTTCGTCGATTGCCTCGACCTGTTCCTCGGTGACCCTGAGACCCAGGGTATCGTCATGATCGGCGAGATCGGCGGCAGCGCCGAGGAGGAGGCCGCCGAGTTCCTAAAGTCGTCCAAGGTGAAGAAGCCGGTGGTCGGCTTCATCGCCGGCGTGACCGCCCCCCCGGGCCGGCGCATGGGCCATGCCGGGGCGATCATCTCCGGCGGCAAGGGCGGGGCCGGCGACAAGATCGCCGCCATGAAGTCGGCCGGCATCAGCGTCGCGGAAAGCCCCGCCTCGCTGGGCAGCGCCATGCTGAAGGCGCTCGGCAAGTAGCTCTGCCAAGCCCTCCCCATCCTTGGGGGAGGGTGGGGTGGGGGGCCGCAAGCTCGATGCGAGCAATCCGGGCTAATATCCCTCAGGACTGTCGAAAAACCGTCGCGATTTACCTATATTTAATCAAACCGCCGTCTTGTGACGTGCAGGGGTTGCATAGCTGTACGACCATTGGACCGATTGTCGGCCGGACCCCGACTGGCAATAAACGGGCCCGGCCATAACCGGTCTCCGACCGGAACTCACTGCCAACGCACGAGTGTCCTCATGAGCAACATTCCCGCCTCCTTCCTGTCCGGCCCCAACGCCCCCTTCATCGAAGAGCTATACGCCAAATATCTGGAGAACCCGAACACGGTCGATCCCAGCTGGCGCAAGTTCTTTGCCGAGCTTGAGGATGACAGCGCGATCGTCCTGCAGGACATCCGAGGCGCGTCCTGGGCGCCGCGCGAGCGCGACATCGAGATCGGCAACGGCCATGACGAGGACCTCGCCCCCAGCGACCGCCGCACCCAGCCGGCGCCCGCGGTCAAGGATCTGACCCGCGCCGCCCGCGATTCCCTCCGCGCCATGATGCTGATCCGTGCCTACCGCGTGCGCGGCCATCTGGAAGCCAATCTCGATCCCTTGGAATTGAAGCCGCGGCACAAGCATTCGGAACTGGATCCGCGCAGCTATGGATTCTCCGACGCCGACATGGACCGCGAGATCTACATCGACAACGTGTTCGGCTACCAGCACGCCACCCTGCGCCAGATCGTCCACGCCGTGCGCGAGACCTATTGCGGCTCGATCGGCGTGGAATACATGCATATCGAGAATCCCGAGCAGAAGAAGTGGCTGCAGCAGCGCATCGAGGGCACGCGCAACCAGCGCGAATTCACCCCGCGCGGCAAGCAGGCCATTCTCGAGCGTCTGACCGCGGCCGAGATGTTCGAAAAATTCCTCGACAAGAAATACACCGGCACCAAGCGCTTCGGCCTCGACGGCGGCGAGACCATGATTCCGGCGCTGGAGCAGATCATCAAGCGCGGCAGCCAGCTCGGCATCAAGGAAGTCGTCATCGGCATGGCGCATCGCGGGCGCCTGAACGTGCTCGCGAACTTCATGAACAAGCGCTTCGCCGCGATCTTCTCCGAGTTCCAGGGCAATGCCGCGAACCCCGAGGACGTCCAGGGCTCGGCCGACGTGAAGTATCATCTCGGCACCTCGGCCGACCGCGAGTTCGACGGCCGCGTGGTGCATCTCTCGCTGACCGCCAATCCCTCTCATCTGGAATGCGTGAACACGGTGGTGCTCGGCAAGGTCCGCGCCAAGCAGGAGCAGCGCAAGGACAGGAATCGCCAGGAGGTCATGGGCCTGCTGCTGCACGGCGACGCCTCTTTCGCCGGCCAGGGCCTGGTGCCCGAGAGCCTCGATCTCTCCGAGCTCGACGGCTACAAGACCGGCGGTACCATCCATTTCATCGTCAACAACCAGATCGGCTTCACCACCAACCCGGTGGCCTCGCGCTCCGGCCCCTATTGCTCGGACATCGCCAAGGGCGTGCAGGCGCCGATATTCCATGTGAACGCCGACGATCCGGAAGCGGTGCTGTTCTGCTCGGGCCTTGCCATGGAGTTCCGCCAGGAATTCCAGCGCGACGTGGTGATCGATCTCTTCTGCTACCGCCGCTTCGGCCATAACGAGAGCGACGAGCCGGCCTTCACCCAGCCGCTGATGTACCAGAAGATCGCCACCCACCCGACCACGCGGCAGATCTACGCCCAGCGCCTGCTGGAAGAGGGCTCGATCTCCCAGGAAGAGGCGGACAAGATCATCCAGGATTTTCAGGCACGCCTGGATTCCGAGCTCGAAGTCTCGCAGAGCTTCAAGCCGAACAAGGCCGACTGGCTGGAAGGCGCCTGGAGCGGCATGGAGATCGCGTCGGGCGATGATCGCCGCGGCGCCACCTCCGCCGAGACCGACAAGCTGGAGCTGGTCGGCAAGGCGCTGACCACGGTTCCCGCGACCTTCAACGCCAACCGCAAGATCGCCCGTCAGCTCGCCCAGAAGGAAGAGGCGCTGAAGAAGGGCGAGGGCATCGACTGGGCGACGGCGGAGGCGCTGGCTTTCGGCACTCTGCTCGACGAAGGCTACGCGGTGCGGCTCTCCGGCCAGGACTGCAAGCGCGGCACCTTCAGCCAGCGCCATGCGGTGCTGGTCGATCAGGAGACCGAGGACGAATACATCCCGCTGAACAACATCCGCGACGGCCAGGCGCAGCTCGAGATTATCAACTCGCCGCTCTCGGAAGCCGGCGTGCTCGGCTTCGAATACGGCTTCAGCCTCGCCGAGCCGAAGGCGCTGGTGCTCTGGGAAGCGCAGTTCGGCGACTTCGCCAACGGCGCCCAGGTGATCATCGACCAGTTCATCTCGTCGGGCGAAAGCAAGTGGCTGCGGATGAGCGGTCTCGTGATGCTGCTCCCGCACGGCTACGAAGGCCAGGGTCCGGAGCATTCCTCCGCCCGGCTCGAGCGCTATCTGCAGCTCTGCGCCGAGGACAACATGCAGGTGGTCAACGCGACCACCCCGGCCAACTATTTCCACGTGCTGCGGCGCCAGCTCCACCGCGCCTTCCGTAAGCCGCTGATCATGATGACGCCGAAATCCCTGCTGCGGCACAAGAGCGCCGTCAGCAAGCTCTCGGAGATGGGGCCGAACACCAGCTTCCACCGCGTGCTCTGGGACGACCGTGCGGGACTGGACGAGAAGCGCATCCGCCGCGTCGTGCTTTGCTCCGGCAAGGTCTATTACGACCTGCTGGCCGAAGCCGAGACTCGCGAGCAGGATCAGGTCTATCTCATGCGCGTGGAGCAGCTCTATCCCTTCCCGGCCAAGGCGCTGGCGGCCGAGCTCGCGCGCTTCCCCGGTGCCGAGATCGTCTGGTGCCAGGAAGAGCCGAAGAACATGGGGGCTTGGACTCACGTCATGCCCGAGATCGAATCCGTGATGGAGAGCCTGGGCTCGAAGCAGTCCCGCGTGCGCTATGTCGGCCGCCCCGCCGCCGCCTCGCCGGCGACCGGCCTCTTCAAGCGCCACGTCAAGGAACAGAACAAGCTGGTCAACGAAGCATTGACGCTGAGCTGATGCAGACCGATGGCCGAGGCCTTGCAGATTGTTGTTCCGGACCCGGGCGGCTCAGTCACCCGGGTGCAAATCCGCCGCTGGCTGAAGCAGGTCGGGGAGCCGATATTGGCCTTCGAGCCGTTGTTCGAGTTCGAAACCGCTCACCGAACAATGGAGTTCAGGTCGCCATCGGTCGGAACTCTGTCATCCGTAACGGCTCGACCGGGCGACTTCGTGCCGGTTGGGGCGGTAGTGGGGACCATAGCGCCGGGATCCGCGGACACAAAATGGACTGTGTATCGCGAAGCGAGTTGGAGAAACGATTTCCCGCTCTTGTCGCAGATAGCGGCTTGGTTGGGATGGAAGAGGTGATTCGATGAGCGTTCAGATCGTGGTGCCCGCCTTGGGCGAATCCGTCACCGAAGCGACGGTCTCCAAGTGGATGAAGAAGGTCGGCGACGCCGTGAAGGCCGACGAACCCTTGCTCGAGCTCGAGACCGACAAGGTGACCCAGGAGGTCTACGCGCCTTCCGCCGGCACGCTCGGCGCCATCAATGCCGAGACCGGAGCTGTCGTCCCGATCGGCGCGGTGCTCGGCGTTATCAGCGACGGTGGTGCTGCCGCAGCCGCGCCGGCGGCCGGTCGCAGCACCACCACCGTCTCGCCGGAAACCCCCGGCGCCACCGAGATCGCGAAGAAAGCGGCACCCGAGCCCGCCGAGCCGCCGGCGCCGCCGGCCGCGGTCGCACCGGCTGCGAACGACGACCGCAACGGCCCGGCCGTGCGCAAGATAACCGCCGAGGCCGGCATCAACCCGGCCGACGTGCCCGGCACCGGCAAGGACGGCCGCGTCACCAAGGCCGACGTGATCGACTTCAAGGCCAAGCCCGCGGCGCCGGTAGCACCGGCGCCCGCCGCGCGTCCCGCCGCCCCGGCTGCACCCGCCGAGCCCCATGTCCCGCGCCCGCTGGCCGAGCGCGAGGAACGGGTGCCGATGTCGCGGCTCCGCCGCCGCATCGCCGAGCGCCTGAAGCACGCCCAGAACACCGCCGCCATGCTCACCACCTTCAACGAGGTGGACATGGGTGCCGTCATGGCCTTGCGCGACAAGTACAAGGACAGCTTCGAGAAGCGCCACAAGGTGAAGCTCGGCTTCATGGGCTTCTTCGTGAAGGCCTGCCTTCAGGCCTTGAAGGAGATCCCGGCGGTCAACGGCGAGATCGACGGCAACGACATCATCTTCAAGAACCACTATGACATCGGCGTCGCGGTCGGCACCGAGCAGGGTCTTGTGGTCCCGGTGGTGCGCGATGTGGATCATCTGTCCCTGGCCGAGATCGAAGGCAAGATCGCCGAACTGGGCCGCCGCGCCCGCGAAGGCAAGCTCTCGATCGACGAGCTGACCGGCGGCACCTTCACCATCACCAATGGCGGCGTGTTCGGCTCGCTCATGTCGACGCCGATCCTCAACCCGCCGCAGTCGGGCATCCTCGGCATGCACAAGATCCAGCAGCGGCCGATGGCGGTCGATGGCAAGGTCGAGATCCGCCCGATGATGTACCTGGCGCTCTCCTACGATCACCGCATCATCGACGGCCGCGAAGCGGTCACCTTCCTCGTGCGAGTCAAGGAATGCCTCGAAGATCCGCAACGCCTGCTGCTCGAACTCTGAAATCAAAAGGCGCGACGCTTGTGGCTGGGGTCACCGGTCGCAAGCTCCCGTACTACAACCAGAGCACCGATTTCACCTGCGGGCCCTCGTCGCTGATGATGGCGATGACCGCGCTCGACAAGTCGCAGCCGATCGACCGCGCCCATGAGCTGCAATTGTGGCGCGAGGCCAACACCGTCTTCATGGGCCAGGGCCATCCTGGCTCCAGCCCCTATGGTCTGGCCTTGGCCGGCTGGCGGCGCGGTTTCCAGATCACGCTCTGGCTCAGCAAGCGCGGCCCCTATCTGCTGAAATACCAGAAGCTCGCCGAGCGCCGGAAGGTCTCGGACCTGATGCAGCGCGAGGACGAGAAGCTGGTGAAGGCGGCGCGGATCCCGATGCTGCTGAAGAAATGGACGATCGCCGACCTGAAGGCCGCGATCGAGGCGGGCGCTGTGCCGCTGGTCCTGGTCTCGACCAATGTCTTCCACGGCGACAACGGCCCGCATTGGGTCGCGATCGCCGGCGTCGATGACGAACACGTCTATATCAACGACCCCTGGATCACCCGCAAGAAGCGCCAGACCGCGAAGTCGCAGACCGCGCGCCCGGCGAGTCACACCGATTTCCTGAAGATGGCGATCTACGACGGCGAACGCGCCGTCGTGCTGGTTTCGAATTAGCAATGAACCGGGTGTCTCGCACCCCCACCCCAGCCCTCCCCCGAATCGGGGGAGGAGACTCTCTTCTCCCTCCCCCCGATTCGGGGGGAGGGTCGGGGAGGGGGGTGCGAATCACTCTCTCCAACACGGAACACTGAAATGGCCGAACAATCCTTCGACGTGGTGATCATCGGTGGCGGCCCGGGCGGCTATGTCTGCGCCATCAAGGCGGCGCAGCTCGGCCTCAAGACCGCCTGCATCGAGAATCGCGGCACATTGGGCGGCACCTGCCTCAACGTGGGCTGCATTCCCTCGAAGGCGCTGCTTTCCTCCTCGGAGGAATTCGACAAGGTCTCGCACCATCTTGCGGCCCATGGCATCACCGCCGAGAAGATCGGCCTCGACCTTGCGAAGATGATCGGCCGCAAGGACAAGGTCGTCGCCGATTTCACCAAGGGCGTCGAGTTCCTGTTCAAGAAATACAAGGTGACCTACCTCAAGGGCACCGGCCGCCTCCTGGGCGGCGGCCGCGTCGAGATCCTGTCGGCGCCGGGCCAAGCCGAGCAGGTCTCGGCCAAGCATATCGTCATCGCCACCGGCTCCGAGCCGACCCCGCTTCCCGGCATCGAGATCGACGAGAAGAAGATCGTCTCCTCGACCGGCGCGCTCACGCTGGAGAAGGTGCCGAACCACCTGGTGGTGATCGGCGCCGGCGTCATCGGACTGGAGCTGGGCTCGGTCTGGCGGCGCCTCGGCGCCAAGGTGACGGTGGTCGAGTTTCTCGACCGCATCACGCCCACCATGGACCTCGAGATCGGCGCGCAGTTCCAGAAGGTGCTGACCAAGCAGGGCCTCGCCTTCAAGCTCTCGACCAAGGTCACCGGCGTCAAACCGAACGGCGATACACTCGACGTCACGATCGAGCCGGCCAAAGGCGGCGCGCCTGAGACCCTGCAGGCCGATGTCGTGCTGGTCGCGATCGGTCGCCGCCCCTATGTCATGGGCGTCGGCCTGGAAATGGCCGGGGTCCAGCGCGACGACAAGGGCCGGGTGAAGACCGACGGCCATTTCCGCACCAACATCGACGGCATCTACGCGATCGGCGACGTGATCGCCGGCCCGATGCTGGCACACAAGGCCGAGGAGGAGGGCGTCGCCCTGGCCGAGATGCTGGCGGGTCAGGCGGGCCATGTGAACTACGACACCTGCCCCAACATCGTCTACACCGCGCCGGAACTCGCCTCGGTCGGCAAGACCGAGGAGGAGCTCAAAGCCGCCGGGATCGAATACAAGATCGGCAAGTTCCCCTTCATCGCCAACGGCCGCGCCAAGGCCGCGGGCGAGACCGACGGTTTGGTGAAACTCCTCGCCGACGCCAAGACCGACCGCCTGCTGGGCGCGCATATCCTCGGCCCCAATGCCGGCACGATGATCCACGAATGCGTCATGGCGATGGAATTCATGGGCTCCGCCGAGGACGTCGCGCGGGCCTTCCACGGCCACCCCACCCACAGCGAAGCCATCAAGGAAGCCGCGCTGGCGATCACCAGCTCGACGATTCATTTGTAGAGACCGAGCGACCCTCACCCCAGCCCTTTCCCGCACGCAAGGGGAGAGGGAGACTTCATCCGCGCTGCGCGCGTAAGAGTGTGATTCCGTCTCTCCCAGCGGCGAACAAAAACCCCCTCTCCCCTTGCGGGAGAGGGCGGGGTGAGGGGTCGAAGACTCTCACGGACTGCGCTACCATCGCCGCAGCATGCGCATCGCCACCTACAACATCAACGGCATCACCGCGCGCCTCGACAACCTGCTCGGCTGGTTGAAAGAGACCCAGCCGGACATCGCCTGCCTGCAGGAGCTGAAATGCCCGGACGACCGCTTCCCTGAGGCCGCGCTGAAGAAGGCCGGCTATGGCGCGGTCTGGCACGGCCAGAAGTCTTGGAACGGCGTCGCCATCCTCGCGCGCGGGCAGCACCCCGTTGAAATCCGCCGCGGCCTCCCCGGCGATCCACGCGACACCCACAGCCGCTATCTCGAAGCCAAGGTCAGCGGCCTCACCATTGCCTGCCTCTATCTGCCGAACGGCAATCCGGCGCCGGGCCCGAAATTCGACTACAAACTCATGTGGTTCGCCCGGCTGATCGTCCATGCCAAGGCACTGCTGAAGAGCAGGCAGCCGGTCGTTCTCGCAGGCGACTTCAACGTGATGCCGACCGATCTCGACGTCTACAAGCCGGAGAACTGGGAGGGCGACGCGCTGTTCCGCCCCGAGGTCCGCGAAGCCTACCGGCTGCTGCTGAAACAGGGCTGGACCGACTCCCTGCGCAAGAAGCACCCGAAGGAGCGCATCTACACCTTCTGGAAATACTGGCGGAATTCCTTCGCCCGCGACGCGGGCCTCCGCATCGACCATCTGCTGCTCACCCCGGACCTCGCGAAGAAGCTGAAAGCCGCCGGCGTCGACAGGGCGACCCGCGGCAAGCCGCACAGCAGCGACCACGCGCCCGCCTGGATCGAGCTCGGCGTGACGTCAAAGAAGGCGGCGCCTCGAGCGAAGAAGAAATCCGCGAAGGCGCCGGGCCGGAAGCGGGCGAAGCAGCGCTGATGCTCGACTTTCGGAACAAATCCGGTGCAATTTTCTCTATCGAGCAGAACTCATATTGCGCCGCAGCGCAGACAGGACGCAGACAGAGCAAAAAATCTGGACGCAGAAAAACAGGCCAAGCAGGCGTCTGTGTAGCCGGCATCTTGAGCGTCACAACACCTGCGCCAGATAGCCCGCCGTCCGGCTCCCCTTGGCGGCCGCCACCCTCGTCGGCGGACCGGCCGCCACCAGCTTGCCGCCTTCGTCGCCCGAGCCCGGGCCGATATCGATCACCCAGTCCGCCGCGGCGACCAGGCTCATGTCATGCTCGACCACGACCACCGTGTTGCCCGCGTCGACCAGTCGGCGCAGTTGCTCGATCAGCCGCACCACGTCCGAAGGGTGCAGCCCCGTGGTCGGCTCATCGAGCACATAGAGCGTGTTGCCGTGCTGGATCCGCTGTAGTTCGGTCGCGAGCTTGATGCGCTGCGCCTCGCCGCCGGAAAGCTCGGTCGCCGGCTGCCCCAGCCTGAGATAGCCGAGCCCGACCTCCTGCACGACGGCCAGCGCCCGGGCAAGCGTCGGCTCCGCGGCGAAGAAGGTCGCCGCTTCATCGACCCGCATGCCGAGGACCTCGGCGATGTTCTTGTTCCGGTATTGGATCTCGAGCGTCTGCTTGTTGTAGCGCGTGCCCGCGCAGACCGGGCAGGGCGCGTAGACGCTGGGCAGGAACAAGAGCTCCACCATCACCCAGCCCTCCCCCTTGCAATTCTCGCAGCGACCCTTGGCGACGTTGAACGAGAACCGCCCGGCATCGTAGCGCCTGGCCTTCGCCGCCTTGGTCGCGGCGAACAGCTTGCGCACATGGTCGAACAGGCCGGTATAGGTCGCCAGATTGGAGCGCGGCGTGCGCCCGATCGGCTTCTGGTCGACGACCACCAGCCGCTTCACCCGCTCGAGATCGCCGCCGATCCTGCCCTCGGTCGGGATCGTGGTCTCCCGCTCCAGCAGGTCGCCTTCCTCCTCTTCCGTCGCATGGCCAAGCCTGGCCGCCACCAGTTCCACCATCGCCTGGCTCACCAGGCTCGACTTGCCCGAGCCGGAAATGCCGGTCACCGCGGTCAGCACGCCGATAGGCACATCGACATCCAGTTTCTTGAGATTGTTCCGGGTGATGCCTTGCAGCTTCAGCCATTGCTGAGGCGCGATTGGCGCGCGGCCTTGCGGCACCCTCCCGGCGAACAGATAGCGCCGGGTCTGCGAAGCCTCGATCGCCTTCAACCCCTCAAGCGGCCCGCTGAAGAGAATCCGCCCGCCTTTCTCGCCCGCACCCGGCCCGACATCGACGATCCAGTCGGCGGCGCGCATGACATCGACCTCATGCTCGACCACGAACAGCGAATTGCCGGCGGCCTTCAGCTTGCCCAGCGCGCGGAGCAGCGATTCCGTATCGGCCGGATGTAGCCCGGCCGAGGGCTCGTCCAGCACATAGACCACGCCGAAGAGATTGGACTTCACCTGGGTTGCCAGCCGCAGCCGCTGCAGCTCGCCGGGCGAGAGGGTCGGCGTGCTGCGCTCCAGCGTGAGATAGCCGAGGCCGAGATCCAGGATGACGCCGACCCGCCCAACCAGGTCCTCGGCGATGCGCTGGACCACGGTCGCCTGTTCCGGATGGTCGTGCTGCATCTTGGGCACCGTCTTGCCCTCGGCATAGGGCGCGAACAGGGCAGCGACCCGCTTCAGTGGCAGCCGAGACATCTCGGTGATGTCGAGCCCGGCGAAAGTCACCGACAGCGCCTCGCGCTTCAGGCGCCTGCCGTGGCAGAGCTTGCATTCGCTGTTGATCATGTATTGCATCGCCCGCTTCTTCATCATCGGGCTTTCGGTATTGCTGAAGCTCCCCAGCACATGGCGCCGCGCGCTGGTGAAGGTGCCCATGTAGCTCGGCTCCTCCTTGCGCTTCAGTGCGCGCCGGGTCTCGGCCGGTGTGTATCCGGCATAGACCGGCACCACAGGCTGCTCGTCGGAGAACAGGAGGAAGTCGCGGTCCTTCTTCGGCAGGTCGCGCCAGGGAATATCGACGTCGATCCCCATGGTGACCGCGATATCGCGCTGATTCTGCCCGCCCCAGGCCAAGGGCCAGGCGGCGATCGCGCGCTCGCGGATGGTCTTCGAGGGATCCGGCACCATCGACTGCTCGGTGACGTCGTAGATCCGCCCCAGCCCATGGCATTTCGGGCAGGCGCCTTCCGCCGTGTTGGGCGAGAAACCCTCGGCATAGATCAGCGCCTGGCCCTTCGGATAATCGCCGGCCCGCGAATAGAGCATGCGCAAGAGATTGGACAGCGTGGTCACGCTGCCGACCGAGGAACGCGTGGTCGGCGAGCCGCGCTGCTGCTGCAGGGCGACGGCTGGCGGCAGCCCGTCGATCTCGTCCACCTCCGGCACCGACATCTGGTGGAACAGCCGCCGCGCATAGGGCGAAACCGATTCCAGATAGCGCCGCTGCGCCTCGGCATAGAGCGTCGAGAAGGCGAGCGACGACTTGCCCGAGCCCGAGACCCCGGTGAAGACCACCAGCTTCTCGCGCGGGATCTCGACGTCGATGTTTTTCAGATTGTGCTGCCGCGCGCCGCGCACGCGCACCATTCCGTGGTCCGACATTCGGGTCCTCTTATGCCCAGGATGAACGCCATTCCACCCGGGTCGTTGCCGTTGCGCGCTTTGCATAAGGCAAACCGCGCCGCTCCGACTAGTCTCTTGGACAAAGAAGGGGAGGATTTGCGTGCAAACGACACACAATCTGGAGCCGGCGCTGAAGACCCGGCCCGACCGCGCCGAATACGGGGCGCTCCGCATGACCGAGCTGCCGACCTGGGGCGCCGGCCTGCATTGGCCCCAGGCAATGCCTTCGCCGGGATTCCGATCGTGAATGCCGGGCCGTGGGGCCGCGACGATCACACCGTGCTCGAAAGGTTGCACGCGCCCTATGCCTTCACGATTCTCCCGGATCTCATCGGCGAGATCGTCATCGGGGTGCTGCGCGGCAAAAGGTAAGATCGCGATCCGATCATGGATTGCCTGAAATCGACGGCTGACGCTACGCTGCGCGTGACCGGCGCGCAACTTTTGGTATCGACACGCCACCACCTCTGATGGTATATTAAATAGAAGTCATCCCGCCGTCGAGGCCGCCACGGCGGATAAAATGTTGAAAAAATGAAATATTGCGGCAGTTTGGTCTCTCTCGACTCAACTCTTGGCGGTTGGAGGCAATGGCTCAAACAAGTTTGACGCCTGAAAGCCGGGCAGCGCTCGCGCGGGTCTTGGGTCCCCAATCTGATCGGATTGCGACCGCCAAGGCCCAGCCCTTCACCCTGCGGGTCGCGCGCGATGCATATTCCAGATTCATGTCCTGGAACGAAATTGCTCTAGAGGTGACCGCTGCGGATCATGCGCGCGGACCCGTTGATGGCTACGACCAGCTTGGCCCCCACAGGGCCAGTCGTGCCATGGCGATTGTCCATCTCGCGATGTATGACGCGGTAAACTCAATATCCAGGAAGTATCGCCTCTACTCTGCGGTGCCGGACGCCGACCCCGACGCTTGCTTGGACGCCGCCATATCGGAAGCGGCGCGCAACAGCTTGCTGGCCATGTTCCCGCGCGAGACGGCACGAATCAACGACGCCTATGACCGCGACGCGCCCTGGGCGACCGCTGCCTGCAATTCGGTTCGACTGAAGGTCGACAAAGGCAAAGCGGCGGGCGCCGCTGCGGCTAAGGCGATCCTGGACCTGCGGATCAACGACGGTTCGAAATTCGATGAAAGAGACGCAGGGACCGAGCAACAGGCGAAAGATCAGCCGGATAAGTACATCTTCTTCCCGGCAGGTCTCGGCAAATGGCAGCCCGACCCTGTCAGTAAGATCCCTGTCGCTCTAGGGTACGACTGGGGCAAGGTAAAGCCCTTCGTCATCACCGCTGTGGATGGGTATCTGCCGGGGCCCCGGGACATCGGCTCGCCGGAATACGCCGCACAGTTTCGCGAAGTGGAATCCCTCGGGGCGGCCAATTCCATGACGCGCAAAGAGTCCGAGACATTCTCCGGCATATTCTGGGCCTACGATGGCACTCCCGCGCTTTGTGCGCCGCCACGGCTCTACAATCAGTTCGCGCTCCAGGTGGTCGAGCAGAACCAGCTTCCCGCATCGCCGATCGCCGACGTGAGCGACCTCGCCCGCTTCCTTGCGCTCCTGAATGTGGCAATGGCGGATGCGGGGATTGCCGCGTGGAAGGCGAAGTGGGATTACTCGTTTTGGCGACCGATCACCGCAATCACCTATGCTGGCGACGATGGCAACCCGGGAACGACACCGCGCGCCGACTTCGTCCCGCTGGGCGCACCGGCGACCAACGGCCGTGGCCCGAACTTCACGCCGCCGTTTCCGGCATACCCGTCGGGTCACGCGGTGTTCGGGGGCGCGGTATTCGAGGTGCTGCGGGCGTTCTTTCCGGAGAACACCTCGGTCAAGTTCGTGTCCGACGAGTTCAATGGACTCAACAAGGACCCCATCACGGGGATCTCCCGAGATTACCGGCCCAAGGATTACTTCAACTTCAGCCAGGCCGAATGGGAAAATGCCCGCAGTCGTATCTGGCTTGGGATCCACTGGCAGATGGACGCGGACGACGGTGTGGCTATGGGAAACAAGATCGCCCAGGCCGTATTGAAAGGCGCCTTGTTGCCCCGTTAGGGCGCCTTCCCGCGGCGGTCACATTCGATCCTGCCGAGCTCGAAGGCGAAAACCTGCTGTGACGGCCGCCGATCACGGGCGGACTCGTTCTACAGTCCGGATCAGCGGAACTTCTCCGGCATCAAGCGGTTTCCCCTAGGCCGCCGCGCCGCAAGAGCGCGCCACCCACTGGGAGAATCGCCATGCTGCGCACCGCTTCGCTGCTCGCCGCTTCCCTTGCGCTCTCCGCCGCCCTCATCCACCCCGCGCAGGCCAAGGTCACCGTCTCGATCTCCTGCTCTTCGCTCGGCATCGAGATGGAGCTATGCCGTGACGGTGCGCAGGCCTGGGCGAAGCAGACCGGCAACGAAGTGAAGCTGGTCTCGACTCCCGCCGACGCGCAGGAGAGGCTGGCGCTCTACCAGAGCCTGCTGGCGGCGAAATCCGACAAGGTCGACGTGTTCCAGATCGACGTGGTCTGGCCCGGCATCCTCGCCAACCAGTTCCTCGATCTGAACCAGTTCATCGAGCCTGCCAAGCTCGACGGCTATTTCCAGACCCTGATCGCCAACAACACGGTCGACGGCAAGCTGGTCGCGGTCCCCTGGTTAGTCGATGCCGGCATGCTCTACTACCGCAAGGACCTGCTCGACAAATACGGCTTGGAGGCGCCGGAGACCTGGGCCGAGCTTGAGGCGGCCGCGAAGAAAGTGATGGAGAGCGAGAAGGGCATCCAGGGCTATGTCTTCCAGGGCCGCTCCTATGAGGGCCTGGTCTGCAACGCGCTGGAATGGATCGTGAGCAACGGCGGCGGCAGCCTGCTGGACAACAGCGGGCAGGCGAGCTTCAACAACCCGCAGGCCACGGCGGCGATCGACCGCGCCAGGACTTGGATCGGCACCATCGCGCCGCAGGGTGTGCTCGGTTATGACGAGGAGCAGGCCCGCGGCGCCTTCCAGTCCGGCAAGGCGGTCTTCATGCGCAACTGGCCCTATGCCTGGGCGCTGGTGAATGCGGCCGACTCTCCGGTCAAGGACAAGGTCGGCGTGGTGCCGCTGCCGAAGGGCGACGGAGACAACGCGGTGCATACCGGCACGCTGGGCGGCCAGTCGCTCGCGGTTTCGAAGTATTCGACGCATCCGAAGGAGGCGGTGGACCTGGTCCTCTACCTCACCGGCGCCGAGGAGGAGAAGCGACGGGCGGTGAAGGGCGCCTTCAATCCCTCGCTGAAGAGCGTCTACAACGAGCCCGAGCTCAAGGACGATCCCTTCTTCTCGACCTTCAGCAAGATCCTGGAAAGCGTCGCGACTCGTCCCGCCTCCGTGGCCGGCAAGAGCTACAATCAGTTCTCCAGCCAGTTCGTGCGCGCAGTCCATGCGACCCTGCAGGGCCAGGGCACGGCGGCCGACAACTTCGGTAGCATCCGCACCAGCTGGAAGTAGAGCGGATGCGCACGCTCGCACTCAGGCGGGCGCTCACCGCCTGGACGTTCCTGACGCCGATGCTGATCGTGCTGGCGCTGGTCGCCGGCTGGCCGCTCTTGCGCACGATCCTTCTGGGCTTCACCGATGCGGGGCTCGGCGATTTCGCGGAATCGCAGTTCGTCGGCCTCGCCAACTACCGCGGCCTCGCCTCGGATCCCGCCTGGTGGCGTGCCGTTTGGAACACGCTCGGCTTCACGCTGATCTCGGTCGCGAGCGAGACCGTCCTTGGCCTGATCATCGCCCTCACCTTGAACGCCCATATCAAGGGCCGCGGCCTGGTGCGCGCCGCGATGCTGATCCCCTGGGCGATCCCGACCGTGGTCTCGGCGCGGATGTGGGGCTGGATGCTGAACGACCTCTACGGCGTGGTGAACGCGCTGCTGCTGGGCCTGGGCGTGATCGACAGGCCCTGGGCCTGGCTCGCCGACCCCGTGCTTTCGATCGCCTCGGTGATCGCCGTCGATGTCTGGAAGGGCACGCCTTTCATGGCACTCTTGACGCTCGCCGCCCTGCAGGTCCTGCCGCGCGAGATCTACGAGGCGGCCCGGGTGGACGGCGTCAGTCCGGCGAAGGTGTTCTTCCAGGTGACGCTGCCGCTGATCCGCCCCGCCTTGCTGGTGGCGATCCTGTTCCGCAGCCTCGACGCGCTCCGCGTCTTCGACGTGATCTATGTGCTGACCGGAGACAACCCCTCGACCGCCTCGATGTCGGTCTATGCCCGCCAGCAGCTGATCGACTTCCAGCAGGGCGGCATGGGCTCGGCGGCCGCGACATTCCTCTTCCTGATCGTCGCGGTCTTTGCCACCGTCGTTGTCACCGGCGGCCGGCTGCGGATCGGCGGGGTGCCGCGATGAGAATCCTGGGCCGCATCAGCCTCTATCTCCTGGTCGCAGTAATCGTCTTCTACGCGGTTTTTCCCTTCTATTGGGCGATCGTCACCTCGCTGAAGACCGGCAGCGGGCTGTTCACCGCCGATCTCATCCCCGCCGATCCCACTCTAGAGAACTACATTGCCCTGTTCCGCGAGCAGCCGTTCGCCGCCAACATCGTCAACTCCGCGATCGTCGCCGTTGTCACCACCGTGATCTCGCTCGGCCTGGCCGCGACCGCGGCCTATGCGCTGGGTCGCATGGCCTTCCGCGGTCGCACCGCGGTCTCCTTCCTGATCCTCTCCGTCTCGATGTTCCCCCAGATCGCAGTATTGACCGGCATGTTCGAGTTCATCCAGGTCTCCGGCCTCTATGACAGCCTCTCCGGCCTGATCCTGGCCGACCTTATTCTCACCTTGCCGTTCTCGGTCTGGGTGCTGACCGCCTTCATGGGCGATCTCCCGCGCGAGCTGGAGGAGGCCGCGATCATCGACGGCGCGCCGCCTCTGCGCATTCTCACCGACGTCTTTGTGCCCGTCATGGCGCCGGCGCTGGTGGCGACCGGCCTGCTGGCCTTCATCCTGGCCTGGAACGAGTTCCTGTTCGCTTTGACCTTCACCCTCTCGCCGGAGCAGCGCACCGTGCCGGTGGCGATCGCGCTCATCTCTGGTGCAGGCGGCTACGAGATTCCCTGGGGCCGCATCATGGCCGCCTCGGTCATCGTCACCGCGCCGCTGATCCTGCTGGTCCTGGCCTTGCAGCGGCGCATCGTCTCGGGCCTCACCGCGGGTGCGGTGAAGGGATAGCGGCTTCAGGCGCCGAGGACCGACTTCGCGTGCTCGTAGAAGACCTCGCGGGCGTCGAGCCCGTTCTGGCCGCCGTTGATTCGCTCGGTGCAGGTGACGAGATCGCCGCTGTCGGCGAATTTGTTCAGGTTGTGCTTGCGCCAGAACCAGGCGGCGGATTGCGCGGCGAACTCGGCCATCTCCAGCATCGCCGGGCTGCTGACCAGATCCACGTTCAGGGTCTTGGCGCAGTCCTTGTAGTTCTCCTTTCCCGTCACCTGGATCAGGCCGCGGCCGCGATAGCGCCAGCCGTCGCCGCTCGCCTCGTTGCCGTTGCCCAGCCGGTTCGCATAGGCGCGATTGGCGATCTTCTCCGGTTGGCGCTCGTAGGCCTTTGCGGCGGCTTTGTCGAAATACTTCGGGAAGGTCGCGAGCAATCCGGCCGCCGAATAATTCAGGTTCTCGATCAGCCGGTTGAGCTGCGTCGATTCATGCGCGACTTGCGTCAGGAACATCGCCTGGCGCAGCGGTGTGTTGACGTCGACGAAACCCATCGCCGCATTCAACGGCCCGACGAACTCGGCCGCCCGCTTGGTCAGCGGCATGATCGCTTTGATTTGCTCCAGGGTGATCGGCATCGTCTCCTCCTGTGCATTGCCCAGGGAAGAAATCCTAGAGCGGAAATCCCGGCGGAGAACAGGTGGAAACGGCAGCGGCCCTGTGATGGCCGTCTCAAACCCGCGGCAGTCGCGTCCGCGCTTCCAGGTCGTCCAGCACCACGTTGTTTCGCATATAGGCGGTGCCGGCGTCGCGGATCGGCTGGTGGTCCCAGCTCCGGTGCTGGCCTTTGGTGAGCGCCGCGTAGACGATGCGGCGGCGGCGCTGGCTGTCGATCACCTGGTCCTTGAGCTTCGCCAGATCCCAGCGCTGCTTCACCTCCTTGCGGAAAGCCTCGACCGTCCCGGCATGCTTCGGGTCGGCGGCGAGGTTCTGCTTCTCCAGGGGATCGGCCTTCAGGTCATAGAGCTGGTCGGGATCGCTCGGCGTGTGCACGAACTTGAGATTGCCGCGACGGATCATCACCAGGGGAGCGATCGCGCCCTCGCCGCAATATTCGCCGATCGCCTCGTCATGGCCTTTGCCGCCCGAGAGCGCGCCCAGCAGGCTCTTGCCGTCGATCTCGGCCGCGGGCTGGAAGGTGCCGCCTTCGTTGGCGATCTCCGCCAGGGTCGGCAGCAGGTCGAGATGCGAAGCGTTGGTCGTGATGCGGCCCGTCTTGAACTTGCCCGGCGCCGAGACGATCAGCGGAATGCGGCAGGCATTCTCGAACCAGGTCATCTTGTACCAGAGCCCGCGCTCGCCCAGCATGTCGCCGTGATCCGTGGTCAGCATGACCACCGTGTTCTCGGCGAGGCCGGATTCCTTCAGCGCCTTCATGATGATACCGACCTGACGATCGACATAGGAGATCGAGGCGAAATAGGCGCGGCGCGCGCGGCGCACGTCGGCATCGGTGATGGTGTAACTGTCCATGTCCGAGACATGGCGCAGCCGCGCGCTGTGCGGGTCCAAGGGCACGTCGCTCTGCTTCACGCTCGGCATCGGGATGTCTTCGTCGCGATAGAGGTCGAAGAGTTCCGGCAGGTTGGCATAGGGGTCGTGCGGATGGGTCCAGGACACGGTCAGGAAGAACGGCCGGTCCTCGCTGCTGCGGGCGAGATCGTAGATCTGCCGGCGCGCCGTATAGGTGACCTCGTCGTCGAAATCGAGCTGGTTCGAGCGGACACAGGTGCCGCTCTCGGTGACCGAGCCCATGTTGTGGTACCAGCTCGGCCTGATGCCCGGCTGCTCCCAGTCCGGGGTCCAGCCGAAATCGGCCGGGTAGATGTCGGTGGTGAGCCGCTCCTCGAAACCATGCAGCTGGTCCGGCCCGCAGAAATGCATCTTGCCGGCGAGCGCGGTGCGATAGCCCGCCGCCCGCATGTAATGGGCGAAAGTCGGGACCTCCGAGGCGAATTCCGCGGCGTTGTCATAGGCGCCGATCCGCGACACATGGGCGCCGGCCATCATGGTGAAGCGCGACGGCGCGCAGAGCGGGCTCGCGCAATAGAAGCTGTCGAAGGTGACGCCGTTCTCGCTGAGGGCGTCGATATTCGGCGACTTCACCACCTTGTTGCCATAGGCCGGCAGGAAGGCGGCCGCCAGCTGGTCGGCCTGGAGCAGGAGGACGTTCAGGCGCTTTGCCATTGCTTGGGTGGTCCCGTCATGAGTTATGCTCATGATAATATCGGCGCAAATCCAGGCGATCCAGGCATGGCCGGCTCATGAGGGATATGATCAAGGATTATGTCAGGGGCGATTTACCGTCGCTGTCGTCCCTGCTGGCCGTCGTCGCGGCCGGCGAGCGCGGCGGCTTTACCGCGGCCGCCCAGGCGCTCGGCGTCACCCAATCCGCGGTCAGCCGCGAGATCCGGCAGATCGAGCAGCGCCTCGGCTGTGCCTTGTTCCGCCGCAGCCCACGCGGCGTGGAATTGACACCGGAGGGGAAGCAGTTCCTCGAGGCGGCCCAGCAGGGCCTGCAGGTCATCGGCGAGGCGGTGGCGCGCGTCCGGTCACAGGACGCGCCGAGGCAATTGACCATCGGCGCCGACTTCGCCTTCTCGGCGCATTGGCTGGTGCCGCGCCTCCCGCTCTTCACCGCGCGGGAGCCGCAGGTCGATGTCCGCGTCATCACCGCCCAGCATGTCGAACGGGCCATTGCTGATTGTGATATCGCGATCATCTTCGGCGCCGGCGCCTGGCCCGGCATCGAGGTGAAGCGCCTGAACCAGGAGGCGGTCTTCCCAGTCTGCGCGCCGAACTACCCGACCGGTCCCGCCGACGGCAAGCCCGACTGGCTCGCCGAGGCGAACCTGCTGCGCCTGATCGACACCGCCGACGGCAGCGACTGGTTCGACTGGCCCGGCTATTTCAGCGCCGCCGGCGTGACCCCGCCGGAGCGGATCCGCGGTCAGGGCTACAGCAACTATCCGCTGGTGCTGCAGGCCGCCCTGGCGGGGCAGGGCATCGCGCTCTCCTGGTCGCCCTCGATCGACGCGCTGCTGGAAGCGGGCACCCTGAAGCGCGCGCATAGTTTCACCGCCCGCTCGACCCGCGGCTACTTCCTCGCCCGGCCGCAGAATGCCGGGCCCAACCCGATGGTCGAGGCCTTCGAGCGCTGGGTGCTGGCCGAGTTCGGCGCTAGAGCTTGAGCGTCATCCAGTCGAGCTCGGCCGTCTCCTGACCGCCGAGCTTGTCGTAGAACTGGCGCGCGAGCGTGTTCGGCTTGTAGACCGACCAGAGCAGGAAGTCGCCGCCGCGCTGTTTCGCGAGATCGCCGGCAGCACCCATCAGCTTGCGGCCGACCCCGAGGCGCCGGGTCCAGGGCCGCACCCAGAGATCGATCACGAAGATCCCGCGCTGCGCCGTGTCGGCATCATAGGTCGGCGTGTAGAGCAGATAGCCGAGCGGCTGCTCGGCCTCCTCGGCGATGAAGCCGAAGAATGCGGGATCGGCGCCGAAGCCGTCCGCGACGAAGCGCTCTTCCGTGAGCACGGCGCCCCAATGGTCGCCCAGCGAGATCAGGTAGGCGCCGAACTCTCTCTGCATGCCGACGACGGCTTCGGCGTCCTCGCGCCGGATCGGGCGGATGGTGACGGTCATGGCTCTCTCGCTAGCGTGCGCCTATTGGCGTGCGCGGGGATGCGCCGCGTTATAGACGGCGAGAAGCTGTGCCGCGTCAACCTCGGTGTAGCGCTGCGTGGTCGAGAGCGAGGCATGGCCGAGCAATTCCTGGATCGCCCGCAGGTCGCCACCGCCCGCCAGCAGGTGCGTCGCGAAGGAATGGCGCAGGGCATGCGGCGTCGCGGTTTCCGGTAGGTTGAGCTGCATCCGGAGCTTCTGCATCGCCAGTTGCACCAGCCGGGGCGAGAGGCGCTTGCCCTTGGCGCCGAGGAAGAGCGGACCCTCCGGTTCGCAGGGGATCGGCAGGGCCTTCAGATAATCCTGGATCGCCTCGGCGACCACCGGGAGCACCGGCACCACTCGGGTCTTGTTGCCCTTGCCGCGGATTCGCAACGTGCCGTTGGGCCTCGGCGCATCGCGCCGCGCCAGCCCCAGCGCCTCCGAGATGCGCAACCCGCAGCCATAGAGCAGGGTCAGCACCGCGAGATCGCGACGGCCGATCCAGTCGGTGTCGTGGAGATCGGTGACGGCCTCCAGCGCATCGTCGGCCTCGACGGCGTTCAAGGGCTTCGGCACGGAGCGCGGTAGCTTCGGATTTCGGATGGCCGCGAGGGCCGTGTTCTGGCCGAGCCCACGCTTCGCCGCGAAACGGGTGAAGTTCTTGATGGCGCTCAGCGCCCGCGCGGTCGAGGCGGGCTCCAGGCGGCGCTTGTTGCGGTCCGCCATCCAGGCGCGGAAGTCGTTGCGGTCGGCGGCGGTGAAGGCGGCGAGGGTCGGCGTTTCGCCGCGATACTGCTCCAAGAAGCGCAGCAGGTCTTTGAGATCCCGCGCATAGCCATCGACGGTATGCGCGGAGCCGCGGCGCTCATGCGCCAGCCAGCTCAGCCATTGCTCGATTGCGGCGGCAAGGTCCGGGCGCGCCGCGAAACGAAGATCGCGCGCCGCATCCTCTACTATGGTTTGGGTAGGTCCAGCCATGTGCGGATGCCGAACTCGATCACCCGTCCGAGGAAGCTCATAAGTTCCGTGCCCTGACCGGCGTGGAAATAGCCGGGATGCCGCGCGCCGAAGGCGATAAGGCCGGCGGGCGCATGCGAGCTGATGTTGAGGCGCAGCAGCGCGTCGGAACGGACCAGCTCAGCCCCGGCGCCGAAGATCTCCGGATCGCCGACCGCCTCGTCACGCAAGACGACATGCTTGTCCTTGCCGCCGAGCGCGCGATCGACCGCGCCGCGGCCGAGGAACTGGATGCCCTCATGCTTCGGGCGCTTGGCGGTGTGGTCGGAGAGCTCGACGCAGAGACTGACCACGTCCACTTCCAGCAACAGGCCGAGATCGCCGGTGATGATGTCGATGAACTGCTCGAAACTCTCGGCCTCCAGCAGCTCGACCACCGCCTTGTGGATCCGCTCCTGGGTCGAGAGATTGTCGCGGGTGTTGGCGAGGATCTCGTCCTGGTCGTTCCTGAGCTTGTTGATCTCGCCGCGCAGGCGCTCGACCATGAACTGCTGCAGATCGATCACGCCCTTGCCGGATTCGTTATGCCGGCCCGGCGAGAGCTGGAGGTCCAGGAGTTCGGGATGCCGCGCCAGGAAATCGGGATGGCGACGCAGATAGGCGACCACCTGCGCGGCCGTGGCCGTCGTGGTGCCGGTCTTGCTGCGGTCCGCTGCCTGGTCCGCCATCGTGGTCCCCGATCGCTTCGCCACTATAAGAACTGCCCTTACAAAATGGACTGGCCGGTCTTGGCCCAATCCGCGAGGAACGCGGCCAGGCCCTTGTCGGTCAGCGGGTGATGGAACAGCTGGCGCAGCACATTGGGCGGCAGCGTCGCCACATGCGCGCCCATCTTCGCCGATTCAATGATGTGGATCGGGTGACGGACCGAAGCGACCAGCACCTCGGTCTTCAGGTTGTCATAGGCATTGTAGATCTGGACGATGTCCGATATCAGCAACAGGCCTTCCTGGCCGATGTCGTCCAGACGCCCGACGAAGGGCGAGATGAAGGTGGCGCCCGCTTTCGCGGCGAGCAATGCCTGCGCCGCCGAGAAGCACAGGGTGACGTTCACCTTGGTGCCGTTGTCGGAGAGCGCCTTGCAGGTCTTCAACCCATCGACGGTGAGCGGCACCTTCACGCAGACATTCTTCGCGATCTTCGCCAGCTTCTGGCCTTCCTGAAGCATGGTCTTGTGATCGGTCGCGGTCACTTCGGCGCTGACCGGTCCTTCGACCACTTCGCAGATCTGCTTGATCACATCGAGGAACTTGCCGCCCGACTTCGCGACCAGCGAAGGATTGGTGGTGACGCCGTCCACCAGACCGGTGGCGGCGAGGTCTTTGATCTCGTTGATGTCGGCGGTGTCGATGAAGAACTTCATCCGTCTGCTATCCGTGCGTGAGAACTCGAGGTCTGCCCCTTCGCCGCGGCTGCTTTGCAGTCTCGCTTGCCGGGGGGCGCGAATCGGGAAAGATTCTAGACGATGGATTCCGAAACCGCCAGTTCGTTGCCGCGAGAAACCGGAATGTCGGGACGCGTGAGCGTCCTGATCCCGCTCGCCTTGTTCACCGCCTATGACTACGCCATCCCGGACGGTCTCTCACTGGCGCCGGGCGACTTCGTCTCGGTGCCGCTCGGTCGCCGCAGGGTGATGGGCGTGGTCTGGGGTGCGGGCGACGACAGCGTTCCCGCCGAGAAACTGCGCGCGGTCGAAGCGCGGCTCGAGATTCCCGCGATGCCAGAGGTTTCGCGGCGTTTCATCGACTGGGTCGCGAACTACTGCATGGCGCCGATCGGCTCGGTGCTGCGCATGGCGATGAGCGTACCCGAAGCCTTGGAGCCGGAAAAGCCGATCAAGGCTTGGCAGATTGGGAATCCAAATTCGGGGAAAATGACGGAGGCGCGGCAGCGCGTGCTCGGCGTCCTGCAGGATGGACCGCCGATGACCTCAAGCGATCTTGCGCGCGCTGCGGGTTCTTCTCCCGGCGTTGTTGCCGAAATGGCACGGTTGGGCATGCTTCAGGCCGTCGCCTTGCCGGCACGTCGCCCCTTCGGGCGGCCCGATGCGGATCGAGCCGGCCCCACGCTCTCTAAGGCGCAGCAGGATGCGGTCGATGTGCTGCGCCCGCTGACGCCGGGTGTCACGCTGCTGCATGGCGTGACCGGATCGGGAAAGACGGAAGTCTATTTCGAGGCCATCGCCGCCTGTCTGCGCACCGGCAGACAGGCGCTGGTGCTGCTGCCCGAGATCGCCTTGAGCGCGCAATGGCTCAGTCGTTTCGAAGATCGCTTCGGCGCAGCACCCGCGCAATGGCATTCCGAGCTCACGCAGGTCGAGCGGCGCGTGACCTGGCGCGCCGTGCTCGACGGCGAAGCCAAGGTCGTGGTCGGTGCGCGCTCCGCGCTGTTTCTTCCTTATGACGCTCTCGGCTTGATCATCGTCGACGAAGAACATGAATCCGCCTTCAAGCAGGAAGATGGGGTCATCTACCAGGCGCGCGACATGGCGGTGGTGCGCGGACACCTGGCCAAGATCCCGGTTATTCTCGCCTCGGCGACGCCGTCGCTGGAATCCACCGTCAATGCCGAGCAGGGCCGCTATCGATTCCTCGAGCTGCCCGACCGGCACGGCGACGCGGAGCTGCCCGAGGTGACCTTGATCGATCTCCGGCGCGACAAGCCAGAGCGGCAGCAATGGCTCTCGCCCAGCCTGATCCGCGCGGTGAACGAGACCTTGGCCGACCAGGGTCAGGCGATCCTCTTCCTCAACCGGCGCGGCTACGCACCGCTCACCCTCTGCCGCGACTGCGGGCATCGGATGCAATGCCCGAACTGCACCACCTGGCTGGTCGAGCATCGCTATTCGCAGCGGCTGCAATGCCATCACTGCGGCTACCAGATCCAGATGCCGAAGGCCTGCCCCGCCTGCCAGCACGAAGGCACCTTCGCCGCCTGCGGTCCCGGCGTCGAGCGGCTGGCGGAAGAGGCGGCGATGCTTTTCCCCAATGCGCGGCGTCTCATCCTCACCAGCGACACCGTCGGTGGGCCGAAGAAGGCGACCGAGCTGATCCGCATGGTGACCGAGCGCGAGGTCGATCTCATCATCGGGACGCAGATTATCGCCAAGGGGCATCACTTCCCGCACCTGACCCTGGTCGGCGTGGTCGATGCCGATCTCGGCCTCTCCGGCGGCGATCTCCGGGCGGCGGAGCGCACCTACCAGCTCCTGCACCAGGTGGCGGGCCGCGCGGGGAGGGCGGAGCGGGCGGGGCGGGTGCTGGTCCAGACCTATGATCCCGGCCGCCCGGTCATGCAGGCTTTGAAGGACCACGACCAGGCCGCCTTCCTGAAGATCGAGGAGGAGGACCGCCGGATGGCCGGCATGCCGCCCTTCGGCCGCCTCGCCGCACTCATTGTCTCCGGCAGCAATGACGCCGCGGTCGAGGCCCAGGTGCGCGCCCTGGCGGCCCATGCACCCCGGATGGAGGGCGTTTCCGTGCTGGGTCCGGCGCCCGCGCCGCTGGCAATGCTGCGCGGGCGACATCGCCGCCGCTTCCTCATCAAATGCCGCCGCGACGTGGCGCCGCAGGGCTTCATCCGGCAGTGGCTGAGGGGGCTCAAATGGCCCGGCGACCTCCGGCTGCAGATCGACATCGACCCCTATAGCTTTTTATAGAGGGACCGCCGACCAGCGCGGCTTACTGCGGCACCGACTTGGGCCGCCAGCTAGAAGACCGAGCCTGGGCGTTGGTGAGTTGGTCTGGAGTGAGCTGCTTGGCCAAGGCGTCCCTCGCGGTCCTTGCGGCCATTTGGATTTCCATGTCTCGCGCGTTCGCCGCGATGCTCAGCCAAACATAAGCTTCAACCGGGTCCACGGCGGTGCCTCGCCCATCTTGGATCATGCGCCCCAAGCTGAGCTGGGCCGGCGCATACCCTTGGTCGGCTGACCTTCGATACCACTGCGCAGCTTCGGGATAGTCCTGCAGAACGTATTGACCGTCCTCGTAGCCCTGGCCCAACGCAAACTGCGCCGTCGCGTCGCCGTTGTCGGCGCTCTTATGAAAGCGCTCGACCATGAGGCCCATGGTGTCATCAATCGCCAAGTCTTTACGCATCTGACTGGCAAGCTGTTGCGCTTGGATGATCTGACTCATTGTCATCCTGGTAGCCAGCGACCCACGAGCCCGTACGGCAATGGCGCGCTCGTCCTTATTGCCGGCCGTCAGTGCCGCCAAATTGTACCAGGCATGGGCTTGCAAAGGGTCTTGGGCGACGCCGTTGCCGTCTTCATACAGCTTCGCGAGATTGACCTCGGCATCGAAATGGCCGCGCTTGGCAGCGAGGAAGTACCATTTGGCAGCCGCATGATAGCTCTGATCGGTTCCCTTGCCCTGCGCCGCGAGGTCCCCAAGTTCATTTTGCGCGCCCGGAGATCCCTGGTTTGCGGCGAGGGTGAGCCATTTGTGTGCTTCGGCGTAGTCCAGTGGGACGCCTTTGCCATGTGCGTAGAAGTCACCGAGCGCGAGCTGACCGCCGCTATCACCTTGCTCTGCGGCCATCCGCCACCAGCGGGCGGCTTCGCTGTAGTTCGGCGGGCCGAACAGGCCATTGTTTATGAAGCCCATCATCTTCTGGGATTGGAGCGAGCCGTGCTCTGCCGCACGCCGTCTCCATTTCATAGCCTCGTCGTCACTTTGGGGCACTCCATCGCCCCGCTGATACATCGAGGTCAGCATTTCTTCCGCTCGAACGTCGCCCTGTTCGGCCAAAGGCAGCGCCAAGCGGAAGGCTTCGGGAAAGTTGAAGCGTTCATAGGCTGCTACAGCGTCTTCCCATGGGCCGGCGCAAGCGGGTGAGGTCAGGGTACCCAAGGTAAGCGCGGCGGCAGCTATCAATACGGTGAAATTCATACTGTATCGGTCTCAAATCTGGCTTGATGCGCCATCTTAGGGAGAGCGCTCCGCAACTACAGACTACTTATGCGCGCCTACGAGATGAAGGGCCCAATTCTGCATCTAAACTGGCTTTTGCTTTCGTGCCTTCGGCTTTGGGCATTCGATGCCATCAATCCGGTCATGAAGCCAGGCAAAGGCTTCATCGAGCGGAATGCCGATGCCAGCCTTGGTGTCGCGTTGCGCTTCGGCATCCTGGCGTCGGCTCTCCTGTTCCCCGACGAGCGTCTTCCGCCGGACGGCTTCTTGGACCTCTTGAAGCTCCCCAAGTTCCTCGAACATGGAATCGAGGCTGGCGCCTTCGTGCCGGTTCTTCTTCGTCATTTCCTGGGCTCGCGCGCCGACCTATCGACGTTAGAATTGTAGATTAAATCAATCCCTTAGTCACGTTGCCGCAGTGCGTTAAAACTTGCTTACCGCGCGGTTGATTAGCCCCAATCCTTATGTTACACACCGCGCGCCTGACGCGGGGACCCTGCGCCAGGGGGTGAAAATGCGGCCGCGGTGACTCACCGATAAGGCCGCTCCAGACAACGACTTTTTGACCGGGATTGGGGGCAATTTGGCGGCCCAGACATCAGAACAAGGCGGGCTGGCGACGCGGTACGCTGCGGCGCTGTTCGAATTGGCGGATTCCAAGAAGGCGCTCGACGCCGTCGCCGCCGACCTCACGTCGCTGCAGAAGATGATCGCGGATTCCGACGATCTCCGTCGCCTGATGAACTCTCCGATCCTGGGCCGCGATGAGCAGACCAAGGCGATCGGCGCGGTCGCGAAGGCCGCCGGCTTCAACGATCTCACCCAGAAATTCGTCGGCCTGGTGGCGCAGAACCGCCGCCTGTTCACGCTCAGCGCGATGATCAAGGCCTTCCTGAAGCTGCTGGCAGACCGCCGCGGCGAGATGTCGGCGGAAGTGACCGCCGCGCGTCCGCTCAGCGCCGAACAGCAGGCTTCCGTCGCCGAGGCGATCAAGCGCGCCGTCGGCTCCAAGGTTTCGATCGACGTCAAGGTCGATCCCAGCTTGCTCGGCGGGCTCGTCGTTCGGGTCGGCAGCCGCATGATTGATTCTTCGCTCAAGACGAAGCTGCAGAAGCTGCAGCTTGCCATGAAAGGGGTTGCCTAATGGAAATCCGCGCCGCCGAAATCTCTGCCATTCTCAAGCAGCAGATCGAGAATTTCGGCAACGAGGCCGATGTCACCGAGGTGGGCCAGGTCCTCTCGGTCGGCGACGGCGTCGCCCGCGTGCATGGCCTGGACAAGGTCCAGGCCGGTGAGATGGTCGAGTTCCCCGGCGGCATCCGCGGCATGGCGCTCAACCTCGAGAGCGACAATGTCGGCGTGGTGATCTTCGGCGACGACCGCACCATCAAGGAAGGCGACACCGTCAAGCGCACCGGCGCCATCGTGGACGTGCCGGTCGGCAAGGGTCTGCTCGGCCGCGTGGTCGACGGTCTCGGCAACCCGATCGACGGCAAGGGCCCGATCGTCGGCGCCGAGCGCAAGCGCGTCGAGGTGAAGGCCCCCGGCATCATCCCGCGGAAGTCGGTGCATGAGCCGATGCAGACCGGCCTCAAGGCCATCGACTCCCTGGTTCCGGTCGGCCGCGGCCAGCGCGAGCTGATCATCGGCGATCGCCAGACCGGCAAGACCGCCGTCATCATCGACACCATCCTGAACCAAAAGGCGATCAACGCCTCCGGCGACGAGTCGAAGAAGCTCTATTGCATCTACGTCGCGGTCGGGCAGAAGCGTTCGACCGTCGCGCAGATCGTGAAGACCCTGGAGGACCAGGGCGCCATGGAATATTCGGTGGTGGTCGCCGCGACCGCCTCCGAGCCGGCGCCGCTGCAGTTCCTGGCGCCCTACACCGGCTGCACCATCGGCGAGTTCTTCCGCGACAACGGCATGCATGCCGTCATCTTCTACGACGATCTCTCCAAGCAGGCGGTCGCCTACCGCCAGATGTCGCTGCTGCTGCGCCGTCCGCCGGGACGCGAAGCCTATCCGGGCGACGTGTTCTACCTCCACAGCCGCCTGCTCGAGCGCGCGGCGAAGATGAACGACAAGAACGGCGCCGGTTCGCTGACGGCACTCCCGGTGATCGAAACCCAGGCCGGCGACGTCTCGGCCTATATTCCGACCAACGTCATCTCGATCACCGACGGCCAGATCTTCCTCGAGACCGGTCTGTTCTACCGCGGTATCCGTCCGGCGATTAACGTCGGTCTCTCGGTCAGCCGCGTCGGCTCGGCCGCGCAGATCAAGGCGATGAAGCAGGTCGCCGGCCGCATCAAGTTGGAACTCGCGCAGTACCGCGAAATGGCGGCGTTCGCGCAGTTCGCCTCGGACCTCGACGCCTCGACCCAGAAGCTGCTGGCCCGCGGTGCGCGCCTGACCGAGCTCCTGAAGCAGGGCCAGTATCAGCCGATGCCGGTCGAGGAGCAGGTGGTCTCGATCTTCGCCGGCGTCCGTGGCTTCCTCGACACCGTTGCGGTCAACGACGTCAACCGCTTCGAGGCGGCGGCGCTGGAAGAGATCCGCGCCAAGCACGGCGACATCCTGAAGTCGATCCGCGAGGAGCGTGAAATCTCCAAGGCGACCGAGGACAAGCTGACGGCGTTCTACACCGCGTTCACGAAGACCTTCGCCTGATCGGAAGAGAACGGCGAAAGGAAAGGGTGAGGGATGCCCAGCCTTAAGGACCTCAAAGTCCGTATCAACAGCACGAAGAACACGCAGAAGATCACCTCGGCGATGAAGATGGTCTCCGCGGCGAAGCTTCGGCGCGCCCAGGAGCAGGCCGAGGCGGCCCGCCCCTATGCCGAGCGCATGGAACGCGTGTTGGGCCGTCTGGCCGCCGCCGCCGCGGGCAAGGACGGTGCGCCGGCGCTGCTCGCCGGCAACGGCAAGGATCAAACCCATCTGATCGTGGTCATGACCTCCGACCGCGGTTTGTGCGGCGGCTTCAACTCCTCGATCGCTCGCGGCGCGCGCAAGCTCGCCCGCGATCTCAAGGCCGTCGGCAAGACGGTCAAGATCCTCTGCATCGGCCGCAAGGGGCGCGACCAGCTGCGCCGCGAGTTCCCGAACGAGATCATCGGCACCATCGAGGATATCGGCAAGCCGCGCCTCACCTTCACGGCTGCCGAGGCGGTGGCGACCAGGATCCTGGCGATGTTCGAGCACGGCGAGTTCGACGTCTGCGAGCTGGTCTACAACCGTTTCAAGTCGGCGATGACGCAGATCGTGACCATTCAGCAGCTCATCCCGTTCGCGCTGCCGGCGGCCAACGAGAACGACCCGGCGGGTTCCGCCTATTACGAATACGAACCGGACGAGCTGGAGATTCTCTCCTCGCTGCTGCCGAAGAATCTGGGGATGCAGATCTTCCGCGCGCTCCTGGAGAACAACGCCTCCGAGCAGGGCGCGCGCATGACCGCGATGGACAGCGCCACCCGCAACGCCGGCGAGATGATCAACAAGCTCACCATCACCTACAACCGCTCGCGCCAGGCCGCCATCACCAAGGAGCTGATCGAAATCATCTCCGGCGCCGAAGCCCTGTAAGGAAGGACGAACTCTCATGGCTCAGAATCGTGTCGGCAAGGTCACCCAGGTTTTGGGCGCCGTGGTCGACGTTCAGTTCGACGGCGACCTGCCGGCGATCTTGAACGCGCTCACCGTCGAGAACCAGGGCAAGAAGCTGGTGCTCGAAGTGGCGCAGCATCTCGGTGAGAACACCGTCCGCACCATCGCCATGGACACGACCGACGGCATGGTCCGCGGCCAGGAGGCGACCGACACCGGCGCCGCGATCACCGTGCCGGTCGGCCCGGAGACCCTGGGGCGCATCATCAACGTGATCGGCGAGCCGGTCGATGAGCGCGGCCCGGTCACCGCCAAGAAGAGCTACGAGATCCACCGCCCGGCGCCGGCCTTCGTAGATCAGTCCACCGAGCCGCAGGTCCTGGTTACCGGCATTAAGGTCATCGATCTCCTGACCCCGTATCCGAAGGGCGGCAAGATCGGCCTGTTCGGCGGCGCCGGCGTCGGCAAGACCGTGACCATCATGGAGCTCATCAACAACGTCGCGAAGGCCCACGGCGGCGTCTCGGTGTTCGCCGGCGTCGGCGAGCGTACCCGCGAGGGCAACGATCTCTATCACGAGATGATGGAGTCGAAGGTTATCAACCTCGAAGGCGAGTCCAAGGTCGCCCTGGTGTACGGCCAGATGAACGAGCCGCCGGGAGCCCGCGCCCGCGTCGCGCTGACCGGCCTGACCCAGGCCGAGTACTTCCGCGACGAAGAAGGCCAGGACGTGCTGTTCTTCATCGACAACATCTTCCGTTTCACCCAGGCGGGCTCGGAAGTGTCGGCACTGCTCGGCCGTATTCCCTCGGCCGTCGGCTATCAGCCGACCCTCGCGACCGACATGGGCGCGCTGCAGGAGCGCATCACCACCACGAAGAAGGGCTCGATCACCTCGGTGCAGGCGATCTACGTGCCCGCCGACGACTTGACCGATCCGGCGCCGGCGACCTCCTTCGCCCACTTGGACGCGACCACCGTGCTGTCGCGCCAGATCGCCGAGCTCGGCATCTTCCCGGCGGTCGATCCGCTCGACTCGACCTCGCGCATCCTCGACCCGCGCGTGGTCGGCGAGGAGCACTATCAGGTTGCCCGCGACGTGCAGCGCGTGCTGCAGAACTACAAGTCGCTGCAGGACATCATCGCCATTCTGGGCATGGACGAGCTCTCGGAAGAGGACAAGCTCACCGTGGCCCGCGCACGCAAGATCCAGCGCTTCCTGTCGCAGCCGTTCCACGTCGCCGAAGTCTTCACCGGCACGCCGGGCGCGCTGGTGTCGCTCGCCGACACCATCAAGGGCTTTAAGGGCATCGTCAGCGGCCAGTACGACGACCTGCCGGAATCGGCCTTCTACATGGTGGGCACGATCGAGGAAGCGATCGCCAAGGCACAGAAGATGGCTGAGGCGGCCTAAGACGCATGGCCGGGCAACTGCAGTTCGATCTCGTTTCGCCGGAGCGCCTGCTGCTCTCCGAGCCGGTCGATCAGGTGATCGTTCCCGGCGTCGAGGGTGACTTCGCCGCTCTGCCGGAGCACATGAACCTGATCTCGCTGATCCGACCGGGCGTGCTCACCGTCTACAAAGGCGGATCTGCGCCCGAGCGGATCTTCATCGGTGGCGGTTTCGCCGAGGTGACCGCGACGGGCTGCACCGTGCTCGCCGAGCAGGCGCAGCCGGTCGGTGAGATCGACCGCGCGGCGGCCGAGCGGGCGATCGCCGATGCCCGCGAGGACGTCGAGGACGCCAAGGACGAGGTTGCCAAGGCGGTCGCGCAGAACGAGCTCAAGGTCGCCGAGGCACGTCTCGCCGCCGCGGTGGAACCCAGCACCTATTAACGAATTAGTTCGAGTCCCTAAGGTCGCGCGGGAGGCCCGTTCAAGGCGGGTTTCGGCGCGGCCGGCCGTCTTGTCACAATCGGGCCAACCGGTTTAGTCTCTCGCCGGGGTTAACGGAAATTGCCCGACGAATCGGCGACTGTTCGCACCGACCACGGATTCTATAGATGCCGCATTGGACGCTCGAAAGCATAGACTGGGACCGCTTTGATCCGGCCGCAGTCAATCCTGACGTGCTGAAAGCCATCAAAGCATCCGCCATGGTCGAGGCCAATGGCGAGGATTACGGCGAGTATCTCTGCAAGGTTTTCCACGACGATCCGCAATTCCAGGCGGTCGCCCGCGAATGGGCGCTGGAGGAATTGCAGCACGGCCAGGCGCTCGGGCGCTGGGCCGCGCTCGCCGATCCGAGCTTCGACTATGAGGCCAGCTTCAAGCGCTTCACCGACGGCTATCAGATCCCGCTCGACGTCGAGAGGTCAGTGCGCGGCTCCCGCGCCGGGGAGCTGATCGCGCGCTGCATCGTCGAGACCGGGACCTCGACCTATTACACCGCGCTGGCCGATGCGACCGACGAACCGGTGCTGAAAGCAATCTGTCGCAACATCGCCGCCGACGAGTTCCGCCACTACAAGCTCTTCTACTCGCATATGAAGCGCTATCAGGCGCAAGAGAAGCTCGGCGTCTGGGGCCGGCTCCGCGTCGTCCTCGGCCGCATCTTCGAGAGCCATGACGACGAGCTTGCCTACGCCTTCTACGCGGCCAACAACACCGGCGAGGCTTATCGCCGGGCAGACTGCTCGCGCGCCTATGCGCGCTGCGCCTATCCGCTCTACCAGCGGACGCATGTGGAGCGCGGCATTGCCATGGCCCTGAAGGCCTGCGGCTTGACCGCCAATGGACGGCTCAGCCGCTTCCTCTCCAACGCCGCCTGCGGCTTCCTGCGCTTCCACGCCAAGCGTCTCAACGCGGCATCGTAAGCGCTACTTCTTCTCCAGCATATCCAGATAGGTCATCACCGCCGCCTGGCTGCGCGACTGCGTCTGGCGCTTGAACAGGACTGCCACCATCAGCGCCGTCGTGCCGATGAAGGCGTAGGGATGGACGAACCAGGCAAGCCAGGCGACCGCGAAATAGAAGGCGCGGATCCCACCGTTGAAGCTGGTCAGCGCCAGCGACAGCATGCGCGAGGCATGCTCGGCGAAACGGTCGACCTCGGCTTCGGTGGGGTGGGATTCCCGGCCCGGCGCCGCACCGATGAGGGCGCAGAGGAAATTGTATTGCCGGAGCGCCCAGGTGAACTTGTAGAAGGCGATCACGAACAGCCCGATCAGGCCGACGATCTTCATCTGGAAGACGAACTCGGTCGTGGTCTGCGCGAAGCTCAGGCTTTCCAGCACACGGAAGGCACTGCCCGAGCCGCCGAGGGTGCCGACCAGGCCGGCGATCACGATCATCGAGGTCGAGGCGAAAAAGGCGAGCGAGTTGACCGTATGACCGGTCAGGATCACATCGATGACGCGCTCCTCGCGGCGGACCATCTGTTTCATCCACTGCCTGCGGACGCGGTGCATTGCCATGTTGAGGTTGCGCGGGCTGCCCTCGAGCGGCGCGCCCACCGGCGGCAGGCTGTCGGCGAAATAGCCGTAGACGTGCCAGGCGAGGATCAGGAAGGCCAGGGCCACCCAGTCCGCGATCTGGAAATCGGCCAGCATGCGGTGGTGATCAGCGCAGCCGGTTGCGGAAACGCTGGGCGAAGCTGCGCTCGAAGAAATCGTAGATCACAGGACTCATTTCCTCGAAACGCAGGGCGATGGTCCTGTTCTTCTGATCGACGCGGACCACCCGTGTGGCGATCTTCAACGCGTAATCGCCGGTGGTGTCCTTGATCTTGATGTCGAGGTCGATCAGGTCCTCGGGGTTGTGCTGGCCCTCATAACCGGAGATCAGCAGCCCGCCCAGCGACCAGTTGAGCGTATCGCAAACCAGCCCGTCGAGCCGGATGGTGAAGACCGGCAAGGGCATGCGCTTGTCGCGCCGGTTCTCCCGGTTGCCGACCTTGCGGTAGCTCATGGTGAAGGATGACATCGACGGCTTTGCCTCCCGGTGGGCATCTTGGCCCGGAATCCTTAATGACATCCTATCTGAGTCGACCCCGCCTGTCTCTAAACCCTTCGGATTCCGGGCTTCCGGCAGGCTCCGCTCAGAATGTGGAGGCCAGGACAGCGCCCTTGGTGTCGAGCACGGTGCTGGTCGGCCAGATCGCGACCCAGCGGTCGCGGGCGACGCCGCGATAATACGGCAAAGCCGGGAGGTCCAAGGCGCTGCCGTCGAAGCGGGTGACGATGGCGCCGCGCGGATGGGCCTTGGCCCAGTCCAGCGCCTCGCTTTCCGACATCAGCACCTTCGGCGCCGCGGTCAGGCGGCCGTAGAAATCATATTCGCCGCGATAGGGGCCATAGACCGCGATCTCCTGTCCCGCATCCTGCAGCTCGCGCATCTTCGAGCCGACCGGCCTCAAGTCGAAGAAGGCGCCGAGGCTGTTGGGGAACTCGATATTGGCGCAGGTGATCAGCAGCACCGGAACGCAGGCGACCTGCAGGGTGCGCGAGAGCTGCTGTGACGGCGACATCTGCGCCAGGATATAGCCGCCGAAGAACAGCAGGATGCCGGAAGCGAGCCCGCTGCCGCCGAGCCAGATCGGCAAGGCCGCGCCGAAGAACTGCCGCCACAATGCATCGAGATGCGCGGTCGGGATCATGTTCATCAGAAAGAAGAACAGGCCAAGCATCAGCGCGATGAAGCCCGGCACGACGGCGTGGAAGTCCTTCGGCTTGATCGCCTGGTTGGCCAGCAGCCGCGCACCGATCAGCGCCAGGGGTGCCCCGATCGGCAGCATGCCCTGGAGCTGCACGCCGGAGGCGATGCCGGAGACGATCGCCGCAGCGAGGAAGATCAGGCACAGCCGGAAGCCGAAGCCATAGCCGTCGCGGGTCTGGCGCGCGAGCGCCCGCCACAAGGTCTTCCAGACGATCCAGGGATAGAGCAGCAGCGGCGTCAGGATCAGCGTCCAGGGCGCGTTGCGCGTCGCCTCGCTGTTGCTGTTGGTCCAGCCGAAGCCGAAGTTCAGCACGTCACGGACGCCGACCGCATGGCCCTGCGTGGCAAAGGACAGCCAGAGGCAGGCGAGCGCAACGGCAATCGCCGTGCCGCCCAGGGCCGCGATCCGCCATCGCACACGCCGCCAGCCGCGCGGCCGCGCCGCGGGATCGCCGAGCGCGTCGCGGATATGCGGCGCCAGCACCGCGATCGGCGGCAGCAGCAGCAAGGCGGTCCAGCCGATCAGGAAGAGGTCGGCGGTGACGCAGAGCGCGAACAGGACCCAGAGCGCCGCGCCGCGCAGCAGGCCATGGCGATTCTGCCGCAGCATGCAGATCGCCTGGAAGCCGGCGAGTTCGATCGGCAGCGCCACCACTTCCGGCGCGATCATGCTGGCGGTGATGATGAAGCCGCCCAGCCCGGCCATCAGGATGCGCGAGAAGATCTGCGTCGTCGCGCGGTGCGGCCAGAGTGTCCGCGCCGCGGTGCCGACCAGGAACAGCGCCGCCAGCGCGGAAAGCGCGGCGAGCAGCCGCGGCCAGATCTCGCTGACGCCGAAGACCTGCCAGCCGATGAGGATCAGCCAGTCGTGCAGGGGTGGCGTGGCGGCGGCGATCTCGCCGTTCAGCAGCGGGACCCAACTCCCGGTCTGCAGCATGTGCCAGGCGGTGGACAGGGTCTCGAGCTCGATCGGCGCGGTCGGCGGCCGGCTCAGGAAGGCGCCGACGATCACCACCGCCCAGATGGCGAAGGGCCCCACCCGTGCCATCGTGAGGAGCAGCGGTGATGCGCCGCCGGCCTCCTCCACGGCAACGGAGGGGGCGGAAGCGGCAGGGGGGACGGGATTGCTGTCCGCGGCGGTCGCCATGGCGGCCTTCCTAGCATGTTTCCGCCGCCCAGGGCACTGCGGGGAGCTATGCCAAGGCCCATGCCGCCGCTACAATCGCGGCCTTCCAGAACCCGGAAACCCCCGAGAGGATTCCTTGCTCGATCATCTCATCCAGCGCGCCGGCAAAGCCGTGCCGGTGACGCCACTCAGCGAGAAGCGCCTGCCCACCTGGCTGAAGGAGCAATCCGCGCAGCTGCAATCCTGGCTGAAAGCGGCCGGCTTCAAGGCGAAGCCCGGCAGCTGGTGCCTGGTGCCGGATGGGCGCGGCCAGCCGGCGCGGGTGCTGGTCGGCGTCGAGGAGGGGCTCGACCGCTGGTCGGTGGCCGTGCTGCCGGGCGCGCTGCCGCCGGGCACCTATCGGCTGGATGACAGCATTTCCGCCAGCGAGGCGACCGCCTATGCCTTCGCCTGGGCGATGGGCTGCTATCGCTTCGGCCGCTACAAGAGCGACGGCAAGGAGTTTGCGCGGCTGGTCTGGCCGAAGGCCGCCGACCGCGCCGTGGTGGCGCGCCTGGCGAAATCGATGTCCCTGGCGCGCGATCTCATCAACACCCCGGCCGAGGACATGGGACCGCCCGAGCTGGCCGAGGCGGCGAAGAAAGTCGCCCAGGAGTTCAAGGCCAGATTCTCGGTGATCGTCGGCGACGATCTCCTGAAGCAGAACTACCCGACCATTCATGCCGTTGGCCGCGCCGGCCCGAAGCCGCCGCGTCTCATTGAGCTGAAATGGGGGGCGACCGGGCCGAAGCTGGCATTGGTCGGCAAGGGCGTCTGCTTCGATTCCGGCGGGCTCGACCTGAAGCCCTCCAGCGGCATGCTGATGATGAAAAAGGACATGGGCGGGGCCGCGCTGATGCTGGCGCTCGCCCGCGCGATCATGGACGCGAAGCTGCCGCTGCAGCTCCATCTGCTGATTCCCGCGGTGGAGAACAGCGTCTCGGCCAATGCCTTCCGGCCCTGGGACGTGATCAAGACCCGCAAAGGCATCACCGTCGAGATCGGCAACACCGACGCCGAGGGACGCCTGATCCTCTGCGACGCGCTGACCGAGGCCGAGAGCGGGCATCCCGATCTAATCATCGACGCGGCGACCCTGACCGGCGCGGCGCGCGTGGCGCTGGGACCGGAGCTGCCGGCGCTCTTCTCCAACGACGACGACACCGCGGCGGCCCTGCTGCGCCATGGCAAGCTGGAAGGCGATCCGCTCTGGCAGCTGCCGCTGTGGAAGGGCTATCGGCGGATGCTTGACAGCAAGGTCGCCGACATCAACAACGTCTCCGACGGCGGCTTCGCCGGCGCCGTGACGGCGGCGCTCTATCTCGCCGAGTTCGTGGCGCCCACCACCAAGTGGATGCATATCGATACTTATGGCTGGAACGGCCGCGCCCAGCCGGGCCGGCCGGAAGGCGGCGAGGCTCTGGCCTTCCGCGCGTTGCTGGCTTTCGTCGCCGATTGGGCGCGGACCGCGACGCCGGGCCCGAAGATCATCACCAAGAAGCCGGCGCCCCGCGTCGCCCCCCGGCGCCAGGCGCTGGCCCGGCTGCGGCGGCGCTAAGCCCCGCGGCGCATCCGGCCGGAGAGCCGCCCACGCCTTGCTTGCGCGGGCGGACTGACCGCCACCTGCTCGAGGAGCTTGTGCAGCTTCACGATCGGCAGGGCGTCATCCTTGCCGGCCATGCGGGCGGTGTAGCGCGGCAGCAGTTCTTGCGCGGCCATGGCCGGCGGCTGGTCGGCGCCGAGGCTCAGCAGCCAGGACAGCAGCAGGTCCTCGGCCGGTCCGGGGAACTCGTCCTCCATCTCGAAGGCCTGGTCCAGGATCGATTTCGGGTCAAGCGGATTGGCGTTGGCTTGGCTCATGGCGCCATCAAACAAGCCGCGATCGGCAAGGTCCAATGATTTTTGTGCCGACGCGTTTGCTCTCGCGGCGCTTCGCACCCCCAGCCTAACCCGCCCCCGATTCGGGGCGGGGACCTTCTTCTCCCTCCCCCGGATCGGGGGAGGGCCGGGGTGGGGGTACGAGACGCCGTTGATCAATACCCCCGGCTGCGGTCCGCAACATGCTCCAGCGGCTGCCCGGCTTCGGCGCGCTCGATCTGCTGCCGGATGGCGAGGGCCGAGCTCTCGGGATCGACATCGGAGGCGAGATGCGGCGTCACCAGGATCTTGGGATGGTGCCAGAAGGGGTGCTCCGGGGGCAGCGGCTCGCTGTGGAAGACATCGAGGCTGGCGCCGGAAAGCTGCCCGGAATCCAGCGCCCAAAGCAGGTCCGCCTCGTTGAGTTGGGCGCCGCGCCCGACATTGATGAGGCCCGCCCCCGGGGCCAGGCGGCGGAAGACATCGGCATTCAGGATGCCGCGGGTCTCCGGCGTCAGCGGCAGCAGGCAGACCAGGATATCCAGACCGTCCAGGAAGTCCGCGATCTTCTCGCTCCCCGCAAAGACGGCGACGCCCTCGATCGCCTTGGCGCTGCGGCTCCAGCCGCGGGTCGCGAAACCAAAACTTTGGAGCTTGCGCGCCACCGCCTCGCCCAGGGTGCCGAGGCCCATGACACCGACCTTGCGTTCCCAGGGCGCTGGATAGGTCTGGTCGATCCAGCGGACCTCGCGCTGCGCCCGCGCCAGCGCCCGGAAGCCGCGATGCAGCTCCAGCACCTGCCAGAGCACGTAATGCTCCATCGCCTGGGTCAGGCCCGGCTCCGCCATCTTCACGATCTGCACCTTGGGCGGGATCGTCGCATCGCCCACAAAGCGCTCGACCCCGGCGCCGAGCACGAACAGGGCCTCGAGGTCCGGCAGGCGCCCATAGACGCCGGGCAGCGGCTTCCAGGTCATGCAATAGCGGATGCCGCGCAGATCGCGTTCCGGCTCATCGCGCACCAGCACAACGCCGGGTGCGGCCTTGCGGAAGGCACTCTCCCAGGCGGCGAAACTCGCGCCGGTGTCGGAAAGGACCAGGCTGGCGGTCATTGCCGCACCACGCCGCCCTCGGTGGTCTCGAGATTGAGCGCCGCGCGCAGCAGCGCCTGGGTATAGGCCTCGCGCGGCTGCTCGAAGATCTGCTGGACCGGCCCTTCCTCCACCATATGCCCGTCCTTCAGCACGATCACCCGGTCGGCCATGGCGCGGATCACGCGCAGGTCGTGGCTGATGAAGAGATAGGCGAGGTTGTGCTTCGACTGCAGGTCGCGCAACAGGTCGACGATCTGCGCCTGCACCGACATGTCCAGCGCCGAGGTCGGCTCGTCCAGCACGATCAGCTTGGGCTTCAGGATCAATGCCCGTGCAATCGAGATCCGCTGCCGCTGGCCGCCGGAGAACTCATGCGGATAGCGATGCCTTGTTTCGGGATCGAGCCCGACTTCCTTCAGGGCTTCGATCACCGCCTGCTCGCGCTCCGCCGGGTCCTGGGCAAGGTCGTGGACCTCCAGCCCCTCGGCGACGATCTCGCCGACGGAAAGCCGCGGCGAGAGCGAGCCATAGGGATCCTGGAACACGATCTGCATGTCCTCGCGCAGCGGCCGCATCGCGCCGCGGTCGAAGCCGTCGATCCTTTTCCCGTCGAAGCGAATCTCGCCCTTGCTGTCGATCAGGCGCAACAGCGCCAGGCCCAGCGTGGTCTTGCCGGAGCCGGATTCGCCGACCACGCCGACCGTCTCGCCTTCGCGGATATCGACGCTCACATCCTCGAGCGCCCGCACGTGATCGACCACGCGGCGGAACACGCCCGCCTTGATCGGGAACCAGACCTTGAGATTCTTGACCGCGGCCAGCGGCTTCGCATCGGCCCGCGTCGCCACCGCGCGCCCCTTCGGCTGGGCGGCGAGCAGCATCTGGGTATAGGGGTGCTCCGGATGCGCGAACAGCGCTTCCGGCGTCTTGGCCTCGACGATCTTGCCCTTCTGCATCACCGCGACCTGGTCGGCGAATTTCTTGACGATGCCAAGGTCATGGGTGATCAGCAGGATCGCCATGCCCAGTTTCGCCTGCAACTCGCGCAGCAGCTTCAGGATCTGCGCCTGCACAGTGACATCGAGCGCCGTGGTCGGCTCGTCGGCGATGAGAAGATCGGGATCATTCGCCAGCGCCATGGCGATCATCACGCGCTGCCGCTGCCCGCCGGAAAGCTCGTGCGGGAAGGCGGTCAGGCGCTGCTCGGGGTTGTTGATCCCGACCAGCTTCAGCAACTCCAAAGCCCGCTCGCGCGCCACTGTTCGCGGCACGTTGCGGTGCAAAATCATGGCCTCGGTGATCTGCCGTTCGACCCGGTGCAAGGGGTTGAGCGACGTCATCGGCTCCTGGAAGATCATCGATATCCTGGCGCCGCGGATCTTGCGCAGGATCTCGTCCGGCGCATTGACCATCTCCTGGCCGCTGTACGTGATGCTGCCGGAGGGATGGCTCGCCAGCGGGTAGGGTAGCAGCTGCAGCACCGAGAGCGCCGTCACCGACTTGCCGGATCCGGACTCGCCGACGAGCGCATAGGTCTCGCCCTTACGGACGCTGAAGCTCACATGGTCCACCGCCAGCATGCCGTTGAAGGCGACGCTGAGGTCCTTCACCTCCAGGAGCACCGGCCGATCGCTCACTTCATCACCTTCCGCGGGTCGAAGGCGTCGCGGATCGCTTCGCCGATGAAGATCAGCAGGATCAGCATGGTGCCGGTCACGACAAAGCCGGTGATGCCGAGCCAGGGCGCCTGCAAGTTGTTCTTGCCCTGGTTCAGCATTTCTCCGAGCGACGGCGAGCCTGGCGGCAGGCCGAGGCCGAGGAAATCGAGCGAGGTCAGCACCGTCACCGAGCCGCTCAAGGTGAAGGGCAGGAAGGTCAGGGTCGTGACCATCGCGTTCGGCAGGATGTGCTTGGTCATGACCCGCCAGTCGCTCATGCCGAGCGCCTTGGCCGCCCGCACATATTCGAGGTTGCGCACCCGCAGGAACTCGGCACGTACCACGCCGACCGGCCAGGTCCAGCTGAAGATCAGCAGGATGATGAAGAGTGAGATGATGCTGGGCGGAAAGATCGCCGCCAGGATCAGCAGGATATAGAGCGTGGGCAAGCTGCCGAATACTTCCAGGAAGCGCTGGAACAGGAGATCGGTCCAGCCGCCGAAATACCCCTGGATCGCGCCCGCCAGCACGCCGATCACGGTCGTGCAGATGGTGAGCGCGACGCCGAACAGCACCGAGATGCGGAAGCCGTAGATCGCCCGCGCCATCACGTCGCGCGCCTGGTCGTCGGTGCCGAGCCAGTTGATCCCGTCGGGCGGGCTCGGTGCCGGGCCGGGCAGGTCGGTGATGGTGGTGTCGTAGCTGAACGGGATCGGCGGCCATATCATCCAGCCATCGGCCTCGATCTTCTCCCGGATGTAGTTGCCGCGATAGTTCGGTTCGGTCACGAAGCTGCCGCCGAAGGTGGTCTCGGAGTAGGTCTTGAAGGCAGGGAAGTAGAGCGAGCCCTGGTAGCTGACGACGATCGGCTTGTCGTTGGCGATCACCTCGGCAAACAGGCTGACGATCAGCAGCGCCAGGAATATGAACAACGAATAGGTGCCGCGCTGGTTGCGCTTGAAATTCTCGATCCGCCGCGCGGTCAGCTGCGAGATCCTGAAACCGAGAAACTTGTGCTCCAGGCCGGTCGAAGGCGCCGCCGTCATGTCTCGCGCGCCTCGAAGTCGATCCGCGGGTCGATCAGCATGTAGGTGATGTCGCCAATGAGCTGGATCACAAGGCCGAGCAGACCGAAGGCATAGAGCGTCGCGAACACCACCTGGTAGTCGCGGTTGATTGCGGCCTCATAGCCGAGCAGGCCAAGGCCATCCAGCGAGAAGATGATCTCAATCAGCAGCGCGCCGGTAAAGATGATGCCGATGAAGGCCGCCGGGATGCCGGAGATCACCACCAGCATGGCGTTGCGGAAGACATGGCCGTAGAGGATGTGGTTCTCCTTCAGCCCCTTCGCGCGCGCTGTCACGACATATTGCTGGTGGATCTGCTCCAGGAAGGAGTTCTTGGTCAGCATGGTCAATGTCGCGAAGCTGCCGACGGTGAGCGCGGTCAGAGGCAACGCCATGTGCCAGAGGTAGTCGCCGATCTTGCCCCAGAAGGAGAGCCGATCCCAGTCCTCCGAGACGAGGCCGCGCAGCGGAAACCAGTGGAAATACTGGCTGCCGGCGAAGACCACCACCAGCAGGATGGCGAACAGGAAGCCGGGGATCGCCGTCCCGGCGATGATGATCGTGCTGGTTGTGACGTCGAACGGCGTGCCGTCGCGAACCGCCTTGGCGATGCCGAGCGGGATGCAGACCAGGTAGGTGAGCAGGGTGGTCCAAAGACCGAGCGAAATCGAGACCGGCAGCTTCTCGATGATGAGGTCGACCACCGGCCGGCCGCTGGTATAGCTGTTGCCGAAGTCGAAGCGGATGAAGTTCCCCATCATCATCACGAACCGCTCCGGCAGCGGCTTGTCGAAGCCGTAGAGCTTCTCGATCCGCTTGATGGTCTCGGGGTCGATGCCCTGGGCGCCGCGGTAGATCTGGGCGCTGGTGCCGCTGGCGCTCTGCGTCGATTCGGTGCGCGCCGACAGGTTTTCGTTGCCGCCGCCGGAGATCCGGTCGGTGGCGGAAACGCCGGTTCCCTTGATCTTCTGGATCATCTGTTCGACCGGTCCGCCGGGTGCCGCCTGGATGATCAAGAAGTTGATCACCATGATCCCGAACAACGTCGGGATCATCAGCAGCAGGCGGCGGATGACATAGGCCAGCATGGGTCAGATGCGATCCGCCGATTTGCCCATCAGGATTTCCGGCCGCGCCGGCCGAGAGCGAAGGCCAGGACCGCGAGCACGATTCCGCCGATGATATAGGGGATCGGCGTGCTGCCGCGATCGGCCGGCGGTGTTGCTGCGGGTGCAGGCGTTGCCGCCGGTGCGGGAGCGGGCGCTGGAGCTGGAGCCGGGCTCGGCGCCGCGGGCTGCTGGTCGCCGGCCGGCGTTGCGGGTGCCGCTGCGACCTTCTGCTTCAGCGCCGCTTCCTTCTGCGGATCGATCCACCAGGTGTCGAGCGTCAGCCCATATTCCGGATTGGTGCTCGGATGCGCGAACTTGTTCCAATAGGCCAGCCGGTTGGTGTTCGAGTTCCAATGCGGGATGAAATAGAAGCCCCATTGCAGCACCCGATCGAGCGCGCGCGTGGAATAGATGAGATCGTCGCGGTCCTTGGCGGCAATGATCTTCTCGACCAACGCGTCGACCACGGGATCCTTGATGCCGCCCAGGTTCTGGCCGCCATTGGTGTCGGCGCTCTTCGAGCCCCACTGGTCGCGCTGCTCGTTGCCCGGCGACAGCGACTGCGCTACCAGATGAACGGTCATGTCGTAGTCGAACTGGTCCATGCGCTTCTGGTACTGCGCCGGATCGACCGTGCGCATATGCGCCTTCACGCCGATCTGGGCCAAGTTCTGGATGAAGGGCTGGGTGATGCGCTCGAAGGTCTCGGAATCGAGCAGGATCTCGAACTCCAGCTTAACTCCATTCTTCACGCGAACGCCGTTCTCCACCTTCCAGCCATCCTCGTCGAGGATCTTGCTGGCGATCTCCAGGTTCGCGCGGGCGTCACCCGAGCCATCCGTCTTCGGTGGATTGTATTCTGTGGTGAAGACCTCCTCCGGGATCTTGCCCTTGAAGGGCTCCAGGATCTTCAGCTCCTCGGGCGAGGGCAGGCCGGTCGCGCCGAGCTCGGACGGGCCGTAATAGCTGCGGATCCGCTCGTACTGGCCGAAAAATAGGGTCTTGTTGCTCCATTCGAAGTCGAAGGCGTATTGCAGCGCCTCGCGCACCTTGCGGTCCTGGAACATCGGCCGGCGCAGGTTGAAGAGATAGCCCTGCATCAGGTTGCGGCTCTTGGTCGGCAGCACCTCCTTCACGATGCGGCCGTCCTTCACCGCCGGGATGTCGTAGGCGGTGGCCCAGTTCTTGGCGCTGTTCTCCAGCCGGAGATCGAAGGCGCCGCTCTTGAACGCCTCCAGGGCCACGCCGCTGTCCCGGTAGTAGTCGTAGCGGATGGTGTCGAAGTTGTTTTGGCCCTTGTTGATCGGCAGGTTCTCGCCCCAGTAATCCTTGACCCGCTCCAAGGTGATCGAGCGGCCGGCCTGATACTTGGCGATCTTGTAGGGGCCGCTGCCGTCGGGAATGTCGAGCGTCGGTTGGGTGATGTCGCGGTCCTTCCAAAGATGCTGCGGCAGGACCGGCATCTGGCCGACGATCAGGGGCAGCTCGCGGTTGTCGCCCGCACCGAACGTGAACTTGACCTTGAGATCGCCGAGCTTCTCGGCCTTTTCGACGCTGCTGTAATAGCTCTGATAGAAGGGCGGGCCCTTCTCCTTCAGCAGGTTGAAGGAGAACACCACGTCGTCCGCGGTGATCGGCTTGCCGTCATGCCAGCGCGCGATGCTGCGGATATTGAAGACCACCCAGGAACGGTCCTCCGGCACTTCCATGCTTTCGGCGATCAGACCATATTCGCTGAACGCCTCGTCGAGGGTGCTGGTCAGCAAGGTCTCGTAGCTGGCGCCGGGCCCCGGCGTGCCCTGAATAGTATAGGGATTGAAACTGTCGAAGCTGCCGACCGCTGCGTAGACCACGCTGCCGCCCTTGGGCGCGTCGGGGTTCGCATAATCCAGATGGGTGAAGTCCGGTCCGTATTTCGGCTCGCCATGCATGGCGATGCCATGCACCGGCTGGACGTTGGTATCCTGCGCAGTCGCGGGCAGGGCGAAGACGGCGCTCCACGCGAGGAGGGTTGCAAAAGCCAGACCCAGCGTCGAGCGCGTCATGCCGATTCCCTAGTCCCATATGGTCTTATGGTGAGCCGCTTTGGCGCGGCTTTCCGCCATCCTAGCGGAGGTTTCGTCCGCAAGGAAATCCAGGAATGTAACGGGAAACAACGCCGTTCAGGCGGCGAGCGTTGCGACCGCCTGGTCCAGGATGCGCCGGTCGCCGGCCGCGACCACCGCGCCTTCGGACTGCATGGTGAGCGGACGGCCCTGCCAATCGGTGATGCAGCCGCCGGCGCCCTCGATCACCGGAACGAGCGCGAGATAGTCGTAGATCCCGAGGCCGCGCTCGACCACCAGGTCGAGGAAGCCCATGGCCACCATGGCGTATTGGTAGCAATCGCCGCCGAAGGTGGTGGACTTGGCGCCGTCGCGCAGCCGCTCATAAGGGGCGAGATGCTCGCCCTGGAACCAGACCGGCGAGATGGTCGAGAAATAGGCCTCGGCCAGGCTGGCGCAGGCGCGGCTTTTGATGACCTCGCCGTTGAGCGTGCTCTTCTCGCCGGCGACGCCGAGGAAGAGATCGCCGAGGATCGGCATGTCGATCACGCCGAGGATCGGCTTGCCGCCGCGGGTGAGCGCGATCAGTGTGCCGAACAGCGGCCGCCCGGTGATGAAGGAACGCGTGCCGTCCAAGGGATCGAGCACCCAGACATGCTCGGCATCGGCGCGCTCGGCGCCGAACTCCTCGCCGATGATGCCGTGCGACGGGAAGGCCGCGTTGATCTTCTCGCGCAAGGCCGCCTCGCATTCCCGGTCGGCCTTGGTGACCGGGCTCTCGTCGGCCTTGTCGATGATGTCGAGCTTCTTGCGGTAATAGCGCTTGAGGATCGGCCGGCTGACTTCTGTCAGCCGGCGCGCCAAATCCACAAACTCCGCGGGTACGCTCTCGCGATGGCTCAAGATCTTACTGCGGCAGCGGAACCGGGCTGTCGCTCTGGTCCCTGAGCCAGCGAAGCAGATTGGCGCGGTCCTGCGGCTTGGGCAGGCCCGGGAAGGCCATCTTGGTGCCCGGCGCGAATTTCTTCGGCCCGGCGATGAACTTGTCCAGGTTGGCGAAGTCCCAGGTGATCTTCAGGTTCTTGATCGCGTCGTCGTAGTTGAAGTCTTCCTTATGCGCGCTCGGACCGCCGACCACGCCCCAGAGATTCGGGCCGACCTTGTTGGGCCCGCCCTTGCTGAAGTCGTGGCAGGCCTTGCACTTGGCGGCGACCTTCTCGCCCGCGGCCGGATCGGCCGCAGCGATCAGCGCGACGGCATCGGCGCCAGCCGCGGGGGCGGCGGCGGGCGCCGCAGCACCTTCGGCCGGGGCGGCAGCTTCCGCGGGGGCCGCAGCTTCCGCCGGCGCGGCGGCCTCGGGCTGAGCGGCTGCAGCCGCTTCGCCGGCAGGCGCGGCGCCTTCGGCCGGTGCTTCCGCCGACTTCCCGGCATCCTCCGCCGCTTTGATCTCGTCGGGCGTCGGCAAAGCCAGCGGGCTGTCGGCCTTGGTCCGCAGGAAGGCGATCACGTTGGCGCGGTCCTGGGCCTTGGGCAGGCCGGGGAAACTCATCTTGGTGCCCGGCGCGAAGCTTTTCGGGCTGGCGATGAAGTGATTGAGGTTCTCGTAGGTCCAGGTGGTCTTCAGGTCCTTGATCGCGGCGTCGTAGTTGAAGTCTTCCTTATGCGCGGTCGGGCCGCCGACCACGCCATAGAGGTTCGGGCCGACCTTGTTCGCCTCGCCCTTGCCGAAGGTGTGACAGGCCGCGCATTTCGCGGCGGTCTTCTCGCCGGCCGCGACGTCGGCACTGGCCAACAGGCCGCTGATCGGCTCGACCGCGGTCGGCTTGGCCGCGGGCGCGGGCGCGGCCGGGGCCGCCGCCTCGCCGCCGCCGGCGGCCGCGTGCTCTCCGCCGCCTTCATGGCCGCCGCCATAGATCATGTTGGCGATCAGTCCGCTGCTCAGCGTCAGCATGCCGCCAACCAGGATGGCGGCGGCGATCTTGTTGGCTTCCAAAGACATGCAGGCAACCCCTCGTGGCAGGACCGGGCACTGGCTTCGATGAGCCGGGCCGGCAATCGGCGCGGAATTTAGCGACTTCCGCCCGCCCTGTCCAACAGCCCGTCACAGCGGTTAACTGCCGTTCCCAACAGACATTTCCCTCCGCCTTTCCGGCTGGCCTTTACCTTTCGAGCGGCATAATGTCGCGGGCCTTTCGATCCAAAAGCCGAGATGATCGCCCGATGAACCCGGTGGTCCTGATTCCCGCCCGCCTCGCTTCCACGCGCTTACCCGACAAGCCTCTGGCCGACATCGCGGGCAAGCCGATGATCGTCCATGTTTGGAGCCGCGCCAGGGAGGCCGGGGTCGGCCCGGTCTATGTCGCCGCCGCCGAGCCCGAGATCTGCGAAGCAGTGAAGGCGGCGGGCGGCGAGGCGGTGCTGACCCGCCCGGACCACCCTTCAGGCTCGGACCGCATATTCGAGGCCCTGGGCAAGATCGATCCGGATAAGCGCTTCGACGTCATCGTCAACGTCCAGGGCGATCTCCCGACCCTGGACCCCAAGGTCGTCCGCCGCGCCCTGGAGCCGCTCGCCAATCCCAACGTGGATATCGCCACCCTCTGCGTCGAGATCAGCCGCGAGGCCGAGCGCCACGATCCCAATGTGGTGAAGGCGGTGGCGGCCCTGGCCCCGCACGAAGGCCGCTCCATCGCCCGCGCGCTCTATTTCAGCCGCGCCACCGTGCCGGCGAATGCCGGGCCGCATTACCATCATGTCGGCCTCTACGCCTATCGCCGCGCGGCGCTGGAGCGCTTCGTGTCGCTGCCGCCGGGCCTGCTCGAGCAGCGCGAGAAGCTGGAGCAGCTGCGCGCGCTCGAGGCCGGCATGCGGATCGACGTGGCGCTCGTTGACACTGTTCCGCTCGGTGTCGATACTCCGGCCGAACTCGAACGCGCCCGCGCCGCGCTCGCCTCCTGAATCGAGCCCCTCTTCGTGAGATCTGTCCCGTGAACAACGTCATCGCCTTCCAGGGCCGGCCCGGCGCCTATTCGAATCTCGCCTGCCGCGGCGCCTATCCCGAGATGCAGACCCTGCCCTGCGAATCCTTCGAGGACATGTTCGCGGCGGTACGCGACGACAAGGCTTCGCTGGCGATGGTGCCGATCGAGAACTCGGTCGCCGGCCGGGTCGCCGACATCCACCACCTGATGCCGGAATCCGGCCTGCACATCATCGCCGAGAAGTTCCAGCGGGTGAATCATCAGCTGATGGCGGTGAAGGGTGCGACCCTGAAGGACCTGAAGACCGTGCGCAGCCATGTGCAGGCGCTGGCGCAATGCCGCAACACGCTCCGCAACATGAACCTGACGCCGATCATCCGTCCCGATACTGCCGGCTCGGCGGCGGAGGTCGCGGAACTGGGCGACAAGTCGATCGGTGCGATCGCCTCTTCGCTGGCGGCGGAGATCTACGGCCTCGATATCCTGAAATCCGACATGGAGGACGCCGAGCACAACACGACGCGCTTCGTCGTGATGTCGCGCGAGCCGATCGACCCGGACCCGGCCGCCGGCACGGTGGTGACCAGCTTCGTCTTCAAGGTGCGCTCGGTACCGGCCGCGCTCTACAAGGCGCTCGGCGGCTTCGCCACCAACGGCATCAACATCACCAAGCTCGAAAGCTATATCCTCGACGGCGCCTTCACCAACGCGCAGTTCTATGCCGATATCGAAGGCCATCCCGACCAGCGCTCGGTGAAGCTGGCGCTGGAAGAGCTGTCGTTCTTCTCGCGCGAAGTCCGCATCCTCGGCGTCTACCCCGCCGACCCCTTCCGCCACAATCCGAAGTAACCTGTCCCAAGGCCCGTCACCCGTGGACTTGATCCGCGGGTCACGTGCCGAGTTCGCACGGCAGGCGACGGGCTCAGCGCCCGTTCACTTCGTAGATCCGGTAATGCGGCGAGAGGTCCATCGGCAGCTCGATGCGCGTGAGCCAGCTCGGCACATGCGCGCGGCCGAGATCGGCGTAGAAGTTGAAGTGGTCCGGCGTGTAGAGCCGCGGGATCACCACGTCGATGCAGCGGATCACCAGCGAGACCTGGCGCTTCTCCAGGATCGCCCGCGCGGTCTCGCCGCCTTGATCGCGCATCGCGTCCGCGGTGTCGAAGATCGCCTGCGGATTGCGGTGATAGGGCCCGGCGACGAAGCGATAGGGCGTGCGGAAGGCGAGCTCCGGCGCGTAGGAGATATCGTCGGTCATGATGATCGGCGCCCCGCCGCCGGCTGGCCACTTGCCGGGCCGCGCGCTGTTCAGCCATTCCGCCAGCATCGGCGTGGGACAGCCGGCGCCCTGCGGTACCGGGGGCAGGAATTGCGCGGCGAACAGCGGTCCGCAAGTCAGCCCGACCGCGACCAGCACCAGCGCCGGGGTGCGCAGGAGCCGCGGCGTTGCTCTCATCTTCGTCTCGGCCAGGAAGAAAAAGCCGGCACAGATGATGGCGACGCTCGGCGCCAGTTCCACGCCGAGCCGCGCATGCAGGAGCGCGCCGATCAGCATGAAGCCGAACGCCATGGTGAGCAGCAGCGCCGACCAGCGGCGCTGCTCGCCCCAAGCGCGGAAGGCGAAGGGCAGCAGCACGATTGCGATCACCGACTGCCCGACCAGCGGCAGGAAGTTGCGCAACCGGTCGATGCCGGTCGGCCAGAGCGGCTGCATCTCGTTGACGCTGTCGAGGAAGTCGGCCTTCAAGCGCGGATCGACGCCGAGCGGCCCGAGCAGCAGGTCCGGGTAGAGCAGCAGCAGCACCGCAAGACCGATGACGCCCAATCCCGCCCCGGCGAGGCTGCGCAGCACCACGCCGCCGCGCACCCTTTGCGCCAGCAGGAACACCGCCGCCCAGAGCAGCGGCAGCACCAGATAGGGGATCGAGACCTTGTCGTATTCAGGCGTCAGCCAGCGCGAGGGCGGATGCTCGATCGGGATCGACACCAGGATGACGGCGGCCATCGCCAGCGAGAAGGCGGCGCCGAGTGCCGCCCAGTCGCGCTCCGCCTCGCCGGCGAGCCGGTGCTTGTCCAGCGGCGCATCGAGCCAGAACAGGCCCAGAGTCACGATGACGGGCACGATCGGCACCATCATCTCCGGGCTGACCCAGACGCCGAACCCGGCATAGAGACCGGCGACCCCCGCCCAACGGCGTTCCCCGGGCTGCTGTTGCCGCGGGGTCATGCCCGCCAGCGCCGCGCGCAGCATCGCGCCCAGCATCAGGGCGGTCAGCAGCAGCAGCAAGGTGTGATGGTCGGGGCGGCCGACCATGCCGTAGCCGAAAGCGGCGGCGTTGGTCAGCAGGATCACGGCCGCGAAGCGATAGCCGGGCTTCGGCCAGAGCGGCTTCGCGGCCCAGGCCGCGGCAAAGCAGGCGGCGATGTGGCCGGCCGAGGAGAATCCGGCGCCGATCCAGTAGACCGCGCGATCGACCGGCGCGCCGAACAGATGGGCGAGCAGGGCCGGCAGCAGGATCAGAACGTCGACCGGCCGGGTCCAATGCAGCGACAGGCCTTCCGGCGCCCCCAGCCTGGCGGTCACGGTGTCGTACCAGCCGCCGCCGTTGTAGAGGTCCATGATCCGCAGCACGCGCATGTAGCCGTCGGTGTCGCCGAGCCCGTGCTCGCGCACCACCACGCCGTTCTTGAAGGCGAAGAGGATGTGCAGCCCGATGGCGAAGACCAGGAACAGACCGGCCAGGAACCAGCCGATCGCGCGTGACGAGGCCGTGGGCTTGGCCGCGATGGCGGTTTCCGCCCCGCTCATGACCCGGTCTTCCGCTCGAACACCATGGTCTTCGAGGTCCAGAAGTTGATCGCCATCCCGGCGATCGCGCCCAGGGCGACGCCGATCACCGGTTGCCGGTGCACGGGCTCGGACAATGCCACCGCCGCCGCATAGATCCCGTAATTCACCAGGCCTCCGATCACCATCAGCCCGAGATAGGCCAGCCATTCGCCGGCCGGGTGTTTGCCGGAAGGACTGTCGCGGCGAAAGGTGAAGGATCGGTTGAGAATCCAGGTCGCGGTCGCGGCTGCCAGGAAGGAAAAGACGCGGCCGCTGTAAGGGTCGAGGCTCCAGGCCAACATGAGGTAAAGAACACCGGTATCGACCAGGAAGCCGATGCCGCCGACGATGCCGAAGCGCAGCATCTGTCCCACGAGCTTGCCTTCGGGAGCCTTGCCGTCGGGCCGAGCGGCGCGCGCCATGTCAGAATTTCAACCGCAGCCAGTCTTCGATCAGCCGCCGCGAGATCGAATCCTTGCGCGGCAGCTTGAAGGTCTCGTCCTCCGGCGAGTCGAGCAGCTCCTGCCGCGTCATCCAGCGCGCGGATTCGAGCTCGTCCTGATCGACCCGGAACTGGTCGCTGGTCGCCTCGGCGCTGAAGCCGAGCATCAGCGACGAGGGAAACGGCCAGGGTTGGGAGCTGAAATACTTGATGCGGGTGAGCCGCAGGCCGACCTCTTCATAGACTTCGCGGGCGACCGCGTCCTCGAGGCTCTCGCCCGGCTCGACGAAGCCGGCCAGGACCGAATGCATGCCCTGGGGCCAGACCGCCTGGCGCGCCATCAGGATCTTGTCGCCATGGGTGATCCGCATGATGACCGCGGGATCGGTGCGGGGAAACTGTACCGCGCTGCAATCCGGGTTGGTGCATTGCCGCTGGTGCCCGGCGGATTTCGGCTCGGTCGGCGATCCGCAGACGCCGCAGAATTTGTGCCGGTCGTGCCAATAGGTCAGTCCGCGGGCATAGGCGAGCAGCGCGCCCTCGCGCTGCGGCATCAGCGCGCCGACCGCCCGCAGGTCGACCGCATGGCCGAGCGCCTGGGCCTCGGATTCCTCGAGATGGGAGATATCGATCAGGAAATGGGCGGTCTCCTCCTCGGTCCCGAGCAACACCACATTGCGGGCCGCTTCGATGAAGTCGGCGCGCAGCTTGGGGTCGAGGACCAGCGCCCGCGGCGCCTCCGGATCGGACACATAATTCCGCAGCCGCCATATGGGATATAGGCGGGAGGCCGGGTCTGCCAGCTTTTCCCGGATCCAGGCCACATCTTCCCGGCGCTCCACCGCCCGGTTGAATTCCCCGGTGGCGTAGAAATTGACGCGTCTAGCCATTACATTGAGGGCTGTTTTGAGAACAGTCTGAGTACGTCCATGCGTGAAGCGCCATCATGGTGACCGAATCGACCTCGCGGCAAGCCTCATTCTCGCTCCTCCTGAATCCCAGGGGGTGGGTTGTGCGTGCGGCGGGAGCCATCCTGCTGACGCTGGCGCTGGCTTTGCCTTTCGGCCGCGCCGCTCGGGCCGAGGGCGCCCCTGCCGGCATCTATATCTACACGATCATTCGCGAAGGCGAGCCGGTCGGGCAGCAGCGCATGGAGTTCGTCAACGACGGCGAGCGGCTGCGCGTGCTCAGCCACATGGAGCTCAGTGTGACCCTGTTGGGGATGACCCTTTATGCCTTCGACCAGCAAGTCGAGGAAGTGCATGAGGACGGTCGGATCACCTCGCTGACTTCGGAAGCCGATGACGACGGCAAGGATCGCAAGGTCAATCTCACGCTGCAGGGCGATCTCCTGAAGGGCGAATACAACGGCGGCGCGCGCGCGGTCGAGCCGACGCTGGTGACCAGCCTGTTCTGGCAGAAACCTGCACTGGGCCAGACGCAGGTACTCGACACGGTGCGCGGCAAGGTCCGCGACGTCACGGTGAAGGATCTCGGCGTCGAGACGCTGAGCCTGCCGGTCGGCCGGATCGAGACGCATCACTATCAGCTGAGCGGCGAGTGGAAGCGCGACCTCTGGTATGACGCGAACGGCATCCTGGTGGCCGGGCAGCGCAGCGATTCCCCCGACGGCAGCGTCGTGCGGCTCGAATTGCAGCAGCGGCCGTAGCAGCGGAAGATCCATGCACAAATCGCTCGCCCTCCTGGCCGCCTGCGGCCTGCTGCTGCTGAGCGCCGGCGCGGTCGCGGCGCAGGAGGTGCCGGCCTGGCCCGGCCGGCTCGGCGCCTATGTCTTCGAGGTCACGCGCGACGGCGATCCGATCGGCACCCAGACGGTGACGCTGAAACAGGACGGCGACCAGCTCATCGTCACCACCGAGAGCGCGATCGAGGTGAGGCTGCTGGGAATCACCGTCTACCGCATGCATCAGGTGCTGACCGACATTTATCAAGGCAACCGGCTGGTTGCCGTTGCGGCGGAAACCAAGGATCCCGACGGCCTGCGCGTGGGCAAGCTCACGCGCGAGGGTGATCGCTGGACCGGCAAGATCGGCAAGCAGAGCCGCGATTTCGAATGCGACTGCCAGTCCTCCAGCACGATGTGGCAGATGGCCGGCCTCAAGGGCACGGCGATCATCGAAGCCTCGCCGCTGCAGCTGCGCACTATCAGCATCGAGGACAAGGGGATCGAGACCTTGGATCTCCCGGAAGGCCGGGTCGAGGCCCGCCGCTTCGCGGTCAAGGGCGAGATCGAGCGCGAGGTCTGGTACGATTCCGCCGGTAACCTGGTCTCCGCGCGGCAGCGCGGCAGCGACGGATCCTTGATCCAGCAGAACCTGATCAGCGACCCGCAGGCCAGCCGCGAGGCCGGCTCCGAGGCCAGTGAATAGCCTTCGTTTCGTTGCGACAATCGCGTCTGACCGGGGGCTTGCCAGCGCGCTTCCGATCGCCGATATAGTGCCCCGGGAGGTTGGCGATGGACGGGCGTCTCGCCAACCCGGTCAGGTCCGGAAGGAAGCAGCCGTAACGAGTTTCCGCTCGGGTCGTTGTCCAGCCTCCCACCTCTCCCCGCATATCTTAAGTCTCTGATAGAGAAGCACTATCCGCGCACTGGTATTGCGCGTCGGGATTCGCTACCAAGGGCGCATGCCCAATGACAGTGCGCCTCGCGATTCTGCGGCAGCCGTTGCCCCCTACCGGGTGCTGGCCCGGAAATACCGGCCGAGCGACTTCGCCGGGCTGATCGGCCAGGAGGCGCTGGTGCGCACCCTGACCAATGCGATCGCGCAGGGCCGCCTGGCGCATGCCTTCATGCTGACCGGCGTGCGCGGCGTCGGCAAGACCACCACCGCCCGCATCCTGGCGCGCGCCTTCAACTGCATCGGCCCGGACGGCAAAGGCGGCCCGACCGCCAGCCCTTGCGGCCAATGCGAGCATTGCACCGCGATCGCCGAGGACCGCCATGTCGATGTGATCGAAATGGACGCGGCGAGCCGCACCGGCGTCAACGACATCCGCGAATTGATCGAAGGCGTGCGCTATCGCCCGGTCAGCGCGCGCTTCAAGATCTACATCATCGACGAAGTCCACATGCTCTCGTCCAGCGCCTTCAACGCGCTGCTGAAGACGCTGGAAGAGCCGCCCGAGCATGTGAAGTTCATCTTCGCCACCACCGAGATCCGCAAGGTGCCGGTGACCGTGCTCTCGCGCTGCCAGCGCTTCGACCTGCGGCGCATCGAGGCCGACAAGCTGGCGCAGCATCTGGGTTCGATCGCTGCGGCCGAAGGTGCCAAGCTCGCCGCGAACGCGCTGGCGCTGATCGCCCGCGCCGCCGACGGCTCGGCCCGCGACGGTCTCTCGCTCTTGGACCAGGCGATTACCCTGGCCGAGCCCGGCCAGGAAGTGAGCGAGGAGCAGGTCCGTGCGATGCTCGGCATCGCCGACCGGACGCAGCTCTTCGAGCTCTATGAATCGGTGATGGCGGGCAACGCGGCCGAGGCGCTGGGCCAGCTCCGCCGCATGTACGAGGCCGGCGCCGACCCGATCGTCGTGCTGCAGGATCTGCTCGACCTGACGCACTGGCTGACCCGCTGCAAGCTGACGCCGGACGTGCTCAACCAGCCGGCGGTGCCCGAAGCCGAGCGCAAGCGCGGCGGCGCGCTGGCGAAGGATCTCTCGCTCCCGGTCCTGGCCCGCGCCTGGCAGATGCTGCTGAAGGGTCTCGGCGAGGCACAATACGCGCCGCAGCCTTTGGCCGCGGTCGAGATGGCGCTCATTCGCCTGATGCATGTGGCCGATCTGCCGACGCCGGGCGATCTGGTGAAACAGCTGGTCGGTCAAGCCGGCGCATCGGCACCGGCGCCCACGCCATCGCCGCGCGGCTCGAGCAACGGCCCGACCAATTTCGGCGGCCCCGTCACCAGCGCGATCTCCACGCAGCAGGTGGCGCGCGATCCGGCCGCTCAAGCTGCGCCGGTACAGGCCGCGCTGCCGAAGATCGAGACTTTCGACGCCATGGTCGAGCTCTTCAAGGAGAAGAAGGAAGGCATCCTTCTCACCCATCTCATCAACGACGTGCATCTGGTGCGTTTCGAGGCGGGCCGGATCGAGCTCAGGCCGACACCCAGGGCGCCGGCCGATCTGCCGAACCGTGTCGCCGCCTGCTTGCTGAAATGGACCGGCGCCCGCTGGCTGATCAGCGTCTCCGGCGACCTCGGCGCGCCGACTTTGAAGGAGCAGGCCCAGGCCGTGGAGGCCGAGCTCCGCCGCCGCGCCGCCGAGCATCCGCTGGTGAAGGCGGTGCTCGACGCCTTCCCGGGCGCCACGATCGATGCCGTGCGCGATCTCAAAGTGACCGAAGAATCCGCTGCTGAAGACGAGGCGGCGCCATTACCTGAGGAAGACCAATGAAGAATCTCGGCCAGATGATGAAGCAGGCGCAGCAGATGCAGGCCAAGATGGCCGAGCTGCAGGCGGCGCTGGATCAGGCCGAAGTCACCGGCCAGTCGGGCGGCGGCATGGTCACGATCACGACCTCGGCCAAGGGCGACCCGAAGAGGGTCAAGATCGATCCGTCCTTGATCAATCCCAGCGAGGCCGAGGTGCTGGAAGACCTGATCGTCGCTGCGCTGCGCGACGCGCGCCAGAAGGGCGAGGCGATGGTCCAGGAGGAGATGGGCAAGCTGACCGGCGGCCTCTCCCTCCCGCCGGGCTTCAAGCTGCCGTTCTGATGCCGCTCTCCGAGATCGACAAGCTGATCCAGCTGCTCTCGAAGCTGCCCGGCCTGGGTCCCCGTTCCGGCCGGCGCGCCGCGCTCGCCCTGATGAAGCGCCGCGACGCCATGCTGCTGCCGCTGATCGACGCCTTGGAGCGGGTCGCCGACACGGTGCGGGCCTGCTCGATTTGCGGCAATCTCGATGACGCCGATCCCTGCGCGATCTGCCGCGACACGCGGCGCGATCCGGCTTCTGTCTGCGTGGTTGCCGATGTGGCCGATCTCTGGGCGCTCGAGCGCGCCAACGCCTTCAAGGGTCGCTACCACGTGCTGGGCGGCGTCCTCTCGGCGCTGGACGGCGTCGGGCCGGAGCAGCTCAGCATCGGCCCGCTGCTGCGCAGGGTCGAAGCCGGCGATGTCAAGGAGGTGATCCTGGCGCTCGGTGCCACGGTCGATGGCCAGACCACCGGCCACTATCTGGCCGACCGCCTGCATGATTTCGACGTGGCGATCTCGCGCCTCGCCCACGGTGTTCCGGTCGGGGGCGAACTCGACTATCTCGACGACGGCACGCTGATCCAGGCCCTGAAGGCGCGGCAGAAGGTGTGAGGTCATGAACGAGCTCAGCAAGACCCAGACCACGCATCTCTCGCCGCTCTCGCGCGACCACGCCTATATCCAGAAGAATCCGGCGCCGGCCTATTGGGCCCTGTCGCCCTATCTCCTGCATCAGCACACCGACTGCTCCTGCTCGCTGGCGACGGCGACCATGCTGCTCAATGGCGCCCGCGCCATGGAGGGGCATGCGCGGATCGGCGAGTTCATCAGCGAGCGCGGATTGCTCGCGCGCATGGCGGATGCGGAATGGGAGAAGGGCATCACGCCGCCGGATGGCGGCGGGGCCTCGCTGGCCGAGCTTCGTGACAAGCTGGAGCGCGCCCTCGCGCTCTACGCGCTTTCCGGCTGGTCGGTCGAGCATTGCGCCATCGCCGCCGACGATGCGGCGACCGCCGAAGCCTTCCGCAACCAGTTGGTCGCGATGGAACAGGCGGGGGACCGGCTGCTCGCAGGCAACTATCACCTCGCGACCACCTATGGTGATCAGTGGGACATCGGCCATTTTTCGCCGATCGGCGCCTATGACGCCGCGACCGATCGCGTCCTCCTGCTCGATGTCTGGAAGGCGGATTACGAGCCCTATTGGGTCGACCGGATGCGTCTCGTGAAGGGCATGGTGCCGATCTCGCCGATCAGCGGCAGCCCGCGCGGCTATCTCGTCCTCAGACGCGGCTGACATGCCGCCGCCGCGCCCGGTCTCGGCGGAAGATCTGGCGGCGGCGCATCTTTCCGATCTCCGGAAACCGCTGATCGTGTTCGACGGCATCTGCCATCTCTGCACCGGCTTCGTGCGCTTCGTGATCCGCCGGGACCGCGACGCGCTGTTCCAGTTCCTCCCCGCGCAATCGCCGCGCGGCGAAGCGCTCTATGCGCGCCTGGGCTTGAAGAGCGGCGATTGGGATTCCAACCTGCTGGTGCTGGAGGGAAGGGTCTACACCGAGCTCGACGCCTTCATCGAGATCGCGCGCCGCTTCTGCGGCCTGTGGCGCATGATGCCGATCCTCTACGCGATCCCGCGCCCGCTGCGCGACTGGCTCTACAACCGCCTTGCCCGCAACCGCTACAACTGGTTCGGCAAGCGCGATGTCTGCTATCTGCCGACGCCGGATCTCGCGCCGCGATTCCTCGATTGATCTCGCGCGGCCCCTGACGAAGATCATTGATCTTCGTCAGGCATGTCCCGGTTCCGCGGCGATACGCCACGTCGGGCTGTGAAGGCAAACCTATTCACCTTAAATAAAGCCCGGGTGCCTATCTTTCTGGAGATGGGGGCCCATGGTCGTTGTGAGGCAAGATAGTCGTGCTGATCCGGAACACACCGCTGCGCAACGCCATTCCGGCAGCACTCCTTCTTGTCGTCATCTCCGGTGCCGCGGCCTACGTGGCCGTGACCAAGCATCACGCCAGCATCACCCTCGAAGCACAGCATTATGCCGCCACGACCGACCAGGCCTTCCGGACCTTCGAGAGCCGGCTGGCGCAGCGCGTGAGCGGGCTGCAGCTCATCGCGAAGATGGCCCAGGACGGTGAGATCGACGACGAAGCGAGTTTCGACATTGCCGCCGCGGCGACGCATCAGAATGCTTCGGGATATCTGGCCATAAATCTCATCGATGCCGATCGTGTGATCGTTCGCGTCTGGCCGCGCGAGAGCAACGCCGCCTCGCTCGGCAAGATCGCCGGACAGAAGTCGGAGACGCGGGCGCTGATCCTGAGTGCACGGGCGACCAATCTGCCGCAGGCGACCGGTCTGGTCGATCTGTTCCAGGGCGGCAAGGGCGTTGCGACGTATTTTCCGATCTGGCGCGGCGGCAGCTTCAGAGGCTACATAAACGGCGTCTTCCGCATCGATGGCTTGCAGAGCCTGCTCGATGGCACCGAGCAAACCGGAATCGCCGCCAGCTTCGACGTCGTGGATGCCGATGATGAGCAGATGCGGGTCCGAAATCCCGCGGACCGTATGGTGCCCTTTCTCAACAAATGGGTCGTCGTCCGCTTTCCGGAGTTCACGCCGCACCATTCGAACGCCGATGAGTTCGTCATCTTCGGCATAGGCCTCGCGCTCGCTGTGGTTTCCTCGCTGATGCTCTTCGTCGGTCTTTCGGTCCGCAGCCGGTCGATGCGCAATGCAACCCTGCTTTCCAACATTCTGACGGCGGCGCCCGACGCGGTGCTGACCGTGGATGAGCGCGATCGCATCCGAGTCTTCAACCCCGCCGCAGAAGCAATGTTCGGCCACAAGGCGGAGGAGGTGCTCGGCAAGGAGATCAGCCTGCTCTTGCCTGCGATCTCTCTCGATGGTCGAGACCGCTCCGGCAACGCTCTGGCAAAGGCCGAGATCGGGGCCGGGATCGCCGCCAATCATCCCTACGTCCGGGGGCTCCGCGCCGATGGCAGCCAGTTTCCGGTCATGGCCTCGACCAGCAAATTCATGTTCGAGGGGAAGCGGCTCTTGACGGCGGTGCTGCGGGACATGACGGAAGTCGAGTTGATGAACGACGAGCTCATCCGCCTCGCCGAAGAGAGTGCCCGGGTCGCCAAGGAGGCCGAGAATGCCTCCCACGCGAAGTCCATGTTCCTTGCGAGCGTGAGCCACGAGCTGCGGACGCCGCTGAATGCGATCATTGGCTTCTCGCAGTTGATCTCAAGCGAGCCGTTGGGTCCGCTCGGACATGCCAAGTACCGCGAGTACCTCGAAGACATCCAGGGCAGTGGCGAGCATCTTCTGACGATCATCAACGACGTTCTCGACATCACCAAGATCGAGGTCGGCTCATACGACTTGGTGCCGGAGCTGTTTGATCTCGCCGATTTGATCCGGCAGACCGCTAGCACCGTATTTCCGCTGGCTTGCGAGAAGGGTCAGACTGTCAAGCAGGACGTCTTGCCGACGCTGGTGGCTTTTGCGGACAAGCGCGCAACCCGCCAGATCATTTTCAACCTGCTTTCCAACGCGATCAAGTTCACCGCCAAGGGCGGCGAGATCAGGATCGGCTGTCAACGCTCGAGCAGCGACCGCTCTGCCGTGTTCTGGATTGCCGACAACGGCCCCGGCATTCCAGGCCATATCCTGGAAAAGCTCGGCAGCCCATTCGTGCAGGAGCGGCATCCTCACCACTCCGGCGTCGCCGGCACCGGACTGGGCGTGTCGATCAGCAAAGCACTGGCGGCCGGCATGCGCGGAAGCCTGAATGTGACATCGTCCATCGGGATCGGCACCACCGTCACGGTAACCCTGCCGGGCGATGCCATCCGAGGGGCGGGCGAGCAGGAGAGCCTGGCGCTGGCCGGTTAGCTCCCAACAATCCGCATCGGCCAGACGCTACCGATGTCGATCGGTGGCCCAGCAGGCGTTGGGTCTGCTATCTATTCGGATCTCGATCTCCGATTCCGTGAGTGAGCGTGCGTCGCATCCTGATCCTCGGTGGCTATGGCACCTTCGGCAGCCGGATCGTTCGGTTGCTCGCCCGGCACAAGCGTTGGTCGCTTCTGGTCGCCGGCCGGTCCAGGGAAAGGGCGGAGGCCTTCGTCCATTCGCTCGATGACGGGAACATCGCCGCCGTCGCGCTCGACCGCGAGGCAATCACGGCGGCCAAGCTCAAGTCCCTCGGCCTCTGGCTGGTGATCGATGCCTCCGGCCCGTTCCAGGGCGACGAGTCGCTGGACTATCCGGTGGTGCGCGCCGCGCTCGAATCCGGCCTGCATTACATCGACCTCGCCGATGCGCGGCGCTTTGTCCACGACATCGGCCGCTTCGACGCCGAGGCGAAGACCCGCGGCCTCACCGTGATCGCCGGCGCCAGCAGCGTCCCGACCTTGTCCTCCGCCGTGGTCGCCGAACTGACCAAAGACCTGGTCGAGCCGCTCGAGGTCGAGATCGCGATCAGCTCCAGCAATCAGGCGACGCTTGGTCGCTCCGTGCATGCGGCCTTGCTCTCTTATGCCGGCCGGCCGATCCGGGTCCGCCGCTTCGGCGCGTGGCGCGAGATCGCCGGCCTGCAGAATTGGCATTCAACGGACATCGCCGTTCCCGGCCATGCGCCGCTGCGCCGGCTCGTCGCGCCCTGCGCGGTACCCGATCTCGACCTTCTGCCCGCGCGCTATCCCACTTTGCGCAAGGCGCTCTTCCGCGCCGGCACCGAGCTTGCGATTCTCAACCGCGGCGCCGGCCTGCTGTCCCGCCTGGTCTCGGCGCGGCTCCTGAAATCGTTGACGCCCTTTACCGCGCTCGCCGGCAGCGCCTTCGCCCTGCTGCGCGGCTTCGGCAGCACGCGTTCCGGCATGCTGGTGACGGTGACCGGCCGCAATGGCGCGACCTGGGAGCGCCGCCGTTGGAGCGTCATCGCCGAGGCGGGCGACGGCCTCTGGGTCCCGGCGCTCGCGGCCGCCCTGCTGGCCGAGAAGCTGGATCGCGGCGAGATCACCGCCGGCGCGCGGCCCGGGATCGACGTGCTGACTCTCGCCGAGTTCCGCAGCGCCTTCGCCGCCTTCAAGATCGAGGATGCCAGTGCGGCGGAACGCCTGCCGCCATCGCCCTTCCGCCGCTGGCTTGGCGCTGCCGTCGAGTCCCTCCCGCCGGCGATCCGCGCTATGCACGACGATCCGCTGGAGCGCAGCGCCTCCGGCACGGTCGCCGTCACCCGCGGCACTCACCCGCTCGCGGTCCTGATGTGCAAGCTCCTCGGCTTCCCGCCCAGCGGTGCGGACCTGCCGCTCACCGTCGAGTTCGAACCGCAGGGAGACGGCGAGATCTGGCGCCGCGTCTTCCCGACCAGCACCTTCAGAAGCCATCTCAAGCCCTGGCCCGGCCGCACCGGCGCAATGCGCGAATGCGTCGGTCCCTTGGCCTATGGCTTCCGCGTCGAGACCGGCGAGCAAGGCCTGCGCATGGTGTTCGAGCGCTGGTGGCTCTGCGGCTTGCCGCTGCCCCGCGCGCTCGGCCCGCGCGTCGCCGCGACGCAATGGCAGGAGGGCGAGGATTATGGCTTCTCGGTCGAGGTCTCGGCGCTCGGCCTGGGGCGCGTCATCGCCTATCGCGGCCGCCTGCGGCTCAACCAACCCGGCAGGTCAGTGGAGGGTCCTTGAGCCTTCGATCCAGGTCGAGCGCAGCAGCGTGCCGATGCGCTTGGCCTCGTCGTGACCGACCTGGAACAGCTGGCGGGCGATCATCTCGACATAATCGGCCAGGATGACCGGCTTCGTCATCTCTTCCGCGGCGCGTTGGCGCTCGTCGCCGATCTGATCGGGAAACATCAGGCCGCAGGCCGTGACGACGCAAATCGGAATGCCGTCCAGCTCCGGCTTCGATCCGATGATCGCGATCGTCTCCCATCCCGAGAGGAACGGCAGCTGGATGTCCATCTGGATGAGGTCGGGCCGGTTGGATTCCAGGAAGGCCAGCGCCGATTGCCCGTCCTTTGCAGCATGCACCCTGCAGCCGAATGCACCTTCGAGGACGGTCTTGAAGTACTTCCTGCAGAGCTCGTTGTCTTCAACAAGCAGGATGAGCTTGGGCTGATCCATCGCGGCGCCGGATTGTCGATTCCCCGGGCCAGTCCGCCATTGGTTGCAGATCTTGTCAATCGGCGCGGTCGGCCTTAACCACGCGGACGGTCCGCCCGGCGGGCTCGCGCCCCGGCCGCCTCAGGTCAGGGACTGCCCGCCATCGACCACGATCGTCTGTCCGGTGATCCAGGCGGCTAGATCGCTGGCGAGGAACAGGGCGACATGGGCGATCTCCTCGGGCGCCCCGAGCCGGCCCCAGGGAATACCGTCCAGGATGCTCTGGTAGAGCCCGGGGTCTGAGGTCTTGCGCTCTTCCCAGAGCCCCCCGGGAAACTCGATCGAGCCCGGCGCGATGCAATTGACCCGGATTCGCTTCGGCGCCAGCGCCAGCCCCTGGCTCATCGTATAGTTGATCAGCGCCGCCTTGACCGCGGCATAGGCAACGGAACGCGCCGAAGCCATCAGGCCCGAGATCGAGGAGATGTTGATGACGTTGCCTTTCGACTGTTCGAGGTAGGGAAGGGCGGTCCGCGTCGCACGGGCCGTGCCCAGGAGATCGACGTTGATGCTGGCCTGCCAGCCGCTCTCATCGTCCTTCAGGCCCAGGCCGGAGGCATTGTTGACCAGCACGTCAAGCCCGCCCAGCGCCGCGGCGGCCCCCTTCACCATGGCGGTCACCTGCTTCTCGTCGCCGAGATCGCAGGCCGTGCCGAAGACCTGGTTTCCATACCGCTTCAGCTCGGCTTCGGCGGCGCGCACACCGGTTTCACCCCGCGCGCAGATCGCCACATCGGCACCGCTCGCGGCGAAGGCCAGCGCGATCGACCTTCCGATCCCGCGGCTGCCCCCGGCAACCAGCACCTTCCTGCCCTTGAACGAAAGCTCCATGAGATTTCCCCGTATGATGCTTCTTCGGCGCGCTAGAGTGGCGCCGGCAGGGAGTCGTTGTAACAGCCCGGGGCGCAAGAATGAACACGGCATCGCCGCTCGCCGATATCGGTTTGTGGTCCTTGGTGCAGCGGCTGCGCGGGCAGCGCTGGGTCGATCTCACCCACACCTTCTCCTCCACCACGCCGCATCATCCCAGCTTTCCGCCGGCGGAGCTCAGGAAGACGGTCGACCACGAGGACCTGATCGATGGCCAGCGCGCCGGGTTCATGACCCATGAATACCGTTTCGCCGGGCAGTGGGGCACGCATGTCGATCCCCCGGTGCATTACCATGCCGGCCTCCGCTATCAGGACGAGATCCCGGTCGTGGAGATGCTGCTGCCGCTCGTGGTGCTCGATATCTCGCCCCGTGCCGCCGCCGACCCCGACAGCTGTGTGACGCTCGCCGACGTCGCGGCCTGGGAGGCGCGCTGGGGCCGGATTCCCGAGGGCGCTTTCGTCGCCTTGCGCAGCGACTGGTCGAAGCGCTGGCCGGACCAGGCGCGGATGATGAATCCCGACAGCGAAGGCATCAGCCATTTCCCCGGCTGGTCGCTGCCGGTCTTGAAGCTGCTGTTCGAGGAGCGCGCCATCTGCGCCTGCGGCCACGAGACCACCGACACCGATCCCGGCTTCGCCTCCAGCCGCGGCGACTATGCTCTGGAGCGCTACGTGCTCGGCCGCAACTGCTGGCAGATCGAGATGCTGGCCAACCTCGACCAGGTGCCGGCGGCCGGCGCCTTGGTCGTCGCGACCTGGCCCAAGGCCGAGCGAAGCTCCGGCTTCCCCGCCCGCGTCTTCGCGATCTGCCCGGCGGGGTGAACTAGCCGAGCCGGACCGAGAGCTCGACGTCGCCGCCGAATGGCGTGGACATGTAGCCTTTCGCCGCCGAGCGGACATGCGCCAGGTAATCCGGGCTGTAATCGGCATTGTCGGCGATGATGAAGGCGCCTGGCCGCAGCCGGCCTTCCACCAGGCCGAGGATCTCCGGGTAGAGCGCCTTGGCGCCGTCGAGCAGCAGCAGGTCGATAGCTTCGGGGAGGTCGCGGCCCAAAGTCTCGAGCGCATCGCCTTCGCGGATCTCCACCAGGTCGATGAGCCCGCCGGCGGTCAGGTTCTCGCGCGCCCGGGCCACCTTGGATGGCTCAAACTCGCTGGTGATCAGGTGCCCGCCGCCGTTGTCCCGCAGTGCCGCGGCGAGATGCAGGGTCGAAATCCCGAACGAGGTGCCGAACTCGACGATCGCGCAGGCGCGGCTGCTGCGCGCCAGCATGTAGAGCAGCCGCCCGGTCTCGCGCGAGACCGCGAGCGGGAAGTCCTTCAAGGCGCCGTAGAAGTCGCGGTACTCGGTCTTGCTGCGCATCAGTCTCCCGCGCTCCTCGGCGGGGACATGGGCGAAGGCGGGGCTGGTCGCCGGCGAGGAGGCCTCGGCCTCGTCGAACAAGCGGTCGAGGAGGAGGGCGAAGGGATAGCTGGTGAGCGTGGTCATGGCGATCTCCGGTGACGGATGGCGCGGTGTTGCGCTGCCGAAGAAATACGAATAACCCTTCATGTTTCCAATTCGCATTGGCCGAGGCCGTCATGCCCACCCGCCGAAACCCGCGGATTTCCTCGCGAAAGCAGCCGCAGCAGGCCCGCTCCGCAGACCTGGTCGCGGCGATCCTGGAAGCCGCGGTTCAGGTTCTGGCGAAGGAGGGAGCGGCCCGCTTCACCACCGTCCGGGTCGCGGAGAAGGCCGGTGTCAGCGTCGGCTCGCTCTACCAGTACTTCCCCAACAAGGCGGCGATCCTGTTCCGGCTGCAAAGCGACGAATGGCGCCAGACCACCGACCTGCTGCGCCGCATTCTCGAAGACGACAGCCGGCCGCCGCTGCAGCGGCTGCGCGTCCTGGTGCGCGAGTTCATCCGTTCGGAATGCGCGGAGGCAGCGGTGCGTGTGGCGCTCGACGACGCGGCGCCGCTTTACCGCGACGCGCCGGAAGCGAAAGCGGCGAAAGCTTCGGGCGAGCGGGCGATCCAGCTTTTCATGAAGGAAGCGGTGCCCAGGGCCTCCGCCGCCACGCGGGCGATGGCCGCGGAGCTGATCAAGACCACACTCAGCACGGTCGGCAAGGAGTTCTCGGAAACGCCGCGCAAGGCGGCGGAGATCGATGCCTATGCCGACGCCATGGCCGATATGTTCTGCGCCTATCTCGGTAGCCTCAAGCGCGCCGCTCGGGCGCGGCCGGCGCCACAAAAGAGTCAGGCGCCGGCTTGATCCGCCGGCGCCCCGCACGCCTTCAGTCGAGTGAAGAGCGTCCTCCCAGACTGCCCCGCTTCTTGACGGCGGGGCCTGCCGAAACTCCGGCCTAGTTGCTGGCCATGATCTTGGCTTCGAGCTCCTTGGCTTCGGTGCAGCTGCCGCAGGCCTTCTTCAGCACGGCGAGGCGCTCCTTGGCCTCGGCCGGCATCTTCATCTCCATATAGAGCTCGCCGAGATACTCGTTGGCGCCGAGATGGTCCGGCTCCATGGCGAGCGCCTGGTTGTAATAGTCGAGCGCGGTCTTCTGGTCGCCGCTCTTGCGATAGGAATAGCCGAGCAGGTTCAAGGCATCGGCATAGGCGCCCTTGTCCTTGATCAGCTTCTGCAGGATCGGGATCGCGTCCGAGTATTCCTCGTCGTCGATCAGCTCCTTCGCCTTCTTGTAGGGATCGGGCTGCGCGGCGTCGTCATCCGAGCTGCCCATCGCCCAAGCCTGTCCCAAATGGGCTGAGCCGGTAATCAGCAGAACGGCGGCGAAGCCGGCGATAGCCGTGATTATTTTGCGTGTCATGTCTTGCTCCTTCATTTGAAGATTCCCGATCTCGATTCAAATCACTTATCCGTAACGTTGCTCGGTCCACGGGTCGCCGTGATTGTGATAGCCGCGCTCTTCCCAGAAGCCCGGCCGGTCGGCGGCATGAAGCTCGACGCGCTTCACCCATTTGGCGCTTTTCCAGAAGTAGAGCTGCGGCACCACCGCCCGCATCGGCCCGCCATGCTCGATGGTCAATGGCGCATCGTTCCAATGGGTCGCCAGCAGCGTGTCTTCGCCCGCGAACGCGTCCAGCGGCAGGTTGGTCGTATAGGTATCGAAGCTGTGCAGGGTGACGAACCGCGCCTCGGGCTTCGGCTTCACCTGTGCCAGGAGATCACGGACCGCGACCCCGCGCCAGCGGTTGTCGAAGCGCGACCAGGAGGTCACGCAATGGATGTCGCTCTGGAAATCCGTCTGCGGCAGGCCCTGGAACGCGGCCCAGTCCAGCCGCATCGGCTGCTCGACCAGCCCATCGACCTGGAGCCGCCAGCGATCGAGCGGGATGTTCGGCTTCACGCCGAGATCGAGCACCGGCCAGTCGGCGGTCTTGCGCTGGCCCGGCGGCAGCCGGTCTTCCTCGCGTCTGGAGGGGCGCCCGGTCAGCAGCCGGCCTTCCTCGGCCCAGCGCTGCTTGGTCGCGATCAGCTTTTCCTTGATCCCGCCCTGGGTACCCTGGGGAGAGCCGCCGTCGTTCATGCTGTCGTCCATTCTGCTTGTCGAAGTATTTGGAATCCCGCTGCAAAGGCCAAGGCTTGCAACCTGACATCAAGTGGAATTGAGATACCCCCGGCCGGCGTGGTTTATACATACTCTTATTGTTATTTTAACTGCCGGACTTTCCTTGCCTTTCCGGAACTCAGCCGGTAGAATCGAATCGGACCGCAGCGGCTATTTACGCTCGCCTGCCTGTAATTAGTGACGTGGTTGTGATGTCCGAACTTCGCCTGGCGCACGGACTGCGCTTCGAGGATCTCTACGAGCCTGCCGGCCTCGCGGCGATCGACGGCCATTTTCTCTCCGGCCTGAAAGCCGGCGACGCGGGTCTCGCCGGCCGTCTGCTGGCGGCGCGCGCCGATCCGGGCGCGCTCGACCAGAAGGCGGAGTCCCAACTGATCCTCGACCTTGCCGGTCATGTCGAGGATTTCGTCGGCGAACTCTTCGGCATCCAGAGCGAGCTGAAGGAGCTGCAGGCGCGACACAACGACCTCGCGCCCTTATTCTCGGTGAAGCGACTGTTCGTGCAGCGCCGCGCCCTGAAGGCGCATCGCGAGGCGGAGGCCGAGGGCTTCGACGCCGACGCCTTGCGCGCCGCGCTGACCACGGCCTTCGGCGGCCAGTTCGACGAACTGACCTTCGCGCGTCATGTCGATCGCTGGCTGGCGAACGAAGCCGACCATGGGAAGGAACTCGACCTGGCGACCCGCTACGCCGCCTGGGCGGCGCAGAGCGAGGCGGGGAAGAAGCTCCACAAGAAGGGCGTCCTGTTCAAGGCGCCGCGCAAGATCGACCCCATGCACCTGGTGCATCTGGAGACCGAGCTCCGCCATGGCGTGCCGATGTACAAGCTGGCCGACGCGGATCTTCGCCGCCGCGAAGGCTTCGCTTTGACCGATATCGGCACCGATCTCAAAGGCGCGCTCGATCAGGCCAACTACTGCATCTGGTGCCACAACCAGGGCAAGGACAGCTGCTCGCGCGGCCTGACCGAGAAGGACGGCGCCTACAAGAAGAGCGTGTTCGGCGTGACCCTCGCCGGCTGCCCCTTGGACGAGAAGATCTCCGAGATGCACACCGCGAAGGCGAACGGCCAGCCCTTGGGCGCCGTCGCCATCATCGCCATCGACAACCCGATGATGGCGGCGACTGGGCATCGCATCTGCAACGACTGCATGAAGGCCTGCATCTACCAGAAGCAGGAACCGGTCGACATCCCGCAGGCGGAAACCCGCAGTTTGAAGGACGTGCTCAACCTGCCCTGGGGCTTCGAGATCTACGGCCTGCTGACCCGCTGGAATCCGCTCAACATCCGCCAGCCGGTCGCGAAGCCGGCCAGCGGCCGTCGTGTGCTGGTGGTGGGCCTCGGTCCTGCCGGCTACACCTTGGCGCATTACCTGCTGAACCAGGGCCATACCGTGGTGGCGATCGACGGGTTGAAGATCGAGCCGCTGCCGGTCGCGATCTCCGGCGTCGACGCGCATGGCAAGCGCGGGCCGTTTCAGCCGATCCGCAGCTTCTCCGATCTCCAGGAGGATCTCGGCAACCGCGTGATGGCGGGCTTCGGCGGCGTCGCCGAATATGGCATCACCGTCCGCTGGGACAAGAATTTCCTCAAGGTCGTCCGCCTGCTGCTGGAGCGGCGGAACAGCTTCTCGATGTTCGGCGGCGTGCGCTTCGGCGGTACCCTCACCCTCGACCAGGCCTTCGAGCTCGGCTTCGACCATGTGGCCTTGGCGCTCGGCGCGGGCAAGCCGACCCTGCTCGACCTGCCGAACGGCTTGGCGCGCGGCGTGCGCATGGCCTCGGACTTCCTGATGGCGCTGCAGCTGACCGGCGCGGCGAAGACCGATTCCATCGCCAACCTGCAGCTCCGCCTGCCCGCGGTGGTGATCGGCGGCGGCCTGACCGCGATCGACACCGCGACCGAGGCGATGGCCTATTACCCGATCCAGGTCGAGAAATTCCTGCATCGCTACGAGACTCTGACCGCCGAGATCGGCGAACCGGCTTTGCGCAGCGAATGGTCCAAGGCCGAGACCGAGATCGCCGACGAGTTCATCAACCATGCCCGCGCCATCCGCATGGAACGCGACCGCGCCAAGATGGCGGGCGAAAAGCCGAAGCTCTCCGATCTCATCAATGACTGGGGCGGCGTCACCCTGGCCTATCGCCGCCGCCTGATCGACTCGCCCTCCTACACCTTGAACCACGAGGAGGTGGAGAAGGCGCTGGAGGAGGGGATCCGCTTCGCCGAGACGCTGACCCCCAGCGTGATCGACGTCGACCAGATGGGCCATGTCGAGGCGATCCGCCTCAAGGATGCCGAGGGCAAGCTGCATGTGCTCCCGGCGCGCGCCGTGCTGGTCGCGGCCGGCACCAAGCCGAACACCGTGCTGGCGCGCGAGGACGCGGAGAACTTCCCGCTCGACGGCCAGTATTTCCAGGCCGTGAACGACGCGAACGAAGTGGTGAAGCCGGAACGCGTGGCCAAGCCCGACGAGGTCCGGGTCATCACCCGCTACCGCGACGACGGCCGCGCCATCAGCTTCTTCGGCGATCTCCATCCCTCCTTCGCCGGCAATGTGGTGAAGGCCATGGGCAGCGCCAAGCAGGGCTGGCCGGTGATCCAGGCGGCGCTGGAGCGCCTGCCCGCGGCGAAATCGGCCGATCATTCGGCCTTCCTCGCAGCGCTCAATCAGCGACTGCGTGCGAAGGTGCGCGCGGTCAACCGCCTGACGCCCACCATCGTCGAGATCGTGGTCGAGGCGCCGCAGGCCGCGGCCAATTTCGCGCCGGGCGAGTTCTATCGCCTGCAGAATTTCGAGACCCTGTCGCAGCGCACCGCGGACACCACCCTCACCATGGAGGGCCTGGCGTTGACCGGCGCCTGGACCGACATCGACCAGGGGCTGGTGGGCTTGATCGTGCTCGAGATGGGCGGCTCCTCGGATCTCTGCGCCTGGCTGAAGCCCGGCGAGCCGGTGATCCTGATGGGTCCGACCGGCACGCCGACCGAAACGCCGTCCGGCGAGACCGTGCTGCTCGCGGGTGGCGGCCTCGGCAACGCGGTGCTGTTCTCGATCGGCCGCGCGCTCCGTGCGGCGGGATCGAAGGTGCTCTACTTCGCCGGCTACAAGAAGCTGGTCGACCGCTACAAGGTGGCCGAGATCGAGGCCGCGGCGGACGTCGTGGTCTGGACCTGCGACGAGGCGCCGGGCTTCGCGCCGGCGCGGCCGCAGGACAAGATGTTCGTCGGCAACATCGTCGAGACCATGCTGGCCTACGCGGAAGGCCGGCTCGGCCCGACCGAGATCAAGATGCAGGATGTCGACCGCATCATCGCCATCGGCTCCGACGGCATGATGGCGGCGGTGGCGCGGGCGCGCCACGGCGTGCTGCAGGAATATTTGAAGCCGCATCACCACGCGGTCGGCTCGATCAACTCGCCGATGCAGTGCATGATGAAGGAAATCTGCGCCCAGTGCCTGCAGACCCACCGCGACCCGATGACCGGCAAGGAGACCGTGGTCTTCTCCTGCTTCAACCAGGACCAGAACCTGGACGCGGTCAACTTCGAGGCTTTGCGCTCCCGGCTGCAGCAGAACCGGGTGCAGGAAAAGCTGACCGTCGCCTGGATCCGCCATGCCTTGAAGGACGTCGCCAAGAGCGAGCGCAAGACCGCTTAGAGATCAGGTCCATCGGCATGGGGGACTCGCACCCCCACCCTAACCCGCCCCCGATTCGGGGGCGGGGACTGCACCGCGCTCCGTCATCTTCCCCCTCCCCCGAATCGGGGGAGGGCCGGGGTGGGGGTACGAAATACCGTCAATCGAGTGAAATCCCTCCATCGATCCGACTCGCCAACGTCGCTGCCATCAATCGACCCAGTCGATGACTATGTCCCAGAAAGCCCATTGGACCGCTTCGCTGCCGGGGCGCAGCATATCCCCAGGTTCAAACGCGGACTGCAAAGGGAGATTGTCATGGCGGCGGAACGGAAATGTCCGATGGGGCACGGCGCGCGTGCCCATACCAACACCGATTGGTGGCCGAACCAGCTGAAGCTCAACGTGCTGCATCAGCATTCCGCCCGGGCCAATCCGCTCGGCGAGGCCTTCGACTACGCGGCCGCGTTCAAGACCCTCGATCTCGATGCGCTGATCAAGGACCTGCACGCGCTGATGACCGACAGCCAGGATTGGTGGCCGGCGGATTTCGGGCACTATGGCCCCTTCTTCATCCGCATGGCCTGGCACAGCGCCGGCACCTATCGCGTCCAGGACGGCCGCGGCGGCGCCGGGGCCGGCGACCAGCGCTTCGCGCCGCTGAACTCCTGGCCCGACAACGTCAACCTCGACAAGGCGCGGCGCCTGCTCTGGCCGATCAAGCAGAAATACGGCCAGAAGATCTCCTGGGCCGACCTCCTGATCCTCACCGGCAACGTTGCGCTGGAATCGATGGGCTTCAAGACCTTCGGCTTCGCCGGCGGCCGGGTCGATACCTGGGAGCCGGGCGAGGACATCTATTGGGGTCCCGAGGGCAAGTGGCTGGCCGATGAGCGCTACAGCGGCGAGCGCTCGCTCGAGAATCCGCTGGCTGCGGTGCAGATGGGCCTCATCTACGTGAACCCGGAAGGCCCGAACGGCAATCCCGATCCGCTCGCCGCGGCCCGCGACATCCGCGACACCTTCGCCCGCATGGCGATGGACGACGAGGAGACCGTGGCGCTGATCGCCGGCGGCCACACCTTCGGCAAGACCCATGGCGCCGCCGATCCCGGCAAGTATGTCGGGCCGGAGCCCGAGGGCGCCGAGATCGAGCAGATGGGCCTCGGCTGGAAAAACACGTTCGGCAAGGGCCATGGCGCCGACACGATCGGCAGCGGCCTCGAAGTCACCTGGACCACGACGCCGACCAAGTGGAGCAACAACTTCTTCTGGAACCTGTTCGGCTATGAATGGGAGCTGACCAAGAGCCCGGCCGGTGCCCACCAGTGGAAGCCGAAGCATGACATGGGTGCCAACACGGTGCCGGATGCCCATGATGCGGCGAAGAAGCACGCGCCGCAGATGCTGACCACCGACTTGGCACTCCGCTTCGATCCCGCCTATGAGAAGATCTCACGGCGCTTCATGGAGAATCCCGACCAGTTCGCCGATGCCTTTGCCCGCGCTTGGTACAAGCTCACCCACCGCGACATGGGCCCGGTCGCGCTGCATCTCGGGCCGCTGAAGCCGAAGGAAGTGCTGATCTGGCAGGATCCGATCCCGGCCGCCGACCACCCGCTGATCGACGCCAAGGACATCGACTCCTTGAAGGCGAAGCTGCTGGGCTCCGGCCTCTCGATCGCGCAGCTCGCGACCACCGCTTGGGCTTCGGCCTCGACCTTCCGCGGCTCCGACAAGCGCGGCGGCGCCAATGGGGCGCGAATCCGCCTGGCCCCGCAGAAGGACTGGGCGGTCAACCAGCCGGCCGAGCTCCAGAAGGTGCTGGCAAAGCTGGAAGCGATCCGGAAGGAGTTCAACGCCGGTGCCGGCGGCGGCAAGAAGGTATCGCTGGCCGATTTGATCGTCCTCGGCGGCTCCGCCGCGGTCGAGGCGGCGGCGAAGAAGGGCGGCGTCAACGTGACGGTGCCGTTCACGCCGGGCCGGACCGATGCCTCGCAGGACCAGACCGACATCGACTCCTTCAAATGGCTGGAGCCGACTGCCGACGGCTTCCGCAACTATCTCCGCGGACCGCAGCGCACCTCGCCGGAAGAGCTGCTGGTCGATCGCGCGCAGCTCCTCACCCTCTCGGCGCCGGAAATGACGGTGCTGCTGGGCGGGCTGCGCGCGCTCAACGTCGGCCAGCCGGCACAAGGCATCTTCACCAGCCGCCCGGAGACCTTGAGCAACGACTTCTTCGTGAACCTGCTCGACATGGGCACCGAGTGGCAGAAGTCGTCGGTCGAGGGCATCTATGAAGGCCGCGACCGCAAGACCGGCGCGGTGAAATGGACGGGGACACGCGTCGATCTCATCTTCGGCTCGCATTCCCAGCTCCGCGCCTTGGCTGAGGTCTATGCCGCGTCCGACGCGAAGGAGAAGTTCGTGATGGATTTCGTCGCGGCCTGGGCCAAGGTCATGAACCTCGACCGCTTCGATCTGAAGCGATAGGTGCCGCTCCACCCGGCGGAGTGAACGTTGACCAATTGAGAAAAACGCCTAACCTCCGCGCAGACAGTGGAGGTTAGGCGATGCTCAAATTTTTCTTCGGCCCGCAATCCTGCGCCCTTGCTTCGCACATCGCGCTGGAGGAAGCCGGCGCCGACTATGAAGCCGTCAAACTCGATCTCCGGGCCGGCGATCAGCGCAAGCCGGAATACCTCAAGGTCAACCCCAAGGGCCGGGTGCCTGCGCTGGTCACCGATCGCGGCATCCTCACCGAAAATCCGGCGATCCTCGCCTATATCGCGCAGACCCATCCGGCGAAGCAGCTGGCGCCGCTCGGCGATGCCTTTGCCTTTGGGAAGATCCAGGCGTTCAACGCTTACCTCTGCGCCACCGTCCACGTCGCTCATGCCCATAAGCTCCGCGGTTATCGCTGGGCCGACCAGCAGTCCTCCTTCGACGACATGAAGCAGAAGGTGCCGGAAACCGTGGCCGCTTGCTTCGAGCTGATCGAGCACGAGATGCTGGAAGGTCCCTGGGTCGCGGGCGCCGATTTCTCGATCGCCGACCCCTATCTCTTCACCCTCTCGAGCTGGCTGGAAGGCGACGGCGTCGATCCCAAGCGCTTCCCCAAGGTGCTCGACCACCGCAACCGCATGGCCCAGCGCCCGGCGGTGCACAAGGTCCTGCCGCTGCACGCCTAATCAGTTGAAAAATATAGAAATATGTCGAAGCGGCGGGCCGGGGCCTTATAAGCATCCGTTATATCGCGATGCAAAAAGAATGGTTTGAATGCGACGCCCGAGCCCACATGATAAGCGCTGGAGTTAGCGGGGTTTAGGGCCGGTCGCGGATCGGCTAGGCCCCGTCGCGGGCGTCGCAGTCCGGACAATTGCGCGCCGCTAGCAATAGACCGCCTGAACCCGAGGATGCCGCCGTGGCCGAAGCCACCAAAAACCTGGGCGCCAAACCCAACCTGCTGATCGCCTGCGGCGCCCTCGCCCAGGAGATCGTGGCGTTGCAGCGGCTGAACCATTGGGAAAGCCGGCTCGAGGTCACCTGCCTGCCGGCAATCTGGCACAACACCCCGGACAAGATCCCCGAAGGCGTGCGGCAGAAGATCAAGGCCGGCAAGCAAAAGTACGAGCGCATCTTCGTCGCCTATGGCGACTGCGGCACCGGCGGCATGCTCGACGAGGTCCTCAAGGAAGAGGGCGCGGAGCGGATCGACGGCCCGCATTGCTACGAGTTCTATACCGGCAAGGCGGTGTTCGACCGGATGATGGACGAGGAGCTCGGCACCTTCTTCCTGACCGATTATCTCTGCCGGCATTTCGACCGGCTGATCTGGAAAGGCTTCGGCCTCGACCGCCGGCCCGACATGAAGGACATGGTATTCGAGCACTACAAGAAGCTGGTGTTTCTCGCGCAGATCGAAGACCCGGCTTTGACCGCGAAGGCGCAGGAAATCGCGCAGCGGCTGGGTCTCGCCTTCGAATATCGCCTGACCGGCTACGGCGAGCTGGCCACGTTCATGGCGGAAGCCGCCAAAGCCCACTGAGGATTGAGAGAATGGCGCAGTTGATTGTCGTCTACTGGCGGGACATCCCGGCCCAGGTGATCGTGAAGAAGGGCCGCGACGCCGCGAAGATCCAATTGAACGAGCGCTTCGAGAAGGCGATCGACCGCGCGGCCATGAAGGCCAACCTGCGCGACACCGACTCCTACCTCGGTGAGTGGCGTCGCGCGGCGCCGGTCGAGGTCGGAGACGATCTCCAGGCGATTGCGGATGCCAAGGCCAAGGAAATCGAGGCCGAGTTCGACGACGCGAAGCTGAACGCCCTCGTCAATGCCGGCGGCCTTGCTGCAGAGAAAGCGAGCTAACCTCCATGTATGCCGTCCGCCTCTGGTCGGTCCGCCACGCCCGTGGCCTCAACCGCTTCTACACCGCCTTCGAGAAGGCGCTGGTGGCGCTGCACCCGCTCTGGAACAAGATCGGCTACGACAAGCTCGAAGTCCCGTTCCAGAAGCTGGAGAAGGCCTCGAAGGGTTTCTTGTTCGACTGCCAGATGTGCGGGCAATGCGCGCTCTCCTCGACCGGGATGTCCTGCCCGATGAACTGCCCGAAGACCCTCAGGAACGGCCCCTGCGGCGGCGTCCGTCCGAACGGCCATTGCGAGGTGAAGCCCGAGATGAAATGCGTCTGGGTGCAGGGCTGGCAGGGCGCTGCCCGCATGGACGACGGCCTCGAAAAGATCCGTAACGTCCAGCACGCCGTCGATAACAGCATCAAGGGCAAGTCGGCCTGGCTCCGGGTCGTGCGCATGACCAAGAAGGTGGGCGAGTTCGCGCCGAAGCCGGTGAAGGCGCCGGCGGCGAAACCGGCGGCGCCGAAGACCGAAGCTCCCAAGGCGGAGAAAGCGGCATGAATCCCGATCTGCCGCCACATTACGATCCGGGTGCACCGCTCCCCAATCTGCCCGGGCATTCCTCTGGCGGCCGGCTGGAGCGCATCCTGCGTTCCGGCCGCTTCGCCGTGACCGCCGAATTGAACCCGCCGGATTCCGCCGATCCGCGCGACGTCTACGACCGCGCCCTGGTGCTCTCCGAAGTCTGCGACGCGATCAACGCCACCGATGCCAGCGGCGCCAACTGCCATATGTCCTCGGTCGGCATCTGCTCGCTGCTGACCCGCGCCGGCTACGCCGTGATCATGCAGATTTCCTGCCGCGACCGGAACCGGATCGCGATCCAGGGCGACGTGCTGGGCGCCGCCGCCATGGGGGTGCAGAACATCCTTTGCCTGACCGGCGACGGCGTGCAGGCGGGCGACCAGCCCCAGGCCAAGCCGGTCTTCGACTTCGATTCGACCTCGCTCCTGAACTGCATCACCACGATGCGGGACAAGGGCCAGTTCCTCTCGGGGCGCAAGCTCACCACAAGGCCGCAGGTTTTTTTGGGCGCCGCCGCCAACCCCTTCGTGCCGCCTTTCGAATGGCGCGGCGACCATATCGGCAAGAAGATTGCGGCCGGGGCGCAGTTTATCCAGACCCAGTATTGCTACGACGTGCCGCTCCTGCGCCAGTTCATGGAAAAAGTGCGCGAGAACAAATTGCACGAAAAAGCGTTCTTCCTGATCGGCGTCGGGCCTTTGCCATCGGCCAAGACCGGGCGCTGGATGAAGAACAACGTCCCGGGGGTGCATATTCCGGAACCCGTCCTGGAACGGATCGAGAAGGCCAAGGACCAGAAGGCCGAGGGCAAGCAGCTCTGCATCGATCTCATTCAGGAGATCTCCGAGATCGAGGGCGTCGCCGGGATCCACGTCATGGCCTACCGCCAGGAGGAGTTCGTGAACGAGATCATCCACGCCTCCGGCGTCATGAAGAATCGCAAGCCGCGGCGCGCCCCGCGGCCTGCCGAAAACGAATCGGCGCTTGTCGCCACCGCCAGTTAAGAGAGAAGGATTTCGACCCCATGACCGACACCGTCATCAGCTCGGCCACCAAGGAAGTGGTCATCGGCTTCGAGCGGCCGTTCTGCGTGATCGGCGAGCGCATCAACCCGACGGGCCGCAAGCTGCTGGCCGCGGAGATGGCCGCCGGCGATTACAGCCGCGTCAAGGCCGACACCATCGCCCAGGTGGAGGCCGGCGCGCATATGCTGGACGTCAATGCCGGCATTCCGCTGGCCGACGAGCCGAAGATCCTGGCCGAGACCATCCAGCTGGTGCAGTCGCTGACCGACGTCCCGCTCTCGATCGACTCCTCGATCGTCGCCGCCTTGGAAGCCGGCCTCGCGGTCTACAAGGGCAAGGCGCTGCTGAACTCGGTGACCGGCGAGGAGGAGCGGCTCGAGGTCGTGCTGCCGCTGGTGAAGAAATACGATTGCGCGGTGATCGCGATCTCCAACGACGAGACCGGCATCTCGGAAGATCCCGACGTGCGTTTCGAGGTGGCGAAGAAGATCGTCCACCGTGCCGCCGATTACGGCATCCACTATTCCAACATCGTGGTCGATCCGCTGGTGATGCCGATCGGCGCCCTTGGCAATGCTGGCCAGGCGGCCTTCAAGCTGATCCGCCGCCTGCATGACGAGCTCAAGGTCAACACCAGCTGCGGCGCCTCGAACATCAGCTTCGGCCTGCCGAACCGCCACGGCCTCAACCAGGCCTTCCTGGCGATGGCGATCGGCGCCGGCATGACCAGCGCTATCATGAACCCGCTGCATGCCGAGGAGATGACCGGCGTCATGGGCGCCGACACCCTGATGGGCCACGACGCCCACTGCGCCGCCTGGATCAAGAAGTTCCGCGAGCCGGCACCCGAAGGCGACGTCGCGGGCGCTCGCGGCCGCCGCGAACGCACCGGCCGCCGCGGCGGCGGCGGCGCCGCCCCGGCTTCCACTGAGGGCGCTTCGGCGTAGGACAGTTTGAGGTTGGCTGTGATACGTACCCCCACCCTAACCCGCCCCCGATTCGGGGGCGGGGACTAGACCGCGTTCTTTCTTCTCCCTCCCCCGAATCGGGGGAGGGTCGGGGAGGGGGTACGAAACACCGAGTGGGTATATGGAACAAGCGACGACCGAGAAGAACGGCACCACGAACGGCAACGGCAACGGCCAGGATCACCCGCTGATCGTTTTCATGCCGTCGGGCCGGCGCGGCCGCTTCGCGGTCGGGACGCCGATCCTGCAGGCGGCGCGTTCCCTCGGCGTCGATATCGATTCGGTCTGCGGCGGGCGCGGGATCTGCGGCCGCTGCCAGGTCGTGGTCTCCGAAGGCGAGTTCGCCAAGCTCGGCGTCACCTCGAAATCCGATCACATGTCCGACTTCTCCGCGGTCGAGCAGCGCTACGGCGACAAGCGCGGGCTGAAGCCCGGGCGGCGGCTCTCCTGCTCGGCTCAGGTGCTGGGCGATCTCGTCATCGACGTGCCCTCGGACAGCCAGGTGCACAAGCAGGTCGTGCGCAAGCGCGCCGAGATGCGCACCATTGAACTGGACCCGGTCGTCACCCTGCATTACGTCGAGGTCGCCGAGCCCGACATGCACGACCCGACCGGTGACCTGCAGCGCCTGATGCAGGCGCTGAAGGAACAATGGAAGCTCGAGAATCTCGATTGCGACATCCGCGCCATCCAGGGCCTGCAGCAGGCGCTGCGCAAGGGCGAGTGGAAGGTGACGGTCGCGGTCCATCTCGGCAAGCAGATCACCGCGGTCTGGCCGGGCTTTAACGACAAGGTCTACGGCCTGGCCGTGGACGTCGGCTCGACCACCATCGCCGGCCATCTCTGCGACCTGGCGACCGGTGATGTCGTGGCGTCTTCGGGCCTGATGAACCCGCAGATCCGCTTCGGCGAAGACCTGATGAGCCGGGTCTCTTATGTGATGATGAATCCCGGCGGCGACGTCGAGATGACCAAGGCGGTGCGCGAGGCGCTGAACGATCTCGCCGCCAACGTGGCGAAGGAGGCCGGCTGCTCGGTGGATTCGATCCTCGAATGCACCTTCGTCGGCAACCCGATCATGCACCATCTCTTGCTCGGCATTAACCCGATCGAGCTCGGCGGCGCGCCCTTTGCCTTGGCCACGGACGGGCCGGTGCAGATCTGGGCCAGCGAGATCGACCTCAAGATCCATCCCAACGCGCGGATCTATGTGCTGCCCTGCATCGCCGGCCATGTCGGCGCGGACACGGCGGGTGTGATCCTCTCCGAGAGCCCGCATGAATCCGACGAGATGACCTTGATCGTCGATGTCGGCACCAATGCCGAGATCGTGCTCGGCAACAAATCGAAGCTGCTGGCGGCTTCCTCGCCGACCGGCCCGGCTTTCGAAGGCGCGCAGATCTCCTGCGGCCAGCGCGCCGCGCCGGGTGCCATCGAGCGGGTCCGCGTCGACCGCGCCACCCTGGAGCCCCGCTTCAAGGTGATCGGCTGCGACCTCTGGTCCGACCATCCGGATTTCAAGGCCAAGACCGAGGGCCTCGGCGTCACCGGCGTCTGCGGCTCCGGCATCATCGAATGCCTCGCCGAGATGTATCTCTGCGGCATCATCACCCAGGACGGCGTGATCGACGGCGCCATGGCGGCGCAGTCGCCGCGGGTGCAGCAGGAAGGCCGCACCTTCAGCTACCTGCTGCATGACGGCGAGCCTCAGCTGAAGATCACCCAGAACGACGTCCGCGCCATCCAGCTGGCGAAAGCGGCACTCTATGCCGGCGCGCGGCTGCTGATGGACCGCATGGGCATCGACAAGTTGGACCGTATTACTTTGGCCGGAGCGTTCGGCAGCCATATCGACGTCAAATACGCGATGGTCCTCGGCATGATCCCGGATTGCGATCTTGCTAAGGTGACCTCCGCCGGCAACGCCGCCGGCACCGGCGCCCGCATCGCGCTGCTCAATCGCGCCTCGCGCGACGAGATCGCGCGGGTGGTGAAGCAGGTCGAGAAGGTCGAGACCGCGGTCGAGCCGAAGTTCCAGGAACACTTCGTCGGCGCCATGGCAATCCCGCACAAGACCGCGCCCTATCCGCATCTCGCCAAGGCGGTGAACCTGCCCGTGCCGAAGGAAGCGGCGCCGGTCGATGCCGGCGATGGCGCACGCCGCCGGAGACGGCGCGGGTAATTCTCCAAGGCGGCCTGCCTCCCGAAGCGCGCGGAGCGCAGGGAGGGCAACAAATTCCTATCGCGCCACGGCATGTCACTTGCGTTGCCGCAAGCGCGCACCGTGATCCCGGTCAATCACATTTTCGCCGGATGACAAGGGCTTGGCGCGTATCGGCCTTGGAGCCGTGCCGTTCGCTCTCCGACCCATGGGCAGATTCTGCCGCTGCCCGGCAGAATCTGCCCGATCATCGGGAGCCGCGGCCGATCACGCGTTGAAAGGATGCCGCCCGTGTCCACTGGTCCCGATCTCGCCGTCCCAACCCGCGCGAAAGGCATGGCGCATGCCTACCGGTTGATGGTCGATGCCGTGCAGGCGGGCGACCTCGCCGCCGCGAGCCAGGCCTATGGCAGCATGATGGAGGACTTGAGCCGCGTCGGCGTCGGTGCGGATGACACACTGGCGAAGATCGGTGTCTGCCTGCGCCAGGGCGATCTCGAAACCGCCAAGCAAGTGCTCGACCGCCTGGAGAGCCGGGCGCTGCGCGTGCTGCGGGGCTTGCGCGAGCATGCCGACTTCGCGCGCCAAGATGCGGCGCTGCAGCCGCTCGGCAAGCTGAACTGAAATCGATCAGTTGGGCGTGAAGGTCACGTGGAGCGACATCGGCGCCCGGAACTCCCAGCCGCGGAACACCGGTTCCTTGCCCGGTACCAGTTTCATATCCGGCAGTCGCTCCAGCAGCGGGCGCAGCAGCAATGGCATCAGGCGCTGCGCGAACCAGCGCCCGGCGCAGAAATGGCTGCCGAAGCCATAGGCGGCATGGCCGGTCGATCCGCGGCGGATGTCGAACGCATCCGGATCGGCATAGCGGCTCTCGTCGCGGCTGGCCGATGAGAGCACCGAGGCCACCGGCGAATCCGCGGGGATGGTGACGCCGCCCAGCGTGACCGGCTCGGTGGTCTGGCGCATCTGGGTGCCGATCGGCGCCACCCAGCGGATGCCTTCGTCCACGGCTTTCGGCAGCCAGCCGTCGAGATCGGCCTGCACGTCGCGCATCTGCGCGGGATGGGTCAGCAGCCCGACCAGCACCGACCCGGCACCATGCCCCGGCTCCTGCATGCCGCCCAGCAGCGCCACCTTGATCGAGGGCAGCAGGAAATCCCGCGCCCGCGTCTGCCCCGGCGGCATGCCGTCATGCAGCATATGCGAAAGCGCGGAGCCGTCCGGCGCGCGCTCCAGCCGCTCGAAGACCGGCAGGATCGCGGCATCGATCTCGGCACCGGCCAGGGCGGCGATCGCCTGTTTCTTCGGGTCGTTCTCGTAATTCGCGGCGCCGATCGAAAGCCCGTGGAACCAGCGCAGCAGGGTCGCGGGATCGGTCTCGCCGAAGCCGAGCGAGCGTGCCGTCGCGACGCTCGAGGCGGGCTCGAAATACTCCGACATCAGCTCGGCGCTGCCCTTGGCGGCGATGCGCTCGAGCTGCGCGGCGACGATCGGCTTGGCGAGGTCGTCGATATATTCGGCGACCGCGCGCGGCTTGTATTTCACGTCGAAGCCGCGCCTGAGCTCGCCATGGGCCGGGCCGTCGCAGGTGAGGATGGTGGGCGAGCCCATGGTGCGGTCGACCGGCGAGGTCGGCACCTCGGCCGCGAACAGCTTGGCGTTCTTGCTGACGAACTCGACGTCGGCCCAACGGGTCACGAACCAGACATTGGCCGCCGGCACAAAGGCGACCGGCGCCTCGCGCCGCAGCCGCGCATAGATCGGATAGGGATCCGCCTCCAGCGCCTCGACCGTGATCTCGTCGGCAAAAGCCATCGCATCCTCCCAGGCGGGCTCTTGCCGGCCCGTGGCGGAGAGCGTAGCAAATCGTTCGATTTAGAACAATTCCCCGCGGAACAATCGATCGGCTACTGCGGCCATTGCTTCAGCTTGTCTTGCAGGCTGGCCGGCCATTGCTCCTGGGCCGGATAGAGCCGCGGCGCCTCGCCGCCGTCCTGCATCGCCACAAACACTCTCTTGCTGGCGGGATCGATGCCGATCAGCAGGTTGGTGGAATCCTCGGCGGAATCATCGAAACAATCGCCGACAATGATGCCCTCCGGCGTCGCGTCCATCGGATCGCCCTTGCCGAAATAGCTGGTGAAGGTCTGGTAGTCCGGCCCCAGCAGCGTCTTGAAGGCGGCGAGGACATCGCCATTATCCAGCGCTTCCCAGGGATACTTGCCGATCAGCTCGTTTGCGTTCGCCCAGCTGGTGCCCGCCTTGGGCTGGAACGGCTCCGCCGCAGGCGGCTCCAGCCCCTTGGCGAAGGACCAGCGATAAACCGTGCCGTCGCGCCCGCCGATCGGCGGGAAACGCACGGTGATGATGCCCTGCTCGGCGCTGGTCTCGGCATTGTCCGAGCAAGTGCCGAAGGGTTCCGTTGCGGCTGCCTTTCCGTCGTCCACCGAAATCACCACGTAATTTCCGGGGCAGCCGTTGCCGCCGTCGGAAACCAGCAGCACGGCGGCGCCTCGGCTGCCGTCGTCGAAGGAAGTCTCGACGTCGATATAGGCATCCTCTTCCAGGATCTCGCCGTCGATCTTCGCCTGCATGCGCGATTCGCCGGTGGTCACCAGCTCCAACACCTTGCCGCCCAGGCTGGTCGTCGGCTGGTCTTGTTGCGCCAGCGCCGGCGCGGCGGCGAGCAGGCAGAGAAGCGGTGCGACTGAGATTGCACGCATGAAGGGCCCTTGGAAACAATCCATGGCCGATTCTCACCGAACCGCCGGTCCGGGACAACCGAGATAAAAGGTCTAGACGGCCCGGCTGTGACGGCCTCGTCCATCCATCGGCCCGGCCTGCAGATAGGCGTCGAAGGCCGCCGCGACCAGCCTGGCCAGGGACTGGCCGGCTTCGGTCACGCGCAGGCTGTTGCCGGAAAGCGCGGCGATCCCGTCGGCGATCAGCGGGGCGAGCCGCGCCCGCTCGGCCGGGAACTGCGCGTTCGGCAGGGCGAATTCCGCGGCCAGCGCGTCGAGATCGAGCTCGCCCGCGCACATGATCCGCTCGATCGCGGCACGGCGCCAACGATCCTCCGCCGTGAGCGCGAGCCCGCGCTGCGTCGCGAGATGGCCCGCATCGACCGCGCGGCGCCAGAGCGGAATGTCGGCGGCGTTCTGGGCATAGCCTTCCGCCGTTGCGCTGATAGCCGAGGGGCCGAGGCCGATCAGTGTCTCGCTGGCGTCGGTGGTGTAGCCCTGGAAGTTCCGCCGCAATGTCCCCTGGTCGAAGGCGATCGCGAGTGGATCCTCGGGCCGGGCGAAATGATCGAGCCCGACGCGGCGATAGCCGGCGGCCTCGATCTGCCGCGCGGCATTCGCGGCCAGCTCTGCGCGCAAGGCGGCATCGGGCAGGGCCTCTTCCACGATCAGCCCTTGATGCTTCTTCATCCAGGGCACGTGGGCATAGCCGAAGACGGCGAAGCGCTCGGGCTGCAGCGACAGCGCCTGCTCGATCGAACGCGCGAATCCCGCCCGGGTCTGATAGGGCAGGCCATAGATCATGTCGAAATTGATCCCGCCGACGCCGATCCCGCGCAGGTCGCGGACGACGTTGCGCACCAGCTCGAACGGCTGCTCGCGGTTGATCGCCCGCTGCACGATCGGATCGAAGTCCTGGATGCCGAGGCTGGCGCGCCGTAGGCCGTTTTCCTTCAGGGCCGCCAGCAACTCGCCGCTGACCCAGCGCGGGTCGAGCTCCATCGCGATTTCGGTCTCGGAATCGAAGCCGAACCGCTGCCGCAGCTCGCCCATCAGCCGCGCGAAATCCGCCGGCGCGAGCACATTCGGCGTGCCGCCGCCCCAGTGCAGCTGGCCGATGCGCCGCCGGCTCTGCAGGGCGGTCGCGACCAGTTCCATCTCACCGATGAGATGCGCGACGAAATCCTCGACCGGCGCATAGCGGGCGACGATCTTGGTGTGGCAGCCGCAATACCAGCACATCTGCCGGCAATAGGGCACATGGATGTAGAGCGAGATCGGCGCCGCGGGATCGCTCGCGGCGAGCCAGGCGCGCTGTTCATTCGGGCCGATGCCGGTGTGGAAATGCGGCGCCGTCGGATAGCTGGTGTAGCGCGGCACCGGTCGGTCATGCTTCAAGGCCAGGGCCTTGGCGGTCTCGGCGGAATCGGTCTCGGTCCTGATCTGGGTCTCGGTCACGGGGCGCCTCGCGGTAAGCCGTCGGCGCATGATCGCGGCGCGGCGCCGGCGCTTCCTTGACTTGAATCAATCCGCGGCGGATCGCCGCGCAACCTCGATTTCGAACAGCGGCAGCATGCGGTTCGGGACGACGCCGGAAGGCGCCTCGCCGCAGCGGCGGGCGCCCAGCTTCTGGTAGAAGGCGGCGGCGTTGGGATCCGACAGGATCGAGATATGGCGGGCGCCGCGTTCCGCCGCCAGCGCAAGCGCGGCGTCGAACAGCGCGCGACCGATGCCGCACCCGATGCTTTCCGGCGCCACGAAGAGATGACTGAGCTCGCACCAATGCCGCCTGCGCAGCGGCACGATCGTGGCGACGCCGCAAGGCTGCGCCGCCGCGAAAGCGGCCAGGACGCTGCCCGCCTCGATCTCCCGTTCGCGGATTTGAAGCAGCCGCGCCGCGGCGGCCATGAAGACGGAATCATAGCCCCAATGCGCCTTCGAGCGGACGCAGAGCGCCGTCAGGATCGTTGCCTCGCCCGCACGGGCGGGGCGTATGGTAAAATCGGTGACGGACATCGGCATGCAGTGCGGCTGGCAAGCGGTCAGTCGGCTCCCCATATACTCCCTTCGAGGAGATTTCCATGGCCAAAGCAGTCGGCGGCATCGGGTGTTGGCTGGTCGGCGCCGCGGCGGCGCTGCCGCTGCTCTGCGCCCTGCCGGCCGCGGCGCAGGAGGCGCCGGACCAGTTCGACGCTGCCAACGCCGAGACCCGTCGCTACTCCGAGATCCAGAACCAGTTGCGCAACCAGGCCCACGATCTGCGGAACGACCGGGCCAGGGGCCTGTTGCATTGCCAGGGCGCCGGCGCCGCGGCGGCGCAAAAGGCCTGCGCCGGCAATCTCGATCTCAACCTGCGCCGGCGCGGCCTCGATCTCTACAACCAGACGATCCAGCAGCGGAACAGCCACAACCTGATCCTCAAGGGCACGGGCGTGCACCGCGTGCCCTGAGGGACTCGTCCTGAGGCGCGCGGTCAGGGACAGGTGGACAGAATCGCGGGCGACTGCGCCGACCCCGGCGTCTCCGGCAGATCGCGGCAGGTTCCGGCGAAGCAGACCTGCCAGTCGCCACCGGTCATGCCCGAGCGGGCGAGCACCAGATTCGGCTGCACCGGCAGTTGCGGACGGTAGCGCCAATAGCGCCCGTCGAAGCGCGCATCGCCCGGAACCTCCATGCCGGCGCCGGATCCCTCGATCCGCGCCTCCACGATCTCCAGCCCCTCCGGCGTGATCCGCCAATCCTCTTCCCATCGGGTCTTCTCGACCGAGTGAGTCCAGGCCAAAGTGAAGGCGCTGGTCGCGTAGACGACCTGCGCGCCGCTCAGCAGCAGGCACAGGCTCACGCGGGCTTTCCCAGGCGCGCCCGTCGGCGCAGGCGCCAATAGTGCTGGGCCACGAAGATCGCCGAGAGGAGAAATCCGACTTCGTCGGTGAGCGGAACCGCGAGCACCAGGCTGAAGGCTGCGGCTGTCGCCAGCACGCGTTCCCACCAGGAGAGCGGCGCCGCCAGGAATCCGATCGCCGCACCGCCCCAGAGCGCGATCGCGATGCAGGCCTTGAAGACGATATAGGCGACGGCCAGCGGGAAGCCGATCTCCTGGGCCATGGCGCCGCCGTCCTGCAACATCAGCGCCGGCGCATAGACCGCCATGAAAGGCACGACGAAACCGGCGAGCGCGATCTTCACCGCCTGGATGCCGATCTTCAGTCCCGACTCTTTGGCGATCGGCGCCGCGGCGAAGGCGGCGAGCGCCACCGGGGGCGTCAGGTCGGCGAGGATGCCGAAGTAGAACACGAACATATGGCTGACGATCAGCGGCACGCCGAGATGCAGAAGGGCCGGCCCGGCCAGCGAGGAGGTGATGATGTAGTTCGGAATGGTCGGGATCCCCATGCCGAGGATGAGGCAGGTGATCATGGTCAGGATCAGCGAGAGGAACAGGCTCTTCTCGCCGATCGAGACCACGAAATCGCCGAAGGTGGTGGCGGCTCCGGTCAAAGTCATGGTGCCGACGATGATGCCGACCAGGGCGCAGGCGACGCCCACTGGGAGCGCGGTCTTGGCGCCCTCTGCCAGCGCGTCGCGGGCGAGCAGCAAGGTCGCCCGTCCGCCGCGCGTGACGACGTTCAAGGCGATCAGCATCGCCAGCACGGCGCCGATGATCCAGACGCCGTATCTCAGGAAGCTCGCCGCCGCCAGGCCGAGCACGATCCAGAACAGCACGCGCCAGGCCATCCGGGGCAGCGGCCGGGCGATTGCGCCGCCGAGCAGCAGAACCGCGGTCAGCGCGAGGCCGATGGTGCCGGAATAGAGCGGCGTGTAGCCATCGAACAGCAGATAAACCAGGGCGGCGAGCGGCAGGATGAGGTACCAGCCCTTGCGCAGCGCGGCGGTGGCGGAAGGACACTGGTCCCTGGGCAGCCCGAGCAGGCCGCTGCGTCCCGCCTCGAGATGCACCATCCAAAAGGCGGAACCGAAATAGAGCAGCGCCGGGATCACTGCGGCCTTGGCGATCTCGGCATAGGGCACGCCGATCGTCTCGGCCATGATGAAGGCGACGGCGCCCATCACCGGCGGCATGATCTGGCCGCCCATCGACGCGGTCGCCTCGACGCCGCCGGCGAAGGCGGGGCGGTAGCCGAAGCGCTTCATCAGCGGGATGGTGAACTGGCCGGTGGTCACGACATTGGCGACGCCCGAGCCCGAGATCGTGCCCATCAGCCCGGAAGCGATCACCGCCACCTTGGCGGCGCCGCCCTTGGCATGGCCCACCATGCCGAGCGAGACGTCGGTGAACAGCTGGATCATCCCGGTCCGTTCCAGGAAGACGCCGAACAGGATGAACAGGAAGATGTAGCTCGACGACACGTAGGTCGGGATGCCGTAGATGCCTTCGGTCCCGTAGGCCATCTGGTCGACGATCTGCGAAAAGTCGTAGGGCCGGTGATCGAGCGGCGCCGGCAGGTGCTCGCCCCAGAGCGCATAGGCGAGGAAGAGCCCGCTGATGATCGGCAGCGACGGCCCCATGATCCGCCAGGCGGCGACGAACAGCACCGCCAGCGCGGCGATTCCGGCCCACATGTCGGGCACAGTCGGATCGCCCGCGCGAACCACCAGGTCTTCGTAGAAGATCCACTGGTAGAGGCCGACGGCGAAGCCGAGCAGCCCGAGCCCCCAGGAAGCCGCCCGGACCGATCTTCCGGCCATGGCGGCCACGAAGGGCAGACCGAGCAGCATCAGGAACCCGACATGGAGCGCGCGCACCACCTGGCTCGGCAGGTTGAGGACATGCGCGGCGGTGGCAAGCTGATAGAGAGAGAAGGCGACCGCGATCCAGAACAGCAGCCGGCCTTCGAATGTCTTGCCGAATTCCGCCGCCAGCGGACCGGCGGGCCCTTCGGGCGATGCTGCCGTCGGGTGCGCCGGTGCCGCCGCCACCGCCGTCACATCACGCCCTTCTCCTTGTAGTACTTCTCGGCGCCGGGATGCAGCGGGACCGGCATGTCTTTGGCCGCGGTCTCGAGCTTGATGTCGGCGGCCGCCTTGTGCGCGGCGACCAGGTCCGGCAGGTTCTCGAACAGCTGCTTGGTCATCTGATAGGCCAGGTCCTCGGAGACGCCGTCATGCGTCACCAGGAAGTTGATCACCGCCGCGGTCGGCACGTCTTCCGCCTGGCCGTCATAGGTTCCGGCGGGGATCGTCTTGGCGACATAGGGGGCGCCGAGTTTGGCGATGATGTCGGCCGGCACCGCGACCATCTGGATCGGCACCGAGGTTGCAAGATCGCGGATCGACGCGACGCCGAGCCCCGCGGATTGCAGCGTCGCGTCGAGCTGGCGGTTCTTCATCAACTCGACCGACTCGCCGAACGGCAGGTACTCGGTCTTGCCGAGATCGTCGTAGGTCAAGCCGGCAGCACCCAGGATCGCACGGGCGTTGAGCTCGGTGCCGGATTTCGGTGCGCCGACCGAGAGGCCCTTGCCCTTCAGGTCGGCCAGCGTCTTGATGCCGGACTCCCTGGACGCGACGATCTGGATGTAGTTCGGATAGATGGCGGCGAGCCCGCGCAGCTTGTCGAGCTTGCCCTTGAATCCCGCATCCGCATTGCCGTCCCAGGCGAACTTCACTGAATCGCCCAGGGCGAACGCGATCTCGCCCTTGCCGGCCTGGAGCAGGTTGAGATTCTCCACCGAGGCCTTGGTCGCCTGGACTTGGGTCCGGGCCTCGGGAATCTTGTCGCCATAGATCTTGGCCAGGGCGGCGCCCAGTGGATAGTAGACCCCGCTGGTCCCGCCGGTCAGGATGTTGACGAACTGGCTGGCGAAGACCGACGGCGCTCTGGCGACGAGCGCGAGGCCGGCCGTGCCGGCGACAAATCCACGGCGGGTGATGACGGTCATCCTGTCCTCCCTGATGCGTTTTCCCTGCTGGGTTTTCTTTGGATCGGCGGTCGCGAAGAGACCGGCGTGATGGCGCTGATGCCCGGAACGGCCGCCGGAACGGAATTATTGCCGAGATCCTCCGGCGTGGCATCCCTTGATTTGGCTCAAGGGAGCATTTTCGGGTTGCGACTTTAGTCTAGATCGGAGCTTTGCCGGTCGGTCGCGAACCGCCTGGCGAAGCAGATGGATCAGCCGATCGCCGCGAGCGCCCGGCGCGAGAGCTTGGCCCATTCGCGCTCGTCGTCGTTGACGTTGAAGCGCTTGGCGTGGTCGAGGACGCGTTCGAGCTCGGTCTTGGCGCGGCTTTGCTGTCCGTCGCGCCAGAGAATCTCCGCATAGCGATAGCGCGCCTCGAGCCCGACCGAATGGCTGAGCAGGCCTTCGAGCTCGGCCAGGGCCGCGACCCGGTCGCCGCCGGCATCGGCGGCGCGCGCGCTCAGGATCGCGACCTCCTGGCGATAGTAGTCCGGATGGTGGCTCCGGAGCTCGCCGAGCGTCGCCCGCGCCTCGTTCGGCTGGTTGTTGAAATAGTAGGCGCGGGCGAGGCCGAGCAGCAGGTCCGGCGCGTTCTGGTACTGGCCTTCACGGGCGCCGCGATAGATCCGGATCGCCTCGTCGAACATGCCGCGCTCGGTGCATTCGGCGGCGAAGCTCACGCGGTTGGCGATGCTGCCGCAGACTTCCATCTCGGCGGCGCGGCGCTGCAGCTCCTTGTCGGGGGCGATCGCCTTGGCGATGTCGCTGCCGAACTTCATAACGCGGCGCTGCTCGCGGCTCCCCGGCACGATCTCGTAGAGGAAGTAGAACACCGACCCCAGCAGCGGGAACAGCAGGATGCAGAGGATCCACCATAACGGCCGACTGTGCCGCAGAACATGGATGATGGTGAAGATATCGAGTGCCAGAACGGCGATGCCAACAATCGGCATGGTCTTCCCCGAGGGCCGTACGCGCGTGTCATGAAACCGCAACCGGCGGTTCAGTGTTGGGCGTTCCTATACCATCGCGGCGGCAGTGTGAGAAGACCCCCTGCCAAAGCAGAAGGGCCCGCATCCTTCCGGATGCGAGCCCTTCGCTGTGACGAATGAGCTGTGCGCTTGGACTTAGAAGTCCATGTCGCCCATGCCGCCCATGCCGCCGCCCGGGCCGCCCATCGGGGCCGCCTTCTTCTCCGGACGCTCGGCGATCATCGCCTCGGTGGTGATCAGCAGGGCCGCGACCGAGGCCGCATCCTGCAGGGCGCAGCGCACGACCTTGGTCGGGTCGATGATGCCGGCCTTCACCATGTCCACATACTCACCGGACTGGGCGTCGTAGCCCCAGTTGGTGGACTTGGACTCGAGGAGCTTGCCCGAGACCACGGCGCCATCGACGCCGGCGTTCTCGGCAATGAGCTTCACCGGGGCGAGGATCGCGCGGCGGATGATGTCGACACCGACCTTCTGGTCGTTGTTGTCGTACTTCACCTTGTCGAGCGCCTTCACCGAGTAGAGCAGGGCCACGCCGCCGCCGGCGACGATGCCTTCCTCGACCGCGGCGCGGGTCGCGTGCATCGCGTCATCGACGCGATCCTTGCGCTCCTTCACCTCGACCTCCGAGCCGCCGCCGACGCGGATCACCGCGACGCCGCCGGCCAGCTTGGCCAGACGCTCGGCCAGCTTTTCCTTGTCGTACTCGCTGGTGGTCTCTTCGATCTGGGCGCGAATCTGGTTGCAGCGGCCCTCGATCTCCTTCTTCTTGCCGGAGCCGTCGACGATCGTGGTGTTCTCCTTCTCGATCACCACCTTCTTCGCCTTGCCCAGCATGTCGAGCGTGACGCTCTCCAGCTTGATGCCCAGGTCTTCAGAGATGACCTGGCCGCCGGTCAGGATCGCGATGTCTTCCAGCATCGCCTTCCGGCGATCGCCGAAGCCCGGCGCCTTCACGGCCGCGACCTTCAGGCCGCCGCGCAGCTTGTTGACCACCAGGGTCGCCAGCGCTTCGCCTTCCACGTCCTCGGAGATGATGAGGAGCGGACGGCCCGACTGCACCACCGCCTCGAGCACCGGCAGCATCGCCTGCAGCGACGAGAGCTTCTTCTCGTGCAGCAGGATGTACGGGTTCTCCAGCTCGGTGATCATCTTCTCGGCGTTGGTGATGAAGTACGGCGAGAGATAGCCACGGTCGAACTGCATGCCTTCGACGACTTCGAGCTCGGTCTCGAGGCCCTTCGCCTCTTCGACGGTGATGACACCCTCGTTGCCGACCTTCTGCATCGCCTTGGCGATCATGTCGCCGATCTCTTTTTCGCCGTTGGCGGAGATGGTGCCAACCTGGGCGATTTCCTCGGAGGTCGAGACCTTCTTGGAGCGCTTCTTCACGTCCTCGACCACGGCGTCAACCGCCGCGTCGATGCCGCGCTTCAGGTCCATCGGGTTCAAGCCCGCCGCGACGGCCTTGGCGCCTTCGCGAACGATCGCCTGCGCGAGCACGGTCGCGGTGGTGGTGCCGTCACCGGCGAGGTCGTTGGTCTTGGAAGCGACCTCGCGCAGCATCTGCGCGCCCATGTTCTCGAACTTGTCGGCGAGCTCGATCTCCTTGGCGACGGTGACGCCGTCCTTGGTGATGCGCGGCGCGCCGAACGACTTGTCGATGACGACATTGCGGCCCTTGGGACCCAGGGTCACCTTCACCGCGTTGGCGAGGATGTCGACGCCGCGGAGCATGCGCTCGCGGGCGTCGCCGGAAAAGCGAACGTCTTTAGCAGCCATTGTTCTCTATCCTTATTGTTGCGTTGAAGCGGCGCTTGGGTAACGACGGCGTCGTTACTCGGCGGCCTTCTTCTTGGAAGCCGCACCCTCGATGATGCCGAGGATGTCCGATTCCTTCATGATCAGCAGGTCTTCACCGTCGATCTTCACCTCGGTGCCCGACCACTTGCCGAACAGGATGCGGTCGCCGGCCTTGACGTCCAGCGGCGTCAGCTTGCCGTCTTCGCTCTTGGTGCCCGCGCCGGCGGCGATGACTTCGCCCTCTTGCGGCTTTTCCTTGGCGGTGTCGGGAATGATGATGCCCCCCGCGGTCTTCTCAACGCCTTCGATGCGGCGCACGAGAACGCGGTCGTGAAGCGGGCGGAACTTCATGGAGATCCTCCGTATGGATTGAAAGTGGCGTCCCTGGTTTCCGCCGGAGAGGGGGTGGCAGCCTTCTGATCCCAGCGGGCTGTTAGCACTCTCATCCGACGAGTGCCAGCGATGTAGGCCGATACCCCCGAGGCGTCAAGGGCTAAGAGTTCGGAAACGCTGGCAAATTTGTGAAATCTGAGCGGCGCGCTCATGCTGCTTAGCAGCAATCCACGACAGAGAGTGCTAAGTTGCTGAAAAATAAGCACTCTTCAAACATTTGTTAAGGAACGAAGACCATGCTTCCTGCTATGGTTAAATACGGGTCTGAGTCGCTGGCTTCGATCCCGAACGGACGAGCAGGCGCCTTGGGGACCCGGTCACAACAGACTGGAGGTTGCCTTGATCGCGCGTTCCGGACTGGCCTTGCAGCTCAACGACTACCGCCTGACCACCGCCCAGATCCTTTACCACATGCCGGATCATCCCGGCCTCCTACAGACCTTCGTCTGGCAGGACTACGACCTCGCCCCGAAATTCCCGAGCCTGCGCCGCTTCCTGGATTTCTGGAGCGCCAATCTCGACGGCAAGCTGCACTCGGTCCAGGTGGCCTCCGCCGAGCTGATCACGCCGCCGCAATGGCGCAATGCGCAGGCGCTGCTGACCGTGCACTGACTTCCCGGGACGCATGACAGGCCGGACCCGGCCTGTTAAAGCTTCGGCCCATCACGGGCGGCCGGAGTCGGAAAAGCGTGCTGCGTCGAGTTTACGATTGGGTGATGCGGCTCGCCCACCACCCGCGCGCCGCCTGGGCGCTGTTCGCGGTCAGCTTCACGGAAAGCTCCTTCTTCCCGATTCCGCCGGACGCCATGCTGATCCCCATGGTGCTGGCCGACCGGCGCAAGGCCTGGTTCTACGCCCTGGTCTGCACCATCGCCTCGGTCCTGGGCGCCCTGCTTGGCTACTGGATCGGCCACGCGCTCTATGAAGGCATCGGCAAGCCGATCATCGCCTTCTACCATCTCGAGCCGTCGATGCAGGGCTTCATCGACGATTTCAACGAATACGGCCTCTGGATCATCCTGATCAAAGGCCTGACCCCCATTCCCTATAAGCTGGTCACCATCGCCAGCGGGGTGGCCGGTTTCGCGCTCACCCCCTTCATCCTGGCCTCGATCGTCACCCGCGGATTCCGCTTTTTCCTGGTGGCGGGTTTGCTCTATTTTTTCGGGGAACCGATCCGGGACTTCATCGAACGCCGCCTGACCCTGGTCACCACCGCTTTCATCATCCTGGTGGTGGGCGGTTTCGTGGCTCTCAAATATCTCGGCTGAGGAAAATTTGGCCCGCACCTATTCGCAGTTTCAGCACCGCCGCGCCGCCGGCATCGATCCCCGCGATGTGCCGTGGATCGTGACCCTCATGGCCTTCGCCGCCCTCTGCGTCGCCTGGCTGGCGCAATACGGCGCCGGCCTTGCGCCTTGCGAGCTCTGCTATCTGGCGCGCTACGCCTACTGGGCCACGATCGCGCTCGGCATCGTGGCGATCTTCTTCAGCCGCAAGCCCAAGGCGCGGAAGTTCTGGCTTACCCTGGTTGGCCTGGCGCTCTTGGGCGTGGTCGGCATCTCGATCTTCCATGTCGGCGTCGAGCAGGGCTGGTGGCAAGGGAGCTCGGCCTGCGTCGGCGAAAGCACCGCCGGCATGAGCACCGAAGATCTGACAAACGCCATCATGAACGCGCCGGTCACCCGCTGCGACGAGCCCGCTTTCGTCTTCCTCGGCATCTCCATGGCCGGCTATGACGCGATCTATGCGGCCTTGCTCGCCTGGTTCACCTTCTGGGGCGCCACCCGGCGCGCGCATCGATGAGCGCTGCCGAGAAGCGCACCGCGGAAGACCGCCTGCCCGGCGATCCCACAAAGGCGCAGCTGATAGACCGCATCATCCGCGTCGATCACGCCGGCGAATATGGCGCCAAGCGGATCTACGAAGGCCAGCTCGCGATGCTGAAGGGCAAGCCCGAGGCCGCGGTGGTGCGCCACATGTATGAGCAGGAGCTCCAGCACCTGAAGGAATTCGAGCGCCTGATGGTCGAGCGCCGCGCGCGTCCCTCGGCGCTCACGCCGCTCTGGCACGTCGCCGGCTTCGCGCTGGGCGCGGCGACCGCGCTGATGGGCCCGAAGGCGGCGATGGCCTGCACCGTCGCGGTCGAAGAGGTGATCGACGAACACTACCGCGAGCAGGCGGAGAAGCTCGGCGCCGACGAGAAGCCGCTTCAAGCGACGATCGAGAAATTCCGCGCCGAGGAAGTGCAGCACCGCGACACCGGCTTGGCGCACGGCGCCGAGCAGGCCACGGCCTATCCGGTCCTGACCCAGGCGATCAAGGCCGGCTCCAGGCTCGCCATCTGGCTCGCGGAACGGGTCTAAAGGATCCCCCGCCCCCGAATCGGGGGAGGGCCGGGGTGGGGGTACGTGACACCGCTTCAGCGGGGCTTGCGCCTATGCACACAGTCCGCACCCAGTACAAAACGCTCAGCCGCGCGATCCGCCTCCGCGCGGAGATGACCGATGCTGAGAAGAAGCTCTGGCGCCATCTTCGCGGCCGTCAGCTGGACAGTCGCCAATTTCGCAAACAAGTAGAGATCGGCGACTATGTCGTCGACTTCTGTTGTTTGAAAGCGCGGTTGGTCATTGAAGTCGATGGGGGCCAGCACGATGCGCGGGCGGCGCAGGATGAAGCCCGAACAAAGTGGCTGAACGCTCAGGGGTATCGCGTCATCCGCTTCTGGAACAACGAAGTGCTCCAGAACATTGAGGGTGTGTTGCAGGAGATCGTGCGCGTGTTGGAACTCCCGCGCCTACGCGATGTTTCGCACCCCCACCCCAACCCTCCCCCGATTCGGGGGAGGGGGTAGGAGAGTCACAGCTCTCGCAACGTCTCGCTGCGGTCCCCGCCCCCGAATCGGGGGCGGGTTAGGGTGGGGGTACGAGACACCCTCACCCCACCAGCCCGAGCTTCTTCTCCAGATCCAGCATCCAGTGCACCAGCGGGCCGATCAGGAACGCGAAAGCCAGCGTGCCCAAGCCGACCGAACCGCCGAGCCACCAGCCGATCCCCAGCACCGAGACCTCGATGATGGTGCGCGCGACGCGGATCGAGAGGCCGAGCTTCTGGTGCAGCCCCAGCATCAGCCCGTCGCGCGGGCCGGCGCCGAGCTTGGTCGGGAGATAGAGCGCGCTGCCGATGCTGATCACCAGGATCCCGCCCAGCATCAGCGCCCATTGCTCGATGGGACCCTGCGGCGCCGGCACATAGTCGAGCGCCACATTGGTCATGGGGCCGATGCAGAGCACGTTCAGGACGGTGCCGATGCCCGGCTTCTGCTTCAGCGGCAGCCAGAACAGCATCACCGCCGCGCCGACGATCACCGCCGCGGTGCCGATCTTCATGTCCAGCTGCAGCGCCACACCCTGGTGGAATGCGTCCCACGGCCCGAGGCCCAGGTCGGCCCGCACCATCATGGCGATGGCGAGGCCGTAGCAGGCAAAGCCCAAGAACAGGAAGATCCAGCGCTTCAGGTCACGCATGCGAATGGCAGCTTCAGACGAACTGCTTCGCCAGCTTCAGCCCCTGGTTCTGGTAGTTCGAGCCGATGCCCTGGCCATAGAGCTTGTCGGGCCGGGTCGCCATCCGCTCATAGCGCAGCATGGCGACGGTCTGGCCATGCTCCAGCATGAAGGGCACGTCATGCGAGCGCACTTCGAGCACCGCCCGGCTGCCGCCGGTCGAGAGGTCCCAGCCGAAGCCGGGATCGAAGAAGCCGGCATAATGGACGCGGAACTCGCCGACCGCGGTGTCGTAGGGGATCATCTCGGCCGCGAAATCCGGCGGCACGCGCACCGCCTCGCGGGTGGCGAGGATATAGAACTCGTCGGGATCGAGAATGAGCCGCGGCGCGCCATAGCGGTGGATCGGCTCCCAGAAATCGGCGGTGTCGTAGATCCCGACCTTGTCGACGTCGATCCGGTCGGTGTGCTTCTTGGCGCGATAGCCGATCAGCGTCGAATCCGGGCTGCCGACGAGGTCGATGGTGACGGCGACATTCTTGCCGCGCAAAGGCTTCGGCGTGCCGTCGATCTTCACCAGGTCGCCGGCATCATGCATGCGCTGCAATTCACTCGCCGCCAGCGCAGGCGAGCCGCGGCGGAAGCGGATCTGGTTCAGCCGCGATCCCTGCCTAGCCACGATGCTGAAGGTCTTCGGCGTGATCTCGGCGTAGAGCGGTCCGCAATAGCCGTTCTCGACCTCGTCGAAAACCTGGGCGCGGTCGGCGATCATCCGCGTCAGGATGTCGAGCCGTCCGGTCGAGCTCTTCGGGTTGGTGACCGCGGTGATCCCGCTCTTCAATTCCAGATGTTCGAGCAGCGGCACCACATAGACGCAGCCCTTCTCCAGCACCGCGCCTTCGGTGAGGTCGATCGCGTAGCCGTCGAGCTCCTTCACCCGGTCGAGTACCGTCGAATCCGGCCCGGGCAGGAAGCTCGCCCGCACCCGATAGGCGACCGGTCCCAGGCGGAGGTCCATGCTGGCCGGCTGCAGCTGCGCCGGGTTGATCTCCTCGGTCGCCCAGATCTCCTTTTCGCGGATCATGGTCTGCAGCGCCTGATAGGGCAGCACGCCGGTGCGCACGTCGCGGCTCACCGCCGCGATCGCGGTCTCGACAAAAAGGCTGCTGGTCGCTTCCGACATACCGACTCCAAGGTGGCGATGGGCGCCGCGGAGGGCCAAATGAGCGCAAATCGCGCAGGGAAGCAACTAAGCGTTCATCCCCGATTTTCCGAAGTTATCCACGACTCGGTGCACAAAGGCCGCGGCTGATACTCCGCCGTCATCCCGCGGCTAGGCCGCTGGATCCGCGCCTCGGGAGGCGCGCAGATGAAAAGGCGTGGATCCCGTGACCAAGTCGCGGGATGACGGAGTTCGGGGATGCGGAAAACCTTATCCACAGACAGCGCGTGCTGTGGACAAAAGCGCGCGCAGCCTCAGCCGATTTCCAGCTCGGAATCCCAGTAAAGAAAATCCCGCCAACTCTGGTGGAGGTAGTTCGGCGGGAAGGCGCGGCCATTCTCCTGGAGCTCGAAGGTGCTCGGTTGGAATGGTCGCCTCTTCGGGTGCATATGCGCCTGGTGGGGCAGGGCGTTGCCCTTGCGCAAGTTGCAGGTCTGGCAGGCGGTGACCACGTTCTCCCAGTTGGTCCGGCCGCCGCGCGAGCGCGGAATCACATGGTCGAAGGTCAGCTCCGGCGCCGGCGAGCCTTCGCCGCAATACTGGCAGCGGAAGCGGTCGCGCAGGAAGACGTTGAACCGGGTGAAGGCCGGCCGCCGCTCCTGGGGAATGAATTCTTTCAGCGCGATGACCGAAGGCAGCTTCATCGAGAAGCTGGGGCTGTGCACCACGCGGTCATATTCCGAGAGGATGCTGACCCGGTCCAGGAACACCGCTTTCACGGTTTCCTGCCAAGGCCATAGGGACAGCGGGAAGTAGCTCAACGGCCGGAAATCGGCGTTGAGGACGAGAGCCGGGCAGGACTCGGGCGATGCCATCATCGTCTGCATTCTCGCTTCCGCCCCTAGAAATAGTCAACTTATCCACAAAGCACAAGATGTTGACATATCCCGGCGGCATTCTTCACGATCTTGAAATCAAGCTTCCGACCGCCTGAGCTGGGGAAATAGACATGACGCAGAGCGATGGCGGCCCTGGTGTGCCTGCGCGTCCCGGCTGGGCCATTGCGCTCGAAATCCTGGGTTGGCTGATCATCGCTTTGAGCGCGGTAGGCGCATTCCAGTACGTGCAGCCTCTCTATATCGCTTTGACATCGGCTACGGTCCTGGCGATGGCGGGCGCTCCCTTCATCTTTGGATCAGCGATCGGGCTTGCCATGATCATTGTCGGTCGCCACCGCAGGCCGAGGGCACGGCGCAGTCTTTTCTCGCTCTGGGCGAAGCTAGTCATGCTCTTCGGCGCGACACTCTGGATTGGTTGGCCGACCATGGCCTACGGGCTGCTCATGTTCATTGCGTCAAACGATGGCTCTGGAGGGGTTTGGGAGACGGATGACCTCGTTATCTTTCCGCTCCTCTATCGTGCGATCCTGATGAGCGCGCTGCCGCTTGCGATCGGCAGTGTCGCGATCCTCATTGCGCTGATCTGGGGGAGGCGAAAGCCCGAGCCGGACATCCCGGCGGTGTTCAGTTGAACGCAGGCCAGCAGCCATGAGCGTGCACCTTATCTTCGACCTGGTCGCCTGGGCCTCCGGCGTGCTCGCCGGATATGTTGTGCGTCGCCGCTATCTCGCCGACGGCACGCCCTCCGGCTTCAAGCTCTCACAGCACCCGGGCTACATCATCGCAGTCGCTCTCTGCGCCGGTGTCGGCGCACTGATCGCGGGCGGCGGCAACATGGCGCTGGCCGATCTGCCGCCGCTCGGCCACAGCGTTGCCGGCGCCATCGCCGGCGGCATCGTCGGGGCCGAGGGCTACAAGCTCGCCCGCGGCATCAAGGGCTCGACCGGTCTTATCTTCGTGGCGCCGCTTGCCGCCGGCATCGCCATCGGGCGCTGGGGCTGCTTCCTCTCCGGCCTCCCGGATTACACCTATGGCACGCCCACGGGCCTGCCCTGGGGCGTCGATTTCGGCGACGGCATCCCGCGGCATCCGGTTCAGCTCTATGAGAGCTTCGCCATGCTCGGGTTCCTGGCCTGGTTCCTCGTCACCCTGGAGCGGAACCGCCGAAGTGAATCGCCTTCACTGATGTTGCGTGCCAGCTTCTACGCTCTGGTCGGCTTCTACGCAGTCCAGCGCTTCGTCTGGGAATTCCTGAAGCCCTATCCGAAGGTCCTGGGACCCTTCGACATGTTCCATTTCCTGATGCTCGGTCTTTTCGCATACAGTCTCTGCATGCTGTGGGGAGAACAGCGCCGCCATGAACAAGCCTGTCGCGCCCAAGCCTTATCCGCGTGAGATCAAGAATCATCTCTTCTTCGGGCAGACCACATCGCTCTGCGAGACCTGTCTTGCGCTTGTGCCGACCAAGATCCTGATCGAAGGCGACCTGGTCTGGTTCCAGAAGCGCTGCCTGGAACACGGCGTGCAGAAGACTCTGGTCTCGACCGACGCCGCCTGCTATCGCAAATGCCACGACTACCTGAAGCCGCCCGACCGGCCGCAGATGCTGCACAGCCGCACCGAATACGGCTGCCCCTACGACTGCGGCCTCTGCCCCGACCACGAGCAGCATTCCTGCCTCGCGCTCCTCGAGGTGAACGAGGCCTGCAACCTCAACTGCCCGGTCTGCTTCGCCGAATCCTCGACCGCGCGCACCACGCACCGCTCGCTGGAGGAGATCGAGCGGATGATGGACCTGCTGGTCGAGGCCGAGGGCGAACCAGACCTGCTGCAGATCAGCGGCGGCGAGCCCACCATCCATCCGCAGATCCTTGAGATCCTGAAGCTCGCCAAAAGCAAGCCGATCCGCCACGTCATGCTGAACACCAACGGCGTGCGGATCGCCAAGGACAAGGACTTCGTAAAGGCGCTGGCCGACCTTCGGCCCGGCTTCGAAGTCTATCTGCAGTTCGACTCCCTGAAGGCCTCGGCGCTGGAAGCGATCCGTGGTGCCGACCTCCGCCGCATCCGCGACCAGGCGCTGGCGAACTTGGAAGAGGCCGGCATCTCCACGACCCTGGTCTGCGTCATCAAGAAAGGCGTCAACGACGACGAACTCGGCGCCGTGATCGACCATGCGCTGAGCTATGCCTGCGTGCGCGGCGTCACCTTCCAGCCGATCCAGGATGCCGGCCGCAATCTCGGCTTCGACAAGAACCGCGACCGCGTGCTGCTCTCCGATATCCGCAGCGGCATTATCGCCCAGTCGCCGCATTTCGGCGCCGACGACATGATGCCCTTGCCCTGCAATCCGGATGCGATCGCCATCGGGTACGGCCTCAGGCACGGTCGCGAGATCACGCCGATCACCCGGTTCTTCGACCAGAAGACCCTGCTGGACGTGGCGCCCAATGCCATCACTTTCGAAAAGAACCCGGAGCTCCGGCAGCGCCTGTTCGAGCTGATGTCGCTCTCCTGCACCGGCGAGAGCACCAAGCCGACCCTCGCCAACTTCCTCTGCTGCCTGCCGCAATTCGAGGTGCCGAAGGAGCTTGGCTACGACAAGGTGTTCCGCGTGGTGATCGTACAGTTCCTCGACCGCTTCAACTTCTGCATCGCCTCGGTCAAGCGCTCCTGCATCCACTTCGTGACGCCGGAACTGCAGCTCATTCCCTTCGACACCTACAACCTCTTCTACCGCAACCGCCTGGTGGACAAGTTCCGCCCGGGCCTGGGGGCGCGAAGCACCGCCGGCAACATGAGTTCGATTCATGCACGAGCCTAACCCCGCATCCACGCCGCCCGGCACCTACGCCGTCTGGGCCATCGTCGTGATGGTGCTCGGCTGGCTGATCGCGATTGCGACCGGGCTCTGCGGCGGCGCCTTCGTGATCTCCGGCATCGCCGACAACTCGGGCTATAGCAGTGCGGTCATCATGGCCGGGCTGATCCTCGGCGGAGTGCCTTGCCTCATCGGCATCGGCATGATCCTCGCGGCGCGAAAATGGGGCCGCAGGAGTCCGCCGGCGCCGAAGCCAGACGTCTTCACGTGAGAGCCTATCCGGTCTGGGCCCTCGTCATCCTGCTGCTCGGCTGGACCATCGTCGCCGCGACCCTGGCATTCTCGGTGGACCTGCTGCGCCCCGCCCTGACCGGTGATGTCTATGGCCGCGGGGTCATGGTCGCGACGACCGGCGCCGTCGCCACGGTCGGCATCGCCCTCGGTCTCGCGCTGATCGCGATCGCCGGTTCCGGCCGGCGCGACGCAATGACCGGAGGCTGGAAGCTCTGGGCCAAGCTGCTGCTGGTGCTGGGCGGGGCGCTCTGCGTCTCCATTTCCCTGCTCATGGTCGCGGCCGGCCAATTCGGTTCCGTGTTCGCGGGCATATTGCTGTTCTATGGCTGGATTCCGATCCTGTTCGGCGCGCTGCTGATCCTGGCGGGCGTGATCTGGGGCCGTCGCCGATGACGGCCGATCCAGCGCCCTCGAGCGGTGGCCGCGGCTGCTGGGGCGTCGCCCTCGTCATTCTCGGCGGCCTGGTCACATTGCTCTCCGGCCTCTGTGCCGGGGGCAGCATCGTCGGCGGCATCATCGACATCGCCAATGGAGACGCGACCCTTCGACAGGCGCTCGGCCCGGCCCTGCCGTTCCTGTTGGTCGGCCTGCCTTTCCTGGCGGGCGGTATCGCGCTAATGGTCTGGGGTCTGCGCATCCAGAGGCGCAGGTAACGCTCCAAGGAATTCCCCGTGCCGACCATCCCCGTTCTCGACACCCCGCGCCTCACCCTGCGCGGACATCGCAGCTCCGACTTCGAATCCGTCGCCGCCATGTGGGGCGATTTCGAAGTCGCGCGGCATATCAGCGGCAAGCCATCGACCCCGGAGGAATCCTGGGCCCGCATGCTGCGCTATGGTGGGCTCTGGCACTTCCTCGGCTACGGCTATTGGGTGGTGGAGGATAAGGCCACCGGCAAGTTCCTGGGCGAGGTCGGCCTCGCCAACTTCCACCGCGAGATGGATCCGCCGCTCGGCGATCTTCCGGAGGCGGGCTGGGTGATGACGCCCGCGGCCCATGGCAAGGGCTACGCGACGGAAGCCATCGGCGCGGCACTCGCCTGGGCGGACGAGACTCTGAAGACGCCGGTCGTCTGCATCCTGGCGCCGGAGAATCCGGCCTCGATCCGGGTCGCCGAGAAGAGCGGCTTCCGCGAGATCGCCCGCGGCACCTACAAGACCTGGCCGACTTTGGTCTATCGCCGCGAACTGCCCGCGCGATAGGCACCGGGGTTCAGGCCCGTCACCTTCTTGAAGCGGCGGTTGAAGGTCGAGAGGTCGTTGAACCCGGCTTCGAAGGCGATCGACGAGATCTCGTCGCGGGAGCGCTTCAGCCGCAAGGCGGCGCGGTGGAGGCGGTTGCGCAGCAGATACTGATGCGGCGCGAGCCCGACCACCTGCCGGAAGGTGCGCAGGAAATGGTAGGGGCTCATCGCCGCCCGCCCGGCCAGGCCGTCGAGCGTGTAGCTCTCCTCCGGCCGCGCCGCCAGCGTCCGCACGATCGCCGTCACGCGCTTGATGTCGCGGGCGCTCGGCTGCCGCGCCCGCTTCGGCGCATCGGCGAGAATCCCGATCACCGCGCCGGCCAGCCGCAGCGCGATCTCCTCGAAAGCATCCCGGTCGTCCTCATCACGCGCGACTTCGGCTTCGGCAAACAGCGGCGCCAGGACTTCGAGCGGGGGCAATTGCGGCCGCGTCACCGCACTCCGCCGCGCGCCGGGCACCGCGGCGACGATCTCTTCCCAGACCGCCGGTGAGAAATGGAAGGCGGTGCAGCGGTCGCCGACCCCGTGCTCATGGCCGCATTCGTAGCAGACGCCGGGAGCCCCCAGCATCACCGCGCCCGGTGTCAGCACCGCGGCGCCGATGCTGGAGCGGTACTGGAACGTGCCTTCGCTGACCTGCGCGATGGCGACCGCGCGATGCTGCTCTTCGAAGGCCGCCGTCTCCGGACCGGAGCGGCAGATGATGTCCTGCACCATCCAGCCGCGGCCGGAGGCGAGGGTCCGCGACGACAAGGGGGTCGGTTCGCTCATGCGTACAGAATAGCAACTTTTCCCAAGCGGCGTCACCGCCCGATTGCCTAGATGGAGGCACATGGCCAAGAGCGAAAGGAGCCGAACCCATGTTCAACCACATCTCGATCGGCGTGCGGGATATCGGCCGCACCAGGAAGTTCTACGACGCCGCCTTGAAGCCGCTCGGCTTCAAATGCTTGAGCGAAGGCGCGGATTCTCTCGGCTACGGTGCGGCGGAAGTGGCGCTCTGGATCGGCCAGGTGGCCAAGCCGGCGTCGATCGACGACAAGGCCAACCTGCATTTCTGCTTCGACGCCGGCAGCCGCAAGGCGGTCGATGCCTTCCATGACGGCGCGATGAAATCGGGCGGCAAGGACAACGGCAAGCCGGGCTTGCGCAAGGATTACGGCGACAACTACTACGCCGCCTTCGTCATCGACCCCGACGGCTATCGCCTCGAAGCCTATTGCGGCCAGGCGAAATAGAAAATGAAACGTCATGCCCGTCCCCGGACCTGATCCGGGGATTGACCCGGGCATCTCGCGCCGCCGTAGAAATGCCCGCGGATCAAGTCCGCGGGTGACGTCGTGGAGTAATCAACAGCCCTGGCCGGATAAACTTACCCTTTCATCCGGCAACTCGAGCGCCCATGTTTCACCCCTTGCATTGCAGGAGTGAAACATGGGCCTCCTTGTGGGCGGCGTCTGGCAGGACAAGTGGTACGACACCGACTCGCAGAAGGGTCGCTTCGTCCGGTCCGAGAGCCGGTTCCGCAACTGGGTGACCGCGGATGGGTCACCCGGTCCCTCGGGCGAGGCGGGCTTCAAGGCGGAGGCGGGGCGCTATCACCTCTACGTCTCCTATGCCTGTCCCTGGGCCCACCGCACCCTGATCTTCCGCGCGCTCAAAGGGCTGGAGAGCATGATCGCGCTCTCGGTGGTGAACTGGCATATGGGCGCGCGCGGCTGGACCTTCGATCCCGGCGCCGGTGTCATCCCCGATCCGATCCATCACGCGAAGACCCTCGCCGACGTCTACCTCGCCGCCGATCCGGAATATTCCGGCCGGGTGACCGTGCCGGTGCTTTGGGACAAGCAGCGCGGCACCATCGTGAACAACGAGTCTTCCGAGATCATCCGCATGCTGAACGGCGCCTTCGATCGCCTGGGCGCGAAGCCCGGCGACTATTATCCGCCGGATCTCCGGGCCGAGATCGATGCGCTCAATGCGCGGATCTACGACACGGTCAACAACGGCGTCTACAAGGCCGGCTTCGCGACCAGCCAGGCGGCCTATGAGGAAGCGCTGCACCCGCTGTTCGAGACGCTGGATTGGCTTGAGGACCGGTTGACATCGCGCCGCTATCTCTGCGGCGATCGCGTCACCGAGGCGGATTGGCGGCTCTTCACCACCTTGTTGCGCTTCGACCCGGTCTATGTCGGGCATTTCAAGTGCAACATCCGCCGCATCGCCGACTACCGGCAGCTCTCACGCTATCTGCTCGACCTGCTCGGCTTTCCCGGTGTGCGCGAGACGGTGCATCTCGATCACATCAAGCATCACTATTACGGCAGCCACAAGACCATCAACCCGACCGGCATCGTGCCGGTCGGGCCGCGGCTGGACTGGGCGTGACCGCGCCTAGCGGCCGACGCTTGTTTGATGAATAAACCAATCCGGTATGCAGCATATGATTGTATGCGGCGGACCCGCTCGGACAATTGGTGCGGCTGGCCTTCGGTAGTATCATCGCGGCTTCGGGTCGCCCTGAACGGGTGTAGGGGTGTCGTGGCCATGATCCAGATCAGCCAGTTCATGCTGGGCCTGACACAGAACGTCAGCCTGCTCGCGCTCCTGATCGTCGGCTATGTCTGGATCCGGCGCGTGCCGCAGATGACGCCGGCGCTGCGGGACAGTGCGCTCGGCCTGCTGTTCGGGCTGGGCGCGGTCGGCGCCATGGCGACCAGCGTCAATCTCGGGACCGGCATCCTGCTCGACGGCCGCACCATCCTGGTCGGCATCGCGCCGCTGTTCGGCGGCTGGATCGCCGCGCTGCTTGCCGACGCCGTCGCGATCGGGTTCCGCGTCTGGGTCGGCGGCCCGGCCCACTCGCCGTGGCTCGGCATGGTGGTCGCGAGCCTGCTCGGGATCGCCTTCTGGCGGGTCCACCTCCGGCTCGGCCGGCAGCCGGGCTTTGTGGCTCTGTGGCTGCTGGGGCTGCTGATCTCGGCGGTCAACCTCTCCGTCATCCTGTTCCGCGCGCCGGAATTCGTCGTGGCGATTTCCAAGGAGATGCTGACAGCGGTCGCCGCACCGCTGCTGATCGTCAACCCGCTCGCCATGGCGATCCTGGGCGTCGCCCTGCGGCGCGAGGACGACCGGCTCGCGTTGCAACGCCGGCTCGATGAACAGACGGATCTCTTCAAGGCGATCTTCGGCGCCATGAGCGACGGCGTCACCGTGGCGAATGCCGAGGGCGAACTGGTGATGCGCAACCCGAAAGCCATTGAGCTGGCGGGAGACGCGCCGAATTCCACTTCCAGCAAAGATTGGGCCGAGGCCTTCGGCACCTATCAGGTCGATCGCGACTCGCTTTTTCCGGAGGATGACATCCCCCTGGTCAAGGCGGTGAGAGGCGAGAGCAGCGACGGTGTCGAGATGGACGCCGTCAACCGGCACGACGGCACGCGGCGCACCCTGAGCGTCAGCGGCCGGCCGCTGGTCGGCCACGACGGCAAGCCGCGCGGCGGCGTGGTGGTGTTTCGCGACATCACCGCCCAGCGCCGCGCCGCGCAGGAGCTTGCGAAGAGCGAGATGCGGCTTAGGGCTGCGATCAGCGCCATGGAGAGCGGCTTTGCGCTGTTCGACGCCGAGGACAGGCTGGTCCTGTGCAACGAAGCCTTCATCGACCGGGGCTCCCGGGCGGCGTTCGGCAACCCGGCCGGCCGGACCTTCGCGGAGATCATCCGCGCCTTCGTCGCCGGCAGCGTGACCGCGGTCGACGCGCGCGCCGATCCGGAAGCGTGGATAAGCTGGCGGCTCGAGCTGCATCGCAACCCGCCGGACCGGCCGACCGAGATGCAGTTCACCGATGGGCGCTGGAAGCGCTTCACCGAGCGCGTCACCGCCGAGGGCGGCCGGGTCGCGATCTGGACCGACATCACGCCGCTGAAACAGGCCGAGCTCCGGCTGCGCGACGCGATCGAGAACATGGACGGCGGCTTCGCCCTGCTCGATCGGGACTTGCGCTTCGTCGCCTTCAACCATCGCCTGTTGGAGCAATACCCGAAGAGCGCGCATCTGTGCGTGGTCGGCGCCCGGCTGGAGGACGTCATCCGCTACGGAGCGGAGCACGGCGAATATGCCGGCGTCGCGTCGCCGGCCGAGGTCGAAGCCCTGGTCGCCGGCATCAAGGCGAGCTTTGCCGGCGAGCGCGACGCCTCGGGCGAGGTTGAGCTCGCCGATGGTCGCTGGTCGCTGGTCAACCGGCATCGTACCGAGGACGGCGGCCATGTCGTGATCCGCACCGACGTGACCGCGCTGAAGCGCCAGCAGCGCGACCTCGAAGCCGCCAACCGCAAGCTGCAGAATCATGCGGCGGAGCTGGCGGCCCTGGCCGCGAAGCTGGACGAGGAAAAGCGCCGCGCCGATGCCGCCAACCGCGAGAAGTCGATCTTCCTCGCCGGCATGTCGCACGAGTTGCGCACGCCCTTGAACGGCATTCTCGGCTTCGCCGAAATGATCGCCCAGGAGATCTACGGTCCGGTCGCGCCGCCGCGCTACCGCAATTGCGCCGATCTCATCCACCAGAGCGGCGCGCATCTGCTGTCGCTGATCAACGACATCCTGGACTTGTCCAAGATCGAGGCCGGCAAGGCCGAGCTCCGCATCGAGGCACTGCGGCCGCGCGCGCTGGCCGACGAGGCGATCACTCTGGTTGCGCGGCTGGCCCGCGACAACGACATCCGCCTGGTCTCGGACATCGACCCGAGCTGCCAGGCCCTGCATGCCGATGAACGCTCCGCCAAGCAGATGCTGCTCAATCTGCTCTCCAATGCGGTCAAGTTCACGCCGGGCGGCGGCGAGGTCCGGCTCGCGATCCGCTGCCTCCCCGACGGCGGCGTCGAGCTCGCCGTCAGCGATACCGGTCCCGGCATGACGGACGAGGAACTGCAGACCGCCCTCGCGGTCTATGGCCAGGTGGACGGCGTCGCTTCCCGCCTGAACGGGACCGGGCTCGGCTTGCCGCTGACCAAGGCGCTGGCCGAGCTCCATGGCGGCCGGCTGCAGATCGAAAGCCGCAAGGGCGCCGGCACCACGGCGACCATCCACCTGCCGGCGGGCTCGGCCTGCCAGGCCCGGAGGGTTTGATTACGGCGCGTGTTCCTTGCGCCAGGCCTCGGCGCGCTTCGTCGCTTCGGCCCGATCCTCGGCGCTGAGCTCGGCGGTGAGCTTGTCGCGGGTCGTCACCGCGACCTGCTTCGACAGCGGATCCGGCATCCCTTCGGCGCCGATCAGCAGCCATTTCAGCGCCTCGATCTTGTCCGGCTTGCCGTCCGCGGTGCCGGTGCCGGTCAGCAGGTTTCCCGCCAAGGTCACCTGCGCCTCGGCAAAGCCGTGCTCGGCGGCGCGGCGGAACCAGTCGTTCGCCGCCTTCTCGTCGCGCACCACGCCATGTCCGGCCGCGGTCATCAGGCCGAGCGCGTTCTCGGCCGGCGGATAGCCGCCCGCCGCCGCCTTGCGATAGAAGGTGAGCGCCTGGCCGTAGTCGAGGGCGACACCGCCGCTGCCGCGCTCGAACTGCGCGCCCTTGGCGAAGTCGGCGGCGAGTTCTTCCTGGGTCGGCGGAGCCGGCTCGGAATGCCAGATGAAAACCCCCAGCCCCGCCAGCAGGAGGAGGGCGAAGACTCCGGCTGCGACCAGCGCGAAATGCGAACGGGTGAACTGCAGGGCGGCCTCCTTCGGAAAAGAGCCGGGAGACTAGAAGGAAACCGATCCGCGGTCCATTGGCAGGGTCAAGCTTGCGCCCCCGGCATGGCCGGCGGCTGCGGGAAGGAGAGGATCGCCCGCGTGCCCTCGCCGGGCTTGCTCTCGAAGCGCAGCGATCCGCCATGCTGCTCGGCCAGGGACTTCGCGATCGGGATGCCGAGGCCGGTGCCGCGGCCCTTGCGCGTGACCAGCCGGTCGTCGTCGATGCCGCCGGTGGACGCGAGCAAGCTGTCGATCTGCCCCCGGGTCAGCCCCGGGCCGGTATCGCCGACCTCGATCTCGACCTTGCCTTCCAGGCGGCGGAAGGCGATCCAGACCTTGCCCGAGGGCGGGGTGAACTTCAGCGCGTTGTAGAGCAGGTTGACCGCCGCCTGCTTCACGGACACCCGGTCGGCGGTGAAGGCGCCGCATTTCTCCGTGCCGGTGACCGAGAGATCGATGCCGGCGCCCTGGCGCGGCGGCATCATGTTCAGCGTTTCGCGCGCGAGCTCCAGGGGATCGATCTCCACCATGGTCATGCGCCGCAGCCCGGTCTCGATGCGCGACAGGTCGAGCAGATCGGAGATCACTTCCAGGAGGTGCTCGCCGCTCTTCTTGATGTCCTCGATGTATTCGCGATAGGCCTCGCTGCCGATCGGCCCGAACACGCCGAGGCGCATGATGTCGGCGAAGCCGATGATCGCGTTCAGCGGCGTCCGGAGCTCGTGGCTCATGTTGGCGAGGAAGCGCGACTTCGCCGCATTGGCGGTCTCGGCTTCGAACTTCGCGGTCTTCAACTCGCGCAGCAGCCGCGCCATGTCGTCGGTCTGGGTCGCGAGCCGCACCATCGCGTGCTGCAGGGCGGTCTCGCGTTCCTTGAGCGCCTGGATGTCGCGGCCGACCGATTGCAGCTCCATGTCGCCGGTCAGGGGCGAGCGCACGATCTGCGCGTTCCAGCTCCACCAGCGCTTGGTGCCGTCGGGCAGCTCCCATTGGATCTCGACCGCCTTCACCGAGCCCATGGTCAGCAGGGTGCGCACGCGCTCGCGCGCGATCTCCACCTTGCGCGCGTCGAGGAACTCGCTGATCGGGCGGTTGATCAGCGAATTGGGATCGCGCCCGAGCAGCCGGGCATAGCTCGCGTTGCACCACTTACAGACGAGCTCGGGCGTATAGCGGATGACCGCGTCATCCAGGTCGGAGATGACGGCGTGCCAATAGGCGGCTTGCTCGGAATCATACCGGGTGGCTTCCCGAGGCTGTCCACCCATGCCGTCGCCGTTCGCCATCACGCCTCTGTCCGGAATCAAGGCCTCATCACGGTCTTCCGGCATTTTAGTCCTAGCAAGGGTAAACGAGGTCTTAATGGCGAGACGAAACCCCCGCGCAAAAGCCCAAGATCACCGCGGGCTCCGCGGATCCTCAGGAAAAATTTTGGTGGATAAACTGCCCGCCGCGGGTCAACCCCTCGGGGTCGATCGAATGCGGCAGGCCGGGCCGCGCCAGCGTCTCGACTGTGACACCGAAGGATTGCAAGACCTGCGCGGCGGCGCCCATGGCCGCGAAGGGCACGACCTGGTCGGCGGTGCCGTGGACCAGCAGTACCGGCGGCTTGGACCTGATCTCCAGGGCGAGCGCGTCGGCGCCGATCAGCGCACCGGAATAGCCGACGATGGCGGCCGGCGCGGTGGTGCGGCGCGGTCCCACATGCAGCGACATCATCGTGCCTTGCGAGAATCCGACCAGCGCGAGGCGGCTCTCGTCGAGCCCGCGCGATTTCAGCGCGTCATCGAGAAAGCCGTCGAGAATGGTCGCGGCCGCCCGCGTGCCGGCGAGCTTCGTCGCCGGATTGCGGTCCTCGAGCCCGAACCACTGATAGCCGCCGAACGGATTCATCTCGCAGGGGAAGGGCGCGTTCGGCGAGACGAATTCCGCATCCGGCAGCAGGTCGGCCCAATAGGGCGCCAGCGAAATGAGATCGTCGCCGTTCGAGCCATAGCCGTGCAGGAAGACGACGAGCTGCTTGGCCTTGGATCCGGATTTCGGCGCGACGTTCGGTCCATCGAGGGTCTGCATACGCTTCACTTCCTTATAACGGCTGGCCGCCGATGCCGCCCTTCCCGTTCCTATAGTAGTGCCAGAGCATCCGGGCAGCGTAGGAGCGGAACGGCCGCCAGGGCTCGGCGATCTTCAGCAGCTTCTTCGGGTCCGGCCGGGCGCGGAGCTTCTTCAGCCGTTGCGCCGCCACCATCAGCGCCAGGTCCTGGGCCGGCATCACGTCCGGCCGCTTCAGGCTGAACAGCAGGAACACCTCCGCCGACCAGCGCCCGATCCCCTTGACCGAGGAGAGCGAAGCGATCGCCGCCTCGTCATCCATGCGCCGGAGCTTGGCCAGCGACACCCGCCCGTCCAGGAAGGCGGCGGCGAGATCGCGGCCATAGACCATCTTCTGCCGCGAGAAACCGATCGCGCGCAGGTCGTCGTCGCTCAGCGCGACAAAACCCTCCGGCGTCACCTTGGCGAGACGCTCGTTCAACCGGCCGGAGATCGCCCGCGCCGACGCCGTCGAGACCTGCTGCGCGATGATCACATGCATCAGCGTCTCGAAATCGGCCGGACGATGCCGGGGCGGCGGCGGCCCGATCTCCGCGATCGCCGCGGCCATGTGCCGGTCGGCACCGGCGAGATGATCCAGCGCCTGTTGCAGCAGCCCTGCGTCTTCGCTATTCCTGCCCGCCATGACCCTCGCCTTCGGAGCCGGAATAGTTACGCGATTCGCGCCCAGTCCGACAGGCTTTCTCCATCTCGGCCATGCCCATTCCGCCTTGCTCGGCCATCGCACCGCGCGCCAGGCAAATGGCCGTTTCCTGCTCCGCATCGAGGACATCGACCGCACCCGCTGCAAGCGGGAATTCGAGCGCGCGATCTTCGACGATCTTCATTGGCTTGGCCTCGATTGGGAAGAACCGGTGCGCCGCCAGTCGGACCACTTCGCCGATTATGCGGCGGCCCTGGCGCGGCTGGAATCCGACGGTCTGCTCTATCCCTGCTTCTGCAGCCGCAAGGACATCGCCGCGGCGGCAAGCGCTCCCCACGGCATTCCATCACAGGACGGCGAGACCGTGATCTATCCCGGAACCTGCCGCGGGCTCGACCCGATTCTTGCGGCCGAGCGCAAGGCCGCGGGCGCGCCCTATGCGCTGCGGCTCGATACCGCGGAAGCCTCACGCCGGTCCGGTCCGCTCGCCTTCTCGGAAGCCGATCCGGATGGCGCCAATTTGCGCGAAATCCGCGCCCAGCCGGAACGTTTCGGGGACGTGGTGCTGGGCCGCCGCGACACCCCCGCCAGCTATCACCTCTGCGCCACCCTCGACGACCATCTCCAGGGGGTGACCCTGGTCATAAGAGGCGAGGATTTGCGGCCTGCGACTCATCTGCACCGCCTGCTGCAGGCGGTTTTGGGGCTTGCATCGCCGCAATATAGGCACCATGTCTTGCTGACAAACGAGTCGGGGGTCCGGCTCTCGAAACGCGACGGTGCCTTGGCGCTCCGGGCGCTGCGGGAGCGGGGATTGAGCGCAGCAGCGGTGCGGAAGATGGCCGGGTTCCAGGATGCATAAAACTCGGGCCGATCGGTCGCCGATGAAATCACTCCAAGAGCAGAACCCGCGCTGATGGAGGGCTTCGAGCACATCCTCGTCGCGCTGATCCCGCTCGCCCAGGTGATCATGATCGACCTGGTGCTGGCCGGCGACAACGCCATCGTCGTCGGCATGGCCGCGGCCGGCCTGCCCAAGGAAATGCGCGCCAAGGTCATCGTCATCGGCATCGCGGCCGCGACCGTCCTCAGAATCGTCTTCGCCCTCGTCACCAACCAGCTGCTGGCAATCATCGGCCTCACCCTGGCCGGCGGCATCCTGCTGCTCTGGGTCTGCTGGAAGTTCTGGCGCGAGCTGGTGCATGAGCGCCGCCGGCGGCTGAAGGAAGCGGCGATGCGCCGCGAGCAGCTCACCCGCGACGAGCGGGTCGAACTGGCCGAGCAGCCCGAGGTCCTTCCGGGCGCCGCGCCGGCCAAGACCATGCGCCAGGCGATCACCCAGATCATCCTGGCCGACGTCTCGATGAGCCTGGACAACGTGCTGGCCGTGGCCGGCGCCGCCGGCCATCATACCTGGGTGCTGATCGTCGGCCTGCTGCTCTCGGTCGCCCTGATGGGCGCCGCCGCCACGATCATCGCCGGCCTCCTGAAGCGCTATCACTGGATCGCCTATGTCGGCCTCGCCATCATCCTCTGGGTCGCCGTGGACATGGTCTACCGCGGCACCACCGAGGTGATGCACCAGATGAACGACGACCCGCCCGTCACCACGCCGCTGCCGGCGCCGGCGCAGTAACGCGCCTCGTTTCGTACCCCCACCCCGACCCTCCGCCGATTCGGGGGAGGGAGAAGAAGCCGCGCGCTGCAGTCCCCTCCCCCGAATCGGGGGAGGGTTAGGGGGTGTGAGTCACCGCGTGGGGGTGCGTATCCCAGCGTCCCCTGATAAAACCAAGCGTGACGTGAAGCAGTCAGCGCACATGCCGTGACCACCGAGCCGCAACCTGCCCAAGATCTTCAGGGGGGCACCCGCTTCCGCCGCATCGCCCGCGGCGTGCCGTATCGCGTCCAGCTCTACAGCCGGCTGCTCTATCGCAAGCTGCTCGCCACCCGGGTTCGCGACAGCGAGGTGGCGCTGCTGATCCTCGCGGTGCTGATCGGCGCCGCGGTTTCGGTTGTCACCTGTCTGACCGGGGAAGCCCTGGTGCTGATCCGCGTGGCTCTGTTCGGCAGCCACGAGGCCGTGCACTTGAGCAGCGGCGAGGGCATCGATCCCATCCGGCTGATGGCGGTGCCGATCATCGGCAGCCTGATCTACGGCTTCGTCGCCTATGGCGAACGCCGGCTGCGCGGCCGCGACATCGTCGATCCGATCGAGGCCAACGCGCTCTATGGCGGCCGGATGTCGCTGCGCGATTCCGTCTCGCTGGCGCTGATGACCCTGTTCTCCGCCGGCATCGGCGCCTCGGTCGGCATGGAGGCGGCCTATACCCAGGCCGGTTCCGGCGTCGCTTCGCGCACCGGCCAGGCCTTGCGCTTCCGCCGCAAGGATCTGCGCGTGCTGGTCGGCTGCGGCGCGGCGGCCGCGATCGCCGCCGCCTTCAACGCGCCGCTGGCCGGTTCCTTCTACGCCTTCGAGCTGGTGATCGGCGCCTATTCGCTCAGCGCGCTGGCGCCGGTCGGCATGGCGGCGGTGACCGCCGCCGTGGTCGGCCGCACCTTCTTCAACCTCGAGCCGCTGATGATCATCCCGCAGCAGATGCCGCCGGGCAATGTCGACTTCCTCTATTTCGCCGCGATCGGCGTCGCCGCGGCCTTCGTCGGCGTGATCGCGATGCGCACCGTCACCGGCTTCGAATCCATCCTGCAGCAATGGCAGCTGCCGCGCGGCTTGCGCCCCTTCTGCGGCGGCGTGGTGCTGGGCGGGCTCGCCTTCGCCTTTCCGCCGGTGCTGGGCAGCGGCCATGGCGGCATCGAGGTCACCGTCACCCAGGCGACGCCCTTCGTGTTGCTGCTCGGCTTGCTGGCCGCGAAGCTGGTGGCTTCCGCGGTCTCGGTCGGCAGCGGGCTGCGCGGCGGCTTGTTCTCCTCCTCGCTCTACATCGGCGCGCTGCTGGGCGCGCTGATCGGCCAGCTGGCGGCGCTGATCGACCCGATCCTCTCGACCGAATCCATCACCTTCACCATGGTCGGGATGGGCGCGGTCGGCGCGGCGATCGTCGGCGCGCCGGTCACCATGATCCTGCTGGTGCTGGAGCTCACCGCCTCCTATTCGATCACCGTCGGCGTGATCGTCGCGGTGCTGCTGGCCTCCTTCGGCGTGCGCCAGTGGTTCGGCTATTCGTTCTCCACCTGGCGCTTCCACCAGCGCGGCCTGAAATTGAAAGGCGCGCATGACATCGGCTGGATCCAGGACCTGACCGCCGAGACGCTGATGCAGCGCGACATGGTCTTCGTCCGGTCGTCGGATTCGCTCGAAGCCACCAAGGCCCAGCACCCGGCCAGCGAGACCGGCCAGCTCTTCGTCCTCGACGACGACGGCGGCTACCGCGGCGTCATCGACGTCGCCACCCTCCACCTCGCCGCGTCACCCACCGGCGGCACCGCCTCCCGCGTCGCCGACCTGCTGCCGCTGAAACAGCCGGTGCTGGCCAGGAAGACGCCGATCCGCGCCATGCTGGCGCTGTTCGAGGAAAGCCAGCTCGAAGTCCTCGCCGTCGTGGATTCGACGGTGACCCGCTACGTGCTCGGCTACTGCACGGAAAGCTACGTGCTCCGCCGCTACAACCAGGAACTGGAACGCCGCCGCAGCGAGGAACTCGGGCACAGCGATCTCTACGGGCCGGCGGAAGAGCGCTAAAAAAATCCCCTCCCCCGACTTCGGGGGAGGGCCGGGGTGGGGGGAAGTGCCCCCTGAGAATCAGCCCTCCCCCTTCACAGCCCGCAAGATCCGCTCCATGACACCGGCGGTATTCTCAAGCACTTCATTGTTCCAGAACCGCAGCACGCGATAACCTTCCCGCTCAAGCCACGCCGTGCGCTCAGCATCGTCGTCCGCGCGCTCGGCATGCTGGCTGCAGTTGGGGGAGGGGACAGCGCCGAGCTAATGCCGCCGCCTTGTGACGGTTGACGCGCCCGGAGCGCTCATGAATACTCCACCCCAAGGGGTTAACCGCGATTACCCCGTGAGGCGGCAGCCTAAAGATCGCGTCCCGACTCCCTAGCTGATGGAGTGGACGCATGCCGTCGAATACCGACATCACCCCCGCACAGCTTATCCGTCTCATCGGCCTTCCGGACGCGCCCGCGATCATCGATGTGCGCGATGACGAGGACTACGCCGCCGATCCGCGCTTGCTGCCCTGCGCCCTGAAGCGCGACTGGGACCAGACCGCATCCTGGATCGACGCCTGGAATCCGCCGCCCGGCACCCGCGCCGTCGTGGTCTGCCATAAAGGCTTGAAGCTTTCCGAAGGCGTCGCCGCCCTGTTGCGCGCGCGCGGTGTCGCTGCCGAGGTGCTGGAAGGCGGCTTCCTCGCCTGGCGCGCGGCCGGCGGGCTGCTGTTCTCGCCGGCGAAGCTGCCGCCGCGTGACGTGCGCGGATCGACGCTCTGGGTCACCCGGGCGCGGCCGAAGATCGACCGCATCGCCTGTCCCTGGCTGATCCGCCGTTTCGTCGATGCCTCGGCGACCTTCCTCTATGTCGCGGCATCGGAAGTCCCCGCCGTCGCCGAACGCTTCAACGCCGCGCCGTTCGACATCGACAACGCGTTCTGGAGCCATCGCGGCGAGCGATGCACCTTCGACACCATGCTGGAGGAATTCGGCTTGCAGAGCGAGGCGCTGGATCGACTGGCGACCATCGTGCGCGGCGCCGACACCAACCGGCTCGACCTGGCGCCGCAAGCGGCCGGTCTGCTCGCGGCCTCGCTCGGCCTCTCGCGCAGTCATCGCGACGATCTTGCGCAGCTCGAAGCCAGCATGTCGCTCTACGACGCCTTCTACCGCTGGTGCCGCGACGCGGTCGGCGAGACGCACGATTGGCCGGGGCATGTGAAGAAGACGCGGGACGCAAAGTGACGGCGTCACGCGACGCGGCGCCGGAATTCAGCCAGGCAAATAAAATTCGAATTCATCCGCCGTCGGACAGACAGCGCGCGCCGATCGTGATACTATCGGCCGGTTGTTTGACATCGTGCAGCTTGCATCGAGATTCGCGTCCGGCCGCCCGGCGCCGTCGGGAAGAAGCTGCTCTTCGCGCGCGCCAAGCTGCTCCCGGAACGAGCCGGACCGCCTCACTGCATGTACCCAGCATGTACAGAATCAAGCATCACCTCCGCGCTGCCGAACGGAAGGCCGATTGTCGTCAGCGACTTGATGGTGTTTTGCACCTCGAAAGAGGGGGTGGCCGTCAATGCCCGACCGGGCAGCTACGGAAGCGGCGATGGGTCCGTCCATATGAGTAAGGCCAGGTCGACCATTCCCACCTTCCGCGAGGCCCTCAAGGTCTGGGCCAAGGTCGGCTTGCTGTCCTTCGGCGGCCCGGCCGGGCAGATTGCGCTGATGCACCGGATGCTGGTCGATGAGAAGCGCTGGATCGGCGAGCAGCGCTTCCTGCATGCGCTCTCCTATTGCATGCTGCTGCCGGGACCCGAGGCGCAGCAGCTCGCCGTCTATATCGGCTGGCTGCTGCATGGTGTCCGCGGCGGTCTGGTGGCCGGCATTCTCTTCGTGCTGCCGGGCGCCGTCGTGATGCTGGCGCTCTCCGCCGTCTACGCGCTCTATCACGACTTGCCCGCGCTCACCGCGCTCTTCCTCGGCGTCAAGGCGGTGGTGCTGGCGATCGTCATCGAGGCGATCCTCAGGATCGGCCGTCGCGCCTTGAAGAACCGGGTCGCGGTCGCCATCGCCGTGGCGGCCTTTATCGGCATCTATCTGCTGAAGATTCCCTTCCCGCTGATCGTGCTCGGCGCCGGCCTGCTCGGCTGGATCGGCCACCGCGTCTCTCCCGCGGCTTTCCCGGCGGCGGGCGGCCATGGCAACGGCGCCGACCCGGACAGCCACGGCCTCATCGACCGGCTGATCGAAGGCGGCGCGCTCACCCATACACGGCGCTCCATGCCGCGGGCGCTGCGCACCCTGGCGCTCTGGCTCGCCCTCTGGCTCGGGCCGATCCTGGCGCTTCGCCTGGTGACTGGGGGCGACAGCATCTGGACCAACCTCGGCCAGTTCTTCAGCGTCATGGCGGTGGTCACTTTCGGCGGCGCCTATGCGGTCCTCGCCTATGTGGCGCAGGCCGCGGTCGACGGCCTTCACTGGCTGCTGCCGCACGAGATGGTGGACGGCCTCGGTCTCGCCGAGACCACGCCGGGGCCGCTGATCCTGGTGCTGCAATTCGTCGGCTTCCTCGCCGCCTTCCGCGCCCATGGAACGCTGGATCCGCTGCTGGCCGGCATGTTTGGTGCCGCGATCATGCTGTGGGCGACCTTCGCGCCTTGCTTCCTCTGGATCTTCGTCGGCGCGCCCTATGTCGAAGCCCTGCGCCGCAACCAGGCAATCTCCGCCGCGCTGGCCGCCGTGACGGCGGCGGTGGTCGGCGTCATCGCCAACCTCGCCGTCTGGTTCGGCCTGCATGTGCTGTTCGGCGCGACCCAGGAAATCCCGCTCGCAGGGCTCAGTCTCGAAGTGCCGGTGCCCGGCAGCATCAACGGGATCACCGCCGCCATCGCGCTGGCCGCCGTGATCGCCATGCTGCGGTTCAAGGTCGGCGCGCTGCCGACCCTGGCCTTCGGCGCCCTGGCCGGTCTGGCGACGCTCTGGCTCTAGCCCTGCGCGCGCCTGCGCCGCCAGCCGACGAATCCCATGCCCGCCAGCGCCGAGGCGAACAGCGGAAGTGCCGCCGGGATCGGGGTCGTTGCGACGGCATCGATGCTGATGCCCGAAAGCACCGGCCCGTGGAACCCGTTGATGTTGCCGATGGTGTCGAAGACCAGCAACGCGCCGAGCTGGGTCGCCGCCGCGGTGAACTGCAGGCTCAAGAGCTGGGTGATGGGCTCTGAGAAATAGTTCTGGCTATGGGTGCCGAGCGAGACGGAATATTCCAGCTGGGTGCCGGGAGCGTGCCCGCCCTGAAGGAAATCGGTCCAGCTCACCGTGTATGTGGTCCCTGCGATCAGGTCGAAGGCGACGGTGCTCTGGATGATGGCCTGGCCTTGGTCGCCGATCAGGTCCAGGCAATTTCCGCCGGGATTGCCGGAGCAGCCGAACAGGTTGCCATTGAGCTGACCGAGGATGTCGATGTTCCCGGATGTGACGGTGAACTGCGACCCCGGGATGCCGGTGCCGCTGTTGTAGCCCTGACCCGGCGTCGCGCCGGAGAAGTCCTCGCTGAAGATCGTCGCGGCTTGCGCGCCGGCGACAGTGGCGATGAGCAGAATCCCTGCGAGCGCGGCGGTCTTGAGCACCATGCGAACCCCCTGGTTGCTCCGCCCGGGGCGCGCCGGATCCGGCGGCCACGGGGCGGGGAAGAGAGGGTCACACAGGGGTGCCGGCGGCGGCGATGCACCACTTCGGGGCAGGTCGGGACATTTCGGGGCAATGTCCCGGCGCCCGGCGCGATTGGCCTAGAACTGCGCAGCGAGCTGGCGGGCCATCTCCAGGTGATGCTGGATGGTCGGCAGGTGCTTCTGCGCGAAGGCCTTCAGGTCGGCGTCGCTGCCGTTGGTGATCTCGTTCTGGAAGGCGTTGACGACGGCGGTGTGGTCCTCGACCTGGCCCTGGATATAGACCCGGTCGAACTCGCTGCCATAGGTCTTCTCGAGCTGGTCGTATTTGGCCTTGTGGTTGAGGTCCATCTCGTCGGGCGGGGTCATCTGCTTCATCTGCGCCAGGCTGCTGAGCTCGTTGCCGGCGGCGGTGTGGTCGCTCACCATCTGCGCGGCGAAGGCGCGGACGTCCATGCGCGTCGCCCGGGCTTGCGCCAGCTCGCCGAACTTGATCTCGGCATGGCCGCCGGCGCCGACCGTGTTGATGAAGTTGGCGTCGGTGGTCGAGAGGGTCGGCGTCATCTGCGCCTGGGCGGCGGATTGCACGCCCGTCGCGGCTTTCTCGGAAGTCTCGCAGGCCGCGAGGCCGATCGCCGAAAGCAACAGCGCAGCGGTGAAGGCAAGGCGTCGGGACATCGTGAAAACTCCGTGCTGGGACATTGAACATCGCCAACCCGGGTATTCGAGAGCGGTTCCTACGGTGGCACGCACCCCCACCCCGGCCCTCCCCCGATTCGGGGGAGGGAGAAGAATGCGCTCGGTGCGGTCCCCTCCCCCGAATCGGGGGAGGGTTAGGGTCGGGGTGCGGAACGCCAGCCCGACAGGGTCACTAGGCCGCCTTGATCGAGGACAGGAAGGTCTCGACCTTGCCGCGCAGCGTCTCCGACTGCCGGGAGAGCTCGGTCGCCGCCGAGTTTACCTGTTCCGCGGCGGCGCCCGTGGCGGCGGCCGCCTCGGAGACGCCGCTGATGTTGGAGGACACTTCCTGCGTGCCGGCGGAAGCCTGCTGGACGTTGCGCGAGATCTCCTGGGTCGCGGCACCCTGTTCCTCGACCGCGGAAGCGATGGCGGTGGCGATGTCGTTGATCTCGCGGATGGTGGTGGCGATCGACTGGATGGCGGAAACCGCCTCGGTCGTCGCCTGCTGGATGCCGCCGATCTGCGAGCCGATCTCCTCGGTCGCCTTGGCGGTCTGGTTGGCGAGGCTCTTCACCTCGGAGGCCACCACCGCGAAGCCCTTGCCGGCCTCGCCGGCGCGCGCCGCCTCGATCGTGGCGTTCAGGGCCAGCAGGTTGGTCTGGCTGGCGATGTCGTTGATGAGACCCACGACCTCGCCGATCTTCTGCGCCGCCTCGGCCAGGCCCTTGACTTGAACATTGGTGCGGTCGGCGTCGGCTACCGCACGGCCGGCGACGGCCGCCGATTGCTGCACCTGGCGGCTGATCTCCTGGATCGAGGCCGTCAGCTCCTCGGTCGCGACCGAGACGGTCGTGACGTTGGTGGAAGCCTCTTCCGAAGCGTTGGCGACCGCGGTCGCCTGGCGCGCGGTCTCCTCGGCGGTCGCCGTCATCGAGGACGCGGTCGCCTGCATCTCGGTGGTGGCGGAGCTCACCGCCTTCAGCACGATCGAGACGTCCTGGTCGAACTTGTCGGTCAGGAGCTCGATCTGCCGCGCCCGCTCGGCGCGCTGGCGCTGCGCCTCCATCTCCTTGGCGGCCAGCTCCTCGGCCTTGATCATGCTGGCCTTGAAGACGCCGAAGGCGCCCGCCATCTCGGCGACCTCGTCGCTGCCGACCACCGGCACCTCCACCGACTTGTCGCCGGCGGTCAGGCGCGACATCGCGCCCGCCAGCTGCTTCACCGGCCGGCTGATGCCGCGGCCGATAACGAAGGCCAGCAGCAGCATGACCAGCGCGATGACGATGACCGCACCGAACATCGTGTACCGCGCCTGGACCTCGATCCGGTCCATCTCGGCGCCGGCGGCGGCCCGCCGGGTACTGGCGGATTGGCGCACCTGCTCCAGGATCGGTTCCGCCGCGGCATAGGTCTCGCTCATGCCGGAAAGCTTGTCGTTGATGGTGAGCTGCAGCTTGGCCATCTCCAGGAAGGCCGCCTCGTACTGCGCGGCGAGCTCGGCGAGCTTGGCCTGGGCCTCGGCCGGGATCGTCGAGGCCTTCAGCAACACGCCGAAATGCGCCCGCTCCTGGGTGAGCTTGTCGATATAGCTCGGGTCGACGCGCGCCACGAAGTCCTTCTCATGGCGCCGCATCATCAGCATCGAGATGGTGAGCTGCGGGTCGTCATAGCCCTTCAGCGCCTCTTCGATCTCATGCACCGCGCCGCGCAGCTTGCCGAGCAAGCCCTGGTCGGGCTTCAGGCCCATGCTGGTGAGATCGCCGGCGATCTCGCGGAAGCGCGCATCGTAGTCGCTGTAGAGGCCCTGCAGCTTCTGCAACGCCGCCGCCTCGTCCGGGCCGGCATGGGGCATGAGGTCGCCGATCTCCTGGCCGATCTTCTTGCCGACCTCGGCATGCTTGTCGGCGAAGCTGGTGTCCTTGCGGAGCAGGAAGTCCTTCTCCCGGCGCCGCGCGTTCAGGAAATCCTCGGCGATCGACTGCACCGTGATGTATTCCGAGATCGCCCCCTGCTCGACCGCATCGACCCGGCCGCGCATGCCGTCGGCGATGAAGAGCGTGATCAGGATGGCGACGAAGCCGATGAGGGCGATGCCGGCGATGAGCAGGATCTTGGTCCCGATCTTCACCCGGGCGAGCGTGGCGTTCAGCATGGAGTGATGTCCTGGTTGGAGGGGCCGCGTCCCGTGCGCGGTACAACCATAAAACGCCACGAATGGTTAATCTTGCGCTAAAGATTCCTAAGATCTGAGGCGGAAGCTGCTGAAATAATGTTAACTCTGAATAATTTCCGTTAATGCGGACCGGAAAGCGCCAGCGCGAGGTCGCAGTAATCTGCTCGCTCTGGTGTTAAATGGCCCATTCGGATCATGAAATCGATCACCACCAGGCCGACGTTGAATTTGAATCTCTCGGTCTCGTCGAGGATGCGCTCCACCTCATGCAGCGGCATGAGCTCGAAGCTGGCGATCTCGCCGTCATGGTTGTGCGGCACGAAATCCCGGGGCAGCTCCAGGTCATAGACGAACAGGGTGTCGTCGCGCAGATGGCCGTTCAATTCCATGCGATAGGCCAGTGCCCCCGCGGGCTCGGCGCGGCGCGCCAGCTCCTTCGGGACCGACGCCTCTTCCGCCGCTTCCTTCATCAGGTTGTCGAAGGGCGAGATATGGCTGGGCAGCCCGCCCGCCACCAGATGGTCGAGCTTGCCCGGCTCGATCGGCCGGTTCTCGGCGCGCTTGCCGACCCAGAGCAGGATCCGGTCGCCGTCGCGCACATAGCCGTTCAGGTGCACGCCATAGGCCTTCACGCCGAGGAACGGCACCAGCGCCCGCTCGACGTCGAACAAGGGCGCCGCGCCGAATCTCGGCGCGACCGGGAACAATTCGTTGCGCCAGCCGGTCACGATGCCGCGGGCGCTCAGCTCCTGCGCCACGGTGTTGATCGCCGCGGTGCGGGAATCGAACTGCGCCAGGTGCTCCTTCACCTGCAAGGCCTCGGTTGAGTTGACGAACACGCTGGGAAACTTGCCGAACTCGACCGCGAGGTCGTGCCGCACGTAACCGAGACGCTCGCCCGCCACCAAGAAGGGCTTGAACTTCTTCAGGCTGTAGCGGTGGCAGGCTTCAATGCGTTCCAGCAGGCTCATCTACTGCACCCAGGGGATCGGCCGGCGCAGCTCGGCGATCAGTTCGAGGAAGTCGGGATCGGTGGGCCCGACGAAGCCGTGCCGGATCAGGAAATCGATCAGCACGATGGCCACGTCATAGGAGAAGTCGTCCGCCGATTTCAGGCGGTCGATCAGCGCGCTGACCGGCACCAGCAGGAACTCTTCGACCTCGCCGTCGGTGTTCCGCGGCCGGAAGCTCTCCGGCAGCTCGAGATCGTAATTGAACTGCAGCCCGACCCGCATATGCCCATGGATCACCGCCAGCAGGGTGATGATGCCGACCGGCTTCGCCTTCTCGGCGATCTCGCGCGGCATGCCGGCTTCTTCCTGGCATTCCTTCATCAGGTTGTTCCAGGGCGAGATCCCCATCGGCTGCCCGCCGCCGACGATCAGGTCCATCATGCCGGGATCGATCGGCTTCGATTCCGCGCGCTTGGCGATCCAGACCTTCATCGCCCAGCCGCGCCCGACGAAGCCGTTCAGGTTGACGCCGTAGGACAGCGTCCCGAACAGCACGGTCGCCGCCCGCTCCATCTGCAGCAAGGGCGCCGTGTAGAATCCCTGCGCCACCGGGTAGGCCTCGTTGCGCCAGCCGGGGATCAGGCCCTCGGCGCGCAACGTCGCCAGCACCTCGGCCACCGCTTCCGACCGCGTGTTGAAGCTCCTGAGCCGCGGCTGCAGGGTGACCGCCTTGTCGTCCACGTGAAACACATGCGGGAAGCGGGCGAGGGCGACGGCGAAATCCGGCATCACCCAGCCGACATGCTGCTTCGCCACCATGAAGCGGCGGTACTGATCGAGATCGACGGCGGGATAGCGCCGGAATTGCCGCATCATCGAGGTCATTGCGGGACGAAGACCTCGACTGGCTCGCGCACGCCGCGCAAGACATGGGAACCCAGCGAGCGCAGCGGCTTGCCCAAGGTCCGCGCGAAGCTGTCGGAAAGCAGCAGCGGCTGCTGCACCACCTTGGTCAGGCCCTCCAGCCGGCTCGCATGGTTGACCGCCGGCCCGATCACCGTGAAATCGATCCGCCGTTTCGCACCGATATTGCCGAACTCGACCTCGCCGCAATGCAGCGCCATGCCGTACTTCAGCGGCGCAGTGCCCTCCGCCGCCAGGTCTTCATTCAGCTTCGCCGTGCCGGCGAGTGTCGCTTGCGCGGCCGCGAGCGCCCGCGCACAGCTGGCGCTCGGGTCGTCATCCAATGGAAACACCGCCAGCAGACCGTCGCCCATGAACTTCAGGATATCGCCGCCCTGGGCCTCGATCGCCTCGCCCATCACCCCGAACCAGCGGTCGAGCAGCGCCACCATGGCGCGGCGCTCCAGCCGGTCGGAAAGCAAGGTGAAGCCGCGGAGATCGGCAATCAGGATCGCCGCCTGGATGGTGCGCACGTCGCCGCGCTCGATCTGGCCGCTATAGGCGCGTTGCGCGGCGGTCGGCCCGAGATAGGCGCTCAGCGCATCGAGCGCGACCCGGCGGAGCGCAATGCGCTCGCAGAGCGGCGACAGCAGGATGCTGGCATAGTGCAGCGCCTCGAATCCCGCTTCGCCGAACCCACCCTCGGCCTTGGTCGCGAAGGAGATGCTGGCGGAACGGTAGGTGTCCTGGAAGGCGAGCGGCAGCATCGTGTATTCGGTCGCACCCTCGCCGGCCATGAGCTCGATGATCTCCATGCCCTGGCTGTCCTCGCCCTGGCGCCAGCGGAACGGCTGGTTGGTGTCGTCGACATATTTCGCCGGGCTGTTCAGATAATCGCTGGAGGCGAGCAGGCCGGGCCGCGCCCGACTGAAGCCGCGGTCGCGCAGGTCACCATCGACCCAGAGCAGCGAGAAGCCGATATCTTCCGGATGCAGGGTCTCGAGGCCGATATTGGAGCGCCAGACCGGCAGGCCCTGTTTCACCAGCTTCTTGCAGAAGCCGTTGAAGAGCACATCGAGGGGAGGTTTCTCGCTGATCTGGGCGATCAGCCAGGTCTGGAGGTCGGGCGGGGTCATGGGGCGAACCTAACGCCCCAACCGCGCCGCGACAATGCCTTGGCGCCGCCGCAATCCGACCATTCCCGCGCCCCCGAGCGGAGCGAGCCTTTCCTGCGAGTGGGGAACACACCCGGAGGAGGGGAAGCACAATGAAAACGTCGCAATGGGCCGGCCTGATCATGATCGCCGGCGCCGGCATGCTGATCGGCTGCACCAAGGAAGCGAATCAGGCCGCCAATACGAACGATGCCGCGGTCGAGACGGCTTCGACACAAGGCGCAGGTTCCGTGGCGCAATCGGGCTCGGTCGCCGGTGGGTCGGTCTCCAGCGCACCGGCGCCGATCCAAAGCAAGCTCGTTCCGGGCAAGGCGGAGAATTTCCAGAGTGACGCCTATGCGCCGGTGCCGCCGGAGAACACCGAGAACTACCTGCCGATCGACGAGAATCCGGTGAAGCAGGTGGCTGAGGCGCCGGTGTCGACCTTCTCGGTCGATGTGGATTCCGGCTCCTATGCCAACGTGCGGCGCTTCATCCTGAACGGCCAGCAGCCGCCGGCAGACGCGGTGCGGGTCGAGGAGATGATCAACTACTTTGCCTATGACTATCCGGCGGCGGACGATCTCGCGACCCCGTTCCGCACCACCACCCATGTCGTGAAGACGCCGTGGAACCCCGACACCTATCTGCTGGAGATCGGCATCAAGGGCTACGTGCCGAAGGGCGAGCGCCCGGCCGCCAATCTCGTGTTTCTCATCGATGTCTCCGGATCGATGGAACACGCCGACAAGCTGCCGCTGCTGAAATCCGGCATGCGCATGCTGACCGACCAGCTCCGATCCGACGACAAGGTCTCGATCGTGGTCTATGCCGGTGCCGCCGGCGTCGTCCTCGAGCCGACTTCGGACAAGGCGAAGATCAAGGCGGCGCTCGACCAGCTGCAGGCCGGCGGCAGCACGGCGGGCGGCGAGGGCATCCAGCTCGCCTATGCCATGGCCAAGCAGGGCCATGTCGACGGCGGCATCAACCGGATCATCCTGGCGACCGACGGCGACTTCAATGTCGGCGTCACCAATATCGATGACTTGAAGAAGATGATCGAGGAGAACCGCAAGTCCGGCATCGCCTTGACCACGCTCGGCTTCGGCGAGGGCAATTACAACGACGCGCTGATGGAGCAGATCGCCGATGTCGGCAACGGCAACTACGGCTATGTGGACTCCCTCAAGGAGGCAAAACGCCTGCTGGTCGATCAGCTCGCCGCCACGATCCAGACCATCGCCAAGGACGTGAAAGTCCAGGTCGAGTTCAACCCGGCCGTGGTCGCCGAATACCGCCTGATCGGCTACGAGAACCGCGCCCTGAAGCGCGAGGACTTCAACAACGACCAGAAGGATGCCGGCGAGATCGGCGCCGGCCACACCGTGACCGCGCTCTACGAGATCGCGCTCAAGGGATCGAAGGGCCTGACCGTCGATCCCCTGCGCTACGGCAGCGAGCCGGTCGCCACGACCGAGCCCGCGGTGAAGCCGGAGGAGTTCGCCTTCCTGCGCCTCCGTTACAAAGCCCCGGATGGCGAGGTCTCCAGGCTGATCGAGACGCCGCTCGCGACCGCACGCCTCGATAAACCCGAATCGACCAATGCCGAGCTCGATTTTGCTGCGGCGGTCGCCGCCTTCGGGCAGAAATTGCGGGGCGGCGACTACCTGAAGAACTATTCCTACGACCAGATCGCGGAACTGGCCAGGGCCGCGCGGGGTTCAGATGAAGACGGCATGCGGGCCGAGTTCATCGAGCTCGTGGAAATGTCCAAGGCGCTGGGCAGTTCCGGCAGCCTGCAGTAGCCCACCCAGTCCAACTGGGACTCGTGATTTGCCTCCCTGTCACTTGCAGTCCCGGAACCGGGGAGACGCGGCGCACCGCGTCTCCCCGGTGACTTTCAAAGAATGGGCAAGACTGGCTGGTGGCGCTCCTCGGACAGGTCGGCGCGCTTCTCGGTCTGGCCGCCCGTCATCGGCATCTTTCTGGGCGCGTTGCAGATCTATGGCTTCTGGCGAGCCGAGTTCGGCCTCATGTCGCTGGCTATCATGATGCTCTGCCTCCTCGGACTGCTGCTTCTGCTGGTCCATGTGGTCGCGGCGTCACTCGTGGCCCTGATTGTCGGACGGTGGCGCAGGTCGGCCTCCAACCTGATCGGAGTCGCGGCGGCGATCCTCGTTATCAGCGGTGGCATGTTTGTGCCGATCGAGCTGCGGTTCTGGCTAGCAGCCCGCTCACACTATGAGGCCGAGCGAGCGCTTGCCGGCAGCCCCGATCAGAAGAGATGGCTCCTTGATGCGCAATTCCTCGGCCCGGATCAAATCGACCTTGTCTATGATGCGTCGGACAGCGCGGAGCCCCCATATGGAGGGCGCTCCGGCCGCGTGGACAGATATGACTGCGCCCTCTACATCGACCGATTAGACGGCCACTTCTACCGGCATTCGTTGATCTGCTGAGCGGCTAGAAGCTTCCGCCGCGTCCCTTGCCAGCCGCTCCGCCACTCCCGGCATCCCTGAAGACGGCACCGCGCCGAGTTCATCGACCTCGCGCTCGGCAGTTTGGGAAGCGCGGAGTAGAACTGGGGGCTCGTGATTGGCCTCCTTGTCAGCACAGTTCGCTGACTTTCTCAGTCTCCGTCATCCCGGCGGGAGGCGCCGGGATCCACGCCTTGGGTGTTGCCCGATAGGAAGGCGTGGATGTCGGGACACCGCCGACGTAGGTCGGCTTTGCCTCCGGGTCTAGCCATGACGACCGAGGATGGCGGCGGCGCCGAGTTCGACGTCAAAGTCAGCATCACTCGGGAAATTCTCCCACCGCGCGATGCATGTCCATTCGGTCGTGGAGGATTCTGACGACCTCGCACTCGTCATCGTCGAAACGAAAGAATACGACATGCCTTGCGACCAGGAAGGTATGATATCCCCGCCGGAGTTCCGGCCGTTCCCTGCCCAAAGCCGGTTTCCGGCGGAGGCGGCGGAGCGCGGCATGCAATGCCGCCAGACATCGGCGCTTCTGGGCCGCGCCCCAGCGCTGTTGCGTATAGTCAGCAATCGCTCGCAAGTCGGCAAGCGCCGCATCTGCGAGGACAAGCCGCCTCATAGCCGCGCAAAAAGCTCCCGCAACTCCTCGTCATCCGCAATGACGGTCTTTCGACCGGCGGCTAGGTCCGCCTCGCCCTTGGCAAGCTCTTTGCGCAGCCGCTTCAGCTTGAGTTCCTGAACGCTGTCGAGCTCATGCATGAGCCGCAGTGCCTCGCGGATGACTTCGCTGGCGTTGTTGTAAAGGCCGGAGTCAACCTTGTCGCGCACGAGCTCTTCGAGTTTCGGTGTTAATGACACGTGCATCGGGCACCTCTAGTTCCGAGGCAAATGTAAGGTGCGATCCATACTTTGTCAAAGTATGGTCAGAACCCCTCCGCCGCGTCCCGGGCCAGCCGTTCCGCTACTTCCGGCATCCATTTCGCCTCGACATTGGCGAAGGCGACGCGGAGGTAATCGTCCTGGTCGGGGCCGAACATCGAGCCCGGCAGGATCAGCAGGTTTTGCTGCTGGGCGAGGCGCTTCGCCACCTCCATCGCCGAGCGGCCGCGATGCGGGTGTTTGAGATAGGCGAAGAAGCCGCCGGCCGAAATCAGCTCATAGCCGAGGTCGTTGCGGGAGAAAGCCGACTGCACGGCGAGCAGACGGTCGCCGATCATCTCGGTGATTCCGGCGCGCCAGCTGTCGAGGTGCTCAAGTCCGTAGGCAGCGGCAAGTTGCCCGATCCGCGGCGCGCAGATCGCCACGCAATCCATCGCCTTGGCAATCTCGGCGATGAGCTTCGGATCGGCGACGATCGCGCCGACGCGGTAGCCTGGCAGCGAGAAGGATTTCGAGAAGCTGTAGAGATGGATCAGCGTGTCCGACCAGTCCGGATCGCGGAAGAGATCATGCGGCGCCGGTGCGCTCGGCATGAAGTCGCGATAGGTCTCGTCCAGGATGAAGGCGATCTTCTTCCGGCGGCAGAGCTCGAAGGCGGCGCGGATCTCCTCCGGCGGATAGATGGCACCTGTCGGGTTGTTGGGCGAGATCAGCACCAGCGCCTTGGTCCTCGGCCCGATCAGCTGCTCCGCCGCGGCGAGGTCGGGCGCTGCCGGGTTGTTCTTCGCATGCGGCAACAGCACGGTCTCGATGCCGCCCATGTCCAGCCACATGCGGTAATTGAAGTAGTAAGGAGAAGTCTGGATGATCGTTTCGCCCGGCTTGGCCAGCGCATTGGCGGTGAGGCAGAAGGCCTGGTTGCAGCCCGCGGTGATCAGGACGTGCTCCGGCTTCACCCCGCCGCCATAGCGCCGGTTGATGTCCCTGGCCAAGCCCGCCCGCAGCGGCGGAATGCCCTCGATATCGGCGTAGCGCGAGCTTTGCGGCGCGCCGATGATCTCGCGCAGATGATCGGTCAGCGCCGGCGCCGGCGGATAGCCGGGCGCCGCCTGCGAGAGATCCACCAGCGGCTTGTCGCCGGGAAAAGTCCGGCCGGAGATCCAGGAAATCGCCTCCGCGATCGGCGGCGCGCCGACGGAGGTCAGCAGCGGGTTGATGGCAAAATTCATGGCGCGACTTGGTATGCGGCGTGTCGTACCCCCACCCCGGCCCTCCCCCGATTCGGGGGAGGGGGAAGAAGGCGCTGGGTGTAGTCTCCTCCCCCGACCCCGCGGACGAATGTCCGCATTCTCGGACGGGGGAGGGTTAGGGTGGGGGTCCGAATCACGACTGCAATTCCTTCAGGTCGACGTAGAGGTCCAGCGCTTCCGGATTGGCCAGCGCCTCCTTGTTCTTCACCGCCTTGCCATGGACCGTGTCGCGGACCGCGAGCTCGGTGATCTTGCCGGATTTGGTGCGCGGGATATCGGTGACGGCGACGATCTTCGCCGGCACATGGCGCGGCGTGGTGTTGGCGCGGATCTGCGCCTTGATCTTGTCCTTTAAGGCCTCGTCGAGCTTCACGCCGTCGCGCAGCCGCACGAACAGCACCACGCGCACGTCATGCTGCCAGTCCTGGCCGATCACGATGCTTTCCAGGATCTCCGGCAGCTGCTCGACCTGGCGGTAGATCTCCGCCGTGCCGATTCGGACACCGCCGGGATTGAGCACGGCGTCCGAACGGCCATAGACGATGATGCCGCCATGGGCGGTGAGTTCGACATAGTCGCCGTGGTGCCAGATGTTCGGATACCGCTCGAAATAGGCGGCCTTGTAGCGCTTGTTGCCTTCGTCGTTCCAGAAGCCGACCGGCATCGAGGGGAAGGGCTTGGCGCAGACCAGTTCGCCCTTTTCGCCGACCACCGGCTTGCCCTCGTCGTTCCAGACTTCGACCTTCAGCCCCAGGCCGCGCATCTGGATCTCACCGCGCCAGACCGGCCCGGTCGGGTTGCCGAGCATGAAGCAGGAGACGATGTCGGTGCCGCCCGAGATCGACGACAGGCAGACGTCGCTCTTCACCTTCTCGTAGATGTAGTCGAAGCTCTCTGGCGCCAGCGGCGAACCCGTGGAGGTGATCATCCGCACGGTCGAGAGGTCATGAGTCTTGATGGGCTCGAGGTTCGCCTTGGCGCAGGCATCGATCCATTTCGCGGAGGTGCCGAACATGGTGCACTTCTCCGCCTGGGCATAGTCGAACAGGATGTTGCCGGCGGGCGAGCCGTCGAACAGCAGCAAGGTGGCGCCGGAGGCGAGGCCGGAGATCAGCCAGTTCCACATCATCCAGCCGCAGGTGGTGAAGTAGAACATCCGGTCGCCCGGCTTGATGTCGCAATGCAGCCGATGTTCCTTGAGATGCTGGAGCAGCGTCCCGCCCTGGCCATGCACGATGCATTTCGGCACGCCGGTCGTGCCCGAGGAATACATGATGAAGAGCGGATGGTTGAAGGCCACGCGCTCGAAGCTGATCTCGCCACCGGTCTGTTCGTTGAGCGCCTCGCGGAACAGCTTCGCCCGCGGCATCTGCGAAATGTCCGGGTGGTTGTTGAGATAGGGGATGACCAGCACCTGCTGCACGCTCGGCAGCTTGGCCAGCACCTCCTGCACGCGGCTGAGCGAGTTCTGCGGCTTGCCGTTGTACCAGTAGCCGTCGGCGGTCAGCAGCACCTTGGGCTCGATCTGGCCGAAGCGGTCGAGCACGCCCTGCACGCCGAAATCCGGCGAGCAGGAGGACCAGATGCAGCCGATCGCCGCTGCGGCCAGCGCGCCGATGATGCTCTCCGGCATGTTGGGCACGAAACCCGCCACCCGATCGCCGGGCTCCAGCCCCAGCCAGCGAAAATACTGTGCCAGCCGCGCCACGTCGTCCCAGAGCTCGGCATGAGCCAGCCGCCGCTTCACCTTGTCCTCGCCCCAGAAGACAATGGCATCGCGCGGGTTGCCCCTGGAGAAGCGCAGCAGATTCTCGGCGTAGTTGATCTTGGCGTTGGGGAAGAACTGTGCGCCCGGCATCTTGTCGCCGTTGGTGAGCGCGGGCCGCCCCATCTCGCCGACCACGTCGCAATAGCGCCAGACCGAGGTCCAGAACCGGTCGATCTGCTCGGTGGACCAGGCCCAGAGCGCGTCGGTGTCCTTGAGGCCGATCTGCCAGTCCCGTGCCACCTGGGTGCGGAACTTGGTCATGTTGGCGGCGGCCACCGCCGCTTCGCTCGGACGCCACAATGGTTCAGTCCCCGATGGGGAACCCTGGTCCCCGATCTGGGCCGGTTCAGACATGCTTAGCTCCCTTGCGCGAACGGAAATGGTCAGGCGCGCTGAATGGGCCTAATCTGCCCAGCCACCACAAGAATTGACAAGACCAAACCCGACATTCCCTTGCCCCCTTCCGCCGCCCGAATTGGCGCCGGCGGCCCTTCCGGTCGCGGCGCCCACCCCTTATTGGCCGTGGTGCTGGTGCTCTGCGCCAGCGCCTGCTTCGCCACCTTGAGCGCGCAGGTGCGGGTGCTGAGCGATCTCGGCATGCATCCCTTCGTCACCACCTTCTGGCGGAATTTCTTCGGCCTCTTTTTCATGCTGCCCTGGCTGATGAAGAACGGCCTCGGCACCTTGCGGACCGACCGCTTCTGGATGTTCACGCTCCGATCCGCCATCAGCTTCGTCTCGATGCTGCTGGGATTCTGGTCGCTGGCCCTGATGCCCTTCGCCAAGGCGATCTCGATGAGCTTCACCGCGCCGCTCTTCGCCACCTTGCTGGCCGCGGTCTTTCTCGGCGAGCGGGTGCGCCTGCGGCGCTGGTCGGCGACCATCGCCGGCTTCATCGGCGTGCTGGTCGTCTTGCAGCCGGACTCCGCGGCCATCAATCTGGGCGAGCTGCTGGCGCTGGCCGCCGCGGCCTTGAGCGCCATCGTCTCGATGGTGGTGAAGAATCTCTCAAAGACCGAGAGCTCGAACGCGATCGTCACCTACATGGTGCTGCTCTTGACGCCGATGTCGCTGGCGGTGGCGCTGCCGGTCTGGAGCTGGCCGCCGAGCGCAAGCTGGTGGCCGTTCATGATCGGCATGGGGCTTGCCGGCACGCTCGGGCATCTCTGCTGGGTGCGCGCGCTCGGCATGGCCGAGGTCTCGCTGGTGGTTTCCTATGACTACGTGCGCTTGCTGTTCGCAGCGCTGATCGGCTACTGGGCGTTTTCCGAGGCGCCCGGCCTGCATACCTGGATCGGCGCCGCGCTGATCGTTGGCTCCGGCATCTACATCGCCCGCCGCGAGGCCAAGCTGCACCAATCCGCCGCCGCCCGCGCCGTTGCCGTCAGTGCCGACCCGATCGCCTCGCCGAATCCAAAAGCATGAAATCCTTCTGGGCCGAGCTCGCGCCGAACAGCAAGGGCGCCCTGCTGATGACCTTGAGCGGCGTCACCTATTCCTTCATCGCAGCGATGGTGAAGGAGCTCAGCCAGAATGGAATGGACGGCTTCGAGATCGCCTTCTTCCGTGCGTTCTTCGGCTTCGTGGCGCTTTTTCCGTTCCTCGCCTTCGCCGGCAAAGCCGGTTTTAAGACGCAGCATCTCGACAAGCATGTCTGGCGCGGCGTGCTCGGCAGCGTGTCGGTGGTCTGCGCCTATGTCGGCATCGGCAAGCTGGCTCTCGCCAACTACACCGCCCTCTCCTTCACCAAGCCGCTGTTCGCGGTGATCCTCGCCTATTTCATCATCGGCGAGCAGGTGCGCTGGCGGCGCTGGGCGGCGACCATCATCGGCTTCCTCGGGGTGCTGGTGATGATCCGCCCGGGCGCCGATACCTTCTCGCCCTGGGCCTTCCTGGCCCTGGGCGATGCCTTCGCGATCGCTTTCCTGATCACCATCGTAAAGAAGTTGCCGGAAACCGAGACCGAGCTGGTGATGATGTTCTATTACGGCATCATCGCGATTCTGGTCGCGCTGCCGCTGGCGCTCTGGGCCTGGCGCTGGCCCAATCCGATGGAATGGCTGCTGCTGGCGGGCATCGGCCTGGTCGGCGCCTATTCGCAATATCTCTGGATCCGCGCCTTCCGCATCGGCGAGGCCTCGGCGGTGGCGCCGTTCGATTACCTGCGCCTGCTGTTCGCCGGCCTGATCGGCTTCGCGCTCTTCAGCGAGATGCCCGACATCTGGACCGTCGGCGGCGCGGTCATCGTGGTCGCGAGCACGGTCTACATCGCGCAGCGCGAAGCGCGGCTGAAACGCGCCGGCGATAGGGAAGCGGTGAAAGCGGAGGCGATCGCGTCCGAGCGACCGGGGTTGTAACACCCAACGTCATCCGCGGGCTTGACCCCCGCATCTCGTGCCGACGAGGCTCGGAGAGAGATGCCCGGATCAAGTCCGGGCATGACGGTTCAAATTGGGCGGCTCAACCCGCCAGCGCCTTGTCGAGCATCTCTTTTGCCCGCGCGCGATGCTCCGGACGGATGCTGGAGGCGACGCTGCGGATCGCGGCGTAGAGCACGGTCGCGTCGTCGGTGTACCCGAAACCGGCGATGAAATCCGGAATGACGTCGATCGGGAGGACGAAATAGGCGAGCGCGCCCATCAGCACCGCCTTGACCTGCAGCGGCGTCTTGGGGTCGAGGGTGGCGTAGTAGGCCGCCAGCAATTCGCCGAGAAACGGAATGCGCCGCGCGGCCCGGCGGATCTTCGGCCAGAAGCCGTTGTTCACGCGGGCCCGGTCGCGTTCGAATTTGCGGGGGTTATAGATGGTCAGCTCTTGCGACATGGCGCCGGATATGGCCCCGGAATCGTTAATTTCCAAGAGGGTGGCGACCGGGCGGGCGGCAAATCGGCATGGGGAATGCTAGACTGAGGCCATGATCAAGCTTGAGCAATTTCTCATGGCGGCCGTTTTCGGCCTGATTTCAGCGGGTTCGGCCCTGGCGCAGCAGGGGCCGGTGCAGGCGCAGCCTTTGCCGCCGCTGGCGCCGCCACCGGTCGCCGGCGCCACCCAGCTCAGCCCGCCCCCGGCGCAATTTGCCGCCCCGCCGCCGGACCTGACCGCCCGCGAGGCGCTGACCGGGGCACCCGTGCCGCCGATCAAGACCACGGCGACGCTCTGCGTCCGGCCGGTCATGGTCGATGACGAGATCCGCACCTGGGATCACCTGCAGGAGGTCGGCGGCGCCAAGCCGGCCTGGGATGCCTACCAGATCGGCGACTACCTGAAGGCCGTGCCGATCTTCGAGCGCCTCGCCAAGGTCGGCCATCCCGAGGCCGAACGGCTGCTGGGCTTCGTCTATTACGCCGGCCAGGGCGTGCCGCAGGACTATGCGCGCTCGCTCTACTGGTTCGAGAAGGCGGCAAACCAGGGCTGCTTCGGCGCCTATGCCGCGCTCTCCTCGCTCTACCGCGACGGCAAGGGCACCGGCGTCGATCTCGGCAAGGCCTATATGTGGCTCAACATCGCGGTCTCGCGCCTGCCCGACAGCGTCGAGCGCGACGCCTTGATCAAGGAGCGCAGCAAGATCGAAGCGCTGATGACCCCGGCCCAGATCGAAGCCGCGCAGAAGCGCTCGCAATCCTTCAAGGAAAAACCAGTGATCCCGCCGGACCCCGAGGATCTGCCGGTCGACTACTTTCCGAAGGCGGTGAACTGACCACCCCACTTCGTCATTGCCGGGCTTGACCCGGCAATCTGGCGCCAGATGCGCGGGTCAAGCCCGCGCATGACGGCCTGATTATTCCGCCTCGACGATCTCGAAATCGTGGGTGATCTCGGTTCCGCTCTTCTCCAGCATGATCGAGGCCGAGCAGTACTTCTCCGCCGACAGCTTGATCGCGCGCTCGACCGCGTCGTGCTTGAGATTCTTGCCGGTCACCTTGAAATGGAAGCGGATCTTGGTGAAGACCTTCGGCTCCTCGGCCGCGCGGTCGGCGTCCAGGGTCACCTCGCAGCCGCGGACATCGTGACGGCCCTTCTCCAGGATCATCACCACGTCGGTCGCGGTGCAGCCACCGGTGCCGAGCAGCACGTATTCCATCGGCGAGGGCGCGATGGTGGGAACGCCTTGGCCGGTCGGCGCCGCGATGACGATGCCGTGGCCGCTGTTGCTGGTGCCGAGGAACACCCGTCCCTCGATCCAGTTGATGCGTGCTTTCATTCTATCCTCTGAGGCAAGTCGGAGAGAGTCATTGCGCGTCACCCCCACCCCGCCCTCCCCCCGAAGCCGGGGGAGGGCTTAAACGCGCTGGTGCCGTACCCCTCCCCCGACTTCGGGGGAGGTAGGGTGGGGGTGCCACTAACTCGATGCATCAAGACCGCGGCTGGTGGCCGAGCAGGTTGAAGAAGATGCGGGTGTTATCATAGCCGGCGGCGACGTCCAAGCGGTCGCCTTCCTGGACTTCGACCGGCTCGGGGAAGAAGTGGATCGCCTGCTTCCAGTGGTTGGTGCGGCTGCGGCTTTCGGAGCGGTAGATGACCTCCTCGTCGAGAACGAGGTCGAACCAGAAGCAGACGCCGTGGCAGATCCCGGCGCGGTTCGCGGTGATTGCCAGCGGCCGCAGGTCCTCGGTCTTCATGGCCTTGCGGAAGTCGAAGTCGAGCAGGCGGACGCGCCCCGAGAGCACGCGGTGCGGATCGGCGCCGAGGTCGATCTGGGCGTAGCCCGGCGAGCGGAAGACGTCGAAAGCGCCCATGTCGAAGCCGGCAATCTGTCCGACCGGGTTGATGTTGGCCAGATGGTCGCATTGCATCAGCACGCCCCAGACCACGGCCGCCTGCGGGATGACCTTCGCATCGGGCTTCACCAGGTTGGCGCGGGCATGCTGGATGATCGGCAGCATGTTGGGCGCCAGCATGCCGATGTTGATCAGTTCCGAGACGAAGACGTCGGCCCGCTCGGGCAGATCCTCGCCGAGCTTCATCTGCGTCGATCGCTTGCTCAGGACCGTGATCCGGTCGGCGAAGCCGTTGCGCGCGACGGTCTCCTTGGCCACCTTGGCCAGGATCGGCACCGCCTCGCAGGTGACGACGTGCTTCGCGCCGGCGCGCGCCGCCATCATCGCCACCAGGCCGGAGCCGGTGCCGATCTCCAGCACCAGCGAATCCGGGGTCACCGCCCGCGCGAGTGCACGCTCATAGGCGGCGTTGCGCTCGTCGTCGTTGATCATCGGGATATGCCAGGCGGGAATCATGCCCGACATCGCGAGATGCAGCGCGAACTGCACGTCCTCGTCCTCGGGCAGGCGCTCCGCCGCGACCTTCAGGATCGCGAGCGCCTCTTCGTTGCGGTTCTGCTCGGTGAGGCATTGCGCGAGACCGCAATGCGCCGGCGCGCAACCGGGGTCGATCTCCAGCGCGCGGCGGAAATGCCGCTCGGCGGCCGCCTGGTCGTCCATCTGGTTGTAGACGTCGCCGAGATTGTAATGCGCGTCGAGATAGTCCGGCTCGCGCAGCACCGCCTGGCGGAAGCAGGCCAGGGCCTTGTCGAGCTCGCCCTCGCGCTTCAGTGCGATGCCGAGGTTGTTGATCGCGCTGTTGAGCTCCGGCGCGATCCTGATGGCTTCGCGGAAGCAGGTCTCGGCCGGCCGCACCTGGTCGAGCTTCAGCAGCGCATTGCCGAGATTGTTCCAGGCATTGGCGTCCTGGGGCTCGATCTCGAGTGCGCGGCGGAAGGCGGCCTCGGCCTCGGCAATCATGCCGAGCGCGTAATAGAGCGCGCCGCGGGTGTTGAAGAAGCGGTTGTTGTCGGGCGCGGCGGCGATCGCGCGATCGACCAGGTTCAGCGCTTCCTGGGCCTGCAGCCCGACCTGGTAGGCGAGCACGCCGAGCAGATGCAACGCTTCGGCATTCTCGGCGTCCCGCTCGAGAATGCCGGCGCAGATCAGCTTAGCCGCCTCGAAGTCGCCGGTCTCGGCGGCCCGGACGGCATCCCTCACGGCATCGTCGATCGCGAGTCCAGCCGCCACGCGGCCTCCATCCCCTCGTGCACGCGCGAAACCGCGTGCCGAGCGGCAATCCTATAGCGGAAGGCAGAGGCGAGAGAAGAGGCTCAGACCAGGATGTTGAGCAGCGAGCCGCGCGGCGAGGCCGCGTTGCTGGCTTGCGATGAGCCGCCGCCGGTATCGCCGCCATTGCCGCCGGCGGCGGCCGGGGCGGCCGGCTGGGCCGCGCTGGCGCCGGAAGCGGCGGAACTGCCGAGGATGGAAGCCAGGGACTGCGCCTGCAGATTGCTGGAACGCAGGGCGGCGATCGAAACCTGTTGAGCCCGTTGGGCGGCGCTGATCTGGGAAGCAGCGCCTGCGGCGGCAGCGAGATCCATATTGGGTTACGCCCCTGGGTTTACGCTTTGATGTCGAGCAGCGTCTTGGTCATCTCGTCGCTGGTCTTGATGACCGCGGCATTGGCCTTGAAGCTGGTCGCGGCCGTGCTCAACGAGACGATGTCCTGCGGATCCTGCGAGCCGCCGGCGATGTTCTGCGCGGCGTCGTTGACCGTGTTCGTGGCCTTCTTCAGGCCCTCGATCGCGGTCGCGGTCGCGTTGTTGCTGCTGACGGAACCGACGTCCATCGGGGTCTCCCTGACCTCTGGCCTTCGGCCGATCTTTCCGAGTGATCGGCTGTCATGCCCTAACCTAGGGGTGAGAGGTTAACAGAGGATTGCCGCCGCCGTGAATCCCCGGAGAATCTTCCTGATTCGGGTTAACCAAGTTTGGGTCCAATCAGCAAGTGGTGTCGCGAACAGGCCAGGATTTACCGTTTGCCGGATAATCCTGTGCCATGTTAGCAATTCCCGTGTTGCAACCGCGAAAGCGAATTAAGCCCCCATTCGCACCCTCTTTTTGAGCCGGGGGGCGGGAGCACGAGCGATGACGATTCGACCGCGCCGGTCGGTCCTCTACATGCCCGGCAGCAATGAGCGCGCGCTGGAAAAAGCGCGCAGCCTCGGCGCCGATGGCTTGATCCTCGATCTGGAAGACGCTGTCGCCCCGGAGGCGAAGGCGCGCGCCCGCCGTCAGGTTGCTGACGCCGTGAAAGCGGGCGGCTTCGGCCGGCGCGAGGTGGTGGTGCGGGTGAACGGCCTCGACACCGAATGGGCGGGCGAGGACATCGCCGCGGTCGCGCATAGCGGCGCCGATGCCATCCTGTTTCCGAAGATTCAATCCGCCGCCGACGTGCTGCAGGCGATCCTGCTCCTGGAGCAGGCCGGCGCGCCGTCGAGCTTGCCGATCTGGGTCATGGCGGAAACGCCGCGCTGCATCCTCAACATGGATTCGATCGCCGGCGCCAGCCCGCGCCTTTCCTGCATCGTCGCCGGTACCTCCGATCTCGGCCGCGAGCTGCGCATCCGCCCGACCCCCGCGCGCGATGGCGCGGTCGGCGCGCTGACCATGATCGTGCTGGCGGCGCGCGCCCACGGCCTCGACGCGCTCGACGGCGTGCATCTCGATCTCGCCGACGATGCCGGCTACGAGGCGGTCTGCCGCCAGGGCCGCGACCTCGGCTTCGACGGCAAGACGCTCATTCATCCGAAGCAGATCGACGCCGCCAACCGCGCCTTCGCGCCGACGCCGGCCGAGCTCGAAGCCGCCCGCGCCATCCTCGCCGCCTGGAAGGAGGCGCGCGCCGAAGGCAAGGGCATGGTCGTGGTGGGCGGCCGCCTGGTCGAGAAGCTGCATGTCGATGAGGCCGAGCGCCTGCTGGCGCTCCACGAGGCCATCAGCGCGCGGGATCAGGCAGAAGCGGCTTAACCGAGCGCCTAAAGCGGATCGCGGATCAGCGGGCAGGTCATGCAATGGCCGCCGCCGCGGCCGCGGCCGAGCTCCGAGCCCTCGATGGTGATGACCTCGATGCCGGCCCGCCGGAGCTTGGTGTTGGTGTAGACATTGCGGTCATAGGCGACCACGACGCCGGGCTCGATCGCCACCACATTGTTGCCGTCGTCCCACTGCTCGCGCTCGGCTTCGTAGCTGTCGCCGCCGGTCGACACCAGCCGCAATTCCTTCAGGCCCAGGGCCTCGCGGACGACTTCGGTGAACGGCTGGGTTTCCTCCACGATCTTCAACTCGGTTTCCGTCTTGCCCGGCCAGAGGCTGAAGCTCCGGATCCGGTCCACCACCTGCGGGAAGAGGGTCGCGAGATCCGGCGCGCAGAAGGTGAAGATGGTGTCGAGATGCATGAAGCTGCGGTCGCGCGGCATCAGCGCGCCGATCACGCGCTCGGCGGCTCCCTTCGCGAACAGGCGCTTGGCGAGGGCCGCGACCATCTGCGGCGTCGAGCGCTCGCCCATGCCGATCAGGACGACACCGCCGCCGATCGGCATCACGTCGCCGCCTTCCAGGCTGGGGAAGCCGGTGGGTGAATCGTCAAGCTCCCACCAGGTCTCGAACCCTGCGGCCTTGAAGCGCGGATGGAAACGATAGACCGCGGCCACATTGGCGGCCTCGGGACGCCGGGCCGGCCAGAACATCGGGTTCACGGAGACGCCGCCATAGATCCAGCAGGAGGTGTCGCGGGTGAACAGCTGGTTCGGCAGCGGCGGCAGCAGGAAGTCCTGTGGCTCCAACGTGCGGGCGAACAGGCCGCGCGGCTTCTCCGGCATCTCGGCGCGGGTGATGCCGCCGATCAGGTGATGCGACAGCCAGTCGGCCGGCACCTCGTTGAGCCAGGGCCGGAGCTCTTCCGCGACATCGGCGCCGACGCTGCCGGGGGCGAGACGCCGGTCGAGCAGCCAGGCGCGCGCCTCGGGGATCGCCATTGTCTCCGCCAGCATGGTGCCGAAATCCTGCACGGTGACGCCGCGCTCGCGCAGCGCATCGACGAAGGCGTCGTGCTCCTGCCGCGCCTTCTTCACCCAGAGCACGTCGTCGAACAGCAGGCTGCGGCAGTTCTCCGGCGTCAGGCGCTGCAGGCTCAAGTCCGGCCGGTGCACCATCACCTCGCGCAGGCGGCCGATCTCCGAATGAACTCCGAGCGCGGTCACGGCCTTCTTCGCTTCCATGGCGCGTTCCTTTGCAGAGGCTCAATCACAGCGGGCTGATGATGCCGGCCCAGATGTCGTAAGCCGCCCAGATCGCGGCGACCACCAGGCCGGCGGCGAGGGCGAGCTCGACCGGGTGGAACAGCCGCTGGCCGGCCTCGCGCCTCGCGACCACATGGGCGACGATGCCGGGCGCATAGAGCATCGCGCACATGAAGAGATAGGCCGGGCCCGCGGCATAGACCAGCCAGGCGCCATAGACCGTCGCCACCAGGCCGGCGACGAAGCCCAAGGCCCGCGTCTCGCCCGCCTGATAGCTCTCGCCGGTGACCGCGAGCTTCAGCGCATAGGCGCCGGAGAAGACATAGGGCACCAGGATCGCGGTCGAGGCGATGTAGTAAAGCGCCTGGTAGGTGCTCTGGGCATAGAGCGTCACGAACAGGAACACCTGCACCAGCCCGTTGGTGATCCAGAGCGCCGCCGAGGGCGAGCCGTTGCGGTTCGCGGCGGCGAAGATCCTCGGCAGGGTACTGCGCTGGCCCGCGACGAAAGCGATCTCAGCCGCGAACAGGGTCCAGCTGAGGAACGCGCCGACCACCGAGACGACGACGGCGATGTTGATCAGCGCCGCGCCCCAGGGCCCGACCAGGGCCTCGAGCACGCCGGCCATGGAGGGGTTGTTCAAGCCCGCGAGGTCCGCCCGCTGCATCACGCCCAGCGAGAGCAGCGACACCAGGGCGTAGAGCGCGAGGCAGGTCAGGAAACCGGCGGCGGTGGCGGCGCCGATGTCGCGGCGGCGCTCGGCCCGCGAGGAGACGACGCTCGCGCCTTCGATGCCGATGAAGACCCAGAGCGTCACCAGCATGGTGGACTTCACCTGGTCGAGCACGCTGCCCAGCGACCCGTCGGCCGGTCCGCTCATATCCATCGAGAACACGTCGAGCTTGAAGGCGACGGCGGCGACCGCGATGAACAGCACGATCGGCGCGATCTTGGCGATGGTGGTGATGACGTTGACGAAGGCCGCCTGGCGCACCCCGGAGAGGATCAGGAAATGCACGGCCCAGAGCAGGACCGAGGCGCCGATCACCGCTTGCCAGGTGTTGCCGTCGCCGAACACCGGGACGAAATAGGCGAGCGCGGCGAAGACCAGGACCGCATAGGAGACGTTGCCGATCCAGGCCGAGATCCAGTAGCCCCAGGCGCTGTTGAAACCGATGAAGGGACCGAAGCCGGCCTGGGCATAGGCATAGGGCCCGGCATCGAGCTCGGGTTTGCGCAAGGCGAGGCTCTGATAGACGTAGACCAGGGCCAGCATGCCGACGGCGGTGATGCCCCAGCCGATCAGGATCGCCAGCGGCCCCGCGGCATTGGCCATGTCGTGCGGCAGGCCGAAGACGCCGGACCCCACCATGGATCCGATGACCAAGGCCGTCAGCGCGCCGAGCCGGAGCTTGCGCGGCGCCGTCGCGTGGCTGTCCGGAATCGCGGTGTTCGCAGTGGTCGAAGACATGGCTTCCTCCGATGCTTCGCGCGGGGTCTGGCTCTCGTCCAAACTGCGCTGCCGCAGCGAAAGCCACTTTGATTTCCCTCAAGACCGGCGGCTTTAACCGAAGTTTCACGCGCCCCCCAGGTACGGATCGACCGCCGCGCCGACCGCGCCAGGACTTGGTAAAAGTGAAGGAACTACCGCAGCAGCGGCGCGATCAGCGCGTAGATCCGGTCGCTTAAGGCCGCGCGCAGGTCCGGCCGGATGTGGTTCACGGAATCGCCGACGTCGCCGGGTGAGATGATGACGGGCGCCGGCGAGACCAGGCGCAAGCCCGCGTTCCCGACCTTGGCGTCGATCTTCTCGACATAGCCGGGATTGAGGTCGAGCACAGCCTGGATCGTCGGCCCGTGCATGTAGAGGCAGTTGATCTCCTGCTTCCGGCAGAGCGCGGCGATCCGCTCGAGGAAGGGGTCGAAATCGTCATATGGCCCGCGCCATTCCTTGATGTCGTCGGGGGTCGGCTTGCCGCCGGCTTCCTGTGCTACATAGTCGAGCGTCGCGCAGCCGGTGCAGTCGCCGGTGTCGCGCGCGCCGGTCATGAGCGTCCGGATGCCGTCCGCCTGCACGCCGCTGTCGAACAGGAAGCTCAGGAGAGAGGCTGCCGCCTTGACGGCGAGCTTCGGCGGCAGCGCCAGCACCTGCGCGGGATCGCGGGCGTTGGCCAGCACGAAGCCGTCGGCGCTGGCGGAGAAGCGGCGGCGATAGAGCTCGGGCGAGACCATGACGACCAGGTTCTCGATTTTCATCCCGCGACGGATCGCTTGCCGCAATTGCGTCTCGATCGCCGGCAGGCCGAGCGCCCCGCCGCTCAGCGCGAGATTGAGAACGGTCCTGCCGCTCTGCGCCGCCATCGCCCGGGCATCGACCCCGTTGCCGAGCGAACTGTCGCCGAGCAGCAGCAGGTCCACTCGTTCCGGCGCCGCCGCGAGCTTCGCCGCCTGGAAGTGATAGAGGCCGCAGATGTTGCGGTCGAGCAGGGTGCACTGGTCGAGGCCGAACCAGGAGACGCCAAGCGCGCCGCCGAGCAGCAGCAAGAGCAGGCCGAAGAGGGTGAGGGCGTAGCGACGCATCGGCTTCAGAACTGGAAATAGAGGAAGTCGCTCACCCGGTCGGTGAACAGGATGAAGTAGAGGGCCGGCGCCGCGATGCCGGCGACGACAACCGCCGCCGCAAGGCCCGGCCGCCAGCTGAGCCAGGCGGGCGTTACGCTCGCGGCATCCAGTGCCGGCTGGAAGCGCGCCATGACCTCCTGCGTGTTCGGCCAGAGCCAGGCGATGCCGAGCAGCAGCGCGACCGTGGCCCAGACGCCCACCCCCATCGCCGTATCCGGCGACGCACCTTGCCCCAGCATCGCAGCCCAAAGCCTGAGCGCGGTGTCGAGGTCCGCGGCGCGGAACACCACCCAGGCGAGAACCACGGCGAGAAAGGTCAGCGCCTGCGCCAGGATCCGCGGCAGGCGTTCCGAGCCGATCATCGAACGCCAGAAATGATTGACGACCAGATAGAGCCCGTGCAGCCCACCCCAGAGGACGAAGGTCCACCCCGCCCCGTGCCAGAGCCCGCCCAGCAGCATGACCAGCATCAGGTTGACATAGCGGCGCTGCGGGCCGCGGCGGTTGCCGCCGAGCGGGAAATAGAGATAGTCGCGCAAGAATCGCGACAGTGTCATATGCCAGCGCCGCCAGAAGTCGATGGCGCTCGCCGCCTTGTAGGGCGAGTCGAAGTTGAGCGGCAGCTGCACGCCGATCAGCCGCGAGGCGCCGATCGCCATGTCGCTGTAGCCGGAGAAGTCGAAATAGAGCTGCAGCGTGTAGGCGAGCGCGCCGAGCCAGGCGGCTTCCGTCGAGACCGCGACGCCGCCCGCGGCGACGTCGAACACCGGGTTGGCAAGCGGCGCCATGCTGTCGGCCAGCACCACTTTCTTGAACAGGCCGATCGCGAAGATAGTGAGGCCGACCGCGAGGTTCTCCCAATTGAACCGGAAGGCACCCTTGCGCTCGAACTGCGGAATCATTTCGCCGTGGTGCAGGATCGGCCCGGCGATCAGGTGCGGGAAATAGGCGACGAAGAGCGCGTAGGAATCGGCGCGGCGCGACTGGACCTCGCCGCGATAGGCATCGACCAGGAAGGCTATCTGGGTGAAGGTGAAGAACGAGATGCCGAGCGGGAGCACGATGCCGAGGTCGGGCTTCGGGTCTCCCAGCAGCGTGGCGCCGGTCGCGGCGAAGAAGCCCGCATACTTGAAGATGCCAAGCAGGATCAGGTTGGCGGCGAGGCCGGCGATCAGCCAGGCCTTGGCCCGGTGCTGCGCCCCGGCATCGCGCGCCGCCAGGATCCGCATCCCGGCCAGATAGTTGCCGAGGATCGAGGCCAGCATCAGCGGCAGAAAGCGCCAGTCCCAGACCGCGTAGAAGGCGAAGGAGGCGAGGGCCAGCCAGGCGATCGCCCATTGCGGCCGGTGCCGCGCCAGCAGGAAGGCGCCCATGAGCGCGATAGGCAGATAGAGAAAGATGAAGCTGGCGGAGTTGAAGAGCATGGAGCCGGGCGCGGGGTGAACTGGCCCCGGGGGTATGACGGGGCGGCATGCCGAAGGCAAGCCCCGTTCTCTGGCCCAGGCCTAGGGGACGAAACGTCGCCAGCGCCCGTCGATCGCCGCGAGGCCGAGCCCGATCAGCAGCATGCCCAGGAGCTGGTGCGTGGTCACGCGCTCGCCGAGAAAGGCGATGCCGAGCAGCAGCGCGCTCACCGGGATGAGGAAGGTCACCAGCAGCAGGTTGGTGGCGCCGGCCCGCGCCAGGATGCGGAAGAAGATCACATAGGCGAGGGCGGTGCTGATAAGCGCCAGGCCGATCAGCGCCGCCCAGGTGCCGCCGCCTGGCATCGGCAGCGCCCAGGGCCGATCGATCAGCAATGCCAGCGGCAGAATCAGGATAGAGCTTCCGGTGAGCTGCCCCGCCGCCACCGCCAGCGGCGGACGTCCCCGGAATCGCCGGCCGAACACGCCGGCGAAGGCATAGGAGAGTGCTGCCGCCAGGACCGCGAGCTCGGACCAGAGGTGACCGCCGAGCCCGCCGGCCAGGTCCAGGCCGAGCATCAGCGCCACGCCGAGGATCCCGAGCACCACGCCGCAGAGCTTCGCCGCCGTGGCCTTCTCCTCGGTGGTGAAGGCATGCGCGACCAGCACGGTGAAGAGCGGTGTCGTGGCGTTGAGGATCGAGGCGAGGCCGCTCGCGATCTCCTTCTGGCCCCAGAAGATCAGACTGAACGGGATCGCGTTGTTCAAGAGCCCCATCAGCAGGAAGTCGCGCCACACGGCGCCGTCGCTCGGCATGCGCTGGCCCAAGGCGAGCAGCAGCAGGTGCAGGGCCGCCGCCGCGATCACGACGCGCGCGAGCACGATGGTGAGCGGTGGCAGCTCGGCGACCGCGATCTTGGCGAAGAAGAACGAACCGCCCCAGACCATGGAGAGCAGCACCAGCAGCAGCCAGTCGCTGCCGGACATGCTGCGGGTTGCTTGTGCAGGGGACACGACATGCTCCGCGCGAAGACTCATTCCCCCACCCCGGCCCTCCCCCGATTCGAGGGAGGGAGAAGAAGCGCTCGGTGCAGTTCCCCCCCCCGATTCGGGGGAGGGTTAGGGTGGGGTACGTCTCGCTAAGATCGAACCGATCGGCCCGCGCCGCTATCCGATGCTTGCGGTCTTCCTGGCGCCGGCGAGGAAGGTATCGACCACGAAGTCGATATGCCGGTTGAGCTCGACCTCGGTAGGGCGCCGCGTCGGGTTCAGCAGATTCTGCAGGTAGAGATCGCCGCGCAGTGAATGGATGAACTGGTGCGCGCTGCGCTCCGGGTCCGTGGTCGCGATCAGGCCGGCGGCGGCGACGCTGCGGAAGAATTCTGTCAGGTATTTCGCCACCGTCTGCGGCCCGGTGCGATAGAAGACATCGCCGATTTCCGGCACCCGACCGCATTCGCCGATGGTCAGGCGGAACAGCGCCAGCCGGTCCGGCCGCATGATGAGATTGAGATAGCCGCGGCCGAAGGCGCGCAGGCTTTCTTCCAGCGCGCCGTCGAGCGGCAGCGCGTGCACCAGATGCGCGAGTTCCTCGGCGCCCTCGGCGACCAGCGCGCCCAACAGGCCTTCCTTGTTGCCGAACTGCTGGTAGACCGTCGCCTTGGACCCGCCGGCCAGCTCGACGACCGCGTCGATGCTGGCATTGGCATAGCCCCGCTCCAGGAACACCTTCTGGGCGGCGGCCAGGATCGCCTTGCGGCGGTCTTCGGGGGAACACCGGGTCCGGGCCGGGCGGTCGGCGGCCCGCGCGGTTGCGGTTCTGGCCATGGGCACCTCCATCTGCCTTCGCACTGTAACGTACGGGACGGTCTGTTTCAACACGGCAAGCCGGGTCTTTCGCCGGCCGACCCGTCCATTCACAAGCGGGGCAGAATAAAATGAGCCAAATTCAATACCATAAACGTAAGTATAGTTGCAGGCTCCGGTCTGTGACCCATGTCACCCAGGGTCAGCTTGACGGCGTCGCTCTCAGCTATATGTACTTATCAGTACAAAACTGAAGCGCCCATTTGGGGGAGAATTGAGATGAAGCGGACCTTGCGGCGTATCCTTCTCGGCAGCGTTGCCCTGGCCGTGCTGGCCGGTGCCGGCGCCTTCGGCAGCTATTGGGTCAAGACCGGCCGGTACCTGGAATCGACCGACGACGCCTATGTCCAGGCCGACTACACGACGATCGCGCCGAAGGTCTCGGGCTACATCGCCGATGTGAAGGTCGAGGACAATCAGCCGGTGAAGGCCGGTGACGTCCTGGCGGTGATCGACGACCGCGACTTCAAGACCGCGCTTGCCCAAGCCAAGGCCGACGTCGCCAGTGCCAAGGCCGATGTCGACAACATCGAGGCCCAGCTCGCGGAGCAGCAGTCGGTGATCCAGCAGGCCCAGGCCGCGATCGAATCCGACCAGGCGGGCGTCAAGTTCGCGCAGCAGGACTACACCCGCTATCACAATCTCACCGCCCAGAAGGTCACCTCGGTGCAGGACGAGCAGCGCGCGCAAACGGTGCTGCAGCAACAGAACGCCGCCCTGCAGCGCGACCGCGCCGCCTTGGCCGCCGCGAAGCAGCGGATCGATGTCCTGACCACCGCGAAGACCAAGGCCGAAACCGAGGTGCAGCGCCTCGAAGCCGTGCAGCAGCAGGCGGAATTGAACCTGGGCTACACCACGATCGTGGCGCCGATCGACGGCACCGTGGGCGCGCGCAGCCTGCGCACCGGCCAGTATGTGCAGGCCGGCACCCAGCTGATGGCCGTTGTCCCGCTGCATGCGGTCTATGTCGTCGCCAATTTCAAGGAAACGCAGCTCGCCGATGTGAAGACCGGCCAGCCGGTCGAGATCACGATCGACGGCCTGCCCGGCGTCACCGTGAAGGGCAAGGTCGATAGCCTCGCCCCGGCGAGCGGCTTGGAATTCGCGCTGCTGCCGCCGGACAACGCAACCGGCAACTTCACCAAGATCGTGCAGCGTATCCCGGTGAAGATCGCGCTCGAGATCGACGGCGACCTGGTGGGCCGCCTGCGCCCCGGCATGTCGGCGGAGCCGGTGATCGACACCAAGCCCGCCGCCGCAAGCACCAAAGTCGCGAGCAACTGAGTCCCGCCAGGGGGAAGCCGCCATGTCCATCGCCGAAACCTTCGATGCCATTCCCGAGCGCCGGCCGGCCGTCGCAGCGCCGGTCCGGAAGATGGACGTATCGCCGGCGGCGCCCGCCAACCAGAACACCGATCAGGTCCCACTGAAGACCTGGATCGCGGTGATCGGCGCGGCGCTCGGCGCCTTCCTGGCGGTCCTGAACATCCAGATCGTCAATTCCTCGCTGGCCGACATCCAGGGCGCGATCGGCGCCGGCATCGACGACGGCGGCTGGGTCTCGACCTCTTATCTGGTCACCGAGATCATCGTCATTCCGCTCAGTGGCTGGCTGGCCGGCGTCTTCTCGATGCGGATCTATCTGCTGGCCAGCACGGTTCTGTTCCTGGCCTTCTCGGTCGCCTGCGCCTTTGCCGGCAACCTGACCGAGATGATCATTCTGCGCGCCTTCCAGGGATTCAGCGGCGGCGCGCTCATTCCATTGGCTTTCACCATCATCGTCACCATGCTGCCCCGCGCGAAGCAGCCGGTCGGTCTCGCGCTGTTCGCGCTCTCCGCCACCTTCGCGCCGGCGATCGGCCCGACCATCGGCGGCTATCTCAACGAGAACTACGGCTGGGAATACATCTTCTATGTGAACCTGGTGCCCGGCCTGGTCATGCTCGCCATGCTGGCCTATGCGCTGCCGCATTCGAGAATGCAGCTCGGCCGCCTGAAGCAGGGCGATTGGCTCGGCATCGTCGCGATGGCGATCGGCCTCGGCGCGCTGCAGACCTTCCTCGAGGAAGGCAACAAGGACGACTGGTTCGGATCCGAGCTCATCACCACGCTCGCCGTGACCGCGGCGGTCGCGCTCAGCGCCTTCATCGCGATCGAGCTCACGGTGAAGCGCCCGCTCTTGAACCTGAAGCTGCTGCTGCGCCGCAACTTCGCCCTCGGCACGGCGTCGAACATCCTGCTGGGCGCCGCACTCTACGGCTCCTCCTTCGTGCTGCCGCTCTATCTTTCCCAGGTGCAGGGCTACAACGCCGAGCAGATCGGCGAGGTGCTGGCCTGGACCGGCATCCCGCAGCTGATCCTGATCCCGCTGGTGCCGCGGCTGATGAAGTCGGTCGACACGCGGATCCTGATCGGCCTCGGCTTCACCCTGTTTGCCGTCAGCAACTTCATGAACATCTATCTGACCACCGACTATTCCGGCCCGCAGCTCCTCTGGCCCAACATCGTGCGCGCGATCGGCCAGGCGATGGTGATGACCCCGCTCTCCGCGGTGGCCGCCGCGGGCATCGAGGCGGAGAATGCCGGCTCGGCTTCGGGCCTCTTCAACATGACCCGTAACCTCGGCGGCGCCATCGGCATCGCGCTGTTGCAGACCATCCTCACCAAGCGCGAGCAGTTCCATTCCAACGTGATCACGCAGAACGTCTCGGCCTTCAACGAGGCGACCCGGCAGCGGATCGGCGAGCTGACGCGCTACTTCCTGACCCACGGCATCTCCGACCCGGCGACCGCCCAGCACCAGGCCATCGTCGCGATCGGCCGCAGCGTGCGGCGCCAGGCCACCGTCATGGCCTACAGCGACGCCTTTGTGCTGATGGGCTTCGCGCTGGTGGTGGCGCTGGGTCTCGGCCTGCTGCTGAAGAAGGCGTCCGGCACCGGCGCCGCCGGCGCGCATTGAGAAGTCGGCTAAGCCGCGCGGCCGTTGTTCTCGACCATGCCTTGCTTGGCCGCGGTGACGAGGTCGGCCCAGCGCTGGGTGACGACGCGGCAGAAATCGTTGGCGCGGCGGCCGTATTTCTCGAACTCGCCCTTGGCCCGCGCGATGGTTTCCGCGGCACCGGCTTCGCCGAGCTTTCCCTGCAGCACATGGCCGAAATTGCTGACCCAGTCCCGCGCGAGATCCATCGAGACCTCCCAATGGCACTGGAAGCCATAGGCAGTCTGGCCGAAGCGGAAGGCCTGGTTGGTGCAGGTCTCGCCGGTCATCAGCCGCACGCCGCCCTCGGGCAGGCCGAAGGTGTCCTCATGCCACTGCATGATGCGCTGGCGCGGAGCGAGGCCCGCCAGCAGCGGATCGTCGCGGCCTTCCGGCGTGATCTCGATCGGCAGGAAGCCGAACTCGAAGGTGTCGTTGACCCGCACCCGCTCGCCGAAGGCCCGGGCCATCAGCTGGCCCCCCAGGCACATGCCGAGCAGCGGCTTGCTCTGCGCATGGAAGGCGCGCAGCAGGTCCAGCATCGGCAGGAAGGCGGGGAAGCGCGCGTCGTCATGCGCATGCTGCGGCCCGCCGAGGACCACCGCGCCGTCGTAACCTTCGGGCGAATCAGGAACCTTGTCGCCGTGATGCGGCAGCAAGGTGGTGAGCCTGGCGCCCGCCGCCTGCAGATAGTCGCCCAGCAGCGAGATCGGCGAATTGACGTCGTTCTGAAGTACCAGGACCTGCATCGGCTCCATCCCCCGCGCGGGCTTGCCCGCGCAACGTCTCTTGCGCGCGGCCCATGCCGCGCCACGTCCGCGATGGCGGGAAATATGCGGTGATCGCCCGCCGGAATCAACCGGCCGCCGCAAGGCCTAGAGCGCCGGCAGCAGCGCCCCGATCAGCTGCACCGCGCTCAGCAGCGGCACCAGCGCCGCGGTTTCCCGCGCCCGCGCCGGCGCTGCCGCCGTTGTCTCGCCCGGGATGGTGTAGCGCCGGGTGATCTGCGCCATCGACCAGTGCAGCACCAGCACGGTTTCCGCGGTGTCCAGGTTCCGCGTGTCCAGCACATGCAGGATCTTCTCCAGCGGCGCCTCCAGGCCGAGCATCCGCAGGATATGCGTCCGCTTCTCCACCAGCCGCACCGCCGCGACCAGGATCGCGATCGCTTCGTTCCGGCGCAGCCGCAGCCGCGCGGCGAGGCCCAGGCGCCAGCTCTTGGCGAAATCCGCGAGCGCGCGGCGGGTGGAGGGCGAGAGCTGCTCGACCAGCCCCGGCTGGAAGCCGAAGAAGCTCAGCGTGGTCGCCTTCTTCGCCTGGCCGAAGGCCGCGCGCGGCACGCCGGCCTCCTCCAGGATCCGGCGCGGGATCGGCCGGTCATAGTCGCCGCCGACCGAGTAGGGCGCCAGCTCCGGCGTGTTGGAAATCGCGACCACGTCGCGGTGGTTGAGCGCGCCGATATAGGGCAGAGGCAGGTGGATGAAATCCATGCGGCGGCGGTATTCGCCCAGCGAGCCGCCGTCGAGGTCGCCGCGCTTGATCACATCGCTCGGCACCTTCTGCTTCTCCCACATCGTGTCGCCGTGGCAGCCGGTGAAGAGCACGCGCTGCCCGATCATCGGCGCGAAGGCGAGATAGTTGACGTCGGAGCCTTCCAGGGCGTGGCAGAAGAACTCCGCCTCCGGCGTCGCGAGGTCCTCGCGCTGCAAATAGAAGCGGCGGTCGGTGACCGTGATCGCCATGTCCAATGCCTTGGCGATCTCCTCGCCGCTGTCGGAATCGACGATGCCGAAGGCGCGCCGCGCATGGCCATGGGTCACCGCCTCGCGGCAGCCGGCCTCGCGCGCCAGCGCCGCGCAGGCCGGCGAGTCATATCCCTGCGAGATCGTCGCCAGCGGCCGGTAGGGATGGGGCCGCGCCGGGTCGCGGGCATTGTCGAGGGTCGCCTCGACCACGCGCGTCAGATGGCTGCGGTAGTCGGCGAAGGCCGTGAAGCGCGGCGCCTGCGGCTTGCGCTGCACGGTGATCTCGAGATCATGACCGATCGCGAGGTTTTCGAAGTAGTAGCCGCGAATCTCTTCTGCGCGCAGCGAGGGGAAGCGGATCGGCGAATGTTCCAGACCGCCGAGGATGTCGAAGAAAACCCGGTGATAGTCGAGGAAGTCCGGATCCAGCGCATCGCCGCGATGGGCGAGCAGGAAGGGCAGGGAATTGCTGACGAACAGCTTCGCGCCGTCGCGGCAGGTGAAGACCGATTCCAGCGTGTGACTGGGCGGCACGATGGTCCAGCCGTCTGTGCCGAGCACGCCGCCGCTGCCGAAGGCATCCGCTTTCTCCGCGAAATCCATCGCATCGAGCGATCCGGGCCAGGCGCCTTCAAAGAAGGCATGATCCGAGCGGCAGACGCTGCCGCCGCAGATCAGCCGATGCCGTTCCGGTCGGCCGTCGATTTCCAGCAGCCATGCCAGCGGCGGCAAGGCCTCGCGGACCTGTGCATTGAGCTTCAAGTCGGTCTCCCCGCGCGCCCCCGCGCGCTTTTGGGAATTTTACCCGAGGCGGAGATCGGCTCAAAGCCCGTCACGCACAACGCGGTGTGCGAAATTCTTATAGTTCAATGCGCGAGATGCCGCCTTGGCCAATAGCGGCGCACCAAGCCGCCGCGCTGTCCGAGCGCCAGGGATGCGAGATAGAAGACGCCCGCGACCAGCACGATGGCCGGTCCCGACGGCGTGTTGAGATGATAGGAGAGGATGAGCCCGAGCAGCGAGGCGGCCATGGCGATCCCGCTGGTGGTGAGGATCAGTCCCCCCACGCTGCCGGCCCAAAGCCGCCCCGCCGCCGCCGGCAGCAGCAGCAGCCCGACCGACATCAAGGTGCCGAGCGCCTGCATGCCGGCGACCAGGTTGACCACGACCAGGACCAGGAAGACGAGATGCGCGACCGCGCCGGGTCCTGCCGCCCTGCCGCCGGCGGCGACCCGCAGGAAACCCGGGTCGAAACACTCGACCACCAGCGGCCGGTAGATCACCGCGAAGGCGAGCAGGGTCAAGGTCGCCGCGCCGGCGACCAGCAGCAGCGATTTGTCATCGACGCCGAGCAGCGAGCCGAACAGGATATGCAAGAGATCGACGTTGCTGCCGTGCAGCGAGATGATCAGCACGCCGCTGGAGATCGAGATCAGGTAGAAGCCGGCGAGGCTGGCATCCTCTTTCAGCGGCGTCACCCGGCTGACCAGCCCGGCGAGCAGGGCGACCAGCAGGCTGGCGGCGAGCCCGCCCAAGGCCATCGGCCAGAGTGCCAGCCCGAACAGCATGAAGCCGACCGCGACGCCGGGCAGCACCGCATGGCTCATCGCATCGCCCATCAGGCTCATGCGCCGCAAGACCAGGAAGGAGCCGATCGGCCCGGCCGAGAGCGAGATCGCGATACAGGCGATCAGCGCCCGCCGCATGAAGGCGAACTCGGCAAACGGCGCGATCAGGAGATCGTGGAGGGTCATCGTGGATTAAGCCGGCACTTCGCAGACCGGCGCATTCTCCAGCCAGCCTTCCGCGAGGCTGCGCGCCCGCGCGAGATTGGCGTTATCCAGCACGTCCCCGGTCGGACCCCAGGCGATCGGCTCGCGGGCGATCAGCAGCGCTTCGGGAAAGGCGCGCCGCGCCATGTCGAGATCGTGGATCGCGGCGACCACCGTGCGGCCCTCGCGCGACCAGCCGACGATCAGGCGCAGCAGGTCCTCGGTGGTGCGCTGGTCGATCGCGTTGAACGGCTCGTCCAGCAGGATGACCGGCGCATCCTCGACGATCAGCCGCGCGAACAGCAGCCGCTGGAACTGGCCGACCGAGAGCGCTTCGATCGGGCGAAGCTCAAGCCCCTGCAGCCCGACCGCGGCCAGCGCTGCGAGACTCTGTCGGCGATGCGAAGCCGTCAACCGCCCGAAGGCGCCGCTGCGGCGCCAATGGCCGAGATCGGCGACGTCGAGCACTTTGAGCGGAAAGCCGCGATCGACCTCGACCACCTGCGGCAGATAAGCGATGGCGCCTTTGCGCCCGGCGGCGATATCGACATGGCCGGAGGCGATCGGGGCCAGGCCAACGATCGCCTTCAAGAGCGAGCTCTTGCCGCCGCCGTTGGGACCGCAGAGCGCGGTCAGGCTGCCTTCGCGGAAATGGCCGGTCAGGTGATGGACCGCCGGATGCCGGTTATAGGCGACGGTGAGATTGCAGACCGAAATCGCCGCCGGCCCTTCCGCCGCGACATGCAACGGCGTGCGATGGACATGCGGGTGGGCGAGATTCATCGCGTCAGAGCGCCCACTGCACCGCCGCCCACAGCAGCAAGGCCGCCAGGACGGCGCCGCCCAGGCGCATCGGCATGCTGGCGGAAAGCAGGGTCTTGGGGCTGGCGACGGTCTCGGGCATGGCGGAAATCCGGTGTTTGATTTGTTATAACATAACAAGCCGGCCCGGGCTGGCAAGACGGGAATCCAGGTCCCCTCAGCTGCCGCAGGGGGAGATTGGCGGCAAGGTGACCGGGGTCACTGCCGCCGCTGGCGGCGGCGGCAGTCGCTGCAGAAAATCCAGCATCGCGCGCTCGGCTTGCGGCGTCTGCACGTCGTTATGGCCGGCGCCATCGATGGTCAGCCAGGTCTTCGGTTCCGACGCCGCGGCGAAGAGCGCGCGTCCCAAGGCGATCGGGATCAGCGTGTCGTCGCTGCCGTGAAAGACGAACAGCGGCGCCTTGTTGAGACCGATCTTCGCCAGGGAGTCGAAGCGGTCGCGCACCAGCCAGCGGGCGCCGAGATAAGGCAGCTGGATCGCCGCCACCTCCGCGATCGAGGTATAGGGCGAGCGCAGGATCACCGCCTTGACCGGATGCTCGGCCGCGAGCTGCACCGCGACCCCGGTCCCGAGCGATTCACCGAACAGCACGATGCTGGAATCCGGAATGCCCTGGGTGTTCAGGAAGGCATAGGCCGCGCGGCCGTCCTCGACCAGCCCGCGCTCGCTCGGGCTGCCGGGATTGCCGCCATAGCCGCGATACTCGAGCGCCAGCAGGCCATAGCCCGCGTCGATCAGGAATTTCGCGAAGGGCAAGTGATTGCCGATGTCCCCGGCGTTGCCGTGGAAGAACAGCACGGTCGGCATATCGATCCGTGCGGCGCGGAAGTACCAGGAGCGGAGGTCGAGCCCATCCGCGGTCTGCAGGCAGACGATCTCGCGCTTGGGCAGCAGCGTCGGATCGTTCAGCATCGGCGCGCCGTCGCTCCGGTGATAGAGCATCTTGTCCTGCATGAACCAGAGGATGCCGACCACCATCGCATAGACGATGACGGCGCCTTTCAGCAGCGAGAAGAGGAAGCGGCCCAGTTTGCTCAAGACGTGCGCCTGCGCATCGATCGGAAAGCCTTGTCTGAAGCGGGTTTCCGCACCTTAGCGCAAAGGGAAACCGCCGGGCCAGAGGCCCGCCCCGACTTGTCCCAAAGGGAAACCGCCGGGCCAGAGGCCCGGCGGTCAAGCTTCCGCGGAGGAGAGACGCGGAAGTGGAACTAGCGCCCGTGATTCAACGGCCGTAGCGGTAGAGCTCGGTGCCGTGTTCCTCCAGCCAGTCGCGCGCCATGTTGATCGAGCGCGGCGAGAGCTCGCGGCAGAGCTTCCAGAACTTCGGCCCGTGGTTCATCTCCTTGAGATGCGCGACCTCATGGGCGACCACGTAGTCGAGGACGTATTTCGGCGCGAACACCAGGCGCCAGGAGAAGGCGAGCTCGCCCTCGTCGGTGCAGGAGCCCCAGCGGCTCTTGGTGTCGCGGATCGAGATCTTGGTGATCTTCTTGCCGATCGCCGCGGCCTTGTCGCGGGCGCGGGTCTCGATCTCGCGCTTCGCTTCGGCTTTCAGCCATTCGTGCACGCGGCGCGGCAGATGCTCTTCGTAACCGGCGACATGGATCTCGCCTTCCTCGCACCAGACGACGCCGCGCGCGGTCGGGCGATGGCGGATGCGATGGTTCTCGCCGAGGAAGGGAACGACGGCGCCGTGGCGGAACGGAATCGGCTCCGCCAACTGGTCGAGGCGCTCGGCGATCCAGTCCTTGTTGCTTAACGCAAATTTCTTGCCTTCTTGTCGCGAAGTGCGTTTCGGCAGGACGATCACGACGCTCGCTTTACCATAGTCGAGGCGCATGATGATGCGGCGCGCGCGGCGGTTCTCGCGGAACACCAGCGGCACTTTTCGCTCATCGAAATTGAGCATCGTCATGTCGGAAATTTCGCCGATCCGGCGACGCGCGGGCGCGCGTTTTCCGGCGCTTTTTCCAGCGCCGCGATTTCCAGATTCTTTCCGATTTTTCAGTGCGTTCGGCATTTCCGCAGCAGGCTGGAGAACGGTCGGCTGCGGCTAGTCTAACCCCCTTCGCGCGGGGCGCAATCACTTACGCCTTTTTTCCACGCATAGCTAACCCGCGCGTCGCGCCGCCCGGCGCTCCGCGGAAATAAGGGCCTGTTTTCGCTCAATTCCCCAGGCATAGCCGCCGAGCGTACCGTTATTACGCAAAACACGGTGGCAAGGGATGGCCAGGGCGACCGGATTTGTGGCGCAGGCATTGCCCACCGCGCGCGAGGCCGAGGGCTGGCCGATCGCCTCGGCGATCTCGGCGTAGGACCGGGTTTCACCGGTCGGGATTCGGAGCAGCTCCTCATAGACCCGGCGCTGGAAGGCGGTGACCTGGATGTCGAGCGGCAGATCTTCGCGGGGCTTCGCACCGTCGATCCGGCGCAACAATTCGGTCACATAGCGGCCCAGCGCGGCATCGTCGCGCTCGATCGAATCCGCTTCCGGAAATTCGCTGGCGAGATCCTTGAGCAAGGCGCCCTCGGCGGTGCCGAGCTCCACGCGGCAGAGTCCGCGCGCGGTCGCCGCGACCAGCAGCTTGCCGAGACCGCATGGCGAGATCGCATAGAAGATCGCCGCACCCTTGCCGCCCTTGGCATAGCTCGCCGGCGTCATGCCGAGCGCGGCCATCGCCCGTTCATAAACCCGGCTCGACGAGCCGTAGCCGGCTTCGAACGTGGCGGCGGCGACGCCATCGCCGCGCTTCAAGCCGCGTTTCAGCTGTTTCATCCGCAGCGCGTCGTCGTATTGCCGCGGGCTCACCCCCAAGGTCTGCTTGAACTGGCGCTGCAGATGCCAGGGCGAGACGCCGCAATGCTGCGCCAATTCCTCCAGCGTCACCGGACCTTCGGCTTCCTCGGCGACGCGGTTCTCTATATAAGCGGCGGCCCGGCGTGCGACCGCCGCGGCACTGGCGGCGGCCCCCAGGGTCTTATCGGGGGTGGCGATCGCGGTCTGCATGGTCTTCCTCGGTTTCTTCATCTGCATGTCCAGCATCTGCCGAGAGAAATAGGCCGCGTTCCGTTCTCACTCTATCCGATGCTTGCGGGTCGTGCGCAGGACACTAGGACAGACTCCCTGCCACTAATTCCATGTTGAAAACCCATGGATATCCACAACATTTGGAGTCGACCCTCTTGCCTATCAGGATATTGTGGAGTGAAATCTGCCGGACACAATATCCTGATGCAGCAATCCGGGCAGTGAGGCGAGAACATGGAATGGACCGAACAAAGGATTGAAGTACTGCGGAAACTCTGGGGGCAGGGTCAGACCGCCAGCCAGATCGCGGCGATCCTGGGTGGGATCACCCGGAATGCGGTGATCGGCAAGGCGCACCGCCTCGGCCTCACCGGCCGGCCCTCGCCGATCAAGCGCGAAGCCGGTGCCTCGCCGCAGCCGCGCCGTCGCGCGGCGGCCCCGGCCGCCCGCCGTCTGCCCGGCGCCGGCCAGCCGGGGTCGGTCCACGGCCAGCCGCTGCCGCAGACTCATGGCTCCGCCGCACAGCACGCGCCGGCGCAGCGCGCCGAGGCGCATGAGCCGGTGACCCGCGAGGCGCCGCCGCCGGCGCCGAAGACCTCGAACCGGGTCGCCGCCCATGCCGGCAGCAAGACCTGCTCCTGGCCGATGGGCGACCCGAAGCAGCCGGGCTTCCACTTCTGCGGCGAGCCGGCGGAAGCCGGCAAGCCCTATTGCGCGCATCATTGCCACGTCGCGTATCACAAGAAGTCGGAAGCAGCCTGATCCGCGAACCGGTTCCCGGCGCTGAAACAAATCCCGGCCGGGCGAGGCATCGCCTGGCCGGTTTTGTTTTGGCGCTGCTCTGCCTCGTCGGCTTCGGTGCGCGCGCCGAAGACAGTCTCCGCACCATCACCGTCGACCAGACCGAGCGCAGCTATGTGCTGCACGTGCCGCGCCATGTGAAAGCGCCGGCGGCATTGGTGATCGTGCTGCATGGCGGCGGCGGCTCGGCCAAGAGCGCCATCGCGCAAACCGGCTTCGACGCGGAAGCCGAAGAGCGCGGCTTCATCGCGGCCTATCCCGAGGGCACCGCGCGCAGCCGCTTCCACACCTGGAATGCCGGCGTCTGCTGCGGCGCCGCGGTCGAGCGCGGCGTGGACGATGTTGGTTTCATCCGCGCCATGGTGGCCGACATCGCCGCCGCCCATCCGCTCGATCCGAAGCGCATCTATGCGACCGGCCTTTCCAACGGCGGCATGATGGCCTATCGCCTCGGCTGCGAGGCCAGCGATCTCCTCGCGGCGATCGCGCCGGTCTCCGCCGTCGTGGTCGTTGCGCCTTGCGAGCCACGCTTCCCGGTCTCGCTGCTGCACATCCACGGCACCGCCGACCGCAACGTGCCGATCGAGGGCGGTGTCGGCGCGAAGTCGATCGTCAAGATTCCCTATCCGCCGGTCGAAGGCTCGATCGCTTTCTGGGCCGCCTGGGGCGATTGCGGCAAGGATCCGATCGTCAGCTCACCGGCACCCAGCGTCGAGCTCCGCTCCTATCCGCGCTGCACGCTGGGGATCGCGGTCGATTACTACGTGATCGCAGGCGGCGGCCATGCCTGGCCGGGCGGCAAGCGCCTGGCGAAATTCCTCGACGCGCCCTCCACGGCATTGGATGCAACGCCGCTGATCTGGCGGTTCTTCGCCGCCCATCCGAAGCCTTAGCTTCTTTGTCACCTATGACATAAATCAAGGAGTGCCCGGGCATTCCGGCGGATGCTCGCCTGTCTCAGCGAGGATCGGGCATGTTCGAGGTGCGGATACACGGCCGCGGAGGCCAAGGAGTCGTGACGGCGGCAGAGATGCTGTCGATCGCGGCCTTCGAAGAGGGCCGCCACGCCCAGGCCTTCCCGAGTTTCGGCTCCGAGCGCACCGGCGCGCCGGTCATGGCTTTCTGCCGCATCGCCGACCGGCCGATCCGGGTGCGCGAGCCGGTGATGACGCCGGATGCGCTGATCATCCAGGACCCGACCCTGCTGCACCAGGTCGATGTATTTCAGGGCCTGAAGCCCCATGGGTACGTGCTGATCAATTCCGCGCGCGGCATCGCGGCCCTTGGGCTCGAAACGCTGAGGCATCCCCGGGAGCGCTTGCTGACCGTGCCGGCCAGCGATCTTGCGCTGAAGCATGTCGGCCGGCCGCTGCCGAATGCGGCGCTGCTCGGCGGCCTCGCGGCCTTCGCCGGCCTGGTGCATCTCGCGTCGGTCAATGCCGCCATCGCCGCAAAATTCTCCGGAGCGGTCGCGGTCGCCAACATCGCCGCGGCCGCGGCGGCGCATGACTGGGTCTGCGCGGAGCTGAAGGAGCCGGCCTGATGCTGAGACAGATCGAAGGTTCGCGCGCCGTCGCCGAGACGGTTGCGATGTGCCGGCCGGAAGTGGTCTGCGCCTATCCGATCAGCCCGCAAACCCACATCGTCGAGGCGGTCGGCGAGCTGGTGAAGAGCGGTGCGCTCAGCCCTTGCGAGTTCATCAACGTCGAGAGCGAGTTCGCCGCCATGTCGGTGGCGATCGGCGCCAGCGCCGGCGGCGCACGCGCCTACACCGCGACGGCGAGTCAGGGTCTCCTCTTCATGGTCGAGGCGATCTACAACGCCTCCGGCCTCGGCCTGCCGATCGTCATGACCGTGGCGAACCGGGCGATCGGCGCGCCGATCAACATCTGGAACGACCACAGCGACGCGCTCTCGCAGCGGGACAGCGGCTGGATCCAGCTTTTCGCCGAGACCAATCAGGAGGCGGCGGACCTGCACATCCAGGCCTTCCGTCTGGCCGAGGCGCTCTCGCTGCCGGTCATGGTCTGCATGGACGGCTTCATCCTGACCCACGCCTATGAGCGGATCGACTTGCCGAGCCAGTCGCAAGTCGACGCCTTCCTGCCGCGCTACGAGCCGCGCCAGCTGCTCGATCCCCTGGATCCCGTCACCATCGGTGCCATGGTCGGTCCGGAAGCCTTCACCGAGGTGCGCTATCTCGCCCATTACCGCCAGGAACAGGCGCTGGAGATGATTCCCGGGATCGCCGCGGATTTCGCCTCCGCCTTCGGCCGGGATTCCGGTGGCCTGCTCCGGCCCTATCGGCTGGAGGATGCCGAGACCGTGGTGATCGCGCTCGGCTCTGTGCTCGGCACGATCAAGGATGTGATCGACGAGATGCGCGATGCCGGCGTGAAGATCGGCGTGCTCGGCATCGTCAGCTACCGGCCGTTTCCCAGCGAAGCCATCCGCGCGGCGATGCGCCATGCCAAGCGCTGGGTGGTGGTGGAAAAGGCGCTCGCGGTCGGCATGGGCGGCGTGGTTTCGACCGACGTGCGCATGGCGCTCGACCCCGCCTTGCATCAGGTTGGCACCGCCGCGATCGCCGGGCTCGGCGGCAGGGCCATCACCAAGGATTCGCTGCGGCGTCTGTTCGACACCGTGGTCGATGGCATCGCGGAGCCGCTGCATTTCCTCGACCTCAATCTTCCGGTGGTGAAGCATGAGCTCGAGCGCATGGGCAGCCTGCGCCGCTCCGGGCCGATCGCCGAAAATCTGCTGAAGCAACTGGGCGCCGTCGCCGCCCGGATCGCCTGAGGGCCGGACCATGAGCTACACCCCCGTCAAGTTCTACCAGACCGGCACGCACACGATCGGCAACCGGCTGCTGCCGCCCGAGACGCGCACGGCGCAATCCGAAGACGACCGGGCCAATGCGCTCTCCTGCGGCCATCGCGCCTGCCAGGGCTGCGGCGAGGCGCTGGGCGCGCGCTATGCGGTCGATGCCGCGATGCGCGCCGCCGGGCGCGACCTGATCGCCGCCAACGCGACCGGCTGCCTGGAAGTCTTCTCGACGCCCTTCCCGGAGACCTCCTGGCAGATCCCCTGGATCCATTCGCTGTTCGGCAACGCGCCGGCGGTGGCCACCGGGCTCGCCGCGGCGATGAAGGTCAAGGGCAGGAGCACGCGGGTGATCGCCCAGGGCGGCGACGGCGGCACCACCGATATCGGCTTCGGCTGCCTCTCCGGTCTGTTCGAGCGCAACGACGACGTGCTGGTCATCTGCTACGACAACGAGGGCTACATGAACACCGGCGTGCAGCGCTCCTCGGCGACGCCGCCGGCGGCACGCACCGCGACCACGCCGGCGATCGGTAACGAACCGGGCAACGTGTTCGGCCAGGGCAAGGACGTGCCGCGGATCGCGCTCGCGCACGAGATCCCCTATGTGGCCACCGCGACGGTCGCCAACCTGCGCGATCTCGAGGCCAAGGTGGAGCGCGCGATGTCGATCCACGGCGCCCGCTATATGCATGTCCTGGTGCCCTGTCCGCTCGGCTGGGGCACGGCCTCGCATGACACCATCAGAATCGCGCGTCTTGCCGTCGAGACCGGGCTTTTCCCGGTCTGGGAAGGCGGGCAGGGTGCGGTGACCAAGGCGCTGAAGATCCGCGCCAAGCGGCCGGTCGAGGACTATCTCAAGCCGCAGAAGCGCTTCGCGCATCTCTTCAAAGACGAGACCGGCGCCGCCGCGATCGCGCGACTGCAGGCGATCGCCGACCGCAACATCGCGCGTTATCGGCTGCTCGATCCCCAGGCGGAGGTCTGAGTCCATGGAGGACAAGCCCTACGCCATCACCCTCGATGTCGGCTCCAGCCGCGCCAACCACACCGGCAGCTGGCGCAGCGAGCGCCCGGTCTATGCCGACCATCTGCCGCCCTGCAACGCCGCCTGCCCGGCCGGCGAGGATATTCAGGGCTGGCTCTACCGCGCCGAGGAAGGCCGCTACCGCGAGGCCTTCGAGAGCCTGACGGTCAACAACCCGATGCCGGCGGTGATGGGCCGGGTCTGCTATCATCCCTGCGAAACCGCCTGCAACCGCGGCAAGCTCGACACCGCCGTCGGCATCAACGCGGTCGAGCGCTTCCTCGGCGACGAGGCGATCCGCCAGGGCTGGCGCTTCCCGAAGCCCGAAGCGAGCACCGGCAAGCATGTGCTCATCGTCGGCGCCGGCCCCTCCGGCCTCGCCGCCGCCTATCACCTGGCGCGGCGCGGCCATGCCGTCACCCTCCGCGAGGCCGGCCCGATGGCCGGCGGCATGATGCGCTTCGGCATCCCGAAATACCGCCTGCCGCGCGACATCCTCGAGGCCGAGATCGCTCGCATCCTCGATCTCGGCGTGACCCTCGAGCTCAACGCCAAGGTCGATGACATCAAGGCGGCGATGTCCGGCTTCGACGCCACCTTCCTCGCGATCGGCGCGCAGCTGGCGAAGCGCGCCTATGTGCCGGCGGGCGAGGGGGCGCGCATCCTCGATGCCGTGTCGGTGCTCCGCGCGATGGAAGGCGCCGAGGCGCCGAAGCTCGGCCGCCGCGTTGTCATCTACGGCGGCGGCAACACCGCGCTCGACGTCGCGCGCACCGCGCGCCGTCTTGGTGCCGAGGAGGCACTGATCGTCTATCGCCGCACCCGCGACCGCATGCCGGCCCATGACTTCGAGGTCGAGGAGGCGCTGGACGAGGGCGTCATGATGAAATGGCTCTCGACCATCAAGCATATGGAGGACGGCCGGATCACGGTCGAGCGGATGCAGCTCGACGAGAAGGGTTTCCCGCAGCCGACCGGCATGCTGGAGACGCTGGAGGCCGACAGCCTGGTCCTGGCGCTCGGTCAGGACGTGGATCTCGGCCTGATCAAGGACGTACCGGGGCTGGTCGCGGCGGGCGGCGGCATCGCGATCGATCGCGGCATGATGACCCGGCTGCCCGGCCTGTTCGCCGGCGGCGATGCCGTGCCCATGGAGCGCACCGTCACGGTCGCCATGGGCCATGGCAAGAAGGCCGCCGCCAACATCGACGCCTGGCTGCGCGGGGAACTCTACGAGAAGCCGGCGAAGCATGCCGAGGCCGGCTTCGATCGCCTCAACACCTGGTATTACACCGACGCGCCGCATCAGGTCCGCGCCAAGCTGGACGCCGCGCGGCGGGTGGAGGGATTCGCGGAGGTCGTGCAGGGTCTCGATGCCGAGACCGCCCTGTTCGAGGCCCGGCGCTGTCTCTCCTGCGGCAACTGCTTCGAATGCGACAATTGCTACGGCGTCTGCCCTGACAATGCGATCGTCAAGCTCGGCGCCGGTCAGCGCTACCGCATCGACACCGATTTCTGCAAAGGCTGCGGCCTCTGTGCCGCCGAATGCCCCTGTGGCGCCATCGATATGATCCCCGAACAAATCTAAGCGAATCGCCGGCCGCTTCGCTAGACTTTGCGCCATGGCCCGCATCCTCATCATCGGCAATGCCGGCGGCGGCAAGTCCGTCCTGGCGCGCAAGCTCGCGGCGAAACGCGGCCTGCCTTATCGCGAGATCGACGCCATCACCTGGAAGCCGGGCTGGGAACCATATCCGCAGGCCGAGTACGAGGCGGCGCATGCGAAGCTGATTGCCGAGGAAGACTGGGTGCTCGACGGGCTCGGCTGGACGGAATCCCTGCCGGCGCGGTTCGACCGCGCGACCGAGATCATCCTCATCGACATGCCACTCTGGATGCATTTCTGGCTGGCGGCCGAACGGCAGTTCCAGTGGATGCAGGGCAAGCTCGAGCACCCGGTCGGCGGCATCGCCGAGATGCCGACCACCCGCGGCATGTTCGAGGCGCTCTGGGAAACCGACCGGGAGATGGCCCCGGTCTTCCGCCGCCTGACCGACGAAGCCGAACGGCAAGGCAAGAACGTCACCCGCATCGCCTCGGTCGAGGAACTCCAGGTCTTCACCGACAAACTGGCGTCCGCGAGTTAGGATACGCGATGATCTGGCTCGGATTCATCGTCTGCATGGCGTTGATCTTCTTCGGCGGCCGGCGGCTCAGTCGACTGGCCGATGCGCTGGCGGCCAGGACCGGAATCGAAGGCTCCTGGATCGGGCTGACCCTGCTCTCGTCAATCACCTCCGCCCCCGAGCTCATGACAGGGCTCGCCAGCGTGACCCTCGCCGATGCGCCGGACATCGCGATGGGGGACATCATGGGCAGCTGTGCCTTCAACGTCGCGATCCTGGCCCTGGTTCATTTCACCGTACGCCGGCAGACGCCGCTCTTCGCCGAGCTCGGCGGGCATCACGTTCTGCCGGCCGCCTTCAGCGCCATGCTGATCGGCGTGGTGACAATGGAGCTCGCGGCGCGGCAGTTCGGCGTGCATCTGCAGTTCCTGCAGACTGGCGCCTTTGTGCCGGTGGTGCTCGTGCTTTACATGCTCGGGATGCGGATGATCTTCCGCGACTCCGCAACGACGCGAGCTTCATCGGATATGCAGGCCGCGACGCCGGCGGATGCCGAGGTGCCGCTCAGCCCCCTGCTGGCGCAGATCGCCTTTGCCGGCGCTGCGGTGATCGCGGGCGGCGTCGGGCTGCCTTTCGTCGCAACGGATATCGCCGATACACTCGGCTGGAGCCATTCCTTTGTCGGCACCCTTCTGGTCGCCGCTGTCACCTCGGCGCCGGAGATCACCGTCACGCTCGCGGCGGCCCGCATCGGGGCGCTGGACATGGCGGTCGCCAACGTCTTCGGCAGCAACATGTTCAACATCGTCGTGATCGCGATCGATGATCTCGCCTATAGGCCGGGCCCCTTGCTGGCCGCGGTCAATCCCGCGCATGCCTTTTCCGGGCTGACCGCCATCGTCATGACGACCCTGGCGATCATCGGTCTCTCCTATCGCCGGGCGAGCGGGGCCTATACCTCTGTCACCGTCATCAATGCCGGGCTGGTGCTGCTCTTCCTCGGCAACGCGGCCCTGCTGTTCTACAGTGGGCGATAGGCGCGCGGCATCGCTGTAAGCGGCCTTCCCTCGGCCAGACTGCCGTCGGCGTCTTTCCCAGCGCGCACGCTCCCGAAGCCGGGCCAGTGTTGGTAATCCGATGCTTTCCGGCCAGGCAAACCAAGTGCTAGGTTGCGAACCACAGTGTGAGTCACGCCGATCATCCGACCGGCGTTGTTGTAGAGATAATTCCCGAAAGGTTGCCCATGTCCCGCGAGTCCGCTGCTCGCAAGATCATCTTCGACACCGACCCAGGCCAGGACGACATGGCCGCTCTGCTGATGGCGCTGGCTTCGCCCGAGGAGCTGGAGGTGCTGGGCATCGTCGCCGTCGCCGGCAACGTGCCGCTGCACCATACCGAGCGCAACGCGCGCCGGATCTGCGAGCTGGCCGGCCGCAGCGACGTGCCGGTCTTCGCCGGCAGCGACCAGCCGATGGGCCGCAAGCTGGTGACCGCCGAGCATGTGCATGGCAAGACCGGGCTCGACGGTCCCGACCTGCCGGAGCCGAAGACGCCGCTCAACAAGAAGCCCGGCGTGGATTTCCTGATCGAGACCCTGCGCGCGGCGCAGGACGACGAGATCACGCTGGTGACCCTCGGGCCCTTGACCGATATCGGCCTGCTGCTCAGCCGGGCGCCGGAGGTGAAGCCGAAGATCCGCGAGATCGTGATGATGGCCGGCGCCTATTTCGAGGTCGGCAACATCACGCCCGCCGCGGAGTTCAACGTCTATGTCGATCCCACCGCGGCCGACATCGTGTTCAAGAGCGGCGTGCCCCTGACCGTGATGCCGCTCGACGTCACGCACCAGGTGTTGCTGGTCCAATCGCGCCTGGACAAGCTCGCCGGCCTCGGCAACCGCAGCGGCAAGGCCCTTGGCGAGGCGCTCACCTTCTCGCGCACCTTCGACGTCAACAAATACGGCACCGAAGGCGCGCCGCTGCACGACCCGACCACCATCGCCTATCTGCTGAAGCCCGAGCTGTTCGGCGGCCGCCACATCAACGTCGAGATCGAGACCCAGAGCGCGCTCACGCTCGGCATGACCGTCGCCGACTACTGGCGCGTCACCGACCGCCCCGCCAACGCCCGCTACATGCGCGAGGTCGACGTCGAGGGCTTCTTCGAACTCTTGTTCGAGCGGGTTGCACGCCTGCCCTGATCGATCCCTGCAAGAGTCCCCTCCCCCAAGATGGGGGAGGGCTAGGGAGGGGGTTGATGCAGCCGTGATGTTTCAGACGAAGAGCTGCAAGAAGATCCAGCGCACGGCGAAGCCTTAAGCCGCCACCGCCTGCTTCCGCGCGCTGAGGAACGCGGCCAGCGTGACCGGCTTGCGCCCCGCGAGCCGCTCGACATCGCCGGTGACGACATCGAGCATGCCCTTGGCCGCCGTCTGCGCGATGCCGAGAATGGCCTCGACCACGAAATCGGGCAGGCCCGCCGCCTTCAGGCCGCCGGCATATTGTTCGTTGGTGATGATCGCGGCCTCAACCGGCTTGCCGAACACCTGGCCAATGGTCGCGGCGATCTCCGCCGGGGTCAGCGAGGCGCCGCCGGTCACGTGGTAGACCGAACCTTCATGCCCCGAGCCCAGCAGCACGCCGGCCAGGGCCGCCGCGACGTCGTCCCGCGCGAGATTGGCGACCGGGGCCGGGCCGGTCGCGCCGTAATGCCCGCTGGCCAAGGCGTGCTGCAGCGCGCCCATGAACAGGTTCTCGAAATACATCCCCATGCGGACGATGGTCCACTTCAGGCCGGAGGCGAACACCGCCTGCTCGGTCTCAAGATGCGACTGCATCAGGTCCTGGCCCGGTCGCGCCGCCACGGTGGAGACATAGACGATATGGCGCACGCCGGCCGCTTTCGCCGCCTGGATCGCGGCCTTGTGCTGCGGCGTGCGGATGCCGGGGCGCAGATCGGAGGTCGGGATGATCAGCAGCGTGTCGATGCCCTTGAACGCGGCGGCGAGGCCGGCCGGCGCGTCGAAATCGCCCGCGCGCACGGTCATGCCCTTGGCCGCGAAAGCCTGGAGCTTCTCCGGGGTCCGGGTGACCGCCACGATCTCGCCGGGCTTGGCGCCGCGGGCGAGCAACTCGTTGAGCACGCTGCCGCCGAGCTGGCCGCCCGCGCCGGTGATGCCGATCGTCATGGCTTGATTTCCTCTCTCAGATTGCCGATGTTACCGGACGGTAACTATCGGACGTTACCGACCGGTAACGATCGCGTCAACCGGAAAATATGGTGTAGGATTTCTTCCCATGGCCCAAGGGACGCCCATTCAGCCGAAAGCAGTCGAGTCGAGAGAGAGCCGGGAGAAGCGGCCGCGGGAGCGGATTCTCGCGACCGCGCGCGATCTCTTCTACCGCGACGGCATCCGCGCGGTCGGCGTGGAGATGATCGCCGCCGAGGCCGGCACCAACAAGATGACGCTCTACCGCAACTTCGGCTCCAAGGAGGAGCTGATCGCCGAATACCTGCGCGGCGAGGTGCAGGCGGTGGAGCGGCATTGGGACGCGCTGATCGCCCGCCATCCCGCCGACCCGAAGGCGCTGATCCTGGCCTGGCTCAAGGACATGGGCGCGCTGATGACCCGGCCGGAGAGCCGCGGTTGCCCGATGGTCAATGCCGCGGTCGAGCTGCCGGACCCCGACCATCCCGGCCGCAAAGTGATCGAGCAGCACAAGCGCGCGATCCGCGACCGCCTGGCCGCCGCCTGCCGCAGGGCCGGCCTCGCCCATCCCGAATTGCTGGCCGACCAGATTCACATGCTGGTCGAAGGCGCCGGCGTCTGCCTGCAAAGCGTCGGTCCCGACGGCCCCAGCCACCGCTTGGTGAAGATCGTGGAGAGTTTGCTGGAAGCCGCTGAGAAGATGCCGCGCAAACGCTAGAACAGCGCGCCTTGCTTCGGCGCTTCCGCCCGCTTCGCCGGCTCCGGCCCTTCGCCGTCCTGCTTCTCGCCCCGCAGCACGATCTTCAGCGACCCGTCCGGCAGCGGCCGTTGCAGATTCAAAGCCTCCGGCAGGGGCGCCGTCAGCCACTGGTCGATCTCCGCCGCGTCGCGCAGGATGACCGGCATCGCCTTGGGGTGGATGGCGCCGACCTCGGCATTGGGCGCGGTGGTCAGGATGGCGAAGAGATCGTTGGTGGTCTCACCTTCCTTCACCTTGCGGACTGAAGTCCATCGGGTCCAGATCCCGGCGAAGCAAGCAAGCGGCCGCGACTCGTCAAGGGCGAACCAGACCGTCGGGCGCTTACCGTCCGGCAGCACCTCGTTCTCGGCGAAGCTGGTGAAGGGCACGACGCAGCGATGCTCGGGCACCAGCCAGCGCCGCCAATGCGCCGATTCCGTGTTGCGCACGTTGGTCACGCCGGAATCGCTCTTCTTGCCGACCAGCACCGAGGCGGGGGAGGGCATGCCCCAGCGCGCCATGCCGAGTTCGCGACCGTCCGCGCGGCTGCGCACGATCGGCGCCGCGTAGTCGGGATAGATGCCGGGCAGGGGCGGCATGTTGCCCGTTGTGTCTGTCAGCGCGCGCACCAGCTGCCGGATCGCATCCTGGCCCTTGGTCAGCGAGTAGAGATTGCACATGATTAGTTCGGCACTTCCTTGTGCCAGGCCGCGGCCCAGTCGGTGAGATCGAAATAGAGCGCCTGCTCGCCCTCCGCGGTGCTGAACTCGATCCGCGACACGAAGTTCGGCGGCGGGCCGGCATAGAGCGTCGAGGCGGCGATCTTGCTGCCCGGAAAGCGTTCTTCGATATAGCGATAGGCATTGGCGATGGTCGAAAGCGCCTCGGCCTGGCCCCGCACCTCGATCGGCCGCTCCCAGGAATCGCCGGCGCCGCGATAGCTGAGCCCGGTTTCAGGCTTGCCTTCATCCGGCACCAGGTTGGCCGTGGCGTCGATGCCGTACATCAGCGCGAGGTGCAGATCCTGGTCCTTGCCGAGCTTGTCGAAGTCGACGCCGATCACATCCTGCTTGCCGCTGGCGCCGGCCATGGCGATCGGCCGATAGCCGCTGGCGGCATCCGGCACCGGCGCCAGATCGGACATGCGCCGGGCCTTGTCCGATTGCGGCTGCACGCAGGCGCTCAAGATCAGGACCGCGCCCATCGCCAGGATCGGAAGAACTGCCCGCTTCATCTGCCCGCTGCTCCACTGCCGCGCGGCCATCTAACCATGAAAGCCGACGCCGATTGAACCCGAGAATTGCGGCATGACGGCGGCGACGGCTTCGGACTAGACTATGCATCTCCGCCCGAGCCCCGCCGATCGCCTTCATGTCCGACCCCGCCGAATCACCGCAGCCTCTGCTCGCCCGCCTGTTCCATGCGCCGGCGGCTTTGCTGCTGATGGTGGGCGCCTTGCTCGGCCTCACCTTTCCGCTCGGCAAGCTCGCGGGTGCCGCGGGCATCCCGCCGCTGGTCTGGTCGACGCTGCTGTCGGGCGGCGGCGCAACCGTGCTGGCGATTGCCTTCCTGCTGCGGCCGCGGCCGGTGGCGTTCACCGCGCAGCTGCTGCGCTACTTCGTGATCGTCGCCGTCGTCTCCTACGCGCTGCCGAATGCGCTGGTCTTCACCGCGATCCCGCATCTCGGCAGCGCCTATGCCGCGATCCTGTTCACGCTCTCGCCGATGTTTACCGTGGTCTTCTCCTTCCTGGCGCGGTTGCGGGCGCCGCGCCGCCTGGAGCTCGCGGGGATCGCCGTCGGCTTCGTCGGCACCTTGCTGGTCGCCTCGGCGCGCGGCGAGGCCGGCCGCAGCGTCGAATGGTTCTGGGTGGCGCTGGTCGCCCTGGTTCCGGTCAGCCTGGCGCTCGGCAATGTCTACCGCACAATCGACCTGCCGCGGGGCACGCCGACCCTGGTCCTCGCGGTCGGCAGCAACGCGGTCGCCGCTCTGCTGCTGCTCGCGCTCAGCGCCGCGGCCGGCCAGCTCGGCGACTTCGCGCGCCTGGCGACGGTGCCGGGCCTGGTGGTCGCGCAGATCGCGGCGACCGCGGCGATGCTGGCGCTGTTCTTCCAGCTGCAGGTGGTGGGTGGTCCGGTGACTTTGAGCCAGATCGGCACGGTCTCGGCCGGCGTCGGCGTGCTGGCCGGCACGCTCGGCCTGGGCGAGCGCTATCCCGCCATCGTCTGGATCGGCCTTGCCATCATCGCGGTCGGCATCTCGCTCACGGTCCGGGCGCGGATGCGGCACTGAGGTTGCGCTAGCCCAAGGAAAAGCGGGTCGCACCTTGAGGCGGCCGGACGCAGACTGCGCGCAGCGCAGCGCAGCCGAGGAGGGCAGAATGGCCTGGTCTTCCATGCAGTATCTGAAATTCGAGGACGAGCGCACGCGCCCCGCGCGCGATCTCCTGGCGCAGGTCCCGCTGGAAAGCGCCACGCGCGCCTATGACCTCGGCTGCGGCCCCGGCAACTCCACCGAGCTCCTGGCGGCGCGCTTCGGCCCGGACAACGTCACCGGCCTCGACAGCGATCCCAACATGCTGGCCGCGGCGCGCAGCCGCTTGAAGGGCACGCGCTTCATCGAGGCCGACCTCGAGACCTGGCAGCCGCCGGAGCCGGCCGACCTCCTCTATGCCAACGCCGTCTTCCAATGGGTGCCGGATCATCTCACGGCCCTCGCGCGGCTGATGGATGGCCTGCGTCCCGGCGGCGTGCTCGCGGTGCAGATGCCGGACAACCTCCAGGAACCGAGCCATATGGCGATGGAAGAGGCGGTGCAGGACGGACCCTGGCGCGCGAAATTCAAGGCAAAGAATCCGAAACGCGACCCCCTGCCGCCGCCCTCGGCCTATTTCGATCGCCTGGCGCCGAAGTCCAGCCGTGTCGATGTCTGGCACACGGTCTACAACCACCCGATGGCCAATCCCGACGCCGTGGTCGAATGGATGAAAGGCACCGGCCTTCGCCCCTATCTCGACACCGCCGGCCCGGAACATGCCGAAGCCTTCACCGAAGCCTACCGCGCGCGGATCGCCGGGCTCTACCCGCCGATGGCCAACGGCCGCGTCCTCTTCCGCTTCCCGCGGCTGTTCGTGGTCGCAGTGAAGGCCTGATGGCGGCAGCCGGGTGGCACGACTCCGACGTGGAATCCCGAAGCAACAATGCTAATATGGCGTGTCAGCACTGCAGCGCATTGGTGTGTCTCCATGGCGGCTCTTCAGGCGGATCGTCCGGGCTGGCTGCAGCGGGCCAGCGACTTTGTGGCCAGCTGGATGAAATGGTTTGGTTACTGCGCCTTCGTGGACTTGGTCCTGCATCTGGCCGGCCAAAGGCTGGGCTGGACGCTTTTCAGCACGCCCAGAACCCCCGGAGAGGCCCTGTTTTTCGACGGCTGGATGGCAACCTGGTTCATGCTGATTTGCGGCGCTGGATCGGGCAGGCGAGTCAGCCTCGTCAAAGCAATTCTTTTCCGATTCAAGAAGAACGCCGCATAGCGATGCCCTCACCGGTCACGGCGTAGCGCCGGCGGCCGCCTCCGCTAGGCGCTGGGCAAGCGTCGGTTCCATCCGCCGTGCGAGCTTCGCTTTCGCTTTGCGCCAGAGCGGGATCGCCGCCTCCAGCCGCCGCGCGCCGGTCTCGGTCAGCCAGGCGGCGCGGCGGCGGAGATCGTTCTCGACCGCGGCGATCTCGATCAGCCCGGCATCCTCCAGCCTGCGCAGGTTGCGCGACAAGGTCGACTGCTCGAGTCCGCTGCGCTCGGCCAGCGCGCCCAAGCTGTCGTCCTCGGCCGCGGCGATCTGCGCCATCAGGGCCAATTGCGCGGAGCTGATGCCGGTCGCGGCCAGTTCCTGGTCCAGGAACTGGGTGATCCGCCGCGCCGCCAGCCGGCTCAGCGCGCCGGGGCAGGTCTCCACCAGGACGCGGGCGTCGCCGCGCAGGGTCTTCGGGGCTTGATTCGCGCGTTTGATCATTCTATGTATATACATCATTTGTAGATACATGCAAATAGGCCGCTGCCATGGCACTCAAGGTGAAACGCGTCTACGAAGCCGCCGCCCGGGCCGACGGGATGCGGATCCTGGTGGACCGGCTCTGGCCCAGGGGCATCGCCAAGGAGAAGGCCAGGGTCGATCTCTGGCTGAAGGCGGTCGCGCCGAGCAACGCCCTGCGCAAACGCTTCCATGCCAAGCCGGAGAAATGGGACACCTTCCTCGAGGCCTATGCCGCCGAGCTTCAATCGGACGAAGCCGAGGAAGCCGTCAAGGAACTGCGTCGCCATATCCGCAAGGGCAGCGTCACCCTGCTCTACGCCGCGCGCGATGAAGAGCACAACAACGCCGTCGCCCTGAAGGCCTTGCTCAGCCGCCGGAAGCGAGCATGAGCGTCCTCCAGGCGATCGGCAACACGCCGCTGGTCGAACTCCGTCGCGTCGTGCCGCGGGGCTGCGCCCGCATCCTGGTGAAGGTCGAGGGCCAGAACCCGACCGGCAGCATGAAGGACCGCATGGCACAGGCGATGGTCGCCGGGGCCGAGCGCGACGGGCGCCTCAAGCCCGGCGGCACCATCGTCGAATATACCGGCGGCAGCACCGGTGCCTCGCTGGCCTTGGTCGCGGCCGCCAAGGGCTATCGCCTGAAGATCGTGACCTCGGATGCCTTCAGCGCCGAGAAACTCACCCAGATGCAGGCTTTCGGCGCCGAATTGACCTTGATCCCGAGCGAGAACGGCAAGATCACGCGGCAGCTCATCCAGGACATGATCGCCGCTGCCCAGACGATCGCGGCCGAGCCGGGCACCTTCTGGACCGACCAGCTCAACAACCGCGACAGCATCGCCGGCTATCATCCGATGGGCGAGGAGATCTGGACCCAGAGCGGCGGCAAGGTCGATGCCTTCATCCAGGCGGTCGGCACCATGGCCTCGCTGCAAGGCGTCGCCACCGTCTTGAAGCGCCATAACCCGAAGTCCCGCATTGTCGCGGTGGAGCCGGCGGAATCGGCCGTGCTCTCCGGCGGCGCGCCCGGCGCGCATCGGATCGAGGGCATCGGCATCGGCGTCGCGCCGCCGATGTGGGCCCCGCAGATGGTGGACGAGATCATCCCGGTCCCGACCGACCAGGCCGAGGCGATGGCCCGCCGGCTGGCCAGCGAGGAAGGCCTGTTCGCCGGCACCTCCTCCGGCGCCAATGTGCTGGCCGCGATCCGGCTCGGCCTGAAGCTGGGCCCACAGGCGACGATCGCGACCCTGCTCGTGGATTCCGGTCTGAAATATCTCACCACGCCGGTCTTCCGCCGCGCGGCGTAACAGAGAGAGTTTCGGATTGCCTCCACCCGTTCCGTCGGGCTTCCATCAGACTCGCATCGGCTGGAGGGACCCATGGACCGCGAGCATCGACCTACCATCGCCCGCATCTGGCGCGGCCGCGTCCGTCGCGAGCGCGCCGAGGAATATGAGGCCTACAACTACGAGACCGGCATCAAGCCCCTGATCGAGAAGGCGCTGGGCGTCCAGGCCCTGCGCGAGGATCGCGGCGACGAGGTCCTGTTCATGACCATCTCCTACTGGAAAAGCATCGAGGCGATGGCGCGCTTCACCGGCGGCGACCCCAGCGCCATCCATCATCTGCCGCGCGACAGGGACTTCCTGATCGAGCTGCCGAAATCGGTGCAGATCCTGGAGCTCCGCCACGCCCATGGCGATACCGGGGGTGACGGCTAGTAGCGGTTTGGCGGTTCAGGCCGCCGCGTGGACCCCGCGCCAGGCTTTGATGATCGCCTCGGCCGACAGCAGCACGTCGTTCTCCGAGGTCGAGGCGCCGATCACCGAGAGCCGCATCACCGTCCGGCCCTGCCATTGGGCGCCGCCGGCGAAGCAGGTGCCGTCGCGCTGGATCGCGGCGATGGTCTCCGCGGTGGCGGCGTCGCCGGCTTCAGGCGTCATATCGGCGCCGAAGCGGACGATCACCTGGTTCAGCACCACGTCGTTCAAGACGGCGATGCCCGGGTCCTTCTCGTCGCGGAGCTTCTCGGCCAGCAGCGCGGCGTAGCGGCAATGCCGTTCCACCATGGCGGCGACGCCGTCGCGGCCGAGATGCTTCAACATCGCCCAGACGGCGAAACCGCGCGCGCGGCGCGAGAGCTCGGGCACGAAATGCGAGGGATCGCGCTCGCCCACCGCCACCGGCGGCAGGTAGCTCGCCGCGATGGTCATGGCGCGGCGATGCGCCTCGGCGTCGCGCATGATCGCGAAACCGCAGTCATAGGGCGTCTGCAGCCATTTATGCCCGTCGGTCGACCAGGAATCCGCCAGCTCGACGCCTTCCGCCAGCGGCGCGCGCATGGGTGAGGCCCGCGCCCAGAGCCCGAAGGCGCCGTCCACATGCACCCAGACATTCTTGTGCTTCCGCGCTTCGGCGATGATCGCCGGGTGCGGATCGAAGGCGCCGGTGTTGAGCTGCCCGGCCTGCGTCACGACGATGACCGCCGGATCCTGCCTCGCGTTGCGCATCGCCAGCGCGAAGGCGTCGGGCAGCATCCGGCCCTGGCCATCGACCGGGATGCTGATCACCCGCCGCCGGCCGAGGCCGAGATATTGCAGCGCCGTGAGCACGGTGATATGCGCCTCGGCGCCGATCAGCACCGTGATCGGCGGCGCACCGAACAGCCCGTCCGCCTCGACGTCCCAGCCGATCCGGCGCAAGACCTCGCTGCGCGCCGCGGCCAGGCCGACGAAGCTCGCGATCGTGGCGCCGCTGACGAAGCCGACCGAGGATTCGCGCGGCAGGTCGAGGATGTCGAGCAGCCAGCGCATCGCCACGGTCTCGCAGGCGGCGGCGGCCGGCGTCGCGGTATGGTTGCCGGCATTCTGGCCCCAGGCGCTGGTCAGGAAATCGGCGGCGACGCCCATCGGGTGCGAATTGCCGATCACCCAGCCGAAGAAGCGCGGCCCCGCCATCGCATGCAGCCCCGGCGTTGCTCGGCCGACCAGGTCTTCCATCACGATCTGCGCCTCGGTCCCGGCCTCCGGGGTCGGCGCGTCGAAGGCGGCCAGCGCCTGCGCATAGGTCTGCAGCGGCCGCTGCACCCGCTTGGGCAGGGCCGCCCGGAATTCCACGGCATGCTCGGCCGCACGGGCGAACAGCTGTGCGACGGCGGTATTCTGCATCGGGCGCCTCCATATTCCTCAGGCAGCAAGAAGCTCTAGCCCGGTTTCCTCCGCTTGGGGGAGTGACGATCGTCACCTGAGACCTCGACACTCACGGCCACCCGCAAAGGTGCTGTGCGCCCGTTTGGGTTGTGATATGTTGCCGAAGCAGCAGGGGGAGGGCGCCATGTCGCGACTCTATTACCCGCCGGAGGCCAGGGGCAAGCTGGCCACCGGCGGCGGGGGCCAGGGCTTCGACGCGGGCGAAGCCGGCAAGAAAATCGCCAAGCTGATCCCGGCGGAACTCATCACCGGCTATACTGGACTGATCGGCGTCGCGTTGAACATCCGCGTCGAGTGGCAGCCTTATGCCTATGCCGCCTTCTTTCTGCTCTGCTGGGTGCTGACCCCCTTCTATCTCAACCAGATGGCCGAGCCGGGGAAGCCGAAGCGGAATCATCTGATCGTCTCGACGTTGGCGTTTCCGGTCTGGGCTTACCTCGTGTCCGGCCATCAGGTGATCCCGGATTACTTCGACGCGGGGCTCGCAACCGCGGTCGCCATCGTCTTCAGCTTGATCACCGGCCTGATTCCGATGAACAAGTGAGACTGCCGCCGTGCAGTTCCTGATCGACTTCGCTGCCGAGGACCAGGAATTCCGCGGCATCCTGGAACGCGCCTCGAAGTATCCGACGGTGCAGGGCGTGGTGCTCGACATCGAGCGGTTTTGGCTGGCGACGTGGCAACTTCGCAACCGGTGGGGCGACAATGTCGCCGAGCACGATCCGGACGACTGGTTACTCTGGAGATTGGCCGGCCGCCGGATGCCTGCGCAGCCTTACTTCTATCCGCGGCCGCTGCGGTATGACGACCTCGAGTCGTGGCGACCGCAGTCGTGGCAATGGTTCCGGCGCGACATGGGTTTCAATCCTGATGGGCTGCCCTTGGTGGTCAAAGTCTGTCTCCGTCCGCAGAAGTCGCCGGACGAACCCATTCCGAGCGCGACGGAACTGCGCAGTCCGGAGGGCCGCCTCGCCGTAGAGGTCGAGACCCGTCCACAGGGCCGCCTGAGCAGCAATCCGCGCAAGCCCCAGACGCCTCTGCCCGGCGGCGTCAGCATCGGCATCGGCGCCACCGATTACGGCACGCTGAGCGTCGTTCTGAAGGACGCCGGCGGCCAGCGCTACGCGGTCACCTGCGCCCATGTCGCGGCGCAGGCCAATACCGTACAGCACCCCGCGCCGCGCGATTCGAGCAAGGCCGCGGCAATCGGTACCAGCATCCTCGCGTCGACTTTGGCGCCGTGTCTCCCGGGTCAGCCCTGCAACCCTTGGTCCGGAGTCCAGCCCAACTCGGTCGACCTGTCGCTGATCAAGATTGATGCCTCGCGCGTTTCCTCGGTTCTGGAGGTTCTCGACATCGGAAGCCTGGGCGGCATTGCGCCGCGGGCAAACTTATCCACGGGCCAAACGGTCGAAGTCATGGCGCGCACCAGCCGCTACAATCAGCTCCAGGTCGGCGGCCTGGCGGCCTGGTACAAGTTCAACCACGCCGGAGTCCACTACTGCTTCCAGAACTTGTTCGAGGTCGAATCGCCCTACGGCACGGCGGGCATAATCAAGTCGGGCGATTCCGGGGCACCCGTCTGCACGCCGGATGCAAGCGGCACGGCCTGGGCCGGCATGATCATCGGCGCCGACAGCTTCAAGGGATATGCGGTCTACGCCGAAACCATGGAAGCCTGGATTGCCAACCAGGGCTATCGGCTCAGGGTCTCCTGATCGGTCTCAATCGGCCTTGGCCTTGCGGTTGCCGAGCTCGTCGATCAGCACCCGCATATTCTCGCTGTAATCGATCGGCACCGCGACCAGGTGCACGCCGCCGGCGTCGAAGGCCTGCTGCAGGATGGGGATGACCTCGGTCGTGGCGCCGACCGCATGGCCCTTGGCGCCGTAGGACTCGGCATATTTGACGAAATCCGGATTGCCGAAGGTCATGCCGTAATCGGCGAAGTGATCCACCGCCTGCTTCCAGCGGATCATGCCATAGGCGGAATCGACGATGACCAGCACCACCAGGTCCAGCTTCAGCCTGACCGCGGTCTCCAGCTCCTGGCTGTTCATCATGAAGCCGCCGTCGCCGCAGACCGCCAGCACCTTGCGCTCCGGATGCAGCAGCTTCGCCGCGATCGCCGAGGGCAGGCCCGCGCCCATGGTGGCCAGCGCATTGTCCAGCAGCAGCGTGTTCGCCACATGCGTGCGGTAATTGCGCGCGAACCAGATCTTGTACATGCCGTTGTCGAGGCAGACGATGCCGTCCTCCGGCACCACGGCGCGGATGTCATGCACCAGCCGCTGCGGGATCACCGGGAAGCGCGGCTCCTCGGCGCCGGCATGGGTCTTCGCCAGGATTTCCTGGCGCAGCGCCAGCATCGCGGTCTGCTCGGCGATGCGCCCGCCCAGTCGATCCGCCAGGGCGGCGACGCTGGCGCCGATATCGCCGATCAGCTCGGCGTCGGGGTGATAGACCTCCTCGACCTTGGCCGATTGGTAGCCGATATGGATCACCTTGCGCGGGCGCTTCGGCTTGCCCATCAGGAAGGGCGGCTTCTCCACCGTGTCATGGCCGATGGTGATGATGAGGTCGGCGCGGTCGATCGCGTCGTGGATATAGTCGCGCTCGGACAAGGCCGCGGTGCCGAGATAGAGGTTGGAGCCGCCATGCACGGCGCCCTTGCCCATCTGGGTGTTGAAGAACGGGATCCGCAGCCGCCGCACGAAATCCGACAAGGGCTCGACCAGGCGCGGCCGGCTGCCCGCGGCGCCGATCATGATCAGCGGCATCTTCGCCGCCAGGATCATTTCGGCCGCCCGCTCCAGGGCCGCCGGCGCCGGATAGGGGCGGTCGATCGGATGCACCGGGATGAGCCGCGCCTCGGCTTCCTCGGCCGCGATGTCCTCCGGCAGCTCCAGCAGCACCGGCCCCGGCCGCTCCTCCTTGGCGACGCGGAAGGCGTCGCGCACCATGGTCGGGATCGAAGAGGCCGAGACGATCTGCCGGCTCATCTTGGTCAAGGGCCGCATCGCGTTGACGATGTCGACGATCTGGAACTGGCCCTGCCGCGCATGGTGGATGGGCTTCTGCCCGGTCAGGATCAGCATCGGCATGGCACCCAGATGCGCATAGGCCGCCGCGGTGGTGAAGTTCAGCGCGCCCGGCCCCAGGGTCGAGAGACAGACGCCGGGCTGCCCGGTAAGCCTGCCGTGGGTCGCCGCCATGAATCCCGCGGCCTGCTCATGCCTTGTCAGCACCAGCTCGATCTTCGACGACCTGAGCGACTCGACGACGTCGAGATTCTCCTCGCCGGGAATGCCGAAGATGCGCGCGACGCCTTCATTCTCCAGCGCGGCGACGAGCAGATCGGAGCCTTTGGTCATCAATGGGCACTCATGCGGTGGGGAGACGCCCGCAGGTTAGTGCGGGTCGCCGCGATCGTCCAGGACCAGCCCGCCTTGCCCCCGCGTCTTCCACAGCGAGTAGCCGACGCCGGCGGCCAGCAGCGCCACCGTCACGCCCAATGAGAGCACCGGCGGGATCTTGGCGAGGCCGAGCATGTCGGCGGCGAAGATCTTGCCGCCGATGAAGACCAGCACCGCGGCCAGCGCGTATTTCAGGTAATGGAAGCGCTCGACCATGGCGGCCAGGGCGAAATAGAGCGCACGCAGGCCGAGGATCGCGAAGATGTTCGAAGTGTAGACGATGAAGGGGTCGGTGGTGATGGCGAAGATCGCCGGCACCGAATCGACCGCGAAAATGACGTCGGCGAACTCGATCGTGATGAGGGCGAGGAACAGGGGCGTCATGAACCAGCGCCGCCGCCCCGCGGCGTCGCTCTGCCGCACGAAGAAGCGCTCGCCCTGCAGGTTGTCGGTCACGTTGCAGCGCCGGCGCACCCATTGGAGCAGCCGGTTCGAGCCGAGGTCGTGCTTCTTGTCGGCCGCGACCAGCATCTTGATGCCGGTCAGGATCAGGAATGCGGCGAAGATGTAGAGCACCCAGCCGGCCTGCGATATCACTGCCGCGCCGGCGCCGATCATGATCGCGCGCAGGACGATGACGCCGAGGATGCCCCAGAACAGCACCCGGTGCTGATAGGCCCGCGGCACCGCGAAATAGCTGAAGATCATGGCGATGACGAAGACATTGTCCATCGCCAGCGCCTTCTCGACCGCGAAGCCGGTGAGATAAGCCATGCCCGGCGCGGGGCCCAGCGACCACCAGACCCAGGCGCCGAAGCCGAGGCCGAGCGCGATATAGCCGGCGCTCATCTTCAGGCTCTCGCGGATGCCGATCGCGTGGCTCTTCCGGTGCAAAACGCCGAGATCGAAGGCCAGCAGCGCGGCGACGATGCCGAGGAAGCCCAGCCACATCCAGGCCGGCTTGCCCATGACCTCGGCGAACAGGAAGGCGATATGCGGCAGGCCCGGGTCCAGCAGATTGTGCATAGAATCATCCCCCGATGGAGCAATGTCGGCGGAAGACGTCGGAAGAGGTCCGACATCATGCGCTTGCCGACACGCGGCGCATCAGAGGGGCCCGGACCAGGGTCATGCTCAGGTGGTTTTCGAAACCCGTTCCGTCAAGGGGCAAGTTTCCGGTCATTTCCGGCAACCGCGGCCTTGTCCGGCGTGTTTCTCCCCCAATATCCCATTTCCCGACAGCCCGGCCCCCGACAGCCCAAAGCGAGACGCGATGACGGCCAGCGACACCAAGACCGCCACCGCGGCCGCCGCCGCGCCCAGGCAGCGCCGCCGCATGCTCGCGGTGATCAACCGCAACAGCCGTTCGGGCGGCGTCGCGGCCGGGATCGCGATCGCGCGGCTCAACGCCGCCGGCGTCGATCTCACGGTCACCTCGCCGCAGTCGCCGACCGAGGTGGCCCCCTGGATCGAGGCGCACGCGGCGGAGGGCGAGGCGGTGGTGATCGCCGGCGGCGACGGCAGCCTGAACGCGGTGGCGCCGGCGCTGCTGAAGACCGGCCTGCCGCTCGGCATCCTGCCGACCGGCACCGCCAACGACCTCGCCCGCACGCTCGGCATCCCGACCGACATCGAGCAGGCCGCCGACGTGATCGCCGCCGGCCGGAAACAGGCGATCGACATCGGCGAGGTCAACGGCCATCACTTCTTCAACGTCGCCAGCATCGGCCTCTCCGCCGACCTCGCGAACTCTCTCAGCCGCGAGACCAAGCGCCGCTTCGGCCGCCTGGGCTATGCCTTGACCGCCTTGCGCGTGCTCAGCCAGGCGCGGCCCTTCCACGCCGAGATCTCCAGCGCCGAGGGCACCGCGCGGGTGAAGACTCTGCAGATCGCCATCGGCAACGGCCGCTATTACGGCGGCGGCATGGCGGTCGAGGAGAGCGCCACCATCGACGACGGCCATCTCGATCTCTATTCGCTGGAGGTCGATCGGGTCTGGAAGCTGCTCTTGATGGCCAAGGCCTTCCGCGAGGGTCGCCACGGCCTCTGGGAGGAGGTGCGCGCCACCAAGGGCGAGCATTTCGAGATCCGCACCCGGCGTCCGCGCCCGATCAACACCGACGGCGAGCTGGTCACCTTCACGCCCGCAAGGTTCAACCTGCTGCCGAAAGCGATCACCGTCTTCGCGCCGAAAGAGAAGCCGGCCGAAGCCGCGACGCAGCTGTAGCACCGCCTCCTTGCTGCATTTTGCAGCCCGCACCGGCGCAAGAACCGGAGTGCCAAGGCGAAGGCCTATCCTTCATCTTCCGCCCAGGTCCGGAGTATGAGAATGAGGAGTGCCCCATGGAGCCTATCGCCATGTCCAGAGTGACCTTCGCTCTCTCGCGCCTGGAAACGCCGATCGGCGTCGCGCTGATCGCCACCGACATTGAGGGCCGGCTGCGCGTGCTGGACTGGGAAGATCATGTGGCCCGGATGCAAACCGGCCTGGATCGGATTTACCGCGCCTCGGGCGGCGTGAAGCTGGACGATAGCATTGCCGCGGCCTGGCCGGTGATGGATCGGCTGAAGGCCTTCTTCGCCGGCGATCTCGAGGCGATCGATGGGATTCCGGTCGAGAGCGCCGGCACGCCCTTCCAGCGCAAGGTCTGGGCGGTGTTGCGCAAGATCCCGGCGGGCAAGACCTGGACCTATACCCAGCTCGCCGGCCGCGCCGGCAAGCCGGAAGCGATCCGCGCCGCCGGCGCCGCCAACGGCCTCAATCCGATCAGCGTCGTCGTGCCCTGCCACCGCGTGATCGGCCGCGACGGCTCGCTGACCGGCTATGGCGGCGGCCTTCACCGCAAGGAATGGCTGCTGACCCATGAGGGCGCCGCCTTCAAAGCGCCGAAAGCCGCCGCCTAGAGATACTCAAGCCGCCAGCGCGAACGGCGCCAGCGCCGGCTCGGTATTCGCCGGGTCGTGCAGCAAGGCGCCATGGCAATAGATCTCGGCGATCGGCCCGGTGAGCGTGGAAGCGCGGCCTTCGAGCACCGGGAGATGCGCCGAGACGAGATGCGCCGGGGCCAGGCGGTCGATCGCCGCGAGGCCGCGGCCGAGCGCGGCGCGATCGGCGCCTTTCAGCCAGGGCGAGTCGATCCCGGACCAGGTCATCATGCCGTTGCGGAAGTCGGCCGCGGCGACGTCCTCGACCGAATCGACCGGGGCGGGCAGCACCGCGCCGAAGCAATCCACCGTGTAGAGCAGCGCGGCGGCGGGATCGAAGAAGCCCATCGTCTCCGAGGCGTCGTAGTAAAGCGGGCGCACCGTGTGCAGGCGCCGCCCGCCGGCCTCGAACACCGAGCCCGGCTCCAGGAACTGGACCCGGCTCATGTCGAAGCCCAAGAGGCCGAGCTTGGCCATGCCGAGATAGCCGGTCACCACCTTGGCCTTGGGCGCGCGGTCCAGCACCTTCTGCAGCGCGCCGATGTGATCGACATCGGCATGGCTGATCCAGATCCAGGCGAGTTCCGCGGGATCGATCTCCTGCTCCAGCTGCCCCAGGAAGGCGTCGCCCAGCGGCGCGATGCCGGTATCGACCAGCACCGGCTCCCGTCCCTTCAGCAGCAGCGAGTTGATCGCGATCGCACCCAGGCCCGGCAGCGGCGCCCAGGCGTTGAACATCGTCCAGTCGGCGCCGAGCCGGCGCGGCGCGGTCAGGATCGGGGCGGTCAGGGCTTCGTTGGTTGACATCGGGCAGGTTTCCTCTCGGTTCGGGTTATCGATGATTTCGGTGAACAGGCTTGTTTTGTGAAAAAGTCTGTACCGGCGCCGGGGAGGACTGGTCAACAATCCAGTGAACGACTATGTTCACTGAATGAGGTGGTCGTGACGAAGCGCACAAAAAAGCGGACCTATCGATTATCGGCGCGGGCGGAATCCCAGGCGGAGACCCGCCGGCGCATCGTCGAGGCGGCGGTCGCGCTGCACGAGAAGCTCGGCCCGGCCCACACGCCGATGAGCGCCATCGCCGAGCGGGCGGGGGTGCAGCGCCTCACCCTCTATCGCCATTTTCCCGACGAGGCGGCAATGTTCGCCGCCTGCACCGCGCATTGGGGCGCGCTGCATCCCTTGCCTAACGCGGCGCTCTGGGAAGGGATCCGTGAGCCGATGTCCCGCGCCGCGGCGGCGCTGGCCGCGCATTACGATTACTACGCGGACACGCAGCGCATGTGGACGGTGGCCTATCGCGACGCCGGCCTGGTGAAGCCGATCCAGCCGGTGCTCGCCCAGGTGGACGACCATCTCGGCGCGGTGGCCGAATCTATCGCCGCCGGTTTCGGCCGCAAGGGCGTGGTCCGCCGCGACCTTGCCGCGACCCTCCACCACGCGCTCGCCTATGCGACCTGGGCCAATCTCGAAGACCGCGCCCTCGACACCGAAGCCAAGGTGGCGCTGGTCATGCAATGGCTCGACGGCGTGCGGGAATCCCGCGGCTGACGCTGGAACCCGCGCGCCTCGCCGCGAAGAATCCTAAGATTGAATCGGCGCCGGCTGCCCCGCGATCTGCGGCAGGTCCGGATCTATGCAGGCCCAGCTCGGCGCGCTGCTCACCCAGATGGTCGAGCTCGGCTTGGCGATCTCCGGATCGTCCAGCGCGCCGGCGCGGATGAAGACCAGGTTCGGCCGCGATTCCGCCTGGCTGAACAGCTGGGTGCCGCAGACCGGGCAGAACTTGCGGTGCATCTTGTTGCCGCTGTCGGCGGTGCTCTCGTAGTCTCGCAGTTCGCCCGTGACGGTGACGGCCGCCGACTTGAACGCGGCCCCCACCGCCGGTCCGCCGGCGCCGAGCTTCTGGCACACTTTGCACCAGCAGACCCGCCCCAGGATCGGTCCTTCCGAGACGGTGAACCGCACCGCGCCGCAGAGACATCCGCCGCTGATCATGATCGCGCTCCCTCGCTGTCCATGACCTGCCTAGCGTGCCGCCGGGAATAGAGCAAGAATCGGAGCGCATTCCCGACTCAGCGACGCCATGTCATAGTCCGAGGATCGAAGGATCAAGGCCATGACCGACGCATTACACCAATACGCCGTGTTCGAGACCGCGGCCGGTTTCTGCGCCATCGGCTGGACACCGGCCGGGATCGCGCGTTTCCAGCTGCCGGACCGCGATGCGGCGACCGCCGAGCGCAACATGCTGCGGCGCTTTCCGGCGGCGCAGCCGGGCACGCCGCCTTCGCCGGTCGCCGCCGCGATCGCCGCGGCGCGGCGCTACTTCGCCGGCGAGGCGGTGGACTTCACCGATATCGAACTCGATCTCGAGGGCCAGGATGAATTCTTCGGCCGCATCTACGCTGCGCTCCGCAGCGTCGGTTATGGTCAGGTCACGACCTATGGCAGTCTGGCCAAGGCGCTCGGCGCCGGGCCCGAAGCGGCGCGCGCCGTCGGCCAGGCCATGGCGAAGAATCCGGTGCCGCTGATCATCCCCTGCCATCGGGTGCTCGCGGCCGGCAACAAGGTCGGCGGTTTCTCCGCGCCCGGCGGCGCGGATTCGAAACTGAAGATGCTCGCCTTGGAAGGTGTGGATCTCAGTCCGCCACCCCCGGCCCAGCAATCTTTGGCCTTCTGATCGCGCCCGGCACAGCCTGACGGCTTGTCTCTGCCGGTGACCCCGGGCGTTCCAGCCAGCGAAATCTGCGGGCAGCGGCAAAACACCACAGCCGAGAATGAAGGCCAACTTTACCGAATTTTTTCCATTCTCGTGTCAGAAGGAGAGATCTGCGGGTAAACGCCACCACATGGATCGAACATGGACGCCACCCTCACCGGTCGAGAGCGCCACTTCGGTGAAGACGAGATCATCGTCAGCAAGACCGACCTCAAAGGCCGCCTCACCTACGCCAACCGTGTTTTCCTCAGCATTGCCGACTTGAGCCTCAAGCAGACCATCGGCGAGCCGCACAGCCTGATCCGGCATCCCCACATGCCGCGCTGCGTCTTCAAGCTGCTCTGGGAGCGCATCCAGTCCGGCCGCGAGCTGTTCGCCTATGTGGTGAACCGGGCGGTGAACGGCGATCATTACTGGGTGCTGGCGCATGTCACCCCGTCCTACGGCGCCGATGGCCAGATCGCCGGCTATCACTCCAACCGGCGCGTCGCCAAGAAGGCGGCGGTCGACACGGTGATTGCGCCGCTCTATGCCGAGCTCCGCGCCATCGAGGAGAGCCATGCCAACCGCAAGGACGGCATGAACGCCGCCTATGCGGCGCTGAACGAGAAACTGAAGGCCAAGGGCACCGACTATGACCGCTTCATCTTCTCTCTCTAGCCTGACGCTCGGCCTCGGCCTCGCCGCCGGCCTGATCGTCGTCGCACTGGCGCTCGTCGCCGGCGGCTTGCCCGCCTGGGCGGTGCTGGCGGTTCTGGTTGCCGCCCTGCTCGCGGCAGGTTTCGCGCTGCTCGCGAACTTACGCATGCGGCGTCGCCTCCAGCAGGCGCTCGCCGTCATGGTCGACCTGCAGAAAGGCGATTTCGAGCGCCGGCTGAACGACGTCGAGGAGAAGGACCTGCTGGGCGAGGTGCTCTGGGCGGTCAACGATCTCGCCGACCGCGCCGACGCCTTCGTGCGCGAATCCGGCGCCTCGCTGCAGGCCGTGACCGAGCAGCATTACGACCGCCGGGTGATGGAAGCGGGCATGGCCGGCGAGTTCCGCCGCACCGCGCGCGCCATCAACACCGCCACCGCCGGAATGGGCGCCAAGGTGAAGGAGGCCGGCGACGCCATGCAGCGCTTCGAGGCGACCGCCGCCGAGGTGATCGCCAAGGTCGAGGCCGCGAGCACCGCGCTGGACCAGACCGCGACCTCGCTCAACGAGGCCACCGCCGTCACCAACAGCCGCAGCGTCGCGGTCGCCTCGGCCAGCGAGGAGGCCTCGGTCAGCCTGGAATCCGTCGCCTCGGCGACGGAGGAACTCACCGCGTCGATCGACGAGATCAACCGCCAGGTCCAGACCTCGGTGCAGGTGGCGGACAAGCTGACCGCCCGCACCAACCAGGCGGGCGAGGACGTGCGCCGGCTGGTCGGCTCCGCGGCCAAGATCGGCGAGGTCATCACGCTGATCCGCGACATCGCCGCCCAGACCAATCTCCTGGCGCTGAACGCCACGATCGAGGCGGCGCGCGCCGGTGAAGCCGGCAAGGGTTTCGCCGTCGTCGCCTCGGAGGTGAAGAGCCTCGCCACCCAGAGCGGCCGGGCGACGGAGGATATCGTCGCCCAGGTGGAAGCGATCCAGGGCTCGGTTGACACCGTCTCCGCCACCATCGGCGAGACCGCGGCGGTGATCACGGAGATGACCGGCGCGTCGACCGCGATCGCCGGCGCCATGGAGCAGCAGGCCGCCGCCACCAGGGAGATCGCCCGCAATGTCGAGCATGCCTCGACCGGCGCGGCCGAGGTGGCGAGCAACATCACCGGGGTCCGCGAGGCGGCCGGCGCAACGGAAGCGGCGGCGTCGGTGCTCGCCGACTCGATCGGATCGCTGAAGCTCCAGTCCGCCAATCTTAACAGCGAGCTGGCGAAGTTCCTGGGCGAGCTGAAGCGCGTGATCTAGCGCTACAAGGGGCGTCATTGCCGGGCTTGATCCGGCAATCTCGCGCCGACCGGAGGAGGATGCCCGCGTCAAGCCCGGGCATGACGTTCAGGTTGAGCGTTTCCTGCCGCTGCGCGCATAATCCGGGATGCGGAAGCGCCGCCGATAGGTCCCCGGCGTCAGGCCGGTGACCCGCTTGAACAGCCGGCGGAAGAAGGCCGGCTCCTCATAGCCGACCTGCCAGCCGATCTCGTCGACCGCGGTCTCGGTCCGCTCCAGCCGGCGCTTGGCGTTCTCGATCCGCAGACGCTGCACATAGGCGATCGGGCTCAGCCCGGTCGCGGCGGTGAAGCGCCGCTTGAAGGTGCGCTCGGCGAGGCCGGTGCGCTTCACCATCTCCTCGATCGGGTTCGCGACGGAGAAGTGCTTGCCGATCCAGTCCTGGGCGGCCTGGACCGCGCGGTCGCCGTGATCGGTGCGGCCCTCGAACACGATGTAAGGGGTGAGCCCGTCCTGATGCCATTGCAGGGCGAAGCTGCGGGCGACGGTTTGCGCCGCGGTGGCGCCGGCATGCCGGCTGATCAGGTAGAGCACCAGGTCGTGCCAGGTCATCGACGCGCCCGATGTGACCAGCTCCTCGTTCCTCCCCGCGATCACCAGCACCCGTTCGGGATGACTCGGCACTTTCGGGAAGGTCTCGGCGAAGGTGCGGGCGTAGCCGAAATGCACCGTCGTCTCCATGCCGTCGAACAGGCCGGTCTCCGCCAGCAGGAAGATCCCCGAACAGGCGGAGCAGAGCAGGGCGCCCCGGGCGTGCATCGCCGTGAGCCATTCCACCAGCTCCGGATAGCGCCCCTTTTCCCAGCCGTTTGGGCCGATGAACAGCGACGGCACGATGATGATGTCGGTTGTCGTCACCGCATCGATGCCGCGCTCCACCGTCACCGGCATGTGGCTCGCGAGATCGAGCGGGCCCGGTGCGCGTCCGACCACCTGGACGGTGAAGGGTGCCGGCGCCAGCAACCCCGGCGTCTCCTTCGGCAGGATCGAGAAGGCGTTCATCACGTCGAAGATCCCGCTCAAGGTCGAGATCGCGCATTCCGGCACGGCGACCAGGCTCACATGGAGCGGCTGCTGTCCTGGCGCGGGTATGGCTTGGCGGGTCATGGCGGCGGCGAAACTGGCACAAACGACCCTATTCTGGACAGTCCCGCTCTGCCTTCGCGGCGTGACCGCCGTCATTCTCCGGCGCGACGCAGAACCCCCTGCGGTCAAGAGCGGAGAAGAATTGCATGGATACAATCGAAGCCGCGGCCATCAACCCCCAGAAGCTCGAAGCGCTGATGGGCCGCGTGATCAACGACATTTCCGCCGGTTATGGCGGCATCATGGTCAGCCTCGGCTACAAGCTCGGCCTGTACAAGGCGATGGCCGGCGCCGGGCCGATGACCGCGCGCGATCTCGCCGGCCGCGCCGCCTGTGCCGAGCGCTACGTGCGCGAATGGCTGGGCTCCCAGGCCGCCGGCGGCTATGTGAACTACCACGCCATCAGCGACACCTACGAGCTCACGCCCGAGCAGGCCTTCGTGCTCGCCGACGAGGAGAGCCCGGCCTTCATTCCACTCGCCTGGCAGGTCCCGGCCTCGATGTGGGCGGATGAGGCCAAGGCGGTCGAAGCCTTCAGGACCGGCCAGGGCATTCCCTGGGGCGACCACGACCACCGCCTCTATTGCGGCGTCGCCGGCTTCTATCGCAACGGCTACCGTGCCAGCCTGGTCCAGCAATGGCTGCCGGCGTTGGACGGCGTTGTGGCGAAGCTGCAGGCCGGCGCGGTGGTCGCCGACATCGGCTGCGGCCACGGGCATTCCACCAACCTGATGGCGGCGGCTTTCCCGAACTCCAAGTTCCGCGGCTTCGACGCCCATGCGGAGTCGGTCTTGGAGGCCAACCAGGCCGCGGTGAAGGCGGGCGTCGAGCGCCAGGTCAGCTTCGCCAAGGCAAAGGCGGATGACTATCCCGGCAAATACGACCTGATCTGCTTCTTCGACTGCCTGCACGACATGGGCGATCCGGTCGCCGCTGCCACCCATGCAAGGAAGGCGCTGGCGCCGCAAGGCACGGTGATGCTGGTCGAGCCCTTCGCCAACGACCGGGTCGAGGACAATATCTCGCCCGTCGCGCGAATGTATTACGCCGCGTCGACCATGATCTGCTGCGCCCACGCAATCTCCGAAGGCGGCCGCATGGTACTGGGCGCCCAGGCCGGCGAGGCGCGGCTCGCCGAGGTCTTCCGCAAGGCGGGCTTCTCGCAGTTCCGCCGCGCGGTCGAGACGCCGTTCAACTTGGTTTTGGAGGCCCGGGTCTGATCGGCGCCCAACTGGTCGGCTCTTGACGGCACTTGGACGCTTGTCCTAGTCTCTGGGCTAGGACGAGCGTCCAAGTCGCTGTCAGGGAGCCGATGCGCGAAGAGACCTCCACCCGCGCCGAGATCGTCGCCGCCGCCGATGCCCTCTTCTACCGGCAGGGCTACGCGCAGACTTCCTTCGCCGACATCGCCGCGGTGGTGGAGATCTCGCGCGGCAATTTCTATCACCACTTCAAATCCAAGGACGAGATCCTCGACGCCGTGATCGAAGCGCGGATCGCCAAGCGGGAGCGCCTGCTCGAACGCTGGGAGCGCGAAGCCGAGGGACCGGCCCCCAAGTCGTCCGCCGACTGCATCCGCAGCTTCATCAACATCCTCATCGCCAACCGCAACGACATCCAGCGCTACGGCTGCCCGGTCGGCACCTTGACCGCGGAGCTCGCCAAGCTCGACCATCCATCGCAGCCCGACGCCAACCGGCTCTTCGGCTTGTTCCGCGCCTGGCTCGCCAAGCACTTCGCCGCGCTCGGGCGCAAGGCGGATGCCGATAAGTTGGCGTTGCACCTCCTGGCGCGCAGCCAGGGCGTCGCGGCGCTGGCCAATGCCTTCCACGACGAGGCCTTCATCCGCCGCGAGGTACGCCTGATGGAGGAATGGCTGGAGGAAGAGATTTCCAGGGGAACTGCAAGATGACCACGGTGACGGGACCGGACGGCAAGCGGCGCTGCCGCTGGGCCGGATCGGCGCCGGAATTCCCGCATTACCACGACAGCGAGTGGGGCTATCCGGTCGATGACGACTTCCGCCTGTTCGAGAAGCTCTGCCTGGAAGGATTTCAGTCCGGCCTCTCCTGGCGCACCATCCTGGCCAAGCGCGAGAATTTCCGCGCTGCCTTCAAAGGCTTCGACTTCAACAAGGTCGCGCGCTTCACGCCCCGCGATGTCGAGCGCCTGCTGCAGAACGAAGGCATCATTCGCCATCGCGGCAAGATCGAGGCCGCCATCAACAACGCCCGCTGCGCGCGGGAGATGGTGCAATCGGAAGGCTCGCTGGCTGCCTTCCTCTGGCGCTATGAGGCTGGCCGCCCCGCCAAGCCGCAGACGGCCGCGACTTCCGCCGAATCCATCGCGCTTTCGAAGGAGCTGAAGAAACGCGGCTGGAAATTCGTCGGCCCGACGACAATCTACGCTTTCATGCAGGCCATGGGCCTGGTCAATGACCATGTTGAAGACTGTGCTATTCGCTCGAAGGTCGAACGCGCCCGCAAGAGCTTCAAACGTCCAAAGTGAGTCTCTATTCCCCCGACACATTCCCCTTTAGTGCCTGGAGTTCATCCTCATGAATGACGCGACTGCCTACACGCCGCCCAAGGTCTGGACCTGGAACAAGCCCAATGGCGGCGAGTTCGCCAATATCAACCGGCCGATCTCCGGCCCGACCCATGAGAAGGCGCTGCCGGTCGGCAAGCACCCGCTGCAGCTCTATTCGCTGGCAACCCCGAACGGGCAGAAGGTCACCATCCTGCTCGAGGAGCTCCTGGCCCTCGGCCACAAGGGCGCGGAATACGATGCCTGGCTGATCAAGATCGGCCAGGGCGACCAGTTCGGCAGCGGCTTCGTCGACGTCAACCCGAACTCCAAGATCCCCGCGCTGATGGACCGCAGCGGGCCGAAGCCGATCCGGGTCTTCGAATCCGGCGCGATCCTGCTCTATCTCGCGGAGAAATTCGGCGCCTTCGTGCCGGCGGTGACGTCGCCCGAGCGCGCGGAAGTCCTCTCCTGGCTGTTCTGGCAGATGGGCAGCGCGCCCTATCTCGGCGGCGGCTTCGGCCACTTCTATTCTTATGCGCCGTTCAAGATCGAGTACGCGATCGACCGCTTCGCCATGGAAGTGAAGCGCCAGCTCGACGTGCTCGATAAGCAGCTGGCCAAGACCGAATACATCGCCGGCGACAAGTACACGATCGCCGACATCGCGATCCTGCCCTGGTATGGCGGCGTGGCGAAGGGCTACTCCTACACCGGCGCCGCGGAATTCCTCAGCGCCCATGAATACAAGCACCTCAACCGCTGGGCCGACATGCTCTATGCCCGTCCGGCGGTGAAGCGCGGCCGCATGGTCAACCGCATGTCCGGCGATCCGAAGGAGCAGCTCCACGAGCGCCACGACGCCAAGGACTTCGAGACCAGGACCCAGGACAAGCTGCAGCCGGCAACTTAGTCGCAGCGACCGCCTGCGAGCGGTAGCGAAGACTCTCTCCCGCTTCCCGCCCCCAAGATGGGGGCGGGTGAGGGCGGGGGTTGATGCAGCCGTGATGTTTCGAGAAGCGCGCGGGGGAAGCTCCAGCGCTAAACCGCTAAGCCACCAGCGGCGCGACGATCGCTTTCAAGGCGGCTGCCGCGTCGCCCGGCTTCAGCCGCAGCTGCAGCCCGCGCTGCCCGCCGTTCATGTAGACCAGGTCGTGCTGCATCGCCTCGGCCTCGATGGCGACCCGCGGCGGCTTCATCTGGCCGAAGGCGCTGATGCCGCCGACCTTGTAGCCGGAGATCCGCTCGGCATCGGCGGGCTTCATCATTTGCGCCGCCTTGCCGCCGAAAGCCGCGGCCAGCTTCTTCATCGCGACCTCCTTGTCGGAGGGCACGATCACGCAGACCGGCTTGCCGTCGACCAGGGCCATCAGGGTCTTCAGCACCCGCGCCGGCTCCTCGCCCAGGGCCGCGGCCGCCTGCATCCCCACCTTGTCCGCATCGGGGTCGTAGTCGTAGGCATGCACGGTGAAGTCGACCTTCGCCTGCTCCAGCGCCTTGGTCGCGCGCGTCGCTTTGGACATCCGATTCCACCAAGCCGGCTATGTCTTGGTCAGCGTGACCGAATCGACAATTGCCTCGGCGAGATTGCGCCAGTTCTCATCCGCCATCCAGATCTTGACCAGGCAAAGGCGGTCTGGTCCTCGCTTGGATGGCGTCCGCACCGCGGCATCCAGCACAAACCCCTTGCCGTCATCGGCGGGATAGAAGCCCCGATCCCTTGCAACCTCACCGAGCGCCAGTGCCTCGCCGCCGTGATCCGCGCCGGGACTGAGGATGCCATCCGAAACCTGTACCCTGAAGGCGCCGTTCCCGACGGCAAAGCGTCCGGGTTCGTTGAATTCAAGAACGAGGCTGCTGGGTATGCTCACGGACCATCCGTTCATCGTGATCCAGGCGTTGCGGCGACGATACCCGATGCCCTTTGGATGAGGGAATACGGGCGCCTCCGGACCGACCAGTGTCATGATCTCGCTGATGACACCGAGCGGAACGGGTAATCGGTACCCGTGCCGCATCGCTTCGCTCAGGCAGGTGAGGACATTGGCCATCATGGTGGCCTCGTTGCGCTCGAGCGGCTTTGCCCAACGCATGCGTCGCCACATCAAATCCAGTGCGACTCCGCGATGGAAGCTGCCCTCGAAACCCTGCCCCCACCATGGGAAGAAATCGGCTGCGGCGCCTGCTAACGAATCACCCTCCAGCGCCGACCAGCGCTCGACTTCCTCGAACGATCTCGGCCCGAAGTGGGTCAGGATCTCGTTTTCGTCCCCTTCCCAAACCTCGCCGACAGGTATGCCGAGATAGGCTGCTGGTGTGCCGGCGGCTCTGGGGCGGCTTCGCTCCTCGACGACCTGGCGGCAGCGGTTTCGGAAGAAGCGCGCCATTGCATGCTGCAGGCCGGAAAAATCGCGGGTCCGAGCGTAACCGGTATCGTCATCGCTTCTCCCGACATAGTCCCACTTCAAGCCGAGCTTGGCCTGCACCGCATCCATGCAAGCGATTACGAAGGCGTGATATCCGGGACCCGTAACGCTCGTGATTGCACTGAAACGAATGATGCCGAGACGAAGGGTGGACCTGTCGGCCAGAATCTCCACGGGCATGGCGTTCGGATGCAGCGTCACTCGGAATCCGTCCCACCCGCCCAGCTTTGCCGGCTTCGCCGCGGCGAACGGCTGCAGAGGCGTGCCCCTTGTGGCCTCGATAAAGGCGTTGGCTATAGCTTCAAGCGGTATGACCTGCGAAGACAGGAATCCCGTCTTCACGCTTGGGTTGGCCATGGCTCGAATCTCCAGGAACTCGCGCTTATCCATTTCGGAGCTGTTGTCGTGCCCTGGCCCAAGCGAAACATCGTCAGTTCAGTTCAGACCGCCGACCGACGCAAGCAATAAATACAACCTGTCAGCGCAGTCGGGAGGCCAGCTTCAGCCATGGCGCCAGATGGAACGCCGCCATCAATCCATACATCAGGCCCATCCCGCCCCAGGGCGACGCCGCGTGCATGCAGAGCATGTCCGGCGCGGCGCCGCCGCTGGCAAAGGCGAGGAGCCCGAAGACCGGTGTCGCGGCGAAGCGGAGAACGGCCGCGGCGTGCGACGGCAGGTCCTTGTCGAGCAGATGCGCGCTCATGGAATGGGCTCCTCCCGGGCGTCAGGCCTTGGCGTATTCGTCGTGGCGCTTCCACCAGATGCCCTGCTCGTTGCGGCCCTTGGGCGCGCGGTCGAGGAATTGGTACATGCCCCAGATGCCGTCGACCCCGCGGGCATAGGCGGAATAGGTGTGATGGACCACGCCGTCCTCCAGCACGAAGGTCGAGAGGCCCGGCCGGTCGCGGGTATAGGTCGGCGCGTCGGTGCCGCAGGAGGCGGCGAACTGCCGGACCGGCTCGGGATACTGCGCCGCGTCCATCGCATGGCCGCCGCGCTTGTAGTTGTATTCGATGGTGCCGGCCTGCCGCTGCTGGTCGGTGAACCAGACATTGAAGTCGGCGTTGAAGTCGCTCCCCGCCGAGGAGGCCCAGGGGAATTCCCAGCCCATCCGCCGCTTGTAGCCGGAGAGTTTCGCCAGCGGCGCCCGCGACACCGCCCAGAGCATCACGTCGTGGCTGGCGAGATGCGGGATCACGCCGTCAAAGCCGTCGGCGATCGCCGAGCAGGACGGGCAGCCCGCGGTGTAGTCGGGGCCGAACATGAAGTGATAGACCATGAGCTGCGAGCGGCCCTGGAACAGGTCCTTGAGCGTTGCGCGGCCCGCCTCGGTGTCGAACATGTAGTCCTTCTCGACCCGCACCCAGGGCAGGGCCTGGCGCAGTTCCGCGACCGCGTCGCTGCGGTGGGTCAGATCCTTCTCCGCCGCCAGCAGGTCGAGCCGCGCCTGCAGCCATTTCTCGCGGGATGCCGTGGCATGTGTCGTCATGATGGTCGCTCCTTGGTTGGTGTTTCCGGTGCGCTAGACTTAAGCTCCGGCGATCGCAGCCTGGGAGTGACAAGTGTGGCGGGATTTTCCCCAATGGATTCTTGCCCGATGGAGTCATGATGGACTCGCTGATCACCGCGGCGGCACGGGCGCTGGCATCCGGTGACCCGATCGCGGCGCTGAACCGGATCGCGCTGCGTGACGATGCGCCGGCGCTGGCCTTGCGCGGGATCGCCATGGCCCAGCTCGGCGATCTCGACCGCGCGCGTCTGCTGGTGCGGAAGGCGGCGCGCGCCTTCGGGCCGCGCGAGGCCCTGGCCCGCGCCCGCTGCATGCTGGCGGAAGCCGAGATCGCCTTCGTCTCGCGCGACCTCGGCTGGCCGGCCAAGGCGCTCGACGCCGCGCGGGCGACCCTGGAGCAGCATGGCGACCGCGCCAATGCCGCGCATGCCCGGCATCTCGAGGTGCGGCGCCTGCTGCTGATGGGCCATCTCGACCAAGCCGAGAGCAAACTCGCCGCATTGCAGCCGGCACGCCTGCCCCCGGCCTTGCGCGCCGGGCATGAACTCGTCGCCGCCGGCATCGCCATGCGGCGGCTGCGCACCAGGCCGGCGCGCGCCGCCCTCGCCCGCGCCAGAAGTGCCGCCGCGGCGTCGCGCATTCCCGGCCTGATCGCCGAGGTCGAGCGCGCGAGGCAGATCCTCAACGCGCCCGCCGCGCGGCTGGTGACGCAGGGCCGCGAGCAACTCCTGCGCCTTGCCGATGTCGAGGCCCTGCAAACCTCGAAGGCGCTGGTGATCGATGCCTGCCGCTATACCCTGCGCGATCCCAAGGGCGCGGTGGCGCTCGCGCGCCGGCCGGTCCTCTTCGCGCTCGCCCAGGCCCTGGGCGAGGCCTGGCCCGGCGACGTCTCGCGCGACGCGCTGGTCAACCGTGCCTTCGGCGCCCGGCGCGCCGACGAATCGCACCGCGCCCGGCTGCGGGTGGAGATCGGCCGGTTGCGCGCGGTGCTGCGGCCGCTGGCCAGCGTCACCGCGACCCCGGGCGGATTCGCGCTCGCGCCGCGCCGCGCGCCCGAGGTCGTGGTACTGGCCCGGCCGGTCGGGGAGAAGCATGCCGCGGTGCTGGCCTTCCTGGCCGACGGCGAATCCTGGTCGAGCTCGGCTCTGGCCTTGGCGCTCGGCGCCAGCCAGCGCCAGGTGCAGCGCGCGCTGGATGATCTCGCCGCTTCGGGCAAGGTGCAGTCCTTCGGCCGCGGCCGGGCCCAGCGCTGGACCACGCCGCCGGTCCCGGGATTCACGACCACCTTGTTACTCCCGACCCCGCTGGCGAGCGCTTAGCTTCCCGTCATCGCCAGCGCCATTCAGGAAGAAATCATGTCCAGGACCGAAGCCAAGATCATCCGCGAATACGGGCCCTTCGACGGCGTCGACCAGGTGGCCGGCGTCACCTACGACGGCGGCAGCGTCTGGTTCGCCTCCGGCGAAAAGCTGAACGCGCTCGACCCGGAGAGCGGCAAGCTGGTGCGCGCGCTCGACGTCGCCGCCCATGCCGGCACCGCCTTCGACGGCACGCATCTCTACCAGATCGCCGAGAAGCAGATTCAGAAGATCGACCCCAAGACCGGCCGCGTGCTCTCGACGATTCCCTCGCCGGGCGACGGCAAGGATTCGGGTCTCGCCTGGGCCGAGGGCACGCTCTGGGTCGGCCAGTATCACGACCGCAAGATCCACCAGGTCGATCCCGCCACCGGCAAGATCCTGAAGACCATCGAATCCAACCGCTACGTCACGGGAGTCTCCTGGGTCGAGGGCGAGCTCTGGCACGCCACCTGGGAAGGCGACGAGAGCGAGCTCCGCCGCGTCGATCCCGGGAGCGGCGAAGTGCTGGAGCAGCTGGTCATGCCGGAGGGCAGCTTCATCTCCGGCCTGGAATCCGACGGCAAGGACCGCTTCTTCTGCGGCGGCGCCCGGAGCGGCAAGCTCCGCGCGGTTCGGCGGCCGAAGCGCTGATCAGCGACTCTTTTTGAACGCCGCAAGCCGCGCATCGCGCTCGGCCTGGTAGCTGGGGTTGAAAGCGCCGGAGAGATCCTCCCGCTTCAGCACCCGGCCGCAGCTTTCGCAGACCGTGCCGAGACCCGCCGGCTTGCCGCAGCTCTTGTGGATGAAGTCCACCGTGCGGCCTTCCTTGCGCGTCTTCAGCCAGGTCTCGCCCCAGGCCCGCATCGCCAGGATCACCGGATAGAAAGCCTCGCCCTTGGCGGTCAGGTGGTAGTCGTGCCGCTTCGGTCGCGCATTATAAAGGCGGCGCTCGACCAGGCCTTCCGCCTCCAGGGCTTTCAGCCGCGCCGCCACCATCTGCGGCGTGGCGCCGGTCTGCGCCTGGATCTCCTCGAAGCGGTGGTTGTCGGCGAAGAGCTCGCGCAGCACCAGCAGCGTCCAGCGGTCGCCGACCGCCGCCACCGCCCGCGCCACCGGGCAGAGCGTGCCCGGGTCCAGCGCCGACGGGGCCGGGGCGGGAAGCGCGGAAACCCGGGCCTTCCCGCGGCTTCCTGTGATCCTTGTCACTTTCGTTTTCATAGCCACTTGCCCCTATGATTTCCATAGCAATATGGTTCGGCATCGGAACGGAAGCAAGGGGTCGCGAACGGCGGCCCGCCGGACCGGACAGGACCCGAACCCTCAACCTTCGCAACAGGAGACCGCCATGAACGCCATCACCCCGACCACTTCCGCCTTGACCGCAAAGACCCTCGTCACCGGCAAGACCCACAGCAAGAGCGGCCGCGACGGCTATGCCAGGAGCGCCGACGGCTTCGTCGATCTCGCGCTGGCGCAGCCGCACCCGGCCGCCGAGAACCTGTTCGCCGCCGCCTGGTCGGCCTGCTACATGGGCGCCATCGAGCTCGCCGCCGCGCAGCGCCAGGTGAAGCTCGCCGGCAGCCCGGAAGTCGATGCCGAGATCGACCTCAACAAATCCGGAAACGCCTTCTTCCTCGCCGCGCGCTTCACCGTGACCGTCCCCGGCGTCGATCGCGAGACCGCCGCGGAACTGGCCGAGATCGCCCATGGCATCTGCCCTTATTCGAAGGCGGTGCACGGCAACATCGAGGTCACGACCACCATCGCGTAAGGCCAAGGCATCGGGCCCGTCGCAAGCCGGCGGGCCCGATCCGGCTGGACAGCAAGGCGGCGATCGCTAGGATCCGCGGTTGCAAAACGCGTTTGGAGAATCGCATGCGTCGCCTCGCGCGCGCCGGCCTGGTCCTGCTGGCGGTGCTGTTTCTGATCGGACTGGCGCGCGCGCCGGTGCTGGCCGAAGCGCCGGGCGAGTTCGAAGCCTGGAGCGCCATCGAGCGCGCGCCGACCGACGCCGCGCTGGTGGACTTCCTGGTGAAATACCCGCAGAGCCCGTTCCGGCAGAAGGCCGCGGCCCTGCTCGCCGATCTGCGCGGCACGTCCCCGGCGGACGTGCTCGACCAATACGGCGGATACCAGTCCGTTGCGCCCGGGTCTGCGGCGCCCGCGGCCGCGGCGCCGGCCGCTCTATCGGCGCCGCCGCTGCCGGCCGGCACCTACGCGCGCAGCGGCCGGGAAGACTATGACGACAAGTCGGGCTCGCTCGAGTGGGAAGACGAGCTGGTGCTGAATGCCGATGGCACCGCGGAGCTGACGGTCAAGTACCGGACGTCCCTGCGCACCTACTGGTATCTCACCGGCTGCGAGTCCAGCACCAATTACAGCCCCAGCCCCCGTGTGGGGACCTATCGGTGGAAGCGGAAATACACGGTCACGGTCGATGCGACCACCATGTCCCTGCAGCCCCAGGGGCCGGCCGAGATCTCCTGGATCGACCCCTATTGCTGGAAGCCCGGCGCGGGCACCGGTGGCGAGGAGACCTGGGTGCTGGATTGGGTCGACGGCCGGCTCTCCGACGAGGACGGCGCCTTCACGCGGAAATACTGAGCGCTTCGCGCGGGTCAGTCGCCCACCGGCAGCCCCAGGGCGATCCGCTTCTTCTTCGACAGCCCGCGCGCGACGAGGCTGTGCGACTGCCGGATATAGTCCTTGAGCTCACGGTCGCTGAGCCCCGGCGCATCGTAATGCTGGATCCATTTCATCCCGCGCGAGGCGAGATAGGGCGCCGGCCGGCAGCCCGGCGTTGCTTTCAACATCTCCCAGGCGATGTCGTTCACCTTGAAGGTGAAGGCGGGGTGGTCGTCATGCCAGCCGCCGATCGCGAACACCTTGCCGCCGACCTTCCAGACATGGGCGCCGCCCCACTGCACCACATGGGTCGTGGCGGTGAGCTTCCGGCAGAAGGCGTTGTATTGCGCATAGGTCATCACGACAGGAACCGCCCGCCGGCGCGCCGCGCCACCCGCCATTGCCAGAGCGTCAGCAGCGGCGTCACGATGAGCTCCATCGCCAGCGCCGCCAGCATGACCGGCGAGGGCGCGCCCTTGGCGAACAGCGACAGCAGCCGGCCGACACCGCCGATCACCACGAGCGTGCTGAGCAAGGTGAACTGTAGCCGCTTGCGCTCGATCCCCGGCACCGAGGCGGCATAGCCGAGTCCGATCCCCAGCAGCAGCCCGCAGAGATAGCGGAAATGGCTGTCGAGGTCGCGCCCCTCTCCGGCGTCACCGACCAGCGCCGGCCCCAGCGCCAGCCCGGCGCCCCCGGCCGCGATCGGCACCAGGCAGCAGACCGCGACCGCCGATTGCAGCAGCCGCTTGCTCATCTGTCGGCCCGCGTGTCGCATCGGCGCTACTTGCCGAACACCGCGGCGTAGCGCTCCGGCTTGAAGCCGATCTCGATCTGCCCGCCGGTCTCGACCCCACCTGATTCCAGGATCGGGCGCTTGATCATCGACGGCTGCGCCAGCATCAGCGCGATCGCCTTGGCCTCGTTGAGGTTCGCCCGCTCGCTCTCGGCCAGTTTCCGGAACGTGGTCCCGGCGCGGTTCAGCACCGCCTCCCACCCGGCCGCCTTGCACCATTTCTGCAGCGCGGCCTTGGTGACGCCCTCCTTCTTGTAGTCGTGGAAGTCATAGGCGACGCCCTGCTGCTCCAGCCAGGCGAAGGCCTTCTTCATCGTGTCGCAATTCTTGATGCCGTAGATCTTCGCGGCCACCGACCGACTCCCGCAAATGCCGAGAACGCGGCCGGATGAAAGCAGCAACCGGGACCCGCTGTCGAGTCCCTGCCCGCGGCGCTCCCGGGCGGTCCCGCCGCCTCAGGCGCCGCGCGGCACCCGCGGCGTCAGCCGCCAGCCCAGCTTCACGCCGAGCGTGCCGGTCACGATCAGCGCCATCCCGGCGGCCTGCGCGACACCGAGCAGCCGGTCGAAGAACAGCCAGTCGGTGCCGATCGCGGTCAGCGGGTTCACGAAGCTCAACACCGCGATCAGCGGCGTCGAGACCCGCGGATAGGCGGAATAGAGCAGCACCCAGGCGATCCCGGTCTGCACCGCGCCGATCATCGCCAGCCAGCCCCAGGCGGCCGGCGCGATCGCCTGATGGAAATCGACGAAGGGCGCGAAGAGGATGCAGCCCACCACGGTCTGGATCAGCGTGGTGATCTCGCCGCGCTGCCCGGCCAGACCCTTGCCCGCAATCGCCGTCACCGCATAGAGCAGCGCGCCGCCGAGATTGATCGCGATGCCGAGCAGCCAGTCCGGATCGATCTCCCCGGGTGAAAGGCGGTGCGACCGGGTGAGCCCGCTCGCCAGCACCACGCCGATGAAGGCGGCGATCAGCCAGAGCAGCTGGTCGCGCGTCACCCGCTCCTTCCAGACCGCCGCGCCGATCAGCAGGATCAGGAAGGGCTGGATGTGGAACAGGATGGTGGCGGTGCTGATATTGGTCAGCAGGATCCCGGCAAAGAAGGCCGCCCAGCTCAGCACCAGGCTCACCCCCGCCACCATCCCCAGCATCAGGTTGCGGCGGCTGAGCGAACGGTCGGGCAGGATCCCGGTGGCGAGGCACCAGGCCAGCATGAACCCGGCCCCGATGGCGCTCCGCCAGAACACGATGGTGATCGCGTCGAGCCCGGTCGCCACCACACCCGCGCCGACCGTGCCGATCAGCATCAACCCGGCGACCAGCTTCGCCACATCGCGGTTCGCGTTCATGCTCGTCCTCGGTGCTTCGCACCCCCGCCGCACCTCTCTCCTTCTCCCTCCCCCCGTCCGCGAATGCGGACATTCGTCCGCTGGTCGGGGGAGGGCACTCTTACTTCTCCCTCCCCCAAATCGGGGGAGGGCCGGGGTGGGGGTCCGACCCGCGGGGACCATGCCCTCGACAGCCCCATCCGAAAAACGGATAGTTCGAAAGCACACCATCCGATAATCGAAAACAGGCGACGAACCCATGCCACACGACCTGCAACTGGACTGGCTGCGCTGTTTCGTGGCCGTGGTCGACACCGGCTCGCTCTCCGCCGCGGCACCCGAGCTCTACCGCTCGCAGTCGGCGGTCAGCATGCAACTGAAGAAGCTGGAGCAGGCGCTCGGCCACCGCGTGCTGGATCGCGGCGCCCGCCGGATGGCGCTCACCCGTGAGGGCCAGGCGCTGCTCACCTATGCGCGGCGCATCCTCGACCTCCATGCCGAAGCCAAGGCCGCGGTCGGCGAGGGCGAGGCGCTCTCCGGCCGCGTCCGCCTCGGCGTGCCCGACGACTACGCGGCGAAGTACTTGACGCCGGTGCTGAAGCGCTTCGCCCCGCGCCATGCGCAAGTCGAGATCGAGCTCACCTGCGAGCAATCCACCGCGCTGATCCCGCGCGTCGCCAAGGGCGAGGTCGACCTCGCGCTCGTCTCACGCCAGGACGCGCGCGCCGGCACGCTGCTGTTCCACGAGCCCCTGGTCTGGGTGGGATCGCCGCAATTCCAGCTCTGGCGCCACGACCCTTTGCCGATCGCGGTCTACGAGGAAACCAGCCTCGCCCGCCGCCACGCCGTGAAGGCGCTGGCCCAGCAGGGCCGCGCTTTCAAGATCGTCTACAACAGCTCCAGCCTCGCCGGCCAGATCGCCGCGGTGGAAAGCGGCCTCGCCGTCGCCGTGCTCACGCAATGCAGCGTCCCGGAAGGCCTCGACATCCTGGGCCGCGAACATGGGCTAGGCCCGCTGGACCCGATGCAAGTCGCCGTCCACCGCAGCAAAGCCTCCCGCGGCGAGAAGGCGGTGGACATGCTGCACAATCTCCTCATCCGCACCCTGCGCTCGGCGCCATCCGCTTAGCCGCGGAGCCGGAGAAAGCACGCTCTCCTGTTTTCCCCTCCCCCGAGATCGGGGGAGGGTTGGGGAGGGGGTTGATGCAGCCTGAGCATCGCAAGGACGAAAGCGCCGTGAGATCCAGCGCTCCGCCTGAAAGGGATAATCAACAGCCGCGCGAAGTCCGCCATAAGAGACTCCGTCATCCCGGGACTTGGTCCCGGGATCCGCGCCTTTCTTTCATCGAGACCCAAGGCGTGGATCCCGGCGCCTAGCGCCGGGATGACGGCTGAGTCTGTGCTTAGAGCGGGGCCGCGCGCCCACCCCAAGCCACCCGCCAGCCCAGCGCCAGCCGCGCGCCCGGCCCATGCACCGCGGCGAACAGCAGCCCGGCCAGGAACACCCAGTGGTCGACGAAGAACCCGAACTCCGCCTGGTTGGCCTGCCAGAGCGCGGGCCCATGAAAGCTGAAGGCGAGGAAGATCACATAGATCCCGGCGAGCAGCGCGGCCTCGCCGAAAAAGGCGCCGAGCAGCAAGGCCAGCCCCAGCCCGACCTCGAAAAACGCCGCGACCCAGGCCAGCAACAGCGGAAACGGAAACCCCGCCGCCGCGATATACCCCGCCGTCGCCGCCATGCCGGCGAACTTGAAGCCGGCCGCCATCAGAAACGCCCCGGCAAAAATCAGCCGGGCCAACAGTAACGCCATCGTCTTCGCCATCGCAGTCATCCTTTCCGATCGATGAGAGCCCCCGATACAGGCTCGTCGAACGGCGCGCTGCGGAATCGACCGGCGCCCGAAAGTTTTTCGCCGGAGGACGTAAGCCGCCTCGGTGGCGTCATGGAGCAAGAGACGGGTTGGAGAGCGAGCAACGCTGCCGCAGCGGCGAAAGACGCGCCGCGGATCTCAAGCTCACCGTTCGTACAGAAGACCGCTGGAGTCCGCGTCCGCGCGGTAGAGACCAGGCCAAAGCACCCCCATCTTGTTTAAGAACACTGCATCGCGTCGCGTTAGAAGCACTTGCAGGACTTCTCACATCGGACGTATGGTCGAGAAAGCAACTTTTAGGATATCGAAGTGGCGAAGAAACTGGCGAAAAAGAAGATATCGAAGAGGAAGCGAGTTCGGTCCAGCCTACCTATGGAACCGAACGACCAAGGTTTGTTTGAAAACGCTCGCTCGCGTGGAACGAGCGCAACTTGCTTTTTCAACAATAAGGGTGGGGTAGGAAAAACGACACTCGTTGCGAATCTAGCGGCCGAGCTGGCACTGAACTTCAAGGCCCGCGTGCTAGTCGTTGACGCGGATCCTCAATGCAACTTGACCCAATATGTTCTGGGCGAAGTGGAGGCAACGCGAATCTACTCTCAGGATGATCCTGAGAGTGTGTTCAAGGTAATACGGCCGATCTCGCTTGGTCGCGGGTACAGCGACAAACTGCCGATAATTAGGAGTGAGAGTTTTGGCTTCGACGTGATTATTGGGGATCCTCGACTTGCTCTGCAGGAAGACTTACTTGCTGGTGACTGGCGAGACGCACGCGGTGGGGGAATGCGAGGTATCCGAACAACATTCGTCTTTGCAGAATTAGTACGTCAGGCAAAGAAACTAAAGTATGATTTTGTTTTCTTTGACATGGGCCCGTCGCTCGGCGCAATCAATCGCGCGGTACTTTTGGCGATGGATTACTTTGTCGTACCGATGTCGATCGATATTTTTTCTGTATGGGCCATTAAGAATATCGGTGCGACTGTCGGTGTGTGGAAGCGCGAGCTAGAGACCGGCTTGAAGCTCGCGGAAGAGCCGGATGAGCTAAAGGATCTTGTTAGTTGGCGACTTCGGTTCCTTGGCTACGTTACTCAGCAACACAAAGAGCGAACTGGCTACGACCGGAAAGCAGGAGAAGCTGGAGAAGAAAAGAAGGTTCGAAGGCGCGTCCAAGCTTACGAAGACATCGGCGCGATCTTTCCGAAAGAGGTCGAAAAGAATCTTAAGGAATTCTATGAAAAGAAAGTGATAAATCCCCACCTCGGCGACATTCGACATCTGGGCAGCCTCGCTCCAAGGTCCCAAAGTCAGCATGTTCCGATGATCTCTGTGGCAGGGACGGGTAGCTATACGTTGTTGCGCAAACAAGCTAGGGAGATCTATCGAAAAATCGCTCGTCGCTTCCTTGAGAACGCGGTGGCGTGCTAGGCCAGTGACTAGCCCTGTATTCAATTCTGATTTGCTTGGAGATTTGGCTCGTCAGAGCGTAGTGCTCTTTTTGGGCGCAGGGGTTTCGGCAAGCGCAGTGACCGCAAATGGCGGCAAGATCGCAGGCTGGTCAAAATTTCTTCGAGATGCAGCGCTTAGGGTGGATGCTTCTCTTAGAGAGCAGATACTTGATCTAATTGACGCTAAAGATTTCTTATTGGCGTGTGAGTTGCTTCAGTCGGCTTTGGCCGATGAGTGGGAGAAGGTAGTTTCCGCAGAGTATGGGCAAGTCGCTCAACCATCTCCTCTGCATGCCGCGCTCCTGCGCCTCAAGCAGAGGATTATTCTAACAACGAATTTTGACAAACTCCTTGAAATGGCCTGGGGCGCCCCGGAGCAAGGAGGAACCCACTATGCAAAAGTAATATCGAAGATAGATCAGGACATCTTTAGGGTCCTCAAAAGTCATGAGAGCAAGTATCTGATTAAGATCCATGGATCGGTCGATGATGCTCAGACTCTGGTATTCTCCCGATCCGAATACATCAGAATGGCATTTGGAAATGTAAGTTACTCGGGATTCCTCGAAAATCTGCTTTTGAACTATACGTTCTTGTTTGTTGGATTTTCGATGGATGATCCCGCCATCACGTCGTTAATGGAAATGTATGCCCTCCGGTATCCCAAAGCTCGCCCACACTACATCTTTGCGTCTCAAAGCATTCCGGACAACCTCGTGGATATTCATAAGCGTCTTCGGAAGCTGGCTGTAATTCCATATGACGCCTCCAATGACCACGCGGCTCTCGCTCCTCTCATTACTGAACTGGGTCGCCAAGCGAGAGAGCGCCAAAGGACTATCATCAGTGATTCGATGTCGGAGTTAGAAGCTATCGCATAGTCGTTCTATCTGAGCTTTTTCAGCCGACCCAATATTATGATTGAGCGGCGAGCGCTGATCACTTCTTGACGCCGTTAGTCGTCGGGTTAGTCTTCACTTCTCCCCCGGATACCCCACGCCCTTCGTCGTAAACCGCTGCCCCCCGCGCGCGGCACGCCCCGCGCGCTGCTTCGGCCGCGGCTTCGCCCCCGGCGCCTTCGCCACCCAGCCCGCCGGCTGCTGCGCCGGCACGAGCTGGTCCTCGCGCGGCCCGATCAGATCCCCGCGCCCCATCCGCTGCAGCGCCTCGCGCAGCACGGGCCAGTTATCCGCATCGTGATACCGCAGGAACGCCTTGTGCAGCCGGCGCTGCGTCAGCCCCTTCACCGCGCGCAAAGACGTCTGCACCTGGTCGGCGCGGTCCTTGTTCTTCTTCAGCCAGAGTACCAGGTTCATCGCGCCCTCGTCGCTCGCGCCCGGATGCGCCGGGACATCGGAAACCGTATCTCCCGCACCACCTCCGGCGCCGGCGGGCATCACCCGACCAGCGTCATGCCGCAACCCTTCGCCGCCGCGCGGTCGAAGGTCATCGTTCGGGTGCAGCCTGCGGCGGCGGCGGAGTGCTGGATGAGGCAGTCCGCGAAGTCGGCGTGGGAGCCTTCAAAGACGCGGAGGGCTTTCCAGACCACTTCGGCGCGCTCGACGACGATTTCCTTGGTGCGCAACAGGGCTTCGAAGGCCTCTACCAGCTGGCGCCGGTCGAGTTCATAGGCGGAGGACAACACCCAGGCCAGTTCCACGGCGGCCACCATGGGAACGAAGCCGGGGGATTCTGCGGTCAGGGATTCCAGCTGCCGGCTCGCCGCGGCCGACTGAACGGGATCGTCCTGCATGATGTACCGCACCAGGACATTGGTATCGAGGCCGATCATCGGCCCACCCGGCTCATTCGGCCACCCGGTTCATTTGCGCGTATTCTTGGCCGCAGCACCCCGCCGGGCGATGGCCGCATTCATCGTCTCGATCGACACGGTCTTGCGCGGCTTGCCGAACATGCCTTTCAGCGCGGTCACCGGCCGGGTCGCCGCAATCACCTCATAGCGGCCGGCCGCGACCTCGACAAATTCGAGCCGGTCGCCGGCATCGACCCCGAGCGCCGCCCGCACCCTGGCCGGAATGGTGATCTGCCCCTTGCTGGTCAATGTGGCTGTGGACATGGAAAGGTCTCCGCGCTTGCTCCTTACAATATAGTAAGGAATCGACCTTGCGGCAAGCTAAGGCGAAGGCACCGTGGCAGTGAACCGGCTCGCGTCGGTATAGACTTGGACCGGCCGTCCGGCGGCGTCGTACAGGTTGACGATCAGCAAGGTGCGGACGTCGTCGGTGATCAGGACCGTGTCGATCGGGTTGGCCAGTCGAGTGCCGGGATGCCGCACCAGGGCACAGGCGATGCCGCCGCCGATCTCGTCTTCCGGTCGCGCGAGGCCAGCTACCGCCAGCGCCTGATCCGGTGTCTTGCCGTCTCCGATACAGGTCGCCCCCGACAGCATTACCGGCTGCTCAAGTTGCCGCGTGATCTGGTCGACATAGGCTTTTTCTACCGCGTAGTCGCGTTGCGTCGCGTTCTCCGGCGTGTCCATCAAGGCGCCGCCGCCAAAGCTCATCGCCAACGTTCGGAATCCTGGTGGCGGTGCCCGGAAGGGCGTATCGGCCCAGGCCGGTCCCGCTGCGCCCAATGCTGTGCCCAGAACGACCACGCCACCGAGGGTGGCGGAGCGGAGCCGCACTCTTATTGCCATCTCCTTGCCTGACATTCCTTCCGCGCCCCTCACTTCTCCCCCGGAAACCCCACTCCCTTCGTCGTAAACCGCTGCCCCCCGAGCGCGGCACGCCCCGGCCGCTGCTTCGGCCGCGCCTTCGCACCCGGCGTCTTCGCCACCCACCCGGCCGGCTGCTGCGCCGGCACCAGCTGGTCCTCGCGCGACCCGATCAAATCCCCGCGCCCCATCCGCTGCAGCGCCTCGCGCAACACCGGCCAGTTGTCGGCGTCGTGATAGCGCAGGAACGCCTTGTGCAGCCGCCTTTGCGTCAACCCCTTCACCGCCTTCACTTCCTCGCTCGCGCCATGCCGCACCGCCTTCAGCGGGTTGACGCCGCTGTGGTACATCGCGGTCGCGGTCGCCATCGGTGAGGGCAGGAAGGTCTGCACCTGGTCGGCGCGGTACTTGTTCTTCTTCAGCCAGAGCGCGAGGTTCATCATGTCCTCGTCGGTCGTGCCGGGATGCGCGGCGATGAAGTAGGGGATCAGGTAGTATTTCTTCCCCGCCTTCTTCGCCGCCGCGTCGAACATTTCCTTGAACCGGTCATAGGCGCCGATCCCCGGCTTCATCATCTTGTCGAGTGGGCCGCGCTCGGTGTGCTCGGGGGCGATCTTGAGATACCCGCCGACGTGATGCGTCACCAGCTCCTCGACATATTCCGGGCTCTTGATCGCGAGGTCGTAGCGCACGCCGCTCGCCACCATCACCTTCTTCACGCCCTTGGTCTCCCGGACCTTCCGATAGAGCCGGATGAGATCGTCATGGGAGGTGTTGAGGTTCGGGCAGATCTCCGGGAACACGCAGGACGGCCGGCGGCAGGCGGCCTCGATCTTCGGGTCCTTGCAGGCCATGCGGTACATGTTGGCGGTCGGCCCGCCGATATCGGAGATGACGCCGGTGAAGCCCGGCGTCTTGTCGCGAATCTTCTCGATTTCTTGGAGTATCGACGCCTCCGAGCGGTTCTGGATGATCCGGCCCTCATGCTCGGTGATCGAGCAGAAGCTGCAGCCGCCGAAACAGCCGCGCATGATCGTGACCGAGAACTTGATCATGTCCCAGGCCGGGATCTTTGCATCGCCATAGCTCGGGTGCGGCGCGCGCGCATAGGGGAGGTCGTAGACCGCGTCCATCTCTTGCGTGCTGAGCGGGATCGGCGGCGGGTTCAGCCAGAGGTCGCGGTCGCCATGTCTTTGAACGAGGGGACGGGCATTGCCGGGATTGCTCTCCCGGTGCAGCACACGGCTGGCCCGCGCATAGGCCTCCTTGTCCTCGACCACCTGCTCATAGGCGGGGAGGCGGATCACCACGTCGCCCTTCACCCGGGCCGCGCCTTCATCCGCCACGTCGAGATCGTCGGCATGGAGCTCGGTGGTGGTGTCCGGCACCTTGCGGAACAGCGCCACGCCGCGGATGTCGTCGCAATCCTTCGGCGCCGCGCCGGCATCGAGCCGCTTCGCCACTTCGACCACCGCGCGCTCGGCATTGCCGTAGAGCAGCAGGTCGGCCTTGGCATCGGCCAGCATCGAGCGCCGCACCTTCTCCGACCAGTAGTCGAAATGCGCGATCCGGCGCAGCGAGGCCTCGATCCCGCCGAGGATCACCGGCACCTCCTTGTATGCCTCGCGGCAGCGCTGCGCATAAACGAGTGTGCAGCGGTCCGGCCGCTTGCCGCCTTCGCCGCCGGGCGTATAGGCATCGTCATGCCGGAGCTTCCGGTCGGCGGTGTAGCGGTTGACCATGGAATCCATGTTGCCGCCGGTGACGCCGAAGAAGAGCCGCGGCTTGCCCAAAGCCTTGAAGGGCTCGGCCGACTGCCAGTCCGGCTGTGCGATGATCCCGACCTTGAAGCCCTGCGCCTCCAGGAGGCGCCCGATGATCGCCATGCCGAAGCTCGGGTGATCGACATAGGCATCGCCGGTCACCAGCACGATGTCGCACTGCGCCCAGCCGAGCGCATCCATCTCGGCGCGGCTCATCGGCAGGAAGGGGGCGGCGGTCGATTGCGCCGGCGGGCGCAGCGGCATCGAGGCCGCCTGCATTTCAGGGAGCGTGTTCATGGCGCAGACCTAAGACTCCCCGGCCGCAAAGGCAACCCGAGCGGGTTGATCTTCAGGAACAAATCAGGTACAATGCGCTCTCTATCGAGCGCCGCCCGCGACGCGCCACGGCACAGCCCGCTGCATGTACTGTGCATGGACGAGATTCGGCCCCGGCGCCTTTCGCCAGCCGGACGCCACCGGCACTCCCGTCGGATTTTTTGCGCTGCATCGCAGACAGGACCCGGACGAAACGGCCTTTTCCGACCCAGGCGAATCGGCTTTTTCTCCGCGCGATCAGGGCTTTAGTCGGTGTTTTCGGGTCGCGGCCGTCCGCTTCGTCCCGCTGCGCCGCTTCACTCCCATTCGATCGTTCCCGGTGGCTTGGAGGTGTAGTCGTAGCAGACCCGGTTGATGCCTTTGACCTCGTTGACGATGCGGGTCGCCATGCGGCCGAGCAAAGCGGGCTCGAAGGGATAGAAATCCGCCGTCATCCCATCGGTCGAGGTGACGGCGCGCAGCGCGCAGACATGGTCATAGGTGCGCCCATCGCCCATCACGCCCACCGTCTTCACCGGCAAGAGCACGGCGAAGGCCTGCCAGATCTGGTCGTAGAGTCCGGCCTTGTCGATCTCCTCGAGATAGATCGCGTCGGCCTTCCTGAGGATGTCGAGCTTCTCCCGGGTGATGTCGCCGGGGATGCGGATCGCGAGGCCGGGGCCGGGGAAGGGATGGCGGCGGATCATCGCCTCGGGCAGGCCGAGCTCGCGGCCGAGCGCGCGCACCTCGTCCTTGAACAGCTCGCGCAGCGGCTCGACCAGTTTGAGATTCATCCGCTCCGGCAGGCCGCCGACATTGTGATGGCTCTTGATGGTGACGCTGGGACCGCCGGTGAAGGAGACGCTCTCGATGACATCCGGATAAAGCGTGCCCTGGGCCAGGAACTGCGCGCCGCCGATCTTATGCGCCTCCTCGTCGAAGACGTCGATGAACAACCGGCCGATGATCTTCCGCTTGGTCTCGGGGTCGGTGACGCTCTTCAGCTCGCCGAGAAAGAGCTCCGAGGCGTCGCGATGCACCAGCGGGATGTTGTAGTTGTCGCGGAACAGGCGCACCACTTGCTCGGCCTCGCCGCCGCGCAGCAGGCCGTGATCGACGAAGATGCAGGTCAGCTGGTCGCCGATCGCCTCATGGATCAGCACCGCCGCGACCGAAGAGTCCACACCGCCGGAAAGCCCGCAGATCACCTTGCCCTTGCCCACCTGGGCGCGGATCTTGGCGATCATGGATTCCTTATAGGCCGCCATGGTCCAGTCGGCCTTGCAGCCGCAGATCCGCTGCACGAAGTTCTTGATCAGCTGGGCGCCGCGCGGCGTGTGCACCACCTCGGGATGGAACTGCACCGCGTAATACTTGCGGCTCTCGTCGGCGATCGCCGCATAGGGCGCGCCGTCGCTGACCGCCACCACCTTGAAGCCCTCGGGCAGCCTGACCACACGGTCCCCATGGCTCATCCAGACCTGGTCGGTATCGCCCGGCAGCCAGACCCCGTCGAACAGGGCCGAAGGCTCCTTGATCTGCAGGCTGGCGCGGCCGAACTCGCGGTGATCCGAGCCGTGCACCTCGCCGCCCAGCTGCGCGCACATGGTCTGCTCGCCGTAGCAGATGCCGAACACCGGCAGCTTCGACGACCAGACCTCGCCCGGCGCCCGCGGCCCATCCTCCGTCGTCACCGAATGCGGGCTACCGGAGAGGATGATGCCCTTCGGATCGAACGCCTTGATCTTCGCGGCGTCGGTATTGAACGGCATGATCTCGCAATAGACCCCCGCCTCGCGCACCCGCCGCGCGATCAACTGCGTCACCTGCGATCCGAAATCGAGAATGAGAATGCGATCGGTCAATTCGGCCTCTCCGAAGAACAAGCAGCAATGAGTTGATTCAGATCCCGCCAGCCATAAGCCACATCCGGCGCGCCTTCATCGACGCCCTCGGCGAAGACCGTGCCGCCGAGCTTGTCGTAGAGCTTGCGGTAGTCGTTGTCTCGGAAGGCCCAGAGCATCGGCGCGCGTCGGCCGCCGACCTGCCAGTGATGCGCAATCGCGGCGATCAGCGCGCGGCCCAGGCCCTTGCCCTGCACGGCGTGGCGGATATGGACGATGTTGATCTCGCAGTCGAAGTCGCTGAGCTTCGGCTGGCCCGGAATTTTGCGGGTGATGGTGTGATCCAGCACCGGCCCGCCATAGATGAAGCCGAGGATCGGCCCGTCGGGCTCCTGCTGGCCGACCAGGACCAGGTTCTGCCCGTCCTGCATCTTGTGCTTCCAGTAGTCGAGTCGCTGCTCCGGCTGCTTCGCCTCGATCTGCTTCTCGTCAACCACGCCGGCATAAGCGCTCTTCCAACCGAGATAATGGATCTCCGCGATCTCCAGCGCATCGTCCAGCACCGCGGGGCGGATCAAATAGCCGGAGGGAGTCATCGACCCCTCACCCTAGCCCTCTCCCGCAAGGGGAGAGGGGACTCTCTATCGCCGCTGCCATTGAAAGCGAAAACGGAACCCGTCAGATGCCGCTGCAAAAACGAACCCCCTCTCCCCTTGCGGGAGAGGGCGGGGTGAGGGGTCGACGGGTGCCCACTCACGAGACGCCAGACTTTCTTTCCATCACCGCGACGAAGAATCCGTCGGTGCCATGTTGACCCGGAGTCAGCACCAGCATGTCGCCGTCACCCGGATAGGGCGTATCGAGGCCGAGGTGCTTGGTCGCCTCGGCCCAGACCTTCGGCGCGGGCACCAGCGTGAAATCCGGATTGGCTTCGAGAAAGGCCTCGACCTGATCGGCATTCTCTTCCTGGAACAGCGAGCAGGTCGCATAAACCAGGCGCCCGCCCGGCTTCACCAGCCGCGCGGCGCTGTCGAGAATCCGCTTCTGCAGATCGACCAGCTCTTCGAGATCGCTCGGTTTCAGCCGCCATTTCGCATCGGGGTTGCGGCGCCAGGTGCCGGCACCGGAGCAGGGCGCGTCGATCAGCACCCGGTCATAGCCGCCGGCATGCCGCTTCACCCAGGGATCGCGCTCCGAGGAGAGATCGCGGCGCTCGACATTGTTGATCCCGGCGCGGCGGATGCGGGTGGCGGAACGCTCGATCCGGCCCTTGAGCACGTCCATCGCCACCAGCTTGCCCTTGTTCTCCATCATCGCGGCGAGGGCGAGCGTCTTGCCGCCGGCACCGGCACAGAAGTCGACGATGCGCTCGCCGGGCCGGGGATCCACCATCATCGCCACGAGCTGCGAACCTTCGTCCTGGATCTCGATCAGGCCGCTGGTGAAGGCCTCCAGCGTCGCCAGCGGCGGGCGGCCCTCGACCCGCAACCCCCAGGGCGAGAGCGGCGTCGGCTTCGCCTCGATATCGGCGTCGCGCAGCGCACGGGCGCCGACCGATCGCGTGCCGCGCAGCGTGTTGACGCGGATATCCGTCGCGGCCGGCTGGAGTGCGGCGGCCATCTCGGTTTCGAGCCGCGTGCCGAAGGCGCGCTTCAGCCGCTCTTCGCACCATTCGGGAAATTCGTAGCGCACCCAGAGCGGCGCCTTGGGATCCTCGAGGCTCTGGCCCTCCAGCGCCTTCGCGATCCGCTTCTCGGTCTGGTCGAGGGTCGGCGGGCGATACTGGCCACCGTCGAAGGCGCCGGCGATCTTGTCCGCCGACCAGCCTTCCATCACCGCCATTCGCGCGATCATCCGTGCCCGTTCGATCTCCGGCAGCTTCACGTCGCCGCGGGCCCGGTCGAGCTTCCACCCCAACGCCGCGCGCCGGCGCAGGATGGCATAGACATGATCGAGCACCGCCCGCCGGTCCGCGCCGCCGATATAGCGCCGGGTGCGGAAATAGGCCGCGGTGGCGCGATCCGCCGGCGCGCTGCCCTTGTGGATGGCCTGCAACAGCTCGATCGCGGCCTGAAGTCTCGCGCCCGGAGTCATTCGGTGGGAGTCACTTACATATTCTGCCGGTAGTTCGGCGCTTCGCGGGTGATCTGCACGTCATGGACATGGCTCTCCGCGAGGCCGGCATTGGTGATGCGCAGGAAGCGGCACTTGGTCTGCATGTCCGGGATCGTGGCGTTGCCGGTATAGCCCATCGCCGCCTTCAAGCCGCCGACCAGCTGATGGATCACGGTGCCGGCGGGGCCTTTATAAGGGACCCGGCCCTCGATGCCTTCGGGCACCAGCTTCAATTTGTCGGCCACCTCGGCTTGGAAATAGCGGTCGGCCGAGCCCCGCGCCATGGCGCCGAGCGAGCCCATACCGCGATAGGATTTGTAGGAGCGGCCGTTATAGAGGAAGACCTCGCCCGGGCTCTCATCGGTGCCGGCCAAGAGCGAGCCGACCATGGCGCAATCCGCGCCCGCCGCGATGGCCTTGGCGAGATCGCCGGAATACTTGATGCCGCCGTCGGCGATCACCGGGATGTTGGACTTGTGCGCGCGCGCCGCCGCATCGGTGATCGCGGTCAGCTGCGGCACGCCGACGCCGGCGACGATCCGCGTGGTGCAGATCGAGCCCGGGCCGATGCCGACCTTGATCGCATCGGCGCCCTGGTCGATCAGCGCCTGGGCGCCGTCGGCGGTGGCGACATTGCCGGCCACCACCTGGCAGTCGTTGGAGAGGCGCTTCACCGCGGCGACCGCGGAGAGCACGCCCTCGGAATGGCCATGCGCGGTGTCGATCACCAGCACATCCACCCCGGCTTCGAGCAAAGCTTCGGCGCGGCGCAAGCCGTCCTCGCCCACGCCCACGGCCGCCGCGACCCGGAGGCGCCCGCGCTCGTCCTTGCTGGCCGAGGGATAGGCCTGGGCCTTCTCCATGTCCTTGACGGTGATGAGGCCGATGCAGCGATAGGCGTCATCGACCACCAGCAGCTTCTCCAATCGATGCTGGTGCAGCAGTTTGCGCGCCTCGTCATGGGCGGTGCCGGGCTTCACCGTGACCAGCCTGTCCTTGGTCATCAGGTTGCCGACGGTCTCGTTCATGTCGGTGGCGAAGCGGACGTCGCGGTTGGTCAGGATGCCGACCAGCTTGCCGGAGGACTTCTCCACCACCGGGAAGCCGGAGATCTCATGCGCTTCCATCAAGGCGCGGGCTTCGGCGAGCGTCGCTTCCGGATGAATGGTCAGCGGGTTCACCACCATGCCGCTCTCGAACCGCTTCACCTTCCTGACCTCTTCGGCCTGGCGCGCGATGTCGAGATTCTTGTGGATGACGCCCATGCCGCCGTTCTGCGCCATGGTGATCGCCATCCGGGCCTCGGTCACCGTGTCCATGGCGGAGGAGAGCAGCGGGATCGAAAGCTGGATGCGCTTGGTGAGCTTCGTCGCCGTGACCGCGGTCGCAGGCAGCACGGCGCTCCGCGCCGGCTCCAGCAGCACGTCGTCGAAAGTCAAAGCGTCACGGATTTCCATCGCCAAACCCCGCTGGAGGGACCGTCGGTGGAAACCGGTCCGTCCTTAAAAGATTTCCTGCCCGGAATCGGGTTGGCGCGGCATCATACACAGGGACTTGCCTCCGTCCAGGAAAAGGGCGGGAATCCGCGGCTGCCGGGCCGCAGGGCAGGCATGCCCCCATGGCTATGGCGTCTCCAGTTTGACTTCGCTATATCTGGGAGTCGGGGCCTGAAGTCGTCCCGCTCTCCCCCATATCCACTACTTGAGGTCGGCGTATTTGTCGTGGCAGGCGCTGCAGGCCGCGCTCAGCGACTTATAGGTGGCTTGGAAGGACGCCAGGTCGGCCGCTTTGGCCACGGCCAGGGCCGCCTCGACCGCCTTGGCGCGCGCGGTCTCGAATCCGGCGCGGTCGGTCCAGATATTGGGTTTCGCCTGGTCGTCCTCATGCTCCGACCCGGCCGGGAACAGGTCTTTGAACTGCCCCAGATAGTCGGCGATCTCCTGGCCGCGCCGGGCGGTCTCGGCGGGATCGAAACTGGCCGCCTTGTTCATTTCCGCCAGTGGCCGCAAGGCGCGCTTGATGTGCTTCATCGCCGCTTCGCGCGCGTTGTGCGCGGCGGCGAATCCCGAGCCGGCGATCGCCGCGCCGAGGGTCAAACCGAGCGCGATCGCAGCGGCGTGCTTCCAGTTCATTACGGGGTCTTCCTCAATGTGATCTTCTGCAAGGGCGACGCAGGGCGGGCGGGCTCAACGGGCAGGCGACCTGCCCCGGAAACTGAGTGCCACCACGTAGATCTCCGCCGAATCCTTGCGGCTGGCGGCCGGCTTCACGTGGCGGACTTCCTCGAAGTCGCGCTTCAGCTCCTTGAGGAGGTCGCCGGTGGCGCCGCCTTGCAGCACCTTGGCGATGAAGGTGCCGCCGGGGGCGAGCACCTCCTGGGCAAAGGCATAGGCGGTCTCGGCCAGCGCCATGATCTTCAGATGGTCGGTCTGCTGGTGCCCGGTGGCGGAGGCGGCCATGTCGGAAAGCACCACGTCGGCCTCGCCGTCCAGAAGGGCCTTGAGCTTCTCCGGCGCCTCGTCGCTCATGAAGTCGAGATGCAGGATTTCCGCGCCCGGCACCGGGTCCATCTCCAGGATGTCGATGCCGATGACTTTACCGCGTCCGCTTTTGAGCACCTTCTCGCCGGCGACCTGGGTCCAGCCGCCGGGCGCGGCGCCGAGATCGACCACGCGGGCGCCGGGTTTCAGGAAATGGAAGCGCTCGTCCAGCTGCAGCAGCTTGAACGCCGCGCGCGAGCGGAGGCCCTGCTTCTTCGCCTCGGCGACATAGGGATCGTTGAGCTGGCGGTGCAGCCAGCGCGTGGAGGAGGCGGTGCGCTTGTTGGCGGTCTTCACCCGCTCCGTCAAGCCGCGGCCGGATGGGTTGGAGCTTCGGCCGCCCTTCGTCATGTCCGGCTGTCTGGCCCCGCCCTTGGGGCCACCCTTGGAACTGCGTGCCATCGATCAGGCCGGGAGGACTTGGCCGTTGCTGACGGGGCCAGCCTGGATGGGAATGGCCGCTTCCAGCGCGGCGTTGCGCGCCGGGCCGCTCATCAGGCTCATGAGGATGCCTTCGCGCACGCCGCGATCGGCGACGCGCAGCTTTCCCACCGGCCAGAGCTTGCAGATCGCCGAGAGGATGGCGCAGCCGGAAAGCACGAGATCCGCGCGCTCCAGGCCGATGCAGGGGATCTCAGCGCGGCCGGCCACGTCGCGCAGCGCGATGTCGCGGCTGATCCGCTCGACATCGCCGAAGTCGAGGTAGGAACCATCGACCTGGCCGCGGTCATAGCGCGGCAGGCCGAGGCGAATCCCGGCCAGCGTCGTGACCGTGCCGGAAGTGCCGAGCATCTGCACCTCGCCGGCGCCGATCGCGCGGCCGGCGCTGACCGCGCGGTGCAGCGGCTCGAGATGCGCGGCCACGAGATCGACCATGCGCTGATAGAAGGCCTCCGCACTTTCCCCGGCCTGAGCCTCGGCGCCGAACTTCTCGGTCATCGAAACGACGCCGAGCGGCACCGAATGCCAGGCCACCATCTCCGGCGGCTGGTTGGGGCGGAAGCGCAGCCAGCCCAGCTCGGTGGAGCCGCCGCCGATGTCGAAGACGATCGCGTAGGGCCGGTGCTTGTCGAGCAAAGGCAGGCAGCCCTTGAAGGCGAGCTGGGCCTCTTCGCCGGTGGTGATGATGTCGAGCCGGACCCCGGTCTCGGCGAGCGTGCGGCCGACGAAGTCGGTGCAGTTCTCGGCCCGGCGGCAGGCCTCGGTCGCCACCGCACGGCTGAGGGTCACGCCGCGCCGCGCCATCTTGCCGGCACAGATCTTCAAGGCTTCGAGGGTGCGGTTGATGGCGGCTTCGGAGAGCCGGCCGGTCTGCGACACGCCTTCGCCCAGGCGGACGATGCGCGAGAAGGCGTCGATCACATGGAATCCGGATCCGGCATGCCGGGCCACGAGCAGCCGGCAATTGTTGGTGCCGAGATCGAGCGCGGCCATGATTTCACCGGGCCGGGCGGCGCGCGCAAACACCGGCTGCGCAGCCTCCGCCGGACCGGAAAGGCCCGTAATCACCGTCTGCAACTCCTCAGCCCGGGTCGCCGCCGCCGCGCTGATCCGGGACCTCTCCCGGACCGCCGGCCGCTCTCGCGCCTGGACCGTTCCACCGCCGATCCTACACGGATCCATGAGCAAAATGAAGGATTTGGGACAGGCATTCAGCCGGCGGGCCGCCGAATCGGGGGGAGACCCGCGGGATTCCGCGCTTTTCAGGCCTCGGAACGCCGGGGCGCGACCGGCGCGAAAGGCGGGTTGAAACTCAGGAGTCGAGGCGATAAATTCCGCCCGCTTCCGCCGACCCGGTCCCTCCTATATAGAGTGCGCCGGGTCGAGGCCCCTGCTGGGGGATCGTCTAGCGGTAGGACTACGGACTCTGACTCCGTCAACCCTGGTTCGAATCCAGGTCCCCCAGCCAAATCTCACTTTTCGTCAGATTCGCCATATTTCGGGCCGCTTGGCCGGCGGCGATAGCCGTCGTTTCAGCAAGCAGGTCAAACGGTTGGCGGAAGGTGGCCTCCAACTTCCCGTCCTCCCAGGCACAGTTCGATAGCACAAAGTTCAATAGGCGGCGCTTTTCGCGCGGTTCCTGCTTGGCGAACAGGTTTTGGGCGTTCCGCGCCAGTTCGAGAATCTGGACGCCTTCAACCATGTAGGACCTGTCGGCTTCCTGATGGCGCCCGATCTCGCGCAGGCACCGGTCCTGCTCGGCACGCCATTCGGCCGACATCTTGTCGAAGAACGCGGCATCGACCCGCCCGTCGAGCTTGTCCACGTACATTGCATCAAGGCGCCGCTGGAGCCGGTCATACTCGCCTTGCAGGCGTGCGATGGCTTCTTCCTGCTCCTGGCGCTTATCGACATGGCTGGCGAGCAGTGCCTCACGCACCCAGTCCAGGACCTCGTCATCGAAGCGAAGGCGGCCGAGCAACTCGGTGAACTTGACTTCGAGCGCCTCCTCCCGAACGTAGTGGCGGCGGCAGGTGGCTGGATTGCCCTGGCACTTATCGGCGTATCCGGTGCAGTGGTAATAGACGTAGCGCTGCTTCTTAATCTCGCCAACGACCGAGCAGCCGCATTTGCCGCAGGAAATCAGCCCCGAGAATGCGAAGTCATGGGTCATCCGGCGGTGCTTCTTCGCGAAGCGCCCGTCGAGCATGCCCTGGACGCGCTCCCACAGTTCGACCGAGATGAGTGGCTCGTGCCTGCCTTGGATCAGCTTGCCGTTCCACTCGAACCAGCCGGTATAGAGCCGATTGCGCAGAATCGTATGAACGGTGCTGGCGGGCACCTTTGCGCCGCTGCGGCCGTAGGTCAGCCCTGCAGCATGCGCCTTCTTGGCGAGTTCCTTGAGCGACAGTCCGCCTTCGGCATACCAGCCGAACAACTTGGAGACAAGCGATGCCGTCGCCGGGTCCGCAGCGATGATCTTCTTACCGTCGGGGCCGATAATGTTCCGATAGCCAAGTGGTGTCTTGGTCGGCCAGATGCCCTGTTCCGCTTTCTCCTGCATGCCTTTGCGGGCTTCTTCCGACAGATTGTCGATATAGTTCTTCGCCATCAGCACCTTGATGCCGTGCATGAACTTCTCGGAAGATCGCGATTCCCGCGATAGGACAACGCCTTCTTTGGGAAAGTGGATCTCGACGCCCAGTTCGTCGATCGTCACCCAGTCCTTGAGATTGCGGTAGAGCCGATCCGTCTTCTCAACAAGCATCACACGAACCGCTGGATGAGCCCTGAGATAGGCGACCATTTCTCCGAAGGCCGTACGCCCCGTCTGTTTGGCCGTTTCCACATCGACATACTCTTGTGCGACCAAGAACCCCTGACCGGTCGCGTACTCCTTAAGCAGCTTCAACTGCGCTGGGATTGAGAAGCCTTCCTTCTCCTGTTCCTTTGAGGAAACGCGCGCGTATATGACCGCAGGCGGCTGAACGGCACGCGAAGATGTGGACTGGCGAGGTGCTTTGTTCATAGTGTTTAGTATATACTACACAGATTTGAAAATTCAAGAGCCGGATTGGAACATCCAGGAGACAAATATACCGAGGAGAAAGCCGATAACCGCTCCAACCACCATCAGCGAAATAGAAAAGGCAGCCTCTCGTCGCACCAATGGAGAAGAGTGACGCAACAGGAACTCCGGTAGTCGAAACCACTGGCTAACCTGCTCAATCCGTAGGATGTGCAATTCCCCAGCTTTCTTGATGCCGAGTTCGCGTCGATCGTCGTATTGGAGCGCGATCTCGTTCTTGAGCAACTTCCTTTCGCCGGTTGCCGCTCGAACGATCCTTATGAGCGACTTCCTTGCGCGCCCATTGTCAATCAACGAGACCCTCACGAGAGAGTTTCGCCCTCCGAGCTTGCGAAGAATCACCCCAGACACACGGATCGCTCCCACATCTCGATCCTGTTCTATCGTACCAATCGCTTCGAGGGAGAGCACCTTGAAGGCGTTCTCGACCATAACGGCTCCTTCGCTTAGGTAGAATCGGCACAGCCAAGCCGAAATCGCTCTGTCTATGCCTTTGGTGAGCCGACATTGCCTGTTGGCAACAGAGGCAATCCCAACGCTTTCAGGAACTCATTGTGCTTGCCCGTCGCCGTTTGAATCGTGCCCTCAATATCCGTCAGTTCGGCATGAATCGCCGACAGATCGATCTCCGCTTCGGCGGTCGCGGTGCTGATGTAGCGTGAAATATTCAGATTGAAGTCGTTCTTCTCGATCTCGGCCATCTCCACGCGGCGGGCGTAGCGGGGCTCCTCCTTCCGAAACTGGTAGGTGTCGATGATCTTTGCGATGTGCTCGGGCTTGAGCTGGTTCTGCCGTTTGCCTTTGGCAAAACTCTCGGGCCCAGCGGCATTGATGAACAACACATCATCAGGCTTCTTGCATTTCTTCAGCACCAGAATGCAGACCGGGATGCCGGTGGAATAGAAGAGATTGGCGGGCAGACCGATGACAGTGTCGATATGCCCGTCCTTGAGCAGTTTGGTGCGGATGTCCGCCTCCGCGCCGCCTCGGAACAAAACGCCGTGGGGCAGGATGATGGCCATCACGCCTTCGTCTTTCAGGAAGTGGAAGCCGTGCAGCAGGAAGGCGAAGTCGGCGGCCGACTTGGGCGCGAGACCGTAGTTCTTGAAGCGCACGTCGTCGCCCATGCTTTCGGTCGGGCTCCAACGGTAGCTGAAGGGTGGATTGGCGACGATGGCGTCGAACAGGGGCTTCTTGGCCGGGTTCAGCTCGCGCAGGATGTCCCAGTCGTTGAGCAAAGTGTCACCGTGGAAGATCAGGAACTCCGTGTCCTTCACCCCGTGCAGCAGCATGTTCATGCGGGCCAGGTTATAGGTGGTGATGTTCTTTTCCTGGCCGAAGATCTTGCCGATGGTGCCGCCCGCCTCCTTCATGCGTTTGCGCACATTGAGCAAAAGCGAGCCGGAGCCACAGGCGAAGTCCATGACGCTCTCGAGCCGTTTCTTCGTCCCGGTCTTCGGTTCCTGGCTGTCCAACGTGACGATGGCGGACAAGATGCCGGATATCTGCTGCGGCGTATAAAACTCGCCCGCCTTCTTGCCCGAACCGGCGGCGAACTGACCAATCAGGTACTCATAGGCATCGCCCAGCGCGTCGACGTCCGTTGAGAACTCCGCCAGCCCCTCGGCGATCTTCTGGATGATGGTGCAGAGCTTGGCGTTCCGCTCGGTGTAGCTCCTGCCCAGCTTGGGGGAAGTCAGGTCAATCTCGGAGAACAGGCCCTGAAAGGCGCTCTCAAAGGATTCCGTCTCGATATACTCGAAGCCCTTTTGCAGCGTCTTCAGCAGTTCGCCGTTCTGGGTGCGGGCCATGTTGGCGATGCTGCGCCACAGGTGATCCGGCCTGATGACGTAATGCACCTTGCGGCGCATCTGCTTTTCGAACTCCGCGACGTCGTCCGGATTGGCCGCATACCACAGCGCCAGCGGCACCTTGTGGGCGTCTTCGCCCACATCCGGGTAGTCCCGTCCGAGCTCCTTCTTCGCCGCCGTCTCGTAGTTGTGGGAGAGATAGCGCAGAAAGAGGAAGGACAGCATGTAGTCGCGGAAGTCGTCCGCATCCATCGCCCCGCGCAATTGGTCGGCGATGCTCCAGAGGGTGTTACCCAGTTGCTTTTGGTTGGTGTCGTTCATGGCGTCATGCCTCCTGCCGGCGCGGATGCGGGTGCTGCCGCGACAGGTGCTGGCGCGGCAGAAGGTGGGGTCTCCGCCATCTCAGGCAGGGTGAATTGGAACTTAGAGGTGAAATCCCGGAGAATGCGGCGGAACAGCTCCTTGTTGTCCTCGCCCATCTCGGCCGGCTCGTGAATAGCGTATCTGCCATGGCTGAGGAGGTTCACGGCACGGTTATAGAGCGCCCTATCTTCCTCGTTGTTGAGCGATTTGAGGCAGAAGCCGATGTCAGCGTGCCCGAAGAATGACGCGGTCTTTTCCATGATGCTGCGCAAGGCGTTGAAATGAAACGTGTAGAGCTTGCCGGAAGCTGGGTCAGCCGCAAGCTGCAGCTCGGCAAGTGTCGAAACGTGATGGAAAAACGGCGTGTCCTCGGTGGCGCGCAGAGCGTAGGCTCCATCTCCATTCGGGCGGTGGAGGAAGTAACGTTTGTGCATTACCCTCGGCTCCCCTTCTTTGGATCGGCCGATCTCGTTGCACATCACGTTGAAGAATAGTGCGTGGTGTGAGGAGAAAATTACCTTGATCGGCGCCGGTTCGCCCGTGGGGTCGGTCCGGCTGGCGGCGCGGCGGAGGAGTTTGGCGAGATCGCAGGCGACTGAGATGGCGTTGTTGTCATCCAGCGACGAAATCGGGTCGTCGATGTAGAGGTATTTTAAGGACTGATAGGAGACATGCCCGTCGAGCATCCGCTCGCAAATGGCCATGAAAAGGCACCAGATAAAGATATTCTGCTCGCCACGGGAAATCTTGATGTTCGTTTCTCGGACGCGCTCAGGTTCCAGGCCCCGCCTTTGCCGCAGAACTTCCTTGGAGAAGCTGATCTTCCACTCGGTGTAATCGATGTCGAAGTCAAAATCGGCATAGCGGTCGAGGTACCCGGCAATCGTTTCCTCCAGCGCGAGGTCCCTAAGGCCGTTAAAGAAAGTAGAGTCAGAGTTGATCTGGAGATGGCGGGCGGTGTCGCCATTCAAATCGTTATCCCAGGTGAACAAGTCTTCTGTGTAGGCATTGAAGTAGAGAGTGTCTGGCTTGCCCTTGTTCTTGCGCTTACCGGCATCCTTAAATTCCATCGAGAGGCGCGTCTTGCCGGTGCGGTTGTAGGCGTAAATGAGGATGAGTTCGACACCACTATGATCAGATCTCAACTTCTGTGCCAGCGCACGCAGGTTCGTGTACGTGTTGATTTTTGGCTTGTTGTTCATGTCTCCAACTCCTCCGGCAACGGGAAGAGCTGCTGCATGAGTCCGTGCTTGTGGCGCTGGAGAGCTTCGAGCTTTTGCGTCTCGGCGGCGATTAGGGCGTCGAGGCTGCTCAGGCAATCGGCGATGCGTTGCTGTTCACGTTTGTCGTGGGGAATTGTAACCGGGACTTTCTCTAACACATCAACTGACAAGCCCGGTTGTGCTTGTCCGGTCGCGAAACGATTCAGGTTCAGGAGTTCGAGCAAGTAATATAGCCAGGCCACCTCGACGCCACGGTTCGGTGTCGCAACAACTGCGTGCTCGGTTGCGTGAAACCTGCCGGTAGCAAGCTTAATATTTCCGCAAAGTGCCCCTTGGCGACCAATGAGAGGATAGACGCCCTCATGCGTGTGACTCGCGGTGAATCCCCTCAAGCCATTGCCGCCGTAGCAGGGGAACAATTCGCCCGCGTCTTCGTCTTTGATATCGGCTGCCGCCACAAATTTCCCTGCCTGCATCCTGCATGCGTCAACCAACGTCTTGGGCTCCCACTCTCCAGTACCCTCAAATTCGGGAAAGCGGACGCGGGGTTGGGTTTCGCTAGGAACCTTTGTTCCATTTTCAATCCGCTCCGGACGGGGGAAAAGCTGCTGCATCAGCCCTTTTTTGTGGGCCTTCAGCGCGTCCACCTTCCGCGCTTGCGCTGCGATCAGTTGGTCCACCGAACTCAGGCACGCGGCAATTTCTTTTTGTTCGGCGTCGGATGGCAGCGCAACTGAGCACGCTAGGAGTGTCTCGGCGTGGATGCGTTTGGCCTTTCTGCTGCCATCGGCAATTTCGCCAACCCTCTCATAAAACTCCTTTCGCTTAACGTATTCCAACAAGAAGCCGGGGTTCATTCCGTCGGCGATGTCGAAGCAAGGCAAATCGACGGTTGATTCAAATCCATCCAGTTCCTGTGGGACAATTCCAAAGGCCTGATTGAGAAAGTCCAGTTTGCTATAGATGAACTGTCCAGCCTTACGGCGGTAGTACTGCGTATTTATGCTGCCTTGCACAGCCTCGTTCTTCTCAAAAACTCCATTTCCCCAGAGCTTCACCGTAATCTTCTTTGCCACGTTGCCCTTACTGCCGGGCAGTCGGCTTTCACTCAGAAAATCTCCAAGCTGCTTCTGTTCCCACCCCTCCGCCGCCCGAAACTCCGGAAACCGCAGCTTCGGTACCAGGGCTGGTTTGCCGTCTTTCTTCGGGCCAGTCGATTTCGCTTTACTGCTCATATGCGCTGAGTCCTGAGATGTCGCGGCCGTGAGCGCGCTTGGAGAGGAGGGGCAGCAGGTCCGCCATGAGGGCGAGTTCGACGTCCTTGCGGGCCTTCCAGCCGAGATCGAGCGGGGCGAAGAGATCGCCGAGCCGCTCGGCATCGAAGATCATGCGATCGAGGATTGCGTCCACGAAGGATTCTAAGGCAGCGGTGCCAAGGCCGTGCTTCGCGGCGATGGCGGCGAGTTCGGCAGCGCCTTTCTCGGCCTTGAAGCGGGTGTAACCGTCGCGAATGGCCTTTTCGCTTAAACCCTCGCCGGCTTTAAGGGTGGAAATATACGCGACGATGTCCTCGCGTTCGTCCATGAACTTGGCGTCAGAGAGGATGAGGCCGATGAGCTGCTCGCGGGTCATCTTCGACTTGCCCGGCCCATTGGCCGAGAACTTGGCGATCAGGCTCATGATGTAATCGTAATCGATGATGGTGGAGGCGAAGAGGATGAACTCGAAATCCAGCTGGTCGGCGTTGTCCATGCCGGGCTCATTGTCGCCCTTCTTCTTGCCCTGTTGTTCCTTCAGACGCTGGGCCGTCTCCAGATAGGCGCCTTTGAAACCGCGGTGCTGTTCGCTCGGCAGCACCTGCTCGATGGCGGCTTTGTTTTCCTCGGTCAGGTCGGTGTATTGGTCGAGTTGGGTCTTGAGCCGCTGAACCTCCTTGAAGCGCTCGATGAAGACGGTACGGGCCGCGTCACCCTTCAGGTTCGGCACGGCCTCGGGAACGGCATCCAGGCCTTGCGATTTCATGAAATTGTCGAGCTGCTGTACGGCGGCATGAAGCTTCTGGATGACCACGAGGGCCTTGTCCACGAGCCAGATTTCGCGCGCCTGCTCGCCGGTCTTCTCGCCAGAGAAAAGGGCGATGGCGGCGTCCACCTCGGCCTGCTGCTGGCGGAAGTCGAGGATGTTGCCGTAGGGCTTGGAGCCGTTCAGCACGCGGTTGGTGCGCGAGAAGGCCTGGATGAGGCCGTGGTGACGCAGATTCTTGTCCACGTAGAGCGTGTTCAAATATTTGGAATCGAACCCCGTGAGCAGCATGTCCACCACGATGGTGATGTCGATCTTCTGCGCGTGGGGGAAGTCGGCATTGGGCCATTGCTGGTCCTTGATGCGCTTCTGCACATCCTGATAATAGAGGTCGAAGTCGCCGATCGTGTGGTTGGTGCCATAGCGCGCGTTGTAGTCGGCGAGGATGCCCCTGAGCGCTTCCTTTTTCTTCTCTGGCTCGACTTTGTTGTCCTCCTTCTCCTGCTGGAGGTCTTCCGAGAGCTGCTCGATATCCTTTTTGCTTTCAGGATTTTCCGCAAGCTGCGCCGGCGGGGAGAAGACGCAGGCTATATTGAGCGGCCGGAACTCGGGATCGGCCGCCTGCCTTTCCGCCTGCATGGCCTTGAACAGACCGTGGTATTCGATAGCGTCATTGATGGACGCGGTGGCAAGGATGGCATTGAAGCGGCGCCCGGCGGTGGCGGCGTCGTGCTTGGCAAGGATTGCCTCGATGACCGCACGCTTGGCGATGGCTTCCCCGGCTTTAGGCGGCTTCTTGCCCGCTTCCTCCTTGGGCTTGAAGTAATCCACGTGGAAGCGCAGGACGTTCCCGTCCTCAATGGCGTGCGTGATGGTGTAGGCGTGGAGCTGCTTCTGGAAGAGGTCTTCGGTGGTGCGCATTGAAGCCTGCGCATCCTCGATCTTCTGCGCGCTGGCGTTCTTCTCGAAGATCGGCGTGCCGGTAAAACCGAACAGCTGGGCCTTAGGGAAGAACGCCTTGATGGCCTGGTGATTGTCGCCGAATTGCGATCGATGGCATTCGTCGAAGATGAAGACGATGCGTTTGTCCCGCAGCGGCTCCAGCAGCTCTTTGTAGGTGGGCTGGTCGTTCCGCCTGCGCTGCTTTTTACGCTTGCTGCCTTCGTCCAGCGCCAGGCCGAGCTTCTGGATCGTGGTGACGATGACCTTGTCCGCGTGGCTTTCGGAGCGAAGACGCCGGACGAGGGCGGCGGTGTTGGTATTTTCCTCGACGCAACCTTCCTGGAAGCGATTGAACTCTTCGCGGGTCTGGCGGTCGAGGTCCTTGCGGTCGACGACGAAGAGGCATTTGTGGATCTTGTCGTCGAGCTTGAGCAGTGTGGAGGCCTTGAACGAGGTCAGCGTCTTGCCGCTGCCGGTGGTGTGCCAGATATAGCCGTTACCCGCGTTGTCCTCGATGCACTTCACGATCTGCCGAACGGCATAGACCTGGTAGGGCCGCATGATCATGAGCTTCTGCTCGCTCTGGATGAGCACCATGTAGCGGCTGATGGTCTTGCCCAGCGCGCACTTCTGGAGGAAGCGGGCGGCGAAATCGTCGAGGTGGGCGATCTTCTTGTTGGCCTCGTCGGCGAACTCATAGACCGGCAGGAAACGCTCGTCGGCATTGAAGGCGAAGTGACGGGCGTTGTTGTTGGCAAAGTAGTATGTGCGGTCGCGATTGCTGACGATGAAGAGCTGAAGGAAGCAGAGCAGCGTCTTGGTGTAGCCGTTGCCCGGATCGTTTTTGTATTCGACGATCTGCTCCATCGCCCGGCGCGGGTTGATGCCAAGGGTCTTCAGCTCGATCTGCACGCAGGGCACGCCGTTGATGAGCAGAAGCACATCATAGCGGTGGTGGCTGTAGTCGGTGTTGATGCGAAGCTGGTTGACGACCTCGAAGGTGTTTTTGCACCAGTCCCGAATGTTCACCAGTGTGTAGTTCAACGGCGTGCCGTCGTCGCGGGTGAAGGCGCTGGTTTCCCTCAAGACCTTGGCGGCGTTGAAAACGTCAGGGGTGACGATTTCGTCAAGCAGGCGGGTGAACTCGGAATCGGTGAGCTTGATGCCGTTCAGGGAGTCGAACTTCTCGCGGAAGTTCTTCTCCAGCGCGGCGCGGTCGCGGATATCCTTGCGATACTCGTAATTCAGGCCCTGGAGCGTTCCGATGAAACCATATTCAAGGGCGTCCTCGCGGAGCCCGGAAGGAGATGCTACGGCGAGCGGGGAGTCGTTATCGGAGGGAGCGCCCATGGTCGTTACCTCGACCGCCTATGCTCGGCCGCACGTATGCGCAGGCGGCGCTTGAGGTCGTCTTCGAGGTTTTGGATCGTGATGCTGGCCATGCCGTACCCCCTGATTCCCGCAAAACTAAGCGTTGATGGCATCGCCATCAATCCCCAGGCGAGCATGTCACAGCGTCGGCGGCATGGTTTTCCAGCCGGCAACTCAGAAAAAGCGCCCTGACGCTAGCGAAACGCCGCGCCTTGCCCTCCCGGATGCATATTCGCCCGGAAGGACCCAGGCCACTGTTTTGCCAAACGGATCAGCCGGGAACGGCGCCCGCCCGCAGGTCCTTGAGGCGCAGCAGCATGGCCAACATCCGTTCGAGCTTCCGATCAAGGTGGACCTCGTAGCGGCCGAGCCGATCCAGCTTGTCGGGGTCGAGCGCCTCGCCGAAGGCCTGCTCGCGGATAATTGGTCGGTTGGTGAGTTCCTTCGCCCGTGTCTCGAACCAGGGCAGTACCTTGGTCTCCAGGAAATGCCTGAGACCCGTGTTGTCGGCGGTAGCCGGTGCCTCACCTTCTTCGAGTTCGTCGAGGGATCGACGGAGGATATTCGCCCACCATTCTTGCGTATCCTCCCGCAGTGCCGCCAGCGCGGCCTCGTAGGAGTCGTTTCGCCTCGATTCGAGCAGCTTGAGGGCGCGGCGTGTCATGGCCTCGTCCTCCTGCATTTCCCGGATGTCTGCTTCGGTGTCGCTTGCCGTTGCGCGAATCGCATCGACCACCCGTTCGGTTTGGTCTGTCGCGTCGAGATGCACCAGCGCGACCTTCACCGTCTCGCGATAGGAAGCCAGGGTGCCGTCGAGGCCGCGCCGGTGGAGGGCAGACTCGGCCAAGCGCAGCCGGCGCTTGCGCCACAGGACGCCGGCCAGTTCCTCGACCAAGTGCTCCTCGGTCGGCCCCACCGGGGCGTGCTCGGCGACCAGCGCCGCGAGGAGCGCGGTGTATTCCGCCGCGTCTTCCCAGGGCAGGATCGTGTAGCGGGAAAGGATGCCGTGGCGCAGGGCGTTGAAGCGGGTCACCTCAGTGCTTTCGCTCGGGGCCGGAGGGGTTGTTTTGGTCGCGGTCACTGCCAGAATCCCTTCCTTCGCCTCGGCGCGTCGATCCGCGACAGCAGGCGCGCCGCCCGGATCGCGAAGGCTTCGTCGGCCAGCGTCTCCGCCTCAAGGGCGCGCTTGCGCAGTCGGCCATAGGTGCGCCGCCACATGCCCTTTGGCCGATTTGGAAGCAGCTCGGTCATGCCGGGATCACCGCCAAGCCGCTGCCTGATCCTGTTCGCGCGCCGCAGCGCCCGATCCCATTCGCCTTCGCTCTGGCTTGCATAGGCCAGGCGGTAGCAATGCCGGCACAGGAAATAGCGCCCCGATCCGTGCAGCTTGGCGGCCCGTCTCCCGCAGGCGACCCCGTTCACCACGCCAGGACAAATGAAATAGGGGCGCGTTCCCCCGAACGGACAGGGCACCTGGACGATGCGGACAGTCTCCGACACATCCTCCCATTCGCCACCCGAGATGCGGATGCGATAGGAGAGGTTCAGCCGGTCGGCCTCGGTGCGCAGATTGATCGAGGCGACCTTCCGGCCGTCGGCGGTCCACTGCCACCCACCTCGCCAGCCCGGCTGAAGGCAACCCGTCTTGTGCAGACGGTTCACGTCGATCGAACGGCAGGATTCCACTGTATCCCGTCCCGATCCACTCGGCCGCCCCGACCCAATGCCGCCCATTATGCGTCCCCTTTTTTATCGAAATCGTCTGGAGATTTGACGGTCTTAGCAACCTCCATAGCAGCCAGCGCCTCGGCGTCTGCACGCGGCAACCCGCCGTCGAACTCGGCTATACCGGCGCGTTCATCGAAGGAGGCCCGCTGGTCGTCGGCTGAACACTCGGTGGCAGCGCGCACCAGTCCGGATTGGAAGGGGCAATTTGTGGCCGCACCGTCCGCAGCGGTCCCGCTGTTGGTTTTCGGCGGGTTGATGCGGACGGTCGGGACGAGACCCTCGCCCGCACTGTCCGCAGACCCGGCAACCGTCCGCCGGTCGGATGTCGCAGACTCGTTTGACGGGCTGGATTTAGCCGCTAGGGCGGACGATGCGGACTGAGCGGACGGTCGCGCCCCGGCACCTTCTGACTTGGTCGAGATGCGGATGATCCGCGTCCGTGCCCGGCCTTCGCGCTCGAAGCCGATCTCGATGCCGATCTTGCGCAGGAAGGTCGCTGCCCGGCGCAACCGCCCCCCCAGTGCCCTCGGACTGTCCGGCCAGGTCTTGGATTTGGCGACTCGCTCGCCCGCAGCCTCGGCCAGGGCACCCAGAAGATCCGAGGCGGTTCCCGTCCAATCCGTCCGCGAAGCCATTAGGGCACGCACGGCAGAGGCGATCGGATCGGCGTCGATCACGCCCTCCACCGCCTCGTCGCGATTGCCGCAATAGGCCGACCAGAAGGTGCCCGCCGGCCAGAGCCCGGTCTCGCAGGCCGTAGCCCAGAGCGCAAAATCGGCCATACGGGGCAGCTTAGCCAGACGGGTATCGGGCAGCCGCTTGAGGCCCTGCACCATCGTGTCGAGCAGGACGCCGAGGATACGAGGGCGTTCCGCCTCGAAGGCGGCCCAGAGCTCAGCCTCCGGCCGGCGCCGCTCCTCAGGGATAGGCTCCAGCGTGAGAAACACGGCGCGATCGGCTAGGTCGGGTCGGGTGACTATGTCCTCGATGCCGTTGAGGATTACCGGGCGGGCAGCGTCGAACAGCACTTCATCCTGGTCGCTGTAAAGCTGGCGCACCGCGAAGCCGCCACCGGTGGCGAGCCTGCAGAGGGTGTCGGAGATCCACGCGGGAAGTCCCGAGACGTTGTCGAAAGCCAATACATGGCCGTTGCTGGCGGCGATGAACAGGTCGCGGTCCTCGCGCGGCAGGGCACGCAAGGGTGCCGTGTTCGGGTCAAGCAGCGCCCGCAGGATCGCCGAGAAGGTGGATTTCGCCGATCCTTGCTCGCCCGACAAGACGATGACCGGGTAGGGGCCGCGATTGCGCAAGGCGGCGAGCGCCCAGGCGACGACCAGCACGAAGTCATTGTCGGACTGGACGTTGAGGAATCCACGCAGTGCCTCGACCGAACCGCCTGGCAAAGGCATCGGCAAAGGCTTCATGCCGGCGGCGCGGCGGAAGCGGACCGGCGGATTTTCGATCACGCGCCAGCCGGTCGCGTCGATCTCAACCGCCCGCCAGGTCTCGTCACCAAGATCGAGATAGAGCCGGCCGTCCAGCCCGCCGACGCGGATGTGGACCAAGCGCTCGGGCGAATCGAAATGCGCCTTGGCCTCGATCACGTTCAGCGCCGACTGCAGCGCCTCTGAACTTGGGGCGCCCTGCGTTGCCTCGAAGAAGCGGCGGGCCAGCCAGCGGCGGAAGCCCTTGGCGCGGATCGGCCAAGTCTCCCGATGACCGTTAATATCGAGATCGGCGAAGCCGCTACCGTCCGGGGCATGGAACAGTTCCGCCGATTGCGCCAATTCGATCAGGATGTCGGCTTGCGTCGGACCTCGCCGGCCGGCTTCGCCACTTTCCTCGGCGATGGCCTCGTCGAGCGCCGTCACCCGGCAGCCGGCCTTTTTCAACTGCGCGCGCAGCGCTTCGAATGCGGCACGGTCCTCTTTCGTCAACTCGGCGAGGCGCTCCAGTACGTCGGGCGCAAAGGGAGCGCCGGGATCGATCGCGGTCCTCTCGACCAGTCTATCCAGTGGATCGCCGATCTCCTCGGCCGCGTCGATTGCGGCGGCGACGGGATTTTCGGGCTCAACCAGGTTGTCGGCGTCATTCATGGCGCGCCCTCTTCCATACTGGAAGTTCGACCCATCAGCAGATCGTTGAAGTCCATCAGCAGATCGTTGAAGTCCATCCCCCGCGGGTGGGCGCGCGATACGAACGCGGCGACCTTCCCGCTGCCACCGTCTGGCGCATTCGCGCGCCGCTGCGTCGCCGGGTTCGTCGCCATCGGCAAGCACGACCACTTTGCGCAAGGTCGGTGGAAGGTCGAGCGCGCGCAGTCCAGACGTGGAGAGCGCCGCCCAGGCCGGGTTTCCTGTGGAGAGCATGGCGGCGAGACAGGTCTCGATGCCTTCGCCAACCATCAGCATGTCGCCCGGAGTCCCGAGCCCTACTGCACCGCCACGGCAGGGGCCGAGCATCATCTTCTGCGGATTGACGGGCGCCTTGCCGCCGCCGTCGCGGGCGAGGAAGGTACGGTGGACCGCGAGCGGCTTGTCGTCGGAGCCCCGTGTCACCAGCGCGACCATCGCCGGCCAGAAGCCGCCAGAGGGGTGTTTCAGCCGTGCATGGAAGCGGAGCTTGGGCGGCGGCTGGATATGCAGGCCGCGCGAGCGGAGATAGGGCTCGACCAGCGTGCCGTCCGCCGGTGCCGCAGACCGCCAGATGGCGAGCGCGTCCTCGGTCCGTTTGGTGTTGTCGCGATCAGGCTGGGGACGGGATGGGACGCGCGGTGCCGAACGCGAGACCAGGCGCTGACCGATTTGATTCCATAGGCCGCGTGATCGCAAAATGCCGATGACGCGCTTCTGCTCGCAGCCGGCATGGCAGCGCACCAGCACCTTGCCGTCGTCGGTGTCGCAGATGGATAGGCTTGGGGTGTGATCGTCGTGTGCCGGACAGCGTGCCGCCCAACCGTCGCCGGCTTTACGCCCATCGAGGGCTTTGGCGATCCACTCAGCGTTCATGGTGCCCTCCATTGTCAGAGGCGGCAGCCGTCTCGTCGTCGTTCGCTGGCGGCGGCACCTCGGCTCGCGACCACTCGGCGAGGAGTGCGAAGAAGCCGGCAACATTCTCGGCGATCTGCCGGGCGTCCTCGTGGCTCAGATTGCGCCCAAGGCGGGATTGCCAGACCTGGCGGGTCCGGTCGGTCAGATTGTCGTTGGCAGCGTGTAATGGCTTCACCGAAGACCTCACGGTCGGCTTCTCGCCGCTCCGTGCCTCTGGCCTCCGGCCTCGGAATCCCACCGATGACGCTGGACCCTAAAATTTGCATCTTCGGCGTCCCCGTCTCAGGGATCGCCAATCTTAAGTCGCGTTACCGCGCGGCAACTCTTCCTCGGGAATAGTGAACCTGTGCGACTTGCCGGCCTCGATGACGAGCTCGCGCCGATTTCCTTTACCGATGCCGCTCGAAATGGTGCACCGAAAGTGACCGTGACGAAGCCCGTCGAGGAAGGTCTGAGCGAGACGCTCTAGCGCCTCTTGGTATTGGGGCCCTCCGGAACGTCCGGCATCAGCCCCTTTCGGTTCGTTATGCATTGTGCAACAGGGCCTTCATGTCCTTGATGGTGCAGGAGAACGCGAGCGGCGGAACCGTGGTGCCGTCCCCGAAGTAGGCCATTACGTCTTTCCGTCTGGTCGGCCGATCGCGGAACACGAAGATCTTGTGACGTCCTTCGTTGCGCAGATCGATCAAGTCATACCCTCTGCAACGTAGGAAGCAGGCGAGATAGAAGTCGCGCGTCTCATACGCGATCTCGTCTACAGGCGCCTCCATATTGACCTGTCCAGTTGACACTTAACAATCTCCTCAAAAAAAGGGCGATCACGCCTCTATATCGCTGTCGAACTCCTGCTCTTCAACGTCGAGTTCATCATGCCGTCCGGAAAACGAAAACCCCAGGCCCTCCAGCCGGATTCGCATAGCCTTCGCCGAGACCTGAAACTCAGCAGCTGCAGGTCGCACGACGAAATCCATTAACTGGTCGCCCGTCAGAGTTCCGAACCGATTGGGATCACATCTGTCTAGCACCAACGCCTTCGGCATAAGGAGGCATGCGGAGTAATAGTCAGCCTGCCATTCAATTGGCTCTCTTGCTTGGCTTGACCGACAGACAACCGACGAGGGTTTCTTCATTTCGAAGAATGTCGCCTGCCTTGGGTCTTTCAAGAATAGGTGGCGGTGAAGTCGCCAATGACCGCCACCCTCATGGCCCAGCGTGAACCGGTAGCGGCCTTCCTGCTTGGGGTTTACTTCCGGGTCCAAGCTTTCGTCGACAACAATTCGACCATCGTCGAAGAAGATCGCACCCAGAATGTCCGTTTGACCGAGTGGGCGAGGAACACCCAAGAGCTCATGGAGATCATCAAATTCAATGCGCAGTTTCTGGTGCTTCTCGATGATGTCTTCGATTGGGATGGGAGGCACGAGCTTGACGCAGCGCGTTTGAGCAAACTCAGCTAGCAGCAACTCCGCGTCGCGCTCGATTTCCTCAGTAGACAGGAATGGGACAGATTTGGCCATCTGGGGTCATCCTCATTTGCATCTGGGGATTGGTATCTAGCATTTCATTTGTCCTTCACCTTCTGCGCCTCGCGGGCCAACCGAGTGATATCCTCTGGCTTCAGCCCACGAGTAGTTCTCAACAGCGCCGCCAACTCCACCGGCTGGCGCTTGATGATCTCGGAAACGTCAGAAGACACGCGCCCCGCCAGCGCCAGAAGTTCGTCGGCATCGCACTCGATGATCTTGGCAATCGCCTTCACCTTTTCCTCGACAGGTGGCGCGAACTCGTCGCGCTCGATCTTCGACAAGTAAGTCGGACTCACGTCGATCTTCTTCGCCATCTCCCGCAATCCGATCTCCTTTGCCTCTCTCTGCCTCCGAATAAACGCACCAAACTTCTCCCTCCCGCCAATCATCGATTCTCCCTCCGTCCGGCTGTTTAGGATTTACTTTACAGCCGACTCTTACGTCCGTCAACTGTCCACTAAACAAGTGATTTCAGCGCGCCGGCGGTGGGGCCCGATGCATAACTCAAACACGGGATTTCTTAGTGTTCCGCGCGGCGTTTCAGGCTGAGAGCAAGTAGACGAAATCCGAGAGTCAACGTGATCGAGGCAGAAGGGGAGCTTGAATTGACGCCTAATGCCAATCCACAATCGATCGGGCCTTCCAAGTTTCTTGATGCATTAATGTGGGATGGCGGGCCTCGCTAGCGGCCTATCGAGACCGAGGAGATCCCGATGGAGTTTAAGCTGCCCTACCTCCTGGCGATGAGGGCCCAGGCACCGAAGATGTTCAACCAACTCCGCCAATCGGGGGAGATGGAGCAGCACTTGGCGGCAAAGGCCCAGGAGGCAACGGCGCTTTACGAAACCCTGGCGGCCGGGTTCACAAGGGACAGCCACGGCCTGCTTCCGATGAATGAGGCGACGATGATCGAGGAGCAGGTGCGGGCGATGCTTATCGATTTCCCGCAAGGGGATTGAGGGGTGAGTTACCTCCTATTCGCTTCTCTGACGTCGACGATGAATGACTCCAAGGCCAATCTTCGACCGGGAAAGGCCTAGGGCTTAGTGACACCGTCACGAAACGCAGGGGCGAGCGAGTCATTAATATTAATTAAGAGCTGTCTGAATCCGGCGTCGGGCTCGGCACACATCGTTCTATAGGCGCTCAAGAAGGGCAGCCAAACTCTCCAGATGCTTTCGGCCCGGTTGCCTAGGCGGCCACGCGCTCCAGCAGAGCCAGCAGTCGTTCCAGAATCTCGATCGGGCGTGGCGGGCAGCCCGGGATGTGGAGGTCGACCGACAGCACGCTGGCGACCCCGCCCTCGACCGCATAACTGCCGGAGAAGCAGCCGCCGTCCAGCGCGCAATCGCCGACGGAAACCACCCATTTGGGGTTGGGCATGGCGTCGTAGGTGCGTTTCAGTGCCTCTCGCATGTTCTTGGTGACCGGGCCGGTCACCAGCAGGACGTCCGCATGGCGCGGCGAGGCGACGAAGCGCATGCCGAACCGCTCCACGTCATAGAAGACGTTGTTGAGCGCGTGGATCTCCAGCTCGCAGCCATTGCAGGATCCGGCATCGACTTCGCGGATCGAAAGGCTCCGGCCGAGCCGCTTGCGCGCGGCGCGCCCGACCGCCGCGGCAAGTTCCTGCACCGCCGCGTCTTCGGGCCGCGGCGCGCGCTCGGTGAAGGGCGATCGAAACAGGCTCTCCAGCAGCAATGTTCTCATGGCGTCACCGGGGTCAAAGGTCCTGGCCCGAATAGGAGCAGTTGAACGACTTGTTGCAGAGCGGGAAGTCCGCGACGATGTTGCCTTCGATCACCGCTTCCAGCAGCGGCCACTGGAACCAGGATGGATCGCGCAGATGGCAGCGCGCCACGGCGCCCTGATCGTCCAGTCGCAGCCAGGCCAGGACATCGCCCCGAAATCCCTCGACGATCGCCATCCCTTCCCGCGGCTCCGCTGCCCGCGGCGGCTCGCCGCGAAGGGCGCCGGACGGCAGCCGGTCGAGGATCTGTTCGACCAGGCCGAGGCTCTGCTCGACCTCGCGGATGCGGATCCAGACGCGGGCGTTGACGTCGCCCTCCTGCAGCGCCGGAACCTCGAAGCTGAGCGCTTCGTAGGGCGGGTAACGGAGCGCACGCCGCGCGTCGAACCGCCGGCCCGAAGCGCGGCCGACGAAGCCGGCGGCGCCGTATTGCCGCGCGAGCTCGGGCGAAAGGGTGCCGGTGCCCACGGTCCGATCCTGCAGCGACGCGGTGTTGTCGTAGATCGCGATCAGCTTGGGCAGCCGCTGCCGGATCTCGGCGAGCACCGCCTGGATGCCGGCGGCGCCCTCGCGATCGATGTCTGCGGTGACGCCGCCCGGCACGACCCGGTCGCGCATCAGCCGATGACCGAAAGCGGCGTCGGCGGCCCGCAGCACCCGCTCGCGCAAGGCGCCGCAATGGGCATGCATGATCGCGAACGAGGCGTCGTTGCAGATCGCGCCGATATCGCCAAGGTGATTGGCCATGCGCTCGAGCTCCGCCATGAGCGCGCGCAGCCAGGCCGCGCGTGGCGGCGCCTCGGTCCCCAGCGCCGCTTCGACGGCGCGCGCGAAGGCCAGCTGATAGGCGACGGTGCTGTCGCCGGAGATCCGCCCGGCAAGCCGCGCCGCCTGGTCGAGGCCGGCGCCACGGAGCAGGCTCTCGACCCCCTTATGCGTGTATCCCAGCCGCTGCTCCAGGCGGACGACCGTCTCGCCGCTGGTGGTGAAGCGGAAATGCCCGGGCTCGATGATGCCGGCATGGACCGGCCCGACGGCGATCTGGTTCAGGCTCGGCCCCTCGGCGGGCAGGAAGGCGTAGGGCGTCTGCGCTGAGTCGAACTGCGCCGATCCGAGGGGGTGACGTTGGCCCCATTCTCCGTGATCGAGCCAGGGCCTCAAGTCGGTCAGGCCCTCCGGCTCCAATCCGTAAAGATCACGGATCGCGCGTTCGAGCCTGAGCGCCGGGGGATGCAGCCGGCCGACCGAAGGATAGCGGCCGTCCGGGCAGGGCAGGCTGACGACCGCGACGACCGCCTCCTCGAGCAGCGCCATATGGACCATGTCCGTCTCGGCCCAGAGCCCGAGCAGCGTGCAGGCCCCATCGGCGAGCCCGGCCGAGGCCCCGCTCCAGGCCGTGGCGTCGACCATGACGCGCGGGTACGGCATGTGTCGCGTGACGGGGCGGCCCTGGGCGAGAAGATCGTTCAGCATCGACATGCGCGCGGCCTATCCGAGGAGATGGGCGACATGCTGGAACCAGGCCACCAGCGGCCCCGGCAGGAAGATTCCCGCCCCCAGCACCACGGCGAAATGCGCGTACATCGGCAGGTAGGATGCATGCGTCGGCGCGGCGCTACCCTCCGCCTCGCCGAAGGCCAGTCCGCCCAGCCGCAGCATCAGCGCCCCGAAGCCGACCAGCAGCCCGAAGACCAGGGGAATTGCCAGCAAAGGCTCGCGAGCGAAGGTCGAGCTGACGATCAGGAACTCGCTCATGAACACGCCGAACGGCGGCAGGCCGGCGATGGCGAGCACGCCGATCACCAGGCCCCAGCCGAGGCTTGGGTGACTTTCGGTCAGGCCGCGGATATCGGCGATCTTCTGCGTGCCTTTCACCTGGGCGATATGGCCCACGGAGTAGAAGATCGCCGACTTGGTCAGGCTGTGCATCACCATGTGCAGCAGGCCGGCGAAGTTGGCGAGCGGGCCGCCCATGCCGAAGGCGAAGACGATGATGCCCATATGCTCGATCGAGGAATAGGCGAACATGCGCTTGATGTCGCGACGCCGGTACAGCATGAACGCGGCGAAGACCAGCGAGACCAAGCCCATGGTCACCATCAGCGGGCCGGGGGCCAGGGCCTCCGGGCTGGCGGCGAGCATGATCTTGAAACGCAGCACGGCGTAGAGCGCGACGTTCAGCAGCAGCCCGGAAAGCACCGCGGAGATCGGCGTCGGACCTTCGGCATGGGCGTCGGGCAGCCAGGCGTGCAGCGGTGCTAGGCCGACCTTGGTGCCGTAGCCGAGCAGCAGGAAGATGAAGGCGAGGTTCAGGAGCGCCGGCTCGAACGCGGCGGCATGCTGGATCAGCAGCGTCCAGACCATGGCATCCTGGCCCTCGCCGACCACCGGGCGGGCGGCCATGTAGACCAGGATGGTGCCGAACAGCGCGAAGGCGATGCCGACGCTGCCGAGGATGAAGTACTTCCAGGCGGCTTCGAGCGCCTCGTGGGTGCGGTAGATTCCGACCATCAGCACGGTCGTCAGGGTGGCGAGCTCGACCGCGACCCACATCAGGCCGATGTTGTTCGACACGAAGGCGAGGTTCATGCCGAACATCATGATCTGGAACATCGCATGGTAGAATCTGAGATAGGTCGGCGTCAGCCGTCCGGTCTCGAGTTCATGGGCGATGTAGCTGGCGCTGAAGATGCTGGTGGTGAACGCGACCACCGCGTTCAGCAGGATGAACACGATGTTGAGGTCATCCACCAGAAGGTACGGGCCGGGCTCCGGCCGCTCGCCGCTCAACAGCGAGAGCGCCGCCAGCAGGGTCAGGCCGCTCGCCAGCACGTTCAGCCGGGCCGTGATCCGATAGCCCGGCAGGGCCGCCAGGATCGCCGCGGCGGCAATCGGGATCAGCAGGACGGCGAAAACGGCTTGCTCGAAGAACATGGTCATCGCCGTTCGCCCCGGAAATCGTCCAGGGCCTGGTCGTCCACGGTGTCGAACCGCTCGCGGATCCGGAACAGAAACACGCCGATGACGATGAAGGCGATCAGGATCGAGAAGGCCACGCTGATCTCGACGACCAGCGGCATGCCCTTGGCGCCGGTCGCCGCCAGGACCAGGCCGTTCTCGAGCGACATGAATCCGACAACCTGACTCACGGCGTTGCGGCGCATGATCATCATCAGCAGGCCGAGCAGCACGACGGACAGCGCCATGGCCAGGTCCTCGCGCGCCAGCGGGTCCGCGCTGGATGTCACCCGGAGCATCAGCACCATGGAGAGGGTGACGAGGCCGATGCCGAGCAGCATGGTGGTGCCGATGCCGGCGACGTTCTCGATGTCGCGATGGATGCCCAGCTTCTGGATCATGTTGTGGAGCGCGACCGGGATGACGATGCCCTTGAACACCAGCGCGATTGCCGCCGTCACGTAGAGATGCGGCGCGTCCTGGACCAATGCCTGCCAGGCGACCGAAAAGGCGAGGACGATCGCCTGCAGCGCGAAGACGTTCAGCAGCGCATAGAGCCGGTTCTGATACAGCATCAGGAAGCTCACCAGCAGCACGCCGCCGGCCAGGAGATGCGCGACATCGAAGGCGAGCCCGTGCATCAGAGACTCCTCGAGACGAACAGCAGGAGCAGACCGAGCAGCCCCAGCATCAGGGCGGCGCCGAGAAACTGCGGGACCCGGAACACCCGCATCTTCGCGGTCGCGGTCTCCAGCAATGCCAGCGCGGCCCCGCAGGCGGTCAGCTTCACGGCATAGACGGCCAGGCCGAGCGCATAGGCGGAGAGCCCGGAGGCCGTCGCGGTGAGCTGCCAGGGTGCGAAGACCGCGGCGATCAGCGAGACATAGAGCAGCAGCTTCAGCGCCGCGGCCAGCTCGATCATCGCCAGGTGCCGGCCCGAATATTCCAGCACCATCGCCTCATGGACCATGGTCAGCTCCAGATGGGTCGCCGGATTGTCGACCGGGATCCGGGCGTTCTCGGCCAGCGACACGATGATGAGCGCGACCAGGACCATGCCGAGCGACACCCTGAGGCCCACCGCGGTCGAGGCCATGTAGGCGGCGATGGTGGAGAGCTGCGTCGAGTTCGCCAGCAGGGCCAAGGTGAAGATCACCATCAGCATCGCCGGCTCCGCCAGCGTGGCGATCATCACCTCGCGGCTGGCGCCGATGCCGCCGAAGCTGCTGCCCACGTCGAGGCCGGCCAGGGCCAGGAAGAAGCGCGCGCTGCCCAGGAGCGCCACGATCGCGATCAGGTCGGCGGTCCAGCTGAACATGAGGCCGGTCGCGAAGGTAGGGACCAGCGCCGCCGCGACCCAAGTGGTGGCAAACACGATGTAGGGCGTCGCGCGGAACAGCCAGGATGCATTCTCCGGCAGCACCACCTCCTTGCGCAGCAGCCGGATGAGGTCGCGATAGGGCTGAATGACCGATGGCCCGCGGCGGCGCGTGAGGCGCGCCTTGGCCTTGCGGACGAAGCCGGTGAGCAACGGCGCCGCCGCCAGCACCAGGGCCATTTGCGCGCCCTGAACCAGGATGTCCGGGATCATGGCCATAGGGTCAGCGCGAGCAGGAGAATGATGAGCGAAGCGAAGACCAGCGTGAGGTATCGCCGGATGGTCAGGAACTGCAGCCGATTGAGCTGGCCGGCTGCGAACGACACGGCAGCGGCGATCGGCGCATAGAGATTCTCCCAAAGGAGGTCGTGTGCCGCGAGCGTGTATCGTGCCGGGCGGGTCTCCCCCGGCCGGGGCATGTCGACCTGCTCCCGGGCGCGGAACACCACGGCGCCGAACACCCGCACGATCGGCTGCGCGAAGCTGCCGGCGGTGTATTGCATCGCCGTGGTCAGCTCCGGAAAGCCGCAGCCCCAGAGCGGTGCGCGGCGGACTTCCCGCGAAGCCAGCCGATGAATGGAGAAGGCGGCGAGCGACCCGGCGGCCGCCACGAACAGGAAGACCAGCAGGCCGTTGTAGGAACTGTGGCTCTCGGCGATCGGAATGACCGAGAGCCATGGGATGTGAGTCTGCACCGGCATCCGCGCTCCGAGCAGCATCTGGACCGCCGCCGAGAAACCGTCGATCGCGAAGCCCGGCAGGATGCCCGCCAGAACGCATAAGCCGGCGGGGACGAGCATCCCCGCTCGCGAGAAGCGGTCGACTTCGGCTGCCCCGGCCGCCGCCGCAGTCCTTGGCCGGCCGAGGAAGGTCATGCCGAAGGCCCGCACGAAGGTTGCCGCAACCAGGCCGGCGGAGAGCGCGAGCAGGCCGCCCACGGCCGGCACCAGGATCTTCAGCCCCCATTGCGGCAGATCGGGGCTCTGCAGGATCGCCTGGAAGACCAGCCATTCCGAAGCGAATCCGTTCGACGGCGGCAGTGCCGAAGCGGCGATGCAGCCGACCAGGAAGACGAAGCTGGTGAGCGGCATGCGGTGGATCAGGCCGCCGAGCTTATCCATGTCGCGTTCGCCGGTCGCCGTCAGCACGGCGCCCGCGCCGAAGAACAGTAGGCTCTTGAAAGCGGCGTGATTGAAGACGTGGAACAGCGCGGCGGTCAGGGCCAGGGCGGCGGCGGCGTTCATGCCGTTGGCCCGGAACGCAAGCGCCAGCCCGAGGCTGACGAAGATCAGGCCGATATTCTCGATCGTGCTGAAGGCGAGCAGCCGCTTGAGGTCGTTCTCCAGCTGGGCGTGCAGGATGCCCATGACCATGGTCGCGCTGCCCGCCAGCAGCACGACGACGGCGCCCCACCATTCCGGCGTGCCCAAGAGGTCGAAGACGACCCGGATGAAGGCGTAGATGGCGATCTTGGTCATGACGCCGCTCATCAGCGCCGAGACGTGGCTCGGCGCCGCCGGATGGGCGAGCGGAAGCCAGACATGCAAGGGGACCAGGCCGGCCTTCGATCCGGTGCCGATGAGGATCAGGATCAGCGCGAGACCGGCGACGAACGGCGTCGGCTGCGCGGCGCGGATGGCGTCGAAGCCATAGCCGCCCTCGGCACCGGCCAGCAGGCCGAAGGCGAGCAGCAGGACGAGAGTGCCGAAGCTCGCCATGACAAGATAGATATAGCCGGCGCGCCGGTTCTCCGGATCGCGGTGATGCGCCATCACCAGGGCCCAGGACATGACGGACATGAGCTCCCAGGCGAACAGGAAGGTGAAGGCGTCGTCGGCCAGCACCACCAGGTTCATCCCGGCGAGAAAGGCCGGAAGGAACGGCAGGACCCGATGCGGCGCCGGATCATGGCGTCCGTAGCCGAGGCCGTAGAGACTCGCCAAGGCACCGCCGAAGTTGACCACGACCAGGAAGAATGCCGCGAGCGCATCCAGCCTGAAATGCACGCCGATCCAGGGAAGACCGAGCGGCAGCGCCATGACCGAGGGGGGAAGGGAAGCCTGCAACAACGTGGTTGCGGCGGAAGCCAGCGCCAGAAGCGAGACGGCCAGCACGGCGGCATAGATCACCCGGGTCGCGGCGGCCGAGCGCCCGAGCGCGACCGCCAGCGCTCCGATCGCCAGAAATCCGAGGGCCGACCAGCATGCAAGCGCGACCGGCGACATTCAGGCCTCGGCCTTCCGGCGCTCCGCCAGCCTCTGGCCGCCGCCGCCACGCCTTGCAATGTCCGGCACGGCTCTCAGGCGGACGCCGCGTCCGCCCGACACGCTGGCGGCGCCCTCGCCGATCAGCTCGATCCCGGCGCCATCGAGCGCGGCCACCAGCTTCATCAAAGAGTCAACGTTGCCGCGGATCGTGCCTTCGCTGGTCTCCATGCGCTGGATCGTCGGCACCGACAGCCCGGACAGCTCGGCAAGCCGCCGCTGGTCGATGGCGAGCAGGGCCCTGGCAGCCCGAAGCTGCGCCGCGGTGATCACGATGGACGATCCCCTATCGAATATGAATTATAAGCTTTAGGATATGCATAATGTTATGCTAACGTCAATAATTGATATTTTAAACATCACTGGCGCCGGCCGTGCCGCGGCAGGGGGTGCGATGCTGCCATGATCACGCTCGCAAACATCGAGACCGACCTTGGGCCGGTGTCCATTCTGAGGAACCGCCGGACCGGCGCCATCGCCTATTGGCAGGATTCCGCCTTCCAGAGCGAGGCTGACACCCGGGGCATTAGCCTCGCAGCCTACGTGCATGCGCTGCACGGCTTCTTACGGCAAAAAGACTGCAGAGATATCCTGCTAATCGGATGCGGCGGCGGCACGCTGGCCACGATGCTGGCGGCGCAAGGCAGCCGCGTCCTCGTGATCGACGTCAACGCCTGGTCGTTCGCCCTCGCGAAGAAGTATTTTTCATTGCCGGCCACGGTCGAGTGCCAGGTCGGCGACGGAAGGGCGTATCTCGAAACCACGTCGCGCCGCTTCGACGCCATCGTGCTCGACGCCTATCACGAAGGCAGGATACCGGACCATTTTCGCGATGCCGCGTTTGCCGCTGTTGCGCTCCGGGGGCTTCAGCCGGGCGGAATGCTGCTGGCGAATGTCTTTCTGCCGCACGACCTGGACGACACCGCCGACCGGTTTGCCTGGATGCTGCAAGCGCAGTATTCGAGCGTCCGCCTGCTCGATCAGACCGGCGCATCTTGTCGCAATGCCATCGTCCTGGCCGGCGCCGTCGATGGGCTTCAGGCGCCCGTCCTCATTTCGCCGCCGCAGGTGAGCGCGGACGAGATTGCCGAAGACCTGAAGAAGATGCGATTTCGCCCGCTCCGGCGACCGAGATGCTTGCGCATCGGGTGATCACCCGCCCGCCGCGCCCCAGATCTCCGCGGCGTATTCGCGGATCGCTCGGTCGGCGCTGAACCAGCCCATCTTGGCGGTGTTGGTGATGGCCTTCCCGGCCCAGACCGGCGTCTGGCGGAACAGGTCGTCGACCTCGCGTTGCTTCGCGGCGTAGGCAGCGAAGTCCGCGGTCACCAGGAAGTGGTCGTTGTTGACGAGGTCGTCCACCAGGCCGACATAGCGCTCAGGCTCATCCGGCGAGAAGACGCCGCCGCGGATCGCGGCCAGCGTCTCGGCCAGCGCCGGCGTGGCCGCCACGGTCTGGCCCGGCGCGTAGCCGGTCCGGCGCTTCTGCGCCACTTCTTCGGCGCGCAGTCCGAAGATCATGATGTTGTCGGCGCCGACCTGGTCGTGGATCTCGATATTGGCGCCGTCGAAGGTCCCGATCGTGATCGCGCCGTTCAGCGCGAACTTCATATTGCCGGTGCCCGACGCCTCGAGGCCCGCGGTCGAGATCTGCTCGGAGAGATCGGCCGCCGGCATCACCAGCTCGGCCAGGCTGACATTGTAGTTCGGCAGGAACAGGATGCGCAGCTTGTCGCGGGCGATCGGGTCGTTGTTGACGATGCGCCCGACGTCGTTGATCAGCTTGATGATCAGCTTGGCGCGATGATAGCTGGCGGCGGCCTTGCCGGCGAAGATCTTCACCCGCGGCACCCAGTCGCGATGGGGCGCCGCGCGGATCTCGTTGTAATGCGCGATCGCTTCCAGGACGTTCAGCAGTTGTCTTTTGTATTCGTGCATGCGCTTCACCTGCACGTCGAACAGGCTGTCCGGGCTCAGCGACACGCCGAGATGCCGCAGCACCGAGCCCAGCAGACGCTCCTTGTTGCGGCGCTTCACCTCGAGGAACCGGGCCTGGAAACCGGCGTCGTCGCGCAGCGGCATCAGGCGCTCGAGCTCGGTCGAATCGCCGATCCACCCCGTTCCGAGCGCCTCGGTGATCAGATCGGCGAGGCCGCGGTTGCTTTCCAGCAGCCAGCGCCGGAAGGTAATGCCGTTGGTGATATGGGTGATCCGGTCGGGATGCAGCTGGTGCAGCTCGCGGAACACGCTCTCGCGCATCAGCTTGCCATGCAGGCCGGAGACGCCGTTGACCCGGTGCGAGCCGATGAAGGCGAGATGCCCCATCTTCACCCGCCTTCCGCCATGCTCGTCGATCAGCGAGAGCGCCGGGATGCGGTCCTTGTCGATCTCCTTGCGTTCGGCGACCTCGGCCAGGTGCAGCGCGTTGATCTGGTAGATGATCTGCATGTGGCGCGGCAGCAGCCGCTCCATCAGGCCGACCGGCCAGGTCTCCAGCGCCTCGGGCAGCAGCGTGTGGTTGGTGTAGGATAGGGTGGAGCGGGTGAGCTCCAGCGCGGTCCGGAGCACGAATTTGTGCTCGTCCACCAGGATCCGCACCAGCTCGGCGACGGCGAGCGCGGGGTGGGTGTCGTTGAGCTGGATCGCCGCCGATTTCGGCAGGTTCGCCACCGTGCCGTGCTGCATCACGTGGCGCCGGATCAGGTCCTGCAGCGAAGCGGAGACGAAGAAGTATTCCTGCTTCAGCCTGAGTTCCTGGCCCGCCGGCGTCGAGTCATCGGGATAGAGCACGCGCGAGATGCTGGTGGCGCGCACCTGCTCGGCGAAGGCGTCCTGATACTGGCCGCGGTTGAAGTCGGTGAACTGCATCGGGGCCGCGGGCCGCGCCGACCAGAGGCGGAGCGTGTTGACGCGATTGCCCTCCCAGCCCACGACCGGCGTGTCATAGGCGACCGCGACCACGTATTCCGAGGGCCGCCATTCGAAGCGCTGGCCGCCCGGTCCCTTGGGCTCGACCCGGCCGCCGAAGCCGACATTGAAGGTGACCTCCGGCCGCTCGAACTCCCAGGGATTGCCGAAGGCGAGCCAGTCTTCGGGCACCTCGACCTGGTGGCCGTCGCGGATGATCTGGCGGAACAGGCCGTGGTCGTAGCGAATGCCGTAGCCGAAGCCGGCGATGTCGGTCGAGGCCATGCTCTCCATGTAGCAGGCGGCGAGCCGGCCGAGGCCGCCGTTGCCGAGCGCGGCATCGGGTTCGGAATTGCGGACTGCGTCGAAATCGACGCCGAGTTCGGCCAAGGCGGTGCGGCAGGCGGCGATCAGGCCGAGATTGGTGAGGCTGTCGATCAGCAACCGGCCGATCAGGAACTCGAGCGAGAGGTAGTAGACCCGCTTCTCGCCCTGGGCATAGGTGCGGCGGGTGGTCTCGACCCAGCGGTCCACCATGCGATCGCGCACCGCGAGCGCCGTCGCCATGTACCAGTCATGGACGCTGGCGTGCTCGGGATCCTTGCCCACGGTGTAGAGCAGCTTCTTGGTGATCGCCTTCTTGAGCGCGGCGACGCCCGGCGCTTCCGCGCGCTCGCCTTCGCTCGTCTGCGGCGTTTGCTGAAGCTCGACAGGTCGGTTCATCAACCCTCCATGTCAAACGTCTTTCCGGGCCGGCTCGGTACTAGGCGGCGGGTCAGGTCCTGCGAGAGGTCCTGGAGATCGCCGGCCTCGAGCGCGATCACGCTGCCCGCAGGCGAGCGCTGGTATTTGACCGTCGCAGCCAGTTCCATGAGCGCGCGGTTCGCTTGAAAACGCGCAATCAGCGCCTCGGGCCCATCCTGCGCGCTGCAGCCGATCACCTCGAGCGCCGAGCGCGTCACAAAGCAATCGAGCGCATCGCCGCCGGAGAGCGCCGTGAATCGGACGGCGTCGCGATCGGGAAAATAGATGCCTGCCTCGCCGAGAAAGCGCAAGAGCACGACGCTCACCTCTTCATGCGGCACCTTCAAATGCCGGGTCCGCTTCCAGCAATGCCCTGAACATGGTGCCCGCGAAGAGCGCGGGCAAGACAAGCCGCGCTGCGCTGCGCCGGCGCATGGGGCGGTCAGAGAGATTCGGAGATTTCCGGAAGCCATTCGGAACTTCTCCAACCAGCACCGGTTGACCGGACAGATCCGCAACAAGGGAGTTGAACGATGGGCAGCGCGGCCAAGCAGGAACGGCTCTATGACGTCATCAAGGATTTCGACAATGCGATGTTGGTGAGCAGCGGAGCCGGCGGCCAGGCGCATGCCCGCCCGATGCATATCGCCGAGATCCGCAAGGACGGCGACATCTTCTTCGCCACCAGCACGGACTCGCCGAAGATCGCCGAGATCGCGGTCAACCCGGAAGTCGTCGTCACCTTCCAGAGCAACCGGCAGTTCGCCGCCGTCTACGGCCGCGCCGAGATCGTGAACGATCGCAACCTGATCGACCATCTCTGGTCCGAGGCCTGGAAGGTGTGGTTTCCCGAGGGCAAGGCCGATCCGACCCTTTGCCTGATCCGCGTCGATGGCCGCGAAGGCGAGTATTGGGATAATGCCGGCGTTCAAGGCATCAAATATGCCTTCGAGGCCGCCAAGGCCTATATGCAGCACCGCAAGCCGGAGCAGGACGAGAAGCAGAACGCCAAGGTTCGGCTGAGCTGACCCCGTAGCGGCGCTGCAGCGGCCCTTGCCGTGGTCCCCGTCGCCTGCGCTACACTTCGGCGCAGAATCGGCGGGGAGGATTCATGGCTACAGGCTGGATGCGCGCTGCAGCGCTGCTGCTGATCGGGATCACCTCCGCCGCGCGCGCCGATGACGCACCGTTCGGCAATCGCGACACGATGTGGCGCAGCGAGAATTATGTCGGCGCGCTGCGGCATATGGGCGAGATCTATTTCACCCGGCCGGTCAAGCGCGGCGAAACGATTTCAGAGCTGCCGCAGGGCGAGGCGATCGACCGCCTCACCTATCGCCACGACGGCAAGGAGATCCCGATCGAGGATTATTTCGCGCGGGCCCGCAGCACCGGGCTGATCGTGCTGAAAGACGGCAAGGTGGTCTTCGAGCGCTATCTGCTGGGCGCCGATGGGAATTCTCTCTTCACCTCCTGGTCGATGGCGAAGTCCTTCACCTCCACCCTGGTTGGCTTCGCCATTGATGATGGCTTGATCAAGAGCGTCGATGACCCGATCGACCAATATGTGCCCGGCCTGAAGGGCTCCGGCTTCGAAGGCGTGCCGATCAAGGCGGTGCTGCAGATGTCCTCGGGCGTCGATTTCGTCGAGGACTATGACCGGCCGGAATCCGACATCAACACGCTCTGGGCCGCGACCATCCAATACAACACCAAGCCGGTGACCGAGTTTCTCGCCCACGCGCGGCACGGCAAGGCGCCTTTCTCCACCTTCAACTACAGCGGCCTCGACACCTCGGCCCTGGGCTGGCTGGTCAGCACGGTGACCAAAAAGCCGCTCGCCGATTACCTCTCGGAGAAGCTCTGGATCCCGCTCGGCATGCAAGCCGACGCCAACTGGAATCTCGACGGCAACGGCGCGGCCGCCCATGAGATCGCCTATTGCTGTCTCAACGCGACGCTGCGCGACTATGCGCGGTTCGGGCAGTTCCTGGTGAACGGCGGCAACTGGAACGGCCGGCAGCTCCTTCCGGCCGGCTGGGTCGCCGAGGCGACGCAGCCGGACCGGCCGCAGGTCATGCCCGGAAAGCTGCACGAAGGCTGGACCCTCGGCTATCAATATCAGTGGTGGGTGTTTCCCGACGGGCCGGATTCGATCGGCGGCTTCACCGCCCAGGGCATAAACGGCCAGTTCCTCTACGTGAATCCCGAGGAGCGGTTGGTGATCGTTGCCACCAATGCCTGGCGCGAGTTCTGGGACGACGATCTCGAAGCCGAGATCTATGACATCTTCGCGGCCTTCAAGGCGAAGCTGCATTGAGCGTCGTGCGGCGTTGCTGAAGCGCCCATGAAATGATGCATTTATGGGAAAATGTTCAAACTATCGATATACGGTTTCTTTACCCGCCCTGGTGCAAGACTGAGGTCCAATTTTGGGGGATCTCATGTTCAATCGCTTGTCGGCGAACACGCTGCTGAAATCCGTTGTCGCCGTCCTGGCCGCAATCGTCGTCGTGATGCTGGCCTTCGGGGCCTGGCAGTCGTGGCAGAAAGTCGCGAGCGCCGGCCGCATCGTCACCGTGGCCGAGGCGGCCAGCTCCGCCTTCCGCGCGATGCACAACCTGCGCACCGACCGTTCGACCACCACCCGCGCCGTCAACGCCGAGCACACCGTCACCGACGGCGACCTGGAGATCATGAATCGGACCCGCGGCGCGGAGATGCCGGCCCTGGCGGATGCCCTGTCGCGGCTGCCGGAGATCGACTTCGCCGAGAAGCAGGCGCTGCTCCCGGCGCTGACCGCGCTCAATGACACGATCATCAAGCTGCAGGCGGAAACGCTGGAGGCGGTGAAGAAACCGAAAACCGAACGCCGCGCCGGCCTGTCCGACGATTACATGAAGACGGCGACCGACCTGATCGCGGCGCTCGACCAGCTGTCGCAGAAGCTCACCGCCTCGGTGAAGCACGAGGACGCGGTGATCGACCAAATGCTGACCGTGCGCCAGCTCGCCTGGATGGTGCGCAATTCGGGCGGCAACGCCTCGCTCGGCGTCACCAACGCGATGGCCGCCAAGGCGATGACGCCGGAGGCGATGGACAAGTACCGCAACGCCGTCATCGAGTCGCAGACTGCCTGGGCCGCCTTGCTGGCGGAAACCGGCAGCGCCGTACCGCCGGCGGCGCTCAGCGACGCGATCGCCAATGCCAAGGCGCAGTATTTCGCGGACGACTACGTTGCCAAGCGCGAAAGCCTGGTGCAGGCAATCGTGGCCGGACAGGTGCCGGAGATGACTCCGGCGGATTGGTCCAACTACACCGTGGCGCGTCTCGCCTCGCTGGTGGATGTGGCCGAGGCGGCGCTCAACAGCGCGAAGGCCCATGCCGAGGCGGTGCGCGGCGCGGCGCGGATCAACCTGGTGATGCAGCTCGTGCTGCTGGCCGGCGCGATCGTGCTCGCCATCGGCAGCATGCTGCTGATCGGCCGCCGGGTCATTCGCCCGCTGCACCAGATCCGCGACGCCATGCTGCGGGTCGCCGCCGGCGATCTCAGCGCCGAGGCTTCCTTCCCCGGCCGCACCGACGAGATCGGCGCGCTGGCCGGCGCGCTCGGCACCTTCAAGCAGAATGCCGAGGACAAGGCGCGGATCGAGGCCGAGGAGCATGAACGCAATGCTCAGGCGGAAGCGCGCCGCCAGGCCGTCGATGCCAGCATCAGGGCCTTCGAGGGCGAGGTGAAGCAGGCGCTGGATGCACTGGCGCAGTCTTCGCGGCAGATGCTCGACACTTCGTCCGACATGAGCCGGGCAGCCGAGCGCAGCAAGGGCCAGGTCAAGGCTGTGGCCGGCGCCTCGGAGGAAGCCTCGAGCAATGTCCAAACCGTGGCTGCGGCCTCGGAGGAGCTCTCGGCCTCGATCGGCGAGATCAGCCGCCAGGTCGCCAGCGCCGCCGACATCGCCGGCCGCGCCGTTGAAGAGACCCGCGAGACCGACCGCACCGTGCAGAGCCTGGTGGAAATCGCCAGCAAGATCGGGGAGGTGATCGGCCTCATCAACGACATTGCCGGCCAGACCAATCTGCTCGCGCTCAATGCCACCATCGAAGCGGCCCGCGCCGGCGAGGCGGGCAAGGGCTTCGCGGTGGTGGCGTCCGAGGTGAAGAGCCTCGCCAACCAGACCGCCAAGGCGACCGAGGATATTTCTGCGCAGATCGCCGCGGTGCAGAACGTGACCAAGGAAGCGGTCGATGCGATCAAGCGCATCGGCGGCACCATAGCCGAGGTGAGCGCGATCGCGACCTCGATCGCCGGCGCGGTCGAGGAGCAGGGCGCGGCGACCCAGGAGATCACCCGCAACACCCAGGAGGCAGCGACCCGCACCCGCGATGTCTCGGAGAATATCTCCGGCGTGACCGACGAGGCGGATGCGACGGGTGCGGCGGCGGCAGGTGTACGCACCGCTGCCGAGAGTCTCGGCCAGCAAGCCGACCGCCTGCGCGGCCAGGTGAACGACTTCCTGTCCAAGATCCGCGCCGCCTAGGCGCGCGTCTATTCCACCCGACCGTCGATTTCGCGACGGTCTCTCCAGCAAGCCGGGCCGCCCCGTCGCGGTCCGGCTTCGCTCTTTCGGGTTCAGCTCGAGAGCAGCAGCACCGAGGCTTCCGAGTCCTCGATCACCGCGCCGGCGACATTGCCGAAGAACAGCGCCTCGCCGGGCCGGCGGTTGACGCCCATGACCACCAGGTCGAAGCCGCGCCGCTTGATCTCGCGCAGGATGGCTTCATGCGGCGCCAGCTCGGTATGAACCGAGATGTCCGCCTCGGTGTCATAGCGTTCGGCCCAGGTGACCAGCTCCTTCAACGCCGCCTGCTCGTGCTGATGCAGGGCGCTGCCGCGGCGCCGCCCGTTGCGTTTGCCGCCGGCGACGTAGAGAAAGGTTATCGGCACGTCCTGGGCGCGGGCCAGCATCACCGCCACTTCGGCGGCGCGGCGCGAGACGTTGTTGCCGCTGACCGGGACCAGGATCTTCAGGCGGCGAGTCGGATCCTCGCGATGCCCGCCGCGGGCGATGGTGACCCCGAGCGGGCCCTCGAAGCCGGCGACGATACGGGCGATGTCGTCATGCAGCGCGCCGTCGGGACCGAGCGTCTCATCGACGCCCACCATCATCAGGTCGTAGCCCTTGCGCGATTCCCGCGCGACCATTGCCTCCGCCTGCGCGGCGGTGGCTTCCGCCTTGATCAGCGGGACCGGGGGCGTCGCGGTCTTGGGCGCCTTCTTCTCCTCCGGCGCCGCCTCTTCCTGGGAAGGCTCCGCCTTGCCCGTCATTTCCTCCTGCGCCGCCGCCTCCGAAGCCGCCTGCTCGGCGTCATGGGCGCCACGTGCGGTCTCCGCGCCGGCCTTGAGGTCGGCCTCCGGTCCGTGATCCTCTTCCTTCGGCCTCGACTTCGGCGTCTCGTCCGGCGTCCGGACCCGCAGCAGCGTGGTCGGCGTGCCGCGGCGGCCGGCGAGCAGTCCGGTCAGATGCGCCATGAACTTTCCGTTGGGGCTGTCGTCGACCGCGAGCAGCAGGCGCTCGACATTGGGCATGAAGCCCTTGGCCTCGAACTCCTCGCGCTCGATCCGCTGGCGTTCTTCCTCGCGCATCGGCAGGCGGCCGAGCGCCCAGCGCAGGGATGGGGGCATGGCCAGCGTGGTCAGCACCGCCATGGTCACGATCATGGTGAAGAGGTCCTGGCTGAGCACGCCCATCGAAAGGCCGATGGTGGCGACGATCACCTCGGTCGAGCCGCGCGCATTCATGCCGCAGGCGATGGCCAGCGATTCCGGCAGCCGCAGCCCGCCGAGCCTGCCGCCGGCAAAGGCGCCGGAGAACTTGCCGACCGTGGCGATGGCGACGATCCCGGCGGTCAGCATCAGGATCTCGGGATTGGCGAGGATGGTGAGATCGGCGGTGATGCCGGCCAGGCCGAAGAAGATCGGCATGAACAGCGCGATGATGACGCCGCGCAGCTGCTGGTCGATCTGCCGGGTCAGGATCGGCGATTGTCCCACAAGAATGCCGGCGACGAAGGCGCCGAGCACGTCATGAACGCCGATCGCATCGGTGATCAGCGCCATGCCGAAGGTCAGCGCCAGCACCAGCGAGATCACCGGCAGCTCGCTCTCGAAGTGGTCGTTGGCCCAGCGGATCAGCCAGAACACCACGCGGCGCCCGATAGTGAAGCTGACGACCAGGAAGACCGCGGTGCCCAGCACCGACTTCGCCAGGGTCGGCCAGTCGAGATGGTTGTGCTCGACCAGGCTCAGGGTGACCGCGATGACGATCCAGCCGATCGTGTCGTCGATCACCGCCGAGGCCAGGATCACCTGGCCGATATTCCGCCGCATGAAGTTCATCTCGCGCACGACCACCGCGACGATCTTCACCGAGGAGATCGAGAGCGCGGTGCCGAGCAGCAGGGCGGCGGGGAAGCGCTCCTCCGGATTTGGCAGCAGGAAGTCGGGCAGATAGATCCCGAGCGCGAACCCGCAGGCGAACGGCAGCAGGATGCCGCAGATCGATACCGCGAGACTGGCCCGGCCGGTGCGGCGCGCCAGGCCGATATCGGTTTCCATCCCGGCCAGCAGCAGCAGCATCAGCACGCCGACCTGGCCGACCGCGTCGATCATGCCCTTCTGTGCCGCTTCCGAGGGGAACAGCGCCTGTTGCGCCTCCGGCCAGAGGGCGCCGAAGACGGAGGGGCCGAGCACCACGCCGGCCAGCAGATGGCCCATGACCGAAGGCTGTCCCAGCCGCTGCATCGCCTCGCCGAGCAGGCGCCCGGCGACCACCAGGATCAGGACCTCGGTGACGAAGAGCGGCGTCGAGGGCTTGCCGGCCTGCTCTGCGGCATAGGCGGAAGCGGCGGAGCAGAGAATGAGCGCGCCGACGAGCGGCAGAAGCCAGCCTGAGAATGCGCGGCGCATGAGATCCGGTTGTCCCTGAGAAGGCGGGGGAGAAGGCGGACCCACCCGATCCGCAACAGGACCAACAGAATGGCCGGGGCGTTGGTTCCCTACGGCGTGCAGGCTTCGGCGGCGTCGCGCGGGAAGGCGCGGATGCGGTTGAAGAGCTGCTTCAGGGGATCGCGGGTCCAAGCCCGGGTGACGAAGTCGTTGTGGACGAGGTTGGACCCGGTATCGAGAAACACGATGTCGCCGGCTTCCAGGCAAGGCGGGAGGTCGAGAATCAGGCTCAACCCGTCGCGCATCAACTGGTCCTGGAGCGTGCCGTTGCCGGGCGCGCTCGATGCGGAGAAGGCGCTGAACAGGAAGGCGCGCTCGCGGTGATCCTCGATCCAGCCGGCGAATTTCTCGCTGTCGCCGTAGAGTGCGTCGAGCAGGATCACGCCGGCGATGCGCCGGTTCGCCGCGCCGACCGCCAGCGACCAGGCGGCCGGCAGATAGCCGCCGCTATAGGCGACCAGGATCACCGGCATATGGCTGAAGTCCTGCGCGCTCATCCCGTCGCCGGCGAGCGCCGCGAGCTTGTGATCGGCTTCGCGCAGATAGCGGGCGAAGGCGCCGGATTGCCAGAAGCCGCCGGCGCTGGAATCCAGCGCATCGATCGCGAGCTGCGGCGCCACCAGCACGGCGTTGAGATTGGATTCGGCGAGCTGGCGGGGCACCTGCTGGCGCGCCACGACGTCGCGCGCGAGGGTCGCCTGGTTGCCGTGCAGGAAGACGACGATCGCGCCCTTCCTGCGGCGGTCGAAGCCCTTCGGGATGTAGAGCAGGCTGCGGGCATCGCTGTAAGTCTCGTCCTCCCAATAGACGCCGCCGCGCGGCGCGGTATGGCCGCGGCGCGAACCCTGCCTGGCATCGAGGAAGGGCGCATCGTCATGCGTCTCGTCGCCGGGCACCATGCCGCGATAGGGGAAGGGCGCGCTCTCGAACGGCACCAGCGCCGCCTTGCCGCCGAGGCTCTGCAGCGCGGGATCCACGCTATCTGCCATGGCCATGGCGCTGGGCAAGATCAGAAGCAGGAGACAGATCGATGCGAGACGCGCCATGCACGACTTCTTCCTCACTCAGGCGCTAGTCGATCATGCGCTCTTTGGACTCATCCTCGCGCCGAGCGCGACGAGATTCCAACCACAAGAAGAATGCAAAGACCGACAAGACTCCGGCGATCGCGCCGACCCATCCGAACAGCCCGAACCCCACAGCGCAGGCAAAAACCGTGAGCGCGCCGTTAGCGGGCATGTTGCTGAAGATGGGAAACATCGCGGCCCTCATCTCTCCGGGGAACGGTCTGAAAGACCGTAGCACGCAATCCGAATCCTGTCCGCAACCGCCCGTCAGGCCTCGGGTTCGTGGCAGACCACTTCGATATTGTGGCCGTCCGGCCCGATGACGAAAGCGGCATAGTAGCTGGCGTGATACTGCGGGCGTAGCCCCGGCGCGCCATGGTCCTTGGCGCCCGCCGCCAGGGCCGCCCGATGGAAGGCTTCGACCTGCCGGCGATTCTCCGCGCGGAAGGCGAGGTGGAGAAAGGCCGGCTTCTCCGCGGTCTGGAACAGGCAGAGCGAAGTCTTGCCGTCGGCGCTCATTTCGATGCCGAGCGATCCTTCCTGGACGACCGCGATGCCGAGCGGAGCGAGCGCCTTCAGGAAGAAAGCCGTGCTCGCTTCGTAGTCGCTGACGCCGAAGACGACATGGTCGAACATGCGCTCTCCTGAAGGATATAGGCCCGCGCGAGGCCTAACGCGTTTTCCGAGCCGGGGCAAGCGACCGCCGGCGAGGCAACCCGACCCCATGGACCAAGGGTCACGATGCGGAAGCCGGGGAATTTGCCCTAGGCTGACCGTTTCGAAATTCCTTGGGACAGTCGAGGGGCGCATGACACGCAAGAGGTTCGGGATATTTCAGGCTTTCCTGGCGGCGTTCCTGCTGGCCGCCTGTTCGTCGCCGGCCGAGCGGACGCTCTCCCTGCAGGCCCCGCTCTTCGCCACGCTGCCGAACGGCTCCGATCCGCTCAATGCGAGCCAGCCCTCAAGCATCTATGCGGAGGTGGCCGAGGTTCCCGGCGACAATCTCATCCGCTATCTCGAGCGCAAGCGCGGCCATGCCCTGAACCTGCTGTCGCTGTCCGGCGGCGGCCAGAACGGCGCCTTCGGCGCCGGCTTCCTGATCGGCTGGCGCGAGAGCGGGAAGCGGCCGGAGTTCGATGCCGTCGGCGGCGTCAGCACCGGCGCGTTGCTGGCCACGCATGCCTTCCTCGGCACCCCGGTCGACGATGCGATCCTGGAGGAGATGTACACCAAGATCACCGCGGCCGACATCTACACCGACCGCAGCATCCTCGGGCTGCTCTCCGCCGACTCGCTGAAGGACACGACGCCATTGCGCGCGATGATCGCCAAATACATCACCGCCGAGACCTTGCAGCGCGTGGCCGCCGCTTATGACGACAATCGCATGCTGGTCGTGGGCACGACCAACATCGACTACGCCCAGACCTGGGTCTGGAACATGACCATGATCGCCAAGGCGGGAAAGCTGGAGCTCTATCGCGATGTCTTGCTCGCCTCTGCATCTTTTCCGATCGTCTTTCCGCCGGTGGAGATTGACGGCCATCTGTTCGTCGATGGCGCCGCCCGCTCCAACCTGGTTATTCCCGGCGTGGGCGGGACGAAGAAGCCCAACCCGCCGCTGCACGGCGCGGGCAACCTCTACCTGATCGACAACGGCAAGGTGACGACGCCGCCGCAGGCCTTGATCCGGGCGCTCGGGCCGGTGGCCGCCACCACCATCAGCGTGATGATGGAACAGTCGATGCAGACCGCCCTGACGCGGTCCTATTTCGGGGCGCGGCTGCTGGGGTACAACTTCAACATGGTCGGCATTCCGGATGCGGTGAACGTCGGCAACGACCCCTTGGCCTTCGACCCCGGGCAGATGCGCGCTGCCTTCGACGCCGGGCGTGCCCTCGGGGCTGAGGCCAACCCCTGGCAGGACCGGCCGGGCGATTCAGGGGACATTCCCGCCTGGGTCTTCAAGCCGGAGATGGCGCCCTGAGCGCGCTTTTGCGCGCGGCAGGGCCGAACCACCATCATTTCGGCATAGGCCGCACGCGCGCCCGGCGGTGGTCACATTCCGGTCGCGCGGATAAAAAGCCGGGATGACATCCAAAGCCCACGGCTATCTCTTCGCCCTCGCCGCGACCACGATCTTCTCCTTCCAGGATGCGATCTCGAAGCATCTCGGCGACCACTATCATCCGATCTTCATCACCATGATCCGGTATTGGGCGTTCGGCGCCTTCTGCATCCTGCTGGCCTCGCGCAAGCCGGGCGGCCTCCGGGCGGCGGCCAGCACCAGGCGACCGGTGCTGCAGATCATGCGCGGCGTTCTGCTGGCCACGGAAATCATGATCGTCATCACCGCCTTCTGGAAAGCGGGGCTGGTGCATTCGACCGCGGTCCTGGCGGCCACGCCGCTGGTGGTCACGGTGCTGTCGATCCCCTTCCTCGGCGAGCATGTGGGCTGGCGCCGCTGGTCGGCGGTCATCGCCGGCCTCGTCGGCGTGCTGCTGATCCTGAAGCCCGATGCCGGCGGCTTCCTCGATCCCTGGTTGCTGCTGCCGGTGCTCTGCTGCTTCATGTATGCGGCCTATCTGATCGCGACCCGGCTGGTCAGCCGTACCGACACCCCGGCGACCAGCTTCTTCTATATCGGCGTCGCCGGCGCGGTCACGGCGACCCTGGTCGGGCCGTTCTTCTGGACCAGCCTCGAAGGCTGGGACAAGCTCTGGATGGGCGTGTTGTGCATCACCGGCATGACCGGCCATTACCTGGTGATTCGCGCCTATGAGCTGCTCGACGCTTCGGCCGCGCAGCCGATCACCTATCTCGGCCTGGTCTATGCGGCGTTCTTCGGCGTGCTGCTCTACGGCGAGTCGTTGACCTGGAATATCGTCGCCGGTTCGGTGATCGTGGTCGGCGCCGGCCTCTTCACCGTCTGGCGCGAATACGTGCGGCGCCATCATCCGCCGACGCCCTAATTCTGCCGCGCTCGGTAGCTTGCATCCTCGGCACGCATCCAGTCCGCGGCCGGGACCGTCTTGCCTTCGCAGCGGACCTGGTAGGGTTTGCCGCTCATCAGGCTCTTGCTGGCGGCGCGCGCGATGAAGTCCTCGACCGAGGCGATCTCGTTCTTGAAGTAATCGTATTTCGCCTGGATATGATCGGCGGCCTCGGCGCCGCCATATTCCGTTCCGTTCCGGATGAAGGTACAGGACGAGTGGCGGACGAAATCGATCAGATGGCCGATCTCATCCGCCAGCGGGTCGGCGCGCGCCGTCGGCATGGCGACGACCAGCAGCATCAGGACGCCGGCGATCACCCTCATCCCGGCAGCTCCGTCTCGGAGACGGCGCCGGACCAGGCCGAGGCGAGATCGGTCGCGCCGCGAAAGCGGCGATCCGGCGCCGCCTGCACCGCGCTCGGGTTGGCGAATTGCGCCGGATAGGGCGCGAGATCGGTGAAGCTGGCGGTCATGGCTTGCGCGATTTCGTCCAAAGTATCCTGGCCCAGGCGGCGATCCACCAGGGCAACCCCCGGACCGGAGACATCGATCCGCGGCGTGTGGAAGGCGCCGTCGAGGTCCATGCCGAAATCCACCAGGAAGGACAGGATCTGCGCCACCGCCGGCATGATCTTGCGCCCGCCGGAGGCGCCGACGCCGACCGCGCCGAGACGCTCCGAAAGCGCCACCGTCGGGCACATGTTGGAGAGCGGCTTGGCGCCGCCGCGGATCGAGTTGGGCTTGCCCGGCACCGGGTCGAACCACATGACGCCGTTGTTCATGAGGATGCCGGTCGACGGCGACATCACGAAGGAACCGAAGCGCGACAGCAGGGTCTGCGTCCAGGCGACGACGTTGCCTTGCCTGTCGACCACGTTGAAATGGCTGGTGCAGGTCTCGCGCGGCTCCTGGCTTTGCTCGCCCATGTTGGCCAGGCGGTCGCGATAGGCCTGGTCCAGGCCGGCGGCATAGCCGCGGTAATGCGCCGGCTTCGGCGCGCCTGCCGCGGGCGGCAGGCTCTTCGACCAGCCGTCGAGCACGCGGGCGAGCGTCGGTCCCGCGGTCAGTCCCGACGGCGCGAAAATCCGCGCGTCGCGATAGGCGATCTCCACGGGGTCGATGAACCGCGCCTGATACTGCGTCAGGTCGGTGAGCGAGAGTCGGCAGCCCATCGCACCCAGATCCCGGATCAGCGCGCGGCCGATTTCGCCGGCATAGAACGCGTCCGGCCCGTCGCTCGCCAGCTGGCGCAGGGTCTCCCGCAACCGACCGAGTTTCAGGAAGCTCACCGCGCCCGCCTCGAACGGCACGGGGACGCGATTCTCGGAAAGGTAGGTCTTGCGGGTCTCGTCGAACATCGCGAGCCGTTTCGATTCCACCAGGATCGAGAGCGCCCCGTACCAGTCGAGGGCCAGGCCGCGATCGGCCAAGGCGATTGCCGGCTGTGCGAGGTCGCTCCAGGGCAACCGACCGAAGGTCTTGTGCGCGAGACTCAAGCCGGCGAGCAGGCCGGGGATCGCGATGGAGTGTGGACCCATGATGTTCCGGTCATCGACCACGCCCGGCCAGCCGAAAAAGCCTTCGGTGGTGGCCTTGCCGGTCAGCGGGTAATCGGCGGGGTCCAGCGCCGCCGGCGCCACCATGCCGAAGTCGATGCAGCGGATCTCCTTGCGTTGCGCGTCCCAGATCGTGGCGAAGCCGCCGCCGCCCAGCCCGCTCATCCAGGGCTCGACCGCGCCCAAGGCCAGGCTGGTCGCCACCGCGGCATCGACCGCGTGGCCGCCGGCGGCGAGAATCCGCGCGCCGGCTGCGGCGGCGTCTCGGGACTGCGACGCCACCACGCCACCCCCACTCTCGATCGCAGGCTTGCGGTAGATGACGCTGGTCGGAACGAAGTCTGCCTGCATTGACATTGATTCACCCGTGTTGCCCTTCAGCCGGAATCTGGCCTTTTCCAGGCGATCGGCCAAGCCCAAAGCCGCGGGTTTCTCCGACAAACGCGCCGCCAAGAAACCTATGCGGGATGTCGGAGTTTATCGCGGTTAATCGAGCCTCGATGCGGATGGTTCGAAGCCCATTGCGTTGCCCGGCCACAGCTCGAGGGGGTGACAGTTTTCAAGGGGACCGCAGCTGTCGAGGCTGTTTTCAACTGCGTTGGAGACATACCCCATGAAACGCGCTCTGCTTTTCTCGGCGGCACTCTGCCTGGTTTGGAGTGGCCATGCGATGGCTCAGCAAGGCAACTTTGTCGTCCTGTTCCCCTTCGACCAGTCGACGTTGGATGCGGCGGCCCGGGCCACGATCTCGTCCGCTGCGGAGGAATTCAAGCGCACGGGCTCCGCGAACATCTCGGTCCAAGGTCACACCGACACGGCCGGCAATGCCGACTACAACCAGGCGCTTTCGGAGCGGCGCGAGGCGGCCGTGACGAATGAACTGGTCCGGCTGGGGGTGCCGGCGAGCGCCATCAACGGAATCGCCGTCGGTGAGAGCCAGCCGGCGGTGCCGACCGGGGACAATGTCCGCGAGGCGCAGAACCGGCGGGTCGACATCCAGGTCGCCGCCCCGCCGCCGCCGCCCGCGCCCGAACCGGCACCCGCGCCAGCGCCCGTCGCCCAGACTCCACCCCCACCGCCGCCGGAACCTGAAGAGAAGCTCTGGAACTTCTCGCCGGGGCTATTCTACGGCTACAACTTCCATGACCAGCAGGCCACGCACAGTCAGCTCGGCGGCATCAACCTCAGCCTCGATTACCACGCGACCGATTGGATGAGCGTCGGCGTCGAGCAGGCGGGTTTCTATCACTTCGAGACCGATGACGACGGCCCCGGCGGCCGCACCGTGGTCGGCCCGGATTTCTATCTCGGCGACATGTTCTATGTCGGCGGCAACGTCGGCTATCTCTATGGTGATGGCTTCCACGATGACTTCATCGCTGGGCCGGAAGCCGGCCTGCAATTCGGCATGATCGACTGGAAAGTCGCCTACGACATTCCCTTCAACCGCGATCTGGGCGACGGCGTCATCAACACCACCGTCGGCACCACCTTCCGCTTCTAAAGGTTAGGGACGCTCCGCCATGCCGGCGGAGCGTCCTTCCGGGATTGCGGGGCGATCGCCGAATCGCCCGCCCCAAGCGGCTTAGGGAGCCGGCCCGCCGCGCTTTCTAGGGCGCGAGACGCACGCGCCAGATTGACTTCGCAGACAGCCTTTCGCATCAGCTGGCAATGAAGAGTCTGGGTGGATCGGAAGGTTCCGTTCTCGAAGAATTTGTTCACCGGCGATCCTCCGCCGCAGAACCTGAAGTACTCGCACTGTCGGCGGCAAAGCTCGACACCGTCTCGGATATCATCTCGAAGCCTTAAGAAGGGCTCCCGCGACGCCATCTCGCCGATGGTCTCCCGGCCGAGGTTGCCCAGCACGAAATCGCCGTATTCGGACGAGCGCTGCCCAAGCAGCTCGGGAGAAAAGGTTGTGGTATCGCCGTCAAGGCCGACGGTGATAAGTCGCCAAGGCTCGACTTGATGGTTCGCCATCTCCGCATGGTCGGATAGAACATTGATAGACAGATTGGGAAGGTGAAGCGCACCTGCATCCCGATCATTGAGCGACAGGAACCGATCCAGGAAGCCCTTGAACTCTTCGGCGACGGCCTCCCCCGTCATGGAGCTGCTGGTGTGGCCGCCCTCTATTTCATCGATGTTGAAAGTGACGGAGGTGAAGCCATTCGCCACAAAGAAACGGTAGATCGCCTCCGGTGCCGCCAGATGGGCCCGGGTCAGGACACAGATCGCGGAAAACCTGATGGAATGGGCCTGGAGCATTCGCACGCCGGACATGACGGCGGCAAAAGTTCCGGCTCCTGATCGGGTCCTCCGGTTGGCGTCATGGAGCTCCTGCGGGCCGTCGATGCTGACCCCGACATAGATTCCTGCCCGCGCGAACAACCGGCACCAGGCGTCGTCAATGCGTGTTGCATTTGTTTGCAGCGACTGGAGGATCTCTATTCCATGCTTCCGCGCCGCTTGACCGATCAGCTCAGCGGCTTCCTCATAGAAAGTGAGCGGCACCGTCAGCGGCTCTCCGGCATGCCAGTTGATCGTGAACCCGTCGGGGAAGACGCCCGACGCGCATACGTTATCGAGGACGCGAGCGAACAGCGCTACGCTCATTCGGCGCTTATCGGTGCGGTCGGGGAGATAGCAGTAGCTGCAGTCGATGTTGCAGAACGCGGTCGGCTGGACGACCAGCATGCAAAGATGCCGAGAGCCAGGTCGCATCTTAAAGCGCCGCTGCTATTGTGCGGAGCCCCATCCCTTCGACCCGTTGGTCCAGTCCGTCCAAGATGCCTTGTCCCAATCGGTACCGCTGATATCGCTGTCTTGGACGACAACCGTCCGCCCATTGAGGCCTGCGGCACGGGCGCGGTCGCTGAGGAGCTGATACCGATCCTTCAACAGCAGGATCCGCTCCTCGAATGACAGCGGGCCGCGACCGCCCTGATCATCGGCCGTCATGCCGGCGGAGGCCGGAGCGACGGCGCTTAAGGCGCCAACGCTCGCGCAAAGGGCAACCGCAATGCCTGCCTTCCTGGTTTCCTGGGCCAAGATGACTCCTCCTCTCTAGGTTTCGGCTTTTTCAGCAGCCGCAGGTCATGGTGTTGGTCTGCGCCGAGTAGACGCAGCAATTTGTATTCGAGTCGGCCTTCTTGTCTTTCGAGGTATTGACCTCAGGCTGCGAGTCTGTGGTGGCGGCATCTCCGCCGGGAGTCGGGCCCACGCCATCCGCCTGCACCGCGACTGCGGTCATTGCGAAAGAAGCGATGAAGATGGCAACGCTCATAGTCTTACGCATGTAGAAATCCTCCCGCGTCTGCTTTGGCTGCGTCAATCATCGCCCTGCCCGCCGGATCTCGCATCATGCAGATGGATGAGACGCGAAATGCCGAGAGGGATTGGTCCAGTTCCGCGCAACAGCCGGGCTCGGTCATGTCGCATCAATGCACCAGAGGTTGCCCTCCGTTCGGCAACGCCACCATACATGGTTGTGCGTGCTACGGGATCGGGGCCGCGAGGGTCAGGCGTCGGCTCGCGCCGGGAATACTACAAACGCAGTATGCCGGCCGTTCTCCACCATGGTAATCTGGCTATCGGGGAGCGGGAATTGCGCCCATGGCAGACATGGAAAGTGCAGTCCGGGCAATCTACGAGACCGTCTTCGATCCAGATCTCTGGAAGGACGCAGCGCTGGAGGTTGCGCGGCTTTCAGGCAGCTCGACTTTCTTTCTGCAGACCCTGGATAAAGACAGCGGCGCGGTCAGTGTCCTCTCGGCGCACGGGCTGGAGTCGCTGGGGATCGAGGCCTACGAGCGGCATTTCTACAAGCTGGATATCTGGCGCGACGGGCTGTTGGCTGCGGCCTCCGGCAAGATTCATCTTTATCAGGAAATCGTCGAGCAGAAGAACTACGAGAACAGCGAGGTCTTCCACGACTGGGTCAAGCCGGCGGTCGGATACGATATCTACTGGGGCATGGGCGGCCGCTTCGAGCTTCTTGACGGAAAGCGCCTGGCCTTCTGCGCCACGCACCGTGGGCGAAATTCGGATCCTCTCAGTCGGCAAGAGCAGAAAGGGTATGATCTGCTCCTGCCGCATATCCAGCGCGCCTTGCATCTTCGCCAGCTGTTCGATCGTGAGACATCAAGAGCGCGCGCCCTCGAAGCCGTGATCGATGCCTGCACCGAGGCATTGTTCCTGGTCGATCGGGATGCCCGGCTTGTCTATGCCAACCGCCGTGCCCTCGCCCTTCTGGCGGCGGCGGAGCCCGCACTTCGGGTTCGGCGGGACGGCAGGCTCGAGGCGGTCGCTGCTGCGGATAATCTGCAGCTGGCGAAGGGAGTCGCCGCCGCCTGCTCGAAAGAGCTGGCCGCAATGCCGGCGAAGGGTTGGCTGCTCCTGAGCAGGGCGAGCGGCAGGCACCTGGCGGCAGTCGTCTCACCGGTTGTGCCGGCCCGTGTTGCATCCGGCGACCGCTGCGCCGTGATTGCGGTTCGCGACGTCTGGAGCAAGCGCCGCGCCGATCCGGCGAAGATCGCGCTTGTCTTCGGCCTGACACCGGCGGAGTCCCGCCTGGTTGCGAAGCTCTCCGAGGGCCAGTCGCTCCGACTGGCGGCGGAGGAGCTGGGCCTGACCTACAACACGGTGCGAACGCAGTTGGCCAGCGCTCTCGGCAAGACAGGGTTCGGTCGGCAAAGCGACCTCATGCTTTCCGTCTGCCAACTCGCGGAAGAAGCTCCGGAACCGGCCGCGAGAGTGAAGCGATGAGGCGCCGCCAGGCTGGCTTCGGCGCATGTCGGCGCGATCCGATCTACAATGGCCTTACTTTCGGCCGCAGCACCGCGAAGAAGGCGGGCAGCGCCAGCAGGTAGGCGGCGCCGCTGATTGCCAGCACCCAGCTCAGGCCGAAGGTGGTGGCGACGATCGGCACGAGGGCCGCGCCGATCACCGAGAAGCAGCCGTTGATGCCCCAGGCCCAGAGGAACATGTGGTCCTTGCCCAGCCTTCCCAGCGTGGTCATCGCGGTCGGCATCGGGAAGCCCATCAGGAAGGTGGGCGGCGCCAGCAGCAGGATCGAGAGCAGCAGCCGCGCCGCATAGGGCAGGGTGCCGATCCAGTCCAGGACCGGATCGATCGTCGTGCCATAGCCGATCAGCAGGATGCCGATCGCGACGAAGACCACAGGCATCGTGTGCCGGCTGCGCTCGAGGAAGCGCTCGGAGGCGAAGCTGCCGAGGCCGGAGAAGATCAGCATGCCGGTGATCAGCACCGCGGCCGAGACGGTGGCGTTGCCCAGCGCCTCGATGAATTTCGCAATGAGGCCGACCTCGACCATGATATAGCCGAGGCCGAGGCAGGCGAAGTAGATGATGGTGCCGAGCTTGCCGGGATTGTGGCTGAAGATCGAGCGCCAGCCGAGCAGGACCGGGAGCGCGATCAGCAGCAGCGAGACCGCCGCCGCGACGCCGAGCGTCGCCCAGAGCAGCAGGTAGCCCCAGTCGTCCTGGAACAACTCAAGCCGGTCGGTGATCTTCGGCAGGTCGCCGGCCTTCTCATAGGCGGCGAAATAGGGCCGGTCGTTGGTCAGCGGGTGGATGTCGAAGACATAGCGCTGCGCGACCTCGTCCCAGCCGCCGAAGATCAGGCTGTGCCAGGCCAGCCGACCCATGGCGATCGCCGGCAGGACCTGCGGCGCGCTGTCGTCGCCGAGATTGTCGAGCGTGGGATCGGTCGCATCGTCGCCGTCCGCCGGCGCGGTCGGATCGGCTTTCGCCGTCCCTTGCCCGAAGATCGTCTCGTGATACTCGCCGAGCAGCGCATCGCTGCCGCTGCCGTCGAACTCCATGCCGGGATAGTAGAGCTCGTCGAAGGAGAGGCCGTGGGTGGTCGCGCGCAGCTTGGCGATTTCGTCGGGCGTGAAGCCGCCGCGCTTGTAGAGCACGGTGGTGGTCGAAAGATAGGTTGAGACCGCGTAGAAGGCGTTCTCGAGATTGGTGGTCTCCGCCTTGCGCGCCGCCTCGACCATGGTGGCGTAGAGCCGCAGCACCGATTTCGGCGGGTCCTCCTTGTTCCAGAGCGTGACCGAGAGGATGCCGCCATCCTTCAGCGCGCGCATATAGGTGCGCATCGCCTCCTCGGTATAGCCGTATTTCTCGACGATGGCGAAGCCGCCGGGATTGGAGAGGCCGGCGGAATCGGCGAGGCTCAGGTCGATGACGTCGTAGCGTTGCCTGGTTCCAGCGAGGTAGAGCCGGCCGTCATAGCCGACCACCTTCACCTTGGGATCGCGCAGGAGATCGCCGGTGAAGTCGCGCAGTTGCGGCTGATCGAAGGCGTCGCGGATCGCCGGATTGGCTTCGGCGACGGTGACCGACCTGGCGCCGCTCCGGAGCGCGACGACGGTCGAGATGCCGCCGGCGAATTGCGCGACGAAAGTATCGGCGTCCGCCTTGAGCACATAGGGGTAATGCATCGGCAGGAAGCGGAAATAGGCGGTCTGCGCTTCCGGCAGCTTGCGCATGACGCCGATCGGCCCGTCGCCGTCGATATACAGGCCCCAATAGGCGTTGGCCGGCATCTCCGGCAGGTTGAAGGCGGCGTTGTCGGAGAGGCCGGGTGCGAAATGCAGATAGGAGCTGGAATAAAGCTCCAGGTCGCCGAACGGCGAGATCGAGTGATAGACCCGCGCCATGTCCGGGAACTTCCGGGCATAGGCGACGCCCTTGTAATCCGAGGTCGCGAGCTTCTGGACGCCGAGCCAGTCCGGCAGCAGGAAATGCATGCCGAAAGCGAGCAGTGCGGCGACACCCAAGAGGATCGCCGAGCGACGGTCACGCTGCCCGACGAACCAGAGCAGGGCGCCGATCGCCCAGAGCGCCAGCGGCGCCGCGATCAGGTTTTCCGGCGGCAGCCAATACATGGCGCCGAGCACCGCGAGCCCGCAGAGCCCCGAGCCGGCAAGGTCGGCGAAGTACACCCGGGCGAAGGCCTTGCGGCTCCTGAGCAGGACCGTGCCGATGAACAAGGCGCCCGCCAGGAAGGGCGTGAAGTAGAGCAGGAAGTTCGCCAGCAGCAGCCACTTCTGGTCGGGATCGGAGATCAGGAAGATGGCGTTGAACGGGATCTGCTGGGCGATGAGATTGGCCGCCACCATCAGCGGCCCGAAGGCGAGCAGCGAGAGTGCCGCGACTTGGCGCCAGTGGCGCTGGAACCAGTCCTTGCCGGCGCACATCACGGCGCTGGTGAGGCCGAAGCCGAGCAGGGCGAGGCTCACCACCAGCGAGCCGAAATGCACCCAGTTGCCGACCGCGAAGATCCGCATGATGCAGATCTGCAGCGCAATGACCGACCCCGCCACCAGGCCGATCGCGAGATAGGCCGGCAGCGGGACCTTGTCTTCGGGGTTCACTCTTCCGGGCTCACTGCGGCGCGTCGCCGTTATGGGTGCCCTTGATCTTGTCGCCGGCAAGGGCGGTGAAGGGCACGAAGGGCACGATCCGGCCGTTGTAGATGTCGCTGCGCGCCACCGTGATGGTGCCGTCGGCGGCCTTCTGCTTGATCACCTTCAGCACATGCTGCGCGCCCGGCGGGCCGACCGGGATCACCATGATGCCGCCGTCCTTCAATTGCTGGAGGAGCGGCGGCGGCACGTGGTCGATGCCGCAGGTGACGATGATCTTGTCGAACGGCGCCGCCTCTTCCCAGCCGTAATAGCCGTCGGCGTTCTTGGTGGTGATCGACTTGTATTCGCTGTAACCCGCGGCGATCAGTTCGTCATAGGTGGCCCGCGTGCGCTCGGCCAGCGGCTTGATGATCTCGATGGTCCAGACCTTGTCGGTCAGGTTCGCGAGATAGGCGGACTGGTAGCCGGAGCCGGTGCCGACCTCCAGCACCTTCTCGCCCTTCTGCACGTCGATCGAGGTGGTCATGCGGCCGACCAGATGCGGGCCGGAGATGGTGACGCCGTAGCCGATGTCGAGGAAGGCGTTGGCATAGGCGCGCTTCAGGTTGTTCGGGCGCACGAATTTCTCGCGCGGCGTCATCAGGAAGGCGCGCTTGTTGCGGTCGTCCTTCAGATCCTTGTTGTCGATCAGCACGCGATAGCGCTTCCAATGCTCGGCCAGATAGGCGGGATCCTCGCCGCGGTTGGCCGTCATCCAGTCGATGTAGCTCTTGGCGTTGTCCGCCGGCGGCATGGCGTCCCAGCTGTAGGGGACCGGCACATTGGCCAGGGCGCGCTGAGCGACCGCTGCGGCGATCAGGCCCGCCGAGCTGGCGAGAAAATGACGACGATTCAACTGGCTCCCCCCGAGCAACGAAGACTTCCCGACACGGAAAATGCGGCCTCGGCAGCCGCATTGTCCACCGTCCTTCTGTAACACAAGTCGCCCAACCGGTTCACCGCATATTCCCGGTATGGCCGAGGGAATAGCGGCCGGGCTGGGGCCACACCGCGAGGCCATGCGGCTCCCGGCCGACCGCGATCGACTTCACGCTGCCGTCGGTCGTGTCGAAGCGATAGACCACGTTGTCGAACCGGCCGGACAGCCACAGATAGCGGCCATCCGGAGAGACATTGCCCATGTCCGGGCTGCCGCCGCCGGGGATATGCCAGGTTGCGATCACGGAGCGGGTCGCGAAGTCGATCACCGAGACGCTGCCCGGCCCATGCTTCTTGCCCTCGACCCGGTGCGAGCCGCGGTTGGCGACATAGAGCCGGGTGCCGTCCCGCGAGGGATAGAGGCCATGCGCGCCGCGCCCGGTCGGGATGAAGCCGACCTGGACGAAGCTGTCGCCGTCGACCAGATAGACACCGTCGGCCAGCATGTCGGCGACATAGAAGAGGCGGCCATCCGGCGCGATGCGGATGTCTTGCGGCATCGCGCTTGCGGTGCAGAGCGGGAAGCCGGTCGCCGCAGCTGCAGACGCGGCTTCGGTGAAGGCCGCGGGGATGATGCCGCCGCCGGCCTGGCTCTCCTTCACGCCATCATCCTTCGACAGCGTCAGGTAGCCGGCCACCACCCGCTTCTGGAGGTCGATCTTGGCGATGCCGCCGCCATACTCGCAGGTGAAGAGCGCGTAGCGGCCGTCGATCGAGAAATCGGCATGGTTGATCCCGGCACAGCCCGGGGTGGGGAGCGACCATTGCAGCGCCATCGTGTGCGGGTCGCGGAAGTCGAGCCTTTGGCTCTCCTCGGCCACCACGATCGCCGACTGGCCGTCCGGCGTGAAATACATGTTGTAGGGATCATCCACCGCGATGCTGCGCCCGGGCCTGGCGGTCTTCGGGTCGATCGGGGTGACGCTGCCATTCATCCGCTTCTCGGCATTGTTCACCACCCAGAGTGTCTTCAGGTCCCAGGACGGGACGACATGCTGCGGGTTGACCCCGGTCCGGAACCGGCCGATCACCTTCATCAGGATGGGATCGATCACCGTCACGTCGCCGGCGATCCGGTCTGGCACATAGATGCGGTAGAGCGCGCCGGCGACCGCGGGACTGAATCGCTTGGCGCCGATCTCGCTGTAGAGATTCTCCGGGTCGATCACCGGCGGCATGCCGGCGACCGTGCTGACTGCGCGGGACGGATGGTTGGGTGCGACGGCATCGCTGCTGTCCGCGGCATGACCGAAGCTGGACAGCCATTGGCAGGAAGCCAGGACCGAGGCGAGGCCGAGGCCGGCCAGCCAGCGGGGGTTAAAACGCCGTTTCAAAATGCGCCCACGACACGAACTACCTGTGCCGCAGGTAACACGCACGGGAGTCGCGGGACAACGAGATTAGGGTAACAGATTGAAACGGAGAGCGTGTCGGCCTGAGATGCGCGGGTCGAGCCCACGCATGACGCGCATTTTACGTCATGGACGGGCTTGCCCCGCCATCTCAGGCCGCACTTGGCTCTAGTCGATTTCGGCTTGCAGCCGGATCGCCTGGTCGCGGCGGTTGCGCAGATCGACCGCGTCGCCGCCCGCCGTCGAGCGCAGCGTCACGTCGGTCGCCAGGTTGCCCTGGCTGGCATAGAGCGCGGCGGCGGCGTCATGATCGGCGATCATCTGTGCGAGATAGTAGCGGTCCACATCATAGCCGCTCATCCGCGAGAGATCGTCGACCGCTCGGCTGCCGGCCGGGCTCGGCGTCCAGGCCAGCGACAAATTGCGGCGCAGCGCGACGCTGTCGAGGTCGTCGGCCATGCGGCGGTGGTCGTTGATGGTCTGCATTGCGAATTCCCGCACCGCCGCCGACTGCGCCCGCTGATAGGCGACGCGCGACAGCGCGATCTCGGTTGCGTTGAACTGGGAAGCCCGTGCCATGAAGTCCACGTCGTTGGCGACGACAGTCGTGCTCGCCGGCACCGGCGTCGGCACCAGCACGGTGGAGCCCACCGTGGTCACCGTCGGGCTGACCGTGGTCGCGGGCACCAGTACCGTGCTCGTCGCCGGTCGCGCCGGGACCAGGACCGTGGTGGTCGGCTGGGCCGGCGCCACCACGGTGGTGGTGCCGGACGGCGCCAAGGTCGAAGCGACCGTCGGCGCGGTGTCGGTTTTGGCGCGGTAATAGGACGACTTCGGCTGCCCGTTGTTGTCCTTGCTGTTCGGGTACTGGCTCGGGCTGCCGCAACCGGCAACCGTCACGGCGGCAAAGGCAAGCGCCGCCGTGGCCAGGAGCGCAGGGCGCTTTGTCCTGGTCATGTCAAACCTCTTGCTAAAGGGCCGAGCGAGCTCGGCGCGCGTTGGGCGTCAGATATGTCCCGTGGCCAGGAGGATCACGATCACGATGAGGACGAGCCCCAGGCCGCCGCTCGGGTAATAGCCCCAGCCGCGGCTGTAGGGCCAGGCGGGGATCGCGCCGACGAGCAACAGGATCAAGACGATGAGCAGAATTGTACCGAGCATAATGCCTCCACCGGCTCAAATTTCCGGTCTGCGAACCGGACTGTTGGACCAACCTAGGATCAAGGGCGGGGTTCCCTCGCTGAACGCTGGGGAATGAGTCGGGTCCCGCCATTGTCTCAGCCCGGCGCTGTGCTTTAGACTGCGGGCCGGTTCCAAGGATTCACACATGAACGACCATGATCATCACGACCACGCGCATGATGACGGCTCCGCTCTGCCGGAGATCGCGCTCCGGGTGAAGGCGCTGGAATCGATCCTGGTCGAGAAGGGCTATATCGATCCCGCGGCGATCGACGTCATCGTCGAGACCTACGAGACCAAGGTCGGTCCGCGCAACGGCGCCCGCGTCGTCGCCAGGGCCTGGAGCGATCCCGCCTTTCTCGCGCGGCTGCGCGAGAACGCCACCGACGCGATCGCCGAGCTCGGCTTCAAGGGGCGGCAGGGCGAGCATATGCGGATCGTCGAGAACACCCCTAAGCGACACAACCTCGTCGTCTGCACCTTGTGCTCCTGCTATCCCTGGTCGGTGCTGGGCCTGCCGCCGGTCTGGTACAAGGCCGCACCCTATCGCGCCAAGGCGGTGATCGATCCCCGCGGCGTGCTCGCCGATTTCGGCGTCGCCTTGCCCCAGGAGACCGAGATCCGGGTCTGGGATTCCACGGCGGAGCTCAGATATCTCGTGCTGCCGCTGCGCCCGGCCGGGACCGAAGGCTGGAGCGAAGACCGGCTCGCCGATCTGGTCACGCGGGATTCGATGATCGGCACCGGGCTCGCGCTCACGCCGGGGGCGGCGGCATGAACGGCGCCCAGGATCTCGGGGGCATGATGGGCTTCGGCCCGGTGGTGCCGGAGCGGAACGAGCCGGTCTTCCATGCCGAATGGGAAAAGCGCGCGCTGGGCGTCACGCTCTGCTGCGGCGCGCTCGGCGAGTGGAACATCGACAGCAGCCGCCATGCGCGCGAGACCCTGCACCCGGCCGATTATCTTTCCTCCAGCTATTACGAGATCTGGATCAAGGCGCTCATCAAGCTCCTCGCCGCGCGCGGCCTGGTCAGTCCCGAAGAACTCGCGGCCGGGCGCAGCCTCGTTGCGCCCAAGGTTACGCGACCGCCCTTGCAGGTGACCGATGTTCCGGCACGGCTGAAGAGTGGCGGGCCATGCGACCGGCCGCTCGATCGCGCGCCGCGCTTCAAGGTCGGTGACCGGGTACGGACGGTCAACATTCACCCGACCACGCATACCCGGCTGCCGCGTTATGCGCGGGACAAGCTGGGGGTGATCGAGACTCGCCAGGGCAGCTTCGTCTTTCCCGATACCAACGCCCACGGCAAGGGCGAGAACCCGCAATGGATCTACTCCGTCGTCTTCGCAGGCACGGAGCTCTGGGGCACCGATTCCGACCCGGGCCTCACGGTCGCGCTCGATCTCTGGGAACCCTATCTTGAACCGGCCTGACCTGCTCGCGGCTTTGCCGGCGCTGCCGCGCGACGCGGAAGGGCCGGTGTTCCGCGAACCCTGGGAGGCACAGGCCTTCGCCATGGCGGTCGCCTTGCACGAGCGCGGCACCTTCACCTGGAGCGAGTGGGCGGCGGCGCTCGCCGTCGAGATCAAAGCGGCCCAGGCTGCCGGAGATCCCGATACCGGAGACACCTATTACCGGCACTGGCTCGCGGCGCTGGAAAAGCTGGTCGCCGCGAAGGCATTGGCCAGCCGCAGCGAGCTTGCAACGCGGCGCGATCAATGGGACCGGGCGGCGCGCGCCACGCCGCACGGCCAGCCGATCGAGCTCGCCAACGATCCGGATCAGCGCAACCCGCATTAGCAACCGATTTCGGACCAGATCCGTTATCGAGGCACCGCGCCGTCCTTTCAATTTCCCGCGAGGCCCGATGCATCGGTTCTTGACCGTCTGTCTGACAGCCCTGCTGGCCGCGCTGTTGTCCGGCTGCACCACCACCCGCGAGACCGATCCGCAACGCACCGCGACCGAGCAGCTGCTGCTCTCGGCCGCAGCGGACCGCGCGGCCGAGAGAATCGCGCTCGACCTCGGGCCGGCGCGAAGGGCGTTCCTGGATGCCACCAATTTCGAGGGCTTCGACGGGAAGTATGCGATTGCCGCGATCCGCAGCAGCCTGCTGAAGAAGGGCACGCGGATCGTCGCCGAGAGGAAGGATGCGGACACGATCATCGAGATCCGCTCCGGTGCGCTGTCGATCGACAAGAGCGAGACGCTAGTCGGCATTCCCAGCGTCGATATTCCGATCCCGCTGGCGGGGACTCTCGGCACGCCGGAAATCGCGCTCTACAAGTCCGAGGAACAGCAAGGGATCGCGAAGTTCGCGGCCGTCGCCTACGACGCGAAGGACGGAAGCTTCCTCGGCGAATCCAGCCCGCCGCTCGGCCGCGCGAAGATCACGCGCCAGGTCGTGCTGGTGGTCTCCTGGACCGAGGACGACGTGCACGACAAGGCGGCGACCCCGGAAGCCAGGAAGACCCGCAGCATCACCTTCCAGCCGTAGCGCGCCGCCCCGTAGAGCCTAGGAGGGCGATCGCCTATAATGCCGCCGACATCAGCAAGTGGGGGCGGCTCATGCGCACGATTCTCTGCTACGGCGATTCCAACACCTACGGCACGGCGCCGATGCAGCATCTCGAGGACGACCGCCGTTTCGGCCATGGCCAGCGTTGGGTCAGCGTCATGCGGCAGATCATCAGCGCCGATTGGTGGGTGCTGGAGGAAGGCCTGCCCGGGCGCACCACGGTGCTCGATGATCCGATCGAAGGCCTCTACAAGAACGGCCTCACCTATCTGACGCCCTGCCTGGAAAGCCATCGGCCGATCGATGTGGTCACGATCGCGCTCGGCACCAACGACCTGAAGGCGCGTTTCGGCATGCCCCCCGCCGACATCGCCGCCGGCGCCGGCATCCTGGTCGACACCGTGCGCAGCGCGCTGGCCGCTTTCGGGCAGAGCGCCAAGGTGCTGCTGATCGCGCCGCCGCCGATTCTGGAAGTGGGCTGTCTCGCCGAGATGTTCGCCGGCGGCGCCGCGAAGTCGCAGGCCTTCGCCGCGCATTACAAAGCGGTGGCCGCCAGGCTCGGCGTCGATTTCCTCGATGCCGGATCGGTGATCGCGAGCAGCGAGATCGACGGCATCCACTTCGACCTGGCGGAGCATCAGAAGCTCGGCATGGCGATGGCGGCGGCGGTCAAGCGGCTCTAGCCGCGCAAGGCTGAAAAACCTCTCCTGAATAGCCGCGGCGATTGCGTCGCGGATTGATCCGCCCTGCGCACCCGCCGCGACAATGCGCCGCCCCGCGCTTCAGGTTGCCTTAAGGTCGGCCGGGGACAATCAGCATGGCCCTGTCCTATCGGCGGAGCCGGGAGCCGCGACCGCTTCGGACGCGCGCCGCGTCCCAACAACAACAAGGAGACTGTCAGGATGAATTATCTCAATTCCAAGGAAGCCTCACCGCTCGGCCGCCTCGGTCGCGCTGCGCTCACCGCCCTGTGCTTGACCGTTGCGGCGGGTGCGCTGGCGACCTTCCCGGTCGCCGGCCCGGCCTTGGCCGAGGGCAGTGACCATGACGGCGGCGGCGGCCACGACGGCGGTGATCATGACGGCGGTCACGACAGCGGCGGGCATGACTCCAGCGGCCACGACGGCGATGGCCATGATGCGGACAGTCGCGGCGGGTCGGGTTCGTCGCATGACGCCGGAGACGACCGCAGTGACGGCGATACCGCGGATGCGGCCGGCTCGGATGATCCGGCTGGTCACGATACCGGCGACGACAGCGCCGACCAGTCCGGCACTGTCACGCCGATAACGCCGCCGCCCGCGACCAACTGAGGCCTTCGCGCCTCGCGGCTGCCACGCCCGGCCGGACGTCTCCGGCTGGGCGTTTCTTTTTTCCGCGGGAATAGCGGCACCGGTCGAATCGTTCTGGCGGCAGTCTCTAAGCAATTGGGCGAGCGAAGATTTTCAGATGATTTGCATTAAATGCCACCCAACCGCTCGCCTCGCGGCCCGCGCCTGGGACAATGCCCGGAGCGGCGCGGGGATCAGTCCCAGGCTCAGCCGTCGAGCCGGCCCAAGATGAACCGGGAGATCAAGCGTCCGGGAACAGAAGCTCACAGCCGGTTGTTAGCCGAGTCTGGGAGCGGCCTTTACCCCTCCTTGAGGAAAACAGACAATAGTCTCAGCCTGCGCCTGAGGCGGGGAATAAGGGTCTACACTGGTCGTTCTATGAGCGAAAAGCCGGAGACGAATGCAGCGGGTTTCGACCGCGACGACGAGCGGTCTCGGATGGGTCGCGACATCGTGGCATTGCTCCCCAGATTGCGCCGGTTCGCAGCCGGCCTCACCGGTTCGGTGCAGGAAGGCGACGACGTCGTGCAGACAGCATGTCTGCGGGCCTTGGAGCGGTACCACCAGTGGGAACCGGGGACCCGATTGGACAGCTGGATGTTCCGCATCATCCGAAACCTCTGGCTGGATCGCGGCAAGTCCGCATGGAACCGGCTGGTGCGGAGCGATCCCGATGCCTTGGCGGAAATCGCCGACCATTCGCTCGGGCGTGAGATCGAAGTGCGCGACGAGCTCGCTGCCGCGCGCACGGCGATCGCCGGATTGCCCGAGGCCCAGCGCGAGGTGCTGCTGCTGGTGACGGTCGAGGGCCTGACCTACGAGGCGGCATCCGATGTGCTCGGCGTGCCGCTGGGGACGGTGATGAGCCGGCTGGCGCGCGCGCGCGTCGCCGTGGCGCGCCAGGTGCGCGGCGAAGCGCGCGAGGCGGCGGAAGCGCCGGAGACGGCCAAGCGCCGCAGTTGAAGGATCAGAGGACGGATATGCAGTCGGACGACCGAGCGGGCGAGGAACGGAATGAAGGCGAGATCGATGCCGCCGAGGAGGAACGCATGATCCGAATCATGCAGTATTGCGACGGCGTGCTGCCGGCGCGCGAGGCGGCCGCGGTCGCCGAGGAGATCGCCCGCGATCCGCATGCCGCAAGGCTGGCCGCCGAGATGTCGGCCGGCGCCGATGCGGCGCGCAACGCTTGGGGCAAGTTCGATTCCGGCCCGGTGCCGTTCGAACTCGCGCGTCGCGTTGCGCAGTCGGCCCGCCAGCCGGTCCGGCAAAAGCCGGCCGCCGCTTCCATGGTTGACTGGCGGATCGCGGCTTCGCTGGTGGTCGGCGTCGGCCTCGGCATGCTGGGGCTCATCCTGGCGCAGCAAAGCGGAGACCAGGGCCTGCGCCTGGCCGGATCCGAGCGGATCCAGGAAATCGCCACGGCCGCCGATCCGTCCTGGCAGCCGGCGCTGATGACCGCGCTCGCCAAGGATCCGGAGATGACGAGCGTGAGCTTCGGCGCCTCCGGCACCGAAAACACGGTTCGCGTCGCGCGCTGGTTCGACACCGAGACCGGTCTGCGCTGCGCCGAGTTCGCCAAGGCGACAGGCGGCGCGGTCACTGCCGGCGGCATCGCCTGCAAGAAGCCGGGCGGCGGCTGGGACGTGATCGAACAGGCCAAATGAAGCACCGCCGGCCCGCCTCGCTTTCGGTCCTAATGACCGCCGTCGCGATCGTCGCGGCGGCGGCGCTGCTTTCCGCCACCTTCGCGCCGCAGCACCTCGCCTTCGCCGACCCGGGCAACGGCAACGGCAATGGCAAGGGCGGCGGCAATGGTGGCGGCAACGGCAATGGTGGCAATAACGGCGGCGGTAACGGCAACAGCGGCGGCAACGGCAACAGCGGCAACAGCGGCAACAATGGGAATGGCAATGGCAAAGGCAATGCCAACGGCCTCGGCAACGGCGCCAACGGGAACGGCAATGCCGTCGGACTTGGCAATGGCAAGGCCAAGGGTCGCATCGACGCCACCCCGGATGACAGCGGCGTAACGGGCCCCAGCGGCTCGCTGCCGGGCGATCGCAATGGAAGGAGCGACCGTATCGTTCGCAACGAAGTGGTCGTGACCGACGCGAGCCCCGGGTTGAGCGCCTACGCCAGGGCCATCGGCTTCCAGGTCCTGGGCAGTCAGTCCCTGTCAGCCCTTGGCCTCCATGTCACCCGATTGCAGACACCGGAGGGACTCTCCGCCGCCCAGGCTCGGGACCTGATCTCCGGGCAGTTCCCCGATGCGGTGGTGGACTTCAACCATCTCTACGAGCCGCAGGCCAGCCTCACGCTGCCCTCCGCCGATTATGCCGAGAAGGCGGTGCGCTGGAGCACCGGGCTTCGCGACTGCAGCGTCGCCGCGAAAGTCGGCCTGATCGACACCGACGTCGACTGGTCGGTGCCGATCCTGAGCGGCGCGCATAAGCAGGCTGCCAGCTTCCTGGAAAGCGGCATCGATCCGGCGCCGGTGCAGCACGGCACCGGCATCGCGACCTTGCTGGTCGGCCAGCGAGGATTCGGCCTGCTGCCGAGCGCTGCACTCTATTCCGCCGGAATCTTCGGCGTGGACGGCGACGGCCAGCCGGTGGCTTCGGCAACCAGCTTCGCGTCGGCGCTGAACTGGCTCCTGACCAACAAGGTCGCCACGATCAATGTCAGCCTGAGCGGGCCGCCGGACCGCCTGATGGAACTCGCGGTCAAGCGCGCCCAGCAGAGCGGCGCCGAACTGGTCGCCGCCGTCGGCAACGACGGCACGACCGATGTGCCGCGCTTCCCGGCGGCCTATGCCGGCGTCATCGGCGTGACCGCGATCGATCAGTCGGGGCAGGTCTTCAACGGCGCCAACCGCGGCAGCTTCGTGGCGCTCTCGGCACCCGGCGTCGACCTCTTCCTTCCCGGCCAGCCGAGTGGCGGCGGCGCCAGCGATCGGCTGGTGACCGGAACCTCCTTTGCCGTGCCCTATGTAACCGCGGCGCTGGCGAGCTATGGCAACGACCCGCGGCGGATGTTCGCCGACGCGGTCGACCTCGGCGCGCCCGGCCCCGATCCGATCTTCGGGCGCGGCCTGGTGCAGGGGCCGCAAGTCTGCATCAGCGCGGCCTCGGCCGACTGACGCGCAGGCTCTCGCGAAAAAGTTCCCTCGATTCCTCCGGCTAAATACCTCAATTCGATGGAATATCCGGCTACTCACATCGTTCTCTGCTAGGACGCGTCAACCAAGCCCGTCACTCGGGCGTGAGACGTCTTCTTTGAACGGAACAGGAGTCGGAACAATGGTCCTTCCCAGCCAGCTCTCTTCACGCGAACCGTGGCGCTTCGGCCGTGTGGCGCTGACCGCACTGGTCATCGGCCTCGGTGTGACCGCCGTCTCCGCCCTGCCCCTCGCGGATGTGGCATTCGCCGACAAGGGCGGCAATGGCGGCGGGAAGGGTGGCGGCAATGGCGGCGGTCATGGCGGCGGTAACGGCGGCGGCCAGGGCCATGGCGGGGGCAGCAGCGGCGGCAACGGCGGCGGCAATGCCAACGGCCATGACGGGTCGGGGAGCAGCGCCAGGGCCGGCAAGTCCGACGATGCGCGCGGCTCGGCCGCGAGCGATGACGATTCGCTGAAGGCGGACAAGCTGGGCAAGCTCAACGGCTTCCTCCACGCCGCGCCGAACGCGCTCGCCAACGCCTCGCCGAACTCCGCGATCGGCAAGATCAGCCAGATCTTCCGCGATGCGCTTTCCGACTACGCGGCGGCCAACCAGGACGATTCCGAGGGCGGCACCGACACCGGGACCGATCCGGCCACCGGTCCGTCGGTCGGGGATCTGGGCGCCATCCTGGCCGACGCGACCAACAAGCCGGTCACCGCGGGACAGGTGCAGGCGATCATCGACCGCCTGGCCGAGCAGAATCCCGACGATGCTGGCCTCAACGATCTCGCCGACAATCCCGATGGCGAGACCGCCCAGGACATCGCCGACGCGGCCAACGCCGCGAAGTCGGGTGAGACCGTCGATGAGTCGGATGGCGACGGCACCGACACCGGTACGGAGGCCGATGGCTCGACCGACGGTGGCACCGACGGCACCACCGACGAGACGCCGGTGGCCGCGACGAACTAAAGTCGTCGGGAATTCTAAGCTGCAAGGGGACGAAGCCAGCGCGCTTCGTCCCCATCTCTTTTCCGACTCGCGGCTGCTTGATCCGATCGTGATTCCAGATCGGGCGCCGCTAGAAAGTCGCGCCGATATGCCAGGGCGCGAACTCGTCCTCGCCGTAGCCGAGCTCTTCGCTCTTCGAGCGCCTGCCCGACGCGATCTCGAGCAGCAGCTTGAACACCCGCTCGCCCATTTCCTCGACGCTGGCGCCGCCGTCGAGGATCTCGCCGCAATTGATGTCCATGTCCTCGGACATGCGGTTGTACATCGGCGTGTTGGTGGCGAGCTTGATGCTGGGGCTGGGCTTGCAGCCGAAGCAGGAGCCGCGCCCGGTGGTGAAGGCGATCAGGTTAGCGCCGCCCGCGACCTGGCCGGTGGCCGAGACCGGGTCATAGCCTGGGGTGTCCATGAAGACGAAGCCGCGCTTGGTGACCGGCTCGGCATAGCGATAGACATCGACGAGATCGCTGCGCCCGCCCTTGGCCGCGGCGCCGAGCGACTTCTCCAGGATGGTGGTCAAGCCGCCGGCCTTGTTGCCCGGCGACGGGTTGTTGTCGAGCGAGCCGTTGTCCTTCGCGGCGTAGTTCTCCCACCATTTCAGGAGATCGATCAGCTTCTCGCCGACCTCATGGCTGACCGCGCGGCTGAGCAGCATATGCTCGGCGCCGTAGATCTCCGGCGTTTCCGAGAGGATCGCTGTGCCGCCGTTCTGCACCAGCAGGTCGGCCGCGACGCCGAGCGCCGGGTTGGCGGTGATCGCCGAGAAGCCGTCCGAACCGCCGCATTGCATGCCGAGGGTCAGATGCTTCGCCGGCACCCGGGCGCGCTTCACGTTGTTGACGATCGGCAGCAGCTCGCGGATATGGGCGACCGCGGCCTCGACGGTCTTTCGCGTGCCGCCGACCTCCTGCATCACCAGCGTCTGGATGCGCTGGCCGGCCTTCAAGCCTTCCTCGGTCACCAGCCGCGGCAGCTGGTTGGATTCGCAGCCGAGGCCGATCATCACCACCGCGCCGAAATTGGCGTGCTTGGCATAGCCGCCGATCGTGCGGCGGAGCAGCTTGGTGCCCTCGCTGTCCGGCGCGCTGGCGCAGCCGTCCTTGTGGGTCAAGGCGACGACGCCGTCGACATTGGGATAGGGCGCGAGCTCTTCCGGATGCATGCGGAACCAGTCCGAGATATGCCGCGCGACCGTCGCCGAGCAGTTCACCGTGGTCAGCACGCCGATGTAATTGCGCGTGGCGATGGTGCCGTCGGGGCGGACGATCCCGAGGAAGGTCGCCGCCTTGTCATCCGCCAGGATCGGCATGTTGGTGCGGCCGGAGCCGATCGCGTGATCGGCGGTGCTCGGCCGGAACTCGACATTATGGGTGTGGATGTGCTGGCCGGGCGTGATCGGCTTGGTGGCGACGCCGATCACCTGGCCGAGCTTGCGCACCGGCTCGCCGTCGGCAATCGGCTTGGTCGCCATCTTGTGCCCGCGGGCGATGGTCTCGATGGGCTTCACGTCGAGGCCGAGGTCCTCGCCGGGCTTGAGCTCGCGGGTCGCAACGATCAGCGGATCGGCGGGATTGAGTTGCAGGAACGGCGGCTGGTTGCGGCCGTGTTCGGCGTTGGACATCCTGCTCTCCTCCCAGTGTCACGCAGACCATATCAGGCAGAGCATCGGTCTACTCCGGCGCCGGGGAATGCGCAATGCATGCGAAAAGCAGAGCCGCTATGCGCATAAAAAAAGGGCGGCCGAAGCCGCCCCTATCGAAGAATGCGCTGGTTCTCAGCTGCCCTTGAGATTGGTAGCCGCCGGCTTGCCGCGGTCCTGGACCACGTCATAGCTGACCTTCTGGCCATCGCGCAGCGAGCCGATGCCAGAACGCTCCACCGCCGAGATATGCACGAAGACGTCCTTCGAACCATCATCCGGCTGAATGAAGCCATAACCCTTCTGGGTGTTGAACCATTTGACTGTACCAGTAGCCATAGCTTTCCTCTGGATAGGTGCACAACCTTCGCCCCCCGCGTATTGCGAGCAGACGACCGACGACGCCAAACTTCGAAAGGGATGAGACCGGGCCGAGGCTCCGTAGAGCGAGTGACTGGGCCAACCCAAAGCGAGCCGACGAACGGCCAATATGGCCGCCGTCAGACAACTTTACAATCGAGAATTAACGATAGATTTGCGGCCTGACCGCGCCTGAATAGGGCGCTTGATCTGCATTGGCGCCGGAAAGCCCCGGCAAACAGTTTGTTCTTATATCTTTGTGTGTTACCCGAAAAAAGGCGGAAAGAAGGCAGAGCCGAACGAGGAATTTGATCCTTTCAATCGATCGGGATGATCAAACTCCACAAGGCCCTGCGACGGCTCAAAACCCCGCCGCGTTCGCTCCGTGTTCCTGTCCGCAGAGGCGCCGCGGGTTGACAGGACGACGGCTTCGGTGATAAATGAATACTCATTCAGTTATCTTAGATTAGCAATTGAAATTCAATCTGGTAGTTCGGTATCGTGCAGGCCGTGACTGATCTTGCGCAAAGACGGAATGAGGCGCTCGCCTCCCGGACCAAGGGAGCGATCCTGCGCGCGACCATCGCCGTTATCGCCAAGCACAGCCTCTCCGGCACGACCGTCCAGCTGGTGGCAGAGGCGGCGAAAGTGGCTCCGGGCACGGTGATACTGCATTTCCAGAAGAAGGACGCGCTGCTGCTCAGCGCCCTGGAGCAGGTCGCGGTCGAGTTCGAAGCGGCACGGCGCGCGGCAGTCGAGGCAGCGGGCGACGATCCGGTTGCGGCATTGAAGGCGATCATCGATGTCAGCCTCGATCCCAAGGTGAGCGACCCGGCGAATGTCGCGGTCTGGTATGCCTTCTGGGGCGAGGCCAAGGCCCGCAAGCTCTATCTCGAGCGCATCGGCGCCTACGACACGGTCTGCCAGGACGGGCTCGATCGCCTGTTCGCCGAGATCATCAAGCGCGGCGGCTATCGGCACCTCAATGCCCAAGCCCTTGCCATGGGATTTTCCGGACTGCTGGAATGGCAGTGGCAGGAGATCCTGGTCAGCGGTCGCAGCTTCGACCGCGACGCAGCGAAGCAGACCGCGCGCGCCTATCTTGCGAGCATCTTCCCGCAGGAATTTGCCCCCGACTAGCGGGGCGGCGCTCAATATGAATCGTCATTGCCGGGCTTGACCCGGCAATCTCGCCCAAGCCGGAGCCAGATGCCCGGATCAAGTCCGGGCATGACGATCTTTCAGGGCACATACGGCCCGCAACTTTATCCGAAGCGATAGGAGAGAAGCCATGACCGACCAACGCCCGATCAAGAGCCCGCGCGAGATCGCGCCGCTGGTGTTGCCGGCCTGGACCTATCGCAACGCCGAGTTGAATGAGCTCGAATACGAATCGCTGTTCCGTCCCTCCTGGCAGTTCGCCTGCCACGTGAACCAGGTGAAGAATGCCGGCGATTTCGTGACCCTCGATCTGCTGCGCGATTCGATCGTGGTCTTGCGCGGCAAGGACGGCGACTTGCGCGCCTTCATGAATGTCTGCCGGCATCGCGGCGCCAAGCTGCTGGACGGCGCCGGCACCTGCAAGGCGCGCGTCACCTGTCCCTATCACGGCTGGTCCTACAACCTCCGGGGCGAACTCGCCGGCATGCCGGCCGAGAAGACCTTCCCCGGCGCCGACAAGAAGCAGCTCGGCCTGAGGCCGGTCGAGCTCGAGATTCTCTGTGGCCTGGTTTTCGTCCGCGTCGTCCCCGGCGGCCCGAGCCTGCACGAGATGTGGAAGGACTACATCCACCTGCTCGAGCCCTACAAGCTCGACGAGATGGTGCCGCTGGAGGAGCCCTGGATCGAGAACTGGGCCTGCAACTGGAAGGTCGGCGTCGACAACAATCTCGAGAACTACCACGTGCCGGTCGGCCATCCCGGCTACGACCGCCTGCTCGACAGCGACCTCGGCGGCTTCATGAACGAGCATGGCGTCGCGGGCTCGAAGAGCACGCTCCGCGACAAGCTCTCCTCGCAATGGTCGGAGCGCATGTACCAGCAGATGGCGCCGGACCTGAACGACGCGCTGCCCGAGGAGATCCGCAAGAGCTGGATGTTCTTCACCATGCCGCCCAACATCGGCATCGACATCTACGGCGACAGCATGGACGTGTTCCAGTTCCTGCCGCTCACGGCCGAGACCTGCACCGTGCGCTATCCGATCTTCGTCCGCCCCGACGCGCGGCGCGAGATGAAGGTGCTGCGCTACTTGAACGCCCGCATCAACCGCCAGGTCAGCGCCGAGGACAAGCTCCTCTCCGAGCGCGTCCAGGTGGGCCTGAACTCGCACGGCTTCGAGTTCGGCCCGCTCTCGGAATACGAAGGCTGCATCCACGACTTCCACGACCGCGTGCGCAAGGCCTGCCCGGTGACGACTCTGGCGGAAGCGCCGGCGCAAGGCTCGTTGCGCCGGCTGAACGACGAGATGCTGGGCGCGCGGGAGTCGGCGGCGGCCTGAGCGGCGGGCGGATCGGTCACCGCTTGATCAGCGCGAACACGCCCCAGCCGAGGTATTCGCGCGTGTAAGCGGCGTAGCGCCCGGGTTCCAAGTCGAGCTTGGCGCGAACCTCCGCCGCGAACGGGTCGCCGGGATTGGCGTCAAGCCATCGACGCATGGTGAGCCATTTGGCCGCTTCGTATCGGTCCCAGCTGTCCTGGTCCGCGAGGACCATCTCGACGACGTCGTAGCCGAGCCCGCCGAAGCCGGCGAGAAGCTGCGGCAGCGTCAGGAAGTCGGCGATCCCGCCGGCAAGACAACCCTGGGCGACAGCCTCGGTCGGCGGCAACTGCCGCCAATAGGGCTCGCCGATCAGGATGATTCCGCCGCTGCGCAGGCTCCGCGCCAGCAGCGCGATCGTGCCGGCGACGCCACCGGCGATCCAGCTGGCGCCGACGCAGGCTGCCACGCCGGCCTTCTCCTCGGAGACATGGCCGGCGGCATCGCCGTGGATGAACGCGACCTTGTCGGCGACGCCGAGCTCGACGGCGCGGCGCTTCGCCTGCTCGGTGAACAACGCGCTCTTGTCGATGCCGATGCCGATGATGCCGTGATCGCGCGCCCAGGTGCACAGCATCTCGCCCGAACCGCTGCCGAGGTCGAGCACCCGGTCTCCCGGCTCCAGCCGCAACGCCGCACCGAGCGTGGCGAGCTTCTCGGGCGTCATCGGGTTGTGGATGCGGTGAGCGCTCTCGGTGATGTTGAAGATCCGTGGGATGTCCACTGCGGAAGTTTCCTGGAAGGATGTATCGGCAAGAGAGTGACCGAAGAGGGCTGAGAGAACGACTTGGCCACCCACGGGATACGAAGGCTGCCTCCATGACCTTGCGCCGGATCAATGACCGGATGCGGCGCGGCGCGGATGCTGCGGCGGCTTGGCGCCGGCATCGGGTTCATCTGCTGAACCCGCGGCGCGAAATGCCGCAGCTCTGCGGTTAACCGGCTCTTTGCAATCGCCTGCGAGAATGACGCGGCGATGCGGTCCGCAGCGCCAGAGCGGGCCGAGGCCGCCTTGCCCGGCGGCATGCATTCAGGAGTCGTTGTCATGAGCGAATACGGAAAGCGCGCGACGCCGGTCCCGGTCAAAGCCTTGTCGTCGGAGGCTCTGGCGCGCTGGCGCAGCCGCGAGCGCAAGTTGCTGAGCCATGAGGCCGAAGATCACGACGCCGCGCCACCGGCGACGCCGGAACCGCCGGCCGCCGCGGCGCATTCGGAAGCTCCCGCAAGCGACGCCGCCGACCCCGCGCATGAGCGACATGCCGAGCGGCACATGACCCTGATCGGCGCCCAGGTCGTCTTCAATGACCTGATGAGCACCTATGACTGCACGATCCGCGATCTCTCCGAGACCGGTGCCAAGCTGAAGCTGCATGCGCCGGTCCAGGTGCCCAAGGCCTTCCTGCTGCGTTTCGGCGACGGCAAGGTCCGCCGCTGCAAGGTCCGGCGCCGCAACGCCCTCGAGCTCGGTATCGAGTTCCTGGACCAAGGCTCATAAAACAGTCAGTTAAATCAATAATGTAGCTCCGCGGTTGTCGCGCTGCCTTGACATCTCGCCTCGGCTTTCCTAAGTTAGTGATCGTTCACTAACTATAGAGTTGATGCCATGACCCGCGGCGAGAAGACCCGACAGCGCATCATCGACGGCGCCCTCCGCCTGTTCGCCGAGAAGGGCGTCGATGCGACCTCGATCCGCGACATCGCCGCCAGCGCCGCGATCACCGAGCCCGCCATCTACCGCCACTTCAAGAGCAAGGAGGATCTGGTCTGGGAGATCTTCTGGTCCGGCTATCGCAGCCTGGGCGAGATGCTCGGCACCATCGAGGCGAAAGGCGGGTTGCGCGAACGCCTCGCCGCGATGATCGACACCATCTGCGGGCTGTTCGATCGCGACCAGCCGCTGTTCCGTTTCCTGCTGCTGACCCAGCACGGCCAGCTCGGCAAGATCACCGAGCGCGAGAAATCCCCGGTCCAGGTGTTGCACGATCAGTTGGCCGCCGCGATCAAGGCGGGCGCGCTGCCGCCACAGGATCCCGAGCTCGCCACCAGCACGGTCTTCGGCATCGTGCTGCAGGCCGCGACCTTCAAGGTCTATGGCCGGCTCGGTGAGCCGCTCTCGCATTACGCGGAGCGGCTCGCCGCCGCCTGCTGGGCGGCGCTCAACGCCCCGGCTCCCGATCTCAACCCTGCCAGGAGGAGTTCATGATCGCCGCCATACCGCTCAAAGGGGCGCAGCGCAGCGCGCTCGTCTCCCATCCCGCATTGAGGTCCACGCCGACGCGCGCGGATGCGGAGGAGGGACGCTTCAGCACGCATGACGGCGTCCCGCTCTTCTATCGCCACTGGCCGGAGGCGACCGCGCATCGCACCGGCGCGATCATCCTGATCCACCGCGGCCACGAGCATTCCGGCCGGATGGCGCATCTGGTCCGGGAGCTGGCCTTGCCCGGTTTCGCCTTCTTCGCCTTCGACGCGCGCGGCCACGGCCGCTCGCCGGGGGCGCGGGGCGACAGTCCCGGGATCGATTGCTCGGTGCGCGACATCCAGAGCTTCGTCGATCACATCGCCCGCGCGCATGACGTCGCGGCCGAGGAGATCGCGGTCGTGGCGCAGAGCGTCGGCGCCGTGCTCGCCGCCGCCTGGGCGCATGACTATGCGCCGCGAATCCGCGCGCTGGTCCTGGCCTCGCCCGCCTTCAAGGTGAAGCTCTACGTTCCCTTCGCGCGCCCCGGTCTCGCGGCCTTGCGAAAGCTGCGCGGGAACTTCTTCGTCAATTCCTATGTGAAGAGCCGCTTCCTCACCCACGACCGCCAGCGAATGGCGAACTACGATTCCGATCCGCTGATCACCCGGGCGATCTCGGTCGATGTCCTGCTCGGCCTCGCCGCGACGGCCTCGCGCATCGTCGCCGACGCCCAGGCCATCACCGTGCCGACCCAGCTGCTGATCTCGGGCTCGGACTTCGTCGTCAAGGAAGGGCCGCAGCATGAATTCTTCGACCGCCTCGGCGCGGCGGTGAAGGAGCGGCACGTGCTGGAGGGCTTCTTCCACGACACGCTGGGCGAGCGCGACCGCGCCGAGGCGATCGACCTCATGCGCGCCTTCCTGCTGCGCCGCTACCGCCGATCGCCGCAGCATCCCAACCTGCTCCATGCCGACCGGAAGGGCTTCAGCAAGGACGAGGCGGATGCGCTGGCGCGGCCGCTGCCGGCCGTTTCGCCGCGCCGTCTGTACTGGGCTTTGCAGCGCGCCGGCCTCAAGCTCGCCGGCCGTCTCTCCCGCGGCGTCGCGCTCGGCCATGAGGCCGGCTTCGATTCCGGCGGCATGCTCGACTATGTCTACCGCAACCAGCCGGAGGGCCGCGGTCCGCTCGGCCGCGCGATCGACCGGGCCTATCTCAATTCCATCGGCTGGCGCGGCATCCGCCGCCGCAAGCAGCATCTCGAGGAACTGATCGGCGCTGCCGCCGATGGGCTGCGCGCCGCCAGGCTGCCGCTCCGCATCGTCGATATCGCCGCCGGCCACGGCCGCTACGCGCTCGATGCCATCGCCGAGAACGGCCTCGCGCCGGATTCGGTGCTGCTGCGCGACTACAGCGAACGCAATGTCGCCGCCGGCCGGGATCTCATCGCCGAACGCCGCCTCGAGGGCTTCGTGCGCTTCAAGCAGGGCGACGCCTTCGACCGCGACGGCCTGGCCGCGCTCGCGCCGCGACCGACCCTCGCCATCGTCTCCGGCCTCTACGAGCTCTTCGCCGACAATGCCGGTGTTCGGTGCTCGCTCGAGGGCCTGGCGGCGGCGATGCCGGCGGGCGCCTGCCTCGTCTACACCAACCAGCCCTGGCACCCGCAGCTCGAATACATCGCCCGCGTCCTCACCAGCCATCGCGCGGGCAAGCCCTGGGTGATGCGCCGCCGCAGCCAGGCGGAAATGGATCAGCTGGTTGCCGCCGCCGGCTTCCGCAAGGTCGAGCAGCGCATCGATCCCTGGGGCATCTTCACCGTCAGCCTCGCGGTCAAGATCCAGTGAGCGCCCCGACCGCCGGCACCGCGCAGCTCCCGGTTCCATCGGCGCGGGAGCCGGCGCGCGCCCTGTCCTGGCTCGTCATCTGCGGTGCGCTCTTCATAGCCGGATACGGCGCGGCCAATCTGCTGGCGACACAGCACGGCGAGGCGCACTCGATCCGCTTCGCCTGGGAGCAGGGCATTCCATTCCTTCCCTGGACCATCCTGCCCTATTGGTCGTTCGACCTCTTCTATCCGCTGGCCTTCTTCATCTGTGCCGATGCCGCCGAGTTGCAGCGGCATGTCCGGCGCATCCTGACCGCGCAGCTGGTCGCGGTGATCTGCTTCCTCGCCTTCCCGCTGCAGCTCGACCTCGCCAAGCCGACGACCGAGGGCCTGCCCGGTCTGCTGTTCGCCGCCCTCGGCAGCTTCGATCGCCCCTACAACACGGCGCCGTCGCTGCACATCGCGCTGCTGGTGATCCTCTGGGATCTCTATGCCCGCCATATTCCCCGGCGCCTTCATCTCCTGCTGCATGCAGGGTCGATGCTGATCGGGGTCTCGGTGCTCACCACCTGGCAGCATCATTTCATCGACGTTGCGACCGGCGTCGCTCTGGGTCTGCTCTGCCTCTGGCTCTGGTCGGCGGCAGGCGCGCTGCACTTTCGCCGCGCCGCCAGCGCCAAGCGCTGGCGCATCGCCGGACTCTACACCTCGGGCGCTGCCCTCCTGGCCTTCGCGGCGCTGCAGCTCGGCGGCTGGCATCTGTGGCTGCTCTGGCCGGCGCTGTCGCTCGCCCTGGTCGCGCTCAATTATCTCGCCCTCGGCGCCACCGGCTTTCAGAAGGGTCAGGATGGCACGATGCCGTTGCCGATCCGCCTGCTGCTGGCGCCGTATCTCCTCGGCGCGCGCATGAACGCCTGGCTCTGGACTGCGGCGGACCGTCCGACTGAAGTCGTCGCCGGCGTCTGGATCGGCCGTCTGCCGCACCGCTTTGCGGCGGACGCGCCGGCCTTCGCCACGGTGATCGATCTTTGCGCCGAGCTGCCGGCGGGCCCACATCCCGGCCGCCATGTCGCGATCCCGGCGCTCGACCTCGTCCCGCTCTCGGCGCGGGCGCGGGCCGATGCCGTCGCAGCGATCGAAGCCGCGCGCCCGCGCGGGCCCGTTCTCGTGGCCTGCGCGCTCGGCTACGGCCGCAGCGCCGGCGCGGTCGCGGCCTGGCTGGTCGCGACCGGGCGGGCCGCCTCGCCGGAAGCGGCGCTCGAAATCCTGCGCGCGCGCCGGCCGCGGGTTGCGGTTGACGCTGCGGACCTCCGACGATGACCGGTCTGGCACGGCGCCGACTGCGCGCCGAGGCCTGTGGTGACTGGCTCGGCCTGGTCTATCGCGGCTTCTTCTATGCGCTGATCTCGGCGCCGATCTGGGCTACCCTGCTCGCCCTGGCGATTCTCTTTGGTCGCCGGGGCCTCTGACTGGGAGCAGGAGAACACAGATGAAGAAGAGCGACGCCAAGGAAGGCGTATCGCCGTCCCGGCTGATTGACGCCAGGATCAAGGAGCTCGGCGACTGGCGCGGCGAGCTGCTCGCCAAGCTGCGGGCCCTGGTGAAGGAGGCCGATCCCGAAGTCGTGGAGGCGTGGAAATGGCGTGGCGTTCCGGTTTGGGAGCATGACGGCATCATCTGCACCGGCGAGACCTACAAGAGCGTGGTCAAGATGACCTTTGCCAAGGGCGCATCGCTGAAAGATCCGGCCAAGCTGTTCAATTCCAGCCTTGAGGGCAATACCCGGCGTGCCATCGACTTCCAGGAAGGCGCGAAGATCAACGCATCGGCCCTCAAAGCCCTGATCCTGGCCGCGGTCGCGCTCAACACGGCGAAAGCGAAGTCCAAGAAGAAAAGTTAGCGCCCGTCGTCTTCGCGGGAGTCCGACTTCGGCTTCTCGCTCTGCCGCAGGGTCAGGAAGATCCAGACCGCGGCGAAGCCCGCGGCGAAGAAGCCGCCGACCATGGCGATCGACTGGAAGTCCCAACCGCCGGCATCCATCGTTCAGGCCTCCGGATAATCCGCCGCCAGCCGTTGCCGCTGCGCCGTCGCGGCATCGGCGAGACCCGGCGCGCCGTCCGCGGCGGCGCGATCCAGGGTCAGGCGCAATTCGCTGAGTGCCGCCGGCCGTGCCGCTTCCAGGACCGACGGCAGCAGCGCGGTCGCGGTCGCCGGGCCGGGCGCGAGCAAGGCCAGCCTGCGCGGCGCGTTCAAGGATACCGGCAGGCAGAGCAGTGCCTGGCCGGCGATGCTCCAGAACCCGGCGCTGGGAAGCCGCGCCGCGCGCCGGTCGACATAGCAGACCGCGAGCACCAGCATCGCCGAAAGAAATGCCGCCGCCAGGGCGATCAGCAGGCGCAGCGTCTCCCCGCTCAGCAGCAGCAAGGGCAGGACGACGAACATCAGCAGGGCATGCGAGACCAGCGCGATGCCCATTCTGCGCATTCGGATCTGGAACGCGACCATCTGGCGCAGGCTGAGGAGCGGCGTGCCGGTCTCGCCGGCGTCGATCGGCCGGGTCTTGAAGACGGCGGCGAACGGCGTCAGAGGATTGAGCAAGGCCAGGGTACGGCCGCGCACCGGATAGACGGTCCAGCCGAAATCCAGCGCGACCCGGCAGCGGCCGGCGAGGCCGAGTCCCGCCGCCTTGTTCGGGCGCGCCAGGCTGAACCGGGCGAGCGCCTGGGCCGGTTGGAGCAGGACGACGCAATCCGCCAGATAGAGGCCGAAGAAGATCAGCAACAGGATGAGATCGTCGCTGGTCGCGGCGAGGTTCATCCGCGGCTACGCCTTGCGCTTGAACAGCTTCGCCGCCGCGACCCCGATCGCGGCAAGGCCGATCCAGATGAACTTGCCGAGGAACTTCAGCAGCCCGCTCTTCGCCGCAACCGCCGCGCCGCCGCCGACGATCAGCGCCGCCAGGCCATAGGCCGCGACCTTGTCGCCTTGCTTGAACTCGGCATAGGTATCGCCTGCGTTGAACCGGTAGCCGGCCAAGACCGACTTGAACTCGCCGACATCGGCGTCGAGCGTCTCCGGACCGGTCACCAGGGTGAAGTTGGTGACGCCGCGCCGCCCGAGCACCCGGGTCTGGAAGTTGGTCGAGACCTGGCCGCCCTCGTCCCTGAGGTCGAGGGACCATTCCAGGCGCTTGGTTGCCGGGTCGTAATGCGGTGGATGCCGCCAGCCGACCACATGCAGCTCGCCCCAGCCGTTGCGCCGGCGCTCCGCGTTGCCCTGCTCGGTCGCGTCCTTCATGGTCTTCAGGATCGCGTCGTTGTCGAGCGTCTCCTCGTCCTTGACATAGCCGTCCTCGGAGAAGTCGACCGAGGCCCACCAGTGCAGATCGTCCGGCGCCAGGATCTGCTCCGGAACGTCGCCGGAAATATTCTCGGTGAGCCGCAGGAAATCGTCGGCCTCGTTGCTGTCGAGGAAGACATAGCGCGCCGGCAGTTTCAGCTTGGCGTTTTTCAGGGCGGCGACTTCCGTCGGCCCGTCTTGCCAATGCAGGGCCTCGATCTGCTTCCAGAGCGCATCGGAACTCTCATCGCCGCGCGAATCCGGCGCCATGCAGAAGAGACCGAGCGCGCCGAAGATCGCCGCGGCCGTCCACAACCTGAACCGTCCCATACATGCCTCCCGGTCCCCACTCAACCCTACCGCGAGCCAGACCGCCTTTCAAACCCGATCGTGCGGCGGGCCACAGGAATCCATCGGCGTAGATTCCTGCGCGCTTCTCCTTCCGCTGTGGCCGCGATGTCACGGTCGCCAAGCGGCTGGCGCTCATGCGATGCTTGTGCTACTTTTGCGGAAAATGAACATTATACAATTATTGCAATCATGCTCACCCGCCTGGCGAAGCGACCGGATTGGCTGTTTCTGATCTTCGCCGCGCCGATCGGACTGGCATTGTGCTTCCTCGTCCCGCCGTTGGGCGGCGGCAATGAAATTCTGAACTTTCAGCGCGTCGCGGTTATTGCCTCCGGACAGCTCTCGCCCGGTCCGGCTGCGGTGCCCGGGGGCATTCCCGACTTCCTCGGCGCGGGCTTTGCCTATTTTCACCAGGCCGCCCGATTTCCGATCGGCTTTTCTTCCGACGCGATTCACCGCATGGCCGAGATCGACTTCAAGGCCGAGCAGCCTGCGGTCCTGCCGGCCAACCCGATTGCCGTGCATCATCCCTTCTCCTACCTGCCGCAGGTCGCCGTGTTCTGGGTGGCGGCACAGTTCGGCGCCTCTCCCTTGATCCTGTTCTTGCTCTCGCGTCTGGCGGGACTCCTGGCGGCACTCGGCTTGACCACGCTCGCGATACGGCGGATGCCGTCGCACCGCTTCGCCCTGGCGGCGCTTGCCCTGCTGCCGGCGATCACCTTCGGGCGCAGCACCGTCGATGCCGATCCGGTGACCAACGGCATGGCCTTCCTGTTCATCGCCTGTGTCCTGCGCGAGATCGCCGATCAAGGCCCGATCCGCATCCGCAACCTGCTGCTGCTCGCGGTGCTCGGCTTCGTCTTCGCGCAATGCAAGAGCGCCTATTGCGTGATGCTGCTGCTGGTTCTGGCCATCCCGGGTTCTCGGTTCACCAGCCTGCGCAGCCGCGCCGGCTGGCTTGCGCTGCTGATCCTGCCTGGCATTCTCGCCAGCTTCGGCTGGATGCTGCTGGTCAAAGAGAGCGTGCTCGCCGGCGCCAGCTACCAGACCTGGAGCGGCGCGGCAAACCCGGACCAGCAGCTCGCGCTCATCCTCGGCGATCCCGCCGGCTATCTGCTGACTCTCTTCGACACGCTCTTTCTCACCCCGTTCTTTCGGGACAGCCTGATGGGCCTGGTGGGCATGTTCGGGCCGCCGGTGGTCATGAATCCGCTTACCTGCATGATCCTTCTCCTGCTGTTGCTCGGAACCACCGTGACCGACCCCTTGGAGCGCCCGGTTTATCCGCGCTCCCTGGATGGATGGGTGGCGGTGATTTGCGCGGCCTTCCTGGTCTTGAGCTTGACCCTGCTCTATCTGCAATGGACCGGGCTCGGCGCGCGGGTGATCGACGGCTTCCTCGGCCGCTATCTCTATCCTTTGATGCCGCTGTTGCTGGTCTCGATCAGGGTCCGATGGCGGGCCACCGCCTTCAAGCCGGCCTTGTCGCTGACCTCCGTGGCCGGGCTCGGCCTCACCGCGATGCTGTGGCTGACGGTCCGGGCCTACTACGCCTGAACAATCGGGATGCTGGTGAAGGTGGTGCCGGTCCCGCGCGGCACCCTTCCGCTGGTGCCTGCGTCGTGGCCGATGCTACCCTGCGCGCCGGGGGAATCATCGCGATGTTGCGGCGTTTGCTGAAGCTACCACACTGGCTGTTCCTGCTGTTCGCGGCGCCGATCGGGCTGGTGCTGTGCGCCCTGGTGCCGCCGATGGGCGGCGGCAACGAGATGTACAACTTCCAGCGCGCCGCCGGCATCGCCTATGGGCATGCGCTGCCCGGCGCGGCCGAGGTCCCGGGTGGTATCGCCGACCTGATCGCCGAAGGCTTCGCCTATTTCCACGAAAACCTCGCCTTCCCGATCTCCTTTCCCGAAGCCGAGCAGCGCCGGATGGCGGCGATCGCCCTCCAGGCCGATCGGCCGGCGGTGCTCGCGGCCAATCCGATCGCGGTCCATCATCCGGTTTCCTATCTGCCCCAGGCCCTGGCGATCCGGCTTGGGGCGATGGCCGATGCCACGCCGCTCACGCTGTTCTACCTGGCGCGCATCGCCGGGCTGCTCGGTGGGCTTGCGCTGACCTTCCTGGCGATCCGGACCATGCCGTCGCATCGCTTTGCGCTCTGCGCCCTGGCCTTGCTGCCGCCGATCACCTTCGGCCGCAGCATGGTCGATGCCGATCCCGTCACCAATGGCCTGGCCTTCCTGTTCGTCGCCGCGGTGCTGCGCGAGATGCTGCGCCGGGACGCGGTCGAGGCCCGCGCCCTGTCCCGGCTTGCGCTGCTTGCCTTTCTGGTCGGCCAGAGCAAGAGCGCCTACCTGGTCCTGCTGGTCCTCGCGGTCGCCATTCCCGGCGCGCGATTCCCGACGCTGCGATCGCGCCTCGGCTGGATGGCGCTGCTCATGCTGCCAGGCATGATCGCCAGCCTGGGATGGATGCTGCTGGTCAAGGAGACGGTGCTGAGCGGCACCACCTATGTGACGGCGAGCGGCGGGGTGGACCCGGACGGTCAGCTGGCCTTCATCCTCAGCCACCCGCTGGATTATGCCGCCACCTTCCTGCGGACGCTCTTCACCACGCGGTTCTTTCCCTGGACGCTGTTCCAGTTCGCCGGGTTGTTCGGTCCGCCGGTGGTGCTCCCGGTGACGCTTGCCTTCGTGATCCTGGCATTGTTGCTGGGCGTCGTGCTCTCGGATGCGGCGGAGGCGCCGGGTCCCTATCCGGCGTCGCTGCCCTGGCTGACCGCGGCGATCTTCGCCGGCTTCATCGGCCTCACCATGACGCTGCTCTATCTGCAATGGACCGCCCTCGGCGCGCCGCTGATCGACGGCTTCCAGGGGCGCTACCTGTTTCCGTTGCTGCCCCTGGTGCTGGTGCTCAGCCGGGCGAAGCGGCCGGCTTTCGGCGTCGCGCCGTCCGTCTGGCTCCTGGCCCAGGCGTCTCTGGGCCTGGCGGCGCTGCTGTGGAAGGCGCACGACACCTATTATCATTGAGCCGGGGCTGAACCGCGGCGCTTACGCGATTTCCACCCAGACGGGTTGGTGGTCGGAGCCCTCGGCGTCGCCGTCGATTCGGCAGGACCTCAACCGCTTCGCCAGCCCGAGGGTCACGAAGCTGTAGTCGATGCGGAATCCGGGCTGCCCGCCTGCGGGCGGGAAGGTGATGCCTTCGTCTTCGCGATGCCCGGTCGCCACCCAGGCATCGACCAGCCGGTGCCCGACATCGACGCGGCCATAGCCGAAGTCCTTGTCGCGCGGGCCCACCAAAGCCTCGTATTCCGGCGAGCCCGGGACCAGGTTGAAGTCGCCGGTCAGGATCGCGTCCTCCGGCATCGGCGGCGGGTTCTCGGTCTGCCAGTCGGAATCATGACCGGTCCAGGCGCCGCCTTCCTGGGGCGCCGACCACAGCACCTCGAACAAGCGCGCGATCTGCGCCAGGCGTTCGTCGGGCGTCACGTCGGTGAGGTGGACGTTGTAATGCCGGAGCGCGCCGCCCGGTGCGTCGATCACCGTCTCCAGGAATCCCGCCACCATGTTGAAGACCGGTCCGGTCTTGAACTTCGGCAGGATGTGCAGCCGCGAGGAGAGGATCGGCCAGCGGCTCAAGGTCATCACGCCGAACTGGCGGCGGCGGTTGGCGACCGTGCCGTCGGCCGCGACCGTGCTCGCATCGACGTCGAAATAGGGGCCATAGACCCAATGGTGCTTCGGGAAGCGCCGCGCGATCTCCGCCGGCTGGTCGGTCTCGCCCGTGCGCTTCCAGTTCCGCTCGATCTCCTGCAGCGCCAGGATGTCGGCCTCCTGCACCGCGGCGGCCATGCGGTCGATGTCGATCCGGCGGTCGCGACCCCGCGAAAACTGCGTGTTATAGCCCACCAGGCGCATGCCGGATCTCCTGCGAAATAACTGAACGTTCATTCAATTTGTCACTTGACTTGCCCTGCTGTCGAGCCCGATCATCCGGGCTCAACGGCGCCTCCCGTTTGAAGAAGAGGGCGCGGGGAGAGGGGGCTTTCGTCATGTCGACCGGATTCCGGAAATCTGGACTTGTGGGCGCGGCGATCTTGGCCGGTTCGATTCTCTCGGCGCAAGCCTGGGCGCCCGACGCCCGCGCCCAGGACGGCACGATCGTCGCCGGCATCGGCGACCAATGGCAGAGCCTCGATCCGCAATACAGCTCGGCCTCCAAGGATGCGCAGATCCTCGGCGACGTCTATGAAGGCCTGGTCGGCCTCGACGCCGCCGGCAATCCGGCGCCCGGCGCCGCGGAGAGCTGGGACATCTCGGCCGACGGCCTCACCTACACGTTTCATCTCCGCGACGGGTTGAAATGGTCGAACGGCGATCCGCTGGTGGCGCAGGATTTCGTCAACGGCGCCGAGCGCCAGGAGAATCCGGAGACCGGTTCCTACAAGGCCTATTACCTCTTCACCCAGCTGCCGATCACCGGCGCCGCCGACTACAATTCCAAGAAGTCCACCGACTGGAGCCAGGTCGGCATCACCGCGCCGGATGCGAAGACGGTGGTGATCAAGCTCGACCGGCCGAATCCCTATGCCCTGCAACTGCTGAACTACTACTACATCTCGCCGCTGCATAAGCCGAGCCTGGATGCGCACGGCGCGAAGTTCGTCGAGCCGGAGAATTTCGTCGGCAACGGCGCCTATGTGATCAAGGAACTGGTGCCGCAGTCCCATGTCCTGCTGGTGAAGAACCCGAACTACTGGGATGCCGCCCATGTCGCGGTCGAGAGCATCAAGTATGTCGTCACCGAGGATGTGAACACCGAATTGAAGACCTTCCAGGCCGGCCAGCTCGACATCACCTGGGACGTGCCGACCGACCGCTTCGAGGCCTTGAAGAAGGAATACGGCGACCAGCTCCACGTGGCGCCCTATGCGGCGACCGGGCATCTCACCTTCAACACCCAGAAGGAACCGCTGACCGATATCCGCATCCGCAAGGCGCTGGCGCTGGCGATCGACCGCGACGTGGTCGTCAACAAGATCGCCAAGAGCGGCGACCGCATCATCACCTCTTTCGCGCCGCCGATGGACCCGAGCTATCCGGAGCTCAAAGCCGCGGAATTCAACCCCACGGACCAGAAGGCGAACGATGCCCTGGCGCTGAAGCTGATCACCGAGGCCGGCTACGGCCCCGACAAGCCGCTGACCTTGAACTACTACTGCACCTCCGACGACCTGCAGCGGAAGATCACCCAGGCGATCGCCATCCTCTGGCAGAAGAAGCTCGGCGTGATCAGCCGCATCCGCCTGGAGGAGAGTCAGGCGCTCTACGACGACTTCTACAAATACGAATGGGACGTCTATTGCGACGGCTTCACCGGCGACTATGCCGGGCCGGAGCCCTTCCTGGTCTACCGCACCGAGGCCGCCGGCGCCGCCTATCCCTGGAAGAACGAGGCCTTCGAGGCCGCCATGGCCAAGGCGACCGGCGAGAGCGACCGCGAGACGCGCAAGAAGATCCTGCTCCAGGCCGAGCAGATTCTCTTGGACGACTATCCGGTCGCGATGATGTACCAGGACACCAAGCGCAACCTGATCTCCAAGCGGGTCACCGGCTGGGTCGACAACCCGATCGGTTACCACCTCAGCAAATTCCTGAAGCTGCAATAGCCGCTCATCAAATACGCCGTCATCCGCGGGCTTGACCCGCGGATCTCCATCCAGGTGGGCGAAAGATGCTCGGATCAAGTCCGGGCATGACCTGGTGGTATGCTGCCGTAATTGTGTAACGGCGCCATCCTGCGCCATAAGCAGGGCATGACGCACGACCACGACCACAGCGACCACGGGCATGACCATCACGGCCATTCCCATGGCCTCGGCCACAGCCATCTGCCGACCAATTTCGGCCGCGCCTTCGCGCTCACAACGGCGCTCAACCTCGCCCTGGTCGTGGTTCAGGTCGTCTATGGCCTGATCGCCGATTCGATGGCCTTGCTGGCCGACGCCGGGCACAATTTCGGCGATGCGATCGGCCTGATCCTGGCTTGGATCGCCTATACGCTCGGGCGGGTCAAGGCGACCGAGCGTTTCACCTACGGCTTCCGCTCGGCCTCGATCCTCTCCGCCTTCGCCAATGCCGTGCTGTTGCTGCTGGCGACCGGCGCCATTGCCTGGGAGGCGCTGCGCCGCTTTTCCGAACCGCCGGAGGTCGCGGGCGTCACGGTGATGATCGTGGCCGGCGCCGGCGTCGTCATCAACGGCCTCTCGGCCTGGATCCTGATGGCGGGGCAGAAACACGACCTCAACATCCGCGGCGCCTATCTGCATCTGGTCGCGGATGCCGCCGTCTCGGTCGGCGTGGTGCTCGGCGGCGCGGTGATCGTGGCGACGGGTTGGAACTGGGTCGATCCCGCCGTCAGCCTGGTGATCGCCGCGGTGATCGTCTGGGGCACCTGGGGCCTGTTGCGCGAATCCTTCGAGCTTTCGATGCAGGCGGTGCCGAAGGGCATCGCCCTCGCCGAGGTGCGCGGCTATCTCGAGGGTTTACCGGGAATCTCAGGCGTGCATCACTTGCACGTCTGGGCGATGAGCACGACCGAGAACGCGTTGACCGTGCATCTCGTCTTTCCGTCCGGCCATCCGGGAGACGGCTTCCTGACCCGCGTCAGCGACGAGCTCAGCCACAAGTTCCGCATCCATCACCCGACCATCCAGATCGAGATCGCCGATGGCGCGCCCTGCGCCATCGAGCATCACCATTAGACCCATTCCAGTAGTCGTCATTGCCGGGCTTGACCCGGCAATCTTGCGCAGAGCGGAACCAGATGCCCGGGTCAAGCCCGGGCATGACGGTTGTGGTCAGACCCAGCGGAACACCACGCCGGCATAGACCAGCGCGATCACCAGCGGCGCCCAGAGCGTGGTGTTCACCAGGCCGATCCAGGCCAGGAAGATGAAGGCGCTGCCCAGGAGCGAGATGAACAGCCGGTCGCCGCGGGTGGTGTCGAGGCCGATGATGCCATGCCGCGCGCCGCCGCCGGGCGAGGCCTTCTCCCAGACCGACATGCCGATCAGGCAGAGCAGGATGAAGCCGAAGAAACAGGCGGTCGGCCAGGTCCAGGCCATCCAGGAGATGAGATCGGTGCCTTCCATCCGGTGATCTCCTAGACGCGGCCGAGGGCGAAGCCCTTGGCGATGTAGTTGCGCACGAAATAGATCACGACCGCACCGGGAATCAGCGTCAGGGTGCCGGCCGCGGCCAAGAGGCCGAGCTCATAGCCCGAGGTGCTGGCGGTCTTGGTCATCAGCGCCGCGATCGGCTTGGCGGCGACCGCGGTCAGGGTCTTTGCCAGCAGCATCTCGACCCAGGAGAACATGAAGCAGAAGAAGCAGGCCACGCCGATACCGGCGGCGATGGTCGGGATGAAGATCTTGATGAAGAAGCGCGGGAAGGAATAGCCGTCGACGTAGGCGGTCTCGTCCAGCTCCTTCGGCACGCCCGACATGAAGCCTTCCAGGATCCAGACCGCCAGCGGGATGTTGAACAGCGTATGCGAGAGCGCGACCGCCCAAGGCGTGTCGAACAGCCCGACCGCGGAATAGAGCTGGTAGAACGGCAGCGCGAATACCGCCGCCGGCGCCATCCGGTTGGTCAGCAGCCAGAAGAACAGGTGCTTGTCGCCGAGGAAGCGATAGCGCGAGAAGGCATAGGCCGCCGGCAGCGCCACCAGCACCGACACCACGGTGTTGATGACCACGTATTCGATCGAGGCGACATAGCCCATGTACCAGGTAGGGTCGGTGAAGATCTTCCGGTAATTGTCGAGCGTGAAGCTCTGCGGCCAGGGCGTGAAGCCGCCCAGGATCTCGTTGGTGGTCTTGAACGACATGGTGACCAGCCAATAAATCGGCAGCATCAGGAACAGGATGTAGAGGATCGGGACGATCGAACGTTTCTGCATCACTTCGCCTCGTTCCGCATCATGAGCGTATAGAACACCCAGGAGAGCAGCAGGATGATCAGGAAGTAGATGATCGACATGGCGCCCGCCGGGCCGAGGTCGAACTGGCCGAGCGCCACCTTGAAGAGGTCGATCGAGAGGAAGGTGGTGGCCGAGCCCGGCCCGCCGCCGGTCAGCACCTGGACCTCGGTGTAGATCATGAAACTGTCCATGAAGCGCAGCAGGATCGCGATCGTCAGCACCCGCTTCAGCTTGGGCAGCTGGATGAAGCGGAACACCGCCCAGGCGCTGGCGCCGTCGATCTTGGCCGCCTGGTAATAGTCGTTCGGGATCGCGACCAGGCCGGCATAGCAGAGCAGCACCACCAGCGAGGTCCAGTGCCAGACGTCCATCAGCACCACGGTGAACCAGGCATCGCCCGGCTGGCGGGTGTAGTTGAACTCGATGCCGAGCGCGTTCAGCCCCTTGCCCATCAGGCCGATCTCGGGGAGCGCGAAGACGTTCCACATCGAGCCGACCACGTTCCAGGGAATGAGCAGCGGCAGCGCCATCAGCACCAGGCAGACCGAGACCCAGGGCCCCTTGCGCGGCATCGCCAGCGCGATCGCCAGGCCCAAGGGAATCTCGATCGCCAGGATGACGGCGGTGAAGATGAGCTGCCGGCCGAGCGAGGCGTGGAACCGGTCGGACTGCAAGGTGTCCTGGAACCACTGCACGCCGGACCAGGAGAACATGTTGTTGCCGAAGGTCTCCTGCACCGAATAGTTCACCACCGTCATCAACGGAATGATCGCGTTGAAGGCGACGAAGACGAAAACCGGCAGGACCAGGAACCAGGCTTTCTGATTGACCGTCTTGTTCATGTCTTTCAGCCCACCAGCCAGCCGTCGCGATAGAGATGCGTGTGCTTGGGATCGAACGTCAATTGCGCGGCGCCGCTCGGGATCGGATCGCCCTCCGGCACCAGCAGGCGGATGCGATGCTCGCTGGCCCGCGTCTCGACGATGCGGAAGCGCCCGGCATCGGCCACCTTGGTGACCTCGACCGGGATCGCCGGTCCGGCACCATGTCCGTTGAACTTGATGAACTCCGGCCGGATGCCGATCTCGAGCTTGCCGTCGCTCGGCACCTGGATCGCGCCCGCGAGCGGCACGGCATGGCCGAGGAAGGTCGGGCGGCCGTTCTCGACCGCGCAGGGCAGGGCGTTCATGCCCGGCGAGCCGATGAAATGGCCGACGAAGGTATGGGCCGGCCGCTCGAACAGCTCGACCGGCGTGCCGACCTGCACGACCTCGCCGAGGTTCATCACCACCACCCGGTCGGCGAAGGTCAGCGCCTCGGTCTGGTCATGGGTCACGTAGATCATGGTGCGTCGGATCCGGTGATGCAGCTCCTTCAATTTCGAGCGCAGGATCCATTTCAGATGCGGGTCGATCACGGTCAGCGGTTCGTCGAACATGATGACGTTGACGTCCGAGCGCACCAGGCCGCGCCCCAGCGAGATTTTCTGCTTGCCGTCGGCGGTCAGGCCCGAGGCGCGCTTGTTGAGCGTCGGGGTCAGGTCCAGCATGTCGGCGATCTCACGCACGCGCTTGTCGATGTCGCCGGCGGCGACGCCGCGATTCTTGAGCGGGAAGGCCAGGTTGTCATAGACCGTCATCGTGTCGTAGACGACCGGGAACTGGAACACCTGGGCGATGTTGCGCTCCTCGGGCGTCGCGCGGCCGACATCGGTGTTGTCGAACAGGATCCGCCCCTCGGTCGGGTGCAGTAGGCCCGAGATGAGGTTCAGGAGAGTGGTCTTGCCGCAGCCCGAGGGCCCCAGCAGCGCATAGGCGCCGCCATCGGCCATCTCGAGAGTCATCTCGCGCAGTGCATAATCTTCCGGCTTCTGGGGATTCTGGACGTAGGAGTGCCGGAGCTTGTCGATCAGGATGCGTGCCATCAGCTCAGCCCTCCTTGGTTCAATCCGGCGACGAGATTGTTGTCGCGGTCGAACAGGAAGCCGCGGGCGACATCGACATAGAGCCTGGCCGTCGCGCCGACATCGAAGGGATGCACGCCGTGGGATTGCGAGATCCAGGTGGCGCCGTTGAGATCGACGTGCAGAACGCTTTCCGAGCCGCTCAATTCGGTTACCAGCACGCGGCCCTCGATGGCGACGGCATTGGGCGTCTGCTGGAACGGCGCCACCAGATGCGCGCGGATGCCGAGCAGGTAGTCGCCGTCGGCCAGGCCGCCGATGGCGCCGCTGACCGGCCAGGAGATGCCCGGCCCCAGCACCAGTTCGTTGCCCCGCTTGGTGACCGTGGCGGTGTTGAGCGGCGGATCGGAGAAGACCTGCGCGCTGATCAGGTCGCTGGGATTGCGGTAGATCCGGCCGGTCGGGCCGAATTGGGTGACGCGCCCCTCGTTCAAGGTCGCGGTATGCCCGCCGAACAGCAAGGCTTCCGACGGCTCGGTCGTGGCATAGACCACGATGCAGTGCCGGTCGGCGAAGATCCGCGGCAGCTCGTCGCGCAATTCCTCGCGCAGCTTGTAGTCGAGATTGGCCAGCGGCTCGTCCAGCAGGATCATGTCGCTGTCCTTGACCAGGGCGCGGGCGATGGCGGTGCGCTGCTGCTGGCCGCCGGAAAGCTCGGCCGGCTTGCGGCCCAGCATCGGCTTCAGGCGCAGCAGCTCGGCGACGGATTGCACCCGGCTGTCGATGGTCTTGGCGTCCTTCCCGGCGACGCGCAGCGGCGAGGCGATGTTCTCGTAGACCGTCATATGCGGGTAGTTGATGAACTGCTGGTAGACCATCGAGACGTTGCGCTTCTGCACCGAGACGCCGGTCACGTTCCGGCCGTTGAACCAGATCTCGCCGCTGGTCGGCTTGTCGAGACCGGCCATCAGCTGCATCAGCGTGGTCTTGCCCGCGAGCGTCGTGCCCAGCAGCACGTTGAAGGTCCCTTCCTCGAGCTTGAGGTTGGTTTCGTGGATATGGACGGCGCCATCCACGCTCTTCATCACGTTCTTCAGCTCGAGGGTCATCGCGGATCTTTGGGTCGTTCTTCGGGATCGTTGCCTGGCAGCGATCCCCCGGGGCGTTCCCGCCCCGGGGGATGCCGTGGTCTAGACTAGCACAAGTGCCGGCAGGGAACTTACTGCCAGCGCTTGATCAGCTCGTCATAGGCGATGGTCTCGCCCTGGGGCTTCTCGTTGTCGAGCTTCGCCCAAGGCGCGTGGTCCTTGCTCAGCCACTCGCTCGGATCCTTCTCCGGATTCAAGCGCGGGCCGCAGCCGTGATAGACCTGCTGCTGCTCGTCGGCCTGCTGCATGCGGGCCATCACCTGGTCCATCTGGCCGGCCAGACGGTCCATGGCTTCCTGCGGCGTGAACGCACCGGAGTTGACGTCACCGATGTTCTCCCAGAACAGCTGGGCGAGCTTCGGATAGTCGGGCACGTTGATACCGGTCGGGGTCCACGCGACGCGGTCGGGTGAGCGGTAGAACTCGATCAGACCGCCGAGCTTCGGCGCGCGCTCGGTGAACGAGGCATGCCGGACGGTGCTGTCGCGGATGAAGGTGAGACCGACATGGCTCTTCTTCACATCGACAGTCTTCGAGGTGACGAACTGGGCATAGAGCCAGGCCGCCTTGCGCTGCGGGACCGGGGTCGAGTTGAACAGCGTCCAGGAACCGGCGTCCTGGTAGCCGCGCTGCGAACCTTCCTTCCAGTACGGGCCGTGCGGCGACGGCGCCATCCGCCAGAGCGGGTTGCCCGCATCGTCCACGGTGTTGTTGCCCGAGCTCTTCGGGGCCACCATCGAAGCGGTGAAGGCGGTGTACCAGAAGATCTGCTGGGCGACATTGCCTTGGCTGAGCGCCGGCAGCGACTGGTAGAAGTCGAGGTCGGCGGCACCCGGAGGCGCGTATTTGCGGAGCCACTCGTCCCACTTGGCGACGGCATAGACGGCGGCCGGGCTGTTTGCACCGCCGCCGCGGCTGACCGAGGCGCCGGCCGGGTTGCAGGAACCCTTCTCCATCCGGATGCCCCACTCGTCGACCGGGCGTCCGTTGGGAGAACCGACATCGGCTTCGCCGGCCATCGACAGCCAGGCGTCGGTCATGCGCCAGCCGAGATCCGGCGCGCGCTTGCCGTAGTCCATGTGGCCGTAGACGCGGACACCGTTGACTTCCTTCACGTCGTTGGTGAAGTACTCGGCGATGTCCTCATAGGCCGACCAGTTCACCGGCACGCCGAGATCGTAGCCGTACTTCTTCTTGAAGCCTTCCTTGATCTTCGGATCGTCGAACCAGTCCTTGCGGAACCAGTAGAGGTTGGCGAACTGCTGGTCAGGGAGCTGCCACAGCTTGCCGTCCGGGCCGGTGGTGAACGACTTGCCCATGAAGTCGTCGATGTCGAGGCCCGGGTTGGTCACGTCCTTGCCTTCGCCCGCCATCCAGTCGGTGAGATTGATGGCGCTCTGCAGGCGGGAGTGGGTGCCGATCAGGTCGGAGTCGTTGATGTAGCCGTCGTAGAGATTGCGGTTGGTCTGCATCTGGGTCTGCACCGCCTGCACGACTTCGCCTTCGCCGAGCAGCTGGTGGTTGACCTTGATCCCCGTGATCTCTTCGAACGCCTTGGTCAGGACCTTGGATTCATATTCGTGGGTCGGGATGGTCTCCGACAGCACGTTGATCTCCATGCCCTTGAACGGCTCGGCGGCCTTGATGAACCACTGCATCTCCTTCAACTGCTCTTCTTTCGAGAGCGTCGAAGGCTGGAACTCGTCGTCGATCCACTTCTTGGCCGCGGCCTCATCCGCATACGCAGGAGCCAACCCCCACGCGAGCAGCAAGGCGGCGACCGATACGCTTCGATATAGCGTAGTCATGATCGTTTCCTCCACTAGTGCGCGTTGCTGTTTGCGCCCGGCTCCTGCGCACGATCCGAACCGGACGTCGTTTTCCGCCGCCGCATGACCCGCATCACGCGGCGGAAGAAGGACTCAACTCGCTCGCGCAGCCTCCGGCTGCGCGGCCCCGCTCGGCATCGCGGCTTCCAGGGCCGCGCGCTCCTCGGGGCGCATGTGCAATCCCAGTTTCGAGCGCCGCCAGAGCACGTCCTCGGCGGTCATCGCCCATTCCTCGGCTTTGAGGTAATCGACCTCGCGCTCGTAGAGATCGGCGCCGTAGTTGCGCCCCAGGTCGTTGAGACCATGCGCGCCGCCGATCACCTGCTCGATCCGCGTGCCATAGGCGCGCGCCAGGCGCCGCACCGTCGGCGCCGGCAGCCAGCTGAAGCGCCGGGTCTGCGCCGCCACGAAGGCCTCGAAATCGGCATCGGCGATGTCGCCGCCGGGCAGGGACGCGTCCTTGGTCCAGTCGCCGCCGGCCTTCGGGAAGAAGGGCTTCAGCTTCTGCAGCGCATGTTCCGAAAGCCGGCGATAGGTGGTGATCTTGCCGCCGAACACATTGAGCAGCGGCGCCTTGCCGCCGTTCTCCTCGAGATCGAGCACGTAATCGCGCGAGACCGCGGAGGCGGATTCGCTGCCGTCCTCGTCGAACAGCGGCCGGACCCCGGAATAGGACCAGACCACGTCCTTGGGCGCCAGCGACTTCGCGAAGTGCCGGTTCACCACGTCGCAGAGATACTGGGTCTCTTCCGCGGAGATCGCGACCTTGGCGGGGTCACCCTCATAGGGCACGTCGGTGGTGCCGACCAGGGTGAACTTGCCCTCATAGGGAATGGTGAAGACGATGCGCCGGTCGGCATTCTGCAGGATGAAGCAGTGATCGCCGTCGTAGAGCTTGTCCACGACGATATGGCTGCCCTTGACCAGCCGCAGCGTCGCCTTCTGCTTCTGCTGGAGCGGGCCGGTGATGAACTCGCCGGCCCAGGGCCCGGTGGCGTTGACCAGCGCGCGTGCCTGCAGGCTGCGCGTCTCGCCGCTGTCGGATTTCAATTCCACGCGCCAGAGATCGCCCTCCCGCCTGGCCGCGGTGACGGTGGTGCGGGTCAGGATCTCGGCGCCGCGCTCGCGCGCATCGACGGCGTTCAGCGCGACCAGCCGCGCATCGTTGACCCAGCAGTCGGAATATTCGAAGCCGACCTCGAAGCCGGGCTTCAGGCCGTTGGAATAGGGCTTCTCCTTCAGCGACACCCGCTTCGAGCCGGGCAGACGCTTGCGACCGCCGAGATGATCGTAAAGGAACAGGCCGATCTGGATCATCCAGGCCGGCCGCAGCGTCTTCTCATGCGGGAGAACGAAGCGCAGCGGCCAGATGATATGCGGCGCGGATTCGAGCAGCACCTCGCGCTCGCTCAACGCCTCGCGCACCAGCCGGAACTCGTAGTATTCGAGATAGCGCAGCCCGCCATGGATCAGCTTGGTGCTGGACGACGAGGTCGCGCTGGCGAGATCGCGTCGTTCCACGGCGGTCACCGAGAGGCCGCGCCCGGCGGCGTCGCGCGCGATGCCGATGCCGTTGATCCCGCCGCCCACGACGAGGAGATCGCGCACAGCATCGCCGCTCACGCGCTCATCTCCGCCCGGAAGCTTCGGGCGCGCTCAAGCCGACGCCACTTGAATTTGCGGATCCCTGCCATCGCCTCCCCACGTCCGCCATTCTCGAACCTCCGTCCGGTGGCGGTTTTCGAAAACTAACAGCGCGTTCCTAGGTTCGCAATCGAAAATCAGATGATTAATTTTGCGCGATTGCGAAAAGCGAGAGTTCGAATACGCTGCATCGCACAAGATCGTTGTCCTGCGCGGGGTTAGGTCAGGTTTTTGTCAGGGCTGGTCGACGGTGTAGAGCCGGACGTCGTGCTTTTCGATCTGGTCGAGCACCGATTGGGGCGGCCTGCGATCCGTGAAGAAGGCGTCGAGCATGCCGATATCGCCCAGGCGCACCATCGGCTTGCGCTCGAACTTGGTATGGTCCGCGACCAGGAACACCTGCCGCGAGTTCTCGATGATGGCCTGGCTGACCCGCACCTCGCGATAGTCGAAGTCGAGCAGCGACCCGTCGGCATCGATGCCGCTGATGCCGATGATGCCGAAATCGACCCGGAACTGGGAGACGAAATCGACCGCGGCCTCGCCGACGATGGCGCGGTCCAGCGGCCGCACCACGCCGCCGGTGATGATCACCTCGACCGAGGTATTCTCGCACAGAATCGAGGCTACCTGCAGGTTGTTGGTGATGACCCGCAGCCGCGAATGCTTCAGCAGCGCCCGCGCCACCTCTTCGTTGGTGGTGCCGATGTTGATGAAGAGGGAAGAATCGTTGGGGATATGCTGGGCGCAGAGCGCCGCGATCCGCTGCTTCTCGGTCAGCTGCTGCACCTGGCGCGTGGTATAGGCGGTGTTCTCGACGCTGGAGGCGAGCCCCGCCCCGCCGTGGTAGCGCGAGACCATGTCCTGGTCGGAGAGCTCGTTGATGTCCCGGCGGATGGTCTGGGGCGTCACGTTGAAATGCTGGGCCAGGGCGTCGATCGACATGAAGCCGCGCTGCTGCACCAGTTTCACGATGCTGGCATGTCTCTCTTCGCGCTGCATGGATCGGCTTCCGGCTGGTGACAGTGTCGAGACGGCATCTTGCCACCGGGATTGCGAAACCGAAAGCCGGCCTTTTCGCCCGGTTCGAAATCGCGTATCGATGGGAAAAGCCGCCAGGCAACCGCGGGCAGGGGAGAAACGATGGCGACCAGGGACCTCATTCTATCGATCGACCAGGGCACGACCAGCACGCGGGCGATCGCCTTCTCGACCGGCGGCGAGGCCGTCGCGACCGCGCAGAAGGCGCTGCCGCAGATCTACCCCGCCGACGGCTGGGTCGAGCATGACCCGGAAGAAATCTGGTCGGCGACCGTCGAGGTCTGCCGCAAGGTGCTGGCGGAGGTGGGTCAGGATCGCGTCGGCGCCATTGGCATCACCAACCAGCGCGAGACCGCGGTCATCTGGGACCGGAAGACCGGCAAGCCGATTCACAACGCCATCGTCTGGCAGGACCGCCGGGGCGCGCCGCTTTGCAAGAAGCTGGTCGAAGCCGGCCACGAGCCGATGATCCAGCAGAAGACCGGCCTGCTGGTCGATTCCTATTTCTCGTCGACCAAGATCGCCTGGCTGCTGGAGAATGTCGCCGGCGCAAAGGACCGCGCCGCGAAAGGCGAGCTCGCCTTCGGCACCATCGACAGCTTCCTGCTCTGGCGTCTCACCGGCGGCAAGGTGCACGCGACCGACATCACCAATGCCTGCCGCACCATGCTGTTCGACATCCACAAGAAGCAATGGGATGCGGATCTGCTGAAGCTGTTCGGCGTGCCCCAGTCGCTGCTGCCGGAAGTGAAGCCGAATGCCGGCGTCTTCGGCACCAGCGATGCCGCAACAATTGGCGTGGCGCTGCCGATCGCCGGCATGGCGGGCGACCAGCAGGCGGCGGTGATCGGCCAGGCCTGCCTGAAGCCCGGCATGATCAAGAGCACCTACGGCACCGGCTGCTTCGCGCTGTTGAACACCGGCAACGAGGCCAAGCCCTCGCAGAACCGTCTGCTCACCACCATCGCCTATCAGCTCGGCGACCGCTTCGCCTACGCCGTGGAGGGCAGCATCTTCGTAGCCGGCGCGGCGGTGCAATGGCTGCGCGATGGCTTGAAGCTGTTCCAGGAAGCGGGCGACACCGACAGCCTCGCGAAATCCGCGTCGAACACCAGCAATGTCTACCTGGTGCCGGCCTTCACCGGTTTGGGCGCGCCCTACTGGGACCCCGAAGCGCGCGGCGCCATCCTCGGCCTCACCCGCGACACCGGCATCGCCGAAGTGGTGCGCTCGGCGCTGGAGGCGGTCTGCTACCAGACCCAGGACCTGATGGCGGCGATGAGCGCCGACGGCGGCACGCGGCCGACGGCGCTCCGGGTCGATGGCGGCATGGCGCGCAACGACTGGGTGCTGCAGTTTCTCGCCGACATCCTGCAGCTTCCCGTCGAGCGGCCGCATGTCACCGAGACCACGGCCCTGGGCGCCGCCTTCTGCGCGGGTCTCGGCAGCGGCATGATCGCCGACGTGGCGGCGATCGAGCAGACCTGGCGCCCGGACCGGCGCTTCGAGCCGAAGATGACCGCCGCCGAGCGTGACCGGCGCTACGCGGGATGGCAGGATGCGGTCCGCCGCATCCGCCACGGTGCAAAATAGGGATTCAGCATGAGCGAACTCGCGACCGATATTTCGAAAGGCCTGCTGGGCGAGGAATTCGCCGGCCGCAAGGTGCTGATCACCGGCAGCAGCCGCGGCATCGGCGCCGCCGCCGCTTTGGCCTTCGCGGCGCTCGGCGCCAGGGTGGCGCTGCATGGCACCAAGGACAGCGACACCCTGCGCGCGACCGCCGCCGCCATCGCCAAGGCCGGCGGTGCGGAGCCGGTGGTCGTGATCGCCGACTACCAGAACGCCGCCGAAGTGGAGCGTTCGGTCGCGGAAGCGGCCAAGGGCCTCGGCGGCATCGACGTGCTGATCAACAATGCCGGCACCATGCTCGGCCGCGTGCGCCTCGAGGCGCTGACCGCCGAACAGGTCGATGCGGTGCTGGCGCTGAACGCCCGCTCGGTCGTGGTCGCTTCGAAGGCTGCGCTGCCTTACCTGAAGAAGGCGCAGCACGGCACCATCATCAGCACCACCTCGGTCGCGGCCCGCATGGGCGGTGCGGCGGGTGCCGGCGTCTATGCGGCGGCGAAAGCCTTCGTCTCCACCTACACCAAGGCGATGGCGACCGAATTGGCCGAGACCGGCATCCGCGTGAACGCGGTCTCGCCGGGCTTCATCTTCACCGACTTCCACCGCCGCTATTCGACGCCGGAGCGGGTGAAGGCGATGGCCGACATCATCCCCTTGAAGCGCGTCGGCATGGCCGAGGATTGCGCCGGCGCCTACCTCTTCCTGGCCTCGCACCGCATGGCCGGCTTCATCACCGGCCAGATCATCGAGGTCAACGGCGGCCAGTTGATGCCGTAGCGGGGCAAGCCATGGACAGACTGCGGGTGGCGCTGGTCGCCCATGACGAGAAGAAGCCGGACCTGGTTTCCTGGGTCGAGCAGCACCGGCAGCATTTCAAGGCCTTCGAGCTGTTCGCGACCGGCACCACGGGGCAGCGCGTCACCGAACGCTGCCCCGAGCTGCCGGTGAAACGCCTGAAGAGCGGTCCCTTGGGCGGCGACCAGCAGATCGGCGCGATGATCGCCGAGCGCAGGCTCGACGCACTGATCTTCTTCGTCGATCCCTTGTCGCCGCACCCGCACGACGTCGACGTGAAGGCACTGACCCGCCTCGCCATCGTCTACGACATCCCCTTCGCCCTCAACCGCGCCACCGCCGAGATGATGCTGGCAGAGCTCTGCCTGGCGAAGCGGGCGGCCTCTTAGACCCGGCCTTCCTGGATCGCCGCGGTCAGGGCCACGGCGGTGCCGCGCAGGCCGGCATCGCGGGCCAGGATGACGAAGACCGGGATGGGTTTGAGGAACGGCGTCAGCCGGCCCTTCTGCTCGAAGGCAGTGCGGAAGACAGGACCGGCCAGCGCGTCCTGGATCTTCGGCGGGATGCCGCCGCCGAGATAGACGCCGCCTTGCGCGCCGAGCGTGAGCGCGGTGTCGCCGGCGACGCGGCCCAGCGCCTTCACGAAGAAGGCGAGCGCCTCGACCGCGATCGGGTCCTCCTTGTAGAGGCCGCGCCGCGTCACTTCCGAGGCTTCCAGCATCTGCGCCTTGACGCCGCGATGGGCGGCGAAGGCGGCGTAGAGATTGATGATGCCGGGACCCGAGAGCACGCGCTCGTTGGAGAAATGATCGAGGCTGCCGCGCAGCCGCTTCACGATCGCGAATTCCTCGGCGGTCTCGACCGCGAAGCTGGCATGGCCGCCCTCGCCCGGGATCGGCATCCAGCGGCTGCTCGACCAGACGATGCCGCCGACGCCGAGGCCCGTGCCCGGGCCGACCACCGCCTTGACCGCGCGCTCGACCGGTTGCTCGCCGCCGATCTGCTGCAGGTCGTCGCCCGACAGCAGCGGCACCGAGAGCGCCTGGGCCTCGAAATCGTTCACCAGCAGCGTCTTCTCCGCGCCGGTCGCGGCGCAGAGCTCCTCGGTGGTCATGCTCCAGCGGAGATTCGTGATGGTGGCCTTGTTGCCGGTGACCGGGCCGGCGACCGCGAAGGCCGCGACCTTCGGCGTGACGCCGGTCTTCTTCACATAGGCCGCGGCGGCCTCGGGCAGGGAACGGAAACGCGCGGCGGAGAAGGTGTCGAAATTCGGCTCGACCTGTCCGTCGAGATCGGCCATCGCGAAGCGCACATTGGTGCCGCCGACATCGGCGACCAGGGCGGTGGGATTGCTCAAGTCGAGAATTCTTTCGTCACGCGCGGTTGAATGCGGCGGTAATGTGGCGGCTTCCGCCGCGCTTTCAAAGCGGAAAGTCGCCCCGCCGAAACGTGTCGGCTGAATTAATTCGTTTCGGATTCGCCCGCTTGCGCCAGCAGCCAGTCGCGGAAAGCGGCGACCCGCGGGATCGCCGCCGCCGCCGCCGGGGTGACGATGTAATAGGAGAATCGCGAGCGGACGCCGCGCGGGAACAATCTCACCAAATGGCCCGCTGCGATGGCGGGGCGGGCGAGCGCGCCGCGGGCCAGCGCGATTCCCTGTCCGGCGATCGCCGCCTGCAGCACCAGGCTGGGCTCGGTATAGAGCGGCCCCCGCTCCGGCTCGGCGCGGTCGAGCCCGATCGACTTGAACCAGTCGCTCCAGGGCTGCCGCGCATCGCGCAGCAGCGGCAGCTCGGCGAGGTCGCGCGGCTGCTTCGGCAGCGCGCCGCCGTTGAATCCAGGGCTGCAGACCGGAACGATCTCCTCGTCCATCAGCTTCACCGCCTCGACGCCCGGCCAGTGGCCCGGTCCATAGCGCAGGGCCATGTCGACATCGTCGCGGGTGAAGTCGACCAGGGTGATGGTCGGCAGCAGGCTCACGTCGATCTCGGGATGCCGGCGCTGGAAATCGCCGAGCCGCGGGATCAGCCAGTATGACGCAAGCCCCGGATGCACGCTCACCGTCAGCACCTGGCCGCGCCGCGACGCGCGCACATCCTCCATGCCCTGCTCCAGCCGCGCGAAGCCGTCGCGCACATAGCCGAACAGCCGCTGGCCTTCCGGCGTCAGCACCATGCGCCGCCCCGAGCGCTTGAAGAGGTCGACGCCGAGCGCTTCCTTCAGCACGCGCATCTGAAAGCTGATCGCGCCATGGGTGAGGTTGAGCTCCTCGGCCGCGCGCGAATAGCTGACATGGCGCGCCGCCGCCTCGAAGGCGCGCAAAGCGGCAAGGGGCAGGGTCCGGACCGGCATGCCGATATGTTAGCCAGATTGACAGATTGGGTCAAAATTTCTCGTTCGTATCCCTGGCATTGGCGGTCTACATCCAGTCCAGCTGCGAGCCAGACTCGCGTATTGTATGGAGACAATCATGCCCCTGATCCGGATCGAGATGCGGCGCGGCAAGTCCCGGGATTATCGCCGCGCGGTCGCCGACGGGATCCATCGCGCCCTGGTCGATGGCATCGGCGTTCCGCTGAAGGATCGCTTTCAGATCATCACCGAGCATGACGGCGACGACCTGATCTACGACCGCGAATATTTCGGCGTCGCCCGCAGCGACGATGCGATCTTCGTGACCGTCAGCCTGCGCCGCGGCCGTTCTCCAGCGGTGAAACAGGACTTCTACCGCCGCGTCGTCGCCAACCTCGCCGCCGACCCGGGGGTCAGGCCGGAAGACGTCGCCATCGTCTTGACCGAGAACGGCGAGGCCGACTGGTCTTTCGGCAAGGGCGAAGCGCAGCTCTTGGGCGCCGATGCGCCGCCGATCCGCACCGCGATTCCCGCTTGAAGGAGACGACCATGGTCAACATTCCCTACCGCTCCAGCGAATCTCTCCTGGAGGAGCGCATCTCCGATCGATTGTCGGCGCTGCGCCGCACCGCCGGCGCGATCGTGCTGGCCCTGATCGCGGCGCTGCTGCTCGGCACCTTGCTGCAGCACGCGTCGATCGACGGCAACGCCTTGCAGGATCTCGTGCCGCTGGACGATCCGGCCGTCGCCGCGCTATTTACCGCCTGACGCGGTTTGACTTTGGGGGACGGGGATGAGCGTGTATCGGCTGCACTGTTTCAAGGAATCCGGCAATGCCTACAAGGCGGCGCTGATGCTGGAGCTCAGTGGCTGCGACTGGCAGCCGGTCTGGGTCGATTTCTTCAACGGCCAGACCCGCGGCGAGGCCTTCCGCGGCGAGGTGAACGAGATGGGCGAGGCACCGGTCCTGGAGCACCAGGGCCTGCGCCTCACCCAGAGCGGCGTGATCCTCGATTATCTGGCCGGGGTGACCGGCAAGTTCGGCCCGCGCAACGACGCGGAGCGGCGCGAGATCCTGCGCTGGATCCTGTTCGACAACCACAAATTCACCAGCTACTACGCGACGCTCCGCTTCCTGTTCGGCTTGCAGAAGACCGGCGAGACGCCGGTCACCGAGTTCCTGCGGACACGGGCGCGCGGCGCCTACGGCATCGTCGACAAGCATCTCGCCGGACGAAAATTTCTGCTCGGCGACCAGCCCACCATCGCGGATCTCTCACTGGCAGGCTATGTCTTCTACACCGAGCCGACCGGCATAGACCGCGCCAAGGAATTCCCCAACGTCGAGGCCTGGGCGGCGCGGATCGCGGCGCTGCCGCGCTGGCAGCACCCGCACGCGCTTATGCCGGATCCCGCCTCTTGAGCCGTCATGCCCGGACTTGATCCGGGCATCCGTCTCCAGTGGGCGCGAGATTGCCGGGTCAAGCCCGGCAGTGACGAAAGGTGTTCACTCCCTGAGGTCGTAGTGGAACACCTTCGCGACGATCTGCCAGCGGCCGTCGAGCTTTACGAAGGTCAGGAAATCGGTGAAGAAGCGCGGCCGCACCGCGCATTCCACGCGCGCGAAGCAGGTCACCGGCCCGGCGAACTCGATCGAGATGATGCGGTCGGCCCTGGCCTCGCCCTTGCTGGCCGGCGACGGGCGCTTGTCCACCACCGGGAAATACTCGCCCATGTCGAGATGCAGCAGCTTGCCGTCGGTGGCGCAGAAATAATGCGCCTCCGGGTGGAAGACACGGCCGAGAATCTTGGTGTCGCTGTTGTAGAGGCCGTCGAAATAGTCCTTGAGCACGGCGGTCATCTCGTCGAAACGCGGGTCCATGCGGGCGATCTCCTGAAGGAAGCTGCGCGAGCCTAGATCAGCAAAGGCTGAATTGGAATCGTCATGCCCGGGCTTGACCCGGGCATCTGGTGCAGGCGGCGCGAGATTGCCGGGTCAAGCCCGGCAATGACGGCAACTTGGAGCCCTAATATTGAAAACCGTTTGACATATTCCGGCGCGGGGCGCAGGCTCGCCGGCAACAAAGAAGACCACGCAACAGGGATGGCGTGCCAGGCATGGCCCTCAAAGGGACCAACCAGGAATACGGCCGGCCGTATAACCGGCGCATCGTGCTGGAGACGATCCGTCTCCAGGGCCCGATCGCGCGCGGCGAGATCGCGAAACGCGTCGGCCTCACCGTGCAGACCGTCTCCACCATCATCCGCGAGCTCGAATCCAACGGCTTCGTGCTGGGCGCGCGCGAGGAGCGCCGCCGCCGCGGCTATCCCGCGACCGAGCTCAAGCTCAACCCCGACGGCGGCCACGCGATCGGCGTCCATGTGACGCCGCGCGGCATCGAGGCGGCGCTGATCAACCTCGCCGGCGCGGTGATCGCCCGGCGCGAGCGCAAGCTCCCGCGCCTGAAGCCCACGGCGGCCTTTGACGCGATCGGCGATCTGGTGGCCGCGCTGCGCAAGCAGAAGCCGCGCGGCCGGAGCTTGGGGCGCATGCTCGGCCTCGGCCTCGCGATGCCGGGCCCGTTCGACGTCGAATCGATGAGTTTCGTCGGCCCGACCACGCTCGAAGGCTGGAGCGGTGTCCCGATCCGCGAGCGCCTCGCCGCGAAGACCGATCTCCCGGTCTTCATCGAGGTCGACCACGCCGCGGCGGCGCTCGGCGAGCGGCTCTACGGCGCCGCCCGCGACATCCGTGACTTCTACTACCTGTTCTTCGGCGTGGGCTTGGGCGGCTGCATGGTGCAGGAAGGCAATGCGCTCCGCGGCTCGCACGGCAATGCCGGCGAGATCGGCCATCTGCCGATGGTGCCGGGCGGCGAGGCCTGCCCCTGCGGCAACGCGGGCTGCCTCGAGCGCTATCTCTCCTGCCTCGCCCTCGAACGCGGCGCGCAGAAAGTCGGCGGCGTCGAGGGCTGGATCCGCGAAGTAACCCCTCTCTTCAAGAGTGCGATTGTGGCGATCGAGAACCTGTTCGACCCCCTGACCATCGTGATCGGCGGCATCGCGCCGCCGGACGTGCTCGACCGGCTGATCGCGGCGGCCGACCCGCTGCCGCATTCGGTCGCCGATCGGCGCGACCGCGCGATCCCGCGGGTGATCCGCTCCGCCAACGGCGAGGATGCGGTGCTGCGCGGCGCCGCGGCGCTGGCGGTCTCCGGCGTGCTCTCGCCGCGATTCGGCTTGATGTTCGCGGCCAACGATCCCTTGATGGAACGGGAGGCCGCGGCATGAGCGACACGCTGCTCCAGCTCGACAACATCGTGAAGAACTACGGCGCCATCGAGGCGCTGAAAGGCATCAGCTTCGAGATCGGCCGCGGCGAGGTGGTCGCGCTGTTGGGCGACAACGGCGCCGGCAAGTCCACCTTGGTGAAGATCATCGCCGGCGGCCTGGAGCCGACCTCCGGCCGCATCGTCTTCGACGGCCAGGAGCGCAACTTCAGCTCGCCCTCCGAAGCCAAGGCGGCCGGCATCGAGACCGTCTACCAGGACCTTTCGCTCTGCACCAATGTCGATGTCGTGGCGAACTTCTTCATGGGCCGCGAGATCGTGAAACGCTTTCTCGGCATCCCGATCCTGCAAGAACGCGCGATGCAGGAGGTGGTCGAGAAGGCCATGGCCAACGCCGGCACCCGCATCCCCTCGATGCGCACCAATGTCGAGCATCTCTCCGGCGGCCAGCGCCAGGCGATCGAATTGAACCGCTTCGTCCATTGGGGCGGCAAGCTGGTGCTGCTGGACGAGCCCTTCGCGGCCTTGGGCGTCGAGCAGACAAGGCGCGGCCTCGACATGATCAAGCGCATCGCGGCGCAGGGCATCGGCGTCGTCATCATCACCCATATCATGGCCCAGGCTTTCCAGGTTGCCGACCGCATGGTCGTCATCCGCCAGGGGAAGGTCGCGGGCAATGTCGAACGGGCGAAGACCAGCCCGGATGAGGTCGTCCGGATGATAACCGGCGAGAGTCTCTAGAATCTGAGTTCTGAGGGAAACAGGAGGGCTAAATGAAACGGCTACTGCGTGCAACATTGACGGCGGGTGCGATCGCCATGGCGGCGTTCGCCGCGCACACCGCCAATGCCGAGGACAAGGGCAAGGTCTACTACATGGTGCCGACCCTGCTGGACGAGTTCCAGACCGCTTCGGTCGAGGCCATCACCAACTTCATGAAGGAAGTCGGCTACACGGTCGAGGCGAAGAACGCCGACAACAAGACCGACCTGCAGCAAAGCCAGATGAACGACGTCATCGCCTTGAAGCCCAAGGCGATCATCCTGGCCGCCGTGGACTTCAATGCGCTCGTGCCGTCGATCGAGAAGGCCCGGGCCGCCGGCATCCCGGTGATGATCTTCGACCGTCAGATCAAGACCACGAAGATGGACTTCACCTCGGTTGCCGGCACGGTCGAGATCGGCCATGTCGCCGCCGACCAGATCCAGGGCCTGCTGAAGACCAAGAACGGCGCGGTCAAGGGCAAGGTGCTGCAGGTGCTCGGCGATCCCGCCGATCCCTACACCCTCGAGATCCAGCAGGGCTTCGAGGAGAAGATGAAGGCCTTCCCGGACGTGCAGATCATCTCGCTGCCGGCCATGCAGTGGGAAGCCTCCAACGCCGGCACCATCGTCGCCGACCAGCTGGTGGCGAACCCGGACATCGACCTGATCTTCGTGCATGCGGCGCATCTGGCCGTTGCGGCGGTCGCTTCGCTCGAAGCCAAGGGCAAGAAGCCGGGTGACGTCATGCTGGTCTCCTCCAATGGCGCGCCGGTCGGCCTCGATCTCATCCGCAAGGGCTGGGAGAATGTCGAGGTCGAGCAGCCGCTCTTCGCGCAGGCGGCGGCGCTGGCGATGTTCGCCGACAAGGTGATCAACAAGCAGGAGATCAAGCCGGGCAAGTACGACGTGCTCGGTCTGGAATCCGAGGTCACCATCGAATCCTGGGGTCCGAACATCAAGATCCCGGGTGCGGCGATCAACAAGGGCAATGTCGACGACACCAAGTTCTGGGGCAACCTGAAGCCCCCCGCGACGCCGATCAAGCCGGTCGAATAAGCGCATACTGAAAACACCGGGCCGCCTTCTCACTTGTCAGGGGCGGCGGCCCGGTTCTCTTTCCTGATAAGTTCGGAGCTGCAAGATGTCCCCAGGCCAACGGGCTCTTCTGGAATTCCTGCTCGACAACCTGGTCTGGTTGCTGCTGATCGTCGTCCTGGTCGTCTTCTCGATCGCCATCCCCAATTATTTCCAGGTCGGGATCTTCACCAACATCATCGAAGACTCGACCTATGTCGGCGTCATGGCGATCGGCCTCGCCATCGTCATCATCGCCGGCAACATGGACCTCTCCGTGGAGTCCGTCGCCGGCTTGACCGCCATGGTGACCGGCATCCTGTTCTGCAGCGGCGGCATCGGCCTCAACCCTGACTTCGGCGCGTGGAATTGGGTGATCATTCCGGGCTCCCTGCTGCTGGCGCTGATCGTCGGCGGTGTGATCGGGCTGAGCAACGGCATCCTGGTGGTGAAGCTCCGGATGAACGCTTTCATCGTGACGCTCGCCTCTTATATCTGGGTGCGCGGCCTGGTGCTCGCCATCTCCGGCGGCCGCTCGGCCCAGGGCATGGTGCCGGAGCTCCGGGTCATCGGCATTCCGGTCTTCGATTTTCTGCCGCCGAGCGCCTTCATCGCCATTCTCTGCTTCATCGGTTTCTCTTTCCTGATGCGCCGCACACCCTTCGGCCGCCACGTCACCATGATCGGCGGCAACCCGGTCGCGACCTTCCGCGCCGGCATCAAGACCGACCGCCTGATCCTGATCAGCTTCGTCATCGCGGGCGCGGTCGCCGGCGTCGCCGGCTGGCTGCTGGCGATCCGCACCTCGGGCGCCACCGCCAATCTCGGCGTCGGCATGCTGTTCAAGGCCTTCGCTGCCGTCGTGATCGGCGGCGTCAGCCTGAAGGGCGGCATCGGCCAGCTGCCCGGCGTCTATGCCGGCGTGCTGCTGCTGTCGGCCATCCAGACCGCGATCAACCTGATGGGCCTGCCCGCGCACTACACCCAGCTGATCCTCGGCTTCCTGGTCCTCGCCGCGATGCTGATCGACACATTGAAGCTGCAGATCAGGCAACGGCTGGCATGAGGGGACTGGCATGACCGGGCGTCTCCACGGCAAGGTCGCGCTGATCATCGGCGCGGCGCGCGGCATCGGCGCCGGCATCGCCCAGCGCTTCCACGAGGAAGGCGCCAAGCTCGTCATCGGCGACAGCGAGGCCGAGGCGGGAAGGGCGACGGCGGAGAAGCTCGGCGGCAGGTTCATTACCACCGACATCTCGAAGAAGGCGGATGCCGAGCGTGCCGTGAAGACGGCGCTCGACGCCCATGGCGATCTCCACATCGTGGTGCAGAATGCCGGCATCTATCCCTGGTCGCTGATCGAGAACACCGAGCCGGAGGAATGGGACGCCGTGCTCGGGGTCAACCTGCGCGGCACCTACCTCATCGCCCGGGCGGCGCTGCCGCATATGAAGGCGAAGCGATACGGCCGGATGATCTTCACCTCCTCGATCACCGGCCCGCGCGTGACCAGCCCCGGCCACGGCCATTACTCGGCGTCGAAGGCCGGCATCAACGGCTTCATCAAGTCCGCGGCGCTGGAATTCTCCGGCTACGGCATCACCGTTAATGGCGTGGAACCGGGCAACATCCTGACCGAGGGCATCCAGCAGCACCGCAGCGCCGCCTTCATCAAGACCATGGAGGAGGCGATTCCCTTGGGCCGGCTCGGCACGCCGCGCGACATCGCCAACGCCACGCTGTTCCTCGCCTCCGACGAGGCGGCCTATATTACCGGCACGACCATCGTGGTCGATGGCGGCCAGACCCTGCCCGAGGGCAAGGACTTCCGCCTGCAGCCGGAATAGACGCGGAGGAGGCGCCGATGAGTGCCGAGCAGACGCTGAAGGAGCGCGGAATCGTCCTGCCGGACTGCCCGAGCCCGAAGGGCAACTATGTGCCGGCGCTGGTGCATAACGGCATCCTCTATCTCTCGGGCCAGGGCCCCTTGCAGGAGAACGGCGAGTTCGCCCAGGGCGTGGTCGGCGCGGAGCTCACGGTGGAGCAGGGCTACCAGCACGCGCGATTGACCGGCCTGGTCCTGCTCTCCGCGGCCCGGCAGCTGCTGGGCTCGCTGGACCGGGTCGAGCGGGTGCTCTCGGTCTTCGGCATGGTCAACGCCGTGCCGGGCTTCGGCCAGCAGCCGCAGGTGATCAACGGCTGCTCCGACCTCTTCGTCGAAGTCTTCGGCGAAGCCGGCCGCCACACGCGCGCGGCCGTCGGCATGGGCAGCCTCCCGCTCGGCATCTCGGTCGAACTCACCGCCACCATGGCGGTGCGGGGGTAGCACGATATGGGATCAGGTTCGATCGGATAACTCCGGCGGAGTATGCAGCGCCGATGAGCCCGCTGATTCGACCATATCGCTTCCCGCTCTAGGTCAGGTTCTGCCTCCTCGGTCCATGTTTCATCCAAGGCCAGCTTGCTTCCGGAACTGGCCTTTTCATACGCGTGCCCAGCAGGCGACATCGCGAGCAGAACCGCGATGACGACACCGTGAAGACGGACGGTCATTGGAATCTCTCCGCGTGGTCCGGCCACAACCTTCGATTGGTGATCCGGAGAAGGAGACCCGCCATGGCCCAGAATTCTGGCCCGACGCGATACATTATAAGAGACTGTTTTTAAACGTAGAATTCGGACGGAGCGCTTGCGCCGGAGCAGGCAAAGCGCTATAGTTTTACTCGCAGTGGCCGTGACGCGCCGGCTGTGCCCCGCCCGGGGCTTGAGATCCGGCACCTTCGTGCCGTTCCCGTTCCGATGGTTGAAGCGATCGATGCCTTGCGCGTCGCGCGCTCAGAAGCTCGCGTGCTGCCGATCCGGACCCAGAGAGGAAGAAGAACCGATGGAAACCCTGGAAGAGTTCAAGGCACGGCTGAGGCAGCGTGAGCTGTCCGTGGCGGCGGCCAACCGGCCCACTGCATTGACCCAGCATGTACAGGCGCCGCCCGATGCGGCGGCCAACCGGCCTACTGCATGGACCCAGCATGTACAGGATCGCCCGCTGCCCGCCGCAGGGGCCGAGCAGGCTGCTGCATGGACCCAGCATGTACAGGATCGCCCGCTGACCGCCGCAGGGGCCGAGCAGGCTGCTGCATGGACCCAGCATGTACAGGATCGAGCGCCGCCCGCCGCAGGGGCCGAGCAGGCTGCTGCATGGACCCAGCATGTACAAGATCGAGCGCCGCCCGCCGCGGGGACCGAAGAGGCCGCTGCATGGACCCAGCATGTACAGGATGAAAGACCGATGGCGATCCTCACCGACGAAATCCGGACCTATATCGTCAAGGCCCTGGCCTGCTTCGACACCCCCAGCCGGGTGGCGGATGCGGTCCGGGAAAACTTCAAGATCGAGGTGAGCCGGCAGCAGGTCTTCTGCTACGACCCGAAATCGTCGCAGCGATTGGCGCCGCGTTGGCGCGAGCTCCATGCCGCGACGCGCCAGGCCTATCTGCGCGAGGTCGCCGAGATCGACATTGCGCAGAAGACCTACCGCCTCGCCATGCTCGATCGCCTGGCGCACATCGCCCTGACCAGCAACTATCTGACCGATGCCGCCCGGTTTCTGGAGCAGGCGGCGAAGGAATGCGGCGGCATCTACGAGAATCGGCGGCCGATCGTCGTGAATCTCTCGATGCCGCAGCCGCCCGGGCCGCTGCCGTCCGGGCCGCAGCCGCCCTACACGGGTGCCGATGCCGCCGAGACCGCCAGGGCGATCTCCGCCGCCGCGACCATCATCTCGATCGGCAGCGAGGGCGCGGCGCTTTCGCCGTTGAGCGAGCCTTCGCGCAGCAGTGCCGCGACCTGCTCGGAGGCATAGGGCAGGTGAATGAGGCCGCAAGGCGTCCCGCGCGCGGCGCAGAGGCCGAGCGCGGAATAGAGCGTCGCATTGCAGAGATAGCTGCCGGCCGAGTTCGAAAGCCGGGCCGGAATGCCGGCGTCGAGCAAAGCCGCGCGGATCTCGGCGCAGGGAATCGTGGCCGCGCGGGCATCGGGTCCTTCCGCTTCGATCTTGCGCCCGGTCAGCCGCGCGCCCGCATTGTCGGGAATCTCGAAATCGGCGAGGTTCACGCCGAAGCGTTCGAGCCGGATCATGTCCTCGCCGGTGGCGAGGCCGAAGCCGACATAGAGCGCCGGCGCGGTCTCCCGCAGCAGCGCCTCGAGTGCCGCCTGGTAGCGGGCGAAATCCACCGGCAGCAACCGCCCGACGATCCTGCGCCCGCCGATCTCCCGGCCGTCCAGGCTCGCGGCGATATCGGCGGAGGGGTTGCTGTCGAGCCCGGCGAAGGGCGCGAAGCCGGTGATCAGGATGGGTGCCATCTTCATTCACAAAGCCGGTGGTGTGGGGCTCCTCTTATCACGGCCCCCCGGGCCTGGCGGCCTCCGGGTAAGAAAAACTCGCGCCGCCTCAAATAACTCTTGTTTGTCTATCATATTGATAGAGATAATGCTGGGCCTGACCGGTCAGGGGGTGCGGAACCCGCCGGGGCCGAGCAAAGTTCAGACCGGAACGATCCAGGGAGCGGAGACTAGGATGCTGAAAAACATCATGAAATTCACGTCACGCACGGCTGTGAGCTTGGCCCTCGGGCTGGGGTTGGCCGGTGCGGCCGCGGCGCAGGACCGACTTCTCAACGTCTCCTATGACCCGACCCGCGAGCTCTACGTCGCCTACAACGCGGCCTTTGCCAAGCATTGGAAGGAGACGACCGGAGCGGAAATCTCGGTCGAGAGCTCCCATGGCGGCTCGGGCAAGCAGGCCCGTTCGGTGATCGACGGGTTGGAGGCCGACGTCGTCACCCTCGCTTTGGCTTATGACATCGACGCCATCGCCGAGAAGGGCAAGTTGATCGACCCGAACTGGCAGGCGCGCCTGCCGCACAACTCGACGCCCTACACCTCGACCATCGTCTTCCTGGTGCGCAAGGGCAACCCGAAGGCCATCAAGGACTGGGGCGACCTGGTGAAGGAAGGCGTCGAGGTGGTCACGCCGAACCCGAAGACCTCGGGCGGCGCGCGCTGGAACTACCTCGCGGCCTGGGACTGGGCGCTGAAGCAGCCGGGCGGCAATGCCGACACCGCCAAGGCCTTCGTCGCCGCTCTCTACAAGCATGTGCCGGTGCTCGACACCGGTGCCCGCGGCTCCACCACCACCTTCGCCCAGCGCGGCATCGGCGACGTGCTGCTGGCCTGGGAGAACGAGGCCTTCCTCGCGGTGAAGGAGCTCGGCCCCGACCAGTTCGAGATCGTCGTGCCGACGACCTCGATCCTCGCCGAACCGCCGGTCGCGGTGGTCGACAAGGTGGTCGACGCCCACGGCACCCGCAAGCTGGCCGAGGAATATCTGAAGTATCTCTACTCGCCGGAGGGCCAGGAGATCGCGGCGCAGAACTACTACCGCCCGACCGATCCGGCGATCGCGGAGAAGTACAAGGACAAGTTCCCGGCCCTGAAGCTCTCCACCATTGCCGACTTCGGCGGCTGGAAGCAGGCGCAGGCCGATCACTTCGCCGACGGCGGCATCTTCGACCAGATCTACCAGCCGGCCCAGTAGGTCCGGCACGCCGCTCGACGCGACTAAGCCGGCGCCCGGTTCGTTCTCTCCCTCCCGAATGAACCGGGCGCCATCCCTCGAACTTCCCTGCAGAGGAGTTCCTGATGCTGGCGCTCGCCGAGATCATTGGCCTCATCATTCTGAACGCGCTGCTCCACGCCGCCTTCACCCGCTGGAGGCTCGCACGCCGCATCCGCAGTCCGAAGCGCAGCGCCGGGCTGCGTCCCTCCGCCCATTACCCGATGCACCCCAGCCCGGTCGCCGGCGCGCTCGCGCCGGAGCAGGCGGTGCTGGTCCGTCCCGCCGGCACCGATTGGTAGCGCCGTGGCCCGCGCGATCGGCGTCATCGGCGGCGGCTTCACCGGCGCGCTGCTCGCGCTGCACCTGCTGCGCCGCTGCGACGAGCAGGATAGCATCTTCCTGATCGAGAAGGCCCGCCGCTTCGGCGCCGGGCTCGCCTATTCGACCGGCAACGCGCATCACCTGCTGAACGTGCGCGCCGGCAACATGAGCGCCTTCTCCGCCGAGCCCGATCATTTCGTCGATTGGCTGCGGCGGCTTCCGGACCAGGGCGGCGTCCCACCGGGCCCGGCGAGCTTCGCGCCGCGCGGCCTGTTCGGCGCCTATATCCAGCAAAGCCTCGCCGAGGCGATCTGGCGCGGTCAGCGCGGCGACCGGCTCACCATCGTCAACGACGAGGCGGTCGGCATCGAGCGCGAGGTCGGCGGCATCGCGCTGAAGCTCGCGGTCGGGCGCAAGCTGGTGGTCGATACCGCCGTGCTGGCGGTCGGCAATTTCCCGCCGGCGCGCAGTGCCGGCCCGGTCTTCGGCAATCCCTGGGACGAGCGTGCGCTCCGCGATCTCGATCCGCAGGCGCCGCTGCTGGTCCTCGGCACCGGCCTCACCATGGTCGATACCGTGATCTCGCTGCTGGACCAGGGGCACATGGGATCGATCCAGGCGATCTCCCGGCGCGGCCTGCTGCCGCGCCAGCATGTCGGCGCCATTCCCGACGAGACCGGCGAGATCCGCCTGCCCAAGCCCTGGGACTTCGACCCGAAGCCTTCGGGCCGCAGCCTGGTCGCGCTGACCCAAGCCGTGCGCCGCACCATCGACCGCGCCGAGCGCGCGGGCCGCGGCTGGCGCAGCGTGATCGACGGCCTGCGGCCGCACAGCCAGCGCCTATGGCGCGAGATGTCGCTGGTGGAGCGCAAGCGCTTCCTGCGGCACCTGCGGCCGTGGTGGGACGTGCATCGCCACCGCGGTGCGCCGCAGGTGATGGCGCGGATCGCGGAAGCGCGCGAGCGCGGGCAGCTCAAGATCGTCGCCGGCAAGGTGGTCGCCACCGAGGCGGGCGCCGATACGGTCTCGGTCGAAGTCAAGCTCAGGGGCGGCGACACGCGCGCCGTCTATCGCGGCGCTCGGCTGATCGATTGCTCCGGTCTCAACAGCGATTGTACCACGGTCGATCAGCCGCTCCTGAAGCAACTGCTGCAGGCCGGGCTGATCCGGCCGGATCCCTTGCGGCTCGGCATCGACGTCACCGACGAAGGCGCGCTGATCGACGGCGACGGCCGCCCGGCGGCGGATCTCTTCGCCCTCGGCCCGATCACCAAGGGCGCCTTCTGGGAGATCATCGCCGTGCCCGATCTGCGCGTCGCCTGCGAGGCGATGGCCGCGCGGCTGCTGCCGCAGGCGGCGCGGCCGCAGCGATACGGCGCCCTGTAGCATCGCCTCCCGCCTGCTTGGACCATGGTCCAATTGCGGCGCTCTCTAGCCGTTTTATCGTTGGGACCGCTGGCGTTAGGTCTTCGGGGGTGGGTGATGAAACGCGCGCTGCTCTGTGGAACCGCGCTCGCCGGGGTGGCGACCGCGACCGGCGCCGCCGAGGCTTCGGACGGCGTCAAGCTGGAGGTCGGCGGCTTCTTTAAGCTCACCTACCAGGGGGTCTTCGACAAGAAGCAAGAAGGCCATTTCGGCAATCACCGCAGCGTCGATGCCTTCAACCACAACGCCGAAGTCCATTTCAAGGGCGAGACCACGCTCGACAACGGCCTCACCGTTGGCGCGCAGATCGAGCTCGAGGGCGAGAATGCCGGCGACCAGATCGACATGGCCTTCGTCTACTGGCAGGGCGGCTTCGGCAAGGTGGTGGTCGGCTCGCAGGACAAGGCGATCGCCAACTACTGCCTGCTGCCGCCGGGCGCCACCGGCAACTTCTCGGCCTTCTCGCCGAACTCCTGGGGCTCGAACGACCCGATCGGCTCCAACGCCGCCTGCGTCGATGCCGAGGACAACAACCAGGGCATCGTCTACGGCACGCCGAGCTTCAACGGCTTCCAGCTCTGGGTCAGCTACACGCCCAGCAACAACGCCGAGGACTATACCCAGGTCGGGGTCAATGGCTCCGGTACGCCGACCAATCCCGACGGCACCGCCCATCACACCTTCAGCGCCTACGCGACCTACTCCTACGCCGGCGACGGTTGGGGCATCGACTGGGGCGGCGGCGGCTCCTGGCAGACCCGGTTCAACTATACCGGCGGCGGCAATGACGGAAAGACCAACGAATACCAGACCGGCCTCAACCTGACCTTCGGCAGCTTCTCGGTCGGCGGCGTCATGGAGTATTTCGACGAGGGCGGCGACGACAACGACGCCTATGTGGTCGGCGGCGGCGCGGCCTATGCGATGGATCCCGTGGTCATCGGCATCCAGGGCAGCCACGGCCACTACAACGGCACGGATGCGTTCAGCCTGACCGCCAATCCCGGTGGCAGCCGCAACCTCAACCGCGTCATCGCCACGCTGGACTACGCGATGGCGCCCGGCGTCAACATCGACGCCGAGATCGGCTATACTTGGTACAGGGATTCCGGCGAGGGTGTGCCGGATGCAGAGGACAAGTACAGCGCCTTCAACATCGCCATCGGCTCGGTGTTCGAGTTCTGAGCCCGTGCCCGAATTTTCTTCGCCCGCTGGCGGAGACAGGCCCGAGCTGTAGAGCGCCGATCAGGAGGCCGACGCGGCGCGCTGCGGGCCCAGCGAATAGACCATGCGGACGAGCTCGGCGGTCGAGCGTGCGCCGAGCTTCGAGATCGCATGGGCACGGTGCACCTTCACCGTCTTCTCGACGATGCCGAGCCGGTTGGCGATCTGCTTGTTCAGGAGACCCTCGACCACGCCTTCCAGCACTTGCCGCTCGCGCTGTGTCAGGCTGGTCATGCGGTCGGTCAGCGCCCGCCGCTTCACATCAAGCTCGCGTTCGGCGGCGTCACGCGCCAGCGCGCGGCTGACGGTGGAGAGGAAGAGCTCGGCTTCGACCGGCTTGGTGAGGAAATCGACGGCGCCGGCCTTCATCGCGCTCGCGCAGGCGGGAACCCCGGCCCGGCCGGAGAGGAAGATCACCGGACGGCAGCGGCCCAGCCGCTGCAATTCCTGCTGCAGCGCCAGGCCGGACATTTCCGGCATCAGCAGGTCGAGCACCACGCAGCCGGGAATCTCGGGATCATGCGCTTCCAGGAAGGCGCGCGAAGAGGTGAAGGACTGAGTCAGTCTTCCCTCGCTCTCCAGCAGCCGCGTGAGCGCGGTCAGGATCCGCCGGTCGTCATCGACCAGATAGACGACGCTGTTCAGGTTGCCCATGTCCCCCTCCGTTTCACTGCAGGCAGCGAGAAGCCGAAGACCGCGCCGCCGCCCAGGTTGTCTTCGAACCAGATCTCGCCGCGATGTCCGGAAATGATCGCGCGGCTGATCGTCAGGCCCAGCCCCATGCCGTTACGCTTCGTGGTCACGAACGGCTCGAACAGGCTGTCGCGCAGTTCCTGCGAGAGGCCGGTGCCGTTGTCCGCCACCGTGATGACAACGCTTTCATCGCAGCGGCGCCCGGTTTTGACCACAAGACGATGCTCGGCCCAGCGCACCGCGGCCATGGCGTCGCAGGCATTGCGCACCAGGTTGATCAAGACCTGCTGGATCTGGATGCGATCGGCCCGCACCGGTGGCAGCACCGGCGTGCAATCGAGCACCACCTCCACGCGCCGCTCGATCATCTCGCTGTGCACCAGGCGGAAGACTTCCGCGACGACCTCGTTGAGGTCGATCTCGGAGAAATCGACCTGCTCGTTGCGAATGAGGTTGCGCAACCGGGTGAGCACCGCCCCGGCGCGGCGGTCGTCCTCGATGATGTCTTCGAGGATGCTGCTGATTTCCTCGATGCTCGCGGCATTGCGGTTGAGCAGGCGCTGGCCGGCCTGCGCGTTGCTCAGGATCGCCGTCAGCGGCTGGTTGAGCTCGTGGGCCACGGCGCCGGACAGCTCGCCCAGGGTGGAAACCCGGGTCAGGTGGATCACCTGCCGGCGCAGCTGCTCGGCCTCTTGCTCCAGCGACTTGTAGTCGCTGATGTTGCGCAGCGTTCCCGCCATGCCGGCCGCCGTCGCGCCGTCGCTGACACGCCTGGCGCCGAGCTGAACCCAGACCGGGCTGCCGCCTGCATTGCGGATCCGAAATTCCTGCTCAAAGCTTCCGCTGGCGCGGACGGCCTCGAGCAGAGCCTTTCCAGCCGACGGATTCTGTCGGTCGGTGAGGCGGCCGAGAAATCCGTCGAGGCTGCCGATCTCGCCGTCAGGCGCGCCGACCAAATTGCAGCAATAGGGATTCATCCAGACCAAGTCGGACTCGGCCTCCCAGAACCAGAGGCCTGTGCCCGCATTCTCGGTCGCAAGCTCCGCATAGGGCGTGGCCAGCGCATCGACCGCTGCAATACGTCGCCGTTGCTTGCTCGCCTGGTCTTCGATCACGTCGACTATCTCCCTACCGACACAAGAGTCCGGAAGACCGTTTCGAACGACATGCTCAACGCGGCTGGGTCGCTAGCAGGCCGCCTGCGTGCTCAACGCTCGGCGCCGTTCCGCATCGCCGATCGGGTGAACCCGATTGATTCCATTGCGCGGAAGGTACGTTGGGAAGGTGCGACGTCCATCGGCATCAAGACGCCGACCGGCAGACACGCAGGCTGTCTCGCGTCCGTCTGCAACCCCACCCCCCACAAGGCACGTCCCAGCTACGCATGGGATGATATTCTCCGAATTTGACCCGCACAAGCACCCTTGCAACCAATCGGAGCCGATCCTTGGGACCAAGGTCCATCTGGCGGGTCGCCGTAGCCAATACAGAATACCGTCCTGGGTTAGGGGCGCTTTGATAGGAATCAAAATTCGTCGGTGAAGTACGCCTTCATTGACCATCGCAGGCGGGGTTCGCTTGATGCGAAGGGCGGCGCAAAGGCTCATCGCGGCTTGCAGTATTGTGCTGCTCTTCGCGCTCACCGGCTGTGAGGCGCTGCTCCGGCAACCCGCCCCGACCGATCGCGCCCCGCCGGTCCTCGAGGGCTTCAAGGACGTTCGGTATTACCCAATGAATCCGGCCCTGCCGCCGCCGCCCAGCGTCGGCGAGGCCTTCCTCAATGAGCCAGCGGACTCCTATGAACGAAATCCCGATTCCCTGGTCTACAACTATCTCGCCGTCTCCGGCGGCGGCTCGGACGGGGCATTCGGCGCGGGTCTTCTGAACGGTTGGACCCGGTCGGGCACGCGGCCGAAGTTCAAGTTCGTGACCGGGGTCAGCACCGGCGCCCTGATCGCGCCCTTCGCCTTCCTGGGCCCGGATTACGATGAGACGCTCCAGCAAGCCTACACCACCGTGGACGCACAGCGCCTATATCTTGCACGCAGCCTGGTGAGCCTGCTCTGGGAGGAATCGCTCAACGACAACAAGCCGTTCCGCGACATGATCGCGAAATATGTCGATGAAAAGGTCCTCGGCCGCATCGCCGAGGAGCACAGGAAGGGCCGGCGGCTCTACGTGCTAACCACCGACCTCGATCGCGAGGAGCCGGTGGTCTGGGACATGGGGGCGATCGCGGCCAGCAACAGCCCGGCCCGCCTCGACCTGTTCCGCAAGGTGATCCTCGCCTCCGCTTCGATTCCGGCATTCTTCCCGCCGGTCCTCATTAACGTGAAGATCGACGACGTCCAGAAGGACGAGCTGCATGTCGATGGCGGCGTCTTCGCGCAATCGTTCTTCGTCGGCAACCAGATCGACCTCAGGGCTCTGGAGCGCCGCGCCCACCCGGAATGGCAGGGCAAGATCACGCATCGGCTCTATGTGATCCGCAACGGCCGCCTCGACCCGCAGCCGCGCAAGGTCGACCGCAGCCTGGGCTCGATCACGGCCTATTCCATCGATTCGATGCTGAAGGCGTCGGGCATCAACGACCTCTACCGACTCTATCTCGGCGACCTCGCGGGGGAGCTCGAGCTGCGCTATGTCGCGATCCCGCACGACTACGTGCCGAGCTCGCTGGACGAGTTCAACCAGGCCGAGATGATCCGGCAATACAACCTCGGCCTCGCAATGGGCGAGAAGGGGATTCCATGGCAACGGACACCGCCGGGGTGGCAGAAGTGAAGGCCGAAACGCGCAGGGACAAGCCGATCGGCGCTGGCTGCACCACCCGGTATGTCGCCGTGGTCGACGACGATCGTTCGGTTGGCGTGGCGCTCTGCCGGTTGCTGCGCGCAGCGGGCATCGAGGCCAAGGCCTTCGTGTCGGCCGCGAGCTTTCTCGACAGCATGCAGGATCGCCTGCCCGACTGCGTGGTGCTCGACGTGCAGATGCCCGGCATGAATGGACTCGAGCTGCAGCAGCACCTGAAGGACACCGCCGTCGGCCTGCCGGTGATCATGGTCACCGGCCGCGACGAAGCCTCGATTCATGCGATCTGCATGGCGATGGGCGCCAGCAGCTATCTGCGGAAGCCGCTCAACGACGACGACCTCCTGGACGCGGTCGAGCGCGCCATCGCCGGACGGTCGGCGCGGCGGATCTGATCGAACCGGATGGGACCAAGGTCCATCTGTGCGGCGCGGACCGCCATTCCTATCGTTCCAGCGCCGGGCACAGGATGGACCCCGTGTTCGGCCCCATACCGGAGCAGCAAACCGGGTGGCAATTTCCCCCTCATTTGCCACCCGGGCCGCTGACGCAGTCGGGGACGATCGGAACCTCATGGACGAGAGCCGCAGCCAGTTTCGATCCGGGATGATGTGGACGCGCCGCGGCCTTCTGCTGCGCGCTGCGGCGGCGCCGGCACTGCTGCTGGCGGCACCGGCCATGGCGGACAACTTCGTCAAGTCCGGCACCGTGCAGATCTCGCAGACCCAGATCGCCTTCATGGGCAGCGCCAACCTCGGCGGCGGCAAGCTGAATTTCGGCGGCAAGACCTATCCCTTCACCATCGGCGGCCTGGGCATCGGCGGCTTCGGTTTCTCGAAGATCGAAGCGACCGGCACCGTCTACAACCTGAAGAGCCTCGACCAGTTCTCCGGCGCCTATGCGCAGGGCCGCTACGGCATCGCGGTCGGCGACCGTAGCACCGGCGAGCTCTGGCTCAGCAATGTCGAGGGTGTGGCGATGTCGCTGAAGGCGAAACGCGAAGGGCTGGCGCTGTCGCTGGGCGGCGACGCGATCTACATCGATCTCGCATGAACCGGAGTTCCGCGATGCGCAAACACCTCGTCACCCTGCTGGCGTTCCTGATGGCGCTCCCCCTGCTGGCGGCCGCGGCGGGCGCCGAGGATGAGGCGCCGATCAAGGCCTTCTCCGCCTGGAACGCGCGCGGCCAGATCTTCGATACCGGCGAGAACCGGATGACCTTCGTCGGCTCCTTCACCGGGATCGTCTATGTCGACGGCGCCCAGGGTCCGATGGATGCCGGATACATGATCTGCCCGACCGTGGTCGATGTGAACACGGTGGACGGCAAGGAGAAGGCGAAGGGCCGCTGCACCATCACCACCAAGGACAGCGCGCGTCTCTACGCGGATTTCGAATGCAACGGCGTCCGCATGGTGGGCTGCCACGGCGACTTCACCTTCACCGGCGGGACCGAGCGCTTCAAGGGGATCACCGGCGGCGGCCCGGTGACCATCCGCAGCAGCGTCGATGAAATGGCGGCGGGCGGCGGCAACATCATCAACGGCGTGGCGGCCGGCATCATCGTCTGGCCGAGCCTCACCTACAAGCTGGCGGCGCAGTAGGGTGGCGATGAAACGGGCCCTTGTCTTCGGCGCTTCGCTCGCGACCCTGCTGGCCGTTGCGCGGCTTGGGCTCGCCCAGCAGGCGCCGATAGCCTATCCCAGCGCCGGCCAGTCGATGGAGCAGCAGGCCCAGGACGAAGCCGACTGCCGCAACATCGCAACCCAGGCGACCGGGGTTTCGCCTTACAGCACGCCGCCCGAATACTATTCCGGCGGCACCTCCGGCCCCGGTGCGCTGGGTGGCGCCGCGCGCGGCGCTGCATTGGGCGCGGTCGGCGGGGCCATCGCCGGCGATGCCGGCAAGGGCGCTGCGATCGGCGCCGCGGTCGGCGGGACGGCCGGCATCATGCGAAAGAATCGTCAGCGCCGGCAGGAGGCACAGGCCGACCAGCAGGCCTACAACGCCTATCAGGCGGATCTCCAGAAATACAACCAGTCCTTCGCTGCTTGCATGAGCAGCCGCGGCTACGTGATGCGCTAGGCCGGCGCGCTTCTTCTTCAAGCGAATCAAGCGATTGGACCAAAGGGCAATTGCGACCTTGGCAACGCGTCCCGTCCAATGCCAAGGACAGCGAGGGTGGGCCGAGCATGAAAAATCGAGTGGTTCTGACGCTCCTGGTCGCGGGCCTGGTGTGCGGCGGGCGCCCGCTTGCGGCCGAAGAACCTGCCGCGGCACCGGCCGCCCCCGCCATCGATGTCGCCGCCGCGCCGGCGCAGGAAGTCGACTGGCAGGAGAAGATCAGCTCGATCGGTGTGGCGGAAGCACTGCAGGGCGTCGACATCAGCGGCTCGGAATCCGGCAACGTGGTCGAGATCCTGTTCGATTCCGGCACCAAGGTGAAGGCGGGACAGCCGCTGGTCCGCCTCGACACTTCGAAGGAGGAAGCCGATCTCAAGGCGACCCTCGCGCAGATCCCCGCGGCCAAGACCGACCTCGAGCGCAAGAAGCAGCTGATCAAGTCCGGCGCCGTCGGCCAGAGCGATGTCGATGATGCGCAGTCCAAATATGATACCCTGGTTGCGGAGTCGGGATCGCTGAAGGCGACGATCGCGCGCCGCACCTTGACCGCGCCGTTCGGCGGAATCCTCGGCATCCGCCTGGTCAATCTCGGCCAGTATCTGCAGCCCGGCGACCATGTGGCCAATCTCCAGGACCTCTCGGTCATGCGCATGCGCTTCCTGGTGGCGCAGAAGGACTATGGCCGGATCAAGCTCGACCAGCCGATCGAGGCGCGCTTCGATGCCTATCCGGGCGAGGTGTTCAAGGGCCGTATCACTACGATCGAGCCGTCGGTCAAGTATCAGAGCGGCATCATCCCGATCCAGGCCGAGATCCCGAACGCCGAGGAGAAGCTGCTGCCCGGCATGTATGCCAGCCTCGACGTGCTTCTGCCGGAGCGCGGCAAGAAGGTCGTCGTGCCGGCCAGCGCAGTCTCCTTCAACCTCTACGGCGAATCCGTCTATGTGGTCGACCAGGCCAGCAGCACGGTCCAGCAGGTGATGGTGCAGACCGGTGCCACGCGCAACAACGCGGTCGTGATCGAGAAGGGCTTGAAGGCCGGTGATCTCGTGGTGGTGGCGGGACAGCTCAAGCTTTCCAACGGCTCGAAGGTCAAGGTGGTCGAAGGGCAGGCCTTGCCGGAGATGACGGAGATTCCGGTCCAATAGCCCGAAAGGCGCCGCCCGCGTGTTCACCGATCCCTTCATCCGCAAGCCGATCCTGGCGCTCACCCTGAACCTGCTGCTGGTGGTGGCCGGCCTCGCCGCAGCCGCCTCGCTGCAGATCCGCCAGTTCCCCAAGATGCAGTTCACCGTGGTCACGGTCACCACGGTCTATACCGGCGCCTCGGCCGATCTGGTCCAAGGCTTCGTCACCCAGCCCTTGCAGGAGCAGATCGCCGCCGCCGACGGCGTCGACTACCTCACCTCGGAGAGCCGGTCCGGCACCTCGGTCATCACCGTCTACATGCGGCTGAACTATTCGTCCTCGCTGGCCCAGGCCAACATCCTGGCCAAGATCCAGGCGGTGCGCGCCGATCTCCCGAAGGAAATCGAGGACCCGAAGCTCGACATCAGCCAGGGCGACATCACGCAGCTCATCTACTTCACGGTCTCCAGCGACCAGATGAGCGCGGCGCAGATCACCGACTATGCCAAGCGCGTGATCCAGCCGAAGTTCTCGACCGTCCAGGGTGTCTCCAAGATCAAGTATTACGGCGAGCGCGACTTCGCCATGCGGGTCTGGCTCGACGCCCGGAAGCTCGCGGTCTACGGCATCACCGCCAAGCAGGTGCGCGACGCGATCGCCAACAACAACTACCAGACCACCGCCGGCCAGATCCGCGGCGAGTACAGCAGCTTCGACATCGACGCGAAAACCGGCCTGGAGGTTCCGGAAGACTACGGTGCGATCATCGTCGCCTCGAACGAGAAGGGCATCGTCCGCCTGCGCGACATCGCCAGCGTCGACCTCGGCGCCGAGGATTCCGACATGGTGGTCAAGCTGCAGGGCAAGCCGGCGCTGATCATCGGCATCGACCCGACCCCGGAAGCCAACCCGCTCGACGTGGCGCATGGGCTGAAGGCGCTGCTGCCCGATCTCGAGCGCAATCTCCCGGCCGGCATCAAGCTCGCCGTCGCTTATGACACCTCGATCTTCATCGAGAAATCGATCGAGGAAGTGGAGCACACGATCATCGAGGCGGCGGTCATCGTCACCGTGGTGATCTTCCTGTTCATCGGCTCGCTGCGCGCCATCATCGTGCCGATCGTGGCCCTGCCGCTCTCGATCATCGGCGTCGCCATCTTCCTGGCCGCACTCGGCTTCAGCATCAACCTGCTCACCCTGCTGGCGATCGTGCTGGCGATCGGCCTGGTGGTGGACGACGCGATCGTCGTCTTGGAGAACATCGACCGGCATATGAAGCTCGGCAAATCGGCCTTCCTGGCGGCGATCGCCGGGACCCGCGAGATCGCCGTGCCGGTGATCTCGATGACCATCACGCTCGCCGCGGTCTATGCGCCGATCGCCTTCACGCCGGGCATCTCCGGCGCCCTGTTCAGCGAGTTCGCGCTGACGCTCGCGGGCGCCGTCTTCATCTCCGGCTTCGTCGCGCTGACGCTCTCGCCGGTCATGTGCGCCATGGTGCTGAAATCCGGCGGCAAGCCCGGCAAGGTGCAGCATTTCATCGAGCACAACCTCGAGAAGCTCGAGCGCGGCTATCACGGGCTGCTGGAGCGGGCGCTGAAGGCGCGGATCGTGGTGATGATCTTCGCGGCCTTGGTCTTCGTCTCGCTCTACCCGTTGTTCAGCATGATCCGCTCGGAGCTGGCGCCCAGCGAGGACCAGGGCGCGATCGTGGTGCAGACCTTCTCGCCGGCCGGCGTCAACGCCGACTACCAGGAGTTCTACCACGACAAGGTCAGCGACTCGCTCTCGCGCATCCCCGATGTCGGCAGCTGGTTCACCCTCGGCGGCACGCCGACCCTGCGCCAGGGTACCGGCATCGCGGTGATGAAGCCCTGGGACGAGCGCCAGGGCAGCTTCGACGAATCGCTGCGCTTCGCCCGCGGCGACCTCACCCACGTGGTCGGCCTCAAGGCCAGCGCCTTCTCGCTGCCACCCTTGCCGGGCTCCGGCGGCGGCCTGCCGATGCAGTTCGTGCTGAGCACCACCGACGACTACAAGGTGCTCGCGCAGATCATGCAGGGCGTGGAGGAGAAGGCGAAGGCCAGTGGCCTCTTCACATTCACCGACGTCGATCTCAAGTTCGAGAACCCGACCGCGGTCGTCCGGGTCGATCGCGACAAGGCCGGCGCCTACGGCATCAGCATGGCCGATCTCGGCACCACCTGGCTCACCATGGTCTCCAACGGCTATGTCAACCGGATGAGCGTGCAGGGCCGCTCCTACAAGGTGATCCCGCAGACCCCACGGGTCGATCGGCTGACGCCCGAGGCGCTGACCCGCTATTACGTCATCGCTGGCGACGGCTTCCCGATTCCGCTCTCCAACCTGGTCGATGTGAAGACCGAGGTGCGGCCGATCGCGCTCACCCAGATGAACCAGCTCAACTCCGCGACCCTGAGCGCGACGCTCGCGGCCAATGTCACCATGGGCGACGCGGTCCAGTTCCTCGAGCAAACCGCCCGCGAGGTCATGCCGCGCGGCATGGGCATCGAATACAAGGGCGAGTCGCGGCAGTTCGTGAAGGAAGGCGCCAGCCTGATGGTGACCTTCGCGCTGGCCATCGTGGTGATCTTCCTGGTGCTCTCGGCGCAGTTCGAGAGCTGGCGCGATCCCCTGGTGATCATGGTCTCGGTGCCGCTCGCGATCACCGGCGCGCTGCTGCCGCTGGCCGGTGGGCTGATGAGCCTCAACATCTACAGCCAGGTCGGCCTGATCACGCTGGTGGGCCTGATCACCAAGCACGGCATCCTGATCTGCGAAGTCGCCAAGGAGCGGCAGGAGAAGGAAGGCGTCGATCGGCGCAAGGCCGTGCTCGAGGCCGCGACCCTGCGGCTGCGCCCGATCCTGATGACCACCGCGGCGATGATCGCCGGCCTGATCCCGCTCCTGAACGCGACCGGCGCGGGTGCCGCCAGCCGCTTCGCGATCGGCATCGTCATCGTCTGCGGCCTGGCGATCGGCACGCTCTTCACCTTGTTCGTACTGCCGTCGCTCTACACCTTCCTCGCCTCCGACCACCGCAAGGGTGCCGCCCAGCGCCAGGCCCAGCTCGCCGAGCTCGAGAGCCTGAAATAGACTTGGGCTCAGTCGGCGGGGACGGAGGCGGCCGCCTTCGCGGCCGTCGCCTTCTCGCGCCACTTCCGCCAGGTGTAGAGCGGAAGCCCGGAGATCATCACCAGGAAGCCCCAGAACACGGCATGCTCGCCCGAGCCGTAGAGGGCCCAGAGCGAGAAGGCGAAGGCCAGCAGCGCCGCCACCGCCGAGAACACGACCCGGGCCGGGAAGATGGCGCGGCGGTCGACCATCAGCTGCAGCAGCGCGGTGGCGCAGAAGGCGTAGGGCACCAGGGTGGTCATGGTGCCGACCAGCACGATGACCTGGAAGGCATCCACCAGGCCGCCGCGGAAGTTCATGGCAATCAGCACCGAGACCAGGACGCTCGACGTGACCAGCGCGTTGCCGGGCACGCCCTGGCGGTTCAGTTTGGCCAGCGCCTCCGGCAGCAGGCCGTCGCGGGCAGCGGCCATCGGAATCTGCCCCTGCAGCAGGATCCAGCCGTTGAGCGCGCCGATCGCCGCGATGATGGCGCCGGCCGCGATCAGGTAATAGGCGCTGTCGCCGATGATGATGCGGGCGGCATCGGCGAACGGCGCCGTGGAAGCGATCAGGTCGCGCGCCGGCAACATGCCCAGCACCACGGTCACCGACGTGAAATACACGATGCCCGCGGCGAAGGTGCCGAACAGAGTGGCGCGCGGGATGGTCTTCTTCGGATTCAGCACGCCGTCGGCCGGCACGGTTGCGGATTCGAGGCCGAGGAACGACCACATGGTGAGCGCGGTCACACTGGAGATCGCCGCCAGCAGCGAGGTCTCGGGGATGCTGCGTCCGAGCACCGGCCGGGCGACGTTGTCGAAGTCGAAGAAGAACCAGCCGGCGACGCCGATCAGCACCAGGGGAATCAGCTTCAGGATGGTGAAGATGTTCTGCAGCAGGCTGAAAAGCTTCACGCCGCGCAGGTTGACCACCGTCATGACCCAGAGGAAGCCGATCGCCGTCAGCGCGCCGGCGACCGGATTGGCGAGCGCGGGGAAGAATACGGCGAGATAGCCGATCACGGTCACCGCAATGGCCGCGTTGCCGATCCAGGCGGTCTTCCAGTAGCACCAGGCGCAAAGATAGGCGGCGAAGTCGCCGTAGGCTTCGCGGGTATAGGCGTAGGGGCCGCCTTCGCCCCCGACGCTGCGGGCCAGGTTGGCGAATACCAGCGCGAGCAGCAGGGCGCCGCAGCCCGAGATCGCCCAGCCCCAGATGCTGATCACGCCGTAGCCGGCCATCAGCGAGGGCATCAGGAAGATGCCCGAACCGATCATATTGCCCATGACCAGAGCAACGCAGCTCCAGAACCCCATGACGCGCGGCTTGCTCATGCGATTCCCCTCGCGCTTATTTCTTGTGGCGGCGGCGATACTCCGCCTGCAGCAAGGCTTGAACTTCGTCGCGCCGCGGTCCCAGCAGCACCACGACGTAGAAATCGACCACCCAGACGCTGCCGTAGGCGCGGAGCGCCCGGAAGCGGAGATCGCGCAAGCTCGCCACCAACGCGTCGCGGGCCTGCAGGTCGTCGAACTGGTGGACATTGACCACGGTCGGGTCCTTGGGATCGTAATCCGCGCAATCGACCGCGACGCCGACGCTCACCGAACGCACGGCGCCCTGGAAGTGCGACACGAAGGGATCGATCTCGCTGGTCTCGCAGGCCTTCAGTCCGGCATCCGTCAGGAACTGCTCGACCGCGTCGAGGGTCATCGGCGCCGGCGGCGCCAGGGTCGTATCGGACTGTGCGAAGGCCGCGCCGCAGGTGAGGCCCGCAGCGGATATCAAGGCAAGGCAACCGGCGATCGGACGGCGGGACATTCTGCGGACGCTAGGGCAGGGCTCGAAAGCGTCGCAATTGGACCATGGTCCAATTGGATGAGGGCGGGCGGCTGAGCTTCCGCTCAGTGGAAGGTCAGCGTCTCGAAAGCCGTGTTGATGAGCGTGCCTTTCTCGCCGCGGACGATCGCCTGGATGTCGGCGAGCGCGCCGATCGCCGCGGTCTTTCCGGTCTGTTGGGCGAAAGCGCAGGCGGCATCGACCTTCGGCCCCATCGAGCCCGCCGGAAACTTGTATTGCGCGAGTGAAGCGGGACTCGCCTGGTGGATGGCCTTGGCCTCTGGCGTGCCCCAGCCGACGAAGACCGCATCGGCATCGGTCGCCATGACCAGCAGATCGGCCTCGAGGTCGCGGGCCAGCAGTTCCGAGCAGAGATCCTTGTCGATCACTGCCTCGACGCCGACCAGCAGCCGCTCGGCGCCTTGCTGGTACATGGTCGGGATGCCGCCGCCGCCGGCGCAAGTGACGACCGTTCCCCGTTCCAGCAGCCACTTGATCGGCCGGATCTCGAAGATGCGCTTCGGGAGCGGCGAGGGCACGACCCGGCGCCATTTCTGGCCGTCCTGCTTGAAAACCCAGTTCTTCTCCGTCTTGATCCGGTCGGCCTCGGCCTTGTCGTAGACCGGGCCGACGAACTTGGTCGGGTCCTGGAAAGCGGGGTCGTCGCCGTCGACCTCGACCATGGTCAAGAGCGTGGCGAACGGCACCTCGAAGGGCAGCAGGTTGCCGAGCTCCTGCTCGATCATGTAGCCGATCATGCCCTCGGTCTCGGCGCCGAGCACATCGAGCGGATAGGCCTCCTCCGGCTTGTAGGCGGCGCCCTGCAAAGCCAGCAGCCCGACCTGCGGGCCGTTGCCGTGGCTGATCACCAGCTGGTGCTCCTTCGCGACCGGCGCCAGGGCCTCGGCCGCGACCCGGACGTTGCGCCGCTGCGCCTCCGCGGTCATCGGTTCGCCGCGTTTCAGCAGCGCGTTTCCGCCGAGGGCAACCACCACCCGCATTATCAGTCTCCCAACGTCGCGACCAGAAGCGCCTTGATCGTGTGCAGGCGGTTCTCGGCCTGCTCAAAGGCGATGTTCGCCTCTGATTCGAAGACGTCGTTGGTCACCTCGAGCCCGTTCTTCATGCCGTAATCCTTGGCGATCTGCTTGCCCATGGTGGTCTCGGTGTCGTGGAACGCAGGCAGGCAGTGCATGAACTTGACCTGCGGATTGCCGCTGGCCTTCATCAGCTTCGGGTTCACCTGGTAGGGCGTCAGCAGCTTGATGCGCTCCTTCCAGACTTCCTTGGGCTCGCCCATAGAGACCCAGACGTCGGTGTGGATGAAATCGACACCCTTGACCGCGGCCTTGACGTCCGCGGTTATGGTGAGCTTCGCGCCCGACTTGGCCGCAAGATCCTTCGCGATCTTCTGGTATTCCGCCGAGGGCCAGAGCGATTTCGGTCCGGCCAGGCGCACGTCCATGCCCATCAGGCAGCCGACGATCATCAGCGAATGCCCCATGTTGGATCGGGTATCGCCGACATAGGCGTATTTGATCTGGCTGATCGGCTTGTCGCTGTGCTCGCGCATGGTCATGACATCGGCCAGCATCTGGGTCGGGTGATATTCGTCGGTCAGGCCGTTATAGACCGGCACGCCGGCATACTTCCGCAGCTCCTCGACGCCGGCCTGGGCCGAGCCGCGATATTCGATCGCATCATACATGCGCCCCAGGACTCGCGCCGTGTCCTTGAAGGATTCCTTGTGGCCGATCTGCGAGCCGGCGGGATCCAGGTAGGTCACATGTGCGCCCTGGTCGTGGCAGGCCACCTCGAAGGCGCAGCGGGTGCGGGTCGAGGTCTTCTCGAAGATGAGGCAGATATCCTTGTCGGTCAGGTGCTTCTGCTCGGTCCGCGCATACTTTGCCCGCTTCAGGTCTCGGGCGAGATCCAGGAGATACTGGAACTCCCGCGGCGTATAGTCCTGCACGGTCATCAGCGACCGGTTGCGGAGATTGAAGCCCATCGGATTCTCCCTTCAGGGTGACTGGGTCAAATCGAGCAGCGTCAGGCCGGATCGCGCGAGATCGGGCAGGTCATGCAATGGCCGCCGCCCCGGCCGCGGCCGAGCTCGGCGCCACGCACGGTGACGACCTCGACGCCGGCCTTGCGCAGCAGCGTGTTGGTGTGGGTGTTGCGATCGTAGGCGACGACCACGCCCGGCTCCAGCGCCACCACGTTGTTGCCGTCGTCCCACTGCTCGCGCTGCGACTCGTAGGCGTCGCCGCCGGTGGCGACGGTGCGCAGCTTCTTCAGGCCGAGCGCGCCGGCGACCACGTCGAGCAGGTGCCCGGAATCGGGCCGCACCTCGATGCTTCCCTCGTCGTTGGCCGGATAGACGCTGTAGCAGCGAACCTGGTCCGCCACCTCCTGGAAATAAGTCACGAGATCGCGGTCGCAGAAAGTGAACACGGTGTCGAGATGCATCGCTGCGCGGCTCTTCGGCATCAGGCAGCCGATGACGCGGGTCGCGGCCTTCTGCTTGAACAGCGCGCGCGCGACCAGGCCGACCGCCTGGTGCGTGCTGCGCTCGCCCATGCCGACCAGCACGGTGCCGTTGCCGATCGGCATGACGTCGCCGCCTTCCAGCGTCGCCCGGTCGAAGTTCTCGTCGGAATCGCCCCACCAGATCTTGACCTCTTCCTGTTGGAAGAACGGATGGAACTTGTAGATCGCGCGCTGCAGCAGGGTCTCCGGCTTGCGGGCCGGCCAGTACATCGGATTGACGGTGACGCCGTTGTAGATCCAGCAGGACGGGTCGCGCTGGAACAAGGTGTTCGGGATCGGCGGCATGATGAAGTCGATCTCGCCGAAGGCCGCCTTCTGCATCGACTTGTGCCGGCTGTCCGGCAGGTCGGAGATCGCAATTCCGCCGATCAGGAAGTCGGCCAGCTGCTTGGCCGGCACCTCGTCAAGCCAGGGCCGCATCACGGCGCAACCCATGACGCCCAGCGAATTTTCGGTGATCCGGCGATCGAGGACGAATTTCCGGGCCTCGGGGATGGCCATGATGTCAGTGAGGAGATCGGCGAGCTCCAGCACCTCGACGCCGCGCTCCTGCATCTTCTGTACGAAGTCGTAATGGTCCTTCCGCGCCTCGGTGACCCAGATCACGTCGTCGAACAGCAGGTCCTTGCAGTTGCCCGGCGTCAGGCGCTCATGCGCGACCGACGGCCGGCAGACCATGACCGTCTTGAGCTTGCCGACTTCCGAATGAACCCCGAACTTCGGCATCAAGTCCTCCCAATCGCTGAAGCCGCGCTTCGCGCCTTCTGCGGTGCGCCGGCCTCGCCCCGATCTCCTTGAAATGCCTTTGCCTTTGCCCTCGGGGCTATTTGGACCTTAGTCCAATCGGCGAATCCGGCGCTTTGACCGAACGCAATGCCGCGATGCCAGCGCACAAATGCGACCCGGCCTCGCGGCCCATGGCCTTTGGGCCAAATTGACCCCGCGCAGCCTTCCCGCAGGATGGCGGCTACGGAGTCGGAGGCGTGACCGGGGCGTCGCGACGCCCTCGTTGCATGCAGCCATCACGAAGGGACGTCCATGGAACTGTTTCAGGCCTTTCCCATCGCCATCATCGACGAGGATTTCGAAGGCGAGACCGCGGCCGGACGCGGCATGCGACGCCTCGCAAAGGCGATTGAGGCCGAAGGCATCCGCGTCGTCTCCGGCTTGAGCTATGCCGATGCCTACCAACTCGTGAACGTCTTCAACAACGAGGCCTGCTGGATCGTCTCGGTGGACGGCCTCGAGGACAATCCGAAGCAGTGGGACCAGCTCGAGGAAATCCTCGCCGCCAAGCGGAACCGCAACACCAGGCTGCCGATCTTCCTGTTCGGCGACAACCGCACCGCCGAGGTCGTGCCGACGCGGGTGTTGAAACATGCCAACGCCTTCATGCGTCTGTTCGAAGATTCCGACGAGTTCATCGCCCGGGCGATCGCGCGCGCCGCCAAGGTTTACATCGACGGCCTGGCGCCGCCGATGTTCAGGTCGCTGATGGAATACACCCTGAATGCCAGCTATTCCTGGCACACCCCGGGCCATGGCGGCGGCATCGCCTTCCGGAAAAGCCCGGTCGGGCGGCTGTTCTATGAGTTCTTCGGCGAGAACACGCTGCGGTCGGATATCTCCGTGTCGGTCGGGTCGGTGGGCTCGCTGCTCGACCATACCGGGCCGATCGCGGCCGGCGAACGCAACACCTCGCGCATCTTCGGCACGGATTCAACCCTGTTCGTCGTGGGTGGAACCTCCACCGCCAACAAGATCGTCTGGCACGGCACGGTCTCGCGCGGCGACCTGGTGCTCTGCGACCGCAATTGCCACAAGTCGATCCTGCATTCCCTGGTGATGACCGGGGCAACGCCGATCTATCTCATCCCCTCGCGCAACGGGCTCGGCATCATCGGGCCGATTTCCCGCGACCAGTTCACCCCGCAATCGATCGCCAAGAAGATCGCCGCCAGTCCCTTCGCCAAGGGGACCAGCGGCAAGGTCCGCCTCATGGTCATGACCAACTCGACCTATGACGGACTTTGCTACAATGTCGACGGCATCAAGAAGTCGCTCGGCAAGTCGGTCGATATCCTGCATTTCGACGAAGCCTGGTACGCCTACGCGAACTTCCACGAGTTTTACGACGGCTTCCACGGCATCTCGTCGTCGAAGCCGGAGCGGTCCGAGCACGCGATCACCTTCGCGACGCAGTCCACGCACAAGCTGCTGGCGGCGCTGTCCCAGGCCTCGATGATCCATGTCCAGAACGCGGAGACCGCGACGCTGGACATGGCGCGATTCAACGAATCCTTCATGATGCATACCTCGACCTCGCCGCAATACGGCATCATCGCCTCCTGCGATGTCGCCGCGGCGATGATGGAGCAGCCGGCCGGCCGCGCGCTGGTGCAGGAGACCATCGACGAGGCGCTGGGCTTCCGGCGCGCCATGACCGCGGCGAAGACCCAGCTCAAGGGTTCCTGGTGGTTCGACGTCTGGCAGCCGGACGCGATGGCCAAGAAGCCGGTCGCCGATACTGCCGCCTGGACCCTGAAGCCCGGCGACAAATGGCACGGCTTCGAAGGCCTCGCCGCGAATCACTGCATGGTCGATCCGATCAAGGTGACCATCCTGTCACCGGGCCTGTCGGCCGACGGCGCGATGCAGGCCCAAGGCATTCCCGCGGCGATCGTCGTGCGCTTCCTCTCCGGGCGGCGGATCGAGATCGAGAAGACCGGCCTCTATTCCTTCCTGGTCCTCTTCTCCATGGGCATCACCAAGGGCAAGTGGAGCACCCTGGTGACCGAGCTCCTGAACTTCAAGGAGCTCTACGACGCCAACGCGCCGGTCGCCACGGCGATCCCCAGCCTCGCCGCCCATGGCGACTTCTACGCCAAGATGGGCCTCAAGGATCTCTGCGACGCGATGCACAAGGTGTACCGCGCCGACAAGGTGCCGCAGGCCCAGCGCGCCATGTACACGGCGCTGCCGGAGATGGCGCTGCGGCCGGCCGATGCCTATGAGCGCTTCGTTCGCGGCAAGGTCGAGAGCGTTGAGATCGATCATCTGATGGGCCGCACTCTCGGCGTCATGGTGGTGCCCTATCCGCCGGGCATCCCGGTGATCATGACCGGCGAGCGCCTGACCAAGCAGACCAAGTCGATCCAGGACTACCTGCTCTATGCCCGCGAGTTCGACGAGAAGTTCCCGGGCTTCGAGACCGATATCCACGGGCTCCGCTTCGAGCCTTCGCCCAAGGGCCGGCGCTACCTGGTCGATTGCCTCACGGAGAAGGGGCGATGATCCCGCGCTCGGTCCGCTCGCCGACCATCCCGATCCCCTTCAACAAATTCCTGAAGGTCGTGGCGGTTGTCGATCGGAACAATCCGCAGACTAAGGAGCTCCTGGACCAGATCGCGGCTCAGAACTACGAAGTCGAGATCAGAGACCATTTCGATCACGACCTCGATGAGGATACGGATGTCGGTGCCTATATCGCCTTGATCGACGGCGACTGGCGGGAGCCGGCCCGCGCCATGGCCCGTGCGATCCGGGCGCTCGGCTTCGGGACGCCGCTTTGGGCGCTCGCCGACTCGCACCAGATCGCGGACTTGAGCATCGTCGCCATGGTCGGCGAGGTCGAGGGCTACATCTATCTCGGCCAGCAGACCCCGGTCTTCTATGCCAAGCAGGTGGTGGCAAGCGTCGTTCAATACGGAATGAAGCTCATCCCGCCGTTCTTCGGCGGGCTGCTGGCCTATGATTCCGAGGCCAACATCGCCTTCGACTGTCCGGGGCATCAGGGCGGGCAGTTCTATCTGAAATCCCCGGCCGGCCAGCTGTTCTTCAAGTATTTCGGCGAGAGCATCTTCCGCAACGATCTCTGCAACGCCGATGTCGATCTCGGCGATCTGCTGATCCATGAAGGCCCCGCGGCCGAAGCGCAGAAGCATGCGGCGCAGGTCTTCGGCGCCGACCGGACCTATTTCGTGCTGAACGGCACCAGCACCTCCAACAAGGTCGTCACCAATGCGGTGCTGAAGCGCGGCGACCTGGTGCTGTTCGACCGCAACAATCACAAGTCGATGCACCAGGGCGCGTTGGTGCAAGCGGGCGCCATCCCGGTCTTCCTGCCGACCGCGCGCAACCCCTTCGGCATGATCGGCCCGGTCGATTGGGAAGCGTGGGACGAGCAGGCTCTGCGCGATCGGATCCGGGCGAACCCGCTGGTCAAGGACAAGAGCCTCGCCGACCGGGAGCGGCCGTTCCGCCTGGCTTGCATCCAGCTCTGCACCTATGACGGCACCATCTACAACGTCCGGAAGGTGCTGGAGCGGATCGGCCGGCTCTGCGACTACGTGCTCTGGGACGAGGCCTGGATCGGCTACAACGCCTTCCATCCGCTGTTCGAAGGCCACAGCCCGATGCGGCTGGAGAACCTGACGCCGGACATGCCAGGGCTGTTCTCGACCCAGTCGGTGCACAAACAGGGTGCCGGCTTCTCCCAGGCCTCGCAGATCCACAAGAAGGACAACCACATCCAGGACCAGAAGCGCGCCGTCAACCACAAGCGCTTCAACGAGTCCTTCCTGATGAACGCCTCGACCTCGCCGTTCTACCCGCTGTTCGCCTCATTGGACGTCAATGCCGAGATCCACAAGGGCAAGGCCGGCGAGATGATGTGGGACCGCTGCATCGCGCTCGGCATCGAGGTCCGCAAGAAGCTGCGCGAGATCGTGGCCCGCTACGAGAAGGCCGGCTGGGGGCCCGAGGAGAAGTGGTTCTTCGATCCCTTCGTCCCGGACAAGGTCACGATCCGCGGCTCGAAGTTCACGGGCGACGTGACCGGCGCCGCCTGGGAAAGCCTGCCGACCGAAGTCATCAAGCACGAGCAGCAATGCTGGAACTTCAAGCCGCACAGCAACTGGCACGGCTATGCGATCGGCGCCGAAGGCTATGCCATGGTCGATCCCAACAAGCTCATGCTGCTCACGCCGGGCATCGACCGCCAGACCGGCGGGTACCTCGACTTCGGTGTGCCGGCCACGGTGGTCGCCAATTATCTCCGCGAGCAGCGGATCGTGCCGGAGAAGTGCGATCTCAACAGCATCCTCTTTCTGATGACGCCGGCCGAGGACGAAAGCAAGCTCAACACGCTGATCGCCCGGCTCGTCAAGTTTAAGAATCTCTGGGACGCCGATGCGCCGCTGGCCGACGTATTGCCGACGCTCTACGCGGCGCACAGCGCGCGCTATGCCGGCTACACGATCCGCAAGGTCTGCAAGGAGATGCACGACTTCTATCGCCAGGCGGACATCAAGGAGCTGCAGAAGCGCTGCTTCCGGGCCGAGAGCTTCCCGGAGCTGGCCATGTCCTCGGAGCAGGCCTATGAGGCGCTGGTCGCCAACGAGGTCGACTACGTGCCGATGACCGAGGTCAAGGGCCGCGTCGCCGCGACCCTGGCCCTGATCTACCCGCCGGGAATCGGCGTCATTGTTCCCGGCGAGCGCTGGGACGATCGCGCCCAGCCGATGCTCGAATACTTCAACGCCTTCCAGGAATCCTTCAACCGCTTCCCCGGCTTCAACTACGAAGTCCAGGGTGTGTACCAGGAGCGAATCGACGGCCAGATCAAGTTCCACACCTACGTGGTCCGCGAATAGCGGCGAGGGGGAGAGTCATGCCGAAAAAGAAGATGAACCTGATGCAGCTCACGTTCATCGTGGCTGTGAACATGATGGGCTCGGGCATCATCATGCTGCCCGCCAACATGGCGCAGGTCGGGGGCATCTCGCTGCTCTCCTGGATCGTGACCGCCTTGGGCTCGATGGCGATCGCCTACGGCTTCGCCCAGGCCGGCCTCTTGAACCAGCGGGCCGGCGGCATGGCCGCCTATGCGGAGGAGGCCTACGGCAAGTCGGGCTACTTCCTGACCTTCTTCCTTTATTTCCTGTCGCTGGCGATCGGCAATGTCGCGATCGCGATCTCGGCGGTCGGCTACCTGTCCTCGTTCATTCCCTGGCTCTCCTCGGCACCGATCGCGACCTGCATCGGCGTGATCGCGCTGGTCTGGATCACCTCCGCCGCCAACTTCGGCGGCCCATCGATCACCGGAAAGATCGGCTCGATCACGGTCTGGGGCGTTATCATCCCGGTCGGTCTCCTGTCCTTCCTCGGCTGGTTCTGGTTCAGCTCGGAGACCTTCGCTGCGGCCTGGAATCCGCAGGGCCTCAGCCTAGGGCAAGGCATGGGGTCTAGCATCTCGCTGACGCTCTGGGCCTTCCTCGGCATGGAATCCGCGGCGCAGAACTCCGATGCGGTCGAGAATCCGAAACGCGATGTGCCGCTGGCCTGCATGTTCGGCACGCTTGGCGCCGGCGTGGTCTACGTGCTCTCCACCACCGTGATCCAGGGCATCGTCCCGAACGCGGAACTCGCTGCCTCCAACGCACCCTTCGCCCTCGCCTATGCGCAGGCCTTCAACCCGGTCGTCGGCAAGATCATCATGGCGCTTGCGGTGATGGCCTGCGTCGGCTCGCTGCTCGGCTGGCAGTTCACGATCGCCATGACCGCCAAATCCGCCGCCGAAGAGCGAATGTTCCCGGCCTTCTTCTGCCGGCTGAACGGCATGGGCGCGCCGGTCGTGGGCATGATCGTGCTGGGCGTGCTGCAGACCCTGCTCGCGCTCTCGACCATCTCGCCGACCTTGAGCGAGCAGTTCTCGGCGCTCGTCAATCTCGCGGTGGTGACCAACGTCATTCCCTACATTATCGCGCTTTCGGCCCTGTTCGTGATGATGAAGGCTGCCGGCGTCACCGGAGCGAAGTTCCAGATCAACACGGTCGTGACCGTGGTGGCCATGCTCTACAGCGTCTATGCGCTCTATGCCTCGGGCAAGGACGCGGTGCTGGGTGGCATGCTGGTCACGGCACTCTGCTTCCTGATCTGGGGCTTCATCGCACCGCGCTTCACCGGCCCGCGGACTGCGTCCGCCGTGGCGGCCTGACGCAGGGAGGACAGCATGATGATCCGAATCTCCTTGGCGATCGCCCTCGTCGCCGGCGCGCTCACCGCGGCGGCGGCTTCCGCCCCGGCCGGGGCCGGCCCGGTCGCCGACCGCATCAAGGCGGCCGGCAAGATCGTGATCGGCTATCGCGACGGCGCCGCGCCCTTCTCCTTCAAGAACGAGCAGGGCCAGCCGGCCGGCTATGTCATCGATGTCTGCCAGGCGGTGGCCGACGATCTGCAGGTGCCGGTCGAATGGGCGCCGGTCGCCGCCGACAATCCCTACGCCGCGGTGGCCGAGGGCAAGGTCGATATCCTCTGCGGTGCGACGGAAACGCTGTCGCGCCGCAAGGAAGTCTCGTTCTCCATCCCGATCTTCCGCAGCGGGCTGGGCGTGATGGTGCGTGCCGACGCGCCGGTCCAGCTGCGCCAGGTGCTGAACGGCGACCCGGCTGGTCCCGTCTGGCGCGGCTCGCCCGCCCGCATCCTGGACCAGAAGACCTTCGCCGTGATCAAGGGCACGACCAGCGAGGAGATCCTGAAGGGCGCGCTGCGCAAGCTGCAGATCTCCGCCAAGGTGACGGAGGTCGAGTCCTTTCAAGCGGGGGTCGCGGCCGTCGCCGACCGCAGCGCCGACGTGCTGCTGGGCGACCGCTCGATCCTGGTCGAGTCCGCCCATTCCAGCCCGGAGGCGGCCAATCTCCTGGTGATCGACCGGATCTTCACCACCGAGCCGGTGGCGTTGCCGCTCGACCGCAATGACGAGGACTTCCGGCTGTCCGTGGACCGGAGCCTGAGCCACCTCTACCGCTCGAACCGCTTCCGCGACATCTATCGCAAGTGGTTCGGCGAGCCGGACGAAGCCGCATTCGACTACTTCCGCGCCGCGGCCTTGCCGGACTGAGGGCCTCAGGCTCTTCAGCATTTTCCGCGGGCCACACACAGGGGTCTGCAATCGCAGTGCGCCGTCGTGACGATCCTCACGAAGGCGGCTTTGATTCCTTGCCGTCTCCACCCACCCGCTACCCTATGGCCATCCAGGTTGCGATCCATGGAGGCGTGCTATGCATCGATCTCTCAGAGTGGCCTTGGTTCTCCTCTCCCGTGCAATGGCCTTCATCACAGCGCTCATGCTCGGCGCGGCAGGCGCCACGGCCGATGGCTGGCCGGTGGCGCATGGCAATCCCGCCAACACCAGCTATCAGAACGTGGTGACGGCCCCCGCAGCGACGCCGGTGAAGGTCATGAATGCGCTCGGCACTTTCGCCGACGGCATGACGCCGATCATCTCGGCTCAGGGCAATGTCTTCCTCGCCACCCGCGAAGGCAACATCATCGCGCTGCGGTCGGACGGGACGCCCTGGTGGAGTTTCCAGCTGCCTTACGAGTGGTCGGTCCGCTCGACTCCCGCCGTTACCAGCCGCGGCGAGCTCTTCGTTCTGGCCTCGCGCATCGTGAACGATCACCGCAGCAGCACGACGGAAAAGCGCATCGAGAGCCAGCTGTTGGGCTTTGCCGACGGCGGGACGCTGCTGTTCCAGATCACGCTGCCGCGGCGCGGCACCGGCGGCATCAGCACCGCACCGCTCAACATCGTGCGCGATCCCGGCGGCTTTGAGTCGGTGGTGTTCCCGATCCAGTACATTTTCCCGGGCGGAGGCTACTACCAGGAGCTCTGGCTCATGGCCTACAACCGCTTCGGCGTGGTCGAAGGTCAGGTGAAGGTCGCCGACACGCATGGGACGATGGAAACCGCCGATCTGCGCTACGGCTACCATTTCTTCATCAACCTCGAGCCCGATGGCATTCCGCATTACCAGCGGCCGATGCACGCGGTCGCCGTTCCGCATGGCGACGGCCTCGATCCCTCGATCGTCGTGGTCAACGACGAGATGGGATCGGTGGCGCGTTATCGTTTCACCGGCCGCTATGGCGACGGCTTCACCGAGATCGAGCGCTGGCAGCAGGGCGGGAAGGATCCGGCGGTCTCCGCGCCGGTCGTGGCGCTGAACGGCGCCGTCCTGTTCAACCGCCTGCACGACGTCCTGGTCCTGCAGACCGACGGCACGGACCAGCTGCGCAAGCTCAGCGGTGACCCGGGGCGCGCCCCGCCGGCCGTGCTCCCGAACGGCCGCGTGCTGCACGCCTCCGGCAACGAACTGCAGGAAGCGGGCGGCGGACCTTTGGTGTCGAATTCGACCTACGATTCGCCCACCGCCACCCGGAGCTATATCTACAGCGCGGAGATGAGCCGCCTGGCCACCTACCGGCTGGACGATCTCTCGCTGGTGGCGAGCTATGAATGGGACCTCGGCGGGCGACAGCAACCCGCGGTCGGACCGCTCGGGCATATCTATGCCCTGACCTTCAATGCGTTCTACATCTTCCCGCCGGATGCCAACGTGGCCACCGGCACCAACATCGGTCCGGGCGGCGTTGCCGGCGCGACCACCGAGCCGGGCAGTGCCGGAGCCGCGCCCAATTCGGTGATCAAGACCGGCACGTTCAACCCCGCCATTCTGACCCAGCCGGGCGTCACGAATCCGTAGAGCATCGATCCCCGGGCCGCGGCGGTCTCAGGCCGCGGCCCGGCCGGTCACGGGATCGGCCATCCGCGGCTCGATGTCGCCGTGGAACTCCGGCCGGTAGGGCTTGGCGGTCGGCGGCAGCGCCCGCTTGATGAACCAGTCGGGATTGCGCCGCTGGATCCGCACCGCCCGGATCACCTCCTTGTAGCCTTGCCACAGGTTCGGCGTCGGCGCCGGCAGATCGTCGCGCAACAGGGCGTGCAGCTTCGGCAGCGCGTGATAGGGCACCATCGGGAACATGTGGTGCTCGACGTGATAGTTCATGTTCCAGTAGATGAAGCGCGAGATCGGATTGAGCATGACGGTGCGGCTGTTCAGCCGGTGGTCGAGCACGTTCTCGGCCAGCCCTCCATGTTGCAGGATTCCGACCAGCACCATGTGCCAGCAGCCGTAGAGCCGCGGCAGGCCGATCAGCACGAAGGGCAGGATCGACTGCAGATAGAGCGCGGCGGCAGCGGTCGCCGCGTAAATCAGGCACCAGACCCGCGCCACACGGAAGACGCGACGGCGCTCGCTCTCGGGAATATAGAGCGCTTCCTGCGGGTCGAGCCGTCCGCCGGCATTCAGCAGCATCAGCCGCAACGCCTGCAGCACGTCGAAGACGCCGAAGAAGTTGCCGAGGATGCGCAGGACCTTGGCCGGCCGCATCATCACGATCTCCGGGTCGCGGCCGACAATGACCGTGTCGGTGTGGTGCCGGCTGTGGCTCCAGCGCCAGGTTACGGGACTGCGCATGATCATGAAGCAGGCGAGCTGATAGACCGCGTCGTTCATCCAGCCGGTGCGAAAGGCGGTGCCGTGGCCGCATTCATGCCAGCGGCTGTCCGAGGCCGAGCCGTAGAACACGCCATAGGCGGCGAAACACGGCAGGCACCACCAGGTGCCCCAGGACCAGGCACCCAGCCCGCCGAACACGACCATGGCGCCCAGCCAGATCGCGGTGTCGCGGAGCGCCGGCTGGTCCGAGCGCTGCATCAGCGCCTTCATGGTCTTGCGGGGGATGTCGCTGTGATACCAGGCGGCGGAGGCGAGGCCACGCTCGACGGCCAGTGCGCCATCCGGTCCGGTCAGGCTGTAGTCGCGCGTGTGCATCAAGGCTCCCGGCAGTGCGGCAGTGAGTTTAGGGCTCTACGCAGGAACTTGAAAACTGGAGCGGGCGAAGGGATTCGAACCGAGCCGCCATTCCCTTATGTTCGGCTACGGACGCTGACGTGCGATAAGCGCTTACGAAGCTTTGACATTTTCAAAGACGTCGCCGAATCTCATTTCTCTCGGCTCCAGCCAAGCTCTCTTTCTGGAGCTTCTCCAGCGCTTCCCCGTCGGATTCATGCCGTTTTTCGGGGAAGCAGTATTAAGAACAGATCATGGCCAAACTCAGCAAACGCTCTGTGGATAGCCTCGCATCGCTCTTCAATCGCGATGTCTTCGCCTGGGACGGCGAAGTCCGCGGCTTCGGAGCCCGGGTCAAGCCGAGTGGCGTGAAGACCTACTTCATCCAGTATCGAAATTCAGATGGCAGGACGCGACGGATGGTCATTGGAAAGCACGGGAATCTGACGACCGAGGAGGCCAGGGACCTCGAGACCACGGAAGCAGGCGGGTGGAGTGAGTGCCTGAGGGGGAGAGGCTATCGCCTAGCCTATCGTGACCGAGAGTTGATGATCGCCCGGTTCGAGGCGAATGCGCACGTTGCCATCATTGCTATCGACTACTCTGCCATCCAGGACCGCCTGGCAGACGCTGCGACCTGTGCCCGGACGATTTGTGCAACTGATCACCAAACGGCTTGATTCCACCCGGATCGTCGCCTCGAAACCCGGCCACGCCGACGGGATGCATGGACTCAAAACCAAGAAATCACCTTCCCGGCGGATGCCGAGGATGCCTTCGATGCCGGCGCGATACATCCAGGCGGCCGAGCCGGTATACCAGGTCCAGCCGCCGCGGCCGGCATGAGGCGCCACCGAATAGACATCGGCCGCGATGACATAGGGCTCGACCTTGTAGCGCTCGAGCTCCGCCGGCGTGCGGGCATGATTGATCGGGTTCAGCAGCCCGAACAATGCCTGGGCCTTGTCGCCCTGGCCGAGCTTGGCGAACGCGAGGATGGCCCACATGGCGGCATGGCTGTATTGCCCGCCGTTCTCGCGGATGCCGGGCGGATAGCCCTTGATGTAGCCGGGATCGCTGCGCGTCACGTCGAAGGGCGGCGCAAACAAGAGCGCCAGACCCGGGTCGTCGCGAACGAGCTGTCGCTCGAGGGCCGCCATTGCGGTGGCGGCGCGTTCAGGATCGGCGAGCCCTGACAGGACGGCCCAGGTTTGCGCGATGGAATCGATCCGGCATTCCTCGCTTTGCTCCGATCCGAGCCATGTCCCATCGTCGAAGGTCGCGCGCCGATACCAGGCACCGTCCCAGGCTTCGCGTTCCATGGCATCGCGCAGTGAAGCCGCCTGGTGACGCCATGTTCTCGCTCGCTCCGGCTCGCGGTCCTCCGCGAGGGGTGCAAAAAGGGCGACGGTCCGGAGCAGCAGCCAGCCGAGCCATACACTCTCGCCTTTGCCGCCTTCGCCGACGCGGTTCATTCCGTCGTTCCAGTCGCCCGTGCCGATCAGCGGCAGGCCGCGTTCGCTGACCAAGGACAGGGATTGGTCTAGCGCACGGGCGCAATGCTCGAACAGAGTGCCCGACTGGTCCGAGACCATCGGCTGGAAGAAGGCGTCGTGTTGTCCCCCCGTCAGGGAGGGACCTTCGAGAAACGGGATGACCTCGTCCAGAACGGCGGCGTCGCCGGATGTTGCAACATAGCTGGCGGTCGCGAAGGCCAGCCAGGCCCGATCGTCGGAGATGCGTGTCCGCACGCCCTGGCCGGTTTGCGGCAGCCACCAATGCTGCACATCGCCTTCGATGAACTGTCGGGCGGCGGCGCGCAAGAGGTGCGCCCGCGTCTCCGCGGGACAGGCGAAGCTCAGCGCCATGCCGTCCTGCAACTGATCGCGGAACCCGTAGGCACCGCTGGCCTGGTAGAAGGCCGCGCGGGCCCAGATGCGGCAGGCGAGAGTCTGATAAAGCAACCAGCCGTTCAGCAGGATGTCCATGGCCCGATCGGGCGTTTTCACCTGAATCGTCCCGAGCACCGCGTCCCAGTGCTCCTCCACGGCCGCGAGGACAGCATCGAGATCGGTTTTGCGGTAGCGGTTGATCAGCGCGCGCGCGGCTTCAGCGGAGCCGCATTCCCCGAGGAACCACACAACCTCGATCGTTTCGCCGGCGGGAATCTCGACCACGCATTGCAGCGCTGCGCAAGGGTCGAGGCCGGCGCCCCGCGTGCCGGAGAGCTTGGCGCCGGCGAGCAAAGCCGCCGGCGCGGCGGTGCCGCCATGACGGCCGAGAAACGCGGCGCGGTCGGTCGTCCAGGCGGTCTGACGGCCGCGAAGGTCGGCAAAGGCGACCCGGCCGGGAAAGGCGACACTCCAGGGGTTGCGCGCCAACAGGGCGCCGCTGACGCCGTCCAGCTCCGTGACGATGAAGGGAGCAGAGGCGCCACGAGATGTGCCGAGGACCCATTCAGCGTAAGCGGTGATCGCGAGGCGGCGCGGGCCGTCAGAAAGATTGCGGAGCGTCAGACGGGAGATCTTGATCGGATCCGCGAGCGGGACGTATTGCAGCAGCTCGGAAGCGATGCCGCTCACCTGATGCTCGAACCGGCTGTAGCCATGACCGTGGCGTGCCACGTAGCTGCCGCCATCGTTGATCGGCTGTGCGGTCGGGCTCCAGACCGCACCGGTCGCTTCGTCGCGAAGGTAGATCGCCTCGCCGGTCGGATTTCCGACCGGGTCGTTCGACCACGGCGTGAGCTGATTCTCCCGGCTGTTCTCCGCCCAGCTATAGCTGCACCCCTCGGCCGAAGCCTGGAACCCGAAGGCGGGATTGGCGACGACATTGATCCAGGGAGCCGGCGTCGTGTGGTCTGCGTTGAGAACCGTCACGTATTCCCGACCGTCCTTCGCAAAGCCGCCGGTTCCGTTGAAGAACTCTAGATCGGGGGGGCTCGGCGTGATGATGCTTTCCGCCGGAATCAGGCGATCGACGTCTGGCACGCGCTCCCCGGTTGCTTTCGGCAGGCGCGCGAGCTGCTCGGCAATGCTGCCGCGCCGCGCCACCAGCGCCACGCGCGCCACCGATTGCAGCAATGCCCGTGCCTCGACGGTCATCAGATCGGCGCGCAGGACGGTTATCGAACCTTGCGCCAAGTCGCCGTTGAAGCGCGGGCGGGATTGGCTGCTGCGCACGGCGGCCTCGATTGCCGACTGAAGATCCTGCAGGTAGGAGGAAGCGCGCTCGTTCACGATGACGAGATCGACTGCAAGACCCTTCATGCGCCAGTATTCATGCGCACGCAGCAATTGCCGGACCTGCGCCATGTCCTCGACATCGTCGACGCGCAGCAGCACGATCGGCAGATCGCCGGAAATGGCGTGCGGCCACAAGCCCGACTGAGGCCCGGCACCTCGGATGATGGTCTCGGAGGGCGGCCGGAAGCGCCGATCGGAATAGAGGATCGGCGCTGCCAGGCTCTGGAAATCCGCGGCCTCGGCGGACTTGATGTTGAGATGGCGAAGCTGCACCTGGGCTTGCGTCCAGGCGAGAGTCTTTGCCCGCTCGAATGCGTTCGCGTCGTGGTGCTTGTCGATCAGGTCGATCAGTGCACTGCTGGAGGGGGCGACCAAAGTCCAGAAGGCGATGCGCGCAACCCCACCCGGCGGAACAATGATACGCTCACGCAGGGAGAAGATCGGATCGAGCACGACCCCGACCGTATCGGACAACGGCGTGCCGCCAACGATGGCGCCTGGCGCGGCGACATGTCGGTTCCGGCCGAGAAATCGCGCCCGATCGGTCTCGTATTGCGGATCGCCGACGGCGTCTCCTTCGACTACGGCGAAATGCGCTGCCCAAACCTGCGGCTCATCGGGCGAGCGGCGGCGGCGCGCAGCGACCAACGCACCATATTCGGGAAGATACTCGGTCTCGATGAAGAGTTTCGAGAAGGCAGGATGCGCATTATCGGCGGCGGGTTTGGTCAGAACCAACTCGGCGTAGGAGGTCACCTCGATCTCGCGCGGGCGGCGGCCGCTGTTGGTGAGTGAGATGCGCCGTACTTCCCCATCGTCCTCGCCGGAGACGATCACATCCAAAGCTGTCGTGAGGGTGCCGTCGCGACGAAAGAACTCCCCGCGATCCTCCGCAAAAGTGACTTCGCCGCGCTCCACCTCGCGTCCGAGCGGCTGGATCCCGGTGGTCCAGACGTTGCCGCTCTGCGCGTCTCGGAGATAAATGTGCGATCCCCAGTCGTCGCGGGTCGGATCCTCGCGCCAACGCGTTATGGCGATATCGCGCCAGCGGCTATAGCCGGCCCCTGCGGCGGTGAGCATGAGGGCGTAGCGCCCGTTCGAAAGCAGATGCGTGACCGGCGCCCCCGAGATGGTGGCGGCATCGAAGCGGCGCTCGGTTGGGGCTTCCGTGTTGTCCCTGGCGGCCGCGGTCTTGACCTCCTCCGCCCGCGGATGCGCGGTGGCGACATCCCGCGGCATCCGTTCTTGGAGCAGCAAGTCGCTGGCCTGGATCATCGGTTCGCGGTGGAAGCGGTCGCGCATCTTGCCGTCGTTCAGCGTGTTGGCGATGGCGACGATCGTCATGCCCTGGTGGTGCGCCATGAAGCAGCGGACGACGACGGCAGCTTTCCCCTCGGGAAGCCGGGCCTGGGTAAAATCCAGAGCCTCATAGAAACCGAAACGGCCATTCGCACCCAAGGTGGAAAGTCGGTCATAGTTGAGCCTGGCGCGCTGCGGGTCGACCATCGTGGCGAGGCCGGTCGCATAAGGTGCGATGACGACGTTCTCGGATAACCCCCGCTTCAAACCGAGCCCGGGCACGCCGAAGTTGGAATACTGGTAGGTGAACTCGAGGTCGCGGGCATTGTAGGCGGATTCCGAGACACCCCAGGGGATGCCTAAGGAACGGCCGTAGGATTCCTGCCGCCGCACGATGAGCCGATTGGTCTGCTCCAGCAGGCTGCCGACCGGCGCGCGCATCACCAGCGACGGCATCAAATATTCGAACATCGAGCCCGACCAGGAGATCAGTGCCGATCCGCTGCCGATTGGGGTTGCCGCGCGGCCCAGCCGGAACCAGTGACGGGTCGAAACGTCGCCTTTGGCGATGGCAACCAGGCTGGCGAGCCGCGCCTCCGAGGCGAGCAGATCATAGCAGCTTGGATCGAGGCGGCGATCGGCGACCGAATAGCCGATCGAGAGCAGTTTCCGCTCGGGGTCGAGCAGGAAGGCGAAGTCCATGGCCAAGGCCATCGTGCGCGCTTCGCCGGCAAGTGCCGTCAATCGATCGTCCAGGGCTTGCCGCTGCCCGCGCTGCCCGCCGGTTTGGAGGCGGTCGCGGCTTTGTTCGATCACGCATTTCCGCAGCGCATCCACCCAGAAGATCAAGTCGGCCGGCGGATCATCGGTGGCCGTCGGCATGAGATCGTGCGCCGCCTTGGTCGCTTTTGCACTCAGCCGCATCAAAGTCGGCAGCAGACTCTCGTCGGCCTGCCCGCGGCTGAGTTGCTTGTCGATCTTTTCCAGGATTGCGGAAAGCGCTTGCCCCGACGTCCCGGTGGCGACCGGCAGAGCGGCAATCGCTTCGCGCGCCAGAAGGAGAGCGTCCGCCATCCCGCGCCGATCCGCCGCGTCCAAGGCGGGGGAGCGCCATTCTTCGCAGGCATTGGCCATCGCGATCAGATGGCCGGCCAGATTGCCGCTATCCACAGACGAGACATAGGCAGGCGCCAGCGCCTGAAGGTCACGCGTTCCATACCAGTTGAAGAAATGGCCCTTGAACCGCGGCAGGCGCCGCAACGTTGCGAAAGTCGCTTCCAGGCGCTCTACCGTCTCGACCGTCCCAGCCCAGCCGAAATCCCGGGCGGCAATCGCCGACAGGAGATAGAGCCCGATGTTGGTGGGCGACGTTCGCTGCGCAACGACAGGCTTTGGATCCTCCTGGAAATTGTCCGGCGGGAGCATGTTCTCCGCGGGAGTGACGAACGTCTCGAAGAAGCGCCAGGTCCGTCGCGCGATCAGACGCAGCGCCTGCGCATCGGCATCCGAGACGACGAACTGTTGTCCCTCCACCGGCGCCCGGCTGGCCCAATGCGCGAGGGCGGGCGCGCCGAGCCAGGTCAGTCCGAAGAAAAGGGCAAGCGGCCAGGACGAGGGCGCGACCGCCACCGCCCCCGCCGCAATGATGGAGCCGAGCGCCGCGCCGCCGGCCAGGGCTCGATAGGACGCGCGGAAGTCGAGGCGGGGCCGCCCGGCCGATTGTGCCGCCGTGGTCCATTCCAGCAGGTGGCGGCGTGACGAAAACAGCCGTGTCAGCGTGCGCGCAATGGCATCGCCTGCACTCCAAGCCTGGTCCGCCAGAAAGACCACCGAAAAAATCGTTTGCCTGGTCGCGAGCTGCAGGTCGGACGCCAGATTGCCAAGGTGGTTGCGGAATCGGATATCCGGACGACGCGGCACCAACGACGAAAGCACCGGGAGCAGCGCCGGAAGCGCGATACTGCAGAGAACGAGCAGGGTCCCGGTTGCCGCGGCCGGCATCGGAAACAGCCAGCACAGCCCGAGTGCTGCCAAAGTCAGCGGCGCGGTGAGCGAGCGCTTCAGGTTGTCCAGTATCTTCCAGCGCCCGACCAACGGCACCCGCTGCCGACCGAATATCCATGGCAGCAGCTGCCAGTCGCCGCGCATCCAGCGATGCTGGCGCCGTGCCGCGACGTCATAGCGGGGCGGGAAGTCCTCAATCACCTCGATGTCGGATGCGAGGCCGGCGCGGGCGAAGATGCCTTCGAAGAGATCATGGCTGAGCAAGGCGTTTTCCGGCACGCGGTTTGCGAGGGCGGCCTCGAAGGCGTCGACGTCATAGATGCCCTTGCCGGTATAGGAGCCTTCGCCGAAGAGGTCTTGATAGACGTCGGAAACGGCCGCCGCGTAAGGGTCAATGCCGCCGGGCCCGGAAACAATCCGCTGATACAGCGATCCTTCCCGGCCGATCGGCAGGGAAGGCGTTACCCGGGGCTGCAAAATGCCGTAGCCATTGACCACCCGCTGCTCGGCCGGATCGAATATCGCCCGATTGAGCGGATGCGCCATCTTGCCGATCAGACGCAGCGCTGCGTCGCGCGGCAGGCGGGTGTCTCCATCGAGGGTGATGACATAGCGCACATCGAGGGGTACCGCGGGGTCGAGACCTGCGACCGGCACGAAGCTGGTGTCGGCGGCGCCGCGCAACAATCGATTGAGCTCATGCAGCTTGCCGCGCTTACGCTCCCAGCCCATCCATTTGTCCTCGGATGGATTGAAGATGCGCCGCCGGTGGAGCAGCAGGAACCGGTTTCCACCTCCAGGGCCGGGTCCGTGACGCACATTCAGATCGGCGATGGCCCGTGCCGCGACGTCGAGCAGCACGGCATCACCTTCCATGACCTCGTGGTCCGCGTCCAGCCCATCGGTGAGGAGCGCGAAGGTGAGGTCGCCACCCGCACCCGCAAGGTGATGCACTTCCAGACCTTCGATCTGGCTCAGTACCGCATCCTCGGTGGTCAGCAGGGTCGGCACCGCGATCATCGTGCGCAACGATGCCGGGACCCCCGCAGCGAGTTCGAGTCCGGGCAGCGTAATCGCACCGAAACTCCAGGTGACCGCGCGATTGACCAATGCGGTCGCCGGACCGGTCGCCGGAATGAAGGCGAAAAGCAGGAAAAGCGGGTACCAGCCAACCGGCAGGCCGGAAGCGGCCAGCGCCCACAGTGACAAGCCGAGCAGAACAAAGGTGGTCAGCAGAATCCCGCCGACATAACCGCCGAGGCCCAGACGAATGTTGAAGCGGGTGATGGATAGCCGGACCGGAGCCCGGAATCCGATGCTCTCCTCGAAAGGTCGGCGGCCTTCGGAAATCAGATGATAGCCGGGGTCTCCGCGCCGTTCGGCCGCTTCCGGCTCCGCCGCCGCAGTCTTGCGCGATGTCTCCAAGGCGCGTTCGGCGATTTCCAGTTCCGAGTAGGCCGATCCGCGCGCGAGCTGCTCGATGGCGCTGCGATAGAGATTCCGAGTCGCGAAGTCCATCGCGGCAAATCCGCTCGCGGTGCCCAATTCTGCATCCACCAGACTCACGCTTTCGAACCAGGTCGCCCAATCGATGTCCGAAATCAGGCGCATGCTGGTGATGATATTGCGCACCGTGAGATTGGCGGCACCCTGCCGCTGCAACACGCGCTGCACCACATCGTCGATATTCGTGCCCTGAAGCGCGAGACGTTCCGTGAGCCAGCCGAGCGCCGGCGTGGTCTTCGGGTCCTGATCCCGCAAGCGCTTCGCGAGCTGCGCCGTGAAACGCTCCGACAGCGGCTCTGCGGAGCGCGTGGCGATATCCGTCTCCAGTGCGGAACGTGCGTTCCCAGCCGTCAGCAAGCGGTCGGCGAGCGCGTCGGCTTGCGCCCGCGCGTCGTCGCCGGCTGCAATCCGCTCCGCCAGGCGCCTCAAATTCTCGATCAGCACGATGCGCAACGTGATCGCGACCGCCCACAATTCTCCGATCGTGAGCGGCTGGACGCGCTGATAGGCGGCGATGTAGCGCCGCAAGGTTTCGGGATTGAAATGACTGTCCGTATGGGCCACGAAGGCCCAGACGAGGCCGAAGACGCGAGGGTAGCCGGCAAAGGGACCGGCGGCCAGCTTCGGCAGCTGGCGATAGTAGCCCGGCGGCAGGTCGTCACGGATCTCGCGGATTTGCTCCTCGACCAAGTGATAGTTGTCGAGCAGCCACTCGGCGGCCGGGACGACGTCGAGCCCGGCTTCGAGCTCCGCAGCGCTTCGGCGATAGACCGCGAGCAGCACCGCAGCATTGTCGTTCAGCCGCGCATGCAGCGAAAGAACCTTGGCAGGCTTGGCCGTTACCGGCTGGGCGGCGGCCAGGCTTTCCGCGTGCTGCTCCAATCGTTCAATGCTGAATAGCTCTTCGCGTACCGGTGTCGAATCGTTCCACGGCACCGGCGGAGTGCGACGGCCGATGCTGTTCCGGAACAGGATTGCGAAGGATCGTGGATTCAAGTGCCGCCGATGCTCGCCGATGGACCGCGGAGGTCGGCCTCAAGCGCGCCCTCGAGTTCGCCGGGTTCAACGGGAAAATCCTGCCGCAGCGTGGCGACCACTGAAACAGCCGGCGTATGCAACGTGCCGGCGGTGCGCCGATAGGCGGAAAACGACAGGCCCAGGATCTCTGCTTCGTCTACGACCAGCCGGTAGGTTCCGGCCGGCAGCGCCACGTCGCACGATCGCAGCGTGAAGGGATGACGAAATGTCACCATGGTCTCAGTGCTTCGATCGGGCATCTGCGTGCTCCATTCGAAAAGAGAAGGCCCCGCAACCTCATCAGGCGCGGGGCCACTATGTCTTTGCGCCCGATTGGGACGATCGCGCCTCACATCGCGCTATTTCGAACCGCCAGTACATCCGTGGTCGATCCGAAGGAATCCAATGCGAGGCTGCGCTCAGTCCAGGACCTTCAAGCTCTCGGCCGACATCTTGCCGCTCCTTTGATCGGAGGCGAGCTCGAACTCGAGCTTCTGGCCTTCGCGCAGATGGCCGATCCCGGCGCGCTCCAGAGCACTGATATGGACGAAGGCGTCCTTGCCGCCCGCGTCAGGTGTGATGAAGCCAAAGCCCTTCTGGGCGTCAAACCACTTAACGGTTCCCGTCGTCATGAGGAAACCCTTTCCTAAAAACAGAGTGTGCTGACCTGCAAAGCGCGGGCCGTCGAAATCGCATTTTCGGGAGAGAGGAGTATCAGCTTGGCGCGAATGGCTTCTGCGCAAGGCCAAGTCTTCTGGCCGTCCATCGACTGTCTTTACATGGTCCTGCAGCGTCGCGATTGCAAGGCTTTATTCCTCAATGTGCAGAATTGAACAGCGCGCAACCCTCGGCTCAGGCATATGACTTGTAGCGACGCCTTGGAGGGTTTGTGCCGGCATCGGGCTGCGCTTGGTGCAATCTCAATCGTCGCCTGCGCGGCAGTGTCGATCGGTCTGCTGGCATTTGCCTGATGGTCGCGCCAGCGGTACGCCGCAACGGCCGCCTCAGTTTATTTTACATCTTCTATTGTAATTCTTAACAAAGATACAATATTACATGAACAGCGGCAGACGCTAATACGGTCATCCCGGCCACTCCCGCCTTCACCACCCAATCTGGCATTTGATCCTGGATGCGTTCGGCTCAGGGCAGATACCCGCTTGCGGAGCGCGTCCATCGCAGTCAAGGAGCATTGCTCATGCGTACCATCAACCTGCTGACTGCCGTCGGATTGGCAGCTTTACTCGCGCTCGCCGCCTGCCACACCACCGCGGGCGTCGGCAAGGATCTCTCGAGCGCGGGCGGAGCGCTTACGAAAAGCGCCAACAAGCATTCCTACTGACGTCGACGGCGCCGGTCGTGCGACCGCGGACCGGCCTGTTCGCGCCCAATGGGCAGCGGAGATCGGTCGGGAACTCAGTCCGAAAAGGGTGACGCCATCATGATGAAATACTTTACGCCGCCGATCGTCGTTCCGATTGCGGTTGTGGCACTGGTCCTGATCGCCGCCTTCCTGCGAATGGCGTGAGCCATGCTGACATCGAGACACGAGCCGCCCGTCGCACCAGCCGAAGCGGAAAAGACTGTCGCCAGTCCCATGGTCGCGGCCGGGTCTCTGTCCGAGACAGAGACCGCCGAACGTCACGCCGTCGTCTGGGCCAGCGTGGTGGAGTATCTGCCGGATCTCCGCGCCTTTGCCAACGCGCTGGTGGGAAGTCGCCATCAGGCAGACGACCTCGTGCAGGTCGCGATCCTGCGCGCGCTCGAAGCGGCCCAGCAGTTCACGCCGGGTACCAACTTCAAGGCCTGGGTCTTCACGATTCTCCGCAATGTCCTCTACAACCAGTGGCGCTCGCCGGCTTCCCGACACATGAGCCTCGACGATTGCATCGAGTACGCGCCGACCGTCGCGCCGAGCCAGCAGATGACGCTCGAGTTCTGCGATTTTCGCCGCGCCTTCGCTCAGCTGGTGCCCGAACAGCGCGAGGCCCTGCTGCTCATCAGCGTTTCGGGCTTCGAATACGGCGAGGCTGCGGCGATGTGCGGCTGTGCGATCGGTACGGTGAAGAGCCGGGTTTCTCGGGCGCGCGCCGTCCTGAGGGGCCTGATGGACGGCGGTTCGATGGCGCTGCGCCGACAACACGTGTCACCAGTCGCGATGATGGATGTTGCCGGATTTGGCGTTTCAGGTGTCACGGCTGCCCGACCTTACTCCTGAGGAATGACTCAAATGAAACTTGGAATCATCCGGCGTGCGAGATTGGGCGTAGAGGAGCCGGCTTCCCGCACCTTCAAGCGCCTGGAGCGAACCTGCCTGAGCTGCGGGACTGCTTTCGACAGCGCTTGGGCCGGTGAGAGGATCTGCCTGCGCTGTAAAGGGACAAGTGCCTGGCGCATCGGTATTTCGACCACCTCGACCGGCTCCAGCCACAGCCATTCGAGATCGGGCCGCAGGGCCGCCTCATAGGAGAAGGGCCACATGGCACTCAGCTTCCCAAATCAATCGCGCAGCTACGACTCGCGAAAGCAATGCGTCCGGTTTTGGGCCCATGACGCATCATTCGAGATCCCGTTTTTCGTCGAGGCCGGTGCACTGGCCCGCATAGATCCCGAAGCGACGTCTGACGAGGCTGGGCTGCTGGGCGTGTTCGATCTCAACCGCGATCGCATCTGCGCCGCGGCCGGACGTGCTTATGCACGCGATCGGCGCGGCTCGTACACATTGGCGGCGGCGGACCTGGGATGATCCCCAGCGCGCATCTCATCGGGCTCATGTCTGGGTGCATGAGCGCAGATAAGGGCCGTTGAGCGCCGACGCCTCTCGCGCCAACTTCTTCAGCACAGAGCCGAACCGCTCAACCCAATCTGCTGCATCCAGGCGCGTCCTGGAAGGCACGAGGCTCGCGCCGATGCAGTGAGGAACCGACCAGTCATTTTGAAAACTGGAGCGGGCGAAGGGATTCGAACCCTCGACCCCAACCTTGGCAAGGTTGTGCTCTACCCCTGAGCTACGCCCGCGCTCCGTCTGCCTATTATAGAGAGAGCCGGGAAGGGTGTCCCGGCCGGGCAGCGGCGCGCATCATAGCGGCCGGATTTCCATTTGCAAGCGGCCAATGGGCCTTTTTCTTCAAAGATTTAGGCGGACTCGGCCGTGGCGGCCCGGAGATTGGCGGCCAGCGATTCGAGCTGCCCCCGGAGCGCCGTGAGCTCGCCGAGCGTGAGGCCGGAGGCGCAAAACAGCGCCTGGGGGATGCCCTTGGCCTTCTGCTTCAAGGCCCGCCCGGAGCCGGTGAGGCTGATCCGGACCTGGCGCTCGTCGGCGGCGTCGCGCAGCCGGCTGACCAGCCCGGCCGCCTCCAGCCGCTTCAGCAGCGGGGTCAGGGTGCCGGAATCGAGCCCCAGCCGGCCGCCGATCGCCGAGACCGTGACGCGATCCTCCTGCCACAGCACCAGCATCACCAGGTATTGCGGATAGGTGAGCCCCAGCGGCTCCAGCAGAGGCTTGTAGGTCGCGTTGAAGGCATGGGCCGCGGCATAGACCGCAAAGCAGAGCTGGTTGTCCAGCCTGAGGACCTCGCCGGTCCGGGCGCTTTCCGATGCGTTCTTCATTCTCCGCTCCTTGAACCGCCGGCCGCCCGAAAAATTGATCTTCGGGCAACGTGATCCTTGTCACAAGATTTTAATTGTGCACAATTGAGTTGTCCACTATGTAATTCCCCACTAGGACGCAATCAAGCCATCCCCGATCACCCGCAAGGAGAACACCCATGTCCGTGAATGTGCTCTACACCACCTCTGCCACCGCCACCGGCGGCCGCGACGGCGAAGCCGCGACCAAGGACGGCAGCTTCAAGGTGAAGCTCTCGACCCCGAAGGAGCTCGGCGGCGCCGGCGGCCCGGGCAACAACCCGGAGCAGCTCTTCGCCTCGGGCTATTCGGCCTGCTTCATCGGCGCGATGAAGTTCGTCGCCTCGCAGAAGAAGGTCGCGGTCCCGGCCGACACCACTGTCACCGCGACGGTCGGCATCGGCCCGCGCTCCGAAGGCGGCTTCGGCCTCACCGTCTCGCTCGACGTTAGCCTGCCGGGCATGGACAAGGCGGCGGCGCAGAAGCTGGTCGACGAGGCCCATCAGGTCTGCCCGTATTCCAACGCCACCCGCAACAACATCGACGTCAAGCTGAAGGTCGCCTAGCAACCAGCGTCATTGCCGGACTTGATCCGGCAATCTGCTGCAGATGCGCGGGTCAAGCCCGCGCATGAGGCGGAATGTGGCGGCCACCGTCTTCCCCTCACCGGACGGTGGTTGCGCCTCATTGGGTTGCAAGAGAACGGGCCGGCCGATACCTTGCCGGCCCGTTTTCGTTTCTGGCGCCCCAAGGTTTTAAGCCATCATGTCCGAAGCCCCGCAAGATCCATACGAGCTGCAGAAGAACCTGCCGACCAGCCCCGACCAGCTGCTGGAACGGCTGGGGGAGCTCGGCATCTCCAGCCACACCGTCGATCACGCGCCGGTCTTCACCGTCGAGGAGTCGAAGGATCTGCGCGGCCAGCTGCCGGGGGGCCATGTGAAGAACCTTTTCCTCCGCAACAAGAAGGAAGAGATGTGGCTGGTGACGGTCGAGGAATCCAAGCGGGTCGATCTCAAAGCCCTCGGCGAGAAGCTGACCGGCGCCACCGGCGGTGCGGCGAAACTCTCCTTCGGTTCGGCGGACCGCCTGATGCAGTATCTCGGCGTCATCCCCGGCGCGGTGACACCCTTTGCCGTCATCAACGACAAGGGCAAGGCGGTGAAGATGGTGCTGGACCAGGACCTCATGCGCCACGACGTGCTGCACGCCCATCCGCTGGTGAACTTCAAGGCCACCGCGCTGGCGCCCAAGGACCTGCTGCGCTTCCTCGAGGCCGAGGGGCATCCGGCCCAACTGATGGCGATCCCGGTCAACGCCGGCCAATAAGACGCGGATATGACGAGCGAATTTTCCTTGATAATCCGAGGCTTGATCGGAAAGCCGGGACGCGCCATCTATAGGGCCAATTGCGCAATCGGAGCATGACTATGGACCAATTGATCGGCGGCGCGCCCGGGGCCGGCCCGGCCGGCGCGAATGCCGCGGACCTCATCAAGGACAGCGACCAGAACAAGTTTGCCCAGGACGTGCTCGACGCCTCGATGCAGGTGCCGGTGATCGTCGATTTCTGGGCGACCTGGTGCGGACCCTGCAAGACGCTCGGGCCCCTGATCGAGAAGGTGGTGAAGGAAGCCAAGGGCGCCGTGCGTCTGGTGAAGATCGACGTCGATCACAACCAGGCTCTCGCCGGCCAGCTCCGCATCCAGTCGATCCCGGCGGTCTATGCCTTCTTCCAGGGCCGCCCGATTGACGGCTTCGTCGGCGCGCAGCCGGAAGGCCAGCTCCGCCAGTTCGTGCAGCGCCTCGCCAAGATGGGCGCCGCCGGCCAGGGCCCCTCGCCGATCGACGAGGCGCTGGAACAGGCCGAGGCCGCCTTCGCGGAAGGGGATTACGGCGCCGCCAGCGCGATCTTCGGCCAGGTACTCGACCATGAGAGCGACAACGCCAAGGCGATCGCCGGCCTGGTTAAATGCGCGATCGCGACCGGCGATCTCGCCGGCGCCAAGGAGATGCTGGCCGGCGTCACGCCGGAGATATTGAAGAATCCCGCGGTCGCTTCCGCCGCCAGCCAGCTCGAGCTGGCCGAGGCGGGCCAGAAGGCCGCCGGCCAGACCCAGCAGCTGCAGGCCCGCATCGACGCCAACCCGAAGGATTTCGAGGCGCGCTACGATCTCGCGGTCGCGCAATTCGCCACCGGCGAGCGCGAGGCCGCGATCGACCAGCTGCTGGAGATCTTCAAGGCCAACCGCGCCTGGAACGAGGAAGCGGCCAGGAAGCAGCTGGTGAAGTTCTTCGAGGCGATGGGACCGACCGATCCGATGACCCTGGCCGGCCGCCGGAAGCTCTCCTCGCTGATGTTCTCCTAACGAAGGGCGATATCCCATGGGCTCGGACCAGCCGGAGGCGGGGAAGTCGCGTTCGAGCTTCGAGCCCGGCTTCGCCGATCTGCCGCGCCGCATGGCGATCTTCCCGCTGACCGGCGCGCTGCTGGTGCCGGGCGGGCGGATGCCGCTCAACATCTTCGAGCCGCGCTACCTGGCGATGACGCGCCATGCCCTGGCCCAGCCCGATCGCCTCATCGGCATGGTGCAGCCGAAGCAGCGCGGCATCGAGCGCAAGACCGATCCCGACTTCCAGCCGGAGGTGGAGCAGGTGGGTTGCGCCGGCCGCATCATTTCTTTCGAAGAGACCGATGACGGCCGTTACCAGATCACGCTCTCCGGCCTGGTCCGTTTCAAGATCCGCCACGAGCTGCCGCGCGACGCCGGCGGCTTCCGCCTGGTCGAGCCGGATTTCGCGCCCTTCGCCGGCGACATCACCCAGGGCGACTACACGCTGGCCGGCCGCGCGCGCTTCATCGCCACCTTGAAGGGCTATTTCGAAACCCGCAGCGCCACGGTCGATTGGAAGGCGATCGACGCCATGGCCGACCGCCAGCTGGTGATCTCGCTGGCCATGCTCTGCCCGTTCTCGCCGGACGAGAAACAGGCCTTGCTCGAATGCCGCGACCTGGTGCAATTGGGCGAGATGCTGCTGGCCTTGTTCGAGCTCGCGGTGCGCGGCCGCACCGACGACCAGCGGCCTTTCCATTGAGGGCATGACCATGTCCGACCCCGTCGCCGTCGACCCCAAGCTGCTCGAGATCCTGGTCTGCCCGCTGACCAAGGGCCCGCTGATCTATGACGCGAAGAAGCAGGAGCTGTTCAGCAAGCAGGCCGGTCTCGCCTACCCGATCCGCGACGGCATCCCGATCATGCTGGCCGACGAGGCGCGGCCGCTGACCGACGACGAGATGCGCGCGTGACCTTCGAGGTTCCGAAGGTCCGCCAGGTCTGGCCGCTCGAGATCCGGCTGAAGAGCCAGGAGAAGGCGCTGGAGATCGACTTCGACGACGGCTCGAAGTTCCGCTTCCCGGCCGAGCTGCTCCGGGTCGAAAGCCCTTCAGCCGAAGTGCAAGGCCACGGGCCGGGCCAGAAGACCCTGGTCACCGGCCGCCGCCATGTCGGCATCATGGCGGTCGAGCCGGTCGGCAACTACGCGATCCGGATCAAGTTCGATGACCTGCACGACACCGGCATCTACACCTGGCGCTATCTCTACGGCCTCGGCAAGCATGCCGACGAGCTCTTCGCCGCCTATCTGCGCGCCCTGGAAGAGCGGGGGCTGAGTAGAGAACCTTAACCTGAGACCGTCACCCGCGGGCTTGACCCGCGGGTCTTTCACCGACGGCACGAGATGCGCGGGTCAAGCCCGCGCATGACGGAGTCAGAGCGGCAACCCGCGCACCAGCCGCGGCAGGTCGCCGACCACGCCCATGGCGTGTTTCATCGCCATGCGCTTCAGCGGCTTGGCGAGATTGAAGGCGAAGAAGCCGAGGTCGCGCGCGAGCCGCACCGGCGGCAGGTCGTTGGAGAAGAGCCGCACCAGCCCGTCGGTGAATCCGGTCAGCAGCAGGTTGTCGAACCGCCGCCAGCGCGCATAGTTCTCCAGCACCGCGAGGCTGCCGAGATCGAGGCCCAGGCGATGGCCGTCGACCAGCGCTTCCGCCAGGGCCGCGACGTCGCGGACGCCGAGGTTGAAGCCCTGGCCCGCCACCGGATGAATCGCATGCGCCGCATCGCCGACCAGCACGGCGCCGTCCTTGGCATAGGCATCCGCCAGCAACAGCCGCATCGGGTAGGAGAAGCGCGGGCCGATCGGGGTCAGCTTGCCCAAGGTGGTGCCGAAGCGGCGTTCGATCTCCGATGCCAGGCTCGCGTCATCGAGGCTCAGGAGCCAGGGCACGATCCGCGGGTCCTCGGTCCAGACGATCGACGAACGATGCGTTCCGTCTTCTGCATCGGTCATGGGCAGCATGGCGAAGGGCCCGGCGGGCAGGAAGTTCTCATGCGCGACGCCGCGATGGTCGCGCTCATGCGCGACGGTGCAGACGATGGCGGTCTGGTTGTAGCCGAATTCCTTGAAGCCGATTCCGGCAAAGCGCCGCACGCTCGACCCGCGACCGTCGGCGGCGACGACCAGCCGCGCGCGGATCTCGCTGCCGTCCTGCAGATGCAAGGTGGCGCCGCCGCTCTCGAACTGCACCTCGGCGACGCGGGCCGGCGCGATATGCGTCAGGTTCGGCGTCTCGGCGAGGCGTTTCAGCAACCCGCGGCGGATCGCGCGATTCTCGACGATCCAGCCGAACGGCGGCTGCGCCCCGGCCGCGACCGCGCCCGCCGGCAAGTCGCGATGGCTGTAATGGACGAAGAACGGGCTTTCATGCGCTGCACCCGCGAGGCTCGAGCGCCAGCCGCCGTCGGAGGCACGGATCTCGCGAATGGGGGAGGCGTCCGCCTCGAGATACTGCCAGGCGCCGATTCCCGCCAGCACCTGCTGCGAGCCATAGGCAATGGCCGAGGAGCGCCCGTCGAAGGTCGCTTCGGTCATTGCCGGCAGCGGCTCGGCCTCGATCAAGGTGGTTTGAATCCCCGCGCCCGCCGTGGCCGCAGCCAAGGTCATGCCGACCAGGCCGCCGCCGACGATCGCGATTTCCGGGGAGGAGCTCCTGCGCATCATGCCAGGCACCTTGCCCGGCTTGCATTTCGCCTGTCCAGAAGCAAAATGGACGCATGACTGTAGGGTTGAGCTTCAAGACCGACTGGAATCACGCGGCCGGCGACTATGCCAAGCACCGCGCCGGCTTCCCCGACTGGTTCTTCGACCGCATCGAGGCGGCCGGGCTGTTCCGGCCCGGCATGCGCGTGCTCGATCTCGCGACCGGCACCGGCACGCTCGCGCGCGGTTTCGCCCGGCGTGGCGGCATCGTCACCGGCCTCGACATCGCGCCGGAGATGATGGCGCAGGCCAAGGCGCTCGACGCCGAGGCCGGCGTCTCGGTGGATTATGTGCAGGCGAAGGCCGAGACCACCGGCCAGCCGGCGGCGCATTTCGATCTGATCAGCGCCGGCACCTGCTGGTTCTGGTTCGACGGCGATCTCGCCGCGGCGGAAGCCCGGCGGATCCTGAAGCCCGGCGGGCATCTCCTGATCGCGATGCTGGCCTGGCTGCCTTTGGCGGGCAACGTCGTCGCCGCCACCGAGCGGCTGATCGAGAAGCACAACCCGGCCTGGACTCTCGGCAACTACCACGCCGGCGGCGTGCGCTACATGCGCGATCTCGCCAATGCCGGTTTCGGCAACCGCGAAAGCTTCTCGGTCGACTACGACATCCCCTACAGCCACGAAGCCTGGCGCGGCCGGATCCGCGCTTCGGCCGGCGTCAGCGCCGCCAGCTTGAGTCCGGAAAAGGTCGCCGCCTTCGATGCCGAGCACGCGGCGATGCTGTCCCGCGATTTTCCCGCCGACCCGATGCTGGTGCCGCACCGGGTGGTGGCAAGTTGGGGGCGCAAGCCGTAGATGGAGACCGTCATCCGCGGGCTTGACCCGCGGATCTTTGGCCGACGGCGCAAGATGCCCGGGTCAAGCCCGGGCATGACGCTCCTGGATTAGAACTCCATCCGCACCCGATAGGTCAGCTTGGTGCTGCCGTTGGCGGGCACCTCGACCAGCCAGCCCGCGGTATGGGCGTCGAGCTTCTTGTGCTCCTGGCTTTCCTTGATCATCTTCCAGTCGCCCGGCATCTGCTCGCGCAGGTCTACGGTGATCTTCTCGGCCTTGGCGTTCTTGATCTCGACCTCGTACTCGTTCTCATAGACCCGGTCGCTGATCTGCTCGAAGTCGGTCTGCTTGGCGCGGGCGGTGATGTCGAAGGCCTGGCCGAGGGTCAGGTTAACGTCCTCGTTCTTCGGCGTGTGGTCGATCGAATCCTCGCCGACGAAGACCGCATCGCCCTGGCTGTCCGCCTTGTAGACCCGCACGATGCCCTTGGGCAGCGGCACGCCGACATGCGACTGCTCGTCGTTGACGAATTTCAGCTTCACCGTCGCGTTCACCCGATCCGCCTCGCCGAAGCTGGTCGAATAGCGGCCCCAGACATTGGCGGCATCGGTGATCAGGTACTGCTTGGTGACCGGCACGCCGGCGGCCGCCATCAGCGCCACCTGCTTGGTCTGGTTCTGCTGGATGGTGACCGGCGTGTCGAGGCGATAGAGGTGATACTCGAAGGCCTGCTCCTGCACCATCTTCGGCGCGGCCATCGCCGTCTCGGCCATCATCGGCGCCGGCACCATGTCCCGCCGCAGCATGTCCTGCACCTGGTTCACCTGGCCGGCGACCAGCTGCAGCTTGGCGTCCTTGTAGGTGACGCCGCTCTGGTTGGTGAGCGTGACGAGACCGTTCAGGTCGATGGTCTTCTCATCGGCCGACAGCGAGGCGACATAGTCCGCCTGCCAGGCGAGCCCGCGCGAGAGATAGGAGAGCGCAACGGTGGTCGGCCCGGCCTTGTCGGCGATCGCCTTGGTGACCAGGGTGGGCCGCGCCCGCAGGTTCGCCGGCACGCTGCTGAACACCAGGCGGCCGGGCACCGCGGTCTCGATCCGGTCGCCGATCTGCAGCACCACCATGCCTTCGGCGACCGAGAGCACCTTGGCGTCCTCGGAGGTATCGGCACCGGTGGTCGGGTTGGTGCGGATCACGCGGATCGTGCTGCCGACCGACTTCTCCAGCAGCTTCTGCGGCGTCAGCAGATCGAAATCGAAATTCTGCTCGATGACCTGGAAGCCGCCGCCCTGGGCGGTGAGCAACGCGGTCTCCGGCCGGATCCCGGCCGAGACATCGACGAAGGCGAGTTCGTTCAGGCCGGACTTCAAGTCCACCTTGCGCTGGTCGCGGATCAGCGCCAGGTCGGAGTTGTAGATGGTGACCGCGATGCCGGCTTGTGCATCGGTGCCGACCGAGACCTCGTCGGCAAGCGCTGGCCCGGTGGTGGTGAGTGCAGCCGCAACCAGAGCGGCGCGGGCCAGAGTCGATTTCGTCGGGATCATTTTGCCTCCGAATTACCCAAAAGGGTTTCCCCGTGATGACGCAGGGTTATGACGGTGCCGACCGATCTCGGCAAGACTATGGCGAGGGATGGGCGGCGGCAAGGCGGCCGATGGTGCGGGCCGTCACGGATCAAAGCTCCAGTGTGGCCGCGTTCTTGATCGCGCAGACGTGAAGCGTGGCGCTGCGCCCGCGGAGCTCGATTTCATGTGCCCGGCCGATCTCGCCCGACAGCTTCGCCGCCTCCAGCAAGGCCTGCGAAACCACCAGCTGGCAATTCAGCTCCTTGGTCGCGGTCTCCAGCCGGCTCGCGGTGTTCACCGTGTCGCCGACCGCGGTCAGGCTCTGAATGTTGCCGAAGCCCATCTCGCCGACGATCGCCGGGCCGTAGTGGATGCCGATGCCGATCCGCAGCGGGGCTTTAAGCTCCTCGCCGAAGCCCGCGTTCATCTCGGCGAGGTTGATCGACATGCGCCGGGCGGCGTCGAGCGCCTGCATCGCGGCATTGCCGCCCTTGCCGTCGACGCCGAACAGGGCCATGACGCCGTCGCCGATGAACTTGTCGAGATGCCCGCCCGCGGCGATCACCGCCTCGCCCATGGCCCGGAAATAGCGGTTCAACAGGAAGACCACGTCATAGGGCAGGCGCTGCTCGGAGAACTGGGTAAAGCCGCGGATATCGGCGAACAGCACCGCGATCTCGCGCTCCTTGCCGGAATGGAAATCGTTGCGCGCCTGGGCCTGGCTCGGGCCTGCCGTCGAGGTCAGCAGCGGCGCCACCTTCACATAGCCCTGCGGCTTGGCCTGGCAGGCGAGGCGGGTGCCGGGCGCGGCGCCGACCCGCGCCAGCACCTTCAGTTCCTCGATGCTGGGCGGCGGCATCGTGGCGTCGCCGGCGAGGATCCGCACCCGGCAGGTCGAGCAGCGGCCGCGCCCGCCGCAGACCGCGGCATGCGGGATGTTGCCGATGCGGCTCGCCTCCAGGATCGTGCTGCCCGGCTGGATGTTCACCACGCGGCCATCCGGATAGGCGACGCGGATCGCGCGATGCCGGATCAGCCAGTCGCGGGTGTAGCGCGTGGCCAGCACGCCGACCACGATCACGCCGTAGCCGATCAGCGAAATGTTGAGCCAGAAATAGAGCGCCTCGACCGCCTCGCGCCCGGGTAGGTTGCGACGCGCTGCCATGTCCTGGAACCAGCCCGGCTGCTTGGCCAGCGCCAGCACTTCGCGCGCCGCCTGGGAGAAGCCGAGCAGGGCCAGGAGGGGGATCAGCAGCGCCGCCGTATAGAGCGCGACCCGCGCCTTCGGATACCAGGGCTTCAGCCGCAGCCAGAAGGCGAGGCCGATGCAGCCGTGGATCCAGGTGACCAGCACCGCCGCGGTCTGCACCGCGACCAGGACCGGATTGGCGGCGAGCGCCAGCACCGTCTCCTCATAGGCATCGTCGAGGCCGAAGGCGTAATGTGCAACCGCGGTGCCGAGGAAATGCAGGGTGAGCAGCGGCGGGATCGAGAGGCCGAGGATCAGCTGCGCGCCTTCCGCGACCGGCATCCTGAGGCTGTGCCGGTTGTAGAGCGCGCGCATGCCGAGCGCGAAATGCGTGACCAGCGACAGCAGGAACAGGATCTCGACCGGCGGGAAGCGCCAGAAGGCGAGAAACGGGATCCGTCCCCAATCCATCGCCTCCAGCGAAATGAGGCCGAGCGCGTGGTTGAGGTTGTGGGTCAGCACATAGAAGAACAGGATGAGGCCGGTCGCCAGCCGCACACGTCCCAGGAGTAGCGTCGAATTGGCCGGCAAGCGGCGCTCCCGATTTGGCAACATCCCCCCTTGGGATAACAGCCGGCGCCATGATAAGAGCCTCGGGCATGAAATACGACCAAAACCACACGGGCCGTAACGGTAATGGCTGAGGAATCGCCGAAGCCGCTGCTCAGGGATTTCGCCGCCGAGCGCCAGGCCGAGCGCCAGCGGCGCCGCGCCGAGCGCCGGATGATGCTGGCGAGCGGCCCGGCCTCGCCCTGCGTCAGCGTCTGCCAGATGGACCCGATGACCGGCTATTGCGTCGGCTGCCTGCGGACCCTCGACGAGATCCGCGACTGGATCATCTCGACCCCCGACGAGCGCAACAAGATCCTGGCCGAGCTTCCCGGGCGGAAAGAACGGTCCGGCTTGTGAGCCCTTCGAGCGCGCGCCACCGCACCGGCTTCCTGCTGCTGGTCAGCATCACGCTGTTCTGGGGCATCAACTGGCCGGCGATGAAGCTCTCGGTCAACGAGGTGCCGGTCTGGGCCTTCCGCACCATCTGCCTGCTGGTCGGCGGCATCGGCCTGCTGGCGATCTGCCGCGCCTTCGGCTACAGCCTCTATGTGCCGCGCGAAGAGCGGCGGCCGCTGCTTATCGCAGCCCTCGGCAATATCACCTGCTGGCACATCTTCTCGGCGCTCGGCGTCCATCACATGGCGCCGGGTCGCGCTTCCATCCTCGCCTTCACCATGCCGCTCTGGGCCGCGGTGATCGCGGCACTCTGGACCCGGGAACGGCTGACCGGCTTGACCGTCGCGGCATTGGCGATCGGCGCCGCGGGCCTCGCCGTGCTGGTGGTGCCGGACTGGGCCAACATCGTCTCGCGCCCGGCGGGACCGGTCTTCATGATCCTCGCCGCGATCTCCTGGGCGGCGGGCACGGTGGCGCTGAAGCGCTATCGTTTCACCATCCCGACGGCGGCCTTGGCCGGCTGGCAGATGCTGCTCGGCGGCATCCCGATCTTCGTCGGCGCCGCGCTGTTCGACCGCGGCTTCGATCCCGGCAGCGTCAGCACGACCGCCTGGATTGCGGTAGCCTACGCCGCCGTCATCCCGATGATCTACTGCCACTGGGCCTGGTTCCGCGTGGTCTCGCTCTACCCGGCTTCGGTCGCGGCGATCGGCACCCTGGCGATTCCGGTGGTCGGCGTCATCTCCAGCGCCTGGTTCATCGGCGAGCGCATCGGCTGGTCGGAGATCGCGGCGCTTGCCTTGGTGCTGGCGGCGCTTACTTTGGTGCTGGTCGTGCCCGCGCTGAAGAACCGCGCGGCGCCAGTGCCGGAACCCGAATAGCTACCGTTTGCGCGCCTCGATCTTCTCGACGAAGCGTTGGAAGAGATAGTGGCTGTCCTGCGGCCCCGGTGACGCTTCCGGGTGATACTGCACCGAGAAGATCGGCTTGCCGCTGACCTCGATGCCTTCGTTGGTGCCGTCGAACAGCGAGACATGGGTGACGTTGACGTTTTTCGGCAGGCTTTCCGCCATCACCTCGAAGCCGTGGTTCTGGCTGGTGATCTCGACCTTGCCGGTGGCGAGGTCCTTCACCGGATGGTTGGCGCCGCGATGGCCGCGCGCCATCTTCCGCGTCTTGCCGCCGAGCGCCAAGGCCAGCATCTGGTGGCCGAGGCAGATGCCGAAGATCGGCAGCTCCTTCTTCATCAGCGCCTGGATCACCGGCACCGCATAGGTGCCGGTCGCCGCCGGATCGCCGGGGCCGTTGGAGAGGAACACGCCGTCCGGCTTGTGCTGCAGCACGTCGTCGGCACTCGCGGTCGCCGGCACCACGGTCACGTCGAAGCCCGCGCTGGCGAGGCAGCGCAGGATGTTGCGCTTGGCGCCATAGTCGATGGCGACCACCTTCAGCTTCGGTTCGGCCTGCTTGCCGTAGCCGCTGCCGAGCTGCCACAGCGTCTCGTCCCAGTGATAGGTCTGGCGGCAGGTGACGTCCTTGGCGAGGTCCATCCCGTCGAGACCGGGCCAGGCCTTGGCTTCCTTGACCAGCGCGGGAATATCGAACACGCCGTCCTTGGCATGCGCGATCACGCCGTTCGGCGCGCCGCCGTCGCGGATCCGCTTGGTGAGCGCCCTTGTGTCGACCCCGGCGATGGCGGGGAGCCGGTGTGATTTCAGCCAGGCGTCGAAATGCTGCGCCGCGCGCCAGTTCGAGGGCTCGGAGATATCGGTCGCCAGCACCGCGCCGCGCGCGGCCGGCGTCACCGTCTCGATGTCTTCCGGGTTGGCGCCGGTATTGCCGATATGCGGGAAGGTGAAGGTGATGATCTGCCCGGCATAGGAAGGATCGGTCATGATCTCCTGGTAGCCGGTCATCGAGGTGTTGAAGCAGACCTCGCCCACCGCCTTGCCCTCGGCGCCCAGGCCTCGGCCCTTGATGACGGTCCCATCGGCCAGCACGAGAACGGCGGTCGGCTTCGGGGTATCGTCGATCGAGGCGGGCGGTTGGCCCATGGCAGTGTCCTTCTAGAGTTGCGAGGTTCTAGGCGCTGCGGCTTCGAGCGTCAAGCCGTCGCTCCGGAAGAATCGGCCGGTAAATCAATGGCTTGTATGCGGCCGGCGCAATTGTCAGACGGGCGCGAATCCTTTAGGTTCAACCCTTTCCCGCACCCATAAGGTTAAGATCGCCATGCTGCGCGAGCGTTTCAACGAGGATCTGAAAACGGCGATGAAATCGCGTGACCAGGCGTCGGTTTCGACCCTGCGCATGATCCAGTCCACCCTGAAGGACCGCGACATCGCCGCGCGCCCGGCGGCCCAGATCGACGAGGCCGCGATCATCGACATGCTGCAGAAGATGGTGCGCCAGCGCCAGGAATCGATCGAGCTCTACAAGCAGGGCGGCCGCCAGGAACTGGTCGACAAGGAGCAGGCCGAGATCGACCTGATCGAGCGCTACATGCCGAAGAAGCTCTCGGAAGCCGAACAGGAAGCCGCCATCGCCAAGGCGATCGCCGATACCGGCGCCGCCAGCATCAAGGACATGGGCAAGGTGATGAACGCGCTGAAAGCGGCTTATGCCGGCCGTATGGATTTCAGCAAGGTCGGCCCGGCGCTGAAGGCCAAGCTCGGCGGCTGATTCTTTCCACAACTCATCCCTGATTTATCCCGCGATTTGTCCCCATTTCGAAAGAAGAAATCGGGGCGCCTCATGGCAATTTAAGTTTGGCTTATCGTCTCTCCCACTCGGCTGTATGGTCCAGATCCGAGATGTTGGGAGACCTGCTTGGCCTTTTCGCCGGCCTTTCTGGATGAGTTGCGCCGCCGCCTGTCGATCTTCGACCTGGTGGGCAAGAAGGTGCGCCTCAACCGCCGCGGCAAGCAGGCGACGGGCTTGTGCCCCTTCCACAACGAGAAGAGCCCGAGCTTCCACGTCTATGACGATGACGAGCCGCATTACCATTGCTTCGGCTGCGGCGCCCATGGCGACGCCATTACCTTCGTCATGCAGACCGACGGGCTCGACTTCCGCGACGCGGTCGAGCGTCTCTCCGCGGAAGCGGGTCTCGAAGTGCCGAAGGACACGCCGCAGGACCGCGAGCGCGAAGAGCGCCGGGCCAGCCTCGGCACGGTCATGGAAGCCTCTTGCGCGTTCTTTCAAGCGCAGCTCGCCGGCAGTCCGGGCGCCGGCTATTTCCAGCGCCGCGGCCTGACGTCCGAAACGATCAATCGCTTTCGCCTCGGTTTCGCGCCGGACAGCCGCGTCGCGTTGAAGAATCACCTGGCCAAGCTGAACATCCCGGAAGCGCTCGCGATCGAAGCCGGCATGCTGATCAAGCCGGAGGATGGCGGCCCGACCTATGACCGCTTCCGCAACCGGGTCATCTTCCCGATCGCCGACACCAAGGGCCGGATCGTCGCCTTTGGGGGAAGGGTGCTCGGCGACGAGAAGCCGAAATATCTCAATTCCCCGGAGACGCCGCTCTTTCACAAAGGCCGCCAGCTCTACAACATGAACTTCGCCCAGAAGGCCGCGCGCGACGTGGGCGAGGTCATCGTCGTCGAAGGCTATATGGATGTCATCGCTCTCGCCCAGGCGGGCTTCCCGCAGGTTGTGGCGCCCTTGGGCACCGCGCTGACCGAGGAGCAGATCGAGGTGCTTTGGCGCCTGGCGCCCGAGCCGATCCTCTGCTTCGACGGCGACGAGGCGGGCCAGAAGGCCGCCGCCAAGGTGGCCGAGCGGGTGCTGCCGATCCTCAAACCCGGCCTCTCCTTGAACTTCATCAACCTCGTCAACGAGGAGAGCGGGGGCAAGGAAGATCCCGACTCATTTCTGAAGAAGCATTCTGCGGGCGAGTTCCGCGCCTATCTCGACGCCCGCAAGACGCCGCTCTCCGGCATCTTGTGGACCATCTTGCGCAAGGAGCGGCTGCTCGACACGCCGGAGCGCCGCGCCGGCTTCCGCGCCGACATCAACCATCTCACCAATCTCATCGCCGAGAAGTCGGTGCGCGAGGAATACCGCGCGCATTTCCAGGGCATGCTGCAGCAGATCTCCGGCGGCGAGGTCGGCGGCGCGCGGATGGCGCCCGGCGCGCGGCGCCAGCGCAGCTTCCGCGATGACGGCATGACCGGCGCCGACGGGCGCAACTACTCCTTCTTCGACTGGCGCTTCCTGCCGCAATTCTACAAGGAGTTCGGCGGCGAGGCCCTGCAGCAGGGCTGGCATTCCGTCCGGCGCCTGCCGGTCGAGGCCTTCCTGATGACGGTCATCCACCACCCGGACCTGCTGCACAAATACATCGAGAACCTGAAGTCGCTGGAGATCGGCGACACCCAGCTGGCCAGGTTCCGCAACCGCCTGGTTCGGATCGCGATCGAGGTTCCGGAGCTCAACGGCACCGCGCTTTGGGGTCAGCTGGTGCAGGAGGGTTTCGGCGAGTTTCTGGAATCGCTCTCCTTCCGCACCCATGCGCTCCGCTTCACCCTGCCGATCGCCGATGAGGCGGCGGCCGAGGCGGGGCTGCTGCATGTCCTCGGGATTCTGCACGAGCACGACCTCCGGGCGGAACGGGACAGCGCCGGCAAGCTCTGGGCCGAGGATCCCACCGAGGACAACTGGCGCCGGTTCGAGACCTTGCGGGACCTGCTGTTGGAGGCGGAAAGCCGCCGCCGCGACCTCGACCCGGTCTTTGAGACGCCGGCCCGGGGCGTTCACTAGACGGCGTTCACCCGGGACGAACCCGGCCGGGCTGTATCATCCCTCCTGCGGCTTTTGCTATCCTGCCCGGCCTCAGCCGAGGCGGCGGGGCCCGGAACCGGCCTTCCGGCAGGCGGGTTAACCATGCCGGATCCGGCGTTGCCGGAATCGAGCCCAGGGGACGGAATTTGTGGGCGAATCTGTGGATAAAGGCCTTGCGGCAGAGGCACTTCGGGCGGGTCAGCTTGACAAGCCGGAGGCCGCCATTATAGACCAGCCGGCCCGTCCGCAGCGCCTTGATTCAGGCGCATTGCAGAACCATCTGAGGGACCTAGGCTCTCCGCCGCCCTCGGCGGTCTGTGGCGCGGACCGGCTGCAGCAAAGGAACCCTTCCGCCGGCCGGCATTTGGCCCGGGCCGTGGAGGGGCTTCTGCACGTGATGGGCGTGCTGCGGGAGCGCGACGAGGTGCGTACAGGGTTCGAAGGAAGCGCCCGCCGGTTGCAGCATCCGCTGCACCTTCTTCGCTTGGATGAGGCGGCGGCGCTCGAACATCAGGGCGCTTCATTGCGACCGAAGCTCGGGATGATCCCATCGGTACGAACAGACGGATTGGCCAGTGCGTGATGCGCGGCTCCCATGGGATGGGTGGGCGCGCGTCCTCAAGATCGAAAGCGAGTGGTGATTAGATGGCAGTGAAACCGCAGGCCAAGCCGGAACCGGTGAAATCCAAGGACGAGGCCCAGGACGGCCCGTTGATGGACGGCCTCACTGCGGCCTTCAAGAAGATGCTCGCCAAGGGCAAGGAGCGCGGCTACGTCACCCTTGACGAGCTCAACGCCAGCCTGCCGCAGGGCCAGACCAACGACCAGATCGAAGACATTCATACCATGTTGAGCGACATGGGCATCAATGTCGTCGAGAACGAGGAAGCGGACGAGGGCGAGGGCGAGGCCCAGCCCGCAGGCGAGGGCGAGCAGGAAGAATCCCGCGCGGTCGGCAACCTGGACGACGCCGATGTCGGCCGCACCGACGACCCGGTCCGCATGTATCTGCGCGAGATGGGCTCGGTCGAGCTGCTGTCCCGCGAAGGCGAAATCGCCATCGCCAAGCGCATCGAGGCCGGCCGCGACATGATGATCGGCGGCATCGGCGAAAGCCCGCTGACCCATAAGTCGATCGTGGAATGGCGCGAGAAGCTCAAGGCCGGCGCCCTGTTGTTGCGCGACATCATCGATCTCGACGCCACCATGGGCGGCAACCTGCCGGAGGGCACGACGCTCGAAGGACCGGGCGCGGGCTTTGCGGAAGAAGAGGAAGAGGCCGAGGAGGCCGAAGAAGGCGCCGAGGGCGAGCCGAAGCCGGAAGGCGAGAGCGCGGAAGAGGGCGAGGAAGCCAATCTCTCGCTGGCCGCCATGGAGCAGACGCTGCTGCCGCAGGTCATGGAGACCTTCGACAAGATCGCGGCGCTCCATAAGAAGCTGGAGAAGGTGCAGATCAAGCGCCTGGAGACGATCCGCGCCGGCGAGGAGCTCAATCCCCGCAGCGAGAAGGCCTACGAGAAGCAGAAGCTCGAGATGGTCGAGCTGATGCGCAGCGTCAAGCTCAACAACTTCCGCATCGAGTTCCTGGTCGAGGAGATGTACGACCTCAACCGGAAACTCATCGGCATGGAAGGCCAGCTGCTGCGCCTGGTGCAGAAGGCCGGCGTGAAGCGCGAGGAATTCCTGCAGCGCTATTACGGTGCGGAGCTCGATCCGAAGTGGCTGGCCAAGGTCGGCCGCCTCAGCTCGAAGGGCTGGAAGAACCTCGCCGCCGACCACAAGGACGAGACCAAGAACATCCGCGGCCAGATCGCCGAGATCGCCGAGCAGGTGAACCTGCCGATCGGCGACTTCCGCCGCATCGTGAACGTGGTCCAGAAGGGCGAGCGCGAAGCCGCGCGCGCCAAGAAGGAGATGGTCGAGGCCAACCTGCGTCTGGTCATCTCGATCGCGAAGAAATACACCAACCGCGGCCTGCAATTCCTCGATCTGATCCAGGAAGGCAATATCGGCCTGATGAAGGCGGTCGATAAGTTCGAATACCGCCGCGGCTACAAGTTCTCGACCTACGCCACCTGGTGGATCCGGCAGGCGATCACCCGCTCGATCGCCGACCAGGCGCGGACCATCCGCATCCCGGTCCACATGATCGAGACCATCAACAAGCTGGTCCGCACCTCGCGCCAGATGCTGCACGAGATCGGCCGCGAGCCGACCCCGGAAGAGCTGGCCGAGAAGCTGCTGATGCCGCTGGAGAAGGTGCGCAAGGTTCTGAAGATCGCCAAGGAGCCTATCTCGCTCGAAACGCCGATCGGCGACGAGGAGGATAGCCACCTCGGCGACTTCATCGAGGACAAGAACGCCGTCTTGCCGCTCGACGCCGCGATCCAGGCCAACCTGCGCGAGACGACGACCCGCGTGCTCGCCTCGCTCACCGCCCGCGAGGAACGCGTGCTCCGCATGCGCTTCGGCATCGGCATGAACACCGACCACACGCTCGAAGAGGTCGGCCAGCAGTTCTCGGTCACCCGCGAGCGTATCCGCCAGATCGAGGCCAAGGCCTTGCGCAAGCTGAAGCACCCGAGCCGGTCGCGGAAGCTGCGGAGCTTCCTCGATACCTGATCCAACCAGAAGCCGGGCTGATGCCCGGCTTCTTGCTTTTTGGGGGCAAGATGCCGGACCGGATCCTCGTCCTCTATGGCTCCTATCGCCGCGATCGCATGGGGATCCGGCTTGCCGACTATGCCGTCGCGCAGCTCCAGGCGCGCGGCAACGATGTCGAGCTGATCGACGCCAAGGCGCTCGATCTCCCAATGCTCGATCGCATGTACAAGGAATACCCTCCCGGCACGGCACCGGCGGCGCTCGAGACTCTGGCTCAGAAGATCAAGAGCGCCGACGCCTTCGTGTTCGTGACCGGCGAATACAATTGGGGTCCGCAGCCGGGCTTGAAGAACCTGACCGACCATTTCCTGGAAGAATGGTTCTGGCGCCCGGCCGGGATCCTCAGCTATTCGGCTGGACGCTTTGCCGGTGCGCGCTCCGCCATGACCTGGCACGGCATCCTCTCCGAGATGGGCATGGTGGTGATCTCCAGCACCATCGGGGTCGGTGGGATCGGCAAATCGCTCGACGAGAACGCGAAGCCGATCGGCGAAGGCGGCGCCGCCCTGGAACGCGCCTTCCCCCGCTTCGCCGACGACCTCGCCTGGTGGACCGAAGCCGCCAAGGCACAGCGCGCGCGGAAAGCGCCGCCGTACTGAGGTGTCTTGGCCAGGAGCCCGGTTATCTGGTATCGCTTCCCAGGGTTCAGGGCCTGTAGTTCAGCGGTTAGAACGCGCCGCTCATAACGGTGTTGTCGTCGGTTCGAATCCGGCCGGGCCCACCACCCTTCGCTTTATCGGCTATGCGCCCTCCGGAACCCCAACGCCCCCCGCGCTGTTGGGCTCCTATGCACTCGAACCCGCTCGCCCGTGCGCTCACCACCTTCGGGGTCTGGACCGCCAGTCCCTGGGCTTTCGCCGTGTTTCTGCTCTACACGGCGTCGTGGCTGGCCTTCGAGCGGGAGACGCTGGACTGGCACGGCATGGCGACCCTCGCCACCTGGCTGATGACCCTCTGCATCCAGCGCGCGGAGCACCGCGACACGCAAGCGATCCACGCCAAGCTCGATGCCCTGATCCGTGCCACCCCCGCCACCCGGGATGACGTCACCCATCTCGACGAGGAGGAGCCGGAAGTCATCGAGAAGCGCCGGGAGCACGACAAGCTGCAGGATTGAAGACCCGGCGCCGAAGCCGGGTGAAAAACCGCCGGCGCTGCGCTAGAACCCTTCCCGAGACACCATGAGGAAGGGTTTGATGCTGAATTTCGATGCGGATCGCTTCGTGAAGATCGAGACCGGCGCCGTCGCCATCGCCGGCGAGGTACGGGCGCTGGTGAAGAAGCTGCTGGGCGAAGGGGTCGACCGGCTCTATTTCATGGGGACCGGCGGCGTGCAGCTTTTGACCCATCCGGCGACCGAGCTTGCCGGGCGCCGCTCGAGGTTTCCGGTCGCCGGCGCCTATCCGGCTGAGGTCGTGATCGATCCGCCGGCGGCGCTCGACAAGAACAGCCTCGTGGTCATCCCCTCGCTTTCCGGCACCACCAAGGAAAGCCTCGCGCTGCTCGGTTTCCTGAAGGCGCGCGGCGTGCGCACGCTCTCGCTCACCGGGCACAAGGATTCGCCGCTGGCCCAGGGCGCCGATCACAACTTCAGCAACTTCGCCGAGGACGACACCTCGTCGGAGATGTTCTACCTGCAGACCCTGCTGATCGTCCTGGCGATCATGGCCGAGCGCGGCGAGTTCAAGGATTACGACGCGACCGCGGCCGAGCTGCGAAATCTTCCCGGTCTGCTGGTCGATGCCAAGGCAGCCTTCGAGGGCAAGGCGGCGACGCTCGCCGCCGAGATCAAGGACGAGCGCTATCACATCTTCACCGGCGCGGGCTCGGTCTGGCCCGAGGCCTATTACTACGGCATGTGCATCCTGGAAGAGATGCAGTGGATCCGTACCCGGCCCGTCCACGCCGCCGACTTCTTCCACGGCACTTTGGAGCTGGTCGAGCCGGGCGTCAGCGTCTTCGTCTTCAAGGGCGAGGATGCCGCACGTCCGCTGGCCGAACGGGTCGAGGCCTTCGCCAAGCGCTTCACCGACAAGGTCCGTGTGCTCGACGCTGCGTCCGTGGCGCTCCCCGGCGTCTCGGCCGAGACCCGCGCCCTGATCTCGCCGGTCATCCTGGCGACCCTGCTGGAGCGCCTCAGCGCGCATCTCGAAGTCCTGCGCAACCATCCGCTGACCACGCGCCGCTACTACAAAAAGGTCGAATACTGAGCCGGATATGGCTGCGGTCCAGCCCCTTCTTGTCGCCATCGGCGACAATTGCCTCGACGTCTATCTGACCAAGGCGGCAATGACGGTCGGCGGCAACGCGCTCAACGTCGCCGCGCATTGGCGGCGGGCCGGCGGCGCCGCCCGCTATCTGGGCGCGGTCGGCACGGACGCAGAGGCCGCGGTCATCCTCGAGGAAATCGAAAAAGCCGGCCTCGATTCCGGCGATGTCGAGCGGCGTCCCGGCCGGACCGCCGTGACCCTGCTCAGCGAGGAGGCCGGCGACCGCCGCTTCCTGCTGGAAGACCTCGGCGTCGGCCGGGACTACCTGCCTCCGGAAGAAAGCCAGGGCGTCATCGCCGCCGCCGACTGGGTGCATCTCGGCACCAATGCCAATCCGGATCTGGTGCGCCGCCTCGTCGCCGGACGGGTCAGGTTCAGCATCGACGTCTCGACTGCCCATGACGCAATGCCGCTCGCCGGCGTGCCGATGGTCTTTGCCTCCGGTCCCGACGATCCGGACGCGGCCGTCGCACCGATTGCCGATCGCCTGCATCGGGCCGGCGCCCGGGACGTCGTCGTCACCTGCGGCAGCCGCGGCGCGTACTTCCGCGCGGACGAGGGGACGCTGCTGCACGCCCCGGCGACGCCGGTCGCCGTGGTCGACACCTGCGGCGCCGGCGACAGTTTCATCGCCAGCTTCCTCGCCGGGTTCGCCGCGCAGCGCCCGGTCGCCGCCGCGTTGCACGAAGCCGCGGCCACGGCCTCGCAGGCCTGCCGCTATGTCGGCGGCTTTCCGCAGGCGCCGCGCACCATCCCGGACTGGCTGCTGGAGAAATACGCCGCGGTCATCGACGCCTGAACCTGCTCAGCCCGCGGCGCGCGGCGCGGCCTCGCCGACCAGCCCGGCGCCGATCGCCAGCCAGACCAGATGCGCGTCGGTGCGGGCGCCGACCTTGCCCTTGATCTGGTAGTGGTAGTTCCGGACCGTCTTCAAACTCAAATGCAGCGCAGCGGAAATCTCCTCCGCCGACCAGCCGGAGGCGATCAGGCGCAGGATCTCGGTCTCGCGCGGGCTCAGCTCATCGAGCTGCGACTGCGGCTGCGCCAGCCGCTCGGCGGCGATTTCGCGGGCGACGTCGTCGCTCATGGCGCGGCCACCCTTGGCAACGATCGCGACCGAGTTCACCAGCTCCGCCGCATCGCTGCCCTTGGTGACATAGCCGGCGGCACCCGCCTCGAAGGCCTTCAGCGCGAATTGCGCGCCGCTGTGCATGGTGAAGATCAACACCCGCGCGTCGCGGTCCCATTGCCTTATGTGGCGCAGCGCCTCGATCCCGCCGATCCCCGGCAAGGAGAGATCCATGACGACGACATCGGGCTTGGCTTTCTGGTAGGCCTGATAGGCCGAGGCGGCGTCGCTCGCCTCGGCGACCACGCGATAGCCGGGGGTGCGCTCCAGCAGCCGGCGGTAGCCTTCGCGCACCACCGGATGGTCGTCGACCAGCAGGATGCTGAGCGCGCTCATGCCGCCAGCGGAATGACCGCAGCGACGCGCACGCCGCGCGGCGCGGCATCGATCGAGAGACTGCCGCCCAAGGCCGTGACGCGCTCGCGGATGCCGAGCAGGCCGAAGCCGGTCGCCTGGCTCAACTTGGCGGGACTGCCGCCGCCGTCATCTTCGACGCTGAGCGCTACCACATTGGCACCGCGCTCGACCTGCAACCGCACGTCCTGCGGGCTGCCATGCCGCGCCGCGTTGGTGAGGCATTCCTGGGCGATGCGATAGATATTCTGCGCCGTCGCCCGCGGCACCTCGGCGAGGTCGCCTCTGACGTCGAGATGGAAAGTCGCCTGCGGCGCCGACTGCACGTTCCAGCCGGCCACGAGCTGCGCCAGGCTGGCTTCCAGCCCCAGTTCCTCGACCTCTTGCGAGCGCAGGCGGGCGAGGGCGCCGCGCAGAGTCCCGGTCATCCGCTTGCTGGTCTCGATGATCGAGCGCGCATCCTGAGCGAGATCCGGCCGGTCAGCCCGAGATTCCATCTCGATCACGGTCGCCAGCGCGCCGACCGCGGCGAGGCATTGGCCGAACTCATCATGGAGATCGCGCGCCAAGGCGCGGCGCTCTTCCTCCTGCACCTGGAACAACCGGTTGGTGAGCGCGACGCGCTGCGCCGTGGTGTCCGCCAGGCGCGCCGAAAGATCGTTGACCGCGCGGGAGATCTGGTTGAACTCCGCCGTGCGATAGGTGGGCAGGCGATGGCTGAAGTCGCCGTTCTCCAGCCGCTTCAACCCGGCGACGATGCCGCGCGCCGGCATCAGCGAATGGCCGATCAGCAGCGCCGAGAGCACACCAATTCCGCCGGCGATCAGGCCGGCGATGGAGAGCCCGATCTCGATCTGGTGCCAGGCCTGGCGCACCGCGGCCTCCGCATCCGGCTGCGCGGTGACCATGCCGGCCAGCGGCTGGCGCGCGGTCAGCGGCTGCTCGATCCGCACGAAGTCGCCGAACATCCAGCCGTAGAAGCCCTTGAACCAGGCCGGCGCCGGATCGCTGATCGCTTCCAGCTGGCTGCAGAGCCGCTTCGGCGTCTCGTTGGCCGGCGCGAAAGTGATGCAGACGCCGGGTGAAATCACCTTCATCGTCGCCATGGTCTGCCAGTCCGGCAGTGGCACGATATGCTCCTTGTTCAACCCGCCGCGCCACAGCAGCTCCTTCCAATAGAGCGCTTCGAGGTTGCGTGCGACGCGATCCGCCGAAGCTGCGGTCTCCTTCTCGATGCTGCGGTGGGAGTCGATGAGCACCCAGCCGATGGCTGCGGCAAGGCAGAGCAGCACGACACCGGCCAGCCTCAAGGCAAGATGGGCGAACAGGTTCATGGCGTCTTCCCTATCGTCCGAAGGATGGAGAATTTTGGGCGCGGCTGCAGCGCTTGGCAAGCCGAGACGCCGCAGGCGGATGAGTTCAGGCAATATGCCCAAGGCGAATCAGGTAGGCTGCCCAGGCCTAGTGCCTTGCCGGTCGATAAGCTCCAGTCCTCGGTTGTGAAAGAGATTTTCCGCATGCGCGAACGCGATCCGCTGCTTCCTTGGCTGATCTTCACCGGCCTTAGCCTCTTCGCTGTCATCCTGCTCTGGTACTTCGGATTGATCCAAAGGATGATAGACAGCGACCGCACCTATATCTCGCCGCTCATCTGTCTTCTTTATGTGCTGAGCAGCCTGCATTGTCTCTGGCGCATCCTGATCGTCTCACGCGAAGGCGTCGCCGCGCAGAAGGCCGGCGAGGCGGTGGCGCGTGACGGCGTCGGCGCGCCGGTCGGGACCGGGCTGGTCGCCCGCCATATCCGCGACCTTATCACCAAGGCGGCGTATCAGCGCGGCAGGCGCGTCGATCAGACGCTGCTGCTCCGTGTCCTCGCCGATCGCCTGAAGGGCTCGAATGCCTTCGGCACCTTCGCCAGCGACACGATGCTGAAGCTCGGCCTCCTCGGCACCATCATCGGCTTCATCATGATGCTGGCGCCGATCGGCGGGCTGGATCCCGAGAACCGGGAGGCCGTGCGCTCCTCGATGTCGCTGATGAGCGACGGCATGGCGGTCGCGATGTACACCACCCTGGTCGGCCTCGCGGCATCGATCCTGCTCAAGATCCAGTATTCGATGCTCGACGGCGCCACGGCGAGGATCTTCGCCTTCGCCGTGGATCTCACCGAGGTGCATGTGGTCTCCGCGCTGGAGGGCAGCGGGGTCCAAAGCGGATCGCCCGCCGAATGATCGATCAATTCGGGCTGATGCCGCAGGGCGAGAGTTTCGATCCGTTCAGCGTCGTCCTGTTCAAGGCGCTGCAGATCCTGGCCTTCCTGTTCTTCATCGCGCTGCTGATCATTGCGCCGCAGGAGGACAAGGGGAAGGTCGACAGCAAGGCCGAGTTTATCATCACCGTGGACTGGCCGGACAACCATCCCGACGACATCGACACCTTCGTGCAGGATCCGCAGGGCCAGATCGTCTGGTTCCGGCGGCGCGAGGCCGATTTCATGCTGCTCGACCGCGACGATCGCGGCGGGGTCAACGACTTCGTGGTGGTGAACGGCCAGAAGGTGCCGACCTCTTCGCGCCAGGAGCTGATCACCATCCGCGGCATCATCGCCGGCGAGTACACCGTCAACATCTATCATTTCGCGGCGGTGACCGGTCAGCCGGTGCCGGTGACCGTGATGGTGCAGAAGATCAACCCGAAGGTCACCATCGTGGCCAAGGAGACCATCAATCTCCTGCAGGGCGGAGACGAGAAGACCGCGGTGCGCTTCACCCTGGACGCGAAGGGCGAAGTGACCGAGACCAACCGCATCCCGCGGTCGATCCTGCAGACCTTCCAGAACTCCTCGAAGGACGGCAAGGCCTGGACCAATGGCGCGGTGCCGCAATGATGGGCCTGGAAACCGGCGTCATCGGCCTGGTGCTCGCCTATGTGCTGCTCAGCACCCTGCTGCTCGTGGTCATGATCTGGCTGCCGATCCCGCGCCTGGCGAAGATCGCGGCGATCGCGGCGGCGAGCATCTTCTATGTCGGCGTCTTCTTCGCGACCCAGCGCCTGCTCGGCTGGTCGGCGCCGGTCGCCGTGCCGGACCGCTTCCAGGTGCTCTGGACCCGGGTGATCGAGCCCAACCCGTCGCGCAACAATCCCGGCGCCATCCATCTCTGGGTCGAGGAGCTGGACGACTCCAACCTGCCGAGCGGCGAGCCGCGCGCTTTTCGCCTGCCCTATTCGGTCGAGCTCGCGCGCCGGGTCTCCGCCGCGCAAGCGGAGATCGACGAAGGCCGGCCCCAGGGCGGGCGGGCGCAGTTCTGGGGCGAGTCCTCGGGTCAGAAGATGGGTGCCGCGCCGGTCAATGCCGCGGCCCCGCCCGGCGGCGATCCTTCGGGCGGCGGGCTGTTCGACCCGTCCCTGCTCGGCGCCCAGTCGAAGTCGGTGACCTTGGAGCCTTTGCCGAAGCCGAAACTCCCGGCAAAAGACCTGCCCTGACCGCGGTCCCTCCGCTAGACTTCCGCCGGGAAGCGGGGATCGGCGGCGATGCGGGACTGGGTGCAGCGACTCTATGCGGGCGAAGGCCCGACGGCGCGGGCCTACGGCTATTTCCTGCTCGTCTTTGACCTGCTGATGATCGGCTATGTGGTGGCTTCGTCCTTCTTCTACGGCCAGCGGACGATCGAGATCATCGATGCAATTCTCGGCGCTTTCATTCTGTTCGACTTCACGGCCCGCCTGACCGTCAGCCAGCGGCGCTGGGCGCTGCTGATGAGTCCATCCGGCCTGGCCGACCTCGTGGTGATCTTGTCGCTGCTGGTGCCGATCGCCGGCGAGGGGTTCGCCTTCCTGCGCGTGATCCGGACCCTGCGGCTGCTGCGCTCCTATCATCTCCTGAAGCAGCTGCGCGACGATTTTCCGTTCTTCCACCGCACCCAGGCGGTGCTGTTCGCTTCGATCAACCTCGGCGTCTTCCTCTTCGTCACGACGGCGGTGGTGTTCGAAACCCAGCACGTCATCAACCCGGAGATCCAAAACTACGTGGACGCGCTCTACTTCACAGTGACCACGCTGACGACGACCGGATTCGGCGACATCACCCTGGCCGGGACCACCGGGCGGCTGGTCTCGGTGGCGATCATGATCATCGGCGTCTCGCTGTTCCTGCGGCTGATCCAGGTCGTGTTCCGTCCCCAGCGGGTCGAATACGAATGCCCGGGCTGCGGGCTCGCCCGGCACGAGTCCGACGCGATCCACTGCAAGCATTGCGGACAGCTGCTCCACATCCGCAACGAGGGGAATTAGGCGCCGACCTGAAAAATCCGCTTGACCTTGACGCTGCGTAAAGCCGGAAAGTGTGCCCGTTCGATTGGAGTGAGGGTGTCACATCATGTTCCGGATCGGCGAATTCTCGCGGATTGCCCGGGTTTCGGGCCGGTTGCTGCGCTATTACGACAGCATCGGCCTGCTCAGTCCCGGCCGGGTCGATCCCGCAACCGGCTATCGCTACTACACGGCCGACCAGCTCGGCGCACTGAATCGGATCCTGGCCCTGAAGGACCTCGGCCTCTCGCTCGATGAGGTGGCGCGGCTGGTCAAGGGGGAAATCTCCCCGGAGGAGATTCGCGGCATGCTGACCCTGAAGAAGCTCGAGCTGGAGCGGTCGCTGAGCGAGGATGCCAACCGGCTGCGCAACATCGAGTCCCGCCTGCTGCAGATCGAGGAGCAGGGCGGGATGCAGGATTACGAGGTGATTGTGAAGTCGGCCGAGGCGCAGCCCTATCTCGCCTTGCGCCGGACCTTCTTGAGCTTTCCGGAGGTCGTGGCGACGGTCGGCGCGCTGGCGCAGCAGGTCGGCCCGCGACTGCCGGAAAGCGGCAAGGACAATATCGTCGTCGTCGCCCATTCGGATTTCGACGAGGAAGCGCTCGATCTCGAGATCGGCTATGCGTTGAAGCATGACGGCGTAACACTGCCGCGTGTCCCCGGGTTCGATCTCACGCTGCGCACGCTGCCGGCCGCACCGAGCCTTGCCACGCTGGTGCGGCGCGGCCCGGGTCATCAGAGCCATATTGCCTACGGCGCGCTCGGTGTCTGGATGTCCGCCAACCAATACCAGATCGACGGGCCAAGCCGCGAAGTCCTGCTCGAACTGCCGTTCCGGCGGCCGGGGCAGGATGAGATGGTGATGGAAGTCCAGTTTCCGGTGACCCGCGCCGCCTGACCTGACGCCCAGGGAGAAGCCAACCGACCGGCGGACAGTCTCGTCCGCCGCAGGATCCCGCTCGTCCCGAGCAAACCCCGCGGCGACGCGCCGCTGAACCAAGGAGACTGCGATGCTGACCATTCATGGCGTGCCGATTTCGGTGCACACACGGAAAGTGATCCTGGCGGCGATCGAGAAGGGCATTCCCTATCGCAACGAGCCGGTCATTCCATTCAACCCGCCCGAGGGCTGGGACCGGCTCAGCCCGACCGGCAAGATTCCCGTGGTGACCCTCACCGACGACGCCACGCTCTGCGATTCCTCAGTGATCTGCGCCTATCTTGAGAAGACCGAGCCCAATCCGCCGCTCTATCCCACGGAAGCCAAGGCCTTTGCGGACGCGCTCTGGCTCGAGGAATATGCCGACGGCACCCTGTTCCGCGAGGTCGTGCACGGCCTCTTCTTCCAGCAGGTGATCCGGCCGAAGCTCCTGAACCAGGCGACGGATGAGGCAGCAGTTGCGGCCATCCTGGAGACGGCACTGCCGAAGCGCATCGCCTATCTCGAAAGCAGGGTCGGCGGCGACTTCTTGGTGGATGGCGGCTTCGGCGTCGCCGATATTGCGGTGATGTCGAATCTCATCAACCTCCACTATCTCGGCCATGCGATCGACGGCAAGCGTTGGCCGCGGCTGCACCGCTACTTTGACGTCCTGCTGCAACGGCCGTCGATCCGCGCCGCGCTCGCCGCCGAGCTGAACGTGGCCTCGGGCATGGGGCTCGATCTCGCCTTCGCCAGGAAAACCGATCTCGCCGTTGCTTGAGCGAAGGGGCTCCCGTCGCATTCCCTGCGCCGGGAGCCCCGCTACATCTGCTTCAGGATCGCGGCGGCCTGCGCCCGCCAGTCCGCCGAGCGGGGCATGGCGTCGAGCTGCTCGTAGAGCGCCGGCCCCGGCGCCTTGCGGAAGTCGTAGTCCGGCGCCGGTCGCAGCCGCTCCGAGGCCAGCGGAAACAGCCGCAGCAAGGCGGCCTGGGTCTTGAAGCAGTCGACGGCCCGCTGCTTGCGCTCGAGTTCCGTGGGCGTCAGCACGATCTCGGTCTCCGCCGGCCCTGATCCGTCGCGAAAGCGCAGGAAGACGCGTTCATCGCCGCGCAGGTGATAGCTTGCGAATTCCAGCCGCTGCGGCGGCGTTTCCAGCCGGCGGCAGGCGAGCGATACGGCCAGGGCGGTGGTGTCGTGGTCCGGGTGGCCGTGCTCGAAGGGGTGGGTGATGACCGCCGCCATGCCGGTGAGATCCGCGACCAGCCGATCCACGATCTCGGGCAGGCCGTCCAGCGCCTGCTTGTCCGGCAGGCCGTAGCGCCGCCGATCGGCACCCGCAGCGCCGAGCGTTTCCAGGGCGCATTGAAGCTCGGCCTCGCGCGCGGCGGCATAGCCTTGCCAGTCGGCGAAGCCATGTTTCTTGGCATCGATCAGGTCGCGCGGCGCGCCGTCGGTGAGCTGGATCAGCCGCAGCTGGCGGATGGCGGCGAACCGGCTGCCGAGGCCGAGCGTCTCGTCGTCCGGATGCGCGCCGACCACGGCGATCGGCAGGTCGATCGCCGCGCCGCTCTTGAGAAGCGCGAGAAGTGCTTCGGTCACGCCGCCAAGTTTACTTCAGCCGGCGCGACTTGGCGAACTGGTCGAAAGCGACGACGGAGACCAGGATCAGGCCGATGGTGATCTGCTGGACATAGGGGTTCACGTTCATCAGCACCAGCCCGTTGTTCAGCACGCCGATCAGCATCGCGCCGATTACGGTGCCGAGGATGGTGCCGACGCCGCCGAACAGCGACGTGCCGCCGATCACCACCGCGGCGATCACGTTCAGCTCATAGCCGATGCCGGCCACCGCCTCGGAGGAGTTCAATCGCGCCGAGAGCACGAAGCCGGCGAGGCCCGCGAGAAATCCGATGATCACATAGACCGAGAGCAGCACCCTTTCCACATTGACGCCGGCGAGCCTTGCCGCTTCGCGGTTGCCGCCGACCGCGTAGACTTGGCGGCCGTAGCGGGTGTAGCGCAGCACCACGAAGGCGATCGCCGCGATGGAGAGGAAGATGATCACCGGCACCGGCACCGGACCGATTCGCCCCTGGCCCCACCAGCGATAGGTGTCGCTGAAGCCGCTGATCGGGCCCGAGCCGGAGATCATCAGCGCCATGCCGCGGAACACCGAGAGCCCGCCCAAGGTCACCACGAAGGGCGGCACCTTCAGCTTGGTGATCGCCGTGCCTTGTATCGCCCCGCCCAGCAGCCCGACCGCGATCGCGCCCATCATGGCGGCGAACCAGCCGTAGCCGGTCGCTTCCGCCGCGTCGAGCGAGAAGGAGGTGGCGGCGCTGCCCTTGGCGATCAGCGCCGCGGTCAGCCCGGCGACGGCCACCAGCGAGCCGACGGAAAGGTCGATGCCGGCGGTCAGGATCACGAAGGTCATGCCGACCGCGATCAGTCCCTCGATCGAGATCTGCCGCATCACGTTGAAGAGGTTGAGGGGTTTGAGGAACCGCCCGTCGGTCAGCAGGGTGAAGACGATGATCAGCAGCACCAGGCAGACCAGCGGCGCATAGCGGCTGAGCACCGGGATGATCCGGCTGGCGCGCGATCTCGGCAATTCCTGGGTCTTGGTCGCGGCGTCGGTCATCTTGGTCCTTCGCTGGGAATGGCGGTTGCGGCCTGCTCGATGGCCATCAGGTGCATGAGCGATTCTTCGGTGGCGCGCTCGCCCGGCATCCCGCCGGTGACCCGGCCTTCGCGCATGGTGACGATGCGGTCGCTGATCGCCATGACTTCGGGAAGCTCCGATGAGATGGCGACGATGGCGATCCCGGCGCGGGCCATCAGGTCGAGCTGCTGGTGCACCTCGGCCTTGGCCGCGATGTCGATGCCGCGCGTCGGCTCGTCGACGATCAGCACCTTCGGGTTCAAGGCGAGCCAGCGCGCCAGCACCACCTTCTGCTGGTTGCCGCCGGAGAGGCCGCCGATCGGCTGGTCGGGCGAAGCCATGCGGATGTCGAGCGCCTTGCGGTAGCGCTCCATCAAGGCGGCTTCCTTCTTCTCGCTGACGAACCAGCGTCCCCAGGAGAGATCCTTTAAGCTGGAGATCGCGAGATTGTGGCTGATCGCGAGGTCGAGGAACAAGGCCTGCTGCTTGCGGTCCTCCGGCACCAGGCCGATGCCGTTCCGGATCGCATCCACCGGCGAGCGGATCTGGAGCGGCTTGCCGTCGATCTCGACCGTGCCGCGTTCGAACAGGTCGGCGCCGAAGATCGCCCGGGCGAGCTCGGTGCGTCCCGCACCCATCAATCCGGCCAGGCCGAGGATCTCCCCCGCGCGCACCTCGATGCTGACGTCCTTCAGCAGCGTGGCATGCGGGTTGGTCGGGTCGCGGTCCTTGGAGATGTTCCGGACGGTCATCACCACCGGTCCGGTCGAGCGCTGCCCGCCCAGCCGGGTGAAGAGCTGGCTGCTTGAGCGGCCGACCATCATCTTCACGAAGTCATCGACCTTGAGCGCTCCGACATTGCCGCTGCCGACCCGCTTGCCGTCCCGCAAGACCGTCACCCGATCGCAGATCTGCTCCACCTCATGCAGGCGGTGAGTCACGTAGATGATCGAGAGGCCGCGCGATTTCAGGTCGGCGATGATGCGGAACAGGTGCTCGACCTCGCGCTCGGTCAAGGCGGCGGTCGGCTCGTCCATGACGATGATGCGGGAGTCGCGCGAGAGCGCGCGGGCGATTTCCACCATCTGCTGCTCGCCGACCGAGAGATCGCTGACCAGCGCCATCGGGTCGAGATCGATGCCGAGATGCTGCAGGACCTTCTCGGTTTCCTCGCGCATCCGCGGCCAGGAGACGAACACGCCGGCGCCGGGCTCGCGGCCGAGGAACATGTTCTCCGCGACCGTCATGGTCGGGATCAGGTTGAATTCCTGGTAGATGGTGATGATGCCCTGCTTCTGCGCGTCGAGCGGCGTCTTCGCCTCGAGCGGCTTGCCGCCGAGCGTGATCGTGCCGGAATCCGGCTGGTAGGCCCCGGAGAGGATCTTCAGCAGGGTGGACTTGCCGGCGCCGTTCTCGCCCAGCAGGCCATGGGTCTCGCCGGGGAGGATTTCCAGCGACACGTCGTCCAGCGCCAGAACGCCGGGAAAACGCTTGGTGATATGCTCCATGCGGAGCAGAGGTTCTGTCACCGTTGGACCTCTGGGTCGGTGCTCTTTGAGCGAACACGCGGCGGATGGCTGCCCATCCGCCGCGCACTTCGCATCAGGACTTACTGGACTTCGCTGAGGCGCTCGGCCTTGTCGAGATTGTCCTTGGTGATGGTGATCGGGGTCAGCAGCTCGACCTTCGGATCCGGCGCCTTGCCGCTCTTCAGGAACTCGACCAGCTTGTCCACCGCCTTGGAGCTCTGCAGGCCGGGGAACTGCTCTACCGTCGCGGTCAGGCTGCCGTCCTTCACCCGGGCCAGCGCTTCCGGCAGGGCGTCGAAGCCGATCAGCGCGACCTTACCGCCGAGGTTGTGCGCCTTCACCGCTTCCATGGCGCCGAGGATCATGTCGTCGTTGGCGGCGACGATGACGTCCGGCGGGGTCTGCATGCTGGCCAAGGCCGATTCGGTGACGTTGAGGCCCTTCACCCGGTCGAATTCCGCGGTCTGCTCGAACACGATCGGATACTTGTCCTTGTGCTGGTCGAGAATGTTGTGCAGGCCCTTGTTGCGGTCGATGGCGGGACCCGCGCCCGGCTGGCCCTGCAGGTTCATGACCTTGGCGCCGTTCGGAAACAGCTTCATGATCAGCTCGGCCTGCGCCTCGCCGCCCTTGGAGTTGTCCGCGCCGACATGGCCGAGCAGATCCGGCACCTTGGTGACGTAGCGGTCGATGGTGACGACCGGGATCTTGGCATCGACGGCCTCTTGCAGCGCCGGCGCCATGGCGTCGACTTCATTCGGGCTGATGACGATGCCGTTGACGCCGCGGGAGATCGCCGCTTCGACGTCGGCGGTCTGCTTGGTCGAGCTGACCTGGCCGTCGCCGACGATCACCTCGACGCCGAGCTTCTCGCCCTCGGCCTTGATCTGATTCATCATGTGGACGAAGAACGGAAACTTCAGGCCCGGCACCGAGCCGAGGATCACCAGCTTGTCTTCGGCCTTGGCGGTGCCGGCCATGATGCCGCCGAGCGTGAGCGCGGAAACGGCGACCGCAGCGACCCGCAGGGCGCTGCCGAACTTGCGACGCGACATTCTCAACATCAGACACTCCTCCCAGTTTTGGTTCTGTTGATTGAATCGATTTAATCGGCGCGGAACGGCGTTTGCCAGGCCCCTGATTCTCCCCTTCGCAAACGCATAGTGCATGCAGTGAACGGACGAGGCATCTTTGATGGACTTGCCTTGCGCGTCAAGCGGAAGGCTGTGCCGCACTGCGGCAATTGCGTCGAAATCCATGCTCAATTAAGAGGCAAGGATGGAAGAGGGACGAGACCTGCTGGCGATTCCGATCAGCGACGCCGCCGCCGTGCGCCGGCTGCTGGTCGAAGCGGCGAAGGCGCGCCGCGACGTCAGCTATTCCGATCTCCTGGACCAGATGGGCCATGCCTTCAGCCGGCCGAAGATGCGGCAGGTCTGCAAGACCTTGGGCGCGGTCGATGACACAGCGGTTGCCAAGGGCGAACCGGAGCTTGCCGTGCTGGTGGTGCGCCAATCCGACCGCTTGCCCGGCGACGGCTGGTGGGTGAGCTGCGCCGCGCGTCTCGGCTATGAAGGACTCTGGACCGGCCCCGAGGCGGTGAAGTTCATCCGCCGGCAGCAGAAGAAGGCCTTCGACTACTGGAGCGCAAAGCGAATCAAGCGCCCGGCGGCCGATAGCGCTCGCGGTAGATCCGCGCAAAAGCGATCACGCAGGCGATCAGCAGCGGGCTGATCAAGCCGCCGACCGGCCCGTAGACCTGGAAGCCGCCGAGCACGCCGAGGAACAGCAAGGTCGCCGGCAGCCGGGCATGGCTGCCGACCACGATCGGCCGCAGCAGGTTGTCGATCAGCCCGACCACGAGCAGGCCCCAGACGCTGAGCCCGATCGCGGCGCCGATCTGGTCGCTCAAGGCGAGATAGATCGCCGCCGGCACCCAGACGATCGCGGTGCCGATGAACGGCACGACGGCGAGGAAGGTCGCGACGAAGCCCAGCAGCACCGGGAAGGGAATGCCGGCGAAGGCCAACCCGATCCCAACCAGCAGCCCCTGTGCCGAGGCGGTGATCAGCGTGCCGCGCACCATGGCGACCACGGTGCGGTCGAGGCCGCGCAGCACCATCGCCTTGCTCTCCGCCTCCATCGGCACGAGGTCCATCAGCCGGGCGATCATGGACGGTCCATCGCGCAGGAAGAAGAACAGCGCCAGCAGCAGGATGACCAGCTGGAACAGCACGGCGATGAACTTGCGCACGATGCCGGCGCCCGCCGAGGTGACCTGGTTGCCGAGATCGCGCACGGTCTCGGTCGCGACGCTGCGGACGTCGAGCTCGATGCTGGCGAAAAAGCGCATCGCTGCGCCCAACATCCGCTCCAGCGCCGGCAACTCGCCGTTCTGCGCCATCGGCCAGCCTTGGCTGCGCTGTGCCGCCAGCCAGGCGTTCAGCTCCGGAACCGCCTGGGCCGCCTCGCGCACCAGGATCCAGGCGAACAGGCTGGCCGGAACGATCACCGTCACCATGACCAGCAGCGTCACCAGCAGCGAGACCAGGCTCGGCGAGGGAATGCGCTGCAGCAGCAGCTGGCGCAACGGGAACACGACCAGCGCCAGCATGGCCGCGGCAAGCAGCGGCGCCAGGAACGGCGCCAGCACCAGGAACAGCTGATAGATCAGGAAGAAATAGGCCGCGAAGAAGAAGATCACCAGCAGCCGCTCGCGGTTGAACAGGCCGTCGGGCGGCGGGGCGGGGTGTCGCCCCGCGGGGGGCGGGTTGCTTGGATCCGTTCCGGGCTCGGTCATGGCGCTGTCTTGGCCGTCGGCTTCAGCACGACGGCCGCCGCCGCCAACCGGAGATAGAGGTGGCGCCGGCGCGAAACCGGCCACCAATCATACAGGAAGATCTCGATCGGCCGCCAGTTCGCGACCCAGCCGAGGATGATCAGGCCCTCGCCGAGGAAACGCGCGACGTATCCGGTGCCGAGCGCGCCGACGATGTTGCCGGCGGCAAGACAAAGGCCGAGCACGGCGAGCCCGACGATCAGCGCGCGCCGGCCGATGCGGAACAGCTCCTTGAGGTCGCGCCGGATCACCTCGGCGCGATAGGCGAAGTAGTGCTGGAGCGCGCCTTCCAGCTCGCGGGCGGCCGGCGTCTCGGCTTCCGCCGGCGGCAGGTGCACCAGGATCTTCAGGGGCTGGTTGCGCGGCAGCTCGCGCGCCCAATCGACGATGTATTCCTCGACGTCGCGGTCGAGGTCGCGCTCCTTGAAGGGATAGGGATCGAGGGTGTGGAACAGCTGCGGCAGCCGGTCGACGCCGATTTCGATGACCGGCAGATCCTCCTTCAACGGCTTGGTCTGCCGGGTCATGCGTCAGTTCTCGACCACGCGGTCGGAATCCAGAATCGCCTGCACGAAATCCGGCACCTGGAGCCCGGCCTTGACCTTGGCTTCCAGCGCCGCCTCGGCGGCCTTCACGTCCTTCAGCTTGCCGAGCACGCTCTCCGCCAGAGCCAAGGGGATGATGACGACGCCGTCATTGTCGCCGATCACGATATCGCCCGGCGCGATGGTCAAGCCGCCCATGGTCACGACATGCCCCACCGTCCCCGGCCCGTTGCGCGCCGGCGAGTTCGGGGTGACGCCGGCACAATAGACCGGCAAGCCGACACCCAGGACCCCGGCGAGATCGCGCACCAGGCCGTCGGTCACCAGGCCGAGCAGGCCGCGGTTCTTCGCCATCCCGAGCAGCAGGTCGCCGGTCACCGAGGTTGCGGTGAAGGCATCGGTGGCGGCGACCAGGATGTCGCCGGCCTGCGCGGTCGCCAGGGCGCCGAACAAAGCGAGGTTGTCGGCCGGTCCGCAATGGCAGGTCATCGCGACGCCGACCAAGGGCGTGTTCTGCGGCGCCAAGGGCTTGATCCGGTAATCGAGCCCGCCGCGCCCGCCCATCGCATCGACCACATAGCCGGTGGGCACGCCGGCGAAGGCCTTGATCACCGCCGGGCTCGGCCGCGGGAAGTCGCGGCGGATGGTGAGGAGCGGGGGATCCTTGATCATGTGCCGACCCTCTTCCTGAGCAGCAGACCTCGGTCGATCTGGCCGATGCCAGTGACGCCGCAGAGTCCCATCGCGCGATCGATCTCCTGTTTGAAGATCTCCAGCACCCGCGCCACGCCCGCCTCGCCGGCAACCGAGACGCCCCATAATTGCGGCCGGCCGATCAGGCAGGCCTTGGCCCCCAAGGCGAGGGCCTTCACCACATCGGCGCCGCGGCGGATGCCGCCATCGACCAGGACCGGGATCCGCCCGCCGACCGCATCGAGAACCGCCGGCAGGGCGTCGAGGCCGGAGGCGGCGCCGTCGAGCTGCCTGCCGCCGTGGTTGGAGACGATCAGCGCATCGACACCATGTTCGATCGCCAGCCTCGCCTCGTCGGGATGCAGGATGCCTTTGAGGATCAGCGGCTTGGTCCAGACCTTGCGCAGCTCCGCCACATCCGTCCAGTTCATCGACGGGTCGAGCAGATGGGCCATGCGCCCGGCGAGGCTCTTGATGTCGGCGCTCTCGCCAGGCCGCACGTAATTGCCGAAGGTGATGCGCTTCAAGTCGTTGCGCATGCGCCAGAGCCATTCCGCCTTCAGCGCCATGCCGGCCAGGCTATTCAGCCCGAGGCGCGGCGGGATGGTGAAGCCGTTGCGCAGATCGCGCTCGCGGTTGCCGAGCATCTGGTTGTCGGTGGTCAGCACCAGCGCGTCGTAATTCGCCTTGGCCGCGCGTTCGGTCAGTTCCCAGGTGAAGTCGCGTTCGCGGTAGATGAAGACCTGCATCCAGCGCGGCGATACGCCGGTCTCCGCCAATTGCTCGAGCGTGCAGACCGAGCCATGGCTCAGGCAATAGGCGGTGCCGGCCGCGGCGGCGGCCCGCGCCGCAGCGCGTTCGCCATCCGGCCAGAACAGCCCGCCCAGGCCGGTCGGCCCGACGATCACCGGCAGGCTCAGTTTCTTGCCGAAGAGCTCGATCGAAAGGTCGCGCGTAGCAGATCCGCTCAACGGCCGCGGCAGCAGGTCGATGTCGTCGAAAGCGGATTCATTGCGCCGCAGCGTGAGCTCATCCTCCGCGCCGCCATCGGCGAAGTCGAAGATCGGCCGCGGCAACTGCTCGCGCGCGAGTTCGCGCATCGCCGCGACGCTGATGGCGCGCCGCCGCCATTGCGGCACGGTTTCCGTCATAGTCGGTAAACGCGGGTCGCGGTGTCGCGATAGAGCTTGCGCTTCTCGTCGGCGCTGGCGCCCTCGATCACCCAGTCCACCACCTCGACCCATTGCGGATAGGTGCCGGCCAGCTCCAGCACATGCCAGTCGCCGCCATACATGCAGCGCTCGAAGCCGAAGCTGTCGATCGCATGGGCGATGTAGGGTTTCAGCTGCTCCCGGGTCCAGTTCTGGTGATCGGCCTCGGTCGAGACCCCGGAGATCTTGCAGGTGACGTTGGGCAGTGCCGCCAGCTCCTTCATATGCTGGCGCCAGGGATCCGAGATCCCGGCCTTGATCGCCGGCTTGGCGATATGGTCCAGCACGAAGCGGACCTCCGGGCATTGCCGCACCATCTTGATCGCGTTCGGCAGATGGTGGTGGAAGATGCAGATGTCGAACACCAGGTCGTATTTCGGCAGCAGCTTCAGCCCCTCGATGAACTTCGGCTGGATGCAGAAATCGGGATCGGCCTGGTTCTGGATTAGCCGACGGATGCCGCGCGCGACCTTCAGCCCGGCGATCTTCTCGAGGTCGCCCGCGACCGCCTTGCCTTGCTCCAGCGGCAGGGCGGCGACCATGCCGGCGAGTTTCGGCTCGGCCTTGGCGAGCCCGTCGATCCATTCGGCCTCCGCGACATGCTGCGGCATGTCGACATCGACCTCGACGAAGACGAATTTCTCGATCCGCACAGGTGCCGCCGCCTGGAAGAGATCGGCGGGCAGCACGCTGCGGTTCAGCACCGGCGCGCTTTTGGTCCAGCCATAGCCGAGGTTCTTCACATCGGTCAGATGGACATGGGCGTCGATGATCGGAAAATCAGGCATTGGCTCTCCCCCAAAAGCGGTCTTTTGGGGACAGAGCCTATTGGCGCGGCGCCCCTTCAACAAGAGGGCTGGCAGCCAGGGGGCTGGGACTGAGCCGCTCGAGCGGCAGCCAGAGCCGGATGGCGAGGCCGGCGGCACTCCATTCCCGGGTCATGCGGCCGCCGAACTGGCCGTTGACCACGCGCTCGGCCAGGTAGGCGCCGAAGCCGCGCGTCGCCGGCGGCCCCACGACCGACGGGCCGCCGGTCTCCCGCCAGGTCAAGGCGAGCTCGGCGCCGTCGATGATGAAGCTGTCGATCACGACATGGCCGCCGGCCTGCGACAAGGCGCCGTGCTTGGCGGCATTGGTCGCGAACTCATGCAGCAGCAGCGCCAAGGCCGAGAGCGCATCCGATCCCAGCACCAGGTCGCTTCCGGTCCAGGTGAACGGCGCGCGGGCCTCCGCCGCATAGGGCTCGAAGATGGCTTCCAGCAGGGCGCGGAGGGTCGTCTCCCGCCCATCCGGAAGGCTTTGCATGCCGGGATGGCTGAGCGCATGGGCGCGGGTCAGCGCGCTCAGCCGGTCATGCACAGCTTCGGCGAGCTCGCTCGGCGATTGCGCATTGCGGGCGCTCATGTCGATGACGCTGCTCGCGACCGCGAACAGGTTCCGGAGGCGATGGCTGGTCTCGCCGAGCAGCAGGGCCTGCTGGGCCTCCAGCCGCTTGCGGTCGGTGATCTCGATCCCGATCCCGACCCGCGTCCCATCGGAAAGGCGATAGTTGGCCCAGCTGGTCTCGATCTTGCGGCCGCTCAGGGTCTGCATGGTCATGTCCATCCAGTCCGGGCCGCAAGCCTCGATGAAGGTCGCGACCTGTGCCCGGTATTCCGGATCGGGAAAGGCCTGCTCCATCAGCCCCGCGGTCCCCGATTCAACGGTCCAGCCCGTCAGCTGCTCGTATTGGCGATTGAGCTGCAGCTTGCCGGTCTCGGGGTTGTAGAGCGTGATCATCACCGGCGCGCAGTCGATGATCGTGCGGAGCAACTCGCGCTCGGACTTGAGCGCGCGTTCGGCGGCGGCGCGCTTCTCTTCGGACTGCAGGCGCTCGATCCGGAATCCCAATTGGCGCGCGATCGTCACCGCCAGCTCGATCTCGGCGCCGTCGAAGCGATGCGGCGTCGCGTAATAGGTCATGAACTTGCCGATGACCGCACCGTCGAGCGTCAGGGGGATGAAGGCCAGCGCCTCGATGCGCTCACGGCTGAGCACGGTCTTCAACCCCGGCGGCAAATCGGCGGCCCCGGCCAGACCGATGCAGATCGGCTGCGCATTGCGGTCGCCCGGTCTCCAGGGGGAGTGTCCCGACACGGCATCGCGATAAGCCTGCGACAGGCCCCGCCAGGCGACGAAACTCATCTTGCCGCTGTCGTCGAACAGCAGGATCGAGGCGCGGCTGCAGCCCAGCGCCCGGATGATGGCATCCAGGGCGGCGTCATAGATCTCATGCCGCGTGGTTGCCCGGAACAGCCGGTCGGTGAACTCGTAGAGCGCCGCCTGCTCGGCCACGCGCCGGGCCAAGGCCTCCGCGGCAAAATTGTCGGCTCTGTCCTGGGCGAAATCGGCCATCACGCTTCGTCGCTGCCCGTGCCGGCTCGGCACAAGGGTTAGGACGATATAGCCAAATCGGCGCGCTGACCAGGAAGACGAGGGGGGATTCTAGGCCCGGCGGGACCAATTTGGATCGCTAATGGTGGCGCCAGTGATGGCCGCCACCCTTGCCGCCGCCGAAGTTGAAAGTGGCGCTGATCCCCGGTGCCCAAGTGCCGGGCTGCGGATAGTAGACCGGCGGTGGCGCATAATAATAGGTGGGGGCCGGCGGGTAATAGTAAGCCGGCGGCATGACATAGACCGGCTGCGGCTCCACATAGACCACCTGTGGCTGCACGTAGACGGGCGCGGGTGCCGGACCATAGTAAATGCTGCCCGACACGGACTGGGCCTCGGCGGCAGCCGACAGCAGGCCGAAGGCGCCGCCGACCAGCGCGACGGAGAGAAAGGCGAATCGAATCTTCATCATGCTCACCCCTAAAGTCTCAACTTGCCCTTAGGGTTCGCCCACTGCACCTCCGAAACGGTGTCTTCGCGAAAATGTGTTCGGCCGAGTCAGGTCGCTTCGGGGACAGGTTCCTTCAGGCGAGTTCGCTCTTTTGGTAGCTCGCCTTCGAGAGCCAATCCTTGCTGATCTCGACGCCCCAGCCCGGCGCATCCGGGATCTGCACCTTGCCGTCCTTGGCGACCAGTGCCGGCGTGAACAGCCCGTCCTGCCAGGGGTAGTAGTCGTCGCCCTCGATCGAGAATTCGACATAGGGCCCGGCATTCTCGATCGCACCCATCAGATGCAGCGTGAACACCGTGACCATCGAAAGATTGGCGGAATGCGGCGTGACGGGCAGGCCGGCCCGCTTCGCCATCTCCACCACCTTCAGTGTGCGGTTGATGCCGCCGATGTAGCAGACATCGGGCTGCACCACGTCGACCGCGCGCATGTCGATCGCGAAGCGCCAGAGCGCGAGATCGCAGTCCTGCTCGCCGCCGGTGACGTCGAGGTCGAGCGCTTCCTTCACTTCCTTGGTCCAATGATATTCCCAGTAAGGGCAGGGCTCCTCGAAATGCACCACCCCATGGTCCTGCAGCATATGGCCGACCTCGATCGCCTTCTTCGGGGTGTAGCCGCTGTTGCCGTCGACCAGCAGGATGGCCTTGTCGCCCAGCGCCTTCCTGACCTGGGGCACGATCGCGTCGGTGCGGCCCGGCCATTCATCCTGGTCGTGGCCGCATTCCTTGCCGACCCGGAACTTGAAGGCCTTGTAGCCGAACTCGCCCTGCAGCCGCTTCAGCCGCTCGGCCTCGGCCTCGGGCGTGATCTCGCCGCGCTTCATGCTGGAGGCATAGACAGGGAAGGGCCGCGGCTTGCCGCCGAGCAACTCGCACACACTCTTGCCTTCGATCTTGCCGCGCAAGTCCCAGAGCGCGGTGTCGAGCCCGGTCAGCGCGCGCATCAGGTAGGAGCCCGGGAATTTATGCTCGCGCTCGGGGATCAAGGTGACCAGCGCCTCGATGTCGAGGGCGTCCTGCCCCAGGGCATAGCGCGCGACCTGGCGGTGGAAGACCTGGCAGGTGATGTCGGCATTGTAGTTGGAGACCTGGCCCCAGCCTTCCTTGCCGTCATCGGTCGTCACTTTCACGAAGCCGACCGATTGGTTCGTGAAGGTTTCCAGCTTCTTGATCTTCATGATGTCCCCAAGGCCTCCTGACCGCGGCAATTCACTTGAATTTGCCGCCGGTCTAGCAGTTATTGACCCGCGGCTTCAATCGCGGCGGCTCTCCTGGGGCAATCTTGGACTTGTTCGATTACATCATCGTCGGCGCGGGCTCGGCCGGTTGCGTCCTGGCGAACCGCTTGAGTGCCGGTGGCAAGCATAAGGTCCTGCTGCTAGAAGCAGGACCCTGGGACCATCGCTTCTGGATCCAGGTGCCGATCGGCTACGGCAAGACCTTCTATGACGGCCGCTATAACTGGAAATACCAGACCGAGCCCGACCCGGGCCTCGGCGATCGAAACAGCTATTGGCCGCGCGGCAAGGTCATCGGCGGCTCAAGCTCGATCAACGCCATGGTCTATGTGCGCGGCCAGGCCGAGGATTTCGACGACTGGGAGAAGGCCGGCAATCCGGGCTGGGGCTGGCGCGACGTGCTGCCGCTCTACCGCCGCATGGAGGACCATGCGCTGGGCGACAGTCCCTATCACGGTGCCGGCGGACCCTTGCACGTCACCGAGATTTCAAAAACCGCGCATCCGCTGACCGCGGTCTTCATCAAGGCGGGGCAGGAGGCGGGGCTCGCCTACAACCCGGATCTCAACGGCGCGACCCAGGAAGGCGTCGGCTACTACCAGATCACCACGCGCAGTGGCTTCCGCCTGTCGTCGGCGCGCGCCTATCTCTGGCCGGCCCTCTGGCGGCGCAACCTGGTCGTCCGCACCAACGCGCTCGCCACCCAGATCAAGTTCGAGGGCAAGCGTGCGGTCGGCGTCGTCTATCGTTACGGCAACCGCGCGATCGAAGTCCGCGCGCGGCGCGAGGTGATCCTCTCCGGCGGCGCGATCAACTCGCCGCAACTGCTGCAGCTCTCCGGCGTCGGCCCGGCGGCCTTGTTGAGATCGCACGGCATCGACGTCGTGCAGGACAGCCCGATGGTCGGGCGCAATCTCCAGGATCATCTCTGCTACGACCATGTCTACCGGGCGAAGCGGCCGAGCCTGAACAACGATCTCTATCCTTTCTCCGGCAAGCTGCGCGCCGCGCTGCGCTATGTCTTGACCCGCGGCGGCCCGCTCTCCTTGAGCGTCAACCAGGGCGGCGGTTTCTTCCGCACCCGGCCGGATCTTAAGCGGCCGGACATGCAGCTCTACTTCTCGCCGCTGACCTATGAGCGCACGCCGCCCGGCATCCGGCCGCTGATGCATCCCGATCCCTTCCCGGGCTTCACCACCTCGGCCTCGCCCTGCCGGCCGACCAGCCGGGGCCTGCTCGAGATCCGCTCCGCCGACCCCCAGGAGCCGCCGCGGATCCAGCCCAACTACCTCACCACCGAGCAGGATGTCGCCGAGCTCCTGGCCGGTGCCAAGTTCCTGCGCTGTCTCGCCGCGACCCCGGCGCTGCGCGACCTGATCGAGGCCGAGCTGAAGCCCGGCCCCGGCGCGCAGTCGGATGCGGACCTTATCGCCGATATCCGCGCGCGCTCCTATTCCGTGTTCCATCCCTGTGGCAGCTGCGGCATGGGGCCGGACCCGGCCCGCTCGGTGGTCGATCCCCGGCTGAAGGTGCATGGCGTCCAAGGGCTGCGGGTGGTCGATGCCGCAATCTTCCCTTCGGTCACCTCCGGCAACATCAACGCACCTTCTATTATGGTCGGTGAAAAGGGTGCCGAGCTGATCCTGGAGGACGCACAACGCGCCGCTGGGTGAGACGCGGACCGAGTCTCCGAAAATACCCGAAAACTGCGGCAGATACTTACATATAGATGTGTGTTTTCGGCAATAAACCGACAATTTGAGGGAAATACCGGAGGCCTCGACCTCGTTTTCGGGTTGGACGGCAACGGGCCCGGGGGGGCATCCGGCCGTCACCCGGCGCCGCAGGGGGCGCCAGACGAGGCGGGTCATGGCCACCGATACCAGCACCCCGAGCGAAATGCTCGAGCGCGACTCCCATTCCGAGGATTTCTTCAGCGCCAATCAGCAGGACAGTGTCTTTGTCCAGGTGGCGCAGGCCGACGCTGCGGCGGAGCCGCCGGCAGCGGCCGGTGCGGCGGCCGGTGCGCCACAGCAGGTGGCGATCCCGGCGGGTGCGGATGTGGTGCGGGTGCCGGTGCAGCCGGGCGATGTGCTGGTCTTGAGCGCGCCCTTCACCGGCGAGGCCGAGATCATCGGCCGGATCGGGGACGGCAACCTGGCGATCCGGGTCGGCAACGTCACGGTCATCCTGCAAGGCTATGTGGACGCCAACCAGCAGGCGCCGATCACGGTCGAGACGGCAGACGGCCAGCCGATCGACGTCGCCACCATGCTGGCCTCGACCGATCCCACCATCGACATCCAGACCGCCGCCGGCCCGGGTGACGCCGCGGCCGGTCCCCAGGGCGCCGACAACAGCGGCGCCTTGTTCTCGCCATTCGGCCCGGGCGGCGGGCTCGGCGGCTTCTCCGGCGTCGGCGCGCAGGACGCGACCGAGCTCAGCTACGGCCTGATCGACAACAGCATCCGCAACGATTTCGCCGAGCCGCTGCTGGCCGGCACCGTCTTCGGCTTCGCGGTCGGCCCGCTTTCCGGCGGCCATTCGGAGCGCTTCTTCCGCGACCCGGCGCAGACCAGCTATCTCGGCAGCTTCGCCGACTTCATGACCGAGTATCAGGACGCGGTCGAGAACCCGGAGAACCCGATGTTCCCCGGCTGGTCCGACTTCCAGGGCACGGGTGCCACCAACGGCGACTTCCAGGAATATCTCGACCAGACCCTCCGCACCGTCGATGTCGATGCGACCTTCACCGGCGGCTCCGGCGACCTGTTGCTGGACGGCATCGCGCCGGGCCTCACGTCCAACGGCAGCACGCTCTACGTGCAGTATGCCGATGGCGGCCACACGATGTTCGTGCGCCGGGATTCCGACAACGCCCTGGTGGCGGTGGTCCATGTCGAGCCGACCGACACCGGCTTCACCATCGAGACCATCATGATCAACCGCCTGGATCATCCGGATGCCGGGACCGGCGATGCCGGCCGGGACGAGATGACCATCGGCGTCGAGTTCACGGTCTATGACGGCCTGCTGCAGGAAGGCGAGGGCAACGACGTCACGCCGCCGCCTTCCTTGAGCGGCAGCGCGGAGTTCACTTTCGCCGACGACGTGCCGCTGTTCGACAACGTGACCTACCACAACCTCGACGGCGCGATGGTCGGCGATTCGCTGCCGACCAAGGACAGCACCACGTCCGGCCTGATCGACGAGGACTGGCTGCAGGGCGGCGCCAATGACAAGGGCGCCGACGGCAAGGGCAATGCCGGCGACAACGGCGACACCGCGGGCGGCGCCTCCGTCACCGGCCAGGTCAACATCACCTTCGGCGCCGACGGCCCCGCGCTGCGCGACTACAAGCCGGAAGCCGACAAGCACGCCTTCGTGCTCGACACCAGCGCCTATACCGAAGGCGAAGTCTTCCCCTATGGCGACGGCGTGCTCAAGTCCGGCGGCCAGACCCTCTACGTGCTCTCGGTCGGTGCCGATCACCTGACCGTCGGCATCCCGGCGCCCGAGGAGGACAGCGCACTCGCACGGGTCATCGGCGACACGACCATCTTCACCCTGGTGCTCGACCAGGACACCGGCGCCTTCACCTTCACGCTCTACGGCCCGCTGGACCATGGCACCGACCTCATCTTCGGCGAAGCAGGGGTCCTGGTGGCCGGCAGCACCGAGGAAACGATCGCGCTCGCCTTCGGCGTGACCGCGCTGGACGACGACGGCGACTATGTCCCCGCAGCCATCAACATCGACGTCAACGACGACCTCCCGGTCGCCCGCGACGACAGCGACGACGTCGCCGCCGGAACCTATGGACCGGAGACCGGCAATGTCATGACCAATGACAGCCAGGGCGGCGACACCGCGGTCGTGACCGGCGTTGCCTTCGAGGGCAACGCGGGCGCGCTCGACAGTCCGCTCCAGGGCGCCTACGGCAAGCTCACGCTGCAGGCCGACGGCAGCTATTCCTACACCCGCGACCCCATGACCAAGGGCGGCGTGGACGACATCTTCACCTACACGATCACCGACAAGGACGG